>CAWFEM010000014.1:0-602759 GCA_963814905.1 uncultured Alphaproteobacteria bacterium | reverse complement strand
CCAATTCGACCGCTCCGGACTGCGCCGATTGAACGCCACCGACTCCCGCCGCTTTGCTTGACTTAAGGGGACCGAAACCCTATCTCGCTGCGACCGCGGCCCACGCTTCGGGAGGCGGCCCCGCGGGGGTGTAGCTCAGTTGGTTAGAGTGCCGGCCTGTCACGCCGGAGGTCGCGGGTTCGAGCCCCGTCACTCCCGCCAGTCTTCCGGATCACATTTTTATCCATAAGCGCGGAGGGCGCGCCGGTCCGCCCTTTGGCATGAAGACTTTCGGTTGCGGCGGCACGCCCGGTCGGGCAATCTGCCGGCAGGACCGAAGGTGGCCCGAGTCGGTGATGAAAATGATCCAAGTCCGTGTGCGCTCCTTGTTGGCGATCGTTGCAGTGGCATTCCTCGCGGCGAGTTCCGGCGCGTGGGCGCAGGAGCCGAGTTCCAAGGAGGACAAGCCGCTGTTCCCGGATTTCTTCGCTCCGCCGGCGGATGACTTCACGCGCGGCTTCGCGGACGAGCGGAAGGACGTGCAGGAAGTGAACCGGCCTTTGCCCCAGAGCGGGCCGGTAGCGCCGTCGCCACTCTGCGGTCCGTCCTCGCCGACCTGCTGATCCGTTCCGGTCCCCGCCCCGCCGGGCGGGCACAATGCCGCCGGCCAATCCGGCCCGCCGGGCTTGTGGCGGCCGCGCTGTCCCGGTATGACGCGGCGCAGCAAGCCTCCTCGCCGTAAATGCCGGAGTCGAGATGGAAGCACTCCTTCAGAGCTACCTGCCGATCGTCATTTTCATCGGCGTCGCTCTGTTCATCGGGCTCGCACTCCTCGTCGCGCCTTTCATCGTTGCCTATCAGCAGCCCGACCCTGAGAAGCTCTCCACCTATGAATGCGGCTTCGCCGCGTTCGACGACGCACGCATGAAATTCGACGTGCGCTTCTATCTTGTCGCCATCCTCTTCATCATCTTCGATCTGGAGGTGGCGTTCCTGTTTCCGTGGGTGGTCGTGTTCAAGTCGGTCGGCTGGTACGGGCTGATCTCGGTCATGGCGTTTCTCGGCGTGCTGACGATCGGCTTCGTCTACGAATGGAAGAAGGGCGCGCTCGAATGGGATTGATCGCGACCAAGACCGATCTCGACGCCAACCGGCCCGGCATCATCACGCCGGAGCAGGCGAAGACCGATCCATTCTTCTCGGAGATGAACAACGAGCTCGCCGATAAGGGCTGGCTCGTCACCTCGACCGATGAGCTCATCACATGGGCGCGCACCGGCTCGCTGATGTGGATGACCTTCGGCCTGGCGTGCTGCGCGGTTGAGATGATGCAGATGTCGATGCCGCGCTATGATGTGGAGCGCTTCGGCTTCGCGCCGCGCGCCTCGCCGCGGCAGTCGGACGTGATCATCGTCGCCGGCACGCTCACCAACAAGATGGCCCCGGCGATCCGCAAGGTCTACGACCAGATGCCGGAGCCGCGCTACGTCATCTCCATGGGTTCATGCGCGAATGGCGGCGGCTACTATCATTACTCCTACGCCGTGGTGCGCGGCTGTGACCGTGTGCTGCCGGTCGACATTTACGTGCCGGGCTGTCCGCCGACCGCCGAGGCGCTGCTTTACGGCGTGCTGCTTCTGCAGAAGAAGATCCGGCGCACCGGCACGATCGAGCGCTAAGCGATGAATGCATTCACGCCAAGCGCGCGCGGGCTTGCCGAAATCGCCGCGCGCGTCACCGAGGTGCTCGGCGCGCGTATCGAAGCCCAGCAGATCGCGTTCGAGGAACTGACGATCACCGTCGCGGCGGGATCGATCGTCGAGGTGGTGACGCTGCTGCGCGACGATCCGGAGCTGCGCTTTTTCTCCTTCATCGACATTTGCGGCGTGGACTGGCCGGAGCGCGAGAAGCGCTTCGACGTGGTCTACCATCTCTTGAGCCCGACCAAGAACCATCGCATCCGTATCAAGGTGGAGACCGATGCGGACTCCGCCGTGCCCTCCGTCAGCGACATCTTCCCCGGCGCGACCTGGTTTGAGCGCGAGGCCTACGACCTCTACGGCATCCTCTTCTCGGGTAATCCGGATTTCCGCCGTATCCTCACCGATTACGGCTTTCGCGGCCATCCGCTCAGGAAGGACTTCCCGCTCTCAGGATTCGTGGAGGTGCGCTACGACGCCGACCAGCAGCGGGTCGTCTACGGTCCGGTGAAGCTCCCGCAGGAATTCCGCAACTTCGACTTCCTCTCGCCCTGGGAGGGAACGGATTACGAGCTGCCGGGGGACGAGAAGAAAAGTGAGTAGTGAGTGGCGAAGCCATGAGCGAAGCTGACGTCCGCAACTTCAACATCAATTTCGGGCCGCAGCATCCCGCGGCCCATGGGGTGCTGAGGCTTGTCCTCGAATTGGACGGCGAGGTGGTGGAGCGCGTCGACCCGCATATCGGGCTGCTGCATCGCGGCACCGAGAAGCTGATCGAGTACAAGACCTACCTGCAGGCGATGCCTTATTTCGACCGGCTCGACTACGTCGCGCCGATGAACCAGGAGCACGCCTTCTGCCTGGCGACCGAGCGGCTTCTCGGCATCGAGGCGCCGCGCCGCGGGCAGCTCATTCGCGTGCTCTATTCGGAGATCGGGCGGCTCCTGTCGCATCTTTTGAACGTCACCACGCAGGCGATGGATATCGGCGCGCTCACCCCGCCGCTCTGGGGCTTTGAGGAGCGCGAGAAACTGATGGTCTTCTACGAGCGCGCTTCGGGGAGCCGCATGCATGCGGCCTATTTCCGGCCCGGTGGCGTGCACCAGGACCTGCCGCCGAAGCTGGTTGAGGACATCGGCGCGTTCTGCGACCCGTTCCTGAAAGTCTGCGACGATATCGAGACCCTTCTTACCGAGAACCGCATCTTCAAACAGCGCAACGTCGATATCGGCGTGGTCAGCCTGGAGGACGCCTGGAAGTGGGGCTTCTCCGGCGTGATGGTGCGCGGCTCCGGCGCCGCGTGGGACCTTCGCAAGGCGCAGCCCTATGAGTGTTATCCGGAGATGGATTTCGACATCCCGGTCGGCAAGAACGGCGACAATTACGACCGTTACCTGATCCGCATGATCGAGATGCGGCAGGCGGCGCGCATCATGAAACAGTGCGTGGAGAAGCTTTCCTCCGCCGACGGCGCCGGCCCCGTCTCCGTGGTCGACAACAAGATCGTGCCGCCAAAGCGGGCGGAGATGAAGCGCTCGATGGAATCGCTCATCCACCACTTCAAGCTTTACACCGAGGGCTTCCACGTGCCGGCGGGCGAAGTCTATGCCGCGGTGGAGGCGCCGAAGGGCGAATTCGGCGTCTTTCTCGTGTCGGACGGCTCCAACAAGCCCTATCGCTGCAAGATCCGCGCGCCGGGCTTCGCCCACCTCCAGGCGATGGATTTCATGTGCCGCGGGCACATGCTGGCGGACGTCTCCGCCGTGCTTGGCTCGCTCGACATCGTGTTCGGAGAAGTGGATCGCTAGCCGCCGTAGGGTAGGCTGTCGCCCTGGCGCCCCGAAAGCTCTCAAACGCCCCCGAAAGCTCTCAAACGCAAGGAATCCGCAAATCTGCCGCGGCAGCGGGGCTGGCCTTTCGCTGCCGAAATGCTAGAACGGCGCTAGCCCCAAGACGACCAAGAATCGCAACGAACCACGAGACTTATGGCCGCGCGACGCCTCGCAGAGACGCAGCCTGACTCCTTCGCCTTCACGGCCGAAAACCTGGCCTGGGCGGAGCGTCAGATTGCCAAGTTCCCGGAGGGCCGCCAGGCCTCCGCGGTGATCGCCCTTTTGTGGCGGGCACAGGAGCAGGAAGGCTGGGTCACCAAGCCGGCTATCGAATACGTGGCCGACATGCTCGCGATGGCCACCATCCGGGTGCTTGAGGTCGCGACTTTCTACACGATGTTCTATCTGGAGCCGGTCGGCTCGAAGGCGCATATCCAGGTCTGCGGCACGACGCCGTGCATGCTGCGCGGCTCCAACGACCTGATCGCGGTCTGCCGCGAGCGCATCCATCACGACCCGCATCATCTGTCATCCGACGGCGCCTTTTCGTGGGAGGAGGTCGAGTGCCTCGGCTCCTGCGTGAACGCGCCCATGATCCAGGTGTCGAAGGACACCTATGAGGACCTGACGCCGGAGATATTCGAGACGCTGCTCGACGCTTTCGCGCGGGGCGAAAAGCCCGCGCCCGGTCCGCAGACAGGGCGGCAATATTCGATGCCGGTCACCGGGCTGACCTCGCTTACGCAGATCGAATACGCGGCCGACGACGTTCCGCCCTCCGAAAAGCCTCAACGGAGCCGGAACCGGGGCAAAGCCGATGGCCCGGCGGCGGCGGCGGCGGGGGATGATGTTTCCGGCGGGGAGACACTCGAAGCGGAGCGGGCTCGGCGGAGCGGCGCGACCACATCCAACAAGGGCGGGTCTGATCCGGCGTCGGGCGAGGCGGCCAACCAGGAAGTGGCGCGGGTCGACCCCGCGGGCCGCTCCGACGAGGCGGCGTCGCGCTCGATGGAGACGCCCGCGCCTGATAGCGCTCCCGCGAAAAAAACCGAGGCGGCTTCGACCCGCTCGGGCGAGCGTAATCCCGATACGAAGTCCGACCGCCACTCCGACGACAGCGCGAAAGACTGACGATGCTCGCCGACAAGGACCGCATCTTCACGAACCTCTACGGCCTGCACGATCCGGGCCTCAAGGGCGCGCGCTCGCGCGGCGCCTGGGACGGCACCAAGGCGATCCTGGAGAAGGGCCGCGACGGGATCGTCGAGGAAATGAAGAAATCCGGGCTGAGGGGCCGGGGAGGGGCCGGCTTCCCGACGGGCCTCAAGTGGTCGTTCATGCCCAAGCAATCCGACGGGCGCCCGCACTACCTCGTCGTCAATGCCGACGAGTCGGAGCCCGGCACCTGTAAGGACCGGGAGATCATGCGGCACGACCCGCATCTCCTCGTCGAGGGCTGCCTGATCGCGTCTTTCGCCATGGGGGCGCACGTTGCCTTCATCTACATCCGCGGCGAATACATCCGCGAGCGCGAGGCGCTGCAGCGCGCCGTCGACGAAGCCTATGAGGCGAAGCTCATCGGCAAGGACAACATCCACGGCTGGGACTTCGACATCGTCATCACGCATGGCGCCGGCGCCTATATCTGCGGCGAGGAGACGGCGCTGCTGGAAAGCCTCGAAGGCAAGAAGGGCCAGCCGCGGCTGAAGCCCCCGTTCCCGGCCAATATGGGCGTCTACGGTTGCCCGACGACGGTCAACAACGTGGAATCGATCGCCGTCGCGCCGGACATCATGCGGCGCGGCGCGGAATGGTTCTCAAGCTTCGGTCGCCCCAACAATGTCGGCACCAAGCTCTTCAACATTTCCGGCCACGTGAACGCCCCCTGCACGGTCGAGGAGGCGATGTCGATCCCCTTCCGCGAGCTGATCGAGACGCATGCGGGCGGCGTGCGCGGCGGATGGGACAATCTTCTTGCGATGATCCCCGGCGGCTCGTCCTGCCCGATCATCCCGGCGCATCAATGCGACGAAGCGATCATGGATTTCGACGGCATGCGCGAGCTGAAGTCGAGCTTCGGCACGGCCGCCGTGATCGTGATGGACAAGACCACCGACGTGGTGCGCGCCATCACCCGCATCTCCTATTTCTACAAGCACGAAAGCTGCGGCCAGTGCACGCCGTGCCGCGAGGGCATGGGCTGGATGTGGCGGGTGCTGGAGCGCATGTGCCGCGGCGAGGCGCAAAAGCGCGAGATCGACATGCTGCTTGAGGTCACGACGCAGATCGAGGGTCATACGATCTGCGCCTTCGCCGACGGCGCGGTGTGGCCGGTGCAGGGCCTGATCCGCCACTTCCGTCCTGAGATCGAGAAGCGGATCGACGAATTCACCGCCAACGCCAAGCCGGCGGAAATCATGCAGGCGGCGGAGTAGGGGCGATGAAGCTGCACAAGACAAAGGATCGCCTGGACGTCAACGATGCCGACATTTCGGGCTCGGCGTTCGACAACGTGAATTTCTCCGGCTCCACCTTCCACAACGTCAACCTGTCAGGCGCGGCGTTCGACGACATCAACATGTCGGGCTGGCGCGTGGACAACGTGAACCTTTCGGGGCTCAAGCTCTCGAAGGTCAATCTCGCCGGCGCGTCGATCACCGGAGGTCGTTACGATGGAATGACCATCGAAGGAATCGAAGTTACCGAGTTGCTTGCCGCCTATCGTGCGACGGCGGAGAAGGCGGCGGAATAGAGAATGTTCGGTCGCGCGGAACAGACAAAGCATAACGAGAACGGACGCGGAGAACTCATGCCCAAGACCGGAGGAAAGCAGCGCCTGGAACAGACGCTCAAGGCCAAGACGATGCGCCCGAGCGCGCCGCTGCTTGAGACGCGGGCGCGCACGATCCTTGCGACCATGGTCGACGAGGTCACGAGTGGCGAAAAGCCGTCCGGGCTGATGCTGCCGGAGCGCGCGGCGCCGATCGTAGCAGCGCCTGCTGCTGAGGAAGAAGTGGCGCAGACGATCGACGAGCTGGCGACCCGCGAGCTCGTCTCCATCGTGCGCCATGGGGCGAGCCTGGAGGTCGACGGTTCGAGGTACACCTCCGACGAGCTCGGGCTCCTGGCGGAGAATGTCACCGACCAGGCGCATCTCAAGATCAACAATAGCGGCGGATTTTCCGCCAGAGAGCTCGCGGCGATCGCGCAGCGGGGTCCGGGGCAGGTGATCCTCGCATGAGGCGAACGGTGATCGGCACATGACGGAGCTCCGCAAGCTCATCGTCGACGGGACCGAGGTCGAGGTTCCCGCCCACTACACGCTGTTGCAGGCGTGCGAGGAGGCGGGGGCGGAGATTCCGCGCTTCTGTTTCCATGAGCGGCTGTCGATCGCCGGCAATTGCCGCATGTGCCTGGTGGAGCTTAAGGGCGCGCCCAAGCCGGTCGCGTCCTGCGCCTGGGGCGTGCGCGACTGCCGGCCCGGCCCGAACGGCGAGCCGCCGGAAGTGCTGACGCGCTCCAAGCTCACCAAGAAGGCGCGCGAAGGGGTGATGGAGTTCCTGCTCATCAACCATCCGCTCGACTGCCCGATCTGCGACCAGGGCGGGGAGTGCGACCTGCAGGACCAGGCGATGGCCTATGGCGTCGACACGTCGCGCTTCGCGGAGAACAAGCGCGCGGTTGAGGACAAATATATCGGGCCGCTGGTCAAGACCTTCATGAACCGGTGCATCCATTGCACGCGGTGCATCCGCTTCTCCACCGAGGTCGCCGGCGTCTCCGAGCTCGGCGCGACGGGCCGCGGCGAGGACATGGAGATCACCACCTACCTCGAGCAGGCGATGACCTCGGAGCTGCAGGCGAACGTGGTCGATCTCTGCCCGGTCGGTGCGCTCACCTCCAAGCCCTATTCGTTCCAGGCGCGGCCATGGGAGCTGTCGAAGACGGAATCGATCGACGTCATGGACGCGCTCGGCTCCAACATCCGCGTCGACGCGCGCGGCAAGGCGGTGATGCGCATCCTGCCGCGGCTGAACGAAGGCGTGAACGAGGAGTGGATCTCCGACAAGACGCGGCACTGCGCCGACGGGCTCGGCGTGCAGCGGCTCGACCAGCCCTACGTGCGCGCGAACGGCAGGCTGCATGCGGCGAGCTGGAATGAGGCGTTCGCCGCGATCGCGGAGCGCGTCGCCGCCACGTCGGGCGCGAAGATCGGCGCGCTCGCCGGCGACCTGGCGAGTGTTGAGGAAATCTACGCGCTGAAGCTGCTGATGCGGGCGCTCGGCTCTGAGAACATGGATTGCCGCATCGACGGCACGGCGCTCGACCCGGCGCTCGGGCGCGGAAGCTATCTCTTCAACGCGACAATCGCCGGCATCGAGTCCGCGGACGCGATCCTGCTCGTCGGCTCCAATCCGCGCAAGGAAGCGCCGGTCCTGAATGCGCGCATCCGCAAGCGCTGGCGGCGCGGCGGGCTGCCGGTGGCCGTGATCGGCGAGCACGCCGATCTGACCTATACGTACGAGCATCTCGGCGCCGGGCCGGAGTCGCTGTCGCGGCTTTCCGGTGGTGGCGCGTTCCTGGAAAAGCTCAAGTCCGCCGAGCGGCCGCTGATCCTGGTCGGGCAGGGCGCGCTTCTCGGCGACAACGGCGCCGCTGTCCTATCGGCGCTGGCGAAGCTCGCCCTCGACGTCGGCGCGGTGACGGAAGACTGGAACGGGCTTTCGGTCCTGCACACCGCCGCCTCGCGCGTCGGCGCTCTCGATCTCGGTTTCGTGCCTGGCAAGGATGCGGCGGGCGCGCGAGCGATCGTCTCCGGCGCGGCCAAGCTCGACCTTCTCTTCCTGCTCGGGGTCGACGAAGTCGCGATCCCCGACGGAGCGTTCGTTGTCTATCTCGGCACGCATGGCGACCAAGGCGCGCATCGCGCCGACGTGATCCTGCCGGGCGCCGCTTATACTGAGAAATCAGGCACTTACGTGAACACCGAAGGGCGCGTGCAGCTCGGAAATCGCGCCGCGTTTCCGCCTGGCGACGCGCGGGAGGACTGGTCGATCCTGCGCGCTCTCTCCGGCGTGCTCGGGAAGGTTCTTCCGTTCGACAGCCTGGCGCAGCTTCGCGGGCATCTCTACGCGGCGCATCCGCATTTCGCGGAGATCGATGCCATCCAAAGCGGCGCGCGCGAAGATATCGAACGGCTCGCTGCAATCGGCGGCGCGATCGACGGCGCCGCCTTCAAGAGCCCGATCCGCGACTTCTACCTGACCAACCCGATCGCGCGCGCCTCGCTGGTTCTCGCCGAGTGCTCAGCGATGCATCTCGGACCGGCGGCGGAGGCGGCCGAATAGGATGAACGTCTTCGTCACCGAATATCTGGTCCCGGGCGTCATCATCGTCGTCGAGAGCGTGGTGCTGATGGTCGCGCTCCTGATCCTCGTCGCGTATCTGCTTTACGCCGACCGCAAGATATGGGCGGCCGTGCAGATGCGGCGCGGACCAAACGTGGTCGGCCCGTGGGGCCTGTTTCAGTCCTTCGCCGATCTTCTGAAGTTCGTGCTGAAAGAGCCGGTCGTTCCGTCGGCGTCAAACAAGGCGATCTTCCTGCTTGCGCCGCTGGTCTCCACGGTGCTTGCGCTCTCCGCCTGGGCGGTGATCCCGGTCTCGGCGGGATGGGTGGTCGCCGACATCAATGTCGGCATTCTCTACGTCTTCGCGATCGCGTCGCTCGAGGTCTACGGCGTCATCATGGGCGGGTGGGCGTCGAACTCGAAATACGCCTTCCTCGGCGCGTTGCGCTCCGCCGCGCAGATGGTCTCCTACGAGGTCTCGATCGGCTTCGTCATTGTCGCGGTGCTTCTGTGCGTCGGGTCGCTCAACCTTTCCGACATCGTGCTCTCGCAGACCGATGGCCTCGGCACGATGTTCGGCCTGCCGAACAGCCTGCTCGACTGGCACTGGCTGGCGCTCTTCCCGCTCTTCATCATCTTCTTCATCTCCGGGCTGGCGGAGACCAACCGGCCGCCCTTCGACCTGCCGGAGGCGGAATTGGAGCTCGTTGCCGGCTTCATGGTGGAATATGGCTCCACGCCGTACATGATGTTCATGCTCGGCGAATACGTCGCCGTCACCCTCATCTGCGCGCTGACCACGATCCTCTTCCTCGGAGGCTGGCTGCCGCCGCTTGCCGTTGCGCCGTTTACCTGGGTGCCGGGCATCATCTGGTTCGTGCTCAAGGTCTGCTTCGTCTTCTTCATGTTCGCCATGGTGAAGGCGATCGTGCCGCGCTACCGCTACGACCAGCTCATGCGGCTCGGCTGGAAGGTGTTCCTGCCGATCTCGCTCATCGCGATCGTCGTCGTCGCGGTGGTGCTGCAGGCGACCGGCTGGGGCGGTGTGCCGGGAGCGGGCTCATGATGCCGCTGGCGCTGATCGGCGCGTTCGTCGGGCTCGCTTTCGCGGCGGTCGAGTATTTCTTCTTCGGCGCACTGATCGCGCGAGCGGCGGCGCGCAACGCGGAAGGCGCGGGGCCACGACTCCTCGACCTCGCCCGCAAGACGCAGCTGATCCTCTTCCCGATCATTGGCTTTATCGCCGGCTGGCTCATCGCCGGCGGCAGAGGGGTATCGTGATGGCCAATCTCGCGCAGGCCACCGGTTCGCTCTTCCTCAAGGAGTTCGTCTCCGCGACCTGGCTCGGCCTCAAATATTTCTTCGCCCCGAAGGCGACCCTGAACTACCCCTTCGAGAAGGGGCCGGTCAGCCCGCGCTTCCGCGGCGAACATGTTCAGCGCCGCTATCCGAACGGCGAGGAGCGCTGCATCGCCTGTAAGCTCTGCGAGGCGATCTGCCCGGCGCAGGCGATCACCATCGAGGCGGGTCCGCGCCGCAACGACGGCACGCGCCGCACGGTGCGCTACGACATCGACATGGTGAAATGCATCTATTGCGGATTCTGCCAGGAATCCTGCCCGGTCGACGCGATCGTGGAGGGGCCGAATTTCGAGTTCGCCACGGAGACGCGCGAGGAACTCTACTACGACAAGGAAAAGCTGCTCGCGAACGGCGACCGCTGGGAGCGCGACATCGCCAGGAACATCGCGCTGGACGCGGCTTACCGGTGATGTGGACGCCCCGCACGCCCTTCGCTAAGAGAGCCGCGGCCCGGGATTCCCGCGCCCCCCGCCGGAAGCCCGCATGATCCTGCAGCCGCTCTTCTTCTATCTCTTCTCGATCGTGACGGTCGCGGCGGCCTTCATGGTCATTGCCGCGCGCAATCCGGTCCACTCGGTGCTTTTCCTGATCCTCGCCTTCTTCAACGCGGCCGGCCTCTTCATCCTGCTCGGCGCGGAGTTCCTGGCGATGATCCTGGTCGTCGTCTATGTCGGCGCAGTCGCCGTGCTCTTCCTCTTCGTCGTGATGATGCTCGATGTCGATTTCGCCGAGCTGCGCGAGGGCTTCCTGCAATACCTGCCGATCGGCGGGCTGGTCGGCATCATCCTGCTGATCGAGCTCATCCTCGTTCTCGGCGGCGTGCTCGTCTCGCCTGGCGAGATCGGCGGCGCTGCGCCGACGCCGCCGGCCGACCAGGTCACCAATGTCGGGGCGATCGGGGCGCTTCTCTACACGCGCTACATCCTCTACTTCCAGATGGCCGGGCTGATCCTGCTCGTCGCCATGGTCGGCGCGATCGTGCTGACGCTGCGTCACAAGGTGAACGTGAAGCGCCAGGACATCGGACGCCAGGTGGCGCGCTCGCCTAAGACTGCCGTGGAGGTCATGCGGCCGGAGACCGGGAAGGGGATACCCGGATGACGATCGGGCTCGGCCACTATCTGATCGTCGCGGCGATCCTCTTCACGCTCGGCGTATTCGGCATCTTCCTGAACCGCAAGAATGTCATCATCATCCTGATGGCGGTGGAACTGATCCTGCTTGCGGTCAATATCAACCTCGTCGCCTTCTCCGCCTTCCTCGGCGATCTGACCGGCCAGATCTTCGCGCTCCTGGTGCTGACCGTCGCCGCGGCGGAGGCTGCAATCGGGCTCGCCATCCTCGTCGTCTTCTATCGCAACCGCGGAACGATCGCGGTTGAAGACATCAACATGATGAAAGGCTGAGCCTTGTATTCGGCGATCGTCTTTCTTCCGCTGCTCGGCGCGATCCTCGCGGGCGTCATTGCGCTTTTCGGCGCCGGCGCGCGGCATCCCGGCGGCGAGCCCGCCGTCGGCCACGGCGACGGGCATGACGCGCATGCCGGTGGGCACGCTGCGGCGACGGCGCATCATGACGCGCATGACGATGATGCGCATGGGGCGCATGGCGATCATGAGCCGGCGGCGCAGGGATCGCGTCCTTCAGAGCTGATCACGTCGGGGCTTCTCATCGTTTCGGCGCTGCTCTCCTGGGTCGCCTTCTTCCAGGTGGCGCTCGGCGATGGCGAGGTGTTCACCGTGCCGGTCTTCACCTGGGTCCATTCCGGCGCGCTTGCAGCCGACTGGGCGCTCAGGATCGACACGCTGACGGTGGTGATGCTCGTCGTCGTCAATACCGTGTCGTCGCTCGTGCACGTCTACTCGATCGGCTACATGGCGCACGATCCCTATCGGCCGCGCTTCTTCGCCTATCTGTCGTTCTTCACCTTCGCCATGCTGATGCTGGTGACGGCGAACAACCTCCTGCAGATGTTCTTCGGCTGGGAGGGGGTCGGCCTCGCCTCCTATCTGCTGATCGGCTTCTGGTATCACCGTCCCGCTGCGAACGCCGCCGCGATCAAGGCCTTCGTCGTCAACCGCGTCGGCGATTTCGGCTTCGCGCTCGGCATTTTCGGCGTCTACTGGCTTTTCTCATCGATCGACCTCGGCACCGTCTTCGCCAATGCCGAGGCGGTGGCAGGCGGCCAGGACATCGCGCTAACGATCTTCGGCCATTCCTATGACGGCCACGGCGCGATCACCGTCGTCGCGCTGCTTCTCTTCATGGGCGCGATGGGCAAGTCCGCGCAGGTGCCGCTCCACACCTGGCTTCCAGACGCGATGGAAGGTCCGACGCCGGTCTCCGCGCTCATTCATGCCGCGACCATGGTGACCGCCGGGGTTTTCATGGTGGCGCGGCTTTCACCGATCTTCGCGTTGTCGGAGACGGCGCTTTCCGTCGTCGTCATCGTCGGCGCGGGGACGGCCTTCTTCGCCGCGACCGTCGGGCTCGTGCAGAACGACATCAAGCGCGTCATCGCCTATTCGACCTGCTCGCAGCTCGGTTACATGTTCGCCGCGCTCGGCGTCGGCGCCTATCCGGTCGCGATCTTTCACCTCTTCACGCATGCCTTCTTCAAGGCGCTGCTCTTCCTCGGGTCGGGCTCGGTGATCCATGCCGTCTCCGACGAGCAGGACATGCGCAAGATGGGGGGCCTCAGGAAGGTCATCCCCGTCACCTACTGGATGATGATCGTCGGGACGCTGGCGCTGATCGGCTTCCCGCTGACCGCCGGCTACTATTCCAAGGACGCCATCATCGAGGCGACGCATGCGAGCGCGATGAGCGTCGGCCTTTTCGCCTTCATCCTGCTCGTCATCGCCGCGGCCTTCACGTCGTTCTATTCCTGGCGGCTCATCTTCATGACCTTCCACGGGAGCCCGCGCGCCTCGAAAGAGGTGATGGACCACGCGCATGAGAGCCCGCAGGTGATGCTGGTGCCGCTCTATGTGCTGGCGGCCGGGGCGCTCTTTGCCGGGGTGATCTTCTCCGGCTTCTTCATCGGAGAGGGGCTCGGGGAATTCTGGAGGGGCTCGCTCGTCGTCGACATGCATCTCATCGAGGCGATGCACCACACGGGCTTCTGGATCGGGATATCGCCGACGATCGCCATGCTGCTCGGCTTTGCGGTCGCCTGGTATTTCTACATCGCGCGTCCGCAGGTGCCGGTCGGGCTCGCCGAGGAGCACCGGGTCCTCTACCGGTTCCTGCTCAACAAATGGTATTTCGACGAGCTCTACGACGCCGTTCTCGTGCGGCCGGCGATGGCGCTGGGTCGTTTCCTCTGGAAGAAGGGCGACGGCTGGCTGATCGACGGCTTCGGCCCCGATGGCGTCTCCGCGCGCGTGCTCGACGTGACGCGCAACGTGGTGCGGCTTCAGACCGGCTACCTCTACCACTACGCCTTCGCGATGCTGCTCGGCATCGCGCTTCTCGTCACCTGGATGATGTTCGCGGGGTGATGGGAATGATGGCGACCGATGAACAGGGCGCGACGTTGGCCAAGATGAGGTGCCCACCTTTGTCGTCATGCCCGGACTTGATCCGGGCATCCATTCCGTTCACCTGCGCGACCGGTGCGGCGGCTACGGAATGGATTGCCGGGTCAAGCCCGGCAATGACGACACAGAGGTGTTGCGTCCTTGCGGCGACCGCCAAGGGGTCGCGCTCATGAACTGGCCCATCCTCTCCGCCGTCACCTATCTCCCGCTCGTTGGCGCGGCGATCATCTTCTTCTTCATCCGCGGCGAAGGCGAAGGGAGTCGCAGGAACATCCTGAACGTCTCGCTCGGCGTCACCACGCTGACATTCCTGGTATCGCTCCTGATCTGGTGGAATTTCGATCCTGCCAATCCGGGCTTCCAGTTCGTCGAGGAGGCGGGATGGACCGGCGCCTTCATGACCTACCGCATGGGGGTCGACGGCATCTCCATGCTGTTCGTGATCCTGACCACCTTCCTGATGCCGTTCTGCATCCTGGCGAGCTGGCGCGTCGTGCAGGTGCGGCTCAAGGAATACATGGTCGCGTTCCTGGTGCTGGAGACGCTGATGATCGGCGTCTTCACGGCGCTCGACCTGATGCTCTTCTACGTCTTCTTCGAAGCCGGCCTGATTCCGATGTTCCTGATCATCGGGGTGTGGGGCGGGCCGCGCCGGGTCTACGCCGCCTTCAAGTTCTTCCTCTACACGCTGCTCGGCTCGGTCTTGATGCTGCTCGCCATGATGGCGATGTACTGGGACGCCGGCACAACCTCGATTCCGGAGCTTCTGACGCATCAATTCCCGGCCTCGATGCAGACTTGGCTTTGGCTTGCCTTCCTGGCCTCCTTCGCGGTGAAGATGCCGATGTGGCCGGTCCACACCTGGCTGCCGGACGCGCATGTCGAGGCGCCGACGGCGGGCTCCGTGGTGCTGGCGGCGATCCTCCTGAAGATGGGCGGCTACGGCTTCCTGCGCTTCTCGCTTCCGATGTTCCCGCTCGCGAGCGCCGAGCTTGCGCCACTGATATACGCGCTTTCCATCATTGCCATCATCTACACCTCGCTGGTGGCGCTGATGCAGGAGGACGTGAAGAAGCTCATCGCCTACTCCTCCGTCGCGCATATGGGCTTCGTGACGATGGGCATCTTCACCATGACCGCGCAGGGCGTTCAGGGCGGCATCTTCCAGATGCTCTCCCACGGCATCGTGTCGGGCGCGCTCTTCCTTTGCGTTGGGGTTATCTACGACCGCATGCATACGCGCCAGATCGACGCCTATGGCGGCCTGGTGAACCGCATGCCGTGGTACGCCTTTGCCTTCATGGTCTTCACCATGGCGAATGTCGGACTCCCCGGCACGTCCGGCTTCGTCGGCGAGTTTCTGACGCTGATCGGCGCCTTCCAGGCGAACACCTGGGTCGCGGTGCTCGCAACGACCGGCGTCATCCTTTCCGCCTGCTACGCGCTGTGGCTCTATCGGCGCGTGATCTTCGGCAAGCTGGAGAAGGCGAGCCTCGCGGGCATTCTCGACCTCAGTTTCCGCGAGAAGGTGATCCTCGGGCCGCTTATCGCTCTCACCATCTTCTTCGGCGTCTATCCGCGGCCGATCATGGACGTGACGGCGGCGTCGGTCGATCGTCTGATCGCGAACTATGAAGCGGCGCTCGCGGACTCTTCCGCGACCGCGGTCGCCAGGCGATAGGGGAGAGCGATGTCGCCATCCGACCTTCCCGCGCTTTCCGCGATCCTGCCGGAGCTGATCCTCGCACTCGGCGCGCTGGCGCTCCTGATGGTCGGCGCCTTCGCCGGCGAACGCTCCGCGCAAACCGTCAATGTGCTCGCCGTGATCCTGCTCGCCGCGGCGATCGTGGCGGTTCTGACCGGCGGCGACGCCGGCGCAATCTTCGGCGGCGCCTTCGTCATCGACACCTTCGCCCGCTTCATGAAGGTGGTGGCGCTGATCGGCTCCGCCGCTTCGATCGTGCTCGCGTGGCGCTTCGCGCGCGCGGAGCATTTTGAGCGCTTCGAGTTCCCGGTTCTAGTGCTTCTCGCCACGCTCGGCATGCTGGTCATGATCTCGGCCAACGATCTTATCAGCCTCTATCTCGGGCTGGAGATGAGCGCGCTCGCCTCTTATGTCGTCGCGGCCATCCATCGCGACGACGCGCGTTCGAGCGAGGCGGGGCTCAAATATTTCGTTCTCGGCGCGCTTTCCTCCGGCATGCTGCTCTACGGCGCGTCGCTGGTCTATGGCTTCACCGGCCATACCGAGTTCGGCCCGATCGCCGCGGCACTTGCCGACGGGCGCTCGGTCGGTCTCGTCGTCGGCCTCGTCTTCGTGCTCGCCGGGCTCGCCTTCAAGATTTCCGCCGTGCCGTTCCACATGTGGACGCCGGACGTCTATGAGGGCGCGCCGACGCCGGTGACGGCGTTCTTCGCCTCCGCGCCGAAGCTCGCGGCAATGGCGCTGATCGTGCGCGTCGTCATCGACGCCTTCGCGCCGATCACGACGGACTGGCAGCAGATCGTCACCTTCATCGCCATCGCCTCGATGGTGCTCGGCTCCTTCGCGGCAATCGGCCAGTCGAACATCAAGCGCCTGATGGCCTATTCCTCGATCGGCCACATGGGCTTCGCGCTGGTCGGGCTTGCCGCCGGCACGGAGCAGGGCGTGCAGGGCGTCATCCTCTATATCGTCATCTATATCGCGATGACGCTCGGCGCGTTCGCGGCGATCCTCGCGATGCGCCGTGACGGCGTCATGGTGGAGGAGATTTCCTCGCTTGCCGGGCTGGCGCGGACCAAACCGGCGATGGCGTTCCTTCTGGGGGCGATCCTCTTCTCGCTCGCCGGCATTCCGCCGCTCGCCGGCTTCTTCGCGAAGTACTACGTCTTCCTCGCCGCCGTGCAGTCGGGCCTTTATGTGCTGGCGGTGATCGGCGTCGTCAGCAGCGTGATCGGCGCCTACTACTATCTCCGGATCGTCAAGATCATGTATTTCGACGAGCCGGAGGGCGCCTTCGAGCCGCTCCCCGTGGAACTCGGAACAATCCTCACGATCTCCGGCGTGCTCGTTCTCGCCTTCGTCGTTTTTGCCGGGCCGCTTGTCGCCGCTGCCGGCGCGGCCGCGGCCAGCCTCTTCTAGCTTATGACCTTCACCCTTGGCCCTGTGGCCCACGCCGCGGGCTATCGCATGATCGCCCACGAAACGATCGGCTCGACCAGCGCCGAAGCCATGCGGCTTGCGCGCGAGGGCGACCCCGGCCGGCTCTGGATCGTGGCGCGCGAACAGAGCGCCGGCCATGGCCGCCGCGGCCGGCCCTGGCAGACGCCTGCCGGCAACCTCGCCGCCAGTCTGCTGATGCCGGTTTCCGACGGCTGCGCAAATACGGCGACGCTCGGCTTCGCCGCCGGCCTTGCGCTCGACGCGGCTATCCGCGCGACCGCGCCGGGCGTGGGCGTGAAGGTGGCGCTCGACGAGGCCGGGGAAGGACAGGATCGGCTGCGGCTCAAATGGCCGAACGATGTGCTCGTCGACGGCGCCAAGGTTGCCGGCATCCTGCTTGAAGCGGTGAGCGGGACGGAGCACCCGCGTGCCGTGGTCGTCGGCATCGGCGTCAACGTGCGCCACGCGCCGGAAGGCGTGCCCTATCCGGCGACGTCCCTTGCCGCCTGCGGGACGGAGGTGACGCCGGACGCGCTCTTCACGGCGCTTGCCGACGCGTGGGTGGAGGAGGTCGGGCTCTGGGAATCGCCCGGCGGGTTCTCCACATTGCGGGACCACTGGCTGGCGCGCGCGGCGGGTCTCGGCCGTCCGATCGCGGTGCGTATGGGGGAAGAGGTGTTCCGCGGCACCTTCGAGACGATCGACGAGGAAGGCCGGCTCATGGTGCGGACGGCGGACGGTGCGGTGCGCCCGATCAGCGCCGGCGACGTGCATTTCGGCGTCGTGGCAAGCGAGGCCCTCTGATGTCCGACGAGCTTGTTTTCGTGGCGCTCGGCGGCGTCGGCGAGATCGGCATGAATCTCGGCCTTTACGGCTTCGGCCGCGGCCGCGGCCGCAAATGGCTCGCCGTCGACATGGGCGTCGCCTTCGGTCACGAGGAGGTGCTCCCGGGCATCGACGCGGTGCTCCCGGACATCGGCTTCCTGCTTGAACGCAAGAAGGATCTCGTTGGCATCGTCATCACGCATGCGCACGAGGACCATTACGGCGCGCTCTTCGATTTCTGGCCGAAGCTTGAAGCCCCGGTCTTCATGACGCCGTTCGCGGCCGCACTTCTTGAGGCCAAGCGTCACGGCGAAGCGAACGCGCCGAAGATCCCGGTCAGAATCGTGGCGCAAGGCGGGCGCGTCACGGTGGGACCTTTCGAGGTCGAATACATCCCGGTTTCGCATTCGATACCGGAGCCGAACGCGCTCGCGATCCGCACGCCGCTCGGGACCGTCTTCCACACCGGCGACTGGAAGCTCGATCCCGCACCCGGACTCGGTCTTGCCACCGACGCTGACCGCATCGCGGCGATCGGGGAGGAGGGCGTGCTTGCGCTCGTCTCCGATTCCACCAACGCCATCCGCGACGGCGTCTCGCCGAGCGAGGGGGAGGTGGCGCGTGTGCTCGAACGGCTTATCGCGGAGGCGCCGCATCGCGTGGCGGTGACGACGTTCGCGTCGAACGTCGCGCGGCTCAAGTCCGTTGCCGAGGCCGCGTATCGTGCGGGCCGCGAGGTCGTCATCGTGGGGCGCGCCATTCATCGCTCCGTCGACGTTGCGCGTGAGCTCGGTTACCTGGAGGGCATCCCGGAATTTCTCGACCAGGATTCCTACGCGAACCTGCCGCGCAACAAGGTGGTGGCCTTGATGACGGGGAGCCAAGGCGAGCCGCGCGCCGCGCTGGCGAAGGTCGCCGCCAAGGATCATCGCGCGCTGTCGCTCGCGCCCGGCGACCGCGTCATCTTCTCATCGCGCACGATCCCCGGCAACGAGCGCTCGGTGAACACGATCATCAACACGCTGGTCGATTTTGGCGCGGAGGTCATCACCGACCGCGACGCGCTGGTGCATACGTCCGGCCATGCCCGCCGCGACGAGCTGCGTCAGCTCTACGATTGGATCAAACCGCGTATCGTCGTGCCGGTGCACGGCGAGGCGCTGCATCTCCACGAGCAGGCCAAGCTCGCCCGCAGCGTCGGCATCCCGCAGGTGATCGAGGCGCGGAACGGCCATCTGATCCGGCTCGCTCCGGAGCCCGCCGAGCGTCTCGATATCATTGCGCGCGGCCGCTTCTATCGCGACGGCCGCCTGCTCGTGTCGCACGAGGCGAGCGGCGTCGTGGAACGGCGGCGGCTCAGTTTCGCTGGCGTGGTAAGCGTCGCGATCGTGCTCTCCGACAACGGTGAGGTACTGGAAGACCCCTCGGTGGCGCTCTCGGGCCTGCCCGATACGGACGTGGAGGGCGAAGCCCTGCGCGCGATCGCGGAGCAGGCGGTGGACGACGCTCTCGACGGCCTGTCAAAGGCGAAGCGGCGCGACGCCGGTCTCGTCCGTGAAGCGGTGCGGCGGGCGGTCAGGAACGGGATCGACACCGCCTGGGGAAAGAAGCCGCAGACCATCGTCCACGTCACCCATGTGAGCGACTGACGATGCTCGGGAGGCTGAACCACGTCGCGTTGGCGGTCCCCGATCTTGCGTCCGCCACGAAGCTCTATGCGGAGCAGCTCGGCGCGAAAGTCTCCGCGCCGCAGCCGTTGCCGGAGCACGGCGTGACGGTTGTCTTCGTCGATCTTCCGAACACGCGGATCGAGCTTCTGGAGCCGCTTGGAGGCGCCTCGCCGATCGCGAAGTTCCTGGAGCGCAATCCCGGCGGCGGCATGCATCATCTCTGCTACGAGGTCGACGATGTGCGCGCGGCGAGTGTGCGCCTGCGGCAGGCGGGAGCGCGTATCCTCGGCGACGGCGAGCCCAGGATCGGGGCGCACGGGAAGCCGGTGATCTTCCTCAGTCCAAAGGATTTCTGCGGCACGCTGATCGAGCTCGAAGAAGCCGGCTGATGGGGCTCTTTCCGTCCATCGCCGTTTATTTCGTGATCTGGTGGCTGTGCCTGTTCCTGACGCTGCCGTTCGGCGTGAAAAGCCAGCACGAAACCGACGAGGTGGCGCCCGGAACCGAGGCCGGCGCCCCGGTCAAACCGCGGCTTCTGGTAAAGGCGCTCGCGACCACCGTTCTCGCGACGATAATCTTCAGCGGGTTCTATATCTATTTCAACGTGTATCACCTGACCTTGGAAGATCTGGTGCGCTGAGGTCGGCAGAAAGAAAAAACGGAGCCCCAAAAAGAAAAAGAGCAAGGCATAGCCTTGCTCGAGACCTTCGCGATTAGCCGCTCATCACTGGAGCGCTTAGGCGCCTTATGATGAAGTCCTCCCAAGACTTGGACCGCGAGTATTCGGTGTCAGGGCACCTTCTTAGAAAAACGACCATAGCCGATCAAAAAACGCCTGTCACTACCCTTCCGCGTTCCTGCCGAAAAATTTGGCGCGGTGCCCTATTTTATCGCAACCGAAAAGAGCGCGAAATTCGCCTCCGCGGTTGAAGTCTTGCCAAGCCGGGTTCGATACGATCATGTCCGGCAAAAGCCACGGCGATTCACGGCCCATGCTGCTCTCCCGCTATTTCCTGCCCATCCTGAAAGAAACGCCGAAAGAGGCTGAGATCGTCTCGCATCGGCTGATGTTGCGCGCCGGCATGCTCAGGCAGCAGGCAGCCGGCATCTATTCTTGGCTACCGCTCGGTTTCCGCGTTTTGAAGAAGATCGAGCAGATCGTGCGCGAAGAACAGGACCGGTCCGGCGCCCTGGAATTGCTGATGC
Organism: uncultured Alphaproteobacteria bacterium; assembly: GCA_963814905.1. Classification (GTDB taxonomy): domain Bacteria; phylum Pseudomonadota; class Alphaproteobacteria; order Rhizobiales; family Afifellaceae; genus DASWJZ01. Next base: position 582,150 of record CAWFEM010000014.1, on the reverse strand, counting down.
CAACGATCCAGCCGGCCGATCTCTGGGTCGAATCCTCGCGCTACGAGGATTACGGAAAGGAAATGCTGCGGATCGTCGACCGGCACGAGCGCGACATGCTCTACGGCCCGACCAACGAGGAGATGGTTACGGACATCTTCCGCGCCTACGTGCGGTCGTATCGCGATTTGCCGCTCAACCTTTACCACATACAGTGGAAGTTCCGGGACGAGGTGCGGCCCCGTTTCGGCGTCATGCGCGGGCGCGAGTTCCTGATGAAGGACGCCTATTCCTTCGACCTCGACTTCGAGGGCGCGCGCGCCGCGTATAACCGGATGTTCGTCGCCTACCTGAGGACGTTCGCGCGGCTCGGCCTGAAGGCGATTCCCATGCGCGCCGATTCCGGGCCGATTGGCGGCGACATGAGCCACGAATTCGTCATCCTCGCGGAGACGGGCGAAAGCGCCGTCTTCTGCGACCGCGACCTGCTCGCGTTCGAGGTGCCGGGGGAAGACACGGATTTCACCGCGGACCTTTCGCCGATCGTCGATCGCTGGACCGCGCCCTATGCGGCGACCGACGAGAAGCACGATCCCGTGCCGTTTGAGGCGCTACCGGAGGAGCGCCGCGTTACCGCGCGCGGCATCGAGGTCGGCCACGTCTTTTACTTCGGCGAGAAGTATTCGGCTCCCATGCGTGGGCGCGTGACCGGGCCGGACGGCGCGGAGCATGCGGTGCATATGGGCTCCTACGGGATCGGCGTCTCGCGGCTCGTCGGCGCGATCATCGAGGCGAGCCACGACGAGGCCGGGATCATCTGGCCGGAGAGCGTGGCGCCGTTCGACGTCGCCCTGATCAACTTGAAGCCTGGAGACACGCTGACCGACGAAGTCGCCGGCGGTTTGATGTCGCGGCTCGAAGCGGCAGGCATTTCGGTGCTATACGACGATATCGACCAGCGTGCGGGGGCGAAGTTCGCCTCGATGGACCTGATCGGGCTGCCGTGGCAGGTGATTGTCGGGCCGCGCGGCGCCAAGGAAGGCGAAGTCGAGATCAAGCGGCGGCGAACGGGAGAGCGCGAGACGCTCTCTGTCGACGCCGCGGTGAACAGCCTGGTCGCGCGACTCGCCGGGGAGGACTGACATGGCGCAAGCCGCGTCCGGCAAGATAAAAGCGACGCGGCCTTTTGCGGCGTTCGAATGGATCCTGGCGCGCCGCTACCTGCGCCCGCGCCGCAAGGAAGCCTTTATCTCTGTCATCGCCGGCTTCTCCTTTCTCGGCATCATGCTCGGCGTCGCCACGCTGGTCGTCGTGATGGCGGTGATGAACGGCTTCCGCGCCGAGCTCCTCGACAAGATCCTCGGCATCAACGGCCACATCATCGTGCAGCCGATCGAGAGCGACCTGACCGACTATGACGAAGTCGCGAAGCGCATCTCCGCCGTGCCGGGCGTGAAGGCGGCGATGCCGATCATCGAGGGCCAGGCGCTCGCCTCCGGGCCGAGCACGGGAAGCTCCGGCGTGCTGGTACGTGGCATACGCGGCCCCGACCTCCTCGGGATGGAGAAGATATCCGGCAGCGTGGAGAACGGCAGCGGCCTCATCGATTTCGATAATTCCGGCGGCATCGCGATCGGGACCGGCCTCGCGAGCGCGCTCGGCGTCAATGTCGGCGACAAGGTCATGCTGATCGCGCCGCGCGGCGCAATCACGCCGCTTGGCACGTCGCCCCGCATCAAGTCGTATCCGGTAGTCGCGATCTTCCAGATCGGCATGTCGGAATACGATTCCACCTACGTCTTCATGCCGCTCTCCGAGGCCCAGCTCTATTTCAACTCGCCCGACAAGGCGCAGGCGGTGGAGGTCTATCTGGACGATCCCGACCATGTCGGCGAGATGCGCGCGGTCGTCGAGAAGGCGGCCGGGCGGCCGGTCTTCACGACGGATTGGCGCATGCGCAACGTCACGTTCTTCAGCGCGCTGCAGGTGGAGCGGAACGTGATGTTCACGATCCTGACGCTGATCGTGCTCGTCGCCGCCCTCAACATCATCTCCGGCCTCATCATGCTGGTGAAGGACAAGGGGCGCGATATCGCGATTCTGAGGACCATGGGCGCGACGAAAGGTGCGATCATGCGCGTCTTCTTCATCACCGGCGCCTCGATCGGGACGGTGGGCACGCTTGCCGGTCTCATCATCGGCACGATCATCTGCGCCAACATCGAATCCCTGCGCGAGGTCATCTCCTGGATCACGCGCACCGAGATCTTCTCGCCTGAGCTCTATTTCCTCTCGACGCTGCCGGCTGACATGGACCCGGCCGAAACGACCGCGATCGCGCTTTTGTCGCTGGCGCTCTCCTATCTCGCCACGATCTACCCGGCGTGGCGCGCTGCGCGGCTCGATCCGGTCGAGGCGCTGCGTTACGAATGAGCGAGGACGTCGCCCAGGACGTCGTCGCCGAGAGCCCGCTGGCCGGCTCGCTCAAGGGCGCCGCGCGCCAAGCCGCGCTGGCGCTTGAAGACGTCAGCCGCGCCTACAAGACCGGCTCCGGTATGCTTCCCGTCCTGAAGGATGCAAATCTCTCCGTGGCGGTCGGCGAGATGGTGGCGCTTGTCGCGCCGTCGGGAGCAGGCAAGTCGACGCTCCTCCATATCGCTGGCCTGCTCGAGCATCCCGATTCCGGCGAGGTGCTGATTGCGGGCGAAGCCGCCTCGCAGCTCGGCGACGACGGACGCACGGCGCTGCGCCGGCGGCAGATCGGCTTCGTCTACCAGTTCCACCATCTGCTGCCGGAGTTCTCGGCGCTGGAGAACCTCGTCCTGCCGCAGATGATCGCGGGGCTGCCGAAGCGCGAGGCGGAGAAGCGAGGAATGGAGCTCCTCGCCTATCTTCGCGTCGATTCCCGTGCGTCGCATCGCCCGGCGGAGCTTTCCGGCGGGGAGCAGCAGCGTGTCGCGATCGGGCGCGCCGTCATCAACGCGCCGCGCCTGCTCCTTGCCGACGAGCCGACCGGAAATCTGGATCCGCACACGGCCGACCACGTCTTCGCGGCGTTGCGCTCGCTGGTGCGTGAGTCGGGCCTCGCCGCCCTGATCGCCACCCACAATTACGCGCTTGCCGCGGAGATGGATCGCACGGTCACGATCAAGGACGGCGCCATCGTCCCCGCGGACATGAGATAGGCGCGATGGCGGACCAACGCTACGAGACGGTACTGATCGTCGGCGCGGGATCGGGGCTCAGCGCGTCGCTCGCGCGCCTGCTTTCGCGCGAAGGCATGAAAGTCGCGCTTGCCGCGCGGAACCCGGACAAGCTCGCGCCGCTCGCGGGCGAGACCGGCGCGCGCGCCTTCGCCTGCGATGCATCCGATCCCCACGAGGTCGCGCGGCTCTTCGCCGACGTTGAGCAGCAAGTCGGTTCGCCCGACGTCGTCATCTACAATGCGAGCGGACGGGTGCGCGGGCCGCTTGTCGATCTCGATCCAAGCGAAGTCGCGCGGGCGTTGACCGTCAGCGCCTTCGGCGGCTTTCTTGTCGGGCAGCAGGCGGCCAAGCGGATGCTTCCGAAGCGGTTCGGTGCGATCCTTTTCACCGGCGCTTCGGCCAGCGTGAAGGGCTATGCGCAGTCCGCGCCCTTCGCCATGGGCAAGTTCGCGCTGCGCGGCCTTGCGCAGAGCATGGCGCGGGAGCTGCAGCCACAGGGAATTCACGTGGCGCATTTCGTGATCGACGGCGCCATCCGCAATCCGGGCCGCACCGAGCCGCCGGACAATCCCAATTCGATGCTCGACCCCGACGCTATTGCCGCCACCTATCTCAGCATCCTCCGCCAGCCGAAGAGCGCCTGGACCTGGGAGGTGGAGCTTCGGCCCTGGGTGGAGAAATTCTGAGGGCGGCGGACTGCGCGGCCGAGAACGGGGGATTGCGCGTCACGCCCCTGTGCTCAGGGCCCTGGAGGGTCTAATCCCGTCCTGAGAGGACCGCACCTTGGAATCGCCGCGCTTCATCCATCTCAATTGCCATTCGGCCTATTCGCTGTTGGAAGGGGCGCTGCCGCTCGCCACGCTCGTGAAGCTCGCGGCGCAGGACGGCATGCCGGCAGTCGGGGTCACCGACACGGCGAACCTCTTCGGCGCGCTGGAGTTCTCCGAGAAGGCGGCGGAGAAGGGCATTCAGCCCATCGTCGGCTGCAAGCTTCCGATCCGCTTCGAGCCGGAGGCCGACCTTGAGACGCGCCGGCCCGGGCCGCACCGGAAGTCGCGCCACGTCGCGCCGCTCTTTCTCCTCGCCGCCAACGATGACGGTTACCGCGGGCTGATCAAGCTCGTCACCGACTTCTATCTCGGCGATGCGGGGCGGGCGGAGCCGATCGCGCTTGAAACGCTTGCGGCGGCCTCAGCCGGCACGATCGCGATGACCGGCGGCCATGATGGGGCGCTCTATCCGATCCTGGCGGAGGGCGAGACGGTGCTCGCCGGGACGCGGCTCGAAGCGCTGAAGGCCGTCTTCGGCGACCGGCTCTACGTGACGCTTGAGCGGCACGGCATGGATGTCGAGCGCCAGGCCGAGCCGGCGGTGGTCGACCTTGCTTATGCGATGGATCTGCCGCTCGTCGCCACCAACGAGCCCTTCTTCCCGCGCGCCGACGACTACGAAGCCCATGACGCGCTTCTCGCCATCGCGGAGGGGAGGCTCATCTCCGCCGACGATCGGCGGCGCATCACGCCTGAACATCACTTCGCCAGCCGCGCTGAGATGATCGCCCGCTTCTCCGACGTGCCGGAGGCACTTGAGAACACGGTCGAGATCGCGCGCCGTTGCCATTCGCGGCCGCATGTCGTGCAGCCGATCCTGCCGCGCTTTGCGTCCAAGGCGAGCGACGTGGAGACGGCGGAGCATGAGGAGGCGGCTGAGCTTCGGCGCCAGGCGGAGGAGGGGCTGACGCGGCGTCTCGCGGCGCTCGGGACCGCGCCCGGCTTCGAGGAAGAGGATTATCGCGCGCGTCTGGCCTTCGAGCTCGACGTCATCGCGACCATGAAATATCCGGGCTATTTCCTGATCGTCGCCGACTTCATCAAGTGGGCGAAGGCGCGCGGCATTCCGGTTGGACCGGGACGCGGCTCAGGCGCCGGATCGGTGGTCGCCTGGTCGCTCACGATCACCGACCTCGATCCCTTGCGCTTCGGCCTCCTCTTCGAGCGCTTCCTCAATCCCGACCGCGTGTCGATGCCGGATTTCGACATCGATTTCTGCCAGGAACGGCGCGACGAGGTGATCGCCTACGTCGCCGAGCGCTACGGCGCCGACCGCGTCGCCCAGATCATCACGTTCGGGACGCTGCAGGCGCGCGCGGCGCTGCGCGACGTCGGGCGCGTGCTCGAAATGCCCTACGGACAGGTCGATCGCCTCTGCAAGCTGGTGCCGGCCGATCCCGCCAATCCGGTGACGCTGGAGAAGGCGATCGAGGGCGAGCCGCGCTTCGAGGAGGCGCGCAAGCAGGAGCCGGTCGTCGATCGGCTGCTGACGATCGCCATGAAGCTGGAAGGGCTCTACCGCCACGCCTCGACGCACGCCGCCGGCATCGTGATCGGCGATCGCCCGCTGCAAGAGCTGGTGCCGCTCTACCGCGATCCGCGCTCAACCCTTCCCGTGACGCAGTTCAACATGAAGTGGGTGGAGCAGGCGGGGCTCGTCAAGTTCGACTTCCTCGGCCTGAAGACGCTGACGGTGCTTGAGCACGCAGTCGAGCTGATCCGCCGCCGCGGCATCGACGTCGATCTCGCCGCGCTGCCGCTCGACGATCCTCCGAGCTTCGCGATGCTGGCGCGCGGCGAGACGGTCGGCGTGTTCCAGGTGGAAGGGCAGGGCATGCGCCGGGCGCTGGTCGGGATGAAAGCCGACCGGCTGGAGGATCTGATCGCGCTGGTCGCGCTCTACCGCCCCGGCCCGATGGACAACATCCCGCTCTACAATCGCCGCAAGCACGGCGAGGAGCATGTCGACTATCTGCACCCGCTGCTCGAGCCGATCCTGAAGGAGACCTACGGCGTCATCATCTACCAGGAGCAGGTGATGCAGATCGCGCAGTCGCTCTCCGGCTATTCGCTGGGCGAGGCGGACCTCCTGCGCCGCGCCATGGGCAAGAAGATCAAGTCGGAGATGGACGCGCAGCGTGAGCGCTTCGTCGACGGCGCGGTGGAGCGCGGCGTCGTCTATGCCGACGCGGTGGTGATCTTCGATCTGGTGGCCAAGTTCGCGAGCTACGGCTTCAACAAGTCACACGCCGCCGCCTATGGGCTGATCGCCTACCAGACGGCGTATTTGAAGGCGAACTGTCCGGTGGAGTTCCTGGCGGCGTCGATGACGCTCGACATGAACAACACCGACAAGCTCAATGAATTCCGCCTGGAGGCGCGGCGGCTGGGCATCGAGGTGGTGCCGCCCGACGTGAACCGCTCCGGCGTCAAGTTCGAGGTGGCGGACGGGCAGATCGTCTACGCGCTCGCGGCTTTGAAGGGGGTCGGCGCGCACGCCGTGGAGCACCTGGTGACGGTGCGCGGCGACAGGCCCTTCGCCGACCTTGCCGACTTCGCCGCGCGCATCGACCCGCAGATCCTGAACCGCAAGGCGCTGGAATGCCTGGCGCAGGCCGGGGCCTTCGACAGCCTCGACGCGGACCGCGCCAAGGTCTTCGAGAATGTCGGGCGCGTGCTTGCCGCCGCACAGGAGCGGACGGAGCGCGCCGCGAGCGGCAATTTCGACCTCTTCGGCGGTTCCGGCGAGCCGACCCGGCTCTTCTTTGTCGCCGCCGAGCCGTGGCCGCAGGCGGAGCGGCTGCAGCGCGAGTTCGCCGCGATCGGCACCTACCTCTCCGCCCATCCGATCGACGATTACGCGGCGCTGTCGGAATCGCGCGGCGGGCTCACCTGGAAGGCGTTCCTCGATCGGCTGCGCACGAGCCGGCAGTTCACCGCCAAGGTGGCGGCCACCGTCGTCAGCCGCCAGGAGCGGCGCACGCGGACGGGCGGGCGGATCGGCATTGTCATGTTCTCCGATCCGACGATGCAGTTCGAGGCGACCGTCTATCAGGAGAAGCTCACCGAGTGGCGCGAGCTTCTGGAGCCCGGCCATTCGCTCTTCGTGCAGATCGGCGGCGAGTTTGACCCGGAGACGGAGGAGGTTCGCGCGCGCATCCAGAACCTGGAGCCGCTGGAGCAGCTTGCCGCGAAGAAGGCGCACACGATCCGTGTCTTCCTCGACGCGCCGGAGCCGATCGAGCGGCTGGCGAGCCGGCTCGCGGAAGGCGAGGGGTCGGTCTCCGTCATCGTCATGACGAGCGGCCGCGAGGTGGAGGTGAGGCTCCCCGGCCAGTACCGCGTCACCCCGCAGGTCGCCGGCGCCATCAAGGCGGTGCCCGGCGTCGTGCACGTGGAGATGGGCTAGCCTCCGCGCTCAATCGCTGTCGCCGGCCGGCAGCCGCGGATCGTCGTCGGGAACCTGGTCTCCTGTCGCGAAGTCGAAGGAGACGACCTTCCGGCGGTCCGCCGTCGTGCGGCATTTGAAGGCCAGCCGATACCAGTGACCTGCGCTCAGGAACGCGGCGCCGGATGCGGTCAGCGTATCGCCGTCGACCTCCGTGTCGGCGGTGAGATAGGCGATGGTCTGCTCCGGTTTGAACGCCGGCTCGCTCGCCGCGATCTGCTCCATCGCCTCCACGCCGCAGAGCTGCTCGAAGCGCGCGTCGCGGCGGAGCGTCCCGAGCGCGGTCCTCTCCTCGACGTTGAGCGCGCTGCCGGAGAGGATCCGGTTGGCGTGCACGAGCTTCGGCATGACCGGGGGAGGCGGCTCCGGGGGAGGAACGGGCAGAGCCGCTTGGTCAGCGGGAGCCGGCGGAGCTTCCACCGGAGGAGCCTCCGGAGGCGGCGCGGTCGTTACCAGCTCGACCTCGATGCTCTCCGGCTCGGGCACGCGTGGTGGCGAGGGTTGCGGCAGCAGAAGGAAGGCCGCGACCAGCAAGACGGCATGGATCGCGGCGGAAACCGCCAGCCCCGGGCGCCGCAGCGCGCCGAGACCCGTCCCGCCGAGGCTCGCCGGGACAGCGACCGGCCGGGCGCGATGCGGGGTTTCAGTCTCTGTCGGGGGCGGTTCCGGCGACACGGGAGGCGGGCGCAAAGATCGAGCGTTCCTTCCAACCGCGAAAAACCGGTCAATCTGAGGCAATGCAAGCCGCCGAAGCGATTGCAAAACCGCGCTCTCTCGCCTATATCCGCGCCATCTCACACGCGGGCACGAAGCCTTGACCGGCTTTCCGGTGGCACTGGCCTTTTGGCTTTTGCCATTCCCGCGGCGGAAAAAACCGGAGAATATTATGGCGCTTCCCGACTTCTCGATGCGCCAGCTGCTTGAGGCTGGCGTGCATTTCGGTCACCAGACACACCGCTGGAACCCGAAGATGGGGCCGTTCATCTACGGCGCCCGCAACAACATCCATATCATCGACCTGGCGCAGACCGTGCCGATGCTCTTTCGCGCGCTGCAGCAGGTGAGCGACACCGTCGCCAAAGGCGGCCGCATCCTCTTCGTCGGCACCAAGCGGCAGGCGGCTGAGGTGCTCGCCGACGCGGCGCGGCGCTCCGCTCAGTATTACGTCAACTCCCGCTGGCTCGGCGGAACGCTGACCAACTGGAAGACGATCTCCAAGTCGATCGAGCGGATGCGCAATCTCGACTCGCTGCTCGAGGAAGGCGCCCAGGGCCTGACCAAGAAGGAGCGGCTGTCGCTCACGCGCGAGCGTGAGAAGCTGACCCGCTCGCTCGGCGGCATCAGGGACATGGGCGGCGTGCCCGACCTGCTCTTCGTCATCGACACCAACAAGGAGTTGATTGCGATCGCGGAGGCGCGGCGGCTCGGCATTCCGATCGCGGCGGTGGTCGATACGAACTCCGATCCGGACGGGATCACGTTCCCGATCCCGGGCAACGACGACGCCGGCCGGGCGGTCGCGCTCTACTGCGATCTGATCGCGCGCGCCGCCATCGACGGCATTTCGCGCGGCCAGGGCGAGAAGGGCGTCGACATCGGGGAGTCGGAAGAGGTTCCGACGGAACCGACGCTTGAGGCCGAGGCCGTCGCCGTCGAACCGGCGGCCGCTGCCGCCGAGGGCGCACCGGAAGGTTCGGAGCTTGGCGCCGCCACCTGACAAGGCGCGCATCCAGGCAATTCAAGACGATTGAAAGGATAGCTTTATGGCCATCACAGCGCAGATGGTGAAGGAGCTGCGTGAGAAGACCGGCGTCGGCATGATGGACTGCAAGGCCGCGCTGAGCGAAACCAGCGGCAACATGGACGCGGCCGTCGACTGGCTCCGCACCAAGGGTCTCGCCAAGGCGGCGAAGAAGGCCGGCCGCGTCGCGGCTGAGGGCCTCATCGCCGTGGCGGGCTCGGGCAACCGCGCCGCCATCGTGGAGCTCAACTCGGAGACGGACTTCGTCTCGCGCAACGACCAGTTCCAGTCCCTGGTGAAGGCGGTCGCAGACGCGGCGCTTACGACCGACGGCTCGCTTGAGGCGGTCCTGAAGGCGCCCGTAGCGGGCGGCTCGACGGTCGAGACCGCGATCACCGAGGCCGTCGCCACGATCGGCGAGAACATGACGCTGCGCCGCTCGGCTCTCGTCACCGTCGATAAGGGCGTTGTCGCAAGCTACGTGCATGCGGCGATCGCGCCGGGCCTCGGCAAGATCGGCGTGCTCGTCGGGATGAAGTCGGACGGCGACGCGGAGAAGCTTGCCGCGCTCGGCCGGCAGATCGCGATGCATGTCGCGGCGGCGGCCCCGCTCGCGGTCGATTCCGATCGCCTCGATCCGGAGACGATCCGGCGCGAGCGCGCGATCTTCGCCGAGCAGGCGCGTGAATCCGGCAAGCCGGAGGCCATCATCGAGAAGATGGTGGAGGGCCGCCTGCGCAAGTTCTACGAGGAATCCACCCTCATGAAGCAGGCCTTCGTGATGGATTCCGAGCGCACGGTCGAAGCGGTCCTGAAGGACGCCGCCAAGGATGTCGGGGCACCGGTCATGGTGACGGATTTCGTCGCTTTTCGACTCGGCGAAGGCATCCAGAAGGATGCGGACGGCGATTGAGCCTCGCCTCGCAATTGCCCGAAAGATCGTGATTTTCCAGGGGCGCCGACGTGACTTGTCGGCGCCCTTGTCTTATGCGGACGACGCGGCGGATTCTTCCCCGCGAGGTGCGAGGTAAAAATGCCCCCGAGGCCAAAGCCCAGGCGGATATTGCTCAAGCTTTCGGGGGAGGCGCTGCTCGGAGACTTGGCCTTCGGGATCGATGATGCCGCGCTCGGGCGTTTCGCGGGGGAAATCGCGGACGTGGCCCGCAACGGCACCGAAGTCGCAGTTGTCATCGGGGGCGGCAACCTGTTTCGCGGCGTCGCCGTCTCCGCCAAGGGCGGCGACCGCGTCACCGGCGACCACATGGGCATGCTCGCCACCGTCATGAACGCGCTGGCGCTGGAAGCTGCGCTGGTGCGCGAGGGCCTGGAGGCGCGGGCCCTTTCTGCGATCGAGATGCCGTCGATCTGCGAGACCTACGTGCACCGCCGCGCCGCCTGGCATATGAGTCGGAAGGTCATCGTCGTGCTTGCCGGCGGCACGGGAAACCCATTTTTCACCACCGATAGCGGCGCGGCGCTCCGGGCGCTCGAGCTCGAATGCGACGCGCTTCTCAAGGGAACCCAGGTGGACGGCGTCTATTCCGCCGATCCGCGCCGCGACCCGAGCGCCGTGCGCTACGAGCACGTGACCTTCCAGGAGGCCATTTCCAAGGGTCTGGCGGTCATGGACACGGCAGCCTTTGCCCTTGCCCGGGACAACGGACTACCGATAATCGTCTTCAACGTTCATGAGCCGGGAGCCCTGGCGAGGATCGTCGCGGGAGAAGCCGTTGGCACCCTTGTTTCCGCCGGTTAGTCGTCGGGGTAAACCGAGGAAGGGAAGGGAACGGACCAATGGCGGAAGAAGGGCTCGACTTCACAGACCTCGAGCGGCGGATGCATGGCGCGATTTCGGTCTTGAAGACGGAGCTTTCGGGGCTGCGCACCGGGCGTGCTTCACCGAATCTGCTCGATCCGGTGACGGTCAACGCTTACGGCTCGCAAATGCCGATTAATCAGGTGGCGACGGTCAACGTGCCGGAGCCGCGCATGCTTTCCGTGCAGGTTTGGGACAAGGCAGTGGTGGGTGCCGTCGACCGCGCCATCCGCGACGCCAATCTTGGGCTCAATCCCATCATGGAAGGGCAGCTTCTGCGCATTCCGATTCCTGAGCTAAACGCCGAGCGCCGTCAGGAAATGGTCAAGGTTGCGCACAAATATGCCGAACAGGCGCGGATTGCCGTTCGTCACGTTCGCAAGGATGGCATGGACACCCTCAAGAAGTTCGAGAAGGATGGCCATCACAGCCTCGACGACACCCACGCCCAGTCTGACGCGTTGCAGAAGCTGACCGACGCCGCGATCAAGGAAATCGACGAGACGCTGGCGGCCAAGGAACGCGAGATCGTACAGGTATAACCCGTTTGCCGAACCGTGCCACAACCTCGCTTGCTGAAAGCACCGCCGCCGAGCTTGAGCTCCACGGCGACGAGGCGACAGGTTTTCCTGGCCCGTTGCCGCGCCATGTCGGCATCATCATGGATGGCAACGGCCGCTGGGCGCACGCGCACGGCCTGCCGCGCGGCGAGGGACACCGTCGTGGCGTAGAGGCGTTGCGCGGCGCCGTTCGCTACGCGGTCCGCCGCGGCATCCGCCATATGACATTGTTCAGCTTCTCGTCGGAGAACTGGTCGCGCCCCGCCGACGAAATCCAGGGTCTCTTCAATCTCGTGCGGCTTTTCATCCGCAGCGACCTTGCCGAGCTCAACCGCAACAGCGTCAAGGTGCGCGTGATCGGCGACCGCGATGCGATCCCCGCCGACATTCGGGTGCTGATCGAGGAGGCTGAAGAGCTGACGAGCGGCAATCGCGGGCTGCAGCTCATCGTCGCCTTCAATTACGGCGCCCGCGACGAGATCGTTCGCGCCGCCCGCCGTCTCGCCGAGCGCGTGGCGCGCGGGGAGATCTCGCCGAGCGAGATCGATCACGACCGGTTCGAGCAGGCGCTCGACACGGTCGGCATCCCGGACCCGGACCTCATCATTCGCACGTCGGGGGAAAAGCGCATCAGCAATTTCCTGCTCTGGCAGGCCGCCTACGCGGAGTTCATCTTCCTTCCGGTTCTGTGGCCGGAATTCGGGGAGGCCGAGTTCGAGAGCGCGCTCAACGAGTTTGCGTCCCGGGAACGCCGTTACGGAGGCGTCGTTGGCGGTTGACGGAGCGTGGACCGCAAACGTGACAGAGCTTCAGACGCGCGTTGCATCAGCGGCCGTTCTGGCACCAATCGCGCTTGCCGCGCTTGCCTTCGGGGGGATGCCTTTCGCGGTGCTCGTGGCCATCGTGGGCGCGCTTGGGCTTTGGGAATGGGCGACGATCGGCGGGGCATCCGATCGGCCGTTGCGTGTCGCAGCCGCGATCCTGCTCGCCGCCGGCCTGCTTGCGCTCCAGTTCGACCCGCGATGGGCGGCTGCACTAATCGGCGTGCCGACGCTTCTGGCTCTCCTCGCAGGCCTGCGTTCGCGCCCAATCGGATGGATCGGTCTCGGTCTTCTCTATGTCTCCGTGCCGTGCGCGGGCTTCCTGCTCCTGCGCGAAGCGCCGTCGGGCTGGATAGCGGTCCTCTTCATTCTGATCGTCGTCTGGACGACTGATATCGCGGCCTTCTTTGCCGGACGCGCCATCGGAGGCCCGAAGCTCTGGCAACGCGTCTCGCCGAAGAAGACCTGGTCCGGCGCGCTCGGCGGGTTTGCCGCGGCGCTTATCGCCGGGGGCATCCTCGCCGCGTTGACGCGCACCGCCGGCTTCTGGTCCGGCGTGCTTCTCGCCGCACCGCTTTCGATCGCGGCTGAGGCCGGCGACCTTTTCGAGTTGGCGGTGAAGCGGAAGTTCGGCGCGAAGGATTCCGGCGCAATCATTCCCGGCCATGGCGGCGTGCTAGACCGGGTGGACGGGCTTTTCGGCGCGGCGGCACTCGCGTGGCTCATCGCGGCGCTGGGACTCGGGGCAGGCTTGCTCGCTCTGCCGGCCGATGCCCTACCGTCGGCGGGGAGCGCGCTTTGACCCGCCGGATAACGCTGCTCGGAGCGACCGGTTCGATCGGCGACAGCGCCGCCGACGTTATCCGCACCGCGTCCGGCCGGTTCACCGTGCACGCGGTCACCGCCAATTCCAATGCGGAGAAGCTGGCCAAAACGGCGCGCGCGCTCGGCGCCAAGCGTGCCGTCGTCGCGGACGAGGCGCATCTCAAGGCGCTTCGCGACGCGCTCTTCGGATCGGGCATCACGGCAGCGGCGGGACTTGACGCGGTGGAGGATGTCGCGGCGGAGCCGGTCGACATGGTTCTTTCCGCGATCGTCGGAGCGGCGGGCCTCAAGGCGACCGCGGCGGCAATCCGCGCCGGTAGCGACATCGCGCTCGCCAACAAGGAGTGCCTGGTCTGCGCCGGGAAGGCTTTCATGGCGCTGGCGCGCGAACACAACGTCCGTGTGCTGCCAGTCGATTCGGAGCACAACGCGCTCTACCAGCTTATCGACCGGCGCGACCCGGCCGACATCCGCACCTATACGCTGACTGCGTCGGGCGGCCCGTTCCGCTCCTGGTCGAAGGAACGCATCGCGGAGGCAACCCCACAGCAGGCCGTCGCGCATCCGACATGGTCGATGGGGGCGAAGATTTCCGTCGATTCCGCGACGCTGATGAACAAGGGCCTGGAGCTGATCGAGGCGCATCACCTCTTCGGCCTGGCGCCGGAGGCGCTCGATGTGCTCGTGCATCCGCAGTCGGTGGTGCACGCGCTCGTCACCTTCCGCGACGGTTCCGTCCACGCGGAACTTGGCGCCGCCGACATGCGGCGGCCGATCGGCTATTGCCTGCATTGGCCGGAGCGAGTGCGCGAACCGGTGGCGACGCTCGACCTCGCGGACGTCGGCCAGCTCACTTTCGAGCGCGCCGACACCGAGCGCTTCCCGGCGCTTCGCCTGGCGCTCGAGGCGCTGAAGCGGGGCGACGGCGCGACCACCGTCCTCAACGCCGCCAATGAAATCGCCGTAGAGGCCTTTCTCGGCGGCCGAATCGCATTTACTGACATACCGCGCATGGTGGAAATCGTCTTGACGGCGGCTGAAAGCGAAGGATTGCTGCGGGAACCGACCAGTGTGGAAGAGGCATTCGCGCTCGACACCGTGGCGCGCAAGATCGCGCGCGCAGATCTCAAGCGGCGCTCCGCCGCAGCTTGAGCGATAACAAAGGGTAAGATGGATTTCCTCGCCCATATTCCGAGCGTGATCGCCGATAACGTCGTTCCGGCGCTCGTCGTCCTTACCGCCGTCGTGTTCTTCCACGAAATGGGCCATTTCCTTGTGGCCCGGTGGTGCGGCATCCGCGTCGCCGCTTTCTCTATCGGTTTCGGGCGTGAGCTCGCCGGCTTCACCGACCGCCGCGGCACGCGCTGGAAGCTCTCCGCAATACCGCTCGGCGGCTATGTCCGCTTCGAGGGGGACGAGAACGCCGCGAGCTTCCCCGATCCTGAGGTCCTGGAAGCGACACCGCCCTCAGAGCGCGAGGGGCTCTTCCATTTCGCGCCGGTGTGGAAGCGGGCCCTGGTCGTCGCCGCGGGTCCGGCGGCGAACTTCCTGCTCGCGATTGTCGTCTTCGCGGCGCTCTTCGTGGTGATCGGCCGGCCGCACACGCTTCCCGTTGCGGAGACCGTGCTGGCGGGGAGCGCGGCGGAGCGCGCCGGCATCCTGCCCGGCGACCGCATCGTCAGCGTCGACGGCCGGCGAATCGACACGTTCACCGACCTGCAGGGCATCGTCATGCTCGCGGCCGACGAGACGCTTTCCATCGTGGTCGACCGGAACGGCCGGGACATCACGCTCGCGGCGACGCCGGAGCGGAGCGAGCAGCCCGACCGGATGGGTGGAACGCACAAGATCGGCGTCCTTGGAATCACCGCGCCGATGGGCGACTTCCAGCGCGACGGCCCGCTGACTGCGGTGGTCGAGGGCGCCAAGGAGACTTACAACATCGTCGATCGGACGTTGACCTACATCGGTCGCCTCGTCCGGGGGCGGGAGAGCGCCGACCAGCTTTCCGGTCCGATTCGGATCGGGCAGGTGTCGGGCGCCGTCGTCTCGTCGGGTGGAATTCCGGGCCTGATCTATCTCGCCGCCGTGCTCTCGGTCTCCATCGGGCTTTTCAATCTTTTCCCGGTCCCGATGCTCGATGGCGGGCATCTCTTCTTCTACGTGATCGAGGCGGTTCGCGGTCGTCCGCTGAGCCCGAAGGTGCAGGATCTCGGGTTCCGCATCGGCTTTGCCCTGGTGATCATGTTGTTCATCTTCGTCACCTTCAACGACATCGCGAATATTTCAGGAATTTTCGTGAATTCGTAGGTGGTTAGGCGACGTTGCCCAAAGGCCACTGGGCGACGAAAAGGGGGGATGGGCCCGAGTGGTCACATTGAAAGCGCCTCAAAACCCTGCAATAGCTTCGGAGGGGGACGGCCGCGTGCGGCGCCTCGCAAGATATTTTGTGTCAACGAAGAGCAGAAAAAGCCGCCAATGCGAGTGACACCGAGCCGCCGCCTTCCCCAGAACCTCCTGGCAACGCTGCTGATTTTCGCTGCGACGCTTTTCGGAACCGCGGTCGTGGGCTCGACCGCCCAGGCGACCGTCGTGAGCCGGATCGACGTGCAGGGGAATCAGCGCGTCGATGGCGACACGATTCGCGCCTACCTCCTGATCCGGCCGGGGCAGAACTTCGGTAGCCGCGAGGAAGACGCCTCGCTCAAGGCGCTGTTCGACACCGGTCTTTTCGCCGACGTCAATCTCAATGTGCGCGGGGCGACGCTTCTGGTGATCGTGGTGGAGAACCCGATCATCAACGAAGTGGCGTTCGAGGGCAACAAGAAGTTCAAGGATGAGCAACTTGCAAGTGTGGTCCAGTCGGCTCCGCGTGGCGTCTTCACACGCGCAAAAGTTCAAGTCGACGTCGGGCGCATTCTGGAACTCTATCGACGCACGGGCCGGTTCCAGGCCTCGGTCACGCCGCAGACGATCCAGCTCGCGAACAACCGCGTAAACCTCGTCTTCGTGGTCACGGAAGGCCCCAAGACGGGGGTGTCCGGCGTGACCTTCATCGGCAACCATGCCTTCGGCGACGCGCGGCTTCGCGGCGTCATCGCCACGCAGCGCTCCGGCATCATGAGCTTTATCCGCGGCTACGACAGCTACGATCCCGATCGGCTGTCCTCCGACGAGGAGAAGCTGCGTAAATACTATCTCGACCGGGGTTTCGCCGACTTCCAGGTCGTGTCCTCGGTGGCGGAGCTCGATCGCGCGCGCAACAGCTTCTTCATCACTTTCACGATGAACGAAGGTCCGCGCTACCGGTTTGGCGCGGTCAACGTCGATTCGACGATTGCCGGCGTCGACCCGTCGGTCATCATGCGGCAGGTCGTCACGCGCGAAGGCCACGTCTTCTCCAGTTCCGATATCGACCGGTCGCTGGAACGGATCACGCTCTACCTTGCCGGGCACGGCTACCCGTTTGCGCAGGCTTCGCCGCGTCTCGACCGCGATCCTGACACGCTGACGATCGGCGTGACGTATGTCGTCGACGAAGGCGCGCGGGTCTATGTGGAACGCATCGATATCCGCGGGAACACCCGCACGCGCGACTACGTCATTCGCCGCGAGATCGATCTCGCCGAGGGCGACGCCTTCAACCGCGTACTGATCGACCGAGCCGAGCGCCGTCTCAAGCTGCTCAACTATTTCAGCTCCGTCACTGTCACGACCGAACAGGGCTCGGTGGAGGACCGTGTCGTTGTTGTGGTGACGGTGGTCGAGCAACAGACCGGCGAGCTTTCCTTCGGTGTCGGGTATTCGACATCGGACGGCGCTGTCGGCGACATCTCGCTGACGGAGAAGAACTTCCTCGGCCGTGGCTACAACCTTCGGCTTTCTGTCAGCGGCGGCTCAAGCAGCAAGGCCTATGAGGTCGGCTTCACCGACCCATACTTCCTCGGGCGGCGTATTTCCGCCGGGGTGAATGTGTTTCGGCGTGTCAATGACGCCAACAGCTTCCGTTCGTACGACTTCGAATCCACCGGCGGTGGAATCGGTTTCGGGTTCCCGATCACCGAGGACTTCTCGATCCTGACCGGCTACCAGATCGAACTCCAGAATATCAGCGCATCGGCAACAGGCTGCGCCAACGGCACGATTTCGCTATCGATCTGTCAGTCCGTTGGCGACACGCTCATCTCCTCAGTCAACTATTCGCTCGTTTACAACTCGCTCGACAATCCCAAAGATCCGCATGACGGCTTCTATGTGAAGTTCACGCAGGAATTCGCGGGCGTCGGTGGCGACGTCGCCTATCTCAGGACGACGGGTTCTGGCACCTATTTCCATGAGATTCTGCCGGATCGGAATGTCATTGGGCTCATCAAGGTGCAGGGCGGCCAGATCTTCGGCATTGGCCAGAATGTCCGGCTGCTCGATTCCTTCTTTAAGGGTGGCGAGACTGTTCGCGGCTTCGCATCGGCGGGCTTCGGTCCGCGCGACTCCAAGACGGGCGATGCGCTTGGCGGCAAATCTATGCAGCCGGGACCGCTGAGGTGCAGTTCCCCATCCCCATTCTTCCGAAGGAGCTCGGATTCAAGGGTGCGGTGTTCGCCGATGCCGGCACGCTCTTCGGCACGGATGCGGCTGTCAGCCCGCCGTCAGTCGTCCTAGACACCGGAGACATTCGCTCCTCGGTCGGCGGGTCGATCCTTTGGGCGTCGCCCCTCGGACCGTTGCGGGCGGACTTCGCGCAGGTGATCACGTCGGACGGCTACGACAAAACGCAATTCTTCCGGTTCGGCGGCGGAACCCGCTTCTGATACAAGACAGGCGCGGCCGCGTCTTTCCGGCGGGCATGGCTGATCCACGCTTCCTTCCGTCTTCCACGCCGGTCGGTTCCGACGTGGCTCCTGCACTCGCGGGCACGATTCATCCGGCCGCGCTCTTGGAAGACGGCGTCCGTGTAGAGCCCGGCGCCGTCGTCGAGGCACGCGCCGAGATCGGACGCGGCACGCTCATTTCCGCCGGCGCCACGATCGGGGAGGGGGTCGCGATCGGACGCGACAGCTTCATCGGCGCGAACGCGGTGATCCACGACGCGCTTCTCGGCAACCGTGTGCGCATCCGGCCGGCGGCGGTGATCGGCGGGGACGCTCACCGCGATCCGCCAGGCCGCAACACTTCGGGGAACTCAAGCCAGCGCGGCCGCGTCATTCTGCAGGACGACGTGGAGATCGGCGAGGCCACCACGGTCGAGCGTGGCGACGGCGGCGATACGGTCGTCGGCGAAGGCAGCAAGATCGACAACCAGGTGCGGATCGCGCATAACGTGCTAATCGGTCGCCATTGTTTCGTTGCCGCGCGAGGCGCCTTATCGGACTGCGCCCGGCTGGGAGATTTCGTCACCGTGGGTGAGCGCGGTGTGATCGGCCGCGATCGCACCGTCGGCGAGGGCGCACGGATCGCGGCGGCAAGCGTGGTTGAAGCTGATGTTCCGCCTGGCGCCGCATGGGGCGACATGCCTGCGCCGCCAGGGGTGGTTTCGGGCGAGGGCAACGCCACGTAGAGTGTTGGCGGCCTTGGGATTTGTCCGGGACGCAGGCTACCGAAAAGAGGCGCCGAGCCGGTTGGGAGCGATCGTTCTATGGATCAGGAGAGCACGACGCTCGAAGCGGCCGATATCCAGCGGATCATGCAGGCGCTGCCGCACCGCTATCCTTTCCTGATGGTGGATCGGATCCGCGACATCAACGGTGACGAGTTCTGCGTGGGCATTAAGAACGTGACCATCAACGAACCGCACTTCCTCGGTCATTTTCCGGGCTTTCCGGTTATGCCGGGCGTGCTTCTGATCGAGGGCATGGCGCAGACCGCCGGCGCGCTTTGCGTGCTCGCGCAATCGCTCACCGCTCCGCCCAAGCTGGTCTACTTCATGACCATCGACAACGCGAAGTTCCGCAAGCCCGTCGTTCCCGGGGATACGGTCGAGTACCACGTCCGCAAGATTCGCCGCCGCACGAATATCTGGCGTTTTGCTGCAGAGGCGCGCGTCGGCGAGACGAAAGTGGCGGAGGCGGAAGTAAGCGCCATGCTGGTGGACGGCTGATTTGGCGGGAGTTCATTCGACTGCGATCGTCGAGGACGGAGCGGAGCTGGCGGAAGGCGTTTCCGTCGGGCCTTACTCGATCGTCGGCGCGGGGGTGCGGCTTGCCGAAGGCGTCAAGCTGCACCCGCATGTTGTCGTTGGCGGACACACAACGATCGGCGCCAATACCGAGATCTTCCCGTTCGCGAGCATTGGCCTGCCGCCACAGGATCGCAAGTACCGGGGCGAGACGAGCAGGCTGGAGATCGGTGCAAACTGCGTTATTCGCGAGCACGTGACCATCAATCCGGGCACCGAGGGCGGCGGCTTGCTGACATCGATCGGCAACAGCTGCCTGCTTCTCGTCGGCGCGCATGTCGCGCACGATTGCCGCATCGGCGATCACGTCATCCTCGTCAATCACGCGACGCTCGGCGGGCATTGCCGGATCGACGACTATGCGATCCTCGGAGGCCTGTCGGCCGTGCATCAATTCGTGCGCATCGGCGAGAGCGGCTTCGTCGGAGGCATGTCGGGGGTGGAGAACGACGTGATCCCTTTTGGGTCGGCGCTCGGCAACCGCGCGGAACTCGGCGGCCTCAACATCGTGGGGCTCACCCGCCGCGGCTTCTCGCGCGAGGCGATCCACCAGCTGCGTCGCGCCTATCGCACGCTCTTCGGGCCGGAGGGCACGCTGAAGGAGCGCCTGGCAGACGTTGAGGAGGAGTTCGCCGGCGACGAAAACGTGCAGAAGATCGTGGACTTCGTCCGCGACGGCGGCGATCGGGCGATCTGCACGCCGCGGACCCGAAACTCCGGT
This sequence comes from uncultured Alphaproteobacteria bacterium, assembly GCA_963814905.1. Classification (GTDB taxonomy): domain Bacteria; phylum Pseudomonadota; class Alphaproteobacteria; order Rhizobiales; family Afifellaceae; genus DASWJZ01. Next base: position 562,031 of record CAWFEM010000014.1, on the reverse strand, counting down.
TAGTCGCGCCGATGAGCGAACCTGCGACAACAGAACCCGTCGCGATCCTCGCCGGCAACGGAGAGCTCCCCCAATTCGTCGTCAATGCAGCGCTGCGCAACGGTCGTTCGCCGGTCGTGTTCGCTCTCGCCGGCGAGGCGGAACCGACCGCCTTCGCGCCGGCGACGGTGCACACGATACGCTGGGGCGAGATCGGTCGGATGCTGCGGCTTTTCGATGAAAGCCGGTGCCGGGAGGTGGTGCTGATCGGCTCCATCCTGCACCGCCCCGACTACAGGACGATCCGTCTGGACTTCGGTGCGATGAAGCTCGTTCCGCGCATCCTGCGGCTGATGACGGAACGCGACGGGAGCATTCTGGCGGGCGTCGCTCATCTCTTCGAGGAGAAGGGCATTCGCGTCGTCAGCCCTCTCGCGGTCGCGCCCGACCTGGCGCTGGCGGAGGGAAGCGTCGTCGGCGAACTCACGGAGCGCGCAAACGAGGACATCGCGGCCGCGGTGGAAGGCGCCCGTGAAGTCGGCAGGAAGGACATCGCGCAGGGGGCCGTCGCCGTTGGCGGCCGCGTCGTGGCGGTGGAGGATGCGACGGGGACGGACGCGCTTCTTGAGCGCGTGGCGTTGCTCCGCCGCTCCGGGACAATCCGAAAGGAAGGCGGCGTCCTCGTGAAATGCCTGAAGCCGAACCAGGACGGACGCCATGACCTGCCGACGATCGGCCCGGCGACGGCGTTCGCGGCGAAACGCGCCGCCCTTGACGGCGTCGCTGCGGAGGCCGGCAAGGCCATTCTCGTCGGCCGCGACGAGACGCTCGAAGCGTTCCGTCAGGCCGGCCTCTTCCTTGCCGGGCTGAAAGCCACGAAATCCGGGCATGGCTGACCGCCCGCTTCGCGTCGCCATCATCGTCGGTGAGGAATCGGGCGACCAGCTCGGCGCGGGCCTGATCGATTCCCTGCGGTCGCTGCGGCCGGACGTGGAACTCATGGGGCTCGCCGGCGAGCGTATGCAGGCGCGCGGCATGGAGAGCCTGTTTCCGGTCAGCGACGTCGCGGTGATGGGGCTCGGCGCAATCGTGGCGCATCTTCCGCGCATCGTCGGCCGGGTCTACCGCATGGTGGGCGCAATCCTGGCGTGGAAGCCGGACGTGCTGGTCATCATCGACAGCCCGGACCTGACGCATCCCGTTGCACGGCGTGTAGCCAAGCGCCGCCCGGACCTGCCGATCATCGACTACGTCTCACCGTCGGTGTGGGCGTGGCGGAGCTACCGCGCGCGGCGGATGCGGCGCTACGTGGATCATGTGCTCGCGCTCTTGCCGTTCGAGCCGGACGCACACAAACGGCTCGGCGGGCCGCCCTGCACCTATGTCGGGCACCCCCTGGCGGAGCGGATTGATGAATTGCAGCCGCGTCCGGGCGAGCGTGGGCCGCTCAGAAGTCCGGTTCTCGTCGTTCTCCCGGGAAGCCGCCGCACGGAGATCGACAGATTGATGCAGCCGTTCGGGGCCGCCGTTGCGCAGATCGCGGCGGCTCTGCCCGACGTCGAGGTGCTGCTCCCTGCCGTCCCACACCTTGCAAACGAGATTGCGGCGCGCGCCGCGGCATGGCCGGTGCCACCGAAGATTTTGCTCGGCGAGGCGGAAAAGTTCGCCGCGTTCCGGCGCGCGCATGCCGCGCTCGCCGCGTCGGGTACGGTCACGCTCGAGCTTGGTCTCGCGGGCGTCCCCATGGTGGTCGCCTATCGCGTCGATCCGCTCGTGCGCCTCCTGAAGCCGTTCATCAGTGCGCTGTCGATCGTGCTCACGAACCTCGTGCTCAACGAAAAGGTCGTGCCGGAGTTCATCGACGACGAAGGCTCGCCCGATGTACTGGCGCGCGAGACGCTCGCGCTTCTCTCCGACGGCGAGAAGCGGCAAGCGCAGGTGGAGGCGCTTGACCGGGTGATGGCCCTGACGGCGCTGCCGGACGGCGCTCGCCCGAGCGACAAGGCGGCGGCGATCGTCATCGAGGCGGCGGAGCACGGCGCCGGGCGTCGCGCGCGGCGTCTGAGCGGCGGAGCCTGAACGGGATCAGGCTGCCTGGTCCTCGATCCGCGCGAGGCTTTCGTCCCGGCCGAGCACGACGAGCACGTCGAAGATCGGTGGAGAGGCGGCGCTCCCGGTGAGCGCCGCGCGAAGCGGCTGCGCCACCTTGCCGAGCTTCACGCCTTCGGCCTCCGCGAAATTCCGCACGGCCTGTTCCAGGCTCGCCGCATCCCAATCCACGCTCGCAAGCGCCTTCGCGAGCCGACCGAGGCGCGGCCGTGCTTCCGCGTCGAGCAAGGCCGATCCTTTCTCGTCAAGCCTGAGCGGACGCTCCGCGGTGAGAAAAGCCGCTGCCTGCATCAGCTCCACGAGCGTCTTTGCGCGCTCCTTCAGTGCAGGCATCAGCGCCAGAAGCTGCGGGCGGATGGCGTCGAGCCTGGCGGCGAAGGAAGCGCCGCCCTCGATCTCCGGCAGGATCGCAGACAGGCGGTCGAGCAAGGTGGAATTGTCCGCCTCGCGAATATAGTGCCCGTTCAGGTTCCGCAGGCGCTCGAAATCGAAGCGCGCGGCCCCCTTGTTGACGGCGTCGAGATCGAACCACTCGGCCGCCTGCTCGGTTGAGAAGATTTCGTCGTCGCCATGTGCCCAGCCGAGTCGGGCGAGGTAGTTCCTGAGCGTCTCGGGGAGATAGCCCATGGCGCGGTAGGCATCGACGCCGAGTGCGCCGTGGCGCTTGGAAAGCTTAGCGCCATCCGGCCCATGGATCAGCGGCAGGTGCGCCCATTGCGGCGTGTCCCATTCCATCGCCTCAAAGATGATGGTCTGCCGGCCGGCATTGGTCAGATGGTCGTCGCCACGGATCACGTGGGTCACACCCATGTCGTGGTCGTCGACGACGACGGCGTGCATGTAGGTCGGCGTTCCGTCGGACCGCAGGAGGATGAAATCGTCGAGGTCCTTGTTGGGGAAGGCGACACGCCCCTGCACATGGTCCTCGATCACCGTCTCGCCCTCAAGCGGCGCCTTGATCCTGACGACGTATGGAACCCCGGCGGGACCGTCGTCCGGACCGCGGTCTCGCCACACCCCCTCGTAGCGCGCGAAGCGGCCTTCGGCTTTCGCCTTCTCACGCATTGTGGCTAGCTCTTCCGCGGTCTCGTAGGCGCGGTAGGCCTTACCCTTCCGAACGAGTTCCTCGGCAACCTCGCGGTGGCGCGCCGCACGTGCGAATTGTGAGATCGGCTCGCCGTCCCAATCAAGCTCCAGCCAGGACAGCCCGTCGAGGATTGCGGCGATTGCCGCGTCGGTCGAGCGCTCTCGGTCGGTGTCCTCGATGCGAAGCAGCATCTTGCCGCCCGTGTGCTTGGCATAGAGCCAATTGAAGAGCGCCGTCCGGGCGCCGCCGATGTGCAGGAATCCGGTTGGCGATGGGGCGAAACGTGTAACGACGGGCGATGGCATAGGTGCTTCCGGAACGCGGGATGCGGCGGTTTATCACAGGTCGGCAAGCGGGATGGCAGGGCGGGTCCCGACTGTCAAATGAGGCCGGTCGACCGGCTGTTTGAAGGCGAAAACGGCGTGCCCGCACAGGGCGCGATCATGGCGGGGAGAGAAGCTCAAAATTGAAGCGATCTGGCTAAGACAATCGTCAGACATGACACGCATGGATAGGCGAGCCGACACAAGCGGGATGCCCATGGCGGACGCTCCGGACATTGCTGAGACGGAGGACGATCGCAAGCTCCAGGCGATCCAGCGCGACGTCCTGGAGATGATCGCCTATGGCAAGCCGCTTTCCGTCGTCGCCGACACGCTTTGCCGGCGGATCGACGAGATTGCGCCGGACGCTTTGTGCTCGTTGCTTTCGGTCGACGTTGAAGGGCGCATTCACCCGGTCGCCGCACCGAGCCTTCCAGCCGCCTATTCCGAAGCGCTGGACGGCATCGCCATCGGCCCCAGCGTCGGATCGTGCGGCACGGCGGCCTTTCGCGGCGAGGCCGTCCTGGTGGAGGACATCGCTAACGATCCGCTCTGGCGGGACTACCTTTCCCTGGTCGACCTCCTCGATCTCAAAGCTTGCTGGTCGAGCCCGATCAAGGCGCGCGGCGGGCGCGTCATCGGGACGTTCGCTCTCTACTATCGCACCAAGCGTGGGCCGAGCTCGATCGAGCGCCTCGCCGTCGACACCTGCGTGCACGTCTGCGCCATCGCGCTCGAGCAGATGGAGGCTCAGGAGCGGAACCACCGGCTCGCCTATTACGACACGCTGACCGGACTTCCGAACCGCTTTCACGCCGACATGCTGATGAAGCAGAAATTCGAGCGTACGCCGGAGGGTCTTGGGCTGCTCATCATCGATGTCGACAATCTGAAGATCACCAACGACGCGCTGGGCCACGCGGTCGGAGACGAGCTGATCCGGCAGGTGGCCCGGCGCATCGCCGAAAATGTCGGCTCGGGCGCGGCATGCCGGATCGGCGGAGACGAGTTCATCGCGATCCTCGAAGATTGCCAGCCTGCCCCCCGCCTCCGAGAGATCGCGGAGGGCATTCTCGTCAGCATGGAGACGCCCTTCATCTGGGAGGGACATACGATCGTTCCGCACGTTACGGTCGGGGGCGCTCTTTACGGCCGGGACGGACGCGATATCGACACGCTGCGGCGGAATGCGGATCTCGCCCTCTACGATTCCAAGGATCACGGTCGCGGCGGCTTCGTGGAATATAGCGAGCGCTTGCGCATCGCGATGACGCAACGCCTGCACTGGGTCAACGAGGTCGAGGCGGCTCTGAACGAGGGGCGAATGGCCGCCTACTATCAGCCCGTCGTGCGGCTTGATACCAATGAGATCGTCGGCCTGGAGGCGCTGGCCCGGCTGAAAAGCGAGGACGGGGGAGTCATCGCCGCAGGCTATTTCCAGGATGCGTTGACGGAGCCGCGCATTGCGCGCCGCCTGACCGACCTGATGCTGTCGCGCGTCGCCGCCGACGTCCGGGGATGGTTGGACCTCGGCATTCCATTCCAGCACGTCGGCATCAACGTCTCCACCGCGGACTTCCAGAGCGTCAATCTCGCCGACCGCATCACGGAGGCTTTCGGCGACAAGGGTGTGCCGCTTGAGCATATCGTCCTGGAAGTGACGGAGACCGTTTTCTTCGGCGGGCGGGACAACGTCGTCGCAAGCGCGGTGGAGAGCCTGCGCTCGCACGGCCTGCGCGTCGCCCTCGACGACTTCGGCACGGGCTTCGCCTCGCTAACGCACCTGCTGACCTTCCCGACCGATATTCTCAAGATCGACAAATGCTTTGTCGACCGGCTGGTGGGCGATACGACCGGCGCCGTGATCGTGTCCGCGCTGGTCGATATCGCAGCAAAACTCGGTATGCGCATCGTCGCGGAAGGGATCGAGACGGCCGAGCAGGCTACGTGCCTGCAGGAACTCGGATGCGTGCTCGGGCAGGGCTTCCTTTATTATTCGGCGGCATCCTACGAGGAGACGACGCAACGGCTCTTCGCGAAAGCGCAGGGCCTGGTGGCGGCCAAGCCGCGCGAGGCGGCGGCCGGTGCGCGGCGGTTGCGCGTGGTGTAAATCCGTCCCGGCCGCGCGATGGCTACAGGATCGCCTGCGCCAGGAACATGACGACCGCCATGGCGAGGATATAGCCGCTCTCGATAACGATCGCGGCCATCTTCTTACCGGCGAACATTCCGCCTGAGAAATTGAGCGCCGCGATCGTCAGCACGACCAGGATGATGGTGAGGAGCGCGTTGTTCGCCGCGGTTACGCCGAAGAGCCAGGCGAGCAGGAAGATGCCGATCGCCTGCGCCACCATCGCACCGACCGGCATCGCAGCTGCGCTGCCGAGCTTGGCGCCGACGCCCTCCGCCCATCTCCGACCGAAGAGTGCCTGCGAATACCAAAGCCACCCGAGAAGGAACGAGAGAACGGCGCCAACGATCACGGCCAGCCAATTCACGTTCGCGGTGATTTCCTGCATTGGAGCCCCCAAAGTCATTATTTAAAGCATACGTTAAATACAAAATGCCCGCAAGGATCGCTCTCCGGAACCGTGCTAGCTTACGCGATGCTCGGGCGATTCCTTCTCGCTGGGCTGTGTGTCTCGGTCGGGACAATGGCCTTTGCCGCGTCAACGGCGATTTCCGAGACCGGGGCGTCAGAGCCGATCGAACGGCTGCGGGCCACCTGCGTCGGTACCATGGCGACGGCGGGCGTGCCGCCCCCGGGCAGCAGCATCATGGCGGATGGTCTGATCGATTTCGTCGAGAAGCGGGTGCACGGCTTTGGCGTGGGCAGCCAGCCGATCGAGGTGGTCACAATTGCGGAAATCGACTTCGGCTCTTCTCCGTCCGGCGGAGGGCGCGGAAGCATCGTCAAAGGTTCGATCGATCGGCGGAGTGGAAACACCCGGATCGTCGTCCGCTCGGCGCAGGATCCGTCGGACATCCGGATCGAGATGCGGCTCGATTGCGACTTCGAGCGGCCGGTGTCGCAGAACCGCCGCCCGGCGGAATGGGTAGCCGCCCTTGGCTTTCCGGCCGCGATTTGCCAGAAGTCCGGCGACATTGACCGCCATCAGCACAGTATCGAATGACCGCCGTCGACGCCCCGGCCCGGGAGGCCGGGCAGGACTTCATCCGCGACATCATCCGCGACGACCTGGAAGCCGGCCGTCATCGGACGGTCGTCACTCGCTTTCCGCCGGAGCCGAACGGCTTCCTCCATATCGGCCACGCCAAGTCGATCTGCCTGAATTTCGGAGTAGCGGCTGAGTTCGGCGGGCATTGCTCGCTGCGCTTCGACGACACCAACCCGACGAAGGAGGAGCAGGCCTTCATCGATGCGATCGAGCGCGACGTGCGCTGGCTCGGCTTCGAGTGGGGCGACCATCTCCACCATGCATCCGACTATTTCGAGCAGCTCTACGAATGGGCCGAACATCTGATCCGCGCCGGCAAGGCCTATGTCGACGATCAAAGCCGGGAAGAGATCCGCGCGAACCGCGGGACGCTGACCGAACCGGGCAAGGACAGTCCCTACCGGGACCGGAGCGTGGAGGAGAATCTCGACCTCTTCCGCCGCATGCGCGCCGGCGAGTTCCCCAACGGCGCGCGCGCGCTGCGGGCCAAGATCGACATGGCGTCGGGCAACATCAATCTGCGCGACCCGGTCATCTATCGCATCCTGAACGCGCCGCATCCGCGCACCGGCACCAAGTGGCATATCTATCCGAGCTACGATTTCGCGCACGGCCAGTCGGACGCGATCGAAGGCGTGACGCACTCGCTCTGCACGCTCGAATTCGCCGACCACCGGCCGCTTTATGACTGGCTGATCGACAATCTCCCGGTACCCTCGCGGCCGCGTCAGTACGAGTTCGCGCGGCTCAATTTGACGCACACGGTGCTTTCCAAGCGTGTGCTGACGACGCTTGTCAGGGACGGCCATGTCAACGGCTGGGACGATCCACGCATGCCGACGCTCGCGGGCCTGAGGCGCCGCGGCGTGCCGCCAGAGGCGATCCGCGACTTCGTCAAGGCGATCGGCGTGGCGCGCGCCGATAGCCAGGTCGAGATCGGCATGCTGGAGCATGCGGTGCGCGAGATCCTGAACAAGACCGCGCTCCGACGCATGGCGGTGCTGAGGCCGCTCAAGGTCGTGATCGAGAACTATCCGGAAGGACAGACGGAAGAGCTCGATGCGGTCAACAATCCGGAAGACCCCGAGGCGGGAACGCGCACGGTGTGCTTTGGGCGCGAGATCTACGTCGAGCGCGACGACTTCATGGAGGATCCGCCGAAGCAGTTCTTCCGGCTTTCGCCGGGACGCGAGGTGCGCCTGCGCTACGCCTATTTCGTCACCTGCCGCGAAGTGGTGAAGGACGCGAGTGGCGAGGTGGTCGAGCTTCGCTGCACCTACGATCCGGAGACGCGCGGCGGCAACACGCCGCCCGACGGCCGCAAGGTGAAGGCGACGCTCCATTGGGTGGGAGCGGCCGATGCGGTCGAGGCGGAGGTCCGCATCGTCAACCCGCTCTTCGACGATCCCACGCCCGATGTCTCCAATCTCGCTGCGGCGCTCAACCCGAATTCGCTCGAAGTGCTGGACGGCGCGATGGTGGAGCCCGCGGCGGCGGCGTCGAATTCCGACCTGCCGATGCAGTTCGAGCGCCAGGGATATTTCCGCCGCGATCCCGATTCCACAGCGGGAAGGCCCGTCTTCGTCCGCACCGTCGGCCTGCGCGACACGTTCGCGAAGACGATGAAGAAGGGAAGCGCTACAAAAGGCGGGTGACGCATCGGGGGCGGGGGCCCCGAGGCATGAATGAGCCCGGCGACGATCTTTCCACGCCAGTCACCACACCGAGGCCGCGACGCCGAGGCGTGCTTCGCGCGCTGCCTTCCATCGGCCGGCCCCGGCCGATCCGCTGGCGCCTCGGCGACATTGCTGCGGGCCTGCGCGAAAATTTGGAGCACGAGCTTCAGGAACGCGCCGGCATCCGCTGGCTTGCCGTGGCGTTCGCGGCCGGATCGGCGCTCTATTTCGCGCTGCCGCGCGAGCCGCTCTTCGCCGCGCTCGCGCTTCTGACGCTCGCCTGCGCCGTCGCCGGGGCCGTGAACTACCGGCGCGGCGGCGCTTGGCGGGTCGTCACGCTCTTCGCCGTCCTTCTCGCTGGCGCGACGGCCGGGAAGATGCGGGTCGACCGCCTCGAGGGGCCGGAAATCCAGCGCGAAGGCTTTGCCGCACTGAGTGGCAGGGTGGTGGAGCGCGAGGACCGCGCCGGACTTCGTCCGCGCATCGTGCTCGACCGATTGAGCTCAAGCTCGACGGTTCTTGCCGCAGCGCCGAAGCGCATCCGCGTCACGCTGGCGCCGCGCTACGGCCTGCCGCCGCTCGGTGCGCGCATCACGGCGAATGCCCGGCTGATGCCCGTCGGCGGGGCAATCGTTCCGGGCGGGTATGACCCGCACCGCGCCGCCTTCTTCGACGGGATCGGGGGCAGCGGCTTCCTGCTTGGCGGCTGGACGTTGGAGCAGGCTCCGGCGCGCCTTTCGATGGATCTCGCGGTGGCGAAAATCCGCGCGGCGATCGTGGCGCGCATCCGTTCGGTGGAGTCCGGGCAGGCGGGCGCGGTGGCGGCCACACTTCTGGTCGGTGAGAGGAGCGGGCTTTCGGAAGAGACCAAGGAGAGCCTGCGTATCGCCGGGCTTGCCCATATCCTCGCGATATCCGGTCTGCACATGATGCTGATCGCGGGGACGGCGTTCTTCGTTCTGCGCGCGCTTTTCGCCCTGTCGCCACGGCTTTCGCTCGCCTATCCGATCCGCAAATGGGCGGCGGGAGCGGCACTCGCCGTCGTCACGATCTATCTCACGCTTTCGGGCGGCGGCGCGGCGACGATGCGCGCCTACGTGATGGCGGCGATCATCTTCGCTGCGATCCTCCTCGACCGGCCGGCGATCTCGATGCGGAACCTCGCCATCGCCGCCTTCGTGGTCGTGGTGCTCAGCCCGGAAAGCGTCATGGAGCCCGGCTTCCAGATGTCGTTCAGCGCCGTCGTAGCGCTGATCGCGGTTTGGGAATATTGGCGCGACCGCCCGACTGCACGGATCGTCGCGGACGACGTCGTTCCAGGCTCGCGCCTCTTGCGTTTCATCGCGCGCGCGCTGGCGGGCATCGCCATCACCACGCTTGTCGCGGGCCTGGCGACGGGACCGTTCGCGGCCTATCACTTCGAGCGCGTGGCGAGCTATTCGCTGCTCGGCAATCTGCTCGCAGCGCCGCTCGTCGCACTCGTCATCATGCCTTTCGGCCTGCTCTCGCTTGTCGCGATGCCGTTCGGTCTCGAAGCGCTGCCGCTTACCGTGATGGCACGCGGCATCGACCTTTTGCTCGGCGTGGCCGCGTGGGTGGCGTCGCTGCCGGGCGCGGAATTGCGCGCGCCGCATATCGCGCCCCTCGCGCTTCTCCTGATCGTCGCCGGCATGCTCTGGCTCTGCCTCTGGCGCCTGCGCTGGCGGTTTCTCGGCGTGCCCGTGATCGCCCTCGGTCTTGCGGCGATCCCGCTCCTGGTCGATCCGCCCGACATCCTCGTCGCGCCCGACGGAAAGGCAGTGGCGGTGCGCGATCCCGGGGGCATCCTGCGTGTCTCCGGCGCTCGCACCGGCTCCTATGTTGTGGAGCAGTTCTTCGACGAGGAAGGGCCGCCGCCGGACGATGCCGCGACGCTACGTGGCGGGACGCGCTGCGACCCCGATGCTTGCCTGCTCAAGGCCGCGGATGGGATTGCGGTCAGCCACGTGCTGCGGCCGATCGCCTTCGCGGAGGATTGCGGCCGGGCGAACGTGATCGTCACGCAGCTCGCCGCGCCCACGGATTGCCGCGCGCCGCTTGTCATCGATGCGCCGAAGCTTGCCCGTTTCGGCGCCACCGCCGTGCGAATGGGTGGCGACGCCGACGCGCCGACCTTCAGGCTGACCACCGCCTATTCGGCCACACGACGGCCATGGCAGCCGCGGGGCGATTAGGCCTGAGCGCGAAACCCTCTCCCAACTGAAGTCGGGCGTTCCCGACTTCAGCGCAGGTGCGAACAACCCGGAACATCCGGGTTGCGGGGAGAAGGCTTCTCTCGTTGCCTGGGCTAGTACTTCCTGAGAAGTCCCGTCAGGCGGCCCTGGATGCGCACGCGGTCGGGGCCGAAGATGCGCGTCTCATACGCTGGGTTCGCGGCTTCCAGCGCGATCGACGCGCCCTTGCGCCGGAGACGCTTCAACGTCGCCTCTTCGTCGTCGATCAGCGCGACGACGATATCGCCGGTATTGGCGGTGTCCTGTTTCTTCAGGATGATCGTGTCGCCGTCCAGGATGCCCGCGTCGATCATGGAATCGCCGCGCACTTCGAGTGCGAAGTGGTCGCCGCTCGAGAGCATCTCGGGCGGGACGGGGATGGAGTGGCTGTGAACCTGGATCGCGGAGATCGGTACGCCCGCCGCGATGCGCCCCATGACGGGGATCGCGATCGAATCGTTGGCCGCTTCCTCGCGCCGCGACGACGGTTCCGGTCCCTTGCCGAGGCGGCCCTCGATGACGTTCGGGCGAAAACCGCGCTGGCGCAAGCCCGAGAAGCTCGGATTGACCGCATCGGGCAGGCGGATCACCTCAAGCGCGCGCGCCCGATTCGGCAGGCGGCGGATGAAGCCGCGTTCCTCCAGCGCCGTGATCAGGCGGTGGATACCTGACTTCGACCGGAGGTCGAGCGCGTCCTTCATCTCGTCGAAGGATGGCGGAATGCCGCTTTCCTTGAGTCGTTCATTGATGAACAAAAGGAGTTCGAGTTGCTTCCGCGTCAGCATTGTGTCGGCTCGCCCCTTGCTACGTGATGTAGTGTACAAATCACGAACGAACACTACATGTTCACCGAGTGTTCCGCAATACCCCTTAATTTCGCGTGAATGGGTGCAGAAACGCTGACTTGTCGGGGCTCAGCCGCGCAGGAGAAGAACGGAGACGGGTTCGCCGACGGCCGCCGCGGGGGCACGAATTGGTCTGACGATCAGCCCGTCGGCCGCGGCGAGGGTGGAGAGCATCGAGGAATCCTGCACGTCGAACGGCGTGGCCTGGAGTCCGGCTTCCGTCTCGGCGAGACGCGCGCGGACATAATCCTGTCGTCCGTCGTTCGCCGCCATTGGGACGGCGAGCGTGGCCGTCGCGAGGTCCGGCGCCGTGGGGAGGCCAAGCATGGCGCGCACGAGCGGCTTCAGGAAGATGTGCGCACACACGAAGGTCGAGACCGGATTTCCCGGCAGCCCGAGCACACGCATGTCGCCGAGCCGGCCGACCATCAGCGGCTTTCCCGGCCGCATGGCGATCTTCCAGAAATCGAGCTTCAGCCCGCGATCCTTGAGCGCATCCTGCACGAGGTCGTGCTCGCCCACCGACGCGCCGCCCGAGACGACGAGGATGTCGGCGCCGGCGGCGCGATCGACGAAGGCGGCGATCATCTCACGGTTGTCGGGTGCAATGCCGAGATCGATGGCTTCGCCGCCAAGCTCCGCCACGAGCGCGGCGAGACCGATCCCGTTGGAGGAGACGATCTGGTCGGGGCCCGGCTTCACACCCGGCGCCACGAGCTCGTCGCCGTTGGCGAGGATCGCAACGCGCGGCTTGCGCCGGACGGAAAGCGCGCCGTGCCCCATGGAGGCCGCGAGCGACACCGCGCGCGAGCTGATGACGTGGCCGGGGCGGAGCAGCACGTCTCCCGTCTCGAAATCGAGGCCCGCGCGGCGGATATGCCGTCCGGTCTGGGCGGGCTCGACGACCTCGATGACGTCGCCGTCGCGTTTGGCGTTCTCCTGGATCAGGATCGCGTCCGCACCCTCGGGCACCGGGGCGCCGGTGAAGATGCGCACCGCCTGTCCACTTTCCAGCGCACCGGGGAAACGCTCGCCGGCCCGCGCCATGCCGACGACGGCGAGGCGTGCGCCGGCCGTCGCTTCGGCGCCGCGCACCGCGTAGCCGTCCATGGCGGAAGCCGGGAAGGGGGGCTGCGTCAGCCGCGCCGCGACCTCGTGGTCGAGCGTGCGTCCGAGCGCGCGGTCGAGCGGCACGATCTCGGCGGGAAGCGGCTTCACGTCGGCGAGAAGCCGCGCTACGGCATCGTCGACCGGAAGCAAGCCCACGGTCACGGGTCCGCTCGCCAAGTGCCTGATCGGCCTCCGGTTTTTTCCTCAAGCCGAATGTCGGTAATACGCATTCCCCGGTCGGCCGCCTTGGCCATGTCGTAGATCGTGAGGCAGGCGACGGAGACGGCGGTGAGCGCCTCCATCTCAACGCCGGTCTTGCCCTCCAGCTTGGCGAACGCGGTGACCCTGAGGCCCGGAAGCGCCGCGTCCGGCTCGATGTCGACGGCGATCTTGGAGAGCGCCAGCGGATGGCAGAGCGGGATCAGATCGTGGGTCTTCTTGGCCGCCATGATACCGGCGATGCGGGCGGCTGCGATGACGTCGCCCTTCTTGGCATTGCCGGAGAGGATCAGGTCGAGCGTCGCGGGCGCCATCACGACCGCGCCGGTCGCCGTCGCAGTTCGTGCCGTCACGCTCTTCTCGCCCACGTCGACCATCTCGGCGCGTCCGTCGGAGGCGAGATGCGTGAGGCGCGCGCTCATTCGGCGGCCTCGACTTTCTCGCGGCTCAGCAGGGCTCGTGTCGCAGCCTCCACGTCGCGCTGCCGCATCAGGCTTTCGCCGACGAGGATAGCGTTGATCCCGGCGGCGGAGAGCCGTGCCACGTCGTCGGGCGTCGCGATGCCGCTTTCGCCGACGAGGAGGCGCTCGGAGGGGACGACTGCCGCAAGCCTCTCCGACGTCGCAAGCGTCGTCTCGAAGGTCTTCAGATCGCGGTTGTTGATGCCGATCAGCGGCGAGGCGAGGGCGAGGGCGCGCTCCAGCTCCGCCTCGTCGTGCACTTCCAGCAGCGCATCCATCCCGAGCGCGAGCGCGACCTCCTCCAGCGCCTTCGCTTCGGCATCGGAGACTGCCGCCATGATGATCAGGATGGCGTCGGCGCCGAGCGCGCGCGCTTCGAACACCTGGTAGGAATCGAAGAGGAAATCCTTGCGCAGGACCGGGAGGTCCACGGCCGCGCGCGCTTCGGTCAGGAATTCCGGCGCGCCCTGGAAGGAGGGCGTGTCGGTCAGCACCGAAAGGCAGGCCGCGCCGCCGGCCTCGTAGGCGCGCGCCAGCGCCGGCGGATCGAAGTCCTCGCGGATCAGGCCCTTCGACGGGCTCGCCTTCTTGATCTCTGCGATCAGCGCCACGTCGTGGACGGCGATCCTCCGGCGGAGCGCTTCCGCAAAGCCGCGCGGGTGCGTGACGTCGGCGATCCGCGCCTTCAGATCGGCGAGCGGAGCCGCGGCCATGGACGCGGCGATCTCCTGGCGCTTGTAGGCCTCGATGCGCTTCAGGATGTCCGTCATGGCTTCAGCCGTTCGAGACGGCGACGAGCGTGTCGAGCGCCTTCAGGGCCGCGCCGGAATCGAGCGATTCCCGCGCGAGGTCGGCTGCGTCGCTCAGAAGTATCGACTTGCCGGCCGCCATGAACCCCGCGGCCGCGTTCATGATCACGACGTCGCGGAAAGCCCCGAGCTTGCCTTCCAACACGCCGCGAAGCGCCTTGGCGTTCTCCTCCGGCGTGCCGCCGAGCAACGCTTCCGGCGCCATGGGATCGACGCCGAACTCCACCGGCTCCACCTGGAAGGGACGGACGTGACCTTCCTTCAGCTCCGCGACATAGGAGATTCCGGTAAGCGACAGCTCGTCGAGTCCGGCGCGCTCGCCGAAGCTCCCGTGCACGACCCAAGCCGCTTCCGCTCCAAGCGATTGGAGCACATGCGCGATCGGCTCCACCCATTCGCGCGCGAAGACGCCGAGCATGTAGCGCTTCACGCTCGCAGGATTGCAGAGCGGCCCGAGCAGGTTGAAGACCGTGCGCGTCCCGAGCTCCGCGCGCGACGGGCCGACATGCCGCATCGCCGCGTGGTGGTTGGGGGCAAACATGAAGCCGATGCCCGCTTCGCGGATGCATTCAGTGATCTTCTCCGGCGTGAGATCGAGCTTCACGCCAAGCATGGAGAGCACGTCGGCGGCGCCGGACTTTGAGGAAAGCGCACGGTTTCCGTGCTTGGCGACCGGAACGCCTCCGCCCGCCACCACGAAGGCGGAGCAGGTGGAGATGTTGTAGGTGCCGGACGCGTCGCCGCCCGTGCCGACGATGTCGATCGCACCCTCCGGCGCCGCGACGCGCGTCATCTTCGCGCGCATCGCCTGCACCGCGCCGGCGATCTCGTCGACGGTCTCGCCGCGCACGCGCAACGCCATCAGGAAGCCGCCGATCTGCGACGGCGTCGCCTCGCCCGACATGATGATGTTGAAGGCGCCCTCCGCCTCCTCGCGGCTGAGCGGCTGGCCGGCGGCAGCCTTGGCGATGAACGTCTTCATCTCGCCGGACATGTCAGGCGGCCCTTCGCCCGGCGCGCTCATTGAAGGCGCGTGCGATCTTCAGAAAATTCTCCAGGATGCGGTGGCCGTGTTCCGAGGCGATCGATTCCGGGTGGAACTGCACGCCGTGCACCGGATCGGTCTCGTGGCGCACGCCCATGATGACGCCGTCGTCGGTCCATGCGGTCCGCTTCAGCGTCTCCGGCAGGCTCTCCGGCGCGATGGTGAGCGAATGATAGCGCGTCGCCTGGAACGGCCCGTTGATGCCGTGGAAGACGCCGTCGCCCTCGTGTGAGATGGTGGAGAGCTTTCCGTGCATCAGAGTGGGCGCGCGGACGATCGTCCCGCCATAGGCCTGGCCGATCGCCTGATGCCCCAGGCAGACGCCCAGAATCGGCACCGAGCCCGCGGCGTCCTTGACGAGGTCGAGGCAGATGCCCGCCTCGTTCGGCGTGCATGGGCCGGGCGAGAGCACGATCGCCTCCGGTTGGCGCGAAAGCGCCTCCGCGGCGGAGATCTTGTCGTTCCGGACCACGACAGGCTCCGCCCCGAGCTCGCCCAGGTAATGGACGAGGTTCCAGGTGAAGCTGTCATAATTGTCGATGACGAGGAGCATTTCCCAGCCAGGCGCTTCGTTTCGCCGGCAGTTAGGCCGCTCGGGCGGGGCGGGTCAAGAAATCAACCGCCCATTGGGAAATCCGGCCACAAGGGGCTAGAATCGCAGTCACGGCGGCGGGGCGGAGGTCACGCGAGCCTGCAAAAAAATCACCCCGGGAGGGAATCGTGCCGACACCGCTCAATATCCTGATGATGGGGGCCTCGTACGGCTCTCTGCTTGCCTCCAAGCTCCTGTTCGGCGGGCACAACGTGACGCTCGTCTGTCTGCCGGCCGAGGCGGAAGCGATCAACACGGACGGCATCCGCGTGCGCCTGCCGGTCAAGGGCCGGGCGGAACCGGTGGAGCTCCATTCCAAGGCGCTGCCGGGGCAGATTTCCGCCGCGGGCGCGGGCGACGTCGATCCCGCCGACTACGATCTCATCTGCCTCGCCATGCAGGAGCCGCAATATCGCTCCGACGGCGTGCGGCAGCTTCTCGACAAGGTGGCGCGCTCGAAGAAGCCGTGCATGTCGATCATGAACATGCCGCCGCTCCCATATCTGAAGCGCATCCCCGGCCTCGACACCGACAAGCTCAGGCCCGCCTACACCGACCCGACGGTATGGCAGAACTTCGATCCGCCGCTGATGACGCTCTGCAGCCCCGACCCGCAGGCGTTCCGTCCGCCCGATGCGGCGCCGAACGTGCTGCAGGTGACGTTGCCGACCAACTTCAAGGCCGCGCGCTTCGAGTCCGACGCGGCGACGGCGATGCTGCGGCAGCTGCAGGAGGAGATCGAGGCGATCCGCTTCGATCCCGGCGACGGCACCAAGATCGAGCTGCCGGTGAAGCTCAAAGTGCATGACTTCATCTTCGTGCCGCTGGCGAAGTGGGCGATGCTGATCGCCGGCAACTATCGCTGCATCACCAAGGACGGGCCGCGCACGGCCAAGGAAGCGGTGCACACCGACCTTGAGGAGTCCCGCCAAGTCTACAACTGGGTGATCGATCTCTGCGTCAAGCTCGGCGCGAAGCGCGACGATCTGGTGCCGTTCGAGAAATACGCCGCCGCGGCGAACGGCCTGACGCGGCCGTCCTCCGCCGCGCGCGCGCTCTTTGCCGGCGCGCCCAATATCGAGCGGGCGGATCGGCTCGTGCAGTCGATCGGCCGACAGTACGGCATGTCGAATGCCGTGCTCGACGGGATTGTCGCGATGGTCGATGCGCAGTTGGAGAAGAACCGCAAGGCGGCGGCCTGAGCCTGCGCTGACAAACGAGTACGGCGCTGAGCGTAGGCTATGCTCGTCTGCCGGAAATCATTCCCGGTGCGGGTATAGCCTTGGAGCAAGATGCGCATGGCATTGTCCCGTCGTGATTTTCTTGGAAACTCAGCCGCCATCGCTGCAGGCGCCCTCGCTGCTCCTTTCGTGTCGCCTTGGGTTGCCCGTGGCGCGTCGGCAGCGACGGCCTGCGGAACCAAATCACTCGCGGCTCTGGCCAAGAGCGTCACCGGACGGCTGCTTCTGCCGTGCGAACCGGACTTTGCCCAGGCGTCTGCCATTCACAATCCGACAGTCTACGCGGGACCGCCGATCGCGGTCCTGGAGGCGGCGAATGCCGACGACGTCGCCGCGGGGATATCCTTTGCGCGAGAGGAAAGCGTGCCGCTCGCCGGCATGAGCGGCGGACACAGCTATGCCGGCTATTCGTCGACGCCCGGCCTTCAGATATCGTTCGCGCGCATGACGGCGATCGCTGTCGACGCTGGCGCACAGTCGGCGCGGGTCGGAGCGGGCGCGAGGCTTGCCAATCATTTATGCCGGATTGTCGAAAGAGGGCTTTTTCGTGCCCGGCGGCTCGTGCCCGACAGTTGGCGTGGCCGGGCTGACGCTGGGCGGCGGTTTGGGCCTGAGCGGCCGCCAGTTCGGCCTCCTGTGCGACAGCCTGCGGTCGGCGATCATCGTGACCGCCGACGGCAAGACGCAGATCGCGAGCGAAACAACAGAACCGGACCTCTTCTGGGCTTTGCGCGGCGGCGGCGGCGGCAATTTCGGGCTGGTCACGGAGTTCGAGTTCGACATCCATCCGACCGCCGACGTGGTTGTGTTCTCGATAGACTGGGACTGGAAAAAGGCGCGGGAAGTCTTCGACGCCTGGCAAAGGCTGATCCCGGCGGCGGCCGACGAGCTCTTCACCATCTGCACGGCGGCCAACCACGGCACAAAGGCCGATCCACAGGGGCCGGCGATCGCCACGGTCGGGCAGTTTCGCGGCGGCGCGGAGCGTCTTCGCGAAATCCTTGCGCCGCTCTACGACGCCGGCGGTCGTCCGCAGAGGGAGCACATCCAGCAGAAGTCCTTCATCGACGCCGTCTACTACTTCGCCGGGTGCAACGATCTGAAGAGCTGCCAGAGGGCGCCCGTCGGCTCGATTGAGCCGGCGCGGTTCTACATCAAGTCGGCCTACGCCCGTGAGCCGTTTCCGGATGCCGGCCTCGACACAATGCTCGACTGGATCGAGCGATGGCCGGGCGAAAACGGATATGCGGTGTTCGAGTTCGATTCCCTGGGTGGCGCCGTGAACCGGGTCGCCCCGACGGCGACCGCTTTCGTCCACCGCAACGAGCTGTTTTGCGGCCAGTACCAGATCTATTGGGACGCGGAGGCGAGCGAGGCGACGGTCGCAAAGGCGAAGGCTTGGTTGAACGAGTCCTACGCGGACTTGAGCCCCTATAATTCCGGCTTCGCCTATCAGAACTATATCGACCGCAACCTCGCCGACTGGCAGCATGCCTATTACGGCGAGAACCTGCCCCGCCTGCGTCAGGTCAAGCGCCAGGTCGATCCCGACAACCTATTCCGTTTCGCCCAGTCGATCCCGCCGGCCGCCGCTTGAGTTGCCTTGCGGCGGACTAGCGGATGCTACTGCCCGCGCTGCGCCTGGCTGGCGAAGCGGCGCGCCTCGTCGGCGGCGCGGAAGAGGCCGGCGGCCTTGGCGATGCATTCCTGCTGCTCCGATTCCGGGTTTGAATCGGCGACGATGCCGGCGCCCGCCTGCACGTAGACCTTGCCGTCCTTCACCATGGCGGTGCGCAGCACGATGCAGGTGTCCATCGCGCCGTCGGCGGAGAAGTAGCCGACGCAGCCGGCATAGGGGCCGCGCTTTTCCTTTTCGAGCTCGTCGATGATCTCCATCGCGCGAACCTTCGGCGCACCGGAGACCGTGCCGGCCGGGAAACCGGCGACCAGCGCGTCGAGTGCGTCGTGGTCGGCGCTGAGCTCGCCGATGACGTTGGAGACGATGTGCATCACGTGGCTGTAGTGCTCGAGGAAGAACTGGTCGGTGACCTCCACCGTGCCGATCTTGGAGACGCGGCCGACATCGTTCCGCCCGAGGTCGAGGAGCATCAGATGCTCCGCCCGCTCCTTCGGGTCGGCGAGGAGCTCGGCGCCGAGCTGCTTATCCTCCTCCGGCGTCTTGCCGCGCGGGCGGGTCCCCGCGATCGGGCGGATCGTCACCTCGCCCTCGCGGACGCGGACCAGGATTTCCGGGCTTGAGCCGACGATGGAGAAGCCGTCGAAGTCGAGGAAATAAAGGAAGGGGGAGGGGTTCACCCTGCGAAGCGCGCGGTAGAGCGAGAACGCCGGAAGCGGGAAAGGCGCCTCGAAGCGTTGCGACAGAACCACCTGGAAGATGTCGCCGGCCGCGATGTACTCCTTCGCGCGGCCGACCATGGCCTTGTATTCCTCCGGCGTCGTGTTGGAGACGACCTCGCCGGAAAGCGCGATGTCCGCCGGGGCGGGGGCGTGATCGACGGGGCGGTCGAGCGCGTCGATCACATCGATCAGGCGATTGATCGCGCGATCGTAGGCAGTCCGCACGCTGACACCGTCTTCCGGCCGGACGGCGGTGACGACGGTCAGCTCGTCCCTGACGGAATCGAAGATCGCCACGATGCGCGGGCGGATCAGGATGGCGTCGGGAACGCGCACGGCCTCCGGATTGGCGGCGGGCAGCGCCTCCATGAGCCGCACCATGTCATAGGAGAGATAGCCGAAGACGCCCGCCGCCATGGGCGGCAGACTGGCGGGCGCGGCGATACGGCTTTCGTCGATCAGCTTGCGCAGCGCCTCAAGCGTGCCTTCCGGGCACGGCGTAAAGCTTGAAAGATCGGGTGCGCGCGCGATCTCCGCCTTGCCGCCTTCCGCGCGGAAGAGAAGATCGGGATCGAACCCGATCATCGAATAGCGGCCGCGCACCGCACCGCCTTCCACCGATTCCAGCAGGAACGCGTTCCGCCGGTTTCCCGCGAGCTTCAGGAAGGCGGAGACTGGGGTCTCCAGGTCCGAGACGAGCCGCGTGAAGACGAGCTGCGGCTCGCCGCGCGCATAGCCCGCCTCAAAATCCCCGAAGGCGGGTTCTATCTGCATCGCGCCCCGCTTTCCCGCTCAATTGGGTCCGCTCATTGGGTCTGCGCCTGACCGGTGAGCTGCTGATAGGCGGCGGTGTTGATCGAGGTGCTGCGCGAGGCAAGAAGCTGCTGGTTGTAGGTGTTCAGGAGATCGTTCTCCAAAGCGCTCGACAGTTGCTTCTGGATCTCTTTTGCATCGGCGGCCTCGGCGAAGAAGGCGGGCGAGGTCACCTTGTCGACCTGGAGCAGGATGCGCGCGTTGCCGACGCCGTCGGCATCGGCGACATGGCCTTTCGGGCCTGCGAATGCCTGGCTGATGGCGTTGGCAGTGAGGCCGGGCGCCGTGCCGTTCCGTTTCACGCCCTCCGCGACCTGCACGGTCTTGCCCACCTCCATCGCAAGCGTTGAAAGCGGCGTGCCCGCTTTCAGCTCGTCGAAAAGCTTGTCGGCGCGATCCGTGATCCGCTTCGCCGTCTCCGCCTCGGTCCACGTTGCGACCACCTGATCGCGCACTTCGTCGAGCGAGCGGTCGCGGTCGGGCGTGATCTCGAGCACGTCATAGAAGACATAGGAATCCGTGCCGGCGCGGATCGGGCTGTTCTCGATCCCGACGTCGCTGTCGAATGCTTCCTTCACCAGCTGCGCGCCGCCCGGGATGTCGGAGAGCGAGCTGCCGTCCGGCGCCTTCAGATCGGCTGCGATCGCATCGACGACGCGATAGGGAAGCTTGAGCTTCGTCGCCGCTTCCTCAAGCGTCGCGCCGCCGGCGCGCTCGTCCTCGAGCGCGTCGTAGAGATCCTGCACGCGATCGCGCGCCGTGCGGGTCGCAAGCTCCTGGCGGATGCGCGGGGTCATCTCCTCAAGCGAAGGCACGGAGCCCGGCTCAACCGACGTCACTTGGATCACCGACGGCTGCAGCGCGCCCTCGGTGACCGCCACTGGCGTGTTCGGCTCTGCCGCGAAGGCCGCTTCTCCGACGGCCTGGTCGAGCATCTCCGCCTTGGTCTTGACCCCGAGATCGGTGACCTCGACGCCGTCCGCCTGCGCAACCGCGGCGAAATCCTCGCCGGCCTGCATCCTGGCCAGAGCGGCCTTTGCCGCATCGGCGTCGTTGAAGCGTATCTCCTCGACGCGCCGGCGCTCCGGCTGCGTAAGGGAGGGCTTACGGCGCGCATATTCGGTGGCAACCTCTTCGTCGGTGACGGACGCGGGATCGGCGATCGCCGCGGGGTCGAGCTCGATCAGGGCAATCTTCCGGTATTCCGGCGCCCGGAACTTCTCCTTGTTGTCATCGAAGTAAGTCTGAAGCTCCGCTTCGCCCGGCGGGTCGACATGCGCGATGGCCGTTTCGTCGACATCGAAGAAGGAGACCGTGCGCTCCTCGTTCTGCAAGCGGTAGAGCGCGGCGACGATCGGCTGCGGCACGCTCAAGCCGGCGGAGAGCGATTGCGCGATCTGGCCGCGCACCAGTTGCCGCTTCACGTCGTGGATGAAATCGTCGCTGTTCATGCCGGCGTTCGACAGGAGATTGACGAAACGCTCGCGGTCGAACGTCCCGTCGGCGTTCTGGAAGGTCGGATTCTTGGCGACCTCCGCGGCGACGCGGTCGTTGGAGACGCCCAGTCCATATCGGGTGGCCGCGTCATCGAGCGCGGCGTTCATGAGAACGGTGGAGAGGACCTGCTGGGGATTGACCTGCTGGCCGCGCTGTTGGGCGGTTCGCTCCGCATTGGCGTAGAGGCGCGCGAATTCCTGCACCGTCACCTCCTGGCCGCCCACACTGGCCAGCGTCCCGGCGCCGTAGCCCTGGAAGCCGCCGATGCCCCAAACGGCGAAGCTCAGAACGAGCAGCACCATCAGCAACTTGGCGATCCAGCCCTGCGCACCTTGACGCAATTGGTTGAGCATGAAAAAGCCTCTCGCGGAAAACAAAAGGCCGGGTCACGCTGCCCGGCGGACCGAACATAAGACCCCCGTCCCGCGCTCACAAGCGTATCCCGCGCCCACAAACAGGCCGAAGGCCGGCGGAGGAGCCGAACCACCATGCGTCACCTGATTGCCGGAAACTGGAAGATGAACGGCGTCGCAGCCAGCCTGCAGGAAGCGCTGCTGGTCGCAAAAGGCGCCAGAGAAGCCGCGGGAAGGGCCGATGTCATGATCTGCCCGCCGGCGACGCTGATCGAGCGGATGAGCGAGCTTGTGGCCGCCACCACGCCGCTCCTGATCGGAGGACAGGACTGCCACGCCAAGCCTTCCGGGGCGCATACGGGCGATATTTCTGCGGAAATGCTTAAGGACGCCGGGGCGAGCGCGGTGATCGTCGGCCATTCGGAGAGGCGGACGGACCACGGCGAGAGCGATGAAATGGTGCGCGCAAAGGCGGAGGCCGCCCGCCGCGTCGGGCTTCTCGTCATCGTCTGCATCGGCGAAACGGAGGCGGAGCGCGATTCGGGCGAGACGCTGGCCGTCGTCTCGCGGCAGCTCCAGGGCTCGCTCCCGGACGGCGACCCGGACGACATCGTGGTTGCCTACGAGCCGGTCTGGGCGATCGGCACCGGCCGCACCGCGAGCGAGGGTGACATCGCGGAGGTGCATGCCCATATCCGGGCCGGCCTTAAGGCGCGCTTCGGCGATTCCGGCGGATCCGTGCGGATTCTCTACGGCGGCTCGATGAAGCCGGAGAACGCGGCGGCGATCCTGAAGGTGCCCGACGTCAACGGCGGGCTGGTCGGCGGCGCGAGCCTGAAAGCCGCCGATTTCCTGGCCATTGTGGGCGCGGCGTCCGGCGGCGACTGAGGCGGCAAAGCAACGGCTTCAAAGCGGCGGCCGGCTCGTGTAGAAGGCCGGCCGAGGAAAGACATTCATGACCACTGTCGTCATCGTTATCCATCTCATGGTGGTGCTCGCCATGATCGGCCTGGTGCTTCTGCAGCGCTCCGAAGGCGGCGCGCTCGGCATCGGCGGCGGGCAGGGCGCCTTCATGTCTGGCCGCAGCGCCGGCAACGTGCTGACGCGCTCCACGGCCGTCCTCGCACTGGCCTTCTTCGCCACCTCGCTTGGCCTGGCGCTTCTGGCGAAATACCAGGCCAGCCCCACCGATATCCTCGACCGGCTGCCCAGCGAGTCGGCCCCGGCCGCGACTGAGACGCCGGCTGCGCCCGTGCCGACCGGGGAGCCGGCGACCGCCGAGGATCTCTTGAAGCAGCTTGGCGGCGAATCGGCCGGCGGCCCGCAGACGCCTCCTCCGGCGAGCGGCTCAGCGGATTCGACCGCTCCGACCGTGCCGGCCACCACGCCGGACACGTCTTCACCGCCCGCGGCACAGGAAAATGCCCCTGCGCCGGCCGCGCAGGATAGCGCCCCCGCGCCAGCCATGCAGGACAGCGCCCCCGCGCCGGCCATGCAGGATAGCACCCCTGCACCGGCATCGGAGCCGGCCCCGCAAACGCCTCCCGACAGCGGTGGCGGCACGCAGTAGAACGCGGGTTTCAGCGAGCCGTTTCGACAAAAGCGGCTCCTGAAATGCCGACGACGCATTTTCGACTCGTCGAATTGCTCCACCGGCGCTAAGGCTCAAATCCCATGGCGCGGTACGTCTTCATTACCGGCGGCGTGGTCTCCTCCCTCGGCAAGGGTCTCGCATCGGCGGCCTTGGGCGCGCTCCTGCAAGCGCGCGGCTACAAGGTCCGGCTCCGCAAGCTCGACCCCTATCTGAACGTCGATCCGGGGACCATGAGCCCCTATCAGCACGGCGAAGTGTTCGTCACCGACGACGGAGCGGAGACCGATCTCGATCTCGGCCACTACGAGCGGTTCACCGGGCGCTCCGCCAACCGCATGGACAACGTCACCACGGGCAAGATCTACCAGGAGATCATCACCAAGGAGCGGCGCGGCGACTATCTCGGCGGCACGGTGCAGGTGATCCCGCACGTCACCGACGCGATCAAGAACTTCGTGCTCGACGGCAACGACGACTACGATTTCGTGCTCTGCGAGATCGGCGGCACGGTCGGCGACATCGAGGGCCTGCCGTTCTTCGAGGCGATCCGCCAGCTCGGCAACGAGCTGCCGCGCGGGAACGCCATCTACATCCACCTGACGCTGATGCCCTATATCGCGACGGCGGGCGAATTGAAGACCAAGCCGACGCAGCACTCCGTCAAGGAGCTGCGCTCGATCGGCATCCAGCCCGACATCCTGCTGGTGCGCTCCGACCGGGAAATCCCGGATAGCGACCGCCGCAAGCTCGCGCTCTTCTGCAACGTGCGCGAGGAGGCGGTCATTCCGGCGCTCGACGTGGAGACGATCTACGACGTGCCGGTCGCCTATCACGATGCCGGGCTCGACCGCGAGGTGCTCGCCGCCTTCGGCGACAAGCACGCGCCGGCGCCCGACCTCGACAGTTGGCGGGAGATCGGCCGCATCGTGCGCCACCCGGAAGGCGAGGTCACGATCGCGATCGTCGGGAAATATACCGGGCTGCGCGATGCCTATAAGTCGCTGACGGAGGCGCTCCAGCACGGCGGCATCGCCAACAAGGTGCGCGTCAATCTCGATTGGATCGAGAGCGAGGTCTTCGAGAAGGAAGACCCGGCGCCCTATCTGGAGGGTGTGAACGGTATCCTCGTGCCCGGCGGGTTCGGCGAGCGCGGCACGGAAGGCAAGATCAACGCCGTCACCTTCGCGCGGACGCGCAACGTGCCCTTCTTCGGCATCTGCTTCGGCATGCAGATGGCGGTCATCGAAGCGGCGCGGCATCTCGCCGGCATCAACAGCGCGAGTTCGTCGGAATTCGGCGAGACCGTGGAGCCGGTGGTGGGGCTTCTCACCGAATGGCTCAAGGGGAACGCGCTGGAGAAGCGGCTCGCGCATGGCGATCTCGGCGGCACGATGCGGCTCGGCGCCTATACGGCGGTGCTGAAGCCGGAAAGCAGGATCGCCGCGATCTACGGCGAGACGGAGATCAGCGAGCGGCATCGCCACCGCTACGAGGTGAACATCGACTACCAGCCGCGGCTTGAAGAGGCGGGGCTCACCTTCTCCGGCATGTCGCCCGACAGCCTGCTGCCGGAGACGATCGAGCTTCCCGACCATCCCTGGTTCGTCGGCGTGCAGTTCCATCCGGAGCTGAAATCGCGGCCGTTCGAGCCGCATCCGCTCTTTGCGAGCTTCATCGAGGCGGCGGTGGAGCAGAGCCGGCTGGTTTAGGACAAGCTCAGCGTTCCTGCAGAGCCAAACGAACACCGAGCGCGCAGTAAATGCCGCCAACCACTTTGCCCTGCCATTTCAGAACGCTTGGATTGCGGCGCAGGAAGTTGCCGAGACCTCCAGCGCTGACGGCAAATACGACCGTGCTGAGAAGGCCAAGGAGAACGAAAACGATCCCGAAGACGCTCAGCTGAATGGCGACTGACCCATTCTCCGGCCGCACAAACTGGGGCAGGAATGCAAGAAAGAAGAGCGCGGTTTTTGGGTTCAGAACCTCCGCCAGGATCGCTTGCCGGAACGCCTTGGCCGCCGTCATGGGGGGTGCCCCAGAGGTCTGCTTTGCGGGGGATTTCTCAAGAATTGCACGGATACCGAGATAAACGAGGTAGGCCGCGCCGAGATATTTGACGATGCTGAAGAGGAGAGCCGAAGTGGCGATGATTGCGGAGAGGCCGAAGATCGCCATGAAAGTGTGGGCCACATCGCCGGCTGCGATCCCCGCACCGGTGGCGATACCAACCTTCGTCCCTGAGCTTGTCGCCCGCGCGACGGTCAGAAGTGTCGCGGGACCCGGAATGAATACAAAGCCGACCACGATAGCGACATAGGTGAAGAGGGTGGCCGGTTCGATCATCGCGTTGCTCCTTCTTTGTCTGGGTTCTACCGCCGTTCGGCGAGTGCGGTTACGGCCCGAACACCGCTCTCCGCCAGGCTGCGCGAAAATTCAGCTCGCGCGCCGACGACAAAGTCCTCGGTCAGGTCGATGCCTGTCACGCGGGACGTTTCGCCCGTCCTGATATCGGGGCGGCCTTCCGGCGTACATCCATAATGTCTCGGAGGGCAGCTATCACTTCGACGGCCGGCAGACGGTCACGTCGAGATCCTTCACCAGCCCGTCGGCGAGCGAATAGACCCATCCATGCACGCTCAAGTTCTGGCCGCGGGCCCAGGCGTCCTGCACGAAGACATCCGAAGCGACGTTCCTGACCTGGCGCACGACGTTCAGCTCGCAGAGCCGGTCGAGGCGCGCGTCGGGGGCGGCGATCGCGTCGAGCTCGTGGCGGTGGTCATGGCAAACCTCGCGGATCGGATGCAGCCAGTGATCGACGAGGCCGCGGCGCTTTCCGTCCACGGCCGCGGCCACACCGCCACAGCCGTAATGGCCGACGACCAGGATGTGCTTCACCTTGATCACGTCGACGGCGAATTGCAGGACGGAGAGGTAGTTCGCGTCCTGCGGCGGCGCGAGGTTGGCGACGTTGCGGTGCACGAAGAGCTCGCCGGGATCGAGGTCGACGATCTCGTTCGCCGGAACGCGGCTGTCGGAGCAGCCGATCCAGAGGTATTCCGGGGCCTGCTGGCTGACCAGGCGCTGAAAGAACCCGGCATCGCCGGCGACCTTGCGCGCGGCCCAGGCGCGGTTGTTGGCTTTTAGATGATCGAGCATGTGTCTTCGGCCGGAATGCGCCGACGGAGTGCATCATCGGCGGTCAAGCCGCAATCATCCCTCAGAAGCCGATGGGGCGTCCAGAGGCGCGAAACCGATCAGCGCTTGGCGCTATGCCGCGGCGGTGGAGATCAGGAAGCAGCCGCCCGTTTCGTTGGCAAGCACGCCGCTCTCCTTCGGGTCCGGCGTCACGAGGGCGTCGAAGAGGACCTCGGTGGAGGTCCAGTAGGGGAGCCAGCACTCGCGGTCGACATCCATCAGGAGGACCCGGTCTTCCGCCGCATTGAAGGCGCCGATCGGGGAAACGTGCAGCGCGCCTTTCGGATCGCCGGTGACGACGGTCTGGTTGTAGTAGGCGAGCATGACGCTTTCCGGCGAGGCTTCGTTGCGGATGAGCGCGGCGCGGAGCGCGTCGAGTGTGTCCGGGTCCTCCGGGTCGGGCGCGAGCGTTTCCACCGCGCCGGGAAGATCGAGGCTCTCAAGGCTCTGGCGCAGAATCTGCTCCAGGTCGGCCATCGTCACGCCGCCGCCGTTTTCCGCCGTGCGCGCGGCCCATTCCGGGTCGTTGACCGCCGCGACCAGCTCACGATCGCTGAGCGGCGGCGCGTCGGGTGCAACGCGGCTGCGAAGCGCGTTGAGCGCCATCGCCGCGGAGGCCGCCGAGCAACCGCAATTAGTGGATTGCGGAGAATAGTATTCCGAAAGCGCCCAGTAATCGGCCTCGGGCGCGCGAAGCAAGTAGCTGCTTTCATGGAATGCAGCGACAGTATCTTCGGGGAATTTAGACAACGGCGCGCTTTGCGAAGACGCGCCGGAGCCCGCCAACAGAATATAGGAACCGGCAAAGTCGCGCATGGCTTTCCCCGGTGTGGGAAGGATTTCGATCTGACGTGTATGGCTCACCCTTATGCCACATTCCGTCCAATTTGTCCAATTTTCTGCGGCGGGTGCGAAACGAAATACTTATCTCGTTGTGCGGTGCGGGAAAAACGCCGCCGGCGGCCGCTTTTCGCGGCCCGGCGCGGGACGCAGGGCTGGTCACGCCCGCTGCAATCGCCTAGCGGAGGGCCATGCGCTCGATCGACCACCTGGTCCTGCCCGTCACCACGCTGACGCTTGCACGCGCGCGGCTGTCGGGCCTCGGCTTTACCGTGGCGCCGGACGCGCAACACCCGTTCGGCACCGGCAATTGCTGCGTCTTCTTCAAGGATCGCACCTATCTGGAGCCGATCACGATCCTCGACCGGATGGCGGCCGACATGGCGGCCGCGGAGAGGGTCGTTTTCGTCAGGCGGATCAAGCGCTTCTCGGAGCGGCAGGGCACAGGTTTCGCCATGGTCGCGCTTGCCAGCGAGGACGCGGAGGCGGACGCGGCGGATTTCAAGAAGCAGGGGATCGGCGACGGCCCGGTCTATCGGTTCGCGCGCAAGGCGGAGCTTCCCGATGGATCGGAATGCGAGATCGGCGTGGCAGTCGCAAACGCCGAGTTCGCGGCGTCGCCCGATGCGAGCTTCTTCGCCTGCCAACATCTCGCCAAGGAGGCGCTCTTCCAGGACGCCTATCTCCATCATCCGAATGGCGCGGCCGGGATCGCAGCCGTGGCGGCGGTCGCGGAGAACCCGGCCGACTTCCACATCCTCCTGACCGCGGCGACCGGGCAGCGCGAGCTGCGCACTACCTCGCTCGGCGTGGAGGCGGAGGCCGGCGGCCGGATATTCATGATCCTGACGCCGGAAGGGTTTCGCGCGCGCTATGGCCGTGCCGGACCCAATCCGCGGCGCGGCATGCTTTTCGCCGCCTTCGAGCTTCTCGTCCCCGACCTGAGCAAGGCGGCTCGTTTCGCCGGCCGCGATGGTCCCGGCGAAGACGGACGGATCGTCGTGCCGCCGGCGCCCGGACTGAACGCCGTCGTCGTCTTCAGGAGCGCTGCGAATGGCTGAACCGAACGCGGTCGTCGATGTCGGTGGGGTGCGCTTCGGCAATGCGCTGCCGCTCGCGCTGATCGCCGGGCCCTGCCAGATGGAGAGCCGCGGCCACGCCTTCGATATGGCGGGCGCGCTGAAGGAGCTCTGCCATCGGCTCGGGATCGGGCTCGTCTACAAGACGAGCTTCGACAAGGCGAACCGCACAAGCCTGTCTGGAAAACGTGGCGTCGGCCTCGACGCGGCGCTTGGCGTGTTCGCCGATCTGCGTGCCGAGCTGGAGGTCCCGGTGCTCACCGACGTGCATGAGCCGGAGCAATGCGCGGAGCTCGCGAAGGTCGTCGACGTCCTGCAGATTCCGGCCTTCCTCTGCCGGCAGACGGACCTGCTTGTCGCCGCCGCCAGGACCGGCCGGACGGTGAACGTGAAGAAGGGGCAGTTCCTCGCGCCTTGGGACATGAAGCAGGTGCTCGCCAAGATCGTGGAGAGCGGCAATCCCAATGTGCTCCTGACGGAGCGCGGCGTCTCCTTCGGCTACAACACGCTCGTCACCGACATGCGCGCGCTGCCGATCATGGCAGGGCTCGGTGCGCCGGTCGTCTTCGACGCGACGCATTCCGTGCAGCAGCCGGGCGGGCAGGGGAACTCAACGGGCGGCGACCGGACGATGGTGCCGGTGCTCGCGCGCGCGGCGGTCGCCGTCGGCGTCGCGGCGGTCTTCATCGAGACGCATCAGGACCCGGACAACGCGCCGTCGGACGGGCCGAACATGGTGCCGCTCGCCGACATGGAGGCGCTGCTTCAGCGCCTGATGGCGTTCGACCGCCTGGCGAAGGCCAACACCAAGTAAAACGAGAACGCGCGGGAGGATTCCCCGCGCGCTTGAGTTCGGTCGGCCGGATTACGCGGCCTTGCGGTTGATGCCACCCTCGGCGAGCTTGTTCAGCTTGTCGTCGGCAGCGTGTTCTTCCTTGAGGGTCTGCTCCAGAACGTCGGCGCAGTCGTCGCGACCGAGCTGGCGCGCCCACGCGACAAGCGTGCCGTAGCGCGTAATCTCGTAGTGCTCCGCTGCCTGCGCCGCGGCGATCAGGGCCGCGTCGAGCACCTCTTTGTCTTCGACGTCGCTGGAGACCTCGTCGGCTTCCTCGATGATGCCGTCAATCGCGGGACAGTCGACCGCCTTCGCCTTCGCGCCGTGCATCTTGAAGACCTGCTCGACGCGCGCGACGTGGCCCTCGGTCTCCTCGAGATGGCTCTTGAACGCCTGCTTGAGCTTCGGGCTCGTCGCCTTCTCCACCATCTTGGGCAGCGCCTTCAGTAACTGCTTCTCCGCGTAGTAGATGTCCTGGAGTTGGTGCACGAAAAGATCGTCGAACGTTTTGATGTCCTTGCTGAAGATGCCCATGGAATTCTGTCCTCTCTGGAATTGGAATATCGCGTCACCGCGGACCTCGAAGGGCCGAGTGTCCCGAAGAAACGCGGCGGCCGATTTCAAGTTCCCGCGGTTGTATGAGTAGGAGGGCGAAAACTCTATGTTGGCTAATTGTTGGTGATGCCGCCACAGTTATGGTCTATTCGTGGCAAACTCACGCGCGATGAATACTTTCGTGACACCACAAGAGCGCTCGAACATTATTTTTCTTTCATTTGGTGCGGTCGTAGAGCGGGCCTAGCTTCCGCGTGCTGGTCAATCAGGCCAGGACAAAGTGCCCTGGTCGCCAGCGATCCAGAGGAGGCGCACATGCGCACGTCCTTCGCAGTTGCGGCTATTGCCGCTTCTCTCATCTCAACCGCAGCCTTTGCCGCAAGCCAGAGCGACACCGGAGCCATCAAGACGCTCGATGCGGCCAAGCACCAGCTGACGCTTGCCGACGGGAAGAACTTCCAGCTTCCCACGACCTGGAAGTCGGCCGGCTTCAAGGTCGGTGACAAGGTTCTGATCACCTACGAGATGCAAAACGGGAAGATGGTGGCGAGCTCCGTCGCGCACGCGAGCTAGCCCTCTGAGCGGCGGGCCGGGCCATGCCGCCCGACCCGCCGGTCTTTGAGAATAGCGCTCCGAAAAGCCCGGTGGTTCTTTCGCTTCGCGGCGACTTCGCCTAGGAAGCGGCGACACCGCTTCAGGAGTGCCAGATGACCGCCATCATCGATATTGCCGGCCGCGAAATTCTCGACAGTCGCGGCAATCCGACCGTGGAGGTCGACGTCACGCTGGAGGAGGGGTCTTTCGGCCGCGCAGCGGTGCCTTCCGGCGCCTCGACGGGCGCCTATGAGGCGGTAGAACTGCGCGACGGAGACAAGAGCCGCTACCAGGGCAAGGGTGTCCAGAAGGCGCTGGAGGCGGTGAACGGCGAGATTTTTGACGCCGTCGGCGGGATGGACGCGGAAAACCAGGTCCAGATCGACCAGACGCTGATCGCCCTCGACGGGACCGAGAACAAGGCCCGGCTTGGCGCGAACGCGATCCTCGGCGTTTCGCTGGCGGTCGCCAAGGCGGCGGCGGAGGCGAACGGCCTGCCGCTCTACCGCTATGTCGGCGGAACGAACGCCCGGCTGCTGCCGACGCCGATGATGAACGTCCTGAACGGCGGCGTTCATGCCGACAACCCGATCGACTTCCAGGAATTCATGATCGTGCCGGTCGGCGCGGCGACGCTGGCGGAGGCCGTGCGCATCGGCTCGGAGATATTCCATACGCTGAAGAAGGCGCTTCACGACGCTGGCCACAACACCAATGTCGGCGACGAGGGCGGCTTTGCCCCGAACCTCCAGTCAGCCACCGAAGCGCTCGACTTCATCATGAAGGCGATCGAGCGCGCCGGCTACAAGCCCGGCGAAGACGTGTGTCTCGCCCTCGACCCGGCCGCGACCGAGTTCTTCAAGGACGGTAAGTATGTCTATGCCGGCGAGAGCGGCAAAGTGCGCGACCCGGCGGAACAGGTCGCCTATCTCGGCGAGCTTGCCGGCAAATACCCGATCTTCTCCATCGAGGACGGGCTGGCGGAAGACGACTGGACCGGCTGGAAGCTCGCCACCGACCAGCTCGGCGCGAAGATCCAGCTCGTGGGCGACGATCTTTTCGTCACCAACACGAAACGCCTTGCGGAAGGGATCGAGAAGGGTGTCGCCAATTCAATCCTGATCAAGGTCAACCAGATCGGAACGCTGAGCGAGACGCTCGACGCCGTGGAGATGGCGCACAAGGCCGGCTACACGGCGGTCATGTCGCACCGCTCCGGCGAGACGGAGGATTCCACCATCGCCGATCTCGCGGTGGCGACCAATTGCGGGCAGATCAAGACCGGCTCGATGTCGCGCTCCGACCGCCTGGCCAAATACAATCAGCTCATCCGCATCGAAGAGGAGCTTGGGCCCGCGGCGAAATTTGCGGGACGCTCGGTGGTGAAGGGATAGGGCGGGCGAAGCACCCGGTCCCCCACCGGTCGTCATGGCAGGGCTTGACCCTGCCATCCATTCCGTGACGGCCGCCTCATTGCTCCGATGGTTTCGGAATGGATACCCGGATCATGTCCGGGCATGAGGACAGTCTCCAAGGTGAGTGAGTGGCCATGAGCGAGAACAATTGGAGCGAGGTTGACGCCTTTCTGACCGGGCTCGTGGTGGGGTCGGATCCAGCGCTCGACGACGCACTGGCGACGAGCGAGGCGGCCGGCCTTCCCTCCATCGAGGTCGCGCCGACGCACGGCAAGCTTTTGATGCTGCTCGCAAAAATGATGGGCGCGAAGCACATTCTGGAGATCGGTACGCTTGGCGGCTATTCGACCATCTGGCTCGCGCGGGCGCTCCCCGAAGGCGGCAAGCTGATCACGCTTGAGGCCGATCCCGATCATGCCGAAATTGCGCGCGAGAACCTCGCGAATGCGGGCTTGGCGGAGAAGGTCGAGGTGCGCGTGGGGGCGGCGCTTGCGACGCTGGAGAAGCTCCAGGACGAAGGCGCGGAGCCGTTCGATTTCTTCTTTCTCGACGCCGACAAGCCGAACAATCCGACCTATTTCGAATGGGCGCTGAAGCTCTCCCGCAAAGGCAGCGTCATCGTCGCCGACAATGTGGTGCGCTGGGGCGCGATCGCCGACGACGACGCGACCGACCCGAGCGTCAAAGGCATGCGGCACTTCATGGAGATCATGGCGCGCGACAAGCGTGTGAGCGCGACGGCGATCCAGACCGTGAGCGCGAAAGGCCACGACGGCTTCGCGCTGGCGCTCGTCGTCGGATAGCGGCTACGGCGCCGCGACGGACCAATACCTATTCGACGATCTTCCAGTAAGAGTCCTTGCGGATCACCTTCCCGTCGCGAAACGTGTAGAAGTCGCAGCCGCTGACTTCCGTTCTTACTCCGTCTCGGCTTGTGCCTGTGAGGGTCCATTTTGAGACGCCGGTATCGGCCGTCGAATCCGCAAAGTGCTCGTCGTTGCCGTAGTGCACATCAGGCAGACCTTCGAAGCGTGTCGCCAACGCCTCTCGCACTTTCTTCTTGCCCTCGGCACGCGTGCCCCAAGGCTTGCTTCCCCGCGGCATCTCCAAGACACAATCGTCTGAAAAGAACCCCATAACGCGGTCGAGATCGTGCGCGTTGAAGGCCTCGCACAGCTGCTTCAATGTAGTTCGAATGTCCATCGCGCGGTCTCCGCTCAGTCCGTGCCCATCGCCCGCGTAGAAATCATGGAGACGGATGTGCCTAAACTAAGGCCCGCGCCGGCGCGGCTTTCTTACTTTAAGCAATCCCTTTGAACTCATTCACTTCAAGGGTGAATCCCTGCCCGTCGGTAAGAATCGGGACGCCGGTGTTCGTGTGGTAACGCAGCCGACTGATATCAACCTCCTTCGGTATGAGGTTAATGATGTAGCCGCTATCGTTGAGGCCAAAGATCCTCGTCCGGAGCTCTGGAAGCCGTCGGTAGATCAAGGAGACCGGATCGCAAGTAAAGGTGTAGCCTTCGACGCGTATCTGACCCAAAGTGGCGGCCGTTACTTCTCCGGCAAAGTGTCGACGGACTTCCTCCTTGAAGTGGCGTCGGATCATGACGTGAATCTTTTCGCCGGCCTCGATCACTGATTGGCTCATTGGGTCTCGCTGTACAGCCTGGATCAATCCGGCCTGGATACGCCTTAATGCGTTCGCGCTCTAGCTCGTGCGCTCGAAGGCCTTGCCGTTTTCGTCGAAGACGTGGATGTGCTCCTTGGCGGCGGTCAGGCCGATCTCCGTATCGCGCGCCATGGTGACGCTGCCCTCCACCTTGGCGATGATCGGGTCCTGCGGATTGCCGCAATCGATATAGAAGAGGGTGACCTCGCCGAGGTTTTCCACGAGCAGGATCTTCCCGTGGAACATCGGGTTGGGACCCTTCGCGATACGCAGGTCCTCCGGACGGACGCCGAAGGTCGCCTTCTTGCCGACCGCGCTCGCGGGGATTTTCGCCGGCACGTCGATGACCGCGCCCGTCTCGGTCTTGATGCGGGCGGCTCCGTTCCCGGCCTCGATGGTGCACGGCGCGACGTTCATCGCCGGCGAGCCGATGAAGCGGGCGACGAAGAGGTTGGCGGGGTCGTGATAGAGCTCCATCGGCGTGCCGACCTGCTCGATGAGGCCGGCGTTCAGGACCACGATGCGGTCGGCGAGCGTCATCGCTTCGACCTGGTCGTGCGTCACGTAGATCATCGTGGTCTCCGGCATCGACTCGTGCAGCTTGGCGATCTCGATGCGGGTGGCGACGCGCAGCGCCGCGTCGAGGTTCGAGAGCGGCTCGTCGAAGAGGAAGACGCGCGGGTTCCTGACGATGGCGCGGCCGATCGCGACGCGTTGGCGCTGACCGCCGGAGAGCTGCTTCGGGAGGCGGTCGAGGAGGGGGGTGAGCTGCAGGATGTCCGCGGCGGAGCGCACGCTCTTCTCGATATCCTCCTTCTTCGCCTTCGCGAGCTTCATGCCGAAGGCCATGTTCCCGTAGACGGTCATGTGGGGATAGAGCGCGTACGACTGGAACACCATCGCAATGCCGCGCGTGGAGGGCGGCAGCTCGTTGACCCGCTCGCCGTCGAACTCAAGCACCCCGGACGAGATATCCTCAAGGCCGGAGATCAGGCGCAGCAGCGTCGACTTCCCGCATCCGGAAGGGCCGACGAAGACGACGAACTCGCCCTTCTTGATGTCGAGGTCGACGCCCTTGATTACATGGACCGCGCCGAAGGACTTCTTGATGTCCTGCAACCGAATCTCGGCCATTTGTCTTCCCCTCTACGAGACGTCTTCCGCGACCGCCTGGGTTATCCGCCCTTCACCGAGCCCGCGAGCAGGCCGCGCACCAGGTAGCGCTGCAACGCGAAGAACACGCACAGTGGCACGATGATCGAGACGAAGGCGGAAGCGGTCAGGATTTCCCAATTGTCGCCGCGCGAGCCGAGGAGGGCGCGCAGCTTTCCGGTGAGCACGAGCTGGTCGCTCTGTTGACCGAGGAAGACGATCGCCACGAGAAGGTCGTTCCAGACCCAGAGGAACTGGAAGATGGCGAAAGAGGCAAGCGCCGGCATCGAAAGCGGCAGGACGATGCGGATGAAGATCTCGAAATCCGTCGCGCCGTCGATGCGCGCCGATTCCATGACCTCGGTGGGGAGGCCGGCGATGTAGTTCCTGAGCAGATAGATGGCGAGCGGAAGTCCGAAGCCGGTATGCGCGAGCCAGATGCCGAGATAGGTCTTGGCGGGAACGCCGAAGAACATGCCGACGTCATTGTAGAGCTTCAAGAGCGGGATCAGCGACATCTGCAGCGGCACGACCAGAAGCCCGACGATGATGGCGAGGATCAGGGGCCGGCCGGGGAATTTCATCCAGGCAAGCGCATAAGCGGCGTAAGCGGCGATCAGGATCGGGATGACGGTCGCCGGGACGGTGACGGTCAGCGAGTTGATGAAAGACTGACCGATGCCCTCGGAGGTGAGCACTTCGTAGTAATTGCTGAGCGTGAATTTCGGCGGCAGCTCGGCGGTGTAAAAGATGCGCGGACTGCGACCCTCGAAGGCGGTGTCGGAGACGATCTCGTAGGCGCCGTCGGCGCTGACCGTGAGCTTGGCGCCGTCCGACATCTCGGCGGTGTCGCCCGGCTTGAAATCGGTCGGGGTCTGGACGCGGGTGCCGAAGGCGAGCACGGTTCCCCCTGCGTCGCCAAGCAGGTTCCCCGAGAGCACGAACTGTCCGTCGCGCTCCACCTGATCTTCTGCCGGCGCCGCGCGGCCGACTTCGTTGCGCTGAGTTGTGGTCAGCGCGCTCCACCAACCCGATACGGTCAGGAGGTCCTTGTCGCGCAGCGAGCTGACCAGGAGCCCGAAGGTCGGAAGCGTCCATAGAACGACGAGGATGATGACCGAAAGGTGGACGAGCCATCCACCCGACTTGCCGCGTCCGAGCGCCATCTCAGCGATCCTTCATCTCGGCCGCCTGCCGGCGGATGTTCCAGACCATGATCGGAATGACCGCGAGCATGATGATGACGGCAATGGTCGCGCCGCGCCCGAAATCGCCGCCGCCGCGGAACATCCAATCGAACATCAGATTGGCCAGGACCTCCGTGTTCCATTGGCCGTTGGTCATGGCCAGCACGATGTCGAAGACCTTCAGCACGATGATGGTGATCGTCGTCCACACGACGGCGATGGTGCCCCAGATCTGCGGGATCATGATGAAGAAGAAGATGTGCCGGCCCTTGGCGCCGTCGATGATCGCCGCCTCGATCGTCTCTTCCGGCACGCCGCGAAGCGCGGCGGAGAGGATGACCATGGCGAAGCCGGTCTGAATCCAGATCAGGATCGCCATCAGGAAGAAGTTGTTCCAGAAGGGAATGGTGATCCACGCCTCGGGCGTTCCGCCGAAGGCCTGCACGATGGCGTTGATGAGCCCGATCTGCGTGGAGCCCTCGCTGCGGTAGTCGTAGATGAACTTCCAGATCACGCTCGCGCCGACGAACGAGATCGCCATCGGCATGAAGATCAGGCTCTTGGCGATGTTTCCCCACCAGATGCGGTCGGTCAGGTAGGCGATGACGAGACCGAATACCGTGCAGGCCGCCGGCACCACGATCAGCCACAGGATGTTGTTGAAGATCGCCTCGCGGAACTGCGTATCGCCCGCCGCCCAGACGTAGTTCGAGAAGCCGACGAACTCCTCGCCAGTACGGTTGAAGAAGCTCAGGCGGACGGAGTCCACGACCGGATAGACGAGATAGAGGCCGAGCAGGAGAAGCGCCGGCCCGAGGAACAGCCACGGGCGGATGGTGGCGGCGATCTGCTGGTTGCGGGCGGCAATGGCGGCCGGCCCGCGCGGCGGCAAAGCCAGATCGAGGAGCCAGTTGACCGCGTAGAAGTAGAGAATTGCGGCCCCGACGCCGACCACGACGGTAAACGCCGCGAGCAGGAGCTGCTGCATCTCGTCTCCCCCCTTTTCCGGCGCAGTCAGCGCGGTGCGGATTGAGCGCCGCGGTGCTGCTCGCCTATCCTTGTCCCGGCGTTATCGCCGGTTGTCTTTTGCGACCCGGGCCGACCGGCCCGGGTCAATCTCACAATCCGCTGACGCAGCTACTTCAGCGCGTCCCAGGACTGCTGGATCTCGTGGGCGACGTCGGTTGCGTCCTTGCCGCCGACATAGTCGACCATGCCGGTCCAGAAAGAGCCGGCGCCGATCTTGCCGGGCATCAGGTCGGACCCGTCGAAGCGGAACGTCGTCGCCTCGGTGAGGATCTTGCCTTCGCCGCGCAGCGTGTCGTTGGCGTAGGCGTCGAGGTTCACGCCCTTGAACGGCGTCAGGAGGCCCGACTGCGCCATCCACACCTCGTGCGCGATCGGTGTCTTCAGCCACTCGATGAAGGCGCGCGCGGTCGGCGAATCCTTGGTGATGGCGAAGAGCGTGCCGCCGCCAAGAACCGGCCTGCCGAGGTCCTTTTCCGCGTAGGCAGGGAAGTAGAAGAAATTAGCGTCCTGGCCGAGCTTCGTTCCCTCCGGGAAGAACGAGGGAATAAACGACGCCTGGCGGTGCATGTAGCACTTGGGCGGCGAGGAGAAGAGACCCTTCGGGCTGTCGCGGAAGTCGGTGGAGGCAACAGCCGCGGCGCCGCCGTCGACGAACTTGTCGTTCTTGGCGAACCAGCCGAATTCCTCGATGGCCGCGACCACGCGCGGATCGTCGAACGGGATCTCGTTCTTGACCCATTGGTCGTAGACTTCGGGCGGCTGGGTGCGCAGCATCATGTCCTCGACCCAGTCGGTCGCCGGCCACCCCGTCGCCGCCTGCGAGCCGATGCCGATGCACCACGGCGTGCCGCCGTCGGCCACGATCTGTTCGGTCAGCGCCTTCAGGTCCTCCATCGTCTTGGGGACTTCGTAGCCGGCGTCCTCGAAGTTCTCCGGCACGTACCAGACGAGGCTCTTCACGTCGGCCTTATAGGGAAAGGCGAAGAGCTGCGGGTTGCCGTCCTTGTCGGGATAGGTGGAAAGGTCGACCCAGGACTGGCCGGCGCCGTAATTATCGATGAGCCACTGCCGCGTCGCGTCGTCGAGCGGCGAAAGATAGCCCTTCGAGGCGATGTCGGCGGCAAGGCCGGGCTGCGGGAAGACCGCGATGTTGGCGGGGCTTCCGGCCTGCGTGTCGATCACGATCTGCTGCTCGAAGGAGTCGGAGCCGGTATGCTTGACATCCGCGCCGGTCGCCTCGGCGAAATAGGCGAGCATGCTCTCCACAAGCTTGCCGTCGGCCGCCACCCATGGCGTGAAGATGGTGAATTCCTGACCGGTGAGGTCGTATTTGTCGGCAAAGTCGTGGTAGCTCTGCCAGTGGAACCGAGAGTCGCCGTCGATCGGGAAAACCAGGTCGGCCGCATTGGCCGAGCCGGCAGCGAGCACCAGACCGATCGCGGACGCCAAGAGGGCATTGGATCGCTTCATAGAGATTCCTCCGTCTCATTTTTGAGCGAGCCGCTACCCGACGGTTGTGCAATCGGGCACGGCCGTATTGGCTCTAGTTCTAGACGGTCGGCGCGTGGAAAGCTACCCGAGCACCCGCGCAGCCAATGTAGTAAACTAGTGAGAAGCGGACGCAGATGTCACGCAGGGAGGCGGACTTGAATAGGGTAACGGCGACCCTGTCGTTCTTGTCGAGCCTTGTAAGTTTCTTTGTTCTTTGCGGCGGTGGCGCGGCGCTTCTTGTCGTGCAGAATTCCGGCGAGCGCGCGACCGGCGCACTGCTTGCATTCTGCGGCGCGGTTGCGTTCGCCTCGGTGCTGGTTCTCCTGTTCGCGCCGGAGGCAAGCTTTCGCGAGCAGACCTGGCGCGCAGGCGCCGTCGCCGCGGCGATCATCGGCGCGATGCCGGTCGGGGGGCTTGCCGCCGCGGCGTTCCGCTTTGCCGGCTTCCCCTTTCGCAGCGCAATGCCCTCGGTCGACTGGTCGATCTTCCTTGCCGGCGTGGCGCTGGCGCTCGGCGCGCTCTCCATCCTCGCACTTGGCTATCGACGCGCGCGCACCGCGCCCGATCGCGAGTTCGAGGAGGATGAAGACGACGGAGACCTCGATATGGAGGTCATCCACATGAAGCAGATCAGGGACGCTCAGCTGCATCTCAGGAGCGCACTGGAGAGTGCCGCCGCCGACGCGCGCGATGCCGGCGACGATGAGGTGCGCGTCAGGCGCGTCTAGCCGTGCGGCCGACGCGAGCCGGCGCCACCTTCAGACGTCGAGCTCTTCGTGCGACGCGGGAGCCGTATCCGTCGTTTCCTCCGCCTGGACGTCCCAGGCCTCGTCACGCGGGTCGGGGGCCTTGGGAAACGCGAGGGAAGACAGCCCGTAAATGGCGATGGCGCTCATCAGAGCGAGGACAGTCTCGTTCATTGCCGTCGGCTCCTTTCGTCCACCCCGATCGCACTCAGCCGCAGCGACGCGCCGCTTTGATGACGGGATTGGGCCGAAAGCGGGGCGAATCTCTTCGCCGTTAACGCCAAGGGTACGACTTGACGTTCCAGTAACTGGAATCCCCATCTAGGGGCGGCGAGCAAGCGGGAGACACGATGGAACACGCAACGACGGCAGACGCCGCAAGCGGCGCGCGGAGCGTGAAAGACCCTGTCTGCGGCATGCAGGTCGACCCCGCAACGGCGAAGCATTCGGCTTCGCACGCCGGCGAGACCTATTATTTTTGCGCGGCGCGCTGCCGGGAGAAGTTCCTCGCCGACCCGGGGCAGTACCTGACGCCGGCTGAGACGAAGCCGAAGGCGCCGCCAACTCCGGAAGGCACGATCTACACCTGCCCGATGCACCCGGAGGTGCGTCAGGTCGGGCCGGGGGAATGCCCGATCTGCGGCATGGCGCTTGAGCCGGCGACGGTGACGGCGGAGACCGGTCCGAATGTCGAGTTGATCGACATGAAACGCCGGTTCTGGATCGGGCTGGCGCTTGCGGTCCCGCTGATGGCGCTGGAGATGGGCAACCACTTTCTCGGCCTCGATCAAGTGATCGCGCCGCAGGTTTCCAACTGGATCCAGTTCGCACTCGCGACGCCGGTGGTGCTGTGGGCCGGCGCGCCGTTCTTCGTGCGGGGATGGCGGTCGCTCAAGACGCGCAATCTCAACATGTTCACGCTGATCGCCATGGGGACGGGCGTCGCCTGGGTCTATAGCGTCGTCGCAACGTTCGCCCCCGACCTGTTCCCACCGGCGTTTCGCGGCACGCATGGGACCGTCGCCGTCTATTTTGAGGCGGCGGCGATGATCACGGTGCTTGTGCTTCTGGGTCAGGTGCTTGAACTGCGCGCCCGGGAAACGACGAGCGGCGCGATCCGCGGGCTTCTCGACCTCGCACCGAAGACGGCGCGGCGGATTGTCGACGGCGGCGAGGAGGAAGTGCCTCTCGCCGAGATTGCGGTCGGCGACCGCCTGCGCGTCAGGCCGGGCGAAAGCGTGCCGGTCGACGGCGTGGTCCTGGAAGGAAGGAGCGCGGTCGACGAATCCATGGTGACGGGGGAATCGATGCCGGTCACCAAGGAACCTGAGACAGCGCTGATCGGCGGGACGATCAACCAGACCGGCGGTCTGGTGATGCGCGCGGAGAAGGTCGGAAGCGACACGCTGCTGCAGCGGATCGTCCGGCTCGTCGCCGACGCACAGCGCAGCCGCGCGCCGATCCAGCGCCTCGCCGATCAGGTCGCCGGCTATTTCGTGCCGGCGGTGATCCTCGTCGCCGTCGCGGCCTTCGCGGCCTGGGGGACCTTCGGGCCGGAGCCGCGCTTCACGTATGGGCTCGTCGCCGCCGTCGCCGTCCTCATCATCGCATGCCCCTGTGCGCTCGGGCTGGCGACGCCGATGTCGATCATGGTCGGCGTCGGGCGTGGCGCTGGGGCCGGCGTGCTGATCCGCGACGCGGAGGCGCTGGAACGGATGGAGCGCGTCGATACGCTCGTCGTCGACAAGACGGGCACGCTCACGGAAGGAAAGCCGAGCGTCACCAGGATCGCGCCGGTCCCCGGCTTTGAGGAGGATGCGGTGCTGAGCTTCGCGGCAAGCGTCGAGCAGCTGAGCGAGCATCCGCTTGCACACGCCATCGTGGCCGCGGCGGAAGCACGCGGCGTGACGCTTCGAGCGGCGAGCGATTTCGATTCTCCAACGGGGAAGGGAGCGATCGCCCGTGTCGACGGCCACGACGTGCTGGTGGGCAATGCCGCCTTCCTCATGGAGCAAAGCGTGGACGCCGCGTCGATCGCCGAGGAAACCGAGGCGCTTCGCGAGGGCGGGGAAACCGTGGTCCTCGTCGCGGTCGATCGCCGCCTGGTCGGCGCGATCGGCATCGCCGACCCGGTCAAAGCGTCGAGCGCGGAGGTCGTCGCCGAATTGAAGCGTCAAGGCCTGCGCGTTGTCATGCTGACGGGCGACAACCGCACGACCGCGGAGGCGATCGCGGGGCGGCTCGGGATCGACGAGGTGGAGGCCGAGGTTCTGCCGGAGCGCAAGAGCGAAGTCGTTCAGCGCATCCGTGGCGAAGGGCACGTCGTGGCGATGGCGGGCGATGGCGTCAACGACGCGCCGGCGCTCGCGGCGGCCGACGTCGGGATCGCCATGGGAACCGGCACCGACATTGCGATCGAGGCCGCGTCGATCACGCTTGTGAAGGGAGATCTCGCCGGCATCCTGAAGGCGCGCCGCCTTTCGCAGGCGACGATGCGAAACATCCGCCAGAACCTGGCTTTCGCTTTCGTCTACAACGCCGCGGGCGTGCCGATCGCGGCGGGCGTTCTCTACCCGGTCTTCGGGCTGCTGCTGTCGCCGATCATCGCCGCGGCGGCGATGGCGCTCTCCTCCGTCAGCGTCATCACCAACGCGCTCAGGCTGCGGGTCGTCGACCTCGGCTGAGCTTCGGCGCCCCGGTCAGCGGCTGAGCCAGGCCGATTCCGCGATCTGATCGAAGATGGCGTTGAACACCGCTCCGATGCCGGAGGAATCGTGCACCTCGAAATACGATTCCGGTCCCGACGCGCAGGCCGACATGAGATCGTAGACCGAGGTGTCGTCGACATCGTAGGCGATCGTGTAGAGCGAGATATTATCGGCCTTGGTGTTTTCGCAGACTTCCCCGGTCGTGCGGTTGGCGCCGTCGATGGACGTCTCGCCGGTCGGCCCCATCGCCTCGATCGTCTGCACGCCGTCGGTGAGAAGGATCATGATCTTGCGCAGATAGGGGTCGGTGGAGGGGCGGGCGGTCGTGAAAGGCTCGTTGGGCGAGAGCATGTGCCAGCCCATCTCCGCGGCAAGCGAGATGTTGGTCCAGCCGACCGGCTGCATGCCGGCGAGCGCATTGCTGAGCCCGGTGAAATCGT
This sequence comes from uncultured Alphaproteobacteria bacterium, assembly GCA_963814905.1. Lineage (GTDB taxonomy): Bacteria > Pseudomonadota > Alphaproteobacteria > Rhizobiales > Afifellaceae > DASWJZ01. Next base: position 519,551 of record CAWFEM010000014.1, on the reverse strand, counting down.
CGGTCAGATCGCGCGCCTTCAGGCCGCCGTCCTCATAGGCCTTGCAACGCGCGCTGTCGGGGTCGGCCTGGCGCCATTTGCTCGCCATCGCGCCGGTCGGCGTCTCGTTGGTCGCCGCGTAGGGGTAGTCGCGGTTCACCAGACACTTCGCGGACACCACGCCCGCCGGTGCGGTTCCACCGCCGCCCCACATGGAGCTGCCGTCGTAGGTCGAACCGCCGTCCCACACATGGCCCCCGCCTGTGTCGGGTGCGCGCACATAGCTATCGGACATGTCGGCGTAGACGAACTCGGAGAACGGAATGATGCCGATCTTCGTGCGGTCGCCGCGATTCTTTTCGACCTTGGCGATGAAGTCGCGCGCCGCGGTGGTCATGCGCTGATACTTGCTGTTCTGATGCATCGACAGGGAGTAGTCGAGCACGAGCGCGATCTCGACCAGGATCGGATCGGGTACGGCGACCTCGGCAAGGGTCGCAGCGGGCAAGGTGTTCGTCCCGATGACGCCGAGGAACGCGGTCTTCATGTCGTAATGGGCGGCGATGGTGATCGACTCCTGGCTCACCTGGATGTCGATCGTGGGCGGGTTCTCCTCGCTGAGATTGGTCAGCGATGCGGTGACGAAGTTCTGCGCCAAAGTGACCGCTTGCGCCTTCAAGGTCTCCCAATCGTCCTGACGTTTCAGGAGACCTTCCTGGACGAGACGCGCGGCGGCGAGCGCCGCGGTGTCGGACGCACTCTGCATTTCGCCGTGGATCTTTGCGCGCTGCGCGAAATCGACCGCACCGCCGCCGAGCGCGATGAGCGGCACGATGGCGAGACCGAAAATGATCGCCGTGTTGCCGCGCTGGTCACGCAGAAAACCAAAAAGACGCCGCACGAGACTGCCCCTGTTCTTTTCGAGGCTTGCTCCAACGAGCGATCTGGAGGCTGGCCTCGTTTTTCAAGGGGCGATTTAGGTCTCGCGCAGCATCGAAACCCTTAAGATCGGCGCAAATGTGCTCCGAGAGTTAAGGTCGCGTTTACGGAGGAAGAAGGCGGCCGGAAGGCGGCCGCCCCTTAAGGATCTAAGCCGCCGGCGCCCATGAAGACGCCGCTCGCCGACCAGTCGGCCCCGTCGGTCACGCCGAAATTGCCCATCACGCCGGCAACCGGATCGGGTCCGTCTGCCACGAAGGCTCCGTTCACGCTGCCGAACGCGTCGCCCGTGACATCCCCCGCGAAGGTCGCGGTCGTGCCCGGATCGGCGATGTCAGCGCCGAAATTCTTGCCGTCGAAATCGGAAACGTCCCAGCGTCCGCTTCGATCGCCGAAGTCCCAGGTCATGTCCATGTTGCCCGAGGCGCCGTACTCGGCCCCGGCATTGACGACGTTGCCGACCGCGGAGCCGGAGTAAGTAGCGCCGCCCGTCGTCGGCAGATCGCCGACGTCGGGTACTTCGCCGGCGACCCATGTGCCTTGGTTCACCGATGCGTCGACGGGTGCGCCGTCGTCGGTTCCCTCGATTTGCGTGCCCCACACGCCCCATTGCATGAACGAGCACTGGGAACAGACCGCTTCGGGGTCGACGCCCTTCGGCGCGGCGACTTCAGCCGACGCGACGTAGGTCTTGGCCGGCGTTTCCGGGGTCTCCGAAACCGTATGGCCGTTGTCGAGGTCCACGTGGCTCGATCCGCCGGGGGTCGCCTCGGCGGCGTAGATGTCGTCGTTGAAGTAGGCGGAGCTTGCCGGTGAGCCGCCGAAATCCGCGCTCAGTGAAGCGAGAGGCGACGAGCTGCTCGCGTCGTTGACCACGATCGTCCCGCTCAGGCTCTGATCGCCCGGCGAGAAGGCGAGGGTGATCCCCGGCTCGTCGAGACCGCTGATGAAGGGAACCGGGCCGGAGGCGTAGTCGCCCGTCTGCGACGTAACCATGCCGGCGGAGAAGCCGGTCAGCGTGCCGAGCGACGTCGTCGGCGTATTTTCGATGTCGTCGAGCGAGGCGACGAAGATACCGGACGCGGTGTAGTTGGCTCCGTCGAGCGTGAAGTCGCCGATCGCACCACCGCCGGCAAGGTCTCCAACTTCACCAACATCAGCATAGACGAACGAGCCGGAGGCATGGCCGGTCACCCCGGGTCCGACGAGGTCGCCCTCGAAATATGCAGTGCTATCGATGGTATCGACGAATCCACCGGCGGACTTTCCGCCAAAATTGTCGATCGTCATGATTCCGCTTGCGCTGCCGAGGTCCCAGGTGATGTCCACCGAACCGACGACCGATTGCTGCACGTAGATGGGCGTGTCGCCGGAGGCGTTGAACGTGGTGACCGAATTGCCGACCGCGAAACCGGAATAGTAGGCCAGTCCCGTCAATCCGAGATCGGCGGTCACGTCGGCGTAGTTGTCGACAAGATCGCCCGCCACCCAGAAGCCGGCGCTGACGACGGCATCGATCGAGTAGGTGACGTCGTCGCCCTCGTCCTCCGTACCCATCGTGTCGGTATATTCGCCCGTGATCCGCGTTCCCCATTCGCCCCATTCCGCGAACTCGCAGTCGGAACAAAGCTCAAGGATCTGTTCCGTAATCCCGGGACTCGTGGCGAGGTTCGACGACACGAAATATGTGGCGCGAGCCGATTCGCTGAGGACCTCTAAGCCATCGACCGATCCGCCGAGCCCAGTGGCCGCGTAGGTGTCGTCATCGACGAAGATGGACGGCTGCCCGTCGCCGAATTCGACCTGGAGCGTGCTGATCGTGAACGCGTTTCCGTTTCCGACCAGGATCGAACCGGAGACGCTGCCCGGCCCCTCTCCGCCTTCGACGAAGCTCAGCGAAACACCGGCGCCATCGCCCGGGCCGCCCACCATGGCGATCGGCGCGAAATCCGTGCCGTCCTGCTCGCCCTCGATTACGCCGGAGCAAAGCCGCTGAGCTCCGTCAAAGTCTGGTCGCCCACCGTCGGCTCGTCGTACTTCCCGACGAAGATGCCGTTGGCCGCGTAGTTCTCGCCCGCGACCGCGAAATCGCCGATGACGCCGCCGCCGGCCACGTGAGTGTTTTCACCAACATCGGCGTAGACGAACGAGCCCTCGGCGGTACCGGAGAGGCCCATGCCGTAAACGTTGCCCTGGAAGCCCGTGGTCACTTCGCCATTATCTGTGGCGTAGAGCACGCCGCCAAAATCGTGGCCGTCGAAATTCGAGATCGCGATGGTGCCGGTGGTGTTGCTGAAGTCCCAGGTCAGGTCGAGCCGGCCGCCGGCGCCATACTGAATCGTCGTCGGGCCGATCGAATTGACGACGGTGCCGACCGCGTAGCCAGAATAGTGCGCGAGGCCGATCGTTGTGATCTCGACGTCGATATAGTCCAGTTCTTCGACGATGTCGCCCGCGACCCACGTGCCGCGCTTGACGATCGTGTGAACGGGCTCGTCACCCTCGCCGAAATCGGCGTGGCCCTGCGCATCGACGGTCCACCAGCCCCATTGGGCAAAATCGCAATCGGAGCAGTTCGCGAGGAGTTCGGGCGAGGCGCCCGAATTGATCGCGTCGTGGGAGAAGATGTAGGTCGTCGGCACCGACCCGCCGTTCGCGAGAGTGACCGGCGTGTCGTCGACGGAGGTTCCCAGACCCCAGGCCGCGAAGACGTTGTCGTTGAGGTAGAGTGAATCGTAATCGCCGAGATCGTAGGAATAGGAGTGACCGCCGCCCTCGACCAGGATGCGGCCTTCGAGATCGCCTGGCCCGCCTTCGCCTGGATAGAATTCGAGCGCGACGCCGGCGTCGTCGTTGGGGTTTCCGAGCACGGAAACCGCCGATAGCTGCTCATCGCCGATGCGGCCCCTGACGAAGCCGGCCGCGTACCCGTATTGTGTGTCCCCTAAGTTCTGTTCGGGCTCGGCGACATTCTGCAGGTCGTCGAGCGCGCCGACGTAGACGCCCGACGCCGAGTAAGTGTAGTCGGCGTTCGAGACGCCGAAGTTTCCGATCACGCCGCCGCCGGCGAAGCCGCTCTCGCCGCTGCCTTCCATGCTCGGGTCATAAACGAAGGCGCCGTTGGTTCCGCCATAAAGGCCGGCCCCGCAATCTCGCCGTCAAAGCCCAGCCCCTCGTCTGAGATAGACCTGTCCGCCGTAGCTGTGGCCGTCGAAATTGCTGATCGTGATCAGCCCGGAGTTCGTCGCCGAGGTCCCAGGTCAGCTCAAGCCGGCCGCTCGCCGTGTACTGGATGGTCTCGCCATCGTCGAGCGAATAGGCGACCGTTCCGATCGCGTAGCCTGAATAATGCGCGGTGCCGATGGTGCCGAGATCGTCGTACAGATCGGAGGAGCCCCCGGGGCCGGAGACCACGTCGCCGGCGACCCAGGTCCCGCTCACGACCGAGGCATGGACAATGATGGGTTCTTCGGACTCCCCGTCATATGAGGCGGTGACCTCGGAGCCCCACCAGCCCAGTTCGGCGAAGCCGCACGGATCGCAGAGCGCGAGCACTTCAGGCGAAAGGGCCGGCGATGAGACCAAATTCTGCGACACGACATAAGTCGCGGGTGGCCCGTCGCTGTAGTAGTAGGTCGTCGAGATAGATAGACGCGTGACGAATTCCTCGTTCGACCATCCGGCATAGGTGTTGTCGTCGACATAGACGGACGAGCGGATCGTCGGTCCCTCGGTGTAGGTGTCGCCGAAGCTCGTGGAGAGACTGACGTCGCCGTTCTGGACGTCGATGTAGCCGGAGAGATGGCCCGGGCCTTCGCCTCCGTCGGACTCGAAATTGATCGCGATGCCGCCAAGCACCGGGATCGGCGAGACCGGGAGAACGTTCCCGTCGATCTGCGCGTCGACGACGCCGGCGGAGAAGCCCTGTATGTATTCGAGCGACTGCGACTCCGTCGATTCCGGCGTGTCGTTGGCGCCGACATAGATGCCGGTCGCGTAGTAGTTTGAGCCACCCGGATTATTGGTTGAATCGTAGCTCGCGACATCGAAGTTGCCGATGACGCCGCCGCCGGCGCCGTTGTCGAAATCGTAGACGTAGGCGCCGTCCACGACCGAGCCGCCATAGACGAATGCGCCGTCGGTGCTGCCGGTCAGGCCGGAGCCGGAAAGGCTGCCGCTGAAGCCGGCGTAGTCGGTCTCGGTAGGCGTAATCACGCCGCCGAAGTCGCGGCCGTCGAAATTGCTGACGGTGATCTGCCCCGTCTCGTTGCCGAGGTCCCAGGTAAGATCGAGCTGGCCGCCGGCGACGTACTGGATCGGGATAGGATCGCCTCCCGTCGGCACGTAGACGACGACGGTACCGACCACGTGGCCGGAATAATGCGCGACGCCGACTGGGCCGAGGTTGTCCTCGCTCGTGAGCACGTCATAGGGCGTGACTTCCCCATCCCCATAGACCAGCTGGCCCGCGACCCAGGTCGCGAGATGGATCGACTCGCGCAGGTACTCTTCGTCGGGCGTGTCGCCGAACGGGTCGGAATACCGCTCCTGGCCGCCGAAGAACCCCCATTCGGCGAAGTCGCACGCCTCGTCGCAGAAGGGTGTGCCGCCCATGTAAGCAGGAAGCTCCGGCTGCTGAACCGAGCCGGAGGAGACGAAATAGAGCGTCGGAAACTCCCCCTGCTGTTCGGGGAGCAGTACAGGACTGCCCTCGCTGTCCTGATAGGCGTAGGAAGCCAGATAGGTCTCGTAGCCTGGCGTGTCCGGCACGTCGCTCAGCCGTATGACGTTGCCCCCAGCCCCGAACGTGTTGTCGTCGATAAAGACCGACGAGCCGGTTCCGGTTTGCGCTGTGCCGTTCCAACCACCCCCGAATGAGAGATGCAGAGAATTGAGCATGGAGCTGTCGTTGACGTCGTAGACGGTCATGTCCGCCCCGAAAGTCTTCGAGGACGCGTTGAAGCCCATCTGGAAATCGGCGGCGTCGTAGTTCCTGACGACGGCGCGCTCTGTGTCCTCGCCGTCTTGCGACCCTTCGATGACACCCGCCGCGAAGCCGCTCAGCTTACGATCCGTAACCGGCGTCGTGATCGCGACGTCGTCATCGACGAGATTGGCGACATGGACCGTGTTGAAAAAGACCGCGTCGCCCGTGCTGAAGTTATCGCCGAACGAGTCCCCCCCGAAATGTCCGTGCTCAGAAGGAAGTTCTCGCCGTTCGGTCCGAAGACCTGGTCTCCGCCATCCGGTCCGGCGACGCTGTTCAGCGAGCCGTAGAAAATGCTCGACGGATCGGCGGAATCCGCCCGGTAGCTGCCCCGCCGCGAAGACCCGTAAATATAGTCGCCTGTGCCGTCATCGAAGAAGCTTCCCGCGGTCACGCCGACGGCGCTTTGCTGATCCGCGCCGGTCCCGTTGATCACCAGCCACGTCTCCAGCGCGCGCGCGTGCTGATCGGTGTCCGGCGATTCGACGAGCAGCACGTCGGAAATTGCGGCGTTGCTGAAATCGTCGATCACGCCGTCGCGGAAGAAGGGGACCGGCACTTGCTGGATCGGGTCCATGGAGAGCTCATAGCGCCGGACCTTCGGGTCTTCCTGGTTCAGGAAGACATCCGCGAAATCGGTCGGCGTGCCGCTCACGACGTAAAGCGGCAAGGAGACGGTGCCTTCCCCGGTATCGTAGTCGTAAAAGAGGGCCAGGAAGTTGAAATCGTTCCTGGTGAAGAGCGTCCCGGTGAGCGGACCGACCGGCGACTCCTCGATCACATAGTCCTGCGTGGAGCCCAATGTGTTCCCGGTGCCGAAGGGGAGCACGAAGGAGGGGTCTTCGGTGCCCAGGCCGAGGATGTCTCCGGTACCCAGAACGACGTTCGGATTGTTCGGGAGGGTCGTGGGCGCGAAAAGGACGACTTCGTCATGATCGGTATTGCCGACGAGCCCCACGACGCCGGGCAAGCTGGTGTTCAGCCCACCGTCGGGGATCGTGTGCCCCCACGTTAACTCGTAGGTGTCGCCCGACGTCAGGACGCGGGCATGAATGGGTTCCGGCGCCGGCGGCGGGCTAGGCGGAGGGCCAGGCGGGGGGGACGGCGGCGTCGGGTTGTTGTTGGCGTCCTTGATGACATTGTTGTCCGGCCCGGTCGGATCGTTTTCTGGCGGAGGCGGGGCTCCCGGTTCTCCCCCTCCGCCCAGGCCACCGGGGCCATTTCCGAGTTTGTTTCCGACGTTGCCGCTGGTTTGGCTGGATGCGCCTCCGGTTGTCCCGGGCTTGCTGCCGATACGGTTGGTGCCCTTGGCCGCCTGCTGCTTCGTCGTCTTCGCCGGCGGCGAGACCGAGACCACGCCGTTCGTGTCGGTCGAGACCTCGATCGACTCGCCTTGCTGGAAGGTGACCGGCTGGTCGCTGCCCGGCGGCGTATAGCTGCACGTGCCGGCGAGACAGTTGTAGGTCTCAGTTCCCGCCCCGTCGTCGGCCCCAGGCAGGATCTCCACGCCGCTACCGCGGATGCCCACCGTTCCCACCGGCGTATTGATGGTCGCGCCGGTTGTCTTCGCCGCTTTGCCGCCCATGACCCGCAGCGCGCCCTTCGCCAGGGTCGCCAGAACCTCCGCGGTTCCCGCCTCCGGGTCGTAGACGAACTTGTCGATCACCAGGTCGGAGTTCTCGCCCACGGTGAAGGTGGTGCCGTCGACGAGCAGGATCTGAACGAGACCGCCTTCGCCGGTGGTGATGCGCTCGTTGTGGATGACGTTGTCGCCGAGCGTGATGGAGCGAATCGACCCGCCGGGCGGTATCGCCTCGGCCGACTGGTTCACCGCGGCGGCAACGCCCACTTCCGGCGCGGCGTAAGCCTGACCGCTGAGGAGCGCGATCACACACGCGGACGACAGAAGGGCAGTGCGGAGCCTCATTGCGGCCTCCACAATTCGGGGTTTCTGTGTTGTTGTGCATACAATAGCAGGGTGAGCGCCAGCGTCGAGCGCTCATCCGCGCCAAAGCCGGCGCAAGTTTCAGCCAGGATTAGCGGATTTCCCCCGCAGGGACTGCGCAGGGCGGCGGGGAAGAGGCCACTGCTTTCCCGCTCTGAGAGCAATTTCTGCAGCGCCGCGCGCCAATCCTCCGGCGTCTTGCGGACCGCGGCGCCACCGCCGTTGGCCTGCGGCACGATCGAATAGCCGCGCTTGTAGACGCGGCCGAGGACAGCGCCCCCGCGCGTCAGCGCAATCGAGCCACCGCCGAAGACCATCTCGAAATGGGCAGGCACGTCGCCTTCGCCGAGATTCATATCCGAACCCGCAGCGTCGATCGTGAGCACGCCGAAGGGGGTGGTGAAGGTGACGCCTTGCGGTGTCTTCGACGTGCGGCCGCCGATGAAGCGGAATACGCCGCGCGTCAGAGTCGCCGCGATCGTCGCCCGGTCGTTGGCGGGATCGAAGACGAACGCGTCGATCGTGACCTGCGAGCTCGGTCCGAGCGTGAGCGCCGTTCCGTCGGCGAAGAGGAGCTGCAGCAATCCGTCCGCTTCGGTCGCAACGGTCTTTCCCCGCACCTCGTTCTCGCGAAAGACGATGGTCTTGGGAGCTCTTTTGTCCGCCTGCGCAAGCATGACCGCCGGCGCGCGCATCGTGCTCGCGGGGGAGGAGAGGGCAGCCGGCGCTGCCACGCACGCGACAAAGCCGGCGGACAGGCACATTGCGGCCAAGCGACGACCGGTGCGCCCTGCCGCACCCACGCTAGAACCTCTTCGACACGGCGACCGAGCCATGGATGTTTTCGTAAGCGCTCGTGCCGTAGTTGGAATCGACGGTGCGGTAGCCGCTTTGCGCCTGCAGGCCCCATCCCTCGGCGACCGGCACATTGAGCGTCCCGAGCACGTATTCCTCGTCGTCCCACTCCGGGTCGGTGGGACTGTAAAGCGGGTCCGGCGCATCGTAGTCGCGATGCAGATAGCCGCCGGACATCCCGACGCTCCACTTCTCTTTCTGGCTTTGAAACGGCGAATCGAAGGCCAGTATCCAGCCCGCCGAGCCGCCCCATTCCCACCGGTCGTAGTAGGCGCGCTGCGTGAGCCGCCGCTCGCCGGCCCCCGCCACGAAAACGGAGAAGGCGTCGTTCAACTGCTGCTGCAGCCGCGCCGATCCGGTGATCCGGTGGCCGGAGCGCAGCCACGAGGTCATGCGCTGCGGCGAATTCAAGTAAACTTGGCGCCGGTATTCCGCCTGCAGCACGGCGCGGGTGGTCGGACTGAGGAGCGCCAGGAAGCTTGCGCCGGCGCCCGCGGCGCCGAGATACGGATTCCAGTCGAGCAGAATGCCGCTGCCGATGCCGTAGAACCGGAACGCGCTTCCCTTCATGCCGAAGCGCTCGAGATCGATGGTGGGGCCCATCTTGATCTCGGCCAGCGCCGTATCGAGATCGTGGCGTTCCTTGTATTTCGCGCCGTAGGTCACGAGGCTTACGTCGAACCGGTCACCCTGGTTCTGCAGGTCGACGGAGAGCAGGAAGTTGCTTGTCAGGAACGCGTTGTAGTCGGGCGAACCGCTGGCGGTGTCGTCAAGCTCGAAGGGAAGCAGGGTGCCGCCCACATTGAGCAGCACGGTTCCGGACGGTCCGGCATTGGCGTTGGTCTGATAGCGCACGCCGCCCAGCGTCGTGCCGTGCAGCGTGTATCCCTGCGTCTGGCTTTCGATCGCCGCCAGATAAGGGTCGACGCGCGCCTTCACGACGTCGGGGACATTCGGGGCACTGAGGGCAAGCTCGAAATAGGAGCGGGCGGTCTCGTAGGCGCCGAGACGGAAATATTGGACGCCGAGCTCGAGCTGCAGGCGGGGGAGGCCGGGCGCGAATATGAGCATGCGCTCGAGCGTGGAGATCGCCGCTTCGGTATCGCCGACCCGCGCGGAGAGGCCGGCATATTCGAACGCCACGTCGAGGTTCGTGGGATCGGCCAGCATCTGCTGGAAGAGCGCGGCGCGGCGGGCCTCAAGCTGCGCCTTTTCCGCGTCCGTCGGCTTACCGCTTTGCTGGCCGTCGAGCGGGCCTTGCTCTTGTTTCTGATTCTCATCGGCGGAGCCTTGCGCATAGGCGTTCGCGCCGGCCAGAACAGCGGCAACAAAAAGCGCAGAGAGAGCTTTGCCCAAGCTCCTCAGATCCATGCTTGACGCCCCACTGTCCCCGGACGGCTTGTCTGCCGCCCCTTCTAAGCCTGGGATCGCATCGCCGATCGCCGCCTCGCACTCCGGCAAGGCAAACGGATACCCCCAAATAGCCCGCAACCCTTTGACGTAGCAGGATGTCCCGATCGCGCATTCAATGTAAAGCGCAGGAAAGCCACAGATTCACATTTCGTTTAACCGCGGAAAACCGAGCTTTCCTGCGGTGTTCGTCGCCGTTCTACGATGCGCGGCGACGCGGATGTGTGCGGATGACTACTTTGTATGCAATTTCGTTGGCTCAGCGTCTGAGGCGCGCTTTTTCAGACGGCGGCTAACGATTCGGCCGGGAGGGAACATGCTACCTTCAAGACCGACGGGACCGGTCGAGGCGGACCATGACTGAGATGGCCACAATCGCGGCGATGCCGCTCTACACGAACCTGGATCGCATTTCTCGCGGTCTCGCGGCGGTCGGCATCGGTCCCCACGATCCGATCCCGCCGGAGAGCCTGTTTGCGCTGGACCAGTGGCACTATCACGGGACGGAAGCCATTCAGGCCGCGGGCGAGCAACTTCGACTTGGGCCGGCCAGTCATGTTCTCGACGTCGGCGCGGGGATCGGAGGGCCGGCGCGATACCTGGCATACAAATTCGGCTGCCGCGTCACCGCGCTGGAGCTCCAATCGTCCCTCAATGAAATCGGCGTCGATCTCACGCGGCGGAGCGGGCTTGCCGACCGCGTCACGCACATTTGCGGCGATGCGCTCACCACTCCGCTTCCGGATCGGACCTTCGATGCCGTGGTCAGCTGGCTTGCCGTTCTGCACATCCCCGACCGGCCTTCCCTCTGCGCGCGCCTGGCGCGGGCCCTGCGACCCGGCGGCGCATGCTGGATCGAGGATCTCTGCATGCGAGCGCCCTTTTCCGCGGACGATCTGCGCGACCTCCGCGAGGTCGTCTTCGGCATCACGGTGACGAGCATCGAAGACTATGCGAACGACTTTCGCGCAGCGGGTTTCGTCGATGTCGCCACCACCGATCTGACCGGCGACTGGGCGCCCTATGCCGCCGAACGGCTGGAGGCCTGGCGGAAGAATCGTGACGCTTACGCCCGCACCCACGGCGAAGGACGCCTACGCCGCGCAGGAGAAATTCTACGCGATCATCGAACGTCTGTATCGAAGCGGCAGTCTCGGCGGAATTCGCCTGATCGCACGCGCACCATGATGGACGTTCGAACTGGGATCTGAGGGCACCCGGAATGTCGTAGGGGAGAAATAATAGGAGAAGCGTGCGGCGAAAGCGGTGGCAGCCAACGCGTCGGCGACGATGCACTGAACACCTCTCATGGCTGTCTCTCCTTTCGGCCGTTTGAGCGCCAGAAGCAGCGTTTCGCTTCCGCTGTTTCGACGGCAGCAGCGTCCGGGGCCACCGAGGTCCACTGACTAGGCAGCGCCCGGACGCGTCACTAGCGCTGCCGGTGTCGGCGATGAGCCCAACTTGACCTACACTGCATTTTGGACGAAGGGCCGGTTTGTCCGCTATCCGTCTCGTCCGGGTTCGTTCGGATTGTTGGAAAATAGAGCGATCTTGTTGCCTTGGGGGTCGCGAAGGTAGCCAACAAAAAATCGGGGACCATACGCTTCGCGAAAGCCTGGCTGGCCATCGTCAGAGCCGCCTGCAGCAAGCGCGGCGGAGTGAAGGTCGCGAACCTGCTTTTGACTGCGGGCTTTGAATGCGATCATGGCACCGTTCCCCGCCGAGGCCGGACGTCCATCGAAGGGTGGTTTAATGTATAACTCCGGCATTGCGGCAGACTGACCCGGTTGCTCGGTTAGCACGCAGCTTATGCCCTCAGGACTTTCTGTCAGCTCGTAACCAAGGGTTGGCAGGAAAGCAGAGTAAAACCGTTTAGCGCGCGCGATGTCATCAGTCCCGACAGTGACGTAGGAAATCATACTGCGCGTTCCTTTCTGAAAGCCGGTTTTTGCAACGAGATTATTGCATTTTGGAGGGCCAACAGACATTTCGGTTCGATGTACAACTGTTCTTGACCAGGTCCAAAAGCGGACATCTGTGCAGCCTCAGCGAACGGCAGTCTCGTCCGCAAAGCGGAAGTGCACGGTCGCGGCGAATGCGGGTGGCCCGAAAAGCGAACTCTAGCGGCCGTACATTTGCGATTTAGTAACGTCCTGTCGAATGCGCCCAGGGTCACGGAGGTGCGCCGTGAGGCGCTTTCCTGCATCACCCGGCATTCCGCACCGGCGGATCGTTGAAGCGCCTCCGTGGCGTTCCTACGAGATCGCGTGTTGCCAAAACGCTGCCAAACCGCCGACGAAACAAAACGGGTCAGCACCGGAAGGCGCTAACCCGTTGAAATTATTGGCTCCCCGGGCCGGACTCGAACCAGCGACCCAGCGGTTAACAGCCGCTTGCTCTACCAACTGAGCTACCGGGGATTGGCGCGACGCATATAGGCGAGAGCGGCGCGGCAATGCAAGGCGTTGGGGCGCGCGGCGGCCCGGCCCCGGAACAGCGGCGCGGGCGCGCCGGGGCGCAGGTCCGCGGAAGTGCCACGAGGTCGGGCGCGAAAATCTCGTCGCGGCCGTCCGGACGTGCTAGGGAAGCCCGGAAACGCGTCCTGCCCGCGACGACGGATCACCCGAAAAACCGCGATACGGTCATCAGTTAGCAACGGGCGTGCAGTAGAGACGACCCCGACATGGCGAATGCGTCAAACACCAATCCCGGCGGCTCCGTCCGGCTCGGCAGCTACCGGATGCCGCTGCCGCGCTCGCGGCTGCTCAGAATCGCCATCGGCGGCGTGCTCGTCCTCTTCGGGCTTTTCGGCTTCCTGCCGGTGCTCGGGTTCTGGATGATCCCGGTCGGGCTCCTGATCCTCTCCGTCGATATCCCGCGCGTGCGCCGCTGGCGCCGGCGCTTCGCCGTCTGGTTCAGCCGCAAATATCCGGTCACCGCCGCCAGGCTCGGCGTTTCCACCAACGGCAACAACGGCCGGCGCAAGAACGGCGCCGCCGCCTGACGCGCGTTTCGCGAAGGCGCTTGCGCCCGCAGGCGCTTTGCCCATAATTGGCGCGCTCTGGTTCCCCGCCGGCGCGAAACGCGCCTGGGGATGAAATGGGAATGCGGTGCGGAAGGACCCAAGCCGGGCTTCCAATGCCGTAGCTGCCCCCGCAACTGTGAGCGGCGAGCCCACCCGCACGAAGCCACCGGAAACGGGAAGGCGCGGGAAGGGGCTAGGACCCGCAAGCCAGGAGACCAGCCGAGCACGGACGTGTCTCGTACCCGCCGTCGGAGGGACGGCAAGGAGGTCTCAGATGAATACCCAGCTCAGCACGCAGCCGCCTTCGATCGCCGCCACCAGCCAGTTCGCCAAATGGCCGGCAGCGCTCGCGCTCGCCTTCGGGCTCCTCGTCGTCTACGGCGCCGGATTCGCAAGCCCGTCCGCGCTCCACAACGCAACGCACGACACGCGCCACGCCTTCGGCCTTCCCTGCCACTGAGGCGGCCATGCTCAAATCGCTGATCTTGAGCGCCGCCGCGGCGGGAGTCGCGGCTGGCCTCTTCACGGCCGTCGTCCAGCAGGTGACGACGACACCGATCATCATCGAGGCGGAACGCTATGAGGACGCGCAAGGCGCCGCCGGCCACGACCATTCGGCGCTCGCCGAAGGCGTCGTCATCGCGACGCACGGCGATGCTGCCGCGACGGAGGACGAAGGGTGGTCGCCCGCCGACGGGATCCAGCGCACGTTCTATACCTCGCTTGCCACCGTCGTGATCGGCGTCGGCTTCGGCCTGGCGCTTCTCGGCGTGATGGTGCTCTCCGGCGCGAAGATTGACGCCCGCACCGGCCTCGCCTTCGGGATCGCCGGGTTCTTCACGGTCGCGCTCGCGCCGGCGCTCGGCCTGCCGCCGGAGATACCCGGCAGCGGCGTGGCCGCGCTTGCGTCGCGTCAGGCGTGGTGGATCTTCACCGCGGCGGCGACGGGGATCGGCATTGCCGGGCTTCTGCTCACGCAAAGGATCGCGCTGCAGATCGGCGGCGTCGTTCTGATCGCCGTGCCGCACATCGTCGGCGCGCCGCATGCGCACGAATACGTCTCGACCGCCCCGGCGGAGCTTGCCGGGCATTTCGCCGCGACGTCGCTGGCGGTGACGGCGATCTTCTGGGCCGTGCTCGGCTTCGCCTCGGGGAGCTTCTACGAGCGCTTCTCGCGCGCGGGGTAAGCGGCGTGGACCGCCTGGTGCTCGTGCTCGGCGGGGCGCGCTCCGGAAAGAGCGCCTATGCGGAGCGGCTCGTCGCAACGAGCGGCCTGGAAGCGATCTATGTCGCGACCGCCGAGGCCGGCGACGACGAGATGGCGGCGCGCATCGCGGAGCATCGCGCGCGCCGCGATGCGAACTGGAAAACGGTCGAGGCGCCGCAGGCGCTGGAGGAGGCCTTGGAACAAGAAGCCGGGGAGGGGAAGGCTGTGCTCGTCGACTGCCTGACGCTCTGGCTCTCCAACCTGCTCCTCGCCGGCGCCGATCTTGAGGCGCGCACGCATGCGCTCTGCGAGACGCTCACACGCGCCCGCGGGCTGCGCGTTCTCGTCTCCAACGAGGTCGGCCTCGGCCTTGTCCCGGACACCGCGCTCGGCCGCCGCTTCCGCGACGCGCAGGGGCGCTTGAATCAGGCCGTCGCGTCGGTGGCGGACAGTGTCGTCTTCATGGCCGCCGGCCTGCCGCTTGTCTTGAAAGGAACACCTGAATGAGCGCCGCAGCCAAGCTGGACCTGGGCCGCATCCCCGCGACGATCGTCACCGGCTTCCTCGGCGCCGGCAAGACGACGCTGATCCGCCACCTGCTCGCCAATCCGGGCGGACGCAGGATCGCGCTCATCGTGAACGAGTTCGGCGATGTCGGCTTCGACGGCCAGGTGCTGTCCGATTGTGGCAGCGAAGCCTGCGGGGCGGAGGACATCATCGAGCTTGCGAACGGCTGCATCTGCTGCACCGTCGCCGACGATTTTCTCCCCGCCATGGAGGCGATCCTCGGGCGCGACGAGCCGCCCGACCACATCGTCATCGAGACCTCCGGCCTGGCGCTGCCGCAGCCCTTGGTGAAGGCCTTCAGCTGGCCGAGCGTGAAGGCGCGGGTGACCGTCGACGGCGTCGTCACGGTGATCGACGCGGTGGCGGTGGCGGAGGGCCGCGTCGCCTCCGACGAGGCGAAGCTCGCCGAGCAGCGCGCCAAGGATTTGTCGCTTGAGCACGACGATCCGGTGGAGGAGCTCTTCGAGGATCAGCTGCGCTGCGCCGATCTGATCGTGATTTCCAAGACCGACCTTGTCGATGCCGCGGGGCTCGCCAGGGTCGAGGCCGCGATCGCCGAGGACCGGCGGCCGCAGGCGAAAGCGATCCATGTCGCGAACGGCCACATCCCGATCGAGGTGATGCTCGGGCAGGGCGCCGAAGCGGAGAGCCGACACGGAGAACCGCAAGAGCCATCACGAGCTTGAAGGCGAGGAGCACGACCACGACGATTTCGACAGTTTCGTGCTCGACGTCGCGGCATCGGATCGGACCGAGCTTGAGCGCCGGGTGAAGGACGCCATGGCGATCGAAGGCGTGCTCCGCATCAAGGGGCTCGCGCGGGTGGACGGCAGGCCCGCGCCGCTCGCCGTCCAGGCCGTCGGCCCGCGTGTCGAAACGTGGTTCGTCGCCGACGCGGCGCGCAAGCTCGGGCTGGTGGTGATCGGACTGAAGGACGTCGACCGCGCGACGGTCGAGCGCGTGCTCGGCGGGCGATAGATGCACCTCCTGAAGGGCCAGCCGCGGACGATCACCGGCGAGGCGGAGCCGGTCGATCTCGGGCAGTCGCCCGGCGATATCGTCATCCTCTCCGCCGCCGACACGGAGATCGCCGGTCTGGCAACGGCGCGCCGCGCGCTCGGCGATCCCTTTCCCTCCGTCCGCCTCGCCAACTGGATGGCGCTGGCGCATCCCTATTCGGTCGACCTCTACGGCGAGGCGGTGCTCGCGCATGCCCGGCTCGTCGTCGTCCGCCTCCTCGGCGGCGCGTCCTACTGGCGCTACGGGCTCGACGAGGCGACGCGGATCTGCCGCGCGAGCGGCACGAAGCTCGTCGCGATCCCCGGCGACGCGACCTGGGATGCCGCGCTCGCCGCTCACGGCAGCGTCCCCGAGGCCGAGGCGCGGGCGCTTTGGTCGTACCTGGTCGAAGGTGGATCGGAAAACCTCGTCAACGCCTTGCGCTATTGCGCGCACCTGATCGGCGAGGGGGCGGCACCGGCCGAGGCGAGGCTGCTTCCGAGCGCCGGGGTTTATGCGGGCGTGGAGGCGCGCACCTCAACGTCGGCTCCAACCGCCGCGATCGTCTTCTACCGTGCGCTGATGCAGGCCGGGCAGACGGAGCCGATTGACGCGCTTTGTAAGGCGCTTGAGGCGCGCGGGCTAAATCCGCTTCCGATCTACGTTTCCAGCCTCAAGGCGAAAGAGGATGCGGCGTTCGTCGCGGGGCTTTTTGCCGAACATGATCCGGCCGTCGTCCTGAACGCCACGTCCTTCGCTCTGTCGCAGCCGGGCGCGGAATTCGGCGGCACCGTGCTCGACGGCGGTGATCGGCCTGTCCTGCAGGTGACGTTCGCGGGCATCTCCGAGGAGGCCTGGGCCAGCTCGACCCGCGGCCTCGCGCCGACCGACCTCACCATGAATGTCGTGTCTGCCAGAGGTGGATGGGCGGATCATCTCACGCGCCGTCTCGTTCAAGGAGGCGGGTGCGCTCGACCCGCTCACCGAGTGCCGGCCCGTGCGCACCCGACCGAAGCCCGACCGCGTCGCCTTCGTCGCCGATCTTGCCGCGCGCTGGGTGAAGCTGCGTACGAAGCCGAATGACGAAAAGCGCGTGGCGATTGTTCTTTCCAACTACCCGAACAAGGACGGCCGCATCGCCAACGGTGTCGGACTGGACGCTCCGGCCTCGACCGCCAACGTGCTCAAGGCGATACGCGAAGCAGGTTACGATGCAAGCGGTGCGCCGGAGACTGGCGCGGAGCTGATGGCTTTGATCCTTGCAGGCCCGACGAATGCGCGGGGCGGCGGTGCAAGACCTTCTCCCCTTGCCGGAGCAGGTGGCGCAGCGTCGGGACACCGCCTTCAGCTTTCACTCTCCGAATACGAAAACCGTCTCAGCCTTCTGCCAGAGAGCGTCCGCACCGCCGTCACCGCGCGCTGGGGCGCGCCAGAGTCCGATCCCTTTGTTGAGGATGGGGCCTTCGTGCTTGCGGCGCACCGCTTCGGCAATGTCGTGGTCGGCATCCAGCCGGCGCGCGGATATCAAATCGATCCGAAGACGCAGCTACCACGACCCCGATCTCGTCCCGCCGCATTCCTATTTCGCGTTTTACTTCTGGCTGCGCGAGGAATTCGGCGCCGACGCGCTGGTGCACATGGGCAAGCACGGCAATCTCGAATGGCTGCCGGGGAAGGCGCTGGCGCTTTCGGAGAACTGCTTTCCCGAAGCAACGCTCGGGGCCTTGCCCGTGATCTATCCCTTCATCGTCAACGATCCGGGCGAGGGCGCGCAGGCGAAGCGGCGGACGGCCGCGGTCGTCGTCGATCATCTGATGCCGCCGATGGCGCGTGCGGAGAGCTACGGGCCGGCGGCGGCGATCGAAGCGCTGATCGACGAATACGCCAGCGCGGAGGCGAGCGATCCGCGGCGTGCGAAGCGCGTCGCGGAGGACATCGCCGACCTCGCAACGCGGCACGGCTTCGACAAGGACCTCGGCCTCGATCTGAAGGGCGACGGCGGCGACGCGCTCGCCAGGCTCGACGAGCATATCTGCGACCTGAAGGAGCTGCAGATCCGCGACGGGCTGCATATCCTCGGCGAACGGCCGACGGGGCGGCAGCGGGCGGAGACGCTTGTCGCTCTTGCGCGCGTGCCGCGCGGCGGGGGCAAAGCGGGCGACGCCTCGCTGCTGCGTGCGCTGGCGGAGGACTTGGGGCTCGGCTTCGACCCACTTGCATGCGATTTCGCAGAGCCCTGGCGCGGGCCGAAGCCGAAGGCGCTACGGATTTCCCTCCCCCCTTGCGGGGGAGGGTCAGGGAGGGGGGAAGGACACAGCAGCGACGCTGTTTGGCGTACGGTCGGCGACACGGTGGAGCGACTGGAAGCCCTCGCCCTTGCGTTGATCGAAGAGCGCTGCGCCGTAACCTCCCCCTTGAGGGGAGGTCGGAGTTTCCAAGCCGAAGGCGCAGGAAACTCCGGGAGGGGGTTGGAGTCTCCAACGCCGCGACCCCCTCCCGAAACCGGCGGCACTGCGCTTGCCGGTTTCGACCTCCCCTCAAGGGGGAGGTTAAAAGTGGCAGCGGCGGTGCTTGATCGTCTCGCAAACGCCATCGCCCCCGCGCTCGACTCCTCCGGCGCGCGCGAGATCGCGGCGGTGCTCGATGCGCTCAACGGAAAGTTCGTGCCGCCTGGCCCGTCCGGCGCGCCGACGCGCGGGCGCGCCGACTGCCTGCCGACGGGCCGCAACTTCTATTCCGTCGATGTGCGTGCCGTGCCGACGCCGGCGGCGTTCGATCTCGGACGCCGCTCAGCCGATCTTCTCGCTGAGCGCTACTTCCAGGACGAGGGCGAATGGCCGCGCGCGATCGCGCTTACCGTCTGGGGCACGTCGAACATGCGCACCGGCGGCGACGACATCGCGCAGGCGTTGGCGTTGATCGGCGCGCGGCCCGTATGGGAAAGCGCGTCGGGGCGCGTGACCGGGGTCGAGGTCGTAGCGCTGTCGGAATTGAAGCGGCCGCGCATCGACGTGACGCTTCGCATCTCCGGCTTCTTCCGCGACGCCTTCCCGAGCCAGATCGCCCTCTTCCACGAAGCGGTGCAGGCGGTCGCGGAACGCGACGAGCCCGCCGACGCCAATCCGATCGCCGCGCGCGTCCGCGCCGACACCGCAGACCTCGCGGCGGCCGGCATGACGCAAGACGAAGCGCGAAGCGCTGCGTCGTTCCGGGTGTTCGGGTCCAAGCCCGGCGCCTACGGCGCGGGGCTGCAGACGCTGATCGACGAAGGCGTGTGGGCAGAACGTGGAGACCTTGCGGCAGCATTTCTGGAATGGTCGGCCTACGCCTATGGCGGTGGCGCTGAAGGGAAGGGTGCCCGCCGGCTTCTCGAAGCGCGGCTGAAAGCCACCGACGCGGTGGTGCAGAACCAGGACAACCGCGAGCACGATCTTCTCGACTCCGACGATTATTATCAGTTCGAGGGCGGGCTCGCCGCCTCGGTCGAGACGCTGAAGGGGGAAGCCCCGCGCGTCTTCCACAACGATCACTCCCGCCCCGAGCGCCCGGTGATCCGCGCCCTCGACGAGGAGATCGCGCGCGTCGTGCGCGGGCGCGCTGCGAACCCGAAATGGATCGCGGGCGTCATGCGCCACGGCTACAAGGGCGCGTTCGAGATTGCCGCGACCGTCGACTATCTCTTCGCTTTCGCAGCGACCACGAACGCGGTGAAGCATCACCATTTCGATCAGCTCTACGACGCCTATATCGAAGACGCCGACGTGCGCGGCTTCATCGCGGAGAACAACGCGCCGGCGCTCAAGGAGATCGCGGCGCGCTTCTGCGAGGCCGTCGATCGCGGCCTGTGGGCGCCGCGCAGGAACAGCGCCTATCGGGAACTGCAACGCCTTGCCGGGAGGATGGCGGCATGACGCGCTCAGCCATTGTGGGGAGGGTCGACCGGAGTCGGAATCTCGAACCAGATCTCAACCTCGTAGCCATCCGGATCGGCGAAGAACACGTATGGCTCGCCGGGAACAAACTCACCCTTGTCGAGAATGCGGCCACCGGCCGACACGACCGCGGCTGTCGCCGCTTCGATATCTCCCGGATCGGTCAACCGGAATCCGAAGTGCGCTACCCCGCCGGACTTGCCGGCTCGTTCCTCGTTCCGTTCGAAGACGACGACGTCGCGGCTGCCGGGCGTTTGTGCCTGGATGAAATCCGCCTTCCGATAGACCGCGACCATGCCGAGAACGGTTTCGTAGAAGGCAAACGACCGCTCGGGATCGCGGACCGCGAGCGCCACGTGTGTCAGCCCGTATGTCTTGGTCATGGGCGTACCCCGCTAATGCTGCTGCAGCGTAGCGCAACCGGAGTAGTGCCATGAAGACGGAAGGCATGAGCGAGGCGGAGATCAACGCCAAGCACGCGGAGAAGATGCGCCGCAAGAAGGAGGCGCGCGACAAGATCATCGCCACGAAAACGATCGAGAAGGGGCTTCTCATCGTCCACACCGGCAAGGGCAAGGGAAAGTCGACCGCCGCCTTCGGGCTCGTCTTCCGCGCGCTCGGCAACGGCATGAAGGTCGCGATCGTGCAGTTCGTCAAAGGCAAATGGCAGACCGGCGAGCGCGTGGCGCTGGACAAGTTCGGCGACCAGGTGACCATCAACACGATGGGCGAGGGCTTCACCTGGGAGACGCAGGACCGCGCCCGCGACGTCGCCGCCGCGAAGGCCGCCTGGGAGAAAGCGAAGGCGCTCATCGCCGACGACGAGCATCAGATGGTCGTGCTCGACGAGCTCAACATCGTGCTGCGCTACGATTACCTCGACACGGCGGATGTCGTCGCGGCGCTTTCAGCGCGCCCGGCGATGAAGCACGTCGTCGTTACCGGCCGCAACGCCAAGGACGAGCTGATCGAGGCGGCCGACCTCGTCACCGAGATGGAACAGGTGAAGCACCCGTTCCGCGCTGGCGTAAAAGCGCAGAAGGGAATCGAGTTTTGAAGTTGTTCACGGTCATGAAATTGTCGGTTGGAAGTCCTGGGGAATCCTCATAATCTCTGTTGACTGGAAACTTTTCCCCTTCTGGAGAGGAAACTGATGGGCATCCTTTCAATGAGCCGGCTCAAGACATGGCTCGGCGCGCGCCGCGGTCCGCGGAGTTCTGCGGATTTGCCGGATCCAAGCCGCCGTATTCTTCTCGTCGGCGGGGCCGCCGTGCTTGCTTGCGGCGTTGCTGCCGTCAAGTTTTCGACACCGGCGGTGGCCGGCCACAGCTTCGACCGAAGCCAGGGCGGCGGTGGCGGCGGTGGCGGCGGCCACAGCAGGAACCGCAGCGAGAACGACTATGACGGCCACAGCAGGTATCGCAGCCGACGCCGGCACAGCCGCAGCCGCAGTGAGCGCTATCGGCACTCACGGTATCGCAGCGGTCCCGGATGGGGTCGCGACGACTGCGCTTACGTCCCGCTGCTTGGGATGATCTGCGGCTTCTGACGCCTTTGACGCGACGCGGACCGGGCCATGGGCCCGGTCCGTGTGTTTTTGCCGCGCATTCTGCGTGAGTGGGCCGCATCGCGCCGTTTCACCAAATCCCCCTGCTTGCGGATGTGATCATTTGGACCCTTGCGTCTCGTCAGGGCGTGCAGAATGAATGACGCTGCATGCCGGAGAAAACGATGAGCGGTCGGGTGCGCTACTTGGGATCGGCGGGGGACGTTTCACGGATCGTGCCGCTGCGGGCCGGCGTCCTTGCGTTGTCGTTTTTCGCGCTCCCCTTTTCCTCGGCCTACGCCGGCGAGGACCAGTCGGCACTCCCCAAAATCTATACGAACCAGCAATACGTCGCCGACGTCACGAAGCCGACAACCCTCGATCTGGAAGACATAAAATCCGTCCTCAAATACATTTTGGACCAGCTGCCTGACCGGGTGAAAGTCTTCCCAACCGAGAATTACTACTACTTCTATTTTTACCAGGGCGGGGTCAAATACGCCGGAAACCTTCGCTTCGACGTCGAAGAGCGCGACAAGGGATTTGTCGAGTTCATCTACTTCAAAGACTCCACGGAAATGAGCAGCGACGACCGCGACTACCATGCCACTTTCGGCAAGGACGACGGCGTGGTCGTGGAGAAGGTCCAGGATCTGGTCTATCGCGTGACCTACGAGGGCCGCAGCGTCACGTTCGAGCTGAACGATCTTTCGCAGGTGAAGCCGACCGCGGACGCGCTCGGCGAGGACGAGATCTTCCTCGGGCCCGTCGCCGATGAGTTGGGCGTCCGCTTCTACCTGACCTTCGACGAGAAGCTGAAGATATTCCATTACGTGATGGATGAGAGCGCGCCGGTCAGCGACGAGTGGGTCGACGTGCCCGACATGCCGCACCTGCAGATCGGGCGGCGCACGAGCTTTGCGCTTCTCCGCGATCCCACGCGCAATCGGCGACTGCTCGTGGGCGTTTTCGATCCCAACGTCACCGTCAATAACTATCTGGACGGTCCCTTCGATCAACTGCCGGACAATTTCCTCAAGGGCGATGCGCTGAGACGCGCGCTGGCACTCGAAAGGCCGAACCTCGACAAGAGCGTCGACCGGCTTGGCATCGCCGCCGACGTGCGGTTCCGCGAGCGGATCGCGCCCTACATCGAGTACATCGATCTGAAAGAGCTGGCGCCCGCGGAGGAGTGCACGGCAAAGGAAGATCGCGCGGAGATGTATCTCTGCCTGAACGGTCTCGCCCCTGACGATTAGGACCTAGCCTTCCGCCGTGAGCGCTTTGGGAGTGCATCGAATTCCCGCGATCATGATCCAGGGCACCGGCTCCAATGTCGGCAAGTCGCTGATCGTTGCGGGGCTCTGCCGCGCCTTCGCCGACCGCGGGCTGAAGGTCGCTCCGTTCAAGCCGCAAAACATGTCGAACAATGCCGGCGTCGCCGCTGACGACGGGGAGATCGGCCGCGCACAGATGCTGCAGGCGCGCGCCGCCCGCATCCCGCCCTCCGTCCACATGAACCCGGTCCTCTTGAAGCCGGAGACCGATCGCGGCGCGCAGATCGTCGTGCAGGGCAAGCGCTGGGCGACGCTGACCGCGCGTGAATACGGACGCCGGAAAAGCGAGCTTCTCGATGCCGTGCTCGACAGCTTTCGCCGGATGGAGGCCAGCTGCGGACCTCGTGATCGTGGAAGGGGCGGGGTCGCCGGCGGAGATCAACCTGAGAGATGGCGACATCGCCAATATGGGCTTTGCGGCCGCCGCCGGCGTACCCGTCGTGCTGGTCGGCGATATCGAGCGCGGCGGGGTGATCGCGGCGCTCGTCGGAACGCACGCCGTGCTGGAGCCGGACGAGCGCGGGCGCATAAAGGGGTTCCTGGTCAACAAGTTCCGCGGCGATCCTTCGCTTTTCGACGAGGGCGTTTTGGAGATCGCGCGGCGCACGGGCTGGCGGGCGCTCGGCGTCGTGCCGCATTTTCCCGATGCGGCGCGGCTCCCGGCGGAGGACGTGCTCGGCCTTGCCCCCACGGGCGCCGCGCGCGGGGGAAGCGGCGTCAGGATCGCGGTGCCGCGGCTTCCTCGGATCGCCAATTTCGACGACCTCGATCCGCTTTCCGCCGAGCCCGGTGTGAGCGTGATGATCGTGGAACCCGGGCAAGCGATTCCAGGGGATTGCGACCTCATCCTCATCCCCGGATCGAAGGCGACACGGGCCGACCTCGAGGCGCTGCGCCAGGCCGGGTGGGACATCGACATCCGCGCGCATCACCGCCGCGGCGGCGCCGTGCTCGGGCTTTGCGGCGGCTACCAGATGCTCGGCATGACGATCGCCGACCCGGACGCCTCCGAAGGCTCCGCCGGCGCGAGCGACGGGCTCGGGCTCCTCGCGGTCGACACGGTGCTCGGCGGCGACAAGACCACGATCCCGGTTTCCGGCCGGCATCAGGAAAGCGGTGCAAGTCTTTCCGGCTACGAGATTCATCTCGGGCGGAGCGAAGGTCCGGATTGCACGCGGCCGTTCCTGGAGATCGACGGCGTGCCGGAAGGCGCGACGTCCGACGACGGGCTCGTCGCCGGCACCTACGTGCACGGGCTCTTTGCCAGCGACGCCTTCCGGCGCGCGTTCCTGGAGAAGCTCGGAGGCCGGTCGTCGGCGCTCTACGAAGCCGGCGTGGAGGCGGCGCTCGACGGCCTTGCGGCGCATCTCGCCGAGCATCTCGACCTCGACGCGATCCTCGCTATTGCGCGCGCGAGAGCATGAGGAGGGCGGCAAGCGCGGTCACGCCGATGAGCAGCGCCCACGCCATGTCGATCAGGCGGAGAGAGGCCGCGATATCATCGGGTTCGGCCGCCTGTCTGCCGGCCTGGTTGAACCATGCGCCGTCGACCTCCAGCGTGCCGTAGCGACGTGGGCCGCCGAGCGCCAGGCCGAGGGCGCCGGCAAGCGCTGCTTCTGGCCAGCCGGCATTGGGCGATTTGTGCTTCTTCGCGTCGGTGCGCGCCGTGGCGAGCGCCGGGCCGCCGGTGCCCCGCGACAACGCCGCGGCGGCCGCGATCAGGAGCGCGGAGAGCCGCGCCGGTGCAAGGTTCAGGAGGTCGTCGAAACGCGCGGCCGCCCAGCCGAACGCCTCGTGCCGCGGCGAGCGGTGGCCGATCATGGAATTGGCGGTGTTGACGACCTTGTAGAGGAGGAGGCCGGGGAGCCCCAGGAGCAGGAACCAGAAGGCTGGCGCGACGACGCCGTCGGCAAAATTCTCCGCCGCGGATTCGATCGCGGCGCGCGCGACGCCCGCCTCGTCGAGCACCGAGACGTCACGGCCGACGATTTGCGCCACCGCCTTCCTGCCGCCTGCGACGCCGTCGATCCGGAGCGCGCGTTCGACCGCCGCGACATGGTCGACCAGGCTCTTCTGCGCCAGCAACACGGCGACGATGACGGCTTCGACGGCAAGGCCGAGCCGTCCCGTGCCGATCCGCGCCTCGACAATCCAGCCGACGAAGAGCGCCGCAAGCGACAGCAGAGCGATTGCGGCCACGCCATTTCTCCGGCGGGCCGCAAATGGCGCATCGTCTTCGTTCAGCTTGGCGTCGAGCCACTCGATCGCCCGCCCGATCAGCACCACGGGATGGGGCACCCGCCACCAGATCGCCGGCGGATCGCCGACGAGGCGGTCGAGCGCCAGCCCGACGGCGAGCACGGCCAGTGTGAAGGCGAACGGTGTCACAGCCGCGCCGTGTCAAGCCGACGATGCCGCCCGCGCGCACGCTGGCGGCGGCTCCTGCCGCACCCCACATTCACCATCATCGGCAAAATCATCGGTGGGCAATAGCCGATCCGGCGGCAGCGCGCACCGGGGCGGCGTCAGGCGTCTTGTGGCGCCGATATCCCTCTGGTAACGCACCGCAACCGGCCTCGTGGCGGAGTGGTGACGCAGCGGACTGCAAATCCGCGCACCCCGGTTCGATTCCGGGCGAGGCCTCCATATTTCGGAACTGCGACCGATGACCGATTTTGCCGTGCTTCGGCAGCGCATGGTGGACAACCAGCTCCGCACGAGCCAGGTCACCGACCCCGACGTGGTGCGCGCCTTCCTGACTGTGCCGCGCGAGATGTTCGCAGCCCCCTCCGACCGGCCCTTTGCCTATGCCGACCGCGAGCTCGCCATGTCCGACGCCGCGCCGGCGCGGCGGATGATGGAGCCGGCGCGTCTCGCGAGGCTGATCCACGCCTTGCCGCTCGGGCCCGATGCGAGAGCGCCGGATACGAAAGCGCCCGATGACCGAAGGCGCCCGATACGAAGGCGATGGTGGTCGGTTGCGGGAGCGGATACGCGACGGCGATCCTTTCGCATATCGCCGACAGGGTCGTCGGGCTTGAGGAAGACGCCGCGCTTGCCGCGCTCGCGCGTCAGAACCTTCAGAGCCTCGGTATCACGAACGTCTCCGTGGTCGAAGGCAAGCTGACGGACGGCTGTCCCGGCGAGGCGCCGTTCGACGCGATCCTCGTCGACGGCGCGGTCGAGGTGGTGCCGGACGCGCTCATCGCGCAACTGAAGCCTGAGGGCGTGCTTGCAACGATCGAGCGCGACGAGAGGGTCAGCCGCGCCATGCTCTACGAGCGGATCGGAGCGGATGCGACAAAGCGGCCGCGCTTCGACGCCTGGGCCACGCTTTTGCCCGGTTTCGAGCGGCCGCGCGCCTTCGTTTTCTAGGAATCGTCGCCCTGATGACACGCTCGGCGACTATTCGTCCTATCCGAGCGTCAAAGCTGTTGATGAGAAAGACCCCGCGTGCGCATTCCGGCACCTGGGTGTTAGAAATGCGGTTCCGGCCTCCCAGGCCGAGTCTCAACGCGTAATCGAGGGAAAGCGTGCTCAGTCGCAAGTCCGCCTTGATCGCGACCGCCATCGGTGTTTTGTCGCTCGCTTTCGCCGCGCCCGCCTCGGCGGAATCGATCGCGCAGGCGCTTGCTTCGGCCTACGCCTCAAACCCGCAGATCAATTCGGCTCGCGCGCAGACCCGCGCCGACGACGAGAACGTTCCGATCGCGCGCGCCGCCCGGCTTCCGACCGTTTCCGGCTACAGCACGACTTCCTCGACCTGGACCAACCGGACGCTCTCGCCGACGGCGCGCAAGAACACGTTCGGATCAACGGTGGGCGTGCAGGTCACGCAGAACCTCTTCACCGGCTTCCGCACCACGAACGCCATCCGGCAGGCGGAGACAGGCGTGCTGGCGAGCCGCGAGTCTCTGCGCAACACCGTGCAGAACGTCCTCTACGACGCGGCGCAGGCCTATATGGACGTCCTGCGCGACTCGGCGATCCTCGATATCCGCCGCCGCAACGTCCTCTTCCTCGATGAGCAGGTTCGTGCCGCCAACGAGCGGTTCAATGTCGGGGAGAACACGCGCACCGACGTGTCGCAGGCCCGCGCTGCTCTCGCCGAGTCACGCGCGGCGGTCAGTCTGGCGGAGGCGAACCTTGCGACGAGCCGCGCGACCTACCGACAAGTCATCGGGCACGATCCCAACGGCCTCGTCCAGGTGTTCCCTTATTCGCGGCTTATTCCCTCGCATCTGCAGCAGGCGATCGCGGTGGGGCAAAGCGGTCATCCGATCGTGCTCGCGGCGATCCATCAGGCGGATTCCCAGGCCTATGCCGTGAAGCAGGCGGAAGGCGAGCTATTGCCGCAAGTGAGCGTCGAAGGCTCGGTCGAGCACGACGAGGACTGGAACAGCGGCTACGACCCGAACTCGGCGGCGATCGTGGGTCGCCTGACGATCCCGATCTACACAGGTCCGAACTACGGCACGATCCGCCAGTCGAAGGAACTCTACGGCGTGCGCAAGATCGAAATCGACGTTGCGCGCGACCAGGTGCGGGCGGCGGTGGTATCGGCGTGGGCGCAGGCGGAAGCGGCTGTCGGGGCGATCTCGGCCGCGGACGAGGGCGTTACGGCCGCCGAGATCGCGCTCTCCGGCGTGCAGGAAGAGCAGCGGGTCGGGCAGCGCACGACGCTCGACGTGCTTGACGCGCAACAGACGCTGCTCAACGCGCGGGAGACCTCGATCGTTGCCCGGCGGGACCGCGTGGTTGCGTCTTTCGCATTGCTGTCGGCCATGGGCCGGCTGACCGCCGAGCCGCTCGGCCTGCCGACGCCGGTGTACGACGCGACTGATCATTATCGCAAAGTGCGGAACAAGTTTATCGGAGTGAGGACGCCCGACGGCCGCTAGGATGGGTGCTTATCGGGGCATTTGCTGCGTCGATGGCCCCTGCGTCCTTTTCTTCACCTGCGCGTCCGCGTGTAATCTGTTGCTGATTCGGGGGGCGGGTCAGAGCGGGTGTTACCGGGGGGCATGAATGGCAAATCCAAACGCGGTGCATGAGCCGTCGATGGAAGAGATCCTGGCATCGATCCGCCAGATCATCTCGGAGGACGGTGGGTCGTCGGCCCCGAAGATCGACGGTGTCGTCACCGAGTCCACGATCGCTCCGCGACAAGGGCCAGTGCATGCGGAGCCAGTGGACGAGGAAATGGTCTCCTACGACACCGCAGCCGAGCATCACGCGCCGGAAGAATCCGCCGCGTCTTCGGAGGCCGAAGAGCCCGGCGAGCCGGAACATGAACAACAGGAACAGCACCACGGAGCATTCATGCGTCCAGGGTCTTTCGAGCGCACGGCCGACGATCGCGACCACGACCTTGACCGGCTTGCCGCCGCCGCCGCGGCGCTTCACGCACCGCCACCCGTGGACGACGACGAGCCCCTTCTGTCGCCGGAATCCGGTGATGCGATCTCCGGCGCCTTCGGCGCGCTTGCCCATTCCCTTCTCGGGCGCGGCGGTTCGCGCTCGCTGGAGGACGTCGTCATCGAGATGCTGCAGCCCATGCTGAAGCAGTGGCTCGATGACAACCTGCCCTCGATTGTGGAGCGCAAGGTGCAGGAGGAGATCGAACGGGTGTCACGCGGACGCCGCTGAGCCCTCTTTGCCTAAGACGCGTGCATTCCGGAGCGGGCGCGCGCCGCTGGCCCGACGCTTGCTTTTGAGCGGTTGACACGCCCTGGCGGCGTCAGTTTAACACCGCCGCCACAGCCGGGACCGCCATGCTCGAAAAGACCTACGACGCCGCGAGCGTCGAGCCGCACATCCGCGACCTTTGGGAGAAAGCCGAGGCGTTCCGCGCCGGCGCCGGGGCGGAGCCAGGGGCGGAGCCGTTCGCCATCGTCATTCCGCCGCCCAACGTCACCGGCTCGCTCCATATGGGGCATGCGCTCAACAACACGCTGCAGGACATCCTGGTGCGCTTCCAACGCATGCGCGGGCGCGATGTCCTCTGGCAGCCGGGCATGGACCACGCCGGCATCGCCACGCAGATGGTGGTCGAGCGGCAGATGATGGAGCGGCAGGAGCCGAGCCGCCGCGACATCGGCCGCGAGGCCTTCGTGGAGAAGGTCTGGGCGTGGAAGGCCGAATCCGGCGGCATGATCATCAACCAGCTGAAGCGCCTCGGCGCCTCCTGCGATTGGTCGCGCGAGCGCTTCACCATGGACGAGGGCCTGTCGCGCGCCGTCGTCAAGGTCTTCGTGCAGCTCCACAAGGAAGGGCTGATCTACCGCGACAAGCGGCTGGTGAACTGGGACCCGAAGCTCGTCACCGCCATCTCCGACCTGGAAGTGCAGCCGGTAGAGGTGAAGGGCTATCTCTGGCACTTCCGCTATCCGATCGAGAACACCGACCGCTTCATCACCGTCGCGACGACGCGGCCGGAGACGATGCTCGGCGACACCGCGATCGCCGTCCATCCCGACGACGAGCGCTACAAGGATCTTGTCGGCGCGTTCGCCGTGCTGCCGCTCGTCGGTCGGCGCATCCCGATCGTCGCCGACGAATACGCCGACCCGGAAGCAGGTTCGGGCGCCGTGAAGATCACGCCGGCGCACGACTTCAACGATTTCGAGGTCGGCCGCCGGCACCATCTGCCGCTCGTCAACATCATGGACGCGGAGGCAAACATCCACCTGCGCGACAACGAGGACTTCCTGCGCGACGTGCCGCCGTCGACGGAGCTTGCGGAAACCATCGAGGCGCTCGACGGGCTCGACCGCTTCACCGCGCGCGAGAGCGTCATCACGATGATGGAGGAGCGCGAGCTCGTCGAGCAAACGGTGGAGCACACGCACACAGTCCCGCATGGCGACCGCAGCAATGTGCCGATCGAGCCGTTCCTCACCGACCAGTGGTACGTGAACGCCAAGGTCCTCGCGGCGCCGGCGATCGCGAGCGTGCGCGAAGGGCGCACCGCGATCGTGCCGAAGAGCTGGGAGCGTACATATTTCGATTGGATGGAGAACATCCAGCCCTGGTGCATCTCGCGCCAGCTCTGGTGGGGACATCGCATTCCCGCCTGGTACGGGCCCGACGGCGAAATCTTCGTCGCGGAGACGGAGGCCGAAGCGCGGGCCGCCGCCAACGAGCACTACGAGGAACCGACAGAGATCAAGCGCGACGAGGACGTGCTCGACACGTGGTTCTCCTCCGCGCTTTGGCCGTTCTCCACGCTCGGCTGGCCCGACGAGACGCCGGAGCTCAAACGCTATTACCCGACCAGCGTGCTCGTCACCGGCTTCGACATTATCTTCTTCTGGGTGGCCCGGATGATGATGATGGGGCTCCACTTCATGAAGAAGGAGCCGTTCCACACCACCTACATCCACGGCATCGTGCGCGACGAGAAGGGCGCCAAGATGTCGAAGTCGAAGGGGAACGTCGTCGATCCCCTGGAGCTGATCGACGAGTTCGGCGCCGACGCGCTGCGCTTCACCATGGCGTCGCTGGTCACGCCGCGCGGCGACGTGAAACCGTCACGCGCGCGCATTGAAGGCTACCGCAATTTCGGCACCAAGATCTGGAACGCGGCGCGCTTCTGCGAGATGAACGAGTGCCGCCCCGATCCGGCCTTCGACCCGGCGGCGGCGGAAGAGACGGTCAATCGCTGGATCCTGACCGAGGCGACGGCGACGGTGCGCGCCGTGACGCTGGCCATTGTGGAATACCGCTTCAACGAAGGCGCGGACGCGCTCTACCAGTTCGTCTGGGCGACGTTCTGCGACTGGTACCTGGAGCTCATCAAGCCGGTGCTGGCGGAAGGGACGGACGCCGCAAAGGCGGAGACCCGCGCGACGGCCGCGCATGTCCTCGGTCTCATTCTGAAGATCATGCATCCCTTCATGCCCTATATCAGCGAGGCGCTCTGGTCGGGCCTTGGCGAAGACGAGACAGGCAAGGGCGAGCGCAAGGTGCTGGCGCTGTCGCGGTGGCCGAAGGCGGACTTCCTCGACCGCGCCGCGCACGCGGA
This sequence comes from uncultured Alphaproteobacteria bacterium, assembly GCA_963814905.1. GTDB lineage: Bacteria > Pseudomonadota > Alphaproteobacteria > Rhizobiales > Afifellaceae > DASWJZ01. The sequence continues at coordinate 488,797 of CAWFEM010000014.1, read as the reverse complement.
GATCGACTGGCTGGTCGAGCTGATCGGCGCGATCCGCTCGGTGCGTTCGGAGATGAACGTGCCGGCCGCGGCGAAGACCGGTCTTACGATCGTCGGCGACGACGCGGAAGTCGCGGCGCGCATCGCGCGCCATAACGCGGCGATCGAACGGCTGGCGCGCGTCGATGCGGTCGCGAGCGCCCAACATGCGCCGCATGGTTCGGCGCAAGTTGTCGTCGGCGGCGCCACCTTCGCGCTGCCGCTTTCCGGTATCGTCGATTTTACCGCCGAAGAGGCGCGACTTGAGAAGGAAATCGCCCGGGTCGAGGACGAGATCGGGCGGATCGACAAGAAGCTTGCCAATGCGAAGTTCGTCGCCCGGGCGCCGGAGGATGTCGTTGAGGCGGAGCGGGAGAAGCGTGCCGCCTATGCCGCCGACGGAGAGCGGCTCGCCGCCGCGCTGAAGCGGGTGAAAGACGCGGCGTAGGATCGAGATGGAGCGCGTCAGGTCTCCGCGCCGGTCGGGCGGCCCGCATCCGCGCTGTCGCTATCCACGTCGCCGCCGCTCGTAGAACGGCGCGCCTGACCCTGCAGCAGCTTCGCCATCAACTCGCTTTCCATCACGTGGTAGGTCGTGTTCGAGGGAAACGCCATCGCGGTTCCGCACTCCTCGACGATCTTCATGATCGCGAGGAACAGCGCCTCCTGGACCTCGAGGAAATGTGTGTTGTCGGTGGTGTTCATGAAGGTGCGAATTTCGACGCCGAGCGCATATTCGCCAAGCTCCGTGAACCTGACGCGGACGCTCTTGCTGTCGATCTCGGGGTGCTCTCGGAGCAGATTGCCAACGCGCTCTATCACATCGCGCATCTGCTCCTGCGTCGTCTCGTAGCGTAGTCCCAAGGTTGTCTTCAGCAGCGACTGGTCGCGTCGCGACCAATTGATGAGCTGCATGTTGGAGAACTCGGCATTCGGGATAATGACGAGCGTGCGGTCGCGCGCGCGCACGCGCGTCGAGCGCAACCCGATCTCCTCCACCGTGCCCATGTTTCCGCTGAATTCGCAGAAGTCGCCGACACGCACGGGCCGGTCCGCATAGAGCGTCAGGCCACCAATCAGGTTCTCAAGCGTGGGACGCGCAGCAAGGCCAAGCGCCAGGCCGCCAACGCCCAGTCCCGCAAGAACGCCGTAAAGTGAGATGCCGACCTCCCTTGCGCCATACAGGATGATGCCCACGCCAGCCGCTATGCCGAGGACGCGCACGGTGATCCGCAGCAGGCTCGCATCGATGCTCGCCGGATCGATCCGCGGCGACGCAATGATCAGCTCGGCGGCCCCGACGAGCGCGAAATAGGCCGCCCATGCTGCCGCCAAGAAAGCTATCGAATAGAGCGTCGTGTTGGCCACGATGTATGGCCAGCCGGAGATGTTCAGCTGGTTGCTCACCAGTTGCTGCGCAAAAAGCGTTCCCAACGCGACCGCGATCATCATCAACAGGCGATAGCCCGCGCGCTTGACCGGCACTGCCGCCGCGATGCGCCCATGCGGAAGGCGCCAGATTGCCCAGTAGAGAACGCCAAGCGCCACAACGACCACAAACAGGCCGACCCACTGCCATACCGCCTGGCCCGCCCATGTGTGCCGTGTCCAGTTGGGCATATCCTCAATCCAGAGGTACCATTTCGGTGGCAGCAGATTCCCGGGCGTCAGGGTGTAGAATTCGAAGAAATCGGGGGCAGCGTCAGAGCGCTCGGAGAAGCCTTTGACGAGACTGTAGAACTCCGGCACGCGTGCAACCGTCGCCGATGAGAACAGGTAGCGGCCCGCTTCTTGACCCTCGGTCATGCGAACGATCTGAATCTCGGAATACGGCAGTGACCAGGACTTGATCGGTGCCTTACCGCCGCCGTCGCCGGCCTCTTCGGTCCCAGGGATGATCTCGGCCGGCGTGACCGGCAGCCGGTCGAGGATCTCCTTCAGCAAGAGGACGGTCTCGATGCCGACTTTCGCGCGACTGACAGCAGGCACCTGGCTCAGATCGAGCGTTGTAACCGCCCTGTGCAACAGCAGCTCCGCCTTCGTCACCTCCCGGTTCACCTCAGGCGAGATCGTGAGCCCGGGATCGTGGCGGTGCAGCGCATAGGCGTGGTTCAGCACGTCGTAGGCTTTCTGGACGCTCTGCTGCAGCGACCTCAGAGTCGCGCGCGGGCTGGAGAGGTCAGGATCGGCGAGCAAGGCGAGGTCGGTCTCGTCGATCTTTGGCACGGCCATCTGCTCCGCATGAGCCGACGTCACCGCCGCAATACAGACGAGAGCCATTGCGAGCCGCCTCGACACCTCCAGAAAGCGGGACCGATATCCAAGAAGACGCGCCATGCAGTTTCACGCTCGGAGTGGCTCAGGCTGGCGATCGCCCGCCCGCCGGGCCGAGATTTCCGCCCTCGTAGACAATCGTTAGCCGGTGCGAATTAACGACCTGTTTTCGGCCGAATACCAGCCCTACTTGGCGGCACCGACAAAAGCCGGGATATGACGCGGAGGGTCGGGCTTCTCCTTAACCGCGCGGTGAGGCGCTGTTCCTGTCACTTAACTGCCACAGGCTGTTGCAAATCTGTCCCGATCTGCGCTTGGCCCCCTTTGCGCCACGATCCTTTCTATTGTTTCTCAATAACTACGGCGGCAGTTTCGGCGCCGTTCTGGACAAGCATGCCGCGCGGGGGCGGTCAGGTAGGTCCGGTGAGACCGAGCCGCGGACAGGGACGCGGCAAGAGCGGACGTAAATGGACGCAAGAACATTCGATAAGAAGAAACTGCCCAGCCGTCACGTGACGGAGGGGCCGAGCCGTGCGCCGCATCGCTCCTACCTCTACGCGATGGGGCTGACGCGCGAGCAGATTCATCAGCCTCTCGTCGGCGTCGCCACCTGCTGGAACGAAGCAGCGCCCTGCAACATCGCGCTCTCGCGCCAGGCGCAGGCAGCGAAAAAGGGTGTCGCCGCGGCTGACGGCACGCCGCGCGAGTTCACGACGATCACAGTGACCGACGGCATCGCCATGGGCCACCAGGGCATGAAGTCGTCGCTGGTGTCGCGCGAGGTGATCGCCGATTCTGTCGAGCTCACCATGCGCGGCCATTGCTATGACGCGCTGATCGGGCTTGCCGGCTGCGACAAGTCGCTGCCCGGCATGATGATGGCGATGTGCCGTCTCAACGTGCCCTCGATCTTCATCTATGGCGGGTCGATCCTTCCGGGGAACTTCCGCGGCAAGCAGGTAACCGTGCAGGACCTCTTCGAGGCGGTCGGCATGGTTTCCGTCGGCGCGATGTCGACGAGCGATCTCGACGAGTTGGAGCAGGTGGCCTGCCCCTCGGCGGGCGCCTGCGGGGCGCAATTCACCGCCAACACGATGGCCACCGTGTCGGAGGCGATCGGGCTGGCGCTTCCCTATTCGGCAGGCGCGCCGGCGCCCTACGAGATCCGCGACGCCTTCTGCATGGCGGCGGGTCAGAAGATCATGGAAATCCTGGCGCGCGATATCCGTCCGCGCGACATCGTCACGCGCGAAGCGCTGGAGAATGCGGCAACGGTGGTGGCGGCCTCGGGCGGCTCGACCAATGCCGGGCTGCATCTGCCGGCGATCGCGCACGAATGCGGCATCAAGTTCGACCTCTTCGACGTGGCCGAAATCTTCAAGCGGACGCCCTACATCGCCGATCTGAAGCCGGGCGGTCGTTATGTGGCTAAGGACATGTTCGAGGCGGGCGGAATTCCGCTGTTGATGAAGACACTACTTGATAACGGTTTTCTCAACGGGGATTGCTTAACCGTAACTGGCCGCACAATTGCCGAAAACCTTTCCCAAGTGAAGTGGAACGCCGCGCAGGATGTTGTCCGTCCGGCAAACGACCCGATCACGCCGACCGGCGGGGTCGTCGGACTGAGGGGCAATCTTGCGGGCGAAGGGGCCATCGTGAAGGTGGCCGGAATGAAGAATGTCCGCTTTTCCGGGCCGGCCCGCTGTTTCGACAGCGAAGAGGAATGTTTCGCAGCCGTGACCGATCGTGACTACAAGGAAGGCGACGTGCTGGTCATCCGCTATGAGGGACCGCGCGGCGGCCCCGGCATGCGGGAGATGCTGTCCACCACCGCGGCGCTCTACGGGCAAGGGATGGGCGACAAGGTCGCGCTCATCACCGACGGCCGTTTCTCCGGCGCGACGCGCGGCTTCTGCATCGGACATGTGGCGCCGGAGGCGGCGCTCGGCGGGCCGATCGGGCTGCTGCAAGACGGCGACATCATCGAAATCGACGCGGAGAGCGGGCGTCTCGACGTCAAGCTCTCCGACGAGGAACTTGCGGCGCGGCGCAAGAGTTGGAAACCGCGCGAGACGGATTATCGGTCCGGCGCGCTGTGGAAATACGCCCAGCTCGTTGGCACCGCGAGAGACGGGGCGGTCACGCATCCTGGCGGGGCTGCTGAGACGGTGAGCTATGCGGATCTCTAGGATTTGCGTCATCGTTGCCATGACGGGCCTCGGAGTGAGTGCCGCGCAGGCGCTCGACCCGAATCTGACGCCGGCGGAAGCGTTCCGTTCCGGCTACGAGGCCTACAAGGCCGGTGATGCGGCAACTGCGCTGGAGGCGCTGAACTACGCCGCGGCGAACGGGCATCCCGGCGCGCTGTGGAAGCTTGGGCGGATGTACCAGACCGGCGACCTCGTCGCGGAAGACGACCGCAAGGCAATGCAGCTCTTTGCCCAGGTCGCCAACGAATATGGCGACGAGAACCCGCACGGGCCGGACGCGCCGTTCGTGGCGGACGCATTCGTGACGCTCGGCACCTACTACCAGAGCGGCATACCCGGTCAGGTCGTCGCCGATCCGAGCCGCGCGCGCCGCTTCTTCGCCTACGCGGCCTCGTATTTCGGCGATTCCGACGCGCAATTCTCGCTCGCCAACATGTTCCTCCAGGGTCAGGGCGGCGACAAGAACGTCCGCCAGGCGGCGCGCTGGTTCAAGCTCGCGGCGCGCAAGGGCCATGTCGCAGCGCAGGCGGAGTTCGGCCACATGCTCTACGAGGGCATCGGCATGGACCGGCGGCCGGTCGAAGGGCTGATGTGGCTGACGGTCGCGCGGCTTTCGAGCCCCGGCGACCCGGCGATCCAGGGCAAGCACGAGCAGGCTTTCTCAACCGCCAGCGAAGCGGAGCGCCGCGAAGCGATGGGGCTCGCGGAGGCCTGGATCGCGCGGCGTACAGGCGGCGCACAGGCGCAGGCGCAAGCCCCCACGCCGCTCCAATAGCCGCGGCCGCGGCTTTCGGCTCTCAACTCAGGATCTTAGCGCAGAAGCGGCGGCGTCTGCGGCGCGACCGACATCGCGGCCATTACGGGGCTGTCGGTCTCGCGCGAGGCCTGCGGGCAGGCGCCCGGCAGGAATTTCCAGGACGTGTTGTTCAACACCATTTCGCAGCGCGCGAGGCGAAGTCCTGAGGGAGTTCTTGAGGCAAATGGTCTCGCCGAGCGTCGCCTCGACACCATTCGCCGCGCGGCAGGTGCAGTTCGGGCCCGCCAAGGCGCTCGACGCGCCGATGGCCAATACCGCAGCGAGTGTGACGACGGCTGCCCTCATGACGGATCATGGTAGCACGCCGGCGAAGAAACCGCGACCCTGCTTCGGGGCGGCCTGTCCAAGCAGCGAATGGTGGTCGTCGGGCCGGCGTCAGTCCCTGAGATCGACCCAGACGGGCACATGGTCGGAGGGCTTCTCCCAGCCACGCACATGCTTGTCGATCCCCGTTTCGACCAGGCGATCCGCGGCTTCCGGGGACAGAAGCAGGTGATCGATGCGGATTCCGTTGTTCTTCTGCCAGGCGCCGGCCTGATAGTCCCAGAACGTATAGATGCCGGGGCGATCGTCGACCGCGCGCACCGCATCGGTCAATCCGAGCGCCAGGAGCCGCCGGTAGGCGGCCCGCGATTCGGGCTGGTAGAGCGCGTCGGTCGTCCACGCCTCGGGGTTCTTCGCGTCCGCCGGCTCGGGGATGATGTTGTAGTCGCCGGCAATCACCAGCGGCTCCTCCGCGGCGAGTGCCCCCTTGATCCAGCCTTCCAGGCGCTGGAGCCAAGCCAGCTTGTAGGTGAACTTGTCGCTGCCGATCGGGTTGCCGTTCGGCATGTAGGCCCCCGCGACGCGGACGGCGACACCGCCTTTCGGCGCGATCAGCGCGGAGACGAAACGCGCCTGCTCGTCGCCTTCGCCGTCGGGAAGCCCCTTCGTCACGTCCTCGATCGGATGCCGGGCGAGGAGGGCGACGCCATTGAAGCCTTTCTGGCCATGGACGGCGGAATTGTAACCGAGGTCGCCGAGCACATCCGTGGGAAAGCCCTCATCGACCGACTTGATCTCCTGCAGGCAGACGACGTCGGGCGCCGCCTCCTTCAGCCAGTGGAGGAGATTGTCGATCCGGGCTTTGACGCCGTTGATGTTCCAGGTGGCGATGCGCATTGCGGAAGGGCTCATGCAGCGTTTGCGATGCCGTCCTCATGCCACGGCCCGGCCGCGGCATCCATTCCGTTCCGGGCGGGCCGGAGCCGATCAGGCGGTAAAATGCTCGTTGCGGCGCAGCCGCTCGGGCAGGAAAAGCCGGCCGCGGCCGCCGCGGGCCTTCCCGATGATGCGATCGGCGACCGCGAAAAGGTTGTGCTCCGTCATGACGCGCATGCGCTGTGCCCGGATCAGCGATTGCGAGCGCTCGAAGGCCTGCGATTCCAACAGGGCTTCGATGCGACGGAAGGCGTCGTCGGGTGCGCGCACGTCGATGTCGAGGCGGGCCGCCGGATCGAAATCGCCCAGGCTCACCTTGCCGCCGGCGTAGATCGGGAAGCAGTGGCCGAGATAAGCGTCGCCGAGCTTCTCCGTCCAGTAGGTGTCCTCCATACTGTTTTCCAATGCGACGGTGTAGCGATAGGGGTCCAATCCATCGGCCTTCTCCGGCAGGGTGTGGAACCCGTTTCCGAAATGCGTGACGAGCGCACCGAAATGACGCTTCAGCTCCCCCACGAACATGATCCGGTTCACCTGCTGAGCGGTGAAGGTCTTGTCGGAGCAGAAGACGGAGATCGCCGCGCTCTTCTCCTTGTCCATCATCACCCGGTCCCAGGAGAGGCACCTGTTCCTGCCATAGTGCCACGGGAGCGATCCGTGCTGGACGATCCGGCGGCCGCTGAAACCCGGAAACGCCGTGGGGCCGACCACGGTGCCGAACTGGTTCAGGTAGGGCAGGGCGTAGGTCTTGATGGCGGCCGGCTCGCCCAAAAACAGGATGCGCCTTGCGCGCGGTATCCGGGTGCGGAGCCTCGCCGGGGGATCGTCGCAGACGACGAGCCATTCCTCCGGGTGCCCGGCGGGCTCGGCGTGGAAGTGCGTGGCGCCGAAGCGGCCGTCATGCGCCGGGGTCTGGCGGAACCACGTTTCGATCGGGCCATGCATGCTCGAGAAATGGGCATGATGGCGCGTTGTGGTATCGAATGACACGGCGTCGCGTCGCCTTTGAAAGCCCCGACCGTGGCATGCTCTCCGGCGGTGTGCGGCGCGTGCCTGCGGCCACCGTACCATCCGCAATCCGCGCTGCAATGCCGTCGGCGCGCGCCATGAGGGTTCAGCACCCCCAAAGTCGATGAGCGAGAGCGTGAGCACGGCTCAGGTGACCGTCCTGATGCCGGTACGCAACGCCGAGGCTCACATAGCCGGGGCGCTTGCCAGCATCCTCACGCAGACCGAGCGCGACTTCGTCCTGATGCTGGTCGACGACGGCTCGACCGACGCCAGCATCGATATAGCGGAGTCCATTGGCGATCGGCGCATAAGGATCGTCCGCGATGGCCGTCATCTCGGGGTCGCCACGCGCCTGAACTGGGGGCTCGACCACGTGACGACGCCGTTCGTCGCGCGGATGGACGCCGACGATTTGGCCGCGCCAGAGCGGCTCGCGCGCCAGCTCTCCTTCATGCGCGCGCACCCGGATGTCGGCATTTGCGGCACATGGTACCGGTCGTTCTCCGCTGACCGCACGGCGGGCGAGGAGACGTTGCCGACGGAGCACGCGGCGCTCGCGGCGATGACCGTGTTCGCCTCGCCGTTCGCGCATCCGACAGTGATGTTCAACATGCGGCTCCTGAACCAGGCCGGGCTCCGATATTCGGCGCTGGCGGCGCATGCGGAGGACTACGATCTTTGGGAGCGCAGCGCCTCGCGCCTCCGATTTGCGAACATCCCCGCGTTCCTGCTCGGCTACCGGCTCCATGCAGGCCAGGCGAGCCGGCAGTTCGTGGCCAAGCAAAAAGGTTTCTCCGACATCGTACGGGTGCGCGCCCTGGCGCGACGCGGAATCCGAGCTTCCCCCGACCAGCTCGTCGTCCATTTGGATTATTGCAATGGGCGCGCGCGCAAGCTCGGTCAGCGCTACCGCGCCTTTCGCTGGCTCCGGTGGCTGCGAAAGAACCTGCTTCTGCGCGACGAGCCGGAGGATGCGCTGATCGCCGAGTGCCGGCGCCGGGAGGCGACGTTGCGCGCGGAGATCAACGCCGGCCTGCTGCGCCGCGTCGGTGTGAAGTGCGGTCAGAAAGACCGTTGTGGTTGACCGGTGCGGATCCGGCGGTCCCCGCCGGATCGCTCCTCAGACCGAGAAGCTCGTGCCGCAGCCGCAGGCAGCGACCGCGTGCGGGTTCTTGATCTGGAAGGACTGGCCGATCAGATCGTCGACGAAATCGATCTCCGAGCCGCCCATATAGTCGAGCGAGACCGCGTCAATGAGCACTCGGGCGCCTTCGCTCTCCAGCACGACGTCGTCCTCCGCCGGCGGCTCCTGGACGAGGTCGTAGCGGTACTGGAAGCCGGAGCAGCCGCCGCCCTCGACGCTGACGCGCAGCGCCGTGCCCGCAGGCTCGGCGCTCAGGATCTTGGCGACCCGGCGCGCGGCGCGGTCCGAAAGCGTCACGCTTTGCTTCTCCATGGCCGATTCTTCCGCACTTGCTCCCATCACCGTTGTAGCTAAGAACGCAGAGGCCCTTAGTCAATCGCGGCCAAGGCTGGGGGCCGGGCGGGGGTCCCGGGGCAAGGAAGGCTGCCGGGGAGGCCTAATGGTCGAGCTGCCGCGCGAATTCCTCCGCCACGGCGAGCGCTGGCGCGCGCCTTACGCGACGGCTCCATCCGCCTCGCGCGGCCGCATCCACGCCGAGCCGGACGACCCGATGCGCTCGCCTTTCCAGCGCGACCGCGACCGCATCATCCATTCCAACGCCTTCCGGCGGCTGAAGCACAAGACGCAGGTCTTCGTTCAGCACGAGGACGATCACTTCCGCACTCGACTCATCCATACGCTGGAAGTGGCGCAGATCGCCCGCTCGATCGCGCGGCCGCTCGGCCTCGACGAGGACCTCGCCGAAGCTCTGGCGCTTGCCCACGATCTCGGCCACCCGCCTTTCGGACATGCCGGCGAGCGGGCGCTCGACGAGGCGCTTTCCGCCTATGACGGCTTCGACCATAACGCGCAGAGCCTCAGGGTCGTGACGCAGCTTGAGCGCCGCTACGCACTCTTCGACGGACTGAACCTGACCTTCGAGACGCATGAGGGCCTGGTGAAGCATAATGGACCGATCGTCGACGCGGCGGGCCGTCCGTCCGGCGCCTATGCCGGCGCGCGGCTTCCCTATGCGATCCGGGTCTTCCAGGAGCGACAGGACCTGGAGCTCAACCTTTTCGCGGGGATGGAGGCGCAGGTCGCCGCGATCGCCGACGATATCGCCTACGATTGCCACGACGTGGAGGACGGGCTGCGCGCCGGCCTGATCACGCTCGCCGAACTGGAGGATCAGCCGCTCACCGGTCCGATCCTGGCTGAGATCCACGCCGCTCATCCCGGCCTCGACCATGCGCGGGTCGTGCATGAGCTGGTGCGGCGGACGATCACCGCGATGATCCTCGACGTGCTCGCGGAGACAGCACGCCGCATCGCGGCGACCGGAGTGGCAAGCGCGGACGACGTGCGGCGGGCGGAGCGGCCGCTCGTCGGCTTCTCGCCGGACTGCGCACGCGCCGAAGCCGCATTGAAGCGTTTCCTGACGGAGAAGGTCTATCGCCACGAGGCCGTCATGCGGCCGGTGCGGCTCGGCGAAGCGCTCGTCGCCGATCTCTTCGAGGCGTTCCTGAAGGACCCGACGCTGATGCCGGAAGAATGGGGTGAGGGACTGGAGATGAGCGACGCGTTTCGCGTCGCGCGCCGGGTCGCCGACTACATTGCCGGGATGACCGACCGCTATGCGGTTTCGGAGCATCAGCGGCTGTTTGACGATACTCCCGATCTAGGCTAGGGCGCGGCCAGAAGCGGCGGAATTTCAGCGATTTGGCCGCCGCCGCGGGACCCTCCATGAATCTCTTCAGCGTCTTCGAGCAGCGGATCAGGGCCGCCGTCGAGAGCGCGATCGGCGCCGAAGGCCTTGAAGCCGCCGGCGAGGCGCTTCAGCGCATCGCAGCGGAGCCGCCGCGCGACGCTTCGCATGGCGACGTCGCGACCAACGCCGCGATGGTGCTCGCCAAGCCGCTTTCCATGAAGCCGCGCGAGCTTGCCCTCAGGATCGCGGCCCGGCTCGAGGCCGATCCGGATGTCGCCTCGGTGGCGGTTGCAGGGCCGGGCTTCGTCAACCTCAGGCTCTCCGACGCCTTCTGGGCGGGGCAGGTGGCGTCGATCCTCGCGGCGGGAAGCACCTATGGCCACTCCACGATCGGCGCCGGCACGAAGGTGAATGTCGAATTCGTCTCCGCCAATCCGACCGGGCCCATGCATGTCGGCCATGTCCGCGGCGCCGTCGTCGGCGACACGCTCGCCAACCTGCTTGCCGCGACCGGTCACGAGGTGACGCGCGAATACTACATCAACGACGCCGGCGCGCAGGTGGAGGCGCTCGCCCGCTCCGCCTACCTGCGCTATCGCGAGGCGCTCGGGGAGGATATCGGCACGATCCCGAGCGGGCTTTATCCCGGCGACTACCTGAAGCCGGTGGGCGCGGCGCTGACGGCGGAATTCGGCGACGGCCTTTTGAAGCTGCAGACGGCCGAATGGCTCGCGGTCGTGCGCGAGCGCACTGTCGCAGCGATGATGTCGATGATCCAGGGCGACCTGGATGTGCTCGGGGTCAAGCATGATGTCTTCTTCTCCGAGCGCTCGCTGCAATCGGGCGGGATCGACCGCGTGGCGGAGGCGATCGCGGCGCTCGCCGAGAAGGGGCTCGTCTATCGCGGCACGCTGCCGCCGCCGAAAGGCCAGCTCCCGGAGGACTGGGAGGATCGCGAGCAGACGCTCTTCCGCTCCACCGAATTCGGCGACGACGTGGATCGGCCGCTTTTGAAGGCGGACGGGAGCTACACCTATTTCGCCTCCGACATTGCCTACCACTACGACAAGTATCTGCGCGGCTTCCGCCGGATGATCGACGTGCTCGGCGCCGATCACGGCGGCTATCCGAAACGCATGAAGGCGGCCGTGACGGCAATGAGCGACGGGGAGGCGGGGCTCGAAATCCTTTTCTGCCAGCTCGTTAAGCTCTTCCGGGCCGGCGAGCCGGTGGTCATGTCGAAGCGCTCCGGCGACCTTGTGACGCTGCGCGAGCTGGTGGAGGAGGTCGGCGCCGACGCGGTGCGTTTCATCATGCTCTTCCGCAAGGCCGACGCGCCGCTCGATTTCGATTTCGCCACCGTCCAGCAGCAGTCGAAGGACAATCCGGTCTTCTACGTGCAGTACGCGCACGCACGTACCGCGTCCGTCCGTCGGCAGGCGGGCGAAGAACTGCCCGATGTCGCGCTTGACGCCGACTCACTTGGCGCCGCCGACTTCCAGCTTCTGGCCGATGAGAGCGAGCGCGGGCTGATCCGCGTCATGGCCGACTGGCCGCGCACGCTGGAGGTTGCAGCGCGCAGCTACGAGCCGCATCGGGTAGCGTTCTACCTCCACGACCTCGCCAGCGCCTTCCATGCCCACTGGAACAAAGGCAAGGAACTGCCGCAATTGCGCTTTATTCGATCAGACGACTTGGCGCTGAGCCGTGCGCGTCTCGGCCTCGTCGCAGCGATCGGGTCTGTGCTGAAGTGTGGGTTGCAGGTTCTGGGGGTCGAGGCTCCGGATGAAATGCATTAATGGGGTGAATCCTCGCTGAACCCACTGTAAGCTAAGGTTTGAGGGCCGATTTCATGGCTGGTAGCGATCCAAGGTTGGGACGGGTTCATGAACCCGCATCCGACCGCGGCAGAGTGGAAGCGGAAGAAGAAGATCCGCTGATCGAGCTCGCGCGTATCGTCAGCGAGGACGGTGGCTTTAGTTCGCCGAAGACAGAGAAGCCGAACATGATCCGGAATGACTCGACCCAGCCGAGCAGCGACGACGACCTGGAGTCCGAACTGCTGCAGGAGCTTGAAAGCTCGCTGAGCGGCCGTGAGCCGCCTGCGCGGTCGCCCCGGCCGACGCCGCGACCCGTGCATCGCGAAGTGCCGACGCCCCCGCCACCGCGCGCCGCCGCTCCGGCGCCACGCCGCCCTGTCCCGGTCGAAGACGAGCGCGATCCTGACGACCTCCTGCGCTCCATTGAAGAACAGCTCGGGCAGTTCGAGCGACGGCAGGCCGGCCGGATCGCGGCCCCGGCTCCGCAGGCGGCGCCGAGCGAGCCTGAATGGCCTACTCTGGATACGCCGGCGGTGGAACCTGAAGAGGAAGGACCTGCATTTGAGGAGCCGGTGCTGGAGTTCTCAGTCGAACGAGCCCCCGGCCGACAACTGGCGGGAGCGCCGCGTATCGCGAATTCGCCCGCTGGACGACGAAGAGCCGGGGGGCGCCGTAGAGGATAGCTGGCAGGAAGCGGCGGCGGAGCCGTCGCCACGCTCCGAATATCGTTTCCGCGGACCTGCCAATGCCGATTGGGACCGCCCGGCGCAGGGTCACGATGACGCGGAAGAGACTCCGCCGTTGCAGCGCGGTGCCCTTGGCGGTGCGGAGCACGTGCCATCGGACCAGGCCGAGGATCTTCCGAGCCTGCCCGGCTTCCGCAGCGACGAGCCTTCCAACCCGGAGCTCTTCGCGGGCAAAGCGCATCGGGTGCGCGATCCCTTCGAAGAAGCCGAGCCGGTGCGGGAGTCGCGCGCCGAAGCGAAGCAATCCGCCGAGGCCGCTCGTCGGCGCCGCTTGGCCGACGCCTTCCCCGAGTTCGACGAAGACCCGGCCGCCGAGCAGGAGTCCCGCGCGGCCGATGCCAGGCTCGCCGCCGCGCTGGAGGCGAACTACGCCGAGCAGGAATACGCCAGGAAGTGGCAGCCCACCGTGGAGGAAGACGAACCGAAGGTCGCGACCGCTGCTGCGTCCGGCGCGAGCCGTCGCGCCGCGGCAGCGCGCGCGGATGCGGCACAACGCGGAGGCGGTGCGCGGACGGCACTGGTGACGATCGCCGTTGTCGTCGTCGTGGTTCTGATCGGCGGCGTGGCCGCCTACTATCTGCGCTCGGTCGAAAGCGCGCCGGGCGGTACTCCCCCGGTCATCGCAGCCGACGATGGCCCGGTGAAGGTCGAGCCGCCAAAGGATCAGGCGGCTGCCGACGAGGAGACGGTCGGGGAGGCGGTCTACGATCGCGTCGCCGGCAATGCGCCGGCCGCCCAGGAGCAGGTCGTCGACAATTCCGAAGAGCCGCGCGAGGTCGCGCGGATCGTGCTGCCTTCCCCGCAGAGCGACAGCAACGACGCGCTGGTCCGCTCAGTCGGCGGTGAAGACGCGGCGACCGCGGATGGCGGGCAAGCCAATGGTGTTGAAGCCAGCGATATCGGGCCACGCCGCGTGCCGACTTTCACCGTGCGTCCTGACGGCACGATCGTGAGCTCCGACGACACGCCGACCGCTTCGACGACGACAACTGAGACGCCCGCGCCCGCCAATGCTCCGGCCGAAGAGATGGCGGCCGCCGAACCTGCGCCGGCGGCGAGCGCAGATGAATTGAGTGCGATGGCCGCGGCGCCCGCGGACGAGGCGATGACATCGCGCCCGGCGATAGAGGATTCGACCGCCGTCGCCGCGGTCGCGCCAGCCGCGCCGCGCGAGGATACGCCGGTCAATCTCCTGGCCGAGGCCGCACCGGCAACGACCGCCGGCGACGGCTACCTCGTTCAGATCAGCTCACAGCGGAGCATGGAGGAGGCGCGCTCGTCCTATGCCAGTATGCAGCGGCGTTACGGCCCGGTGCTCGGCAAGCTCGAGCCGGTGATCCAGCAAGCCGACCTTGGCGACAAGGGCATCTACTACCGCGTCCGCGTCGGTCCCTGGGCATCGCGCGACGATGCCATCCAGGTCTGCGAGTCGCTGAAGGCTGCCGGCGGCAATTGCTACGTAACGCGATAGAGCTGCGCGAAAGTACCGTTTGGCTCCCCACGCTTTTATCTCCGGGCTTTCGGGAACGGCGCTTTCGGAAGACGAAAGCGCATTCCTGCGCGACGCCAACCCCTGGGGCGTCATTCTCTTCGCGCGCAACATAGCGAACCCGCAGCAGGTCAAGCAGCTCGTCGCCGCCGCGCGCGAGGCGCTCGGGCGTGAAGACGCGCCGGTTCTGATCGACCAGGAAGGCGGCCGAGTACAGCGCATCCAACCGCCGCATGTTCCGCGCACTTATCCCGCCGGGTCCGTCTACGCGCGGGCCTATCGGAGGAACGCGCTGACCGGCGTCGAGTTGGCGTTTCTCGGCGCCAAGCTGATCGGCCTCGACCTTTTCGACCTCGGCATCAGCGTCGACTGCCTGCCGGTGCTCGATATTCCGATCGAGGGGGGGACGCTGGCGATCGGCGACCGCACGCTCGGCGATAACGTCGATGCCGTGGCGACGCTCGGTGGTGCGCAGATCGACGGGTTGCTCTCAAGCGGCGTGCTGCCGGTCATCAAGCACCTGCCCGGGCACGGCCGGGCGACGGTCGACAGCCATCTGGACCTGCCGCAGGTCGACGCCACGATGGCGGAGCTCGAGGCGCAGGATTTCACGCCTTTTCGCTTGCTTGCGAAGCGTTCGCCTCTCGGCATAACCGCGCATGTCGTGTTTTTAGACGTTGACGACGGCGCGCCGGCAACGCTTTCGAGCGCCGTGATTGGTAACATCATCCGCGAGCGAATCGGCTTTGACGGAGCCTTGATGACCGACGACATTTCGATGGGAGCGCTTTCAGGCGAACCGCGCGAGCGTGCGGAGAAGGCGATAGCCGCCGGCTGCGATCTGGTGCTCCACTGCAACGGCAAGCTCGATGAGATGCGCGAAATCGCCGCTGGCGTGCCGGAACTCGCCGGGGACGCGCTGCGCCGCACCGAGGCCGCGCTCGCCTTTCGCCGCGCGCCGGACGACATGGAGCGCCCGGCGCTCGAGAAGCGTTTCCAGTACCTGCTCGACCAGGCGATCGCATGAACGAGCACGCACATAAGCCTTTCGATTCCTCCGGCGATCCGTCGGACCTCGACTTCGAGGAGCGTCCGAGGTCGGACGAGGAATGCCTCGTCGTCGACGTGGACGGCTTCGAGGGCCCGCTCGACCTGCTCCTGCAACTCGCCCGCGACCAGAAGGTCGATCTGACGAAGATCTCCATCCTGGCGCTTGCGGAGCAGTATCTCGCCTTCATCGAGGCGGCGCGCCGGCTGAGGCTCGAGATCGCCGCCGACTACCTCGTGATGGCGGCCTGGCTCGCCTATCTGAAGTCGCGGCTGCTCCTGCCTGCCGAGGAGGAGGACGAAGAGCCGAGCGGTGCGGAGCTCGCCGAGGCGCTGGCGCGGCGGCTGCGGCACCTGGAAGCGATCCGCGAAGCCGGCCGACGGCTGATGAGCTCCGCGCGGCTCGGCCTCGACGTCTTTCCGCGTGGCACGCCCGAACCGCTTTCGGTCAATACGCGCATCGTCTGGGACGCCAAGCTCTACGAGCTTCTGTCGGCCTACGCGACGCTCAGGCTGCGCGGCGTCAGCGCCCGTTTCACGCTCAAGGAGCGCCACGTTTTCACGCTGCAGGAGGCGCGCGAGCGGCTGATGCGCCTGATCGGGGCGACCGGGCAGTGGGCGCCGCTCAATTCCTACCTGATCGAGTATTTGGCGCGGCCGGAGTTCCGCGCGACCGCGCGCGCCAGCGCTTTTTCGGCGAGCCTTGAGCTGGTGCGCGAAGGCGAACTGGAGCTTCGCCAGCATGCGCCCTTCGCGCAGCTTTTTGTGCGCAGGAGGATAAAGGCGGCCGAGACGCCGCTCGCGGAGGCGGTCAATGGGTGAGGCGGCGGCGGCCTGGGAGACCTCCAACGTGCGCAGCCTCGCGCCAGAGGATCAGCGCCTGCATCTGCGCATGCTGGAAGCGATCCTCTTCGCCTCCGCCACGCCACTGTCGCAGGCGGAGATCGCGCTACGCATGCCGGAAGGCGTCGATCTCGACGTGCTGCTCCATGAGCTGCAGGCGGCGTACGCGGGGCGTGGCGTCAATCTGCGCCGCAGCGACGACCGCTGGGCGTTCCGCACGGCGGAAGACCTTGCCTTCGTTCTGAAGCGCGACGTGGTGGCGGAGAAGAAGCTCTCGCGCGCCGCGGTGGAGACGCTCGCGGTCATCGCCTATCACCAGCCGGTCACGCGCGCGGAGATCGAGGAGGTGCGCGGCGTTGCCGTATCGCGTGGCACGCTCGACGTGCTGCTGGAAGCCGGGTGGGTGCGGCTGCGTGGACGCCGGCGCACGCCCGGCCGCCCCGTCACATTCGGCACGACGCCGGCGTTCCTCGACCATTTCGGGCTGGAATCGATCGGCGATCTTCCCGGCCTCGCCGATTTGAGGGCGGCCGGGGTGATCGAGGCGCTCGCCACCGCGGACGACGAAATGCCGGTGCCGAACGACACGCCCGATCTCACCGACGACGAGGACCCGCTCGAGCCGGGCTTCGACGAATATTCGGGGGAGGCCGCCTCTGAAGACGAGGACGAGCCTGAGAGCGACGACGACGAACCCGACGAAATCGCGGCGGATGCGGGCGTGTCAGACGAAGGCGACCCGGACCCTGCTGACGAATCCGCGGACTTGCGCGACGTTTGACCGGCTTGCCGCCCGCGCCCGGGCGCTTCATAAGCCCGGCGCATGGTCTC
Source organism: uncultured Alphaproteobacteria bacterium (assembly GCA_963814905.1). Taxonomy (GTDB): domain Bacteria; phylum Pseudomonadota; class Alphaproteobacteria; order Rhizobiales; family Afifellaceae; genus DASWJZ01. The sequence continues at coordinate 471,654 of CAWFEM010000014.1, read as the reverse complement.
CGTCCTCCCGGCCGAGCGGCAGCGCCGACGCGCCGCCGCCACCATTGCCGCCAGGCTCACGCTTGAGAAAGTGACGCGGCGGTTCGGGCGCGTGACGGCGCTCGACAATATCGATCTCGACGTTCAGCCCGGCGAGATCGTGGCGCTTCTCGGCCAGTCCGGCTGCGGCAAATCGACTCTCTTAAGGATCGCGGCCGGCGTCGACGCGCCGACTTCCGGCCGCGTGCTTCTGAATGGCCGCGAAGTGGCCGGGCCGACGGCCTTCGTGCCGCCGGAGAAGCGTTCCGTGGGGCTGATGTTCCAGGACTACGCGCTGTTCCCGCATCTGACCGTGCTCAAGAACGTGATGTTCGGGCTGACGGCGCTCGACCGTCGGGCACGCGCGGAGGAGGCGCGCGCGGCGCTTGGGCGCGTCGGTCTCCTGCATCTCGCCGATTCCTACCCGCACGAGATATCGGGCGGCGAGCAGCAGCGCGTGGCGCTGGCGCGCGCCATCGTGCCGCGACCGGGCGTGCTCCTGATGGACGAGCCGTTCTCCGGCCTCGACAGCCGGCTCAGGGACAGCGTGCGCAGCGATACGCTCTCGGTGCTGCGCGAGGCGGGCGCGACCGCGATCATCGTCACCCACGATCCGGAAGAAGCGATGCGCGTGGCCGACAGGATCGTGCTCATGCGCGCCGGCCGCATCATCCAGGAAGGCGGCGCGGAGGATCTCTACGACCGGCCGGAGACGCTGTTCTGCGCGCGCTTCTTCAGCGCGCTGAACGAGCTTCCCGGCGTGGTTACCGCGGGCCGTGCGATAACGCCGGTTGCGGATTTCGCTTGCCCGCAGCACGCGGAAGGCGCAGCCGTCATGGTGGCGATCCGCCCGCGCGGCGTGCTTTTGACCGCGGCCGGGGCGCCCGGCACGCAAGGTGCGGCGGATGCGGCGGCAGGCAAATGGGGCCGCATTCGCGCCCGCCACTTTCTCGGCGAGGTGGAGCTTTTCGACGTGGCGGTGGAGGGCTCGGACACTTATCTTCTGGCGAAGGCGCGGGCCGGCGATGGGCTTGGGCCGGGGTCGGACGTTCTGGTCAGCTTTGACGAACGCGACGTGTTAGTCTTCCCGGAAGGCGGCTAAGGCGCTGCGATTGAAGGCGGGGCGGCGATTTGCAATAGTCCCGGCCGCCGGACGAAGACAGGCGGCAAGCGGGGGTTTTTGGAGACCGATATGGGTAGTTTCTCAATTTGGCATTGGATCATCGGTACTCCTGCTCGTCATGGTGCTTTTCGGGCGCGGCAAGATTTCCGATCTGATGGGCGACGTCGCGAAAGGCATCAAATCCTTCAAGAAGGGTATGGCCGAGGACGAGGAAGAAAAACCGCGCACCCTCGATCACGATACGACGCAGCCAATGGCGTCGGAATCCGCTGAGGAAAAGACCAAGGCGAGCTGAGCGCGCTCAGCCCGTAGGCGACTCCCATGTTCGACATCGGCTGGACTGAGATCATGGTCATCGCGGCTGTGGCGGTCATCGTCGTGGGTCCGAAGGACCTGCCGCGCATGCTGCGCAGCTTCGGCAAGACGATGGGCCAGGTCCGGCGCACGGCAAACGACTTCAAGCGCCAGTTCAACGAGGCATTGCGCGAGGCGGAGCGCGAGGTCGGCCTTGAGGACACAAAGAAGCAGCTCCAGAAGGTGACGAAGCCGCTTACCGACGTGAAGAAGGATATCGACGCCACGATGCGCGCCGCCGATAAGCCCGTCGCCGCGGCCTCACCGGAGCCCGAGAAGTCGGGCGACCATCCGCATACGGCCGAGCCTTTGAAGACCGGTGCGCCGACGCCGGCTCACGGGAGCGACGCGGCGTGAGCGAGAAGGACGCGACCGAAGAGGTCGACGAGATCGAAGCATCGAAGGCGCCGCTGATCGAGCACCTGATCGAGCTGCGCCAGCGGCTCCTGCGCGCCGTGATCGCGATCTTCATCGCATTCCTCGTCTGCTTCTTCTTCGCCAGCGACATCTTCAACATCCTGGTGATCCCCTACGAGCGCGCCGCCGGGCCGCTGCGCGAGATCAAGCTGATCTACACCGCGCCACAGGAGTACTTCTTCACGCAGATGAAGCTGGCGCTCTTCGGGGCGCTGTTCCTGGCGTTCCCGATCATCGCCAACCAGATCTATAAATTCGTCGCGCCCGGTCTCTACAAGAACGAGCGCAAGGCCTTCCTGCCGTTCCTGATCGCCACGCCCATCCTGTTCGCGCTCGGCGCGATGCTCGTCTATTTCGGCGTCATGCCGCTGGCGCTGCGGTTCTTCCTGTCGATGGAGCAGCACGGCGGGCAGGGGAAGGCGTCGATCGAGCTGCTTCCCAAGGTGAACGAATATCTCGGGCTGATCATGACGCTGATCTTCGCGTTCGGCCTCGTGTTCCAGCTTCCGGTCATCATGTCGCTTCTGGCGCGCGCCGGGATCATCACGACGCAGACGCTGACCAGTAAGCGCAAATGGGCGATCGTGGCCTCCTTCGTCGTCGCCGCCGTGCTGACGCCGCCCGATCCGATCAGCCAGATCAGCCTGGCGCTGCCGACGATCGCGCTCTACGAGATTTCGATCGTCGCGGTGCGCTACATCGAGAGATCGCGGCGCGCGGCGCGCGAACAGCGCGAAGCCGCCGACGCGGCGGGAGCCTGAAGGCGGCCCGGGCTTGACCCGGGCACCCATTCCGTTACCCGTCACGCCGCCTCGACCGTTCCCCAGGGCGAACCATGCTCGACATCCGTTGGATCCGCGAGAATCCCCAGACGCTCGTTGAAGCGCTCCAGAAGCGCGGCGAGGAGTCGGCCGCGGCCGAGCGCCAGGTGAACGCGCTGATCGTCGCCGACGAGGCGCGGCGGACGGCGGTCGCGAAACTGCAGGAGATGCAGACGCGCCGCAACGCCGTGTCGAAGGAGATCGGCCAGGCGAAGGCGGCGAAGGACATTCCGCTGGCGGAATCCTTGATGGGCGAGGTGGCGGCGCTGAAGGACGCCATGGCCGCCGCGCAGGAGGAGGAGCGGGCGGCGGAGAAGGCGCTCAACGACGCGCTCGCGACGATCCCCAACGTGCCGCTCGACGACGTGCCGGTCGGCCCCGACGAGAGCGCCAATGTCGAGGCGCGCACATGGGGCGAGCCGCGCCAGTTGAATTCGGCGAAGGAGCATTTCGAGCTGGGCGAGGCGCTCGGCCAGATGGACTTCGAGACGGCGGCAAAACTTTCCGGCGCGCGCTTCGTGGTGCTGAAGAAGGGGCTCGCGCGCATGGAGCGCGCGCTCGGCCAGTTCATGCTCGACCTGCACACCGAGGAGCACGGCTACACGGAGGTGCAGCCGCCGCTGTTGGTGAAGGACGACGTGCTGTTCGGAACGGGGCAGCTGCCGAAGTTCGCAGAGGACATTGTTCGCCGACCCATGGCGCGGTCGACGATGACGAGCTAGTCGGCTTCTATAGATTGTTGGGCGAGCGCGATGAACTTCTAGAAGAAGTTCCACTCACCAGGAATCCGCCCATTGCGGAACATGCCGAGTTCAAGACCTGGAACTTTAACACGAAAGGGCTTCATGCGCTGAATGAATACCTTGTGAGTAAAGAGCGCCTCTGGCTCATCCCGACCGCCGAAGTCCCGCTCACCAACCTCGTGCGCGAGTCGATCCTTTCCGAAGACGAGCTACCACTGCGCTTCACCGCGCTCACCCCGTGCTTCCGCTCCGAGGCGGGCTCGGCCGGGCGCGACACGCGCGGCATGCTGCGCCAGCACCAGTTCGACAAGGTCGAGCTCGTCTCCATCACCACGCCGGAGAAGAGCCTCGAGGAGCACGAGCGCATGACGGTGTGCGCGGAGGAGGTGCTTGAAGCGGCTCGACCTCGCCTATCGCGTCATGGTGCTTTCCACCGGCGACATGGGTTTCGGCGCGCAGAAGACCTACGACCTGGAAGTCTGGCTGCCGGGGCAGAAGGCGTTCCGCGAAATCTCCTCCTGCTCCGTCTGCGGCGATTTCCAGGCGCGGCGGATGGCAGGCGCGCTTCAAGGGCAAGAGCCGACAAGCAGCCGCGCTTCGTCCACACGCTGAACGGCTCCGGCGTCGCCGTCGGCCGCGCGCTGATCGCGGTCATGGAGACTTATCAGAACGAGGACGGCTCGATCACCGTGCCCGACGCGCTCCGCCCCTACATGCGCGGCGTGGAGAAGATCGAGGCCTGAGCCTGCACGGACTGCCCTGCGTCCTTCGAGGCTCGCGCCTTGAGGTGCTCGCCCTGAGCGTGCGAAGGGCGAGCCTCGAAGCACGCAGAACCTTCGTCCGAGTTCCCGCTCCAGGACTTCACCGAAGCCCTCTTTTAACCATCCTGCGGCATTGTCGCGGGGATGAGCGCCGATCCCGCACTGACAGAACAGGTCTTCCAGGAAGACGAGGGCGCGCGGTTCCAGGCGGCCGCGCTTGTTCTGAAGCTGCGCGGGCTCGGTGTCGCCGACCGCGATGTCCTGCGCGCCATCGAGACGGTGCCGCGCTCGCTCTTCGTGCCGGAGGAATATTCCGCACGCGCCTATGCCGATCACATCATCCCGATCGCCTGCGGCCAGACCCTCTCCGCGCCGTCCGTGGTGGGGATGATGACGGCGGCGCTCGACCTTTCCGACCGTCACGCGGTGCTCGAGGTCGGCACCGGCTCCGGCTACCACACCGCCGTTCTGGCGCAGCTCGCGCGCCGGGTGACGACGATCGAGCGCTTCCGCACGCTGACGCGCGCGGCGGAGAAGCGCTTTCAGATGCTCGGCATCCGCAATATCAGCACGCTGGTCGGCGACGGCCTCGTCGGATGGCGCACGCAAGCTCCCTTCGACCGCATCCTGGTCGGCGCGGCATGCCCCGAACCGCCCGGAAAACTCATCGTCCAGCTCACCGAGAGCGGCATCCTCGTCGCGCCCATCGGGGCGGAGAGGGGACCGCAGCGGCTGACGCTCTTCCAGCGCATCGGCCACCAAATCGACACGCGCGACCTCGGTCCGGCACGTTTTTCCGCGATCGTTCCCGGTCCGGCGCAAAACCTTTAACCCGTTATCAACCCTGCCTCGCCTTTAATCGGAACAAGACCTTCTTTCAGTTCCGAGTAAGGGGATGCGCACCGTGCACACGGTTTCCAGTTCAACCGCCCGATCCATCACGCTGGCCACCAAGCTCAGCCTGGTCGCGCTTCTTGCGGGCCTGGGCGCATGCAGCAACCTCGGTTCGCTGCGCTCGCCGGTCTTTACCGGATCGACCAACAACCAGAAGCAGATCATCTCCAGCACACAGTCGCCGCTCGGCAATACCTATTACGGCTCGGCGGCCGGGGTGCAGGGTAACGACCTGCCGCCGCCGCCAGGCTCAGCCGCCGCGCCGCAATATGCGAGCGCGCAGCCCGGCTACGGAGCCTCGGGGCCGGGACCGCAGCCTTACATCCCGCCGCAGGCCTACGCCGCGACCGGCGAACCGACGCAGCTCGCCTCCGCGCCGTCTTCGCCCAGGTCGCAGCAGCGCGGCGCGCCGCCGACCACGCTTGGTCAGCAGGCCGCGCACATCGAGCGCCACGCGCCGAGCGGTGCAGGCACGACGCATCTCGTCCAGTCCGGCGACACCGCCTGGAACATCTCGCAGCGCTACGGCATCACGGTCGATCAGCTGGCCGCGGCGAATGGCGGCTCGACCACGGTGCGCCTCGGCCAGCGGATGGTCATTCCGGGCGCCGGCGGCGCACGGCAGCCTAACGTGCAGCTTGCCAGCCTCAATCCCAACGACGTGCCGGCGGCGGCGCCTGCCGCGCGCATGCCGGAAGTACCCATCGCCGCCGCAGAACCGGCGTCTGCCCCGGCGCGCGCGCAGCAGCAGGTGGCGGTTGCGCCGCAGACTGGAGCGGCCGGATCGATGGCGCCTGCCGCGCCGCAGGTCGCCGCGACGGCCGGTTTCCGCTGGCCGGTGCGCGGACGCATCATCTCCGGCTTCGGCAAGAAGGCGGACGGCGAGCGCAATGACGGCATCAACCTCGCGGTGCCGGAAGGCACCTCCGTCAAGGCCGCCGAGGATGGCACGGTCATCTATGCCGGCAACGAGCTGAAGAGCTACGGCAACCTCGTGCTGATCCGCCATTCGAACGGCTGGGTCTCCGCCTACGCCCACAACAGCAAGCTGGAAGTGAAGCGCGGCGACCCGGTGAAGCGCGGGCAGGTGATCGCGCTCTCCGGCATGTCGGGCGGCGTGACCACACCGCAGGTGCATTTCGAGCTCAGGAAGGACGCTTCGCCGGTCGATCCGCTGAAGCACCTGACGGAAACCTGAGCGTGGATTGAGTTCAGCCCTGTCGTCATTGCCGGGCAGCGGTTCGGCAACCCATTCCCTGGCTGAGCGTATCTGAAGAGTACGGAATGGATGCCCGGAGCCACCTGTCCGGGCATGACGATAGGGGCTTTCAGCCCTCCAGCCTGACGCCTTTCCTCCCGGCGAGATCCTGAACGAACTGCCACGCGACGCGGCCGGAGCGGCTGCCGCGCGTGGTCGCCCATTCGAGCGCTTCGGGACGCCATTCCTCCTCCGCGGCGGGAATGCCGAAATGCTCCACGTAGCCCGTCACCATGGCGAGGTATTCGTCCTGGCTGCAATTGTGGAAGCCGAGCCAGAGCCCGAAGCGATCCGATAGCGAGACCTTCTCCTGCACCGCGTCCGACGGATTGATGGCAGTGGAGCGCTCGTTCTCCAGCATGTCGCGCGGCAGCAGATGGCGGCGGTTGGAGGTCGCATAGAAGACGACGTTGTCGGGCCGCCCTTCCACGCCACCGTCGAGTGCCGCCTTCAGCGACTTATAGGAGGCGTCGCCGGCGTCGAACGAAAGATCGTCGCAGAAGAGGATGAAGCGCTCCGCCCGCCCGCGCAGGAGCCCCATCAGCGCCGGCAGCGTCTCGATATCCTCGCGGTGGATCTCGATCAGCTTGAGCGGCGCGGCACCTTGCGGCAGCGCGGCGGCGACCGCGGCATGCGTCGCCTTGACGAGCGAGCTCTTGCCCATGCCGCGCGCGCCCCACAGAAGCGCATTGTTGGCCGGATAACCGGCGGCGAAGCGGGTCGTGTTCTCGATCAGGATGTCGCGCGAGCGATCGATCCCTTTCAGAAGCGGCAGCTCAACACGGTTAACGCGGGGGACGGGCTTCAGATGCGGCGGATCGGCCTGCCACACGAACGCCTCGGCCGAATCGAAGTCGGCAGCGCCCGGACCGGCCGGCGCCAGCCGCTCGAGCGCCCTGGCGATGCGCTCAAGAAGATCGTGCATCGGGTTGAAGCTTTCTTGCAAGGACCGCTCCCAAAGCTCGGCTATTGGCGCGATATCACGCCCGGCGGGTGCGGCAAAGGGGCGTCCTTTGCCACGCCTCTCCAGTTGCAATGGGCGGTTGCCTGACTATAGTCCGCGCGAATTCAAAAGGGCCGCGGCCCGCTTTTTGAGGGAAGATCGGCCTTTATGTGGGTCACTCCGGCCTTTGCGCAGACCGCCGGCGGCGGCGGTATCGACATGCTGACGACGCTGCTGCCGTTCGCGCTCATTTTCGTCATAATGTACTTCCTAATCCTGCGCCCGCAGCGTCAAACTCAGAAGCGGCGCGAGGAGATGCTGAAGGCGATCCGCCGCGGTGACACCGTGGTGACCAACGGCGGCATCGTCGGCAAGGTGACCAAGGTTGTCGACGACAAAGAGGTCGAGCTGCAGATCGCGGAAGGCGTCAAGGTGCGTGCGATGCGCAGTCTCATCGCCGAGGTGAGGGCGAAAGCGGAGCCGGTGGCCTCCAACTCGAACTAGCGCGGAGACAATTCGCGGCCCGAAAGATCAACCAAGATGCTCTATTTCCAGCGCTGGAAGATCGCGCTCATCCTGTTCGTCGCATTGGCCGGCATCGTTGCCTGCATTCCGAACTTCTTCTCCGCCGAGACCGTCGCGTCCTGGCCTTCCTTCCTGCCCAAGCGGCAGATCGTGCTCGGGCTCGACCTTCGCGGCGGCGCGCACCTGCTTCTTGAGGTCGATCGCGACAGCCTCGTCAAGGATCGCGTCGGCACCCTGGAAGGCGACGTCCGGCAGTCGCTGCGCGAGCAGCACATCGGCTACCGCAATCTCGGCGCGCGCGGCTCTGCCGTCTCTTTTACGCTGCGCGATTCCGCCGATGCTGAAAAGGCGATGACCGCGCTCGACCCGCTCGCGGCGCCGGTGCAGTCGGGGCTGTTCGGGCAGGGCGCGCTGCGCGAGGTGGAGCTCACGCAAGACGGCGACCGCATCACCGCGACGCTGACCGACGATGGCATCGAGGCGCGGATGCGCGCCGCCGTTACACAGAGCGTGCAGGTCCTGGATCGGCGCCTGAACGCGCTCGGCACGACCGAGCCCTCCATCCAGGCGCAGGGAAGCGACCGCATCCTGGTGCAGGTGCCGGGCTTGCAGGATACCGCGCAGCTCAAGCAGATTCTCGGCCAGACGGCGCGGATGACCTTCCACATGGAGTGCACCGAGCGCTCCACCGACGGTGTCACGCCGCCGCCGGGTTGCGAGCTTGTTCAATCGGCGGAGGCGGGCGAGCCGCCGGTCATGGTGGAGACGCGCGCACTCCTCACCGGCGACGATCTTGCCGACGCGCAGCCCGCCTTCCATCCGCAGACCGGCGAGCCGATCGTCAACTTCCGCTTCAATACGCGCGGGGCGCGGATTTTCGCCGACGTGACGCAGCAGAATGTCGGCCGCCGCTTCGCCGTCGTGCTCGACGACAAATACATCACCGCGCCGGTGATCCGCGACGCGATCCTCGGCGGGTCGGGGCTGATCCAGGGAAGCTTCACGGTGGAGAGCGCGCAGAACCTCTCCGTGCTCCTGCGCGCCGGCGCGCTCCCCGCCGACCTGACGATCGTGGAGGAGCGCACGGTCGGCCCAAGCCTCGGTCAGGATTCCATCCGCGCCGGCGGGATCGCCGCGATGGTGGCGCTCGTCGCCGTGGTCATCTTCATGTCCGTCACATACGGCGTTCTCGGGCTCATCGCCGACCTGGCCATGATCGTGAACACGTTCCTGATGTTCGGCATCATCACGCTGACAGGCGCGACATTGACGCTCCCCGGCATCGCCGGCATCGTGCTGACGATGGGCATGGCGGTCGACGCCAACGTCCTGATCTACGAGCGCATGCGGGAAGAGTACCACCTCGGCCGCTCCACCATCTCGTCCTTCGAGACCGGCTTCTCCCGCGCTTTCGCGACGATCATCGACTCGCATTTGACGGCGCTCATCGCCGCGCTCGCGCTTTTCGCGCTCGGCTCCGGGCCGATCCGCGGCTTTGCCGTCGCCTTCGCCATCGGCATCATCTCGACGCTCTTCACCGCCTATCTGATGACGCGGCTGATGGTGGCCACCTGGGTGCGCTATACGCGCCCGAAAACCGTTCCGCTCTAGGGTCTCGCCATGCCGCTTCGCATCGTCCCGGACGACACCCACATCCCGTTCATGCGGCTTGCGAAGATCCGCACGCCGATCTCGCTCATCCTCGTCGTTCTGTCGTTCGTGCTGCTCTTCACGGTCGGGCTCAACGAGGGCATCGACTTCAAGGGCGGGACGATGATCGAGGTGCGCGACAAATCGGGCCCCGCCGATCTTGCCTCGATCCGAAGCGAGATATCGGGGCTCGGCCTCGGCGACGTCGAAGTGCAGGGGATCGGCGAGCCCACCGACGTCCTGATTCGCGTCGCGATGCAGCCCGGCGGCGATGCGGCGCAGCAGGTCGCGGTTGAGAAGGTGCAGGCGACGCTCGGTTCCGACGCCTACGAATACCGCCGGGTCGAAGTCGTCGGTCCCCGCGTTTCGGGCGAACTGGCGCGAACCGGCCTGATCGCGACCGTGTTCACGATCGTCGGCATCATGATCTACATCTGGTTCCGCTTCGAATGGCAGTTCGCCGTCGGCGCGGTCGCGACGCTCGTCCACGACGCGATCCTGACGATGGGCTTCTTCGCGCTGACGCAGATCGACTTCAACCTTTCCTCGATCGCCGCGATCCTCACCATTCTCGGCTACTCGCTGAACGATACGGTCGTCATCTTCGACCGCATCCGCGAGCTCCTGCGCCGCTACAAGACGATGCCGCTCTCCGACCTCATCGATCTTGCCACCAACCAGACGCTGGCGCGCACGATCATGACGTCGCTGACGACGCTGCTCGCGCTCTTCGCTCTGTTCTTCTTCGGCGGCGAGGTCATCCGCTCGTTCACGGCGGCGATGCTCTGGGGCATCTTCGTCGCCACCGCTTCGTCCATCTTCATCGGCGGGCCGATCCTGATCTATTTCAACCTGCGCCCGCGCGTGGACGCCGGCCCAGCCGAAGCGATGCCTTCCGAGCCTTCTAAACCGGCCAAGCCCGCCAAACCGGCCAAGCCCGCCAAGCCAGCCAAAGCCGCAAAGGCCTGAAATGGCGGAGGGCGGCGGCGGCTTCCTGATGGAGCCGGCCCGCTTTCCGGGCCGCGCGCCGATCGAAGCCTACGGCAATGGCGGCTTTCGTTTCGCCGACATGTCGCATCGCGGCTCGATCCTGGTCTTGCCGAGCGGCATCGAATCCTGGGCCGTCGCAAGCGTCGCGGAGATTACACCGGAGACGCTCAGCCGGCTCATCGGGGAAGCTTCGGCGATCGACATCCTGCTCGTCGGCACGGGCGCGACAATGACCCCGCTACCGCGGCCGACGCGCGAGGCGCTGGAGGCGGCGGGGCTTTTTCCGGATCTTATGGCGACCGGCGCGGCGGTCCGGACCTTCAACGTGCTCCTTTCGGAAGACCGCGCCGTCGCCGCCGCGCTTGTCGCCGTGGAGAGCCACAGGTGAACCGGTCGCACCACAAGGCAGCCCTTAACCTCCCCCTTGAGGGGAGGTCGAAATCTGCAAGCCTATGGCGCAGCAGATTTCGGGAGGGGGGAGCGACACCAGAGCTTTCACCCCCCTCCCGAAGTTCGCGCCGCTTCGCTTTGCGAACTTCGACCTCCCCTCAAGGGGGAGGTTAAGGGGCGCCCGGTTCTTGATCCGATGGCCCGTGACATCTCCGCGGACGACATCGCCTATGTGACCACGCTGGTGCGCGAGGACGACCTGCCGCGCTACTACGCGACGCTCTTCTCGCCGCCGACGCTGCGCGACGATCTTCTCGCGATCTACGGTTTCGCCGCGGAGATCGCCCGCGTGCCGAACCGGGTGACGGAGCCCGCGCTCGGTGAGATCCGGCTGAAGTGGTGGAGCGAATCTCTGGCCGAGGCCGTGCGGCGGGAAGGGGCGGGCGAGACCCCGGCGCTGCGCGCAGCCGCCGCCGCGATCATGCGCCACGCACTTCCGCTTGCGGCGTTCGAGGCGCTGGCCGAGGCGCACGGCATCGATCTCTATTCCGATCCGCCGGCGAGCCTCGTCGATCTCGAAGGGCAGATGGGCGAGACGCAATCCGCGCTTTTCCAGATGGCGGCGATCGTCTCCGGCGCGTCCGGGCCGGAGACGGCGGACGCCGCGGGCCATGCCGGCATCGCCTACGGCATCGCGCGGCGGCTTGCGTCGTTCGCGTCGGACCGCGCACGCGGCCGGATGATCATTCCCACCGACCTTCTTGACGCAAACAAGCTGACGGCGGCCGATGCACTTGCGCCGACGCCGCCGGCGGCGTTGCACGACGCGATCGCCGAGCTCGCCGAATTCGGCTTGCAGCATTTGCAGACCGCGCGCCGTCACGTGAAGGCGCTCCCGGCATCCGCGCGGGCGGTCTTTCTCCCGCTCGCCATCGTCGGACCGCTGCTTCGGAAGATCGAAGACGCGCCGAACGCGAGAGCCGACGTCTCGCTCTCCAACCTCGCGAGCCTCACCCGGATCGGGTGGGCGCGGCTGCGCGTCCAAGCCGGGAGGCGATGATGCGTCGATTGCTCGAAAGATGGCGTGAGGCGCGAACGACGATCGTCGCGGGGTTCGGCCGCTTCCCCGTCGCAATTCTGGCGCTCGCGATTTTCGCCATCACCGTCAATCTCGAGATCGCCCATATCGTCGCGCTCCGCGACGAGGATTTGGTGCGTGCCGGCTTCGCACTTGTAGGCGGCGCAGTCGCTGCGACGGCTGCAGTGCTCTTCGGCGAACGCCGGAGAACAAGACCGATCGCACGCCACGTTCTTTCCCTGCTGCTGGCGGCGGCCATTGGCGTCGCGCTTTGGTATTGGGAGCGGCTCGCAATCGCGTTTCCGGCGCTCTTCGTCGCCGCGGTCGTGACGATCCCACTGGCGCCTTACGCCCGACGGGAGCCGCAGGGCTTCTGGGCTTTCATCTGGCGTCTCATCCACGCTTTGGCGCTCGCCTTCATTGCCGTCATCGTCTTCTGCGCCGGCCTTTCCGCGATTTTCGCCAGCATCGACTATCTCTTCAACGTCGAAGTCGACTCCTCTCTCTACGGCCATATCTGGTCGATCGGGCTCGGCTTCGTCGGACCGCTTTTCGCGCTGTCGCTCATACCGGCCTCCTTCCCGGAAGACGACACGCCCGACCGCGCGGACATCTTCGTCGTCGGGCTCCGCATCCTTTCCGACTTCGTCGCCGTGCCTTTGCTCGCCGCCTACGTCGTCATCCTCCACGTCTACGCGCTCAAGATCCTGATCGAGACAGAGCTCCCGAAGGGGCAGATCGGCTGGATGGTGCTGTCCTTCGGGCTCGCCGTGCTTGCGCTCAGGGTTGTCGTCCATCCCTTGGCAGGTCTTGCATGGATGCCGACGCGGCTCTTCCTGCGCTTTTGGCCAGTGGGGCTCGTCGTGCCGCTGGTGCTGCTCGTCATCGCCCTTTGGCAGCGCATAGATACCTACGGAGTGACACCGGAGCGCTATGCTCTCGGGCTCTTCGCGCTCTTCCTCGGCCTTGTCCTGCTGGCGCAAGTGTCGCGCTTGCGCGGCGATATCCGCATCATTCCGGCGCTCGGAGCGCTGGCGCTTTTCGTCGGAAGCTTCGGGCCATGGGGCATGTTCGCCCTTTCGGCACAATCGCAGATGGACCGGCTTATGCACCACCTAGAGGATGCCGGCGTCCTCAAGGACGGCAAGATCGGCGAGACGCCCAATTTCTCGCGTGGCACGGCGGAAGACGTGCGCTCCATCATCCAGGTGCTGTCGGAAACAAGGCAGCTCGACCGACTTCGGCCGCTCTTCGCAAGTCGCCCCGACGATCCGTTCGTCGTGCCGGCGGGCGAAAGCCGACACGATAGGCTCGCGCGCATCTGGGCAACCTTCAACGTAAAGACCCTGCCGCCAAAGCCCGGCGAGGAAGGAACCTTTGCAATCCGCACAAACCAAGGTGCGGTTTCAATCGAAGGCTATGACGTCGTCGTGCCCGACCTTTCTCTCACCGGCCAACAGTCCGCCGACGTGACATTGGGGGAGGGACTGCCGACGGTGCGGACGCGGTCAAGCGGAGCATTGATCGAGATCGAATCCGGCGGAGTGCAACACACGATCGGCGAGGCCGCGCTGCGCGAGGCCCTCAGAGCCCCGATTGCAAATATGGAGACGCGCCCGGCCGACGAACCGATTCCGCCGTTCCTGGTCGATCTGCAGCTCGACGGCCGGAAAGTCGGGCTTCTCTTCCGGAACGCCACGGGACGGCTGACGGAGTCCAGTCTGGAGCTTTCCGCGGCGTCGTTCGATCTCTACCTGCGCCGTTCCGACTGGCGCTGATCTCAGGCGGCGAGCCGGGCGGCAGCGTCGAGCCAGTGCTCGAAGTCGCGGAGCGCGCGGCGCGAGAGCGCCTTCTTGCGGGCGATCGTCTTCGCGGTACCGCGCAGGCGGTTGCCCGCCTCGTCTTTCACCGGCTGCTCGATCGGCGGGAAGAGCCCGAAATTGACGTTCATCGGCTGGAAATCGCGGCGCGTCTCGCCGGGGACGGCAAGCTCGCCCGTGATGTGCCCGAGGATCGCACCATGTGCGGTCGTGGCGGGCGGCAGAACCGGCGTCGCGCCCTGCGCTTCGGCCGCGGCGAAGCGCGCCGCCAGAAGCCCGACCGCGGCCGACTCGACATAGCCCTCGCAGCCGGTGATCTGGCCGGCGAAGCGGATATGCGGCTCCGTTTTCAGTCGCAGAGTCCGATCGAGAAGCAGCGGCGAGTTCAGGAAGGTGTTGCGGTGAAGCCCGCCGAGCCGCGCGAACTCCGCGTTCTCAAGGCCGGGAATGGTGCGGAAGAGGCGCACCTGCTCGCCGTATTTCATCTTGGTCTGGAAGCCGACCATGTTGAAGAGCGAGCCGAGCGCATTATCCTGGCGAAGCTGCACCACGGCATATGCCTTGACGTCCGGCCTGTGCCGGTTGGTAAGGCCCATCGGCTTCATCGGCCCGTGGCGGAGTGTCTCGACCCCGCGCTCCGCCATCACCTCGATCGGCAGGCAGCCATCGAAGTAAGGCGTATCCTTTTCCCACTCGCGGAAGTCCGCCTTCTCGGCCGCGACCAGGCCTTCGACGAAGGCGTAATACTGATCGCGGTCGAGCGGGCAGTTGATGTAGTCGGCGCCGGTGCCGCCCGGTCCGACCTTGTCGTAGCGCGACTGAAACCAGGCAACGTCCATGTCGACGGATTCGCGATAGACGATCGGCGCGATGGCGTCGAAGAAGGCGAGCCGGTCGAGCCCCGTCCGTTCCTGGATCGAGGCCGCGAGCGACGCGGCGGTAAGCGGACCGGTCGCCACGATTGCGAGCCCCAATTCGGGTGGCGGCAATGCAGCAACTTCGCCCGTCTCGATGCTGACAAGCGGATGTGCGCGAAGTGCCGCCGTCACGCTTTCGGAGAAGCGATCGCGGTCGACCGCGAGCGCACCGCCGGCGGGAAGCATGTGGCGGTCGCCCATCGCCATCACCAGCGATCCCGCGCAGCGCATCTCCGCGTGCAGCAGGCCGACGGCATTGGTCTCCGCATCGTCGGAGCGGAAGGAATTGGAGCAGACGAGCTCGGCGAAGCCGCCGGTCTTGTGCGCCGGCGTCATCGTGTCCGGGCGCATCTCGTGGAGGATGACGCGAATACCGGCTTCGGCGAGCTGCCAGGCGGCTTCGGAGCCCGCGAGCCCTCCGCCGATCACGTGAATGGGTGCCGGACGCGTTGTCATCGCCGCGATATGGGGCAAACGGGCCGGGATCGGCAAGGGCGGGCACGAGACTCCGTTGCGAAGTCCCGACGATTGCCGCCGCGGGTTGAACATGGTCGACGGATCGTTAAGCTCCAACCGGCATTATGATCAGGATGTTACGAAGCCTCTCGCTGCTCTTTGCCCTGGTATTGCTCACCACCGGCGCACAGGCGCAGGAAAACTGGTTCAAGCGCGGCCATGGGCGCGCGCCGAGCCTGAGCAAGGCCTTTATCTGCCACGGCTATACCTGCCGGCTGGTGACGCCGGTGTATTTCACGGCGGACGAGTTCAGCAGGATCGGGCGGCAGCTCGCGGCGGGAACGCGCGACGCGGCCGAGGAGCGGGCGGCGATTTCGCGCGCCGTCCAGGCCTTCGAGACGTTTGTCGGCGCACGCATCGGCACGGCGAACGATCTTCCGGCGATGCAATTCGGGCGCGGCGCCGACGACCAGATGGATTGCATCGACGAAGCCACGAACACCACCAGCCTGCTGATGATGCTCGCCAAACACGGCTACATCCGCCATCACACGGTGGAAGCGCCGTCGGCGCGGGGCTTCTTTTTTGACGGGCGCTATCCGCACGCCACCGCCGTTCTCACCGACACGGCGACCGGCGAGAAATGGGCGGTCGATTCCTGGCCGCGCGCAAATGGCGAAGCGCCCCTCGTCATGCCGCTCGCGCAGTGGAAGGGGATGCGTACGCATCTCCCTGCGTCATAGCCTCGCGGCCTTCGTTCCAATGAAAAAGGCCGGCTTGGCTTGCGCCTTGCCGGCCTTTTTCTGTGGGGGATTGCCGTTTCGGCTAGAGGCGCGCGGCTTCGCGAGCCAGCCGCCCGATATCGGTGCGCTGAATCCCGAGATCCTGAAGCTCACGGCCGGAAAGGCCCTCAAGCTCCCGAACGGTCTCGCGATAGCGGCGCCAGCGGCGATAGCGATCATAGATCGTGTTGGTATTGCGCGACATTGTCTTCGTCCTTCTTCGTCCGCCCTTTGCGGACGCCCGCAGTCTCTGCGGTCACGTTCGGCATATAGGCGCGAGGGAGGATATTGTGCACTGCAACAAACGCATGGCTGCATTGCCGCGGCGGCAAAAGAATGAAACGAATCAGTAACTTTGCCCTGCAACACGCGGAAAGGTTTGGTTAACCGCGCTCCTTGCGGTGGGGCCCGGCCGCGAGGGGGCATAGCGCCTCAGAAGCGGCCTTCGTCGGGGATGTTCAGTAGCGTCCCGCAGGCCTTGCAGTGGACCGCGTCCACTTCGTGCCGCTGCAGACCGCAAGTCGGGCAGGTGAAGCGCACCTTGTGCGGCATCAGCAGCGTGCGAACCAGGCGCAGGAAAAGCGTGACGCCGAAGATCATGACCAGCACCGAGAGGAGGCGGCCGACGGACCCTTCGAGCACGATGTCGCCGAAGCCGGTCGTGGTCAGCGTCGTCACCGTGAAATAGAGCGCATCGACATAGTTGCCGATCGCGGAATTGCGCCAGTGCTGCGTCTCGTAGACGAGGCCGGTCATCACGAACAGGAAGACGCCCAGATGGACGGTCGCGAGGATCACATCTTCGTGGCGCCGGAAGAATGCGCTGTCGGAGCGAAGGCGTGCCACGAGCTGATAGGTGTGAAGCAGCCTGAGCGTGCGCAGGACGCGCAGGAAGCCGCCAGCCTCGCCAACCACCGGCGCCAGGAAGGATACGATCGCAATCCCGTCCGACCAGGTCGCCGGATGTATGAGGTCGCGAAGCCGGTCGCGGCTGATGAAGAGGCGGATGCCGAAATCCGCCGCGATGATGGCGCCGAAGAGGATGTCGAGAGATTCGACCGGTTGTGTGCGCGGCAGGAACGACGATCCGACGATGAAGAGAACCGTGAAGACGTCGAAGGCGAGCAGCGTGTAGCGGAAGCGATGCGCGCGCGGGGACTCGCCTTCGTAGAGGTCCCTCAGATAGTCCTGCACCGTCCGGCCCAATTGTCCGCGCCCCGAATCTGTCGCCGGCGGCATCATAGCCTCCCAGGCCTCAACCCGCGCGTTGTCGCGGTGCCGTGGCTCCAGGAGGCCGTTCGGGAGCTTAAAGCCAGTTGTGCTTGCGGAACCGCCAGTAAAGGACGCCGCAAATCGCGAGCATGACGGCGAGCATGACAAAGTAGCCGTAGCGCCAATGAAGCTCGGGCATGTCGACGAAGTTCATCCCGTAGATACCCGCCACCGCCGTCGGGACCGCCAGAATCGCCGCCCACGCCGCCAGGCGGCGCGTGATTTGCGCCTGGTGCGCCTGGCCGGTCATCTGGCTTGCTTCGAAGGCAAAAGCCAGAACCTCGCGCAGCGCGTCGATCTCTTCCTGGACGCGGTGCACATGGTCGGTGACGTCGCGGAACAGCGGCTGCATGGACTGATCGACGCGCCGCGCTTCTGCGTGTTCGAGCCTGCGGCAGACTTCGATCAGCGGCACGGCGGCATTCCTAAGGCGCAGGAGATCACGGCGAAGCATATAAAGCCGCTCGATCGAGGTGTCGGTTAGCGTCGCTGCGAATATCTGGTCCTCGATCCGGTCTACCTCGGCATGGACCGTCTCGATCACCGGCAGGTAGTTGTCCACGATGAAGTCGAGGATGGCGTAGAGGATGTAGTCCTCCCCGTTGGCAAGCACGATCGGGCACGCTTCCAGATGCTGGCGCACCGTCGAATAGGACGTGGAGGCGCCGTGCCTGACGGAAACGACATAGCCTCGCCCGACGAACAGGTGCGTCTCGCCGAAATCGATACGGCCGTTGGCGAGCTGCGCGGTTCGGGCGGCGATGAAAAGCGCTTCGCCATATTGCTCGATCTTGGGCCGCTGATGCGGCTCCCCGGCGTCTTCGATTGCCATGTCGTGCAGATCGAACTGCTTCTGCACGCGGCGAAGGAGCCCGGACGACGGCTCGTAGAGACCGATCCAGACGACATGGCCCGGACGCTTCGACCAGTCGCCGGCCTCCTCGATCGTGATATCGCTGACGCGTCGACCGCCGGCATAGACACCCGCCGCGACGACGCCGGTTTCTCGCCCCGAAGCGGGTCGGGAAGGTTCACTCGATGCGTTGGGCTCACGCGACGTGGCGGATTTGCGTTCCAATTTGAAATGTTCGGCAACCGTTGCCGCTCCCTGCCGAGCAACGCCCTGGATGGCGCGTCAGGATAAGGTTGCGCGCAGCTCTGTTGCAGGATTTTGACAGCGTCAGCGCGCGGCCGGCAACCGGATTGTGCGCCGCCTAGTGCTCCGGCGGCTCAAGCAACGTCTTCTTGTCCTCGTCGGGCTTGAATTCCGCCTGGCAGGCCGGCGTGAGCTGGCTGAGCTTGTCGGCCAAACACGCCTCGATCTTCCGTATGTCGGGAATGTCATCGGAGCAGAAATGGAAAGCGTCCCCCTCGCACGCGGAGCGCGCCTCCGCCGTGACTTCCGCTGCGACCGAAGCGGTCGCGAATAACGAAGCAAGGAAGAGGCTTGCCGGGATCGCGACCGACCGAACAATCGATGTGGCAAAAGTCATGAGATCCTCCCCGGGGTGTAGTTCTATTTCGACCGATAGCAGACTGCCGAAGCGGGGCGTTCACGTCCAGTAGAGGCTCGTCGCTGGGTCAAGATTGCGTTGAGCCGGCAAAGCCCGGCTCGCGCGGCGCTTTCTCCCCGACTCCGGTATGTTCTCGCAAGGCCGGAGGGGCTAAGTCCCTCCGCAAAGGAAGACGCGAAGACCACTCCGCGCAGAGGGCAGGGAGGAACGATGGGAACGAGTATCGGGATCGGCATTATCGGGGCAGGCGTGATGGGGGCGGACCATGCACGCCTGATCGCCGGCCATGTGCACGGCGCGCACCTCGTGGCGATCTCGGACGCCGATGCAGACCGCGCCCGCACCGTCGCGGAGACGCATGGCGGCGCAGCGCTTACCGACCCGCATGCGCTGATCGCCGACCCGAACGTCGACGCGGTGCTGGTTGCCTCGCCGGACGCCACACACGCGGACTATGCGCTTGCCTGCCTCGCCCGGGGAAAGCCGGTGCTTTGCGAAAAGCCGCTGGCGCCGACGGCGGAGGAGGCGCTGAAGGTCGTGGAGGCCGAGGCCGCCGGCGGCAAGAGCCTCATCCGCGTCGGCTTCATGCGCCGCTTCGACCCGGCCTATACGGCGATGCGCGACACGCTGAACGACGGGGGCCTGGGGCGCGCGCTTCTGATCCACGCCGCGCACCGCAACGTCTCCGCGCCCGACTGGTTCGTGCCGGCAAACTCCATCACCAACTCGGCCGTGCACGAGTTCGACATCATCCGCTGGCTCCTCGGCGAGGAGATCGTCGCGGTGACGGCGCTGAAATCCGTCGCCAAGCCGGGGAAGATGGAGCGCGACCCGTTGATGCTCATCGTGGAGACCGCAAGCGGCGTGATCGCCGACATCGAGGCCTTCATCAACGCCGGTTACGGCTACGACATCCGCATGGAGCTCGTCTGCGAGACGGGGACAATGGACTTGGCGCGGCCGGAGCCGGTCTCTGTCCGCCATGCCGGCGAAGAGGCGCGCGCCTTCCCACCGGACTGGCGCGGACGCTTCGAGGATGCCTACCGGCTGGAATTGAACGCCTGGGTCGCCGCGATCGGGCAGAGCGACGCGCCGGGGGCCACCGCCTGGGACGGCTATGTGGCGAACGCGGTGGCGGAGGCGGGGGTGCGCTCGCTTGCGAGCGGTGCGCGGGAGACGGTGGAGCTGGCGGCAAAGCCGCCGCTCTACGGCTGAGCGGGGACGCTTCGCCCCCGGCTATCTCGCTATTTCGCGTAGTCCTTAACCCGCTTGCGCGGATCGGCCGCGGCGGCTTCCGCTCGCGCGCGGGCGGCGGAGCGGATGACGCTCTTGATGGGGCGCGGCGCCTTGCCGGAGAGATCGGCGATCTTGCGGTCCTGATCGACGATGAATGTCAGCGCCGGCGCATCGCCGTCGAGCCCGCCGAGATCGGCGGAGGGGACCTTGCGGTTGGAAGCGCGGCTGCCGTCTTCATAGAAGACATCGAAAAGCACGACGCCGTTGTCGACCCTGTCTTTCTTACGAGCCATCGTTCGGTCTCCAATGAAAAGCCCGGCGCGGTTCGGCGCCGGGCGGAAGCAGGAAAGCCCTGGCTTGAGGGCTACTGCATCTGGATGTTGGAGGCGGCGAGCTTGCCGCGCTCGCTGACCACGTCGTAGCTCACCTTGTCGCCCTCGCGCAGCGTGGAGATGCCGGCGCGCTCAAGCGCGGAGACATGCACGAACACGTCGTTACCGCCGTCGGTCGGAGCGATAAAGCCGAAGCCTTTGGTGGCGTTGAAAAACTTCACAGTACCTGTTGCCATGATCTGGCTCCTTTAAACACGCGCAAATCGCGTATGGGCCCGGCGAAGAATTCGCCCAGGTCCCTCTTTCCGATTCGGCGTTGTCCTGGAGATCCCCGATGGGGCAGCAAGCAAGGCAGCAAAATACGGAAGCGAGCGGCATATAGGCTGTTTCAGGTGACGATACAATGGCGGGGCCGCGGCGCCGGCAGGGCGGAGGCCGGGAGGCGCGGGACTGGGCGCATTTCCCTACGCTTTGGCGGCCTTTACTGGGAGCTTCAGACAGCCGGCCCATTCCTCGATCGTCTGGCCGCTTCCCATATTCGACTCCACGATGCGGTCGATGGCGAAGGTCGGCGAGACATGAATGCCGTTCTGCCGCGCATATTTGACCTGCCAGCGGAGCGCGCGGCCGACGCTGTCGAAGCGGAAGGCCGGGAAAAGATCGATGCCGACGATGTCGGAGACGGCGCGCACGATGTCGTTCGGCGTGCGATCCATGTTCGGCCCGGAATGATGATCCTCGAACTCGAAGGCCTCGCGGTCCTTGTAGATGCCGGCCATGGCCTTCAGCGCCGCCTCCTTGCCGCCCTCGGTCGCGGAGGCCGCGAGGATTGCGCGCGTGACGATGCCGGAGAAGAGGTGCCACGGCTGCGACACGAAGCGGATGCGCACAGTGAGAGCGTCCGCGCCGACCGCATCGACCAGCGCCGGCAGCTTGCCGAAGGCGCGCTTGCAGAAGGGGCAGGTCGGCTCAAGGAAGATCTCCATCTCCTTCGGTCCGTGACCGAGCTTGAGCGGCGCGGGTTCGCGCTCCTGTGCTGATGGCATGGCTTTCCTCAGATCGTGGTTGGGCAGCGGCTGGCCGCCGCAGAATGGCGGACGCCGAGCTTAGCGGGGAGGGGCGGGGGCGTGAAGGCGGGGACGACGCGCGGACACCCCGATGTTGCCGGCGGCCCCGCCGTCGCTAGGATTGCGGCCGACACAGAACAAAACCACGGGGGGAAACGGTGCTGGTACTTGTGACCGGGGCGACCGGGAAGGTCGGGAGCCACTTCATCCGGCGGCTGCTTGCGGACGCGCGGTTCCCCAATGCCCGCGTGCGCGCGCTCTGCCACAACCGAACGCTGCCTGAGAGCGAGCGGATCGAGGTGGTGAAGGGCTCGATCGCCGACAGCGACGTCGCCGACAGGGCGATTGACGGCGTGACCCACGTCGTCCACCTCGCGACCTGCAAGGAGACGCCGGAGGTCGTCATCGACGTGACGGTGAAGGGGCTCTTCTGGCTGCTCGAGGCGTTTCGCACGAGCCCGGCCGCGCGGCAGTTCATCTTGATCGGCGGCGACGCCGGCATCGGCCACTTCTTCTACGCCCGCGAGGCGCCGGTGACGGAGGCGCAGCCGTGGAGCGCCTATCCGGGCTGCTACGCGCTCTCCAAGGTGCTTGAGGAGGTGATGCTTGAGCAGTTCGGCATCCAGTACGGCATCGACTGGTGCTGCCTGCGCGCGCCGTGGATCATGGAGAAGGACGATTTCAAATACACGCTCTCCTTCGGCGACGACCTCTTCGGCGGGCCGGACTGGAAGACGATGGTGCCGGCGGCAGACGCCGCGCGCTACGCAAGTGAGGGAACGGTGCCGCTCCTGCGCGACGCCGACGGGCGGCCGCTTCGCCGCAACTTCGTGCATGTCGACGACCTGGCATCCGCCATCCTCCTTGCCCTGGATAACCCGCGCGCAAGACAGCAGCTCTTCAACGTCGCGATGGACAGGCCGGTCGACTACGGCGAGCTCGCCGCGCATTTGAAGACGACGCGCGGGCTCGATTCCATCGACGTGGCGAGCGACTACCATTCGACCTGGCTCGACAATTCCAAGGCGAAGCACCTGCTCGACTGGCAGCCGCGCTACGATCTGGCGCGGCTCGTCGACGAGGCCTACGGGTACGAGCGCGCGGCGGACGATCCGCGGACGGTGTGGTACCCGGGGTGAGGGTGGACGCCCCTTAGCCAGGTGGCCCGGTAACGCGCGCGAAACAGCGAAATCCTGCCGCCCGGGCTGCCGATCGCGTCAGTTTGAATCACATTCGGCGCTGCGGAACCGCTGTGCGTTAAGGCGCGGGGGCCATCAACGGCGCTCCCATCCTCACCCACTCAAGGTCGTGCCATGCGCTGCAGCTTCCATTCGTCGCCGGATCTCGGGCGGCGCGCGTTCTTCATGAAGAGAGCGGCCGACACCGCCGATACCGCCGCCAGCGGCGTGGCGGAGGCCGGACATCCGGCGATGCCGGGCAAGGCCGAGCCGGGCCGGCGCCGGCGCACCTTCATGCCCGGGCGCCGGACGACGGCATGGCTCTCGGCCCTGGCTTTCTCGGCGCTCGTCGGATGGCCGACCGGCTCTGTCGCGCCGGCGCTGGCGCAAACCGCCTGTGCGTCGCTGGTCGTCACCGGCCACCCGTCCTATCCGCCGGTGGCCTGGGCCGCGGGAGACAGGATCGTCGGCGCCGCGCCCGAGCTGGTCAGGAGGATCGCCCGGAGGCTCGGCGTCAAGGACGTGGTGTCGAAGGACTTCGGCACCTGGGAAGACGCGCAGGCCGCGGCGCGAAGCGGCGAGGCGGACGTGATCTTCGGCATCTACAAGACCGACGCGCGCGCGCTCTATCTCGACTATGTCGAGCCGCCCTTCATGCCCGACCCCGTCGCGATCGTCGTGCGCAAAGGCGCCGACTTCGCCTACGGGCAATGGAGCGATCTCAAGGGCCGCAAGGGCGTGACCAATGTCGGCGAGAGCTATGGCGACGCGTTCGACGCCTTCATGGCGAAGGAGCTCACCGTGGCGCGCGCCGACGGCGTCGACAAGGCCTTCGCGGCGCTCCTCGCCGAAGAGGCGGACTACATGATCATCGGGCGCTACCCGGGAAGCGACGAAGCGAAGCAGCTGGGCATCGCCGGCAAGGTCACGTTCCTCCCGAAAGCGCTTCTGTCCTCGGCGATGTATGTCGCCTTTTCCAAGAAATCCGCATGCAGCGCGGCGCTCCTGACCGGCTTTGCGGTGGAGATGGCGGCCGCCGTCGAACTCGGCACGGTGGAGCGCCTCCTAAACGCGGCGAACATGGCCGCGGCGGAGTAGGGGCGGGCGGGGATAAGAAGGGGAATGTGCGACCCGTCAGCCCTTGATGTTGTCCGTTTCACGTAGTATGTTTCTGCCATGATACGGTCGTGGCGGAACGCCGCCTCCCGCCGGGTCTGGGAAGGCGAACAGCCTCGCCAGTTTAGGGGAATGGATTTCGATGCGGCGGTCGAGCTGCTTGCCGCGCTGCATGTTGCCAAAGCGCTCAGCGACTTGAGCCCACTGAAGAGCCTCGGACTACACAAGCTTAAAGGCAACCGCCGAGACCAATGGGCGATGACCGTCAACGACCGCTGGCGCATCTGCTTCGAGTTCCGAAAGGGCGACGCGCTGAATGTCGAATTCGTCGACTACCATAGAGGTTAGGTCATGGCTCCCATTGTGCATCCCGGCCGCATTTTGAAGCGGGAACTTTCCGCCAGAGCGCTTAGCGCCAACAGGCTCGCGCTCGACCTCGGCGTCCCGTCCGGGCGCATCACCGACATCCTGAATGCCCGGCGCTCCATCACGGCCGACACCGCACTCCGCCTGGGCCGCTACTTCGGCAACAGCGCCCAGTTCTGGCTCGACCTGCAGAGCCAACACGACATCGCGGTCGTGGAGAAGGAGAAGGGCGCGGAGATCAAGGAGCGGGTGCGGCCGGCGAAGGCGGCGTAGCGGACAAAGTGGGGATGGCGGCAAAAACGGCCTCTACGTCTTCCGGCGTCGCGAACTCGCCGCGAGCGGCTTCGGCGAGCTCGGCTTCGAGGTCGGCGCGCTCCTCGTCGCTCAGGGCATAGGGCGCCACCGGCTCAGCCTCCATGGCAAGGAGAATACGGGCAGCATCCTCCTGGCGCGCCTTCGGCCACGAATGCACGCGATCAAGAACGGCGTCGATCTGATCTTTCGTCATGGTGGCAATCTAATACAACACTCGGAACTGAACCATATCGGTTGTCATCGCCATGGCTCCCATTGTGCTTCTGGGTGCCACCGTGCCGTCTCTTGTCCGGCAAGAGCCGTCGCGGCGCCGCCCGCTCTTCCCACGCTGAAACGGCAACGCTCCCGACCTTGGCGCGCCCTCCGGCCGCATCACCACATCCTGAACGGTCGGCGCTCCATCACCGCCGACACGGCCACCCTGTTCGGCCGCCACTTCGGCAACGGTGCGCAGCGCTGGCTCAACCTGCCGAGGCAGGATGTCTCCGGGGAGGAGATCGAGAAAGCGAAACGCCCCGGTATAGCTCCGCGGCGAGGATCTCGCCGCCCCTGCTGTTGTCTTCGGGGCCGACCCTCGGCTCAAGAGCCCGAGGGGCAGGGTTGATGATCCAGCCGGCCGTCTTGATCACTCCGCTGCAATCGGCGTCAGCTCGAACACCCGCCCATGTTTGGCGGCTTCGGCAAGATTGCCGGCGCGAAGGGCGAGCCGGACTGTCTCAAGCTTGCGGGTATCCTCGGGCGAAAGGTAGGGCGACCACGCAGTCTCGTCCTCGATCAGCTCGATCGGCACTTCGGCCGCGAACTTCCCTTCATGGATGAGTTTCGTGCTTTTCCGTGTCATTGTGTCGTTCGCTTCCTGAAGTCGCGCTCCCATAAGGCCGGATCGGGCCGGTATGCGGTTACGAGCACCGCGGGGCTTCGACGGCCTGCAGGAATTGCCCAGACCACATGAATGGGCTGCGCGCTCCTATCGTGCTGCAGGGCCAAGACGCTTGGGCCACGCGCGCGATCCCGGTAGTCCTCGACCGCGACTGCGGTCGCAATTCCGTCCAACACTTCGCTGGGCAGAATACCATCGGCATCGAGTTCATCAAAGCCGTGGTCGGAAACGAGGTAGTCGCCGCTCATAACTAGGGCCTGCACACGACGCAGCGTTTCGCTCATCTCCCCTCTCCCGACCCTTCGCTCACGCGAAGGGCCACCCTCTCCCGCCCCTTCGAGGCCGTGCTTCGCGCGGCACCTCAGGGTGAGGGAGAGGGCGGGCGCTTACTCCGCCGCCTCCACCCGTCCGCCTCGCCGGCCGCTCGCCAGCACCGGCTTCAAAAACGCCCCCGTATAGCTCCGCTTCTCCTTGACGATCGCCTCCGGCGGTCCCGCCGCCACGATCTCTCCCCCGCCGTCGCCGCCTTCGGGGCCGAGGTCGATGATCCAGTCGGCCGTCTTGATGACCTCCAGATTGTGCTCGATGACGACCACGGTGTTCCCCTGGTCGACGAGCTCGTGCAGCACGTCGAGGAGCTTTGCCACGTCATGGAAATGCAGGCCGGTGGTGGGCTCGTCGAGGATGTAGAGCGTGCGGCCCGTCGCGCGCTTTGACAGCTCCTTGGACAACTTTACGCGCTGCGCCTCGCCGCCGGAGAGCGTCGTCGCCTGCTGGCCGATGTGGATGTAGGAGAGGCCGACGCGGGCGAGCGTCTCCAGCTTGTCGCGGATCGACGGCACGGCGGCGAAGAACTCGCGCCCTTCCTCCACCGTCATGTCGAGCACGTCGGCGATCGACTTGCCCTTGAAGACCACCTCCAGCGTCTCGCGGTTGTAGCGCTTGCCCTTGCAGACGTCGCAGGTGACGTAGACGTCCGGCAAAAAGTGCATCTCGATCTTGATGACGCCGTCGCCCTGGCAGGCCTCGCAGCGGCCGCCCTTGACGTTGAAGGAGAAGCGGCCGGGCAGGTAGCCGCGCGCCTTCGCCTCCGGCAGGCCGGCGAACCATTCGCGGATCGGCGTGAAGGCGCCGGTATAGGTCGCGGGGTTCGAGCGCGGCGTGCGGCCGATCGGCGACTGGTCGATGTCGATGACCTTGTCGAGATGCTCCAGGCCGTTGAGCGACGCGTGCGCGGCGGGGTGCTCGCGCGAGCCGTTCAGCCGGCGCGCGACGGCCTTGTAGATCGTGTCGATCAAGAGCGTCGACTTACCGCCGCCGGAGACGCCGGTCACGCAGGTGAAGAGCCCGAGCGGGATCGACGCGGTCACGTCCTTCAAATTGTTGCCGGTGGCGCCGGTGACGGTGAGCTGCCGGCCCTTCTGCGGCGGGCGGCGCATCTCCGGCATCTCGATCTCGCGCGTGCCGGAGAGATATTGCCCGGTGAGCGAGCGGGGATTGGCCATGATGTCGGCGGGCGTGCCCTCCGCGATCACCTCGCCGCCATGGATGCCGGCGGCGGGGCCGATATCGACCACGTGGTCGGCTTCCAGGATCGCGTCCTCGTCGTGCTCCACCACGATCACCGTGTTGCCGAGGTCGCGCAGATGCTTCAGCGTCTCAAGCAGGCGGGCGTTGTCGCGCTGGTGCAGGCCGATCGAGGGCTCGTCGAGCACGTAGAGCACGCCGGTCAGGCCTGAGCCGATCTGCGAGGCAAGGCGGATGCGCTGGCTCTCGCCGCCGGAGAGCGTGCCGGAATTGCGCGAAAGCGTCAGGTAGTCGAGCCCGACGTCGTTCAGGAAGTCGAGCCGCTCGCGGATCTCCTTCAGGATGCGCCCGGCGATCTCGTTCTGTTGCGCGGTCAGCGTGGCGGGGAGGGCGGCGAACCAGTCGCCGGCGGCGCGGATCGACTTCTCCGCCACCTGGCTGATGTTCGCGCCGTCGAGCTTCACCGCGAGCGCTTCTGGCTTCAGCCGCGCGCCGTGGCAGACCTCGCAGGGCACGCCGGAGAAATAGCGGCCGATCTCCTCCCTGACCCAGGCGGAGTCGGTCTCCTTCCAGCGCCGCTCCAGGTTCGGGATGACGCCTTCGAACACCTTGCTCGTCTCGTAGGAGCGCAAGCCGTCGTCATAGACGAAGGCGATCTTCTCGCCGCCGGTGCCGTGGAGGATGGCGTTCTTCGCCCGCTCCGGCAGAGCGGACCAGCGGTCGGTCAGCTTGAATTTATAGGCGCGGGCGAGGGCTTCCAGCGTCTGCAGGTAATAGGGCGAGGAGGTCTTCGACCAAGGCGCGATGGCGCCGCCTTTCAGCGTCGCGTTCTCGTCGGGGACGACGAGGTCGGCGTCGATCGCCTGCTTGGTGCCGAGCCCGTCGCATTCCGGGCAGGCGCCGAACGGGTTGTTGAAGGAGAAGAGCCGAGGCTCGATCTCCGCGATGGTGAAGCCGGAGACCGGGCAGGCGAATTTCTCGGAGAACACGATCCGCTCATGCGTCTCGTTCTTCGACTTGTTGACGGCGTCGGGCCCGACGGGCGGCAGCGCCTTGTCGGCGAACTCGGCGATGGCGATGCCGTCGGCGATCTTGAGCGCGGTTTCCAGCGAGTCGGCGAGGCGCGCGGAAATGTCGGGGCGCACGACCACGCGGTCCACGACGATGTCGATGTCGTGCTTGAGCTTTTTATCCAGCGCCGGCGCCTCGGCGATCTCCATGAACGCGCCGTCGATCTTGGCGCGCTGGAAGCCCTTCTTCATGTATTCGGCGAGGTCCTTGCGGTATTCGCCCTTGCGGCCGCGCACGACGGGCGCGAGCAGATAAAGCCGCGTCCCCTCCGGCAGCGCCAGGATGCGGTCGACCATCTGGCTGACGGTCTGGCTCTCGATCGGAAGCCCCGTCGCCGGCGAATAGGGGATGCCGACGCGGGCGAAGAGGAGCCGCATGTAGTCGTAGATCTCGGTGACGGTGCCGACGGTGGAGCGCGGGTTTCTGGAGGTCGTTTTTTGTTCGATGGAAATGGCCGGCGAGAGCCCGTCGATCTGGTCGACGTCGGGCTTCTGCATCATCTCCAGGAACTGCCGCGCATAGGCGGAAAGCGACTCCACGTAGCGGCGCTGGCCCTCCGCGTAGATCGTGTCGAAGGCGAGCGAGGATTTGCCCGAGCCGGAAAGGCCCGTCATGACGATCAGGCTGTCGCGCGGCAGGTCGAGGTCGATATTCTTGAGGTTATGCTCGCGCGCACCGCGGATCGAGATGAGCTTGCCGGCCGAGGCGGCGCGCAATTTGCCGGGGGACTTGCCGGCCGATTTACCGGCTAATTTGCCCGCAACAGCGGGCTTGCCCTTTGCCATGGTGATGCGATCCGACGGGGAGGCGCGGCGGTTGCCGCCTCCTGAACTTAGGCTCTTCGCGCGCTTAGACAAGCGTCGGCTCCCGATTGTCCCCGCACTGCCGCCGCGCTCCTGACATGGGGTCGGTCAGCGGGCGAATCCGGGCGCAAAGATGTTGCCCGGAGCGCGTCGTCATTGTAAAGAACGAAATGGGAACAATCGGCCGAAGGTCCCTCTAGAAGGTGGCCATTGCCGAGCCTGAGCCGGCAATATATTCCCGCGGCGCCGGCTGGACCGGTTGGATGCCCGGATCGGGTCCGGGCCTGACGGCTGGACGGGGCTGAGCAAGCTACGATCCGAACGCGAGGCGCGAATGTCGGAGGAGATGGTCAACGTCCGCTACATGGTCGACGACGTCGAGGCGGCGATCGCGTGGTACACGACGCATCTCGGCTTCTCGGTTCTGACCAGCTATCCGCCCGCCTTCGCGGATGTGAAGCGCGGCGCGCTCAGGCTCTTGCTCAGCGGCCCGACGAGCTCAGCCGGTCGCCCGATGGCCGACGACGGCGAGCGGCCGGGGCCGGGCGGCTGGAACCGCATCCACCTCATCGTCGACGACCTCGCCGCCGAGGTGGCGCGGCTCAAGGCCGAAGACGTGAAATTCCGCAACGACATCGTCACCGGGCCGGGCGGATCGCAGGTGCTGATCGTCGATCCGTCGGGGAATTTCGTGGAGCTGTTTCAGCCGAAGGGGCGGTGAGCGAGGAGCGGCGATGGGCCCAGGGAACACAATTTGATTCCCTGTACGATATTGCCTGACCGGGCCTAATCGTAGAAGTAGCACAACGGCCGACCAGGAGTTCCGTTTTGGAAACTCAAGTCCGGACACCGCAGCTGGTGTTCATGCAGCCTCAGCGGTTCGTAGTTCCACTCTTCCAGCGTCCTGTACGTTTGGAACGAGGAGAACCAGTGGGAACCGATGTGGAATGACATCATCAGAGTCGCCGACAGGGTCATCGCCGACCCAACTGAACGGCACCAGCCGCATTTCCTCGGAGCTGTCGTCCTTCAACAGGCAATGAATTGCGCTGGCGAGATGCAGCAGCGCACCATTATCGATGGACAGCAGCGTTTAACGACCTTGCAGCTTCTCCTCGATGCTCTGCATGCCGAACTGATGGCGGTTGGTGCGCAAGCTCCAGCGATGCGGCTAGAGCCGCTCGTGCGGAATGCTGAACCCTTCTGCGCGAGACCCGAGGATCGCTTCAAGGTTTGGCCGACGAACCGCGACCGCCCTGCTTTCAACGCCGTAATGGCTGCCGATCCTCCCGTTGACTATGCGGCAGTTGGTTATGCAGAGGAGCGGATGGTCGAAGCCCACAGATATTTCAGTGGGCAAGCACGCGAATGGCTGTCCAAAAAGGGCCAAGAAAACATTCAAAGTCGGGCCTCGGCTATCGAGACTGCGGTTCGCGACCTGATTCAAATGGTCGTCATCGATTTGACCGCAGATGAGAATGCTCAAGAGATTTTCGAAACATTGAACGCACGTGGGGCGCAGCTCACCGCGGCAGATTTGATCAAGAACCTGGTCTTCCAGC
This sequence comes from uncultured Alphaproteobacteria bacterium, assembly GCA_963814905.1. Lineage (GTDB taxonomy): Bacteria > Pseudomonadota > Alphaproteobacteria > Rhizobiales > Afifellaceae > DASWJZ01. The sequence goes on along the minus strand of CAWFEM010000014.1, from coordinate 441,475 downwards.
GGCTTCTCGAAACGGGCGCTGATGTGGAGCAGGCGTATCAGAGCAAGTGGAAGGATTTCGAGACCGGCTTTTGGGAAACGGAGGTCAGTGTCGGCCGCCTGCGCTACTCGCGTTCGGCAATCTTCTTCAATCACTGGCTCGTCGCCCGAACCGGGGAGGAGATCGTTGCGAGAGAGGTCTTCGACCGATTTAAGAGGTACGCGGATCACGAAGCCGGCGTGCCGATGGGTGAATTGCTTGCTCAAATTCATCGAGCTTCAGCGGTCTATCGTGAGTTTGTGACAAGTGCCTCCAATCCCGCCGGCCCAACGGATCGGCTTGGTCTATTTGGATACCGGACGGGGGCACTCGAAAGTGAAGTGGTAAAGCCGCTCATCCTCTGGCTGTTGGATCCGGAGCAGCCGCAGATCCCAGCCGCACAGCTCACCAGGGCTCTCGATGTTGTCGAGAGCTGGATGGTCCGCAGAATGCTCATTCGTGCAACCACGAAAGGCTATAATCAGATATTTGCCGAATTAATCGCTCTTATGAGAAGAGCGCAACGTTCGGCCGCGGGGGACGCCGTGGAAGCTTACTTCCGCGGCCAGACGAGCGAGACTCGATATTGGCCGGACGATTCTGAAGTCTTCGCCGAACTCGCTGAGTTGCCACTCTACCGACGCCTGAGCCGAGGACGCCTCCGCATGGTCCTTGAAGCCATTGAGGATCATCGGCGAGGCTGGAAGGACGGCAATCCAGGACTGGGTGGGGAACGAGTGACCAGGGGAAAGTTCGCAATCGAACACGTGATGCCAAGAAAATGGCAAACCCACTGGCCGCTCCGCGATGGGGATAGCGAAGCTGGGCGTGAACGCATCATTCACACCCTTGGCAATCTAACTCTTCTGACGGGAAGCCTGAATTCGAAAGTTTCGAACGGCCCTTGGACCGGCGCCACTGGAAAGCGGCAGGCGCTTCGTAAGCACGATGTTCTCTTTCTGAATCGCGACATTGACGAGCAGGCCGGCGAGCGTTGGACGGACGATGCTATTCGCGCACGGACACAAAAGCTGGCCCGGGTCATTTCAGAGGTCTGGCGAGTGCCCACCGGGCATCGCGTCAAGCCCCCAGACAGTCCCCTGCGAAAGATACTTCGCGTCGATCTCGCTGATCTGATTACGAGCGAAGCGCTCGCGCCGGGTATTTTGCTCACGCCCCGGCAAGAGAAGTATAGTCAGACCACCGCGACGGTTCTTGCGGACGGGCGGGTAGATGTCCGAGGGGTCGCCTACGCTACCCCCTCCGATGCGGCCACGAAGCTCCGGGGTCGGCAAACGAGCGGCTGGTGGTTCTTCCTCGTCGATCCTGTTTCTCGACGATCCCTGGGCGATGTCCGGAATGAGTATGTCAATGCTCGGTCGTCGGATACTGACTACGAAGAGCCGGATGACGATGGTGACGAAGACGGAGACGACGAATAGTAGACGGAGCGGTGTTTCAAGAACCCCCAACCTCTGAGTGCCAAGGGTGGCACGCGGAGCCGTTTCCAGATGACCAAGGGAGATGGATATTCGGCGATGTCGGCGGCGGAATGTGGCATAGAAATAAATCGGTAGGAGAAGGCCGGTCGATGCTGGCAAGAGTTCATGCGCTTTCTCGTCGTGACCTGTCGATAGCGATTTAGGGGCCAGATCGGCCTGCGCTCCCACAGTCCCCCATGAAACGCACCGGCTTCCTCTCCTTCGGTCACTGGACCCCATCGCCGCAATCGCAGGTGCGGACGGCCTCCGACGCGCTGCTGCAATCGATCGATCTCGCCCTCGCGGCAGAGCAAGTCGTCACACAATCACCCGGAGCCTTCCGATGATCCCCACCATTACCGCCTTTGAGCGCTCGCCCGATGGCGGCAGTGGACTGGCGCGCGATACGCGCGTTCGCTGGGCGCTGGAGGAAGTGGGCCAGCCCTATGAGGTTCGTGGTGTTTCGTTCAGCGCGCTGAAGCAACCCGCGCATCTGGCGCTGCATCCGTTCGGGCAGATTCCGACCTATGAGGAAGGCGATCTCGCGCTGTTCGAAACGGGGTCGATCGTGTTCCATATCGCGGAGCGCCATGCGGGCCTCCTGCCGCCCAATACCGAAGATGGGGCGAATGCGCGGGCGCGGGCGATCACCTGGATGTTCGCCGCGGTCAACACGGTGGAGCCGCCGATCCTTGAATTCGCCAACGCCAGGCTCTTGGAGAGCGACAAGCCCTGGTCCGCGGAGCGCATGCCTCTGGTCGAGGATCGCGTCCGCGACCGGCTGCGCCAACTTTCCGCTCATTTTCTTGCCCGCCGAAGCCTCGGCGAAGGCGGGGGCGATGCCGACTGGCTCGACGGGCATTTTAGCGCGGGCGACCTGATGATGGTGCATGTGCTGCAGAGGCTGAAACCATCCGGCATTCTGGCGGAATTTCCGGACCTCGCCGCCTATGTCGCCCGCGGCGAAGCGCGGCCCGCCTACAAGCGGGCTTTCGCCGCGCAATTGGCGGCTAACACCGGCAAGAAATGAAACGCATCGGCTTTCTCTCCTTCGGTCACTGGACCCCCTCGCCGCAATCGCAGGTGCGGACGGCGTCCGACGCGCTTCTGCAATCGATCGACCTCGCCGTCGCGGCGGAGGAGGTCGGCGCGGACGGCGCGTATTTCCGTGTGCATCACTTCGCCCGCCAGCTTGGCTCGCCGTTCCCGCTGCTCGCGGCCTGCGGCGCGCGGACCAAGCGGATCGAGCTCGGCACGGCGGTCATCGACATGCGCTACGAGAACCCGCTCTACATGGCGGAGGACGCGGGCGCGGCCGACCTGATCGCCGGCGGCCGCCTGCAGCTCGGCATCAGCCGCGGCTCGCCCGAGCAGGTGATCGACGGCTGGCGCACCTTCGGCTACGCGCCGCCGGAGGGTAAGACCGACGCCGACATGGCGCGGCAGCACGCCGAAGTGTTCCTCGAGGTGCTGCGCGGCGAGGGATTTGCCGAGCCGAACCCGCGGCCGATGTTCCCGAACCCGCCGGGGCTCCTGCGCGTCGAGCCGCATTCGGAGGGATTGCGCGAACGAATCTGGTGGGGCGCCGCCACCAACGCCACCGCGGAATGGGCGGCGAAACTCGGCATGAACCTGCAATCGTCGACGCTCAAGTTCGACGAGACCGGCGAGCCCTTCCACATCCAGCAGGCGAAGCAGATCCGCGCCTACCGCGAAGCCTGGAAAGCGGCCGGCCACACGCGGAGCCCGCGCGTCTCCGTCAGCCGCTCGATCTTCGCGCTCGTCGACGACCGCGACCGTGCGTATTTCGGGCGGGGCGGCGAGAGCCAGGACCAGATCGGCATGATCGACGAGAACACGCGGGCGATCTTCGGCAAAAGCTACGCCGCCGAGCCGGACAAGCTCATCGAGGAGCTGAAGCAGGACGAAGCGATCGCGGAAGCCGACACGCTGCTCCTGACCGTGCCCAACCAGCTCGGCGTCGACTACAACGCGCATGTCATCGAGAGCATTCTCAAATACGTCGCGCCGGGGCTGGGGTGGCGTTGACAGGGGGTGAGGCGCGCCGGCGTCCTTGATGGACGCCGGGCGGCGCGGCGTGCCTTTCGGGCATGTCTTGGAGCTGTTTCAGCCGAAGGGGCGATGACCGACAGGCGGGTATCGGCATGACGAAGGAAGTCCTGTTCATTCAAGGCGCCGGCGCGGGGACCCATGACGAATGGGACAACAAGCTCGTCGACAGCCTGAGCGGCGCGCTGGGGCGCGGCTACGACGTCCGCTATCCGCGCATGCCGAACGAATCCGGACCGAACCCCGTCATCTGGAAGGCCGCGATCACGGACGCGTTGGCCGCTCTTGCCGAGGATGCGGTTCTGGTGGGCCACTCTATCGGCGGAGCAATTCTGATCGACGCGCTCGCGGACGCGCCGCCGAAGCAGAGGTTTGGGGGCGTGTTTCTCATCGCGCCGCCGTTTATCGGCGCCGGCGGTTGGCCAAGCGACGATATCGCGCCGATGGCCGATGTCGGAGCGCGGCTCCCTTCAAGGATGCCCACCTACATCTATCATGGCAGCGAGGACGACACCGTGCCGTCCGAGCATGTCGATCTCTACGCGACGGCAATTCCCGGCGCGATCGTCCGGCGACTCCCCGGGCGCGATCACCAGCTCAACGACAACCTGGCGGAAGTCGCCGCCGACATTCGCGCGTCGACCTGAAGCACGGCACGGAAAACGACAGATAGGAATGCGCCGCGGCGGTCACAATCCCACCGCGGCGCGGATGTGGGTTGCGCTGAAGCGCGGTGACAGCGCCGCCATCCGAGGATAGTCTCGCTTCCCATATTCCCAGACCGGCCGACCCGGCCCTTTTCGATCTTTCAAATCCTGCGTGTGGCGGCCCGTCTCCTTCCGGCCCTCGACACGCCGTCCGCCTTTCAACGCCCGTCTTGGAGAACGCCATGCGCTACAATCAGCTTGGCCGTACCGGCCTTTTCGTCTCGGAGCTCTGCCTCGGCACGATGACTTTTGGTGAAGCCGCCGAAGGCATCTACGGCGCGATCGCCGGGGTCGGGCAGGAGGCTGTCGATCAGATCATCGGCCGCTCGCTCGAAGCCGGCATCAACTTCATCGACACCGCCGACGTCTATTCCGCCGGCCGCTCGGAGGAGCTCCTTGGACAGTCGCTGCGGAACCTCGGCGTGAAGCGGTCCGACGTCGTCATCGCCACAAAGTTTTTCGGGCAGATGGGGCAGGGGCCGAACGATCGGGGCGGCTCGCGCGGCCACATCATGGATGCGGTCGAGAAAAGCCTGGAGCGCATGCAACTCGACCACATCGATCTCTATCAGATCCACGGCCTCGACACGGTCACGCCGCCGGAGGAGACGCTGCGGGCGCTCGACGATCTCGTGTCGCGCGGGCTCGTCCGCTATATCGGCTGCTCCAACTGGTCGGCTTGGCGGCTCGCCAAGGCGCTCGGCATTTCGGAGCGGCGCGGCTACGCCCGCTTCGAGACGATCCAGTCCTACTACACGATCGCCGGCCGCGACCTTGAACGCGAGATCGTGCCGCTGCTTCTGGAGGAGAAGGTCGGGCTGATGGTCTGGAGCCCGCTCGCCGGCGGGCTGCTCTCCGGCAAGTTCGGGCCCGGCGCGCCGGAACCGAAGGACGCGCGGCGCGCGCAGTTCGATTTCCCGCCCGTGGATCGCGACCGCGCCTGGAAATGCGTCGACGCGATGCGCACGATCGCCGACGCGAAGGGCGTGTCCGTCGCCCGCGTCGCGCTCGCGTGGCTGCTGCACAAGCCTTACGTGACGAGCGTCATCATCGGCGCCAAGCGGCTGGAGCAGCTTGAGGACAACCTTGCCGCCGTGACGCTTTCGCTTTCGGCGGAGGAGATGGCGAAGCTCGACGAAGTCAGCGCGCTGCCGCGCGAATATCCCGGCTGGATGCTGGAACGGCAGGGCGCCTGGCGCACCGCCGCACCGGTTCAGCCGGATCGCGCGTGAGGCGATCGATCGGTGCGCGCCGCTAGGCGGCGGGGAGGCTCCACTTCAGCCCGGGGAAGCGGGCGAAGTCGCGGTCGAGCGTGATCCACTCGCATCCCCACTCGATGGCGAGCGCCGCGTACCATGCGTCGGTCACGAGCGGCCCGCGGACATTCGCTTCGAGGCAAAGCCGCTTGAAGATGCCCCAGTGCCGCTCGCCGGGCTCGACGACCTGGCAGTGGGGCTGGGACATGATCGTGTCGCAAAATGCGAACGCTTCGTCGATCCGGCTCGGCGGTTGGTAGGATCGCGGATTTGTGGTGATGCGCACCACTGCGCTCAGCGCGAGCGGGCTGATACCGAACCGGGACTCATTGGCCAAGACGCTCTCGAACCACGGGCGGCAGATAGCGTGATGCGAGGCGTCAGGGCGGAAGGCGTAAATGAGGACGCTGACGTCCGGGAGGATCATTTAAAGCCGCGATTGAGACGCTCGACATATTCGAGGTCTTCCATTTCCTGGATCGCCGCATTGTTCGTGAGGTCGATGCCGGGAAGGGGGCCGCCCTGGACGGAGCTTATCGGCAACTGCACTTCCCTGCTCCCGACCGCCTTCTTCTTGGCGACCACCGTCCGCAACCCTTCCTCGATCAGCGCGGTCAACGTGCGGCCTTCCGCGGCAGCCTTGCGGCGGGCGCGGTCAAGCAACTCATCGGGAAGGCGGACTGTCGTGCGCCGGATCATATGTCAGGACGTATGGCCTGTATGTCAGTATGTCAACCGGAGGGTTCTCCGCTCCGGCCGCTTGGCTTAAACTCCCGGGAAGGGAGAGATTCGTGTCCAGCCGATCGGAATGGAACGAGATCGCCGACGACTTTGAAGAGCTTGTCTGCGACGTCACGGCGGACGAGACGGGCGACCAATTGCGGCGCTTCGTCGGCGCGGCGCGTCCGTTACCCACGTCGTCCGTTCTCGTCGATCTCGGATGCGGGATCGGCACCTTCATCGAGCGCTTCGGGCATCGCTTCCGAAAGGTCGTCGCGGTGGAGCATGCGCCGGACATTATCGCGCGGGCGCGCGAGCGCTGCGCGGCGACGGACGACATCGAGTGGCTGGCGATGGACGTGGCGCGCGCGGCGAAGCGGATCGGTCCGCGCGCCGATCTCACCGCCTGCCTGAACGTCATCACCTCCGACAAGCCCGCGACTAGGCGCGCGCAATGGTCGAGCCTCGCGGCGGTCACCAAGCCGTCCGGCTTCGCGCTGGTCGTGGTGCCGTCGCTGGAGTCGGAAAAGATGGTGCAGGCGCATGTGCGCGCCGCGAAGCGCGCCGCAAAACCGATGCTTCGCGCCGACGGGCTCGCCGAGAAGGGTGGCGCCTGGCAGAAGCACTATCGGCGCGAGGAGCTCGCCCAGACCATCGCGCGCCAGGGCTTTCACGTGAGGCGCATCGGAAGGGTCTTCCAGCCCTGGTCCTTCGCCGGGCTCGATAAGCCGCGAGCCGCCGCCGTCAAGAGCCCCTGGGACTGGATCTGCCTGGCGCGGCGTGCCGCCTGACCCCGGCTGAACGGAGCCGACGCGCGCGCCGTGAGCACTCTATTCGAGCATGATCTTGTCCGAAAACCGCTGCCCGCCTTTCGGGATCACGCTCCTAGCTGTGGTCGGTCAGCGACACGAACTCCGGATCGTTCTGCGTGCGCCGCTCGAACGAGAGGAAATCGTAATAGCCGCAGCGACCGGCACCGGGAAATGAACGGCAGACGGCAGGGCGCGCGGCATAGATGGTGCAGCGGCGCTCCTCGGTGTCGAAGAAGCGGCAGATCTTTCCGTAGTGCTCGTCCTTCTTGCGGCGGAAGATGCGCTTGTGGCCGTGCGCGGCGCGGGTGAAGCGCTTCTCGGCCTCTTCCGGCGTCAGCCCGAAATGCTTCCCCAGCCGCTCCACGTCGTATTTGGTGAGCGCGATCACGGGGTAGGAGCAGCAATAGCCAGGGCACTTGGCGCAATTGTATTGGACCGTTCCGGGCTTAGCGGACTGAGATGCGCTCTTGCCGTTGCCCGCGCCGTTCTTGCCGTTGCCGGCTGCTCCTCCGCGTCCGGCGGAATGCACGTCACCTTCGGAGTCCGCACCATTCGCGCGTGCGTCGCCGTTTTTTCGCCGATCCGCCATGTCGCTCCCGGATGAGATGTCGGGCGAAGGCCGTCGCCCAGGCATGCCTGGCGTTACCTAATACAGGCGCGGCGTTACATGGAAGGCCATGTCGCTTGCGAAGGCGCGCAATCCCCACCCGGTTCTACGCGCGCGGCGGGAGCTTCACCTCGCCCTTCTTCGTCAGCGTCCAATCCGGGTTCCACGCGACCTCCCACGGATGGCCGTCGGGATCGGCGAAGTAGCCGGAATAGCCGCCCCAGAACGTGTCCGCCGCCGGCTTCAGGATACGCGCACCGGCACGGCCGGCTTCCGCGATGACGGCGTCGACGTCGTCCTTCGAGCGCGCGTTGTAGGCAAGCGCGATACCGCCGAAGCCGCGCTCGTTCGGTGCAAGTCCGGCGTCCTCGGCAAGCGCGGAACGCGACCAGAGGGCGAGGACCATGCCGTTCAGCTGGAAGAACACCACGCCGGGATGATCGTTGCCGCGCTTCCAGCCGAGCGCCTCGTAGAAGCGGAGCGACCGTTCGATATCGGCGACGCCGAGGGTTACCAGGCTCAGACGCTGTTCCATCGTTTCCTCATTCAAGACGCTGCCGCGCAAATTGCGCGCTTGATTCCGACTGTCGCCGACATTATAGAACATAGCAAGAACAGTTTTGTGTCATCGGCTGCGACCGGCGGCGTGGATTGTGCGGTGGATTGTGTGGACAGGCGTGGTCCCGATGCTGCGCCGCGCGGCGGTTTGTGAGCAGGTGACCCGCAACAAGCGGAGGCAAGTCAATGGCAGGCAGTGTCAACAAGGTGATCCTGGTCGGCAATCTCGGCCAGGACCCGGAAATCCGGCGGCTTCCGTCGGGCGATCCGGTGGTCAATCTCAGGATCGCGACGTCGGAGAACTGGCGCGACAAGAATTCCGGCGAGCGGCGCGAGCGCACGGAGTGGCACTCCGTCGTCATCTTCAACGAGAACCTCGCCAAGGTGGCGGAGCAGTACCTGAAGAAGGGCGCCAAGGTCTATATCGAGGGCCAACTCCAGACGCGCCAGTGGGAAGACCAGTCGGGGCAGAAGCGCTATTCGACGGAGGTCGTGCTGCAGCGCTTCCGCGGCGAATTGCAGATGCTCGACAGCCGCGGCGGGGGCGGGGGCGACACTGCCGACCGCAACGGCCGCGGCGCGGAGTTCGGCAATTCCAGCCCGATGGAGCGGAACGGCGGCCGCTCCGGCGCGACGTTGTCGGAAGAGATGGACGACGAGATCCCGTTCTAGCCACCCGGAGACCGCGGCCGCGCCATGCGTGTGCTGGTGACCGGCGGCTATGGGCTGATCGGCTCCGCCGTCCTGGTGCGGCTTCATCGCGAGGGCCATACGCTTGTCGGCGCCGGGCGCGACATCAGGAGTGCGCGCCGGCGCTTCTCGTTCTGCTCGTGGGTCAAAGCCGACTTCGGCGAGCTTAAGCGCGCCGAGGACTGGGCACCGCTTCTCGCCGGCGTCGACGCGGCGGTGAACTGCGTCGGCGTCCTGCAGGACGGACTTCGCGACGACGTCCGCGGCGTGCAGGCAAGCGCCACGATTGCGCTTTTTGAAGCATGCGAGGCGGCCGGCATCAGCCGCGTCGTGCACGTCTCGGCAATCGGCGCGGAGCCGGATGCGCCGACGGAGTTCGCGCGCAGCAAGGCGGTGGCGGAAGCCGGCCTTGCCAAACGCGATCTCGACTGGGCCATCTTGCGGCCGGCGCTCGTGCTCTCGCCGCTCGCCTATGGCGGGACGGCGCTCCTGCGGGGCATCGCCGCGTTCCCGTTCGCAACGCCGCTCATCGCCGGCAATGCGCAGATGCAGATCGTCGACATCGACGACCTGGCGGAGACGGTGGCGCTGTGCCTCAGGCCGGACGCGCCCTCGAAGGTGCGCTGGGACATCGCACATCCCCACGTACACAGTCTCGGTGCGATCGTCGCGGCGCTAACCGGCTGGCTCGGTCTTCGCCCGCGTCCTTTCCTCGATCTCCCCGACTGGTTCGGACGCCTCGTGAGCCGGGCCGCCGACGCCCTCGGCTGGCTTGGCTGGCGAAGCCCGGCGCGCTCCACCGCCATCGCACAGCTTTCCGCCGGCGTCGTCGGAGACCCCGCGCCATGGATGGCGGCGACGGGAATCGAGCCCGCCGACCTAGCGACGACGCTCGCGCGACACCCGGCCGGGGTGGAGGAACGTTGGTTCGCACGGCTCTACCTCTTGAAGCCGATCGCTGTCGGGGGGCTGGCGCTCTTCTGGATCGCCACCGGCCTGAATGCACTCGGCCCGGGTTGGGACGCGGCGCTCGGCCATCTCGCGGCCGCCGGATTTTCCAGCGCGCCCGCCACAGCGACGCTCGTCGCCGGATCGCTTTTCGATGTCACGATGGGACTCCTGCTTCTCCAGCAAAGGACGGCGCGCCCGGCCCTGCTCGTCATGCTGGCGGCGACGGCGCTCTATCTGATCGTCGGCACCGTGACGGCACCCGGTCTTTGGGTCGATCCGCTCGGACCGTACCTCAAGATCGTTCCGATGCTTCTTGCGACGCTCTTCACGCTTGCGATCATCGATGAGCGATGAGCGACCTTTATCCGCTCCTGAAGCTCGTCCACGTCCTCGGCGCCGCCGTGCTCTTCGGCACGGGGCTCGGCATCGCGTTCTTCATGTGGATGGCCGATCGCACGCGCGATGCCGCGACCGTGGCGGCGACGGCGCGTGTGGTCGTCATCGCCGATTTCGTCTTCACGGCGACGGCGGTCATCGTGCAGCCGGTCTCCGGCGCGGCGCTGGTGGCGGTCGTCGGCTATTCGTGGCGCGAGTCGTGGATCGTGGCGGCGCTCGCTCTCTACGCCCTTGCTGGCCTCTGCTGGCTGCCAGTCGTCCGGATCCAGATCAGAATGCGCGGTCTCGCCACCGACGCGGCGCGCCGGGGCATTCCGCTCCAGCCCGAATACCATCGGCTCTTCCGCATCTGGTTCACGCTCGGCTGGCCCGCCTTCGCTGCGGTGATCCTGCTCTTCGCCGACATGATCTGGAAGCCGCAGCTCTGGTAAGGGGCAGCACGATGGGAAGCAGCGAGAAGCGGATGACGAGCTTTGAAGACCCGCGCGTCGCGGCGATCTTCGGCACCTACACGCCGGCGGTGCGGAGGAGGCTCCTGGCGCTGCGCAAACTGATCTTCGACACCGCGCGCCGGACGGACGGCGTCGGGCGGCTGGAAGAAACCGTGAAATGGGGACAGCCGAGCTACCTGACGCCGGAGACGCGGAGCGGGAGCACGATCCGGATCGACGCGGTTAAAGGCGAGCCGCGCTGCGCCATCTACTTTCACTGTCAAACCGGGCTGGTCGATTCCTTCCGCGAGCTCTACCCGCAAAAGCTCCAGTTCGAGGGAAACCGCAGCATCGTCCTTCGGGCGGACGAGCCGCTGCCGCGCGAAGAGCTTGGCCACTGCATCGCGCTGGCGCTCACCTATCACCGCCGCAAACGAACGGCGAAGTCGCGCTGACGCCGCGAGCCTTGGAGCGTCTCGGCTTCTGAGGCGGATTTGACCGGGCGTGATTTCCCATGCGCGGCGAGACGCGCGATCGTGAGACATGCTCTTTCGTTTTCCCACTCGGACGATCATCAGCCTCGCGGCGGCAATGTTCGTCTCCTGCGGCACGGCGCTCGCCGGCGAAGCCGACGTCGTCGACGTGAAGGCGACACCGGAAGCCGGCGGGACGTGGCGCTTCGACGTGACGGTGCGCCACGACGACGAAGGCTGGGACCATTACGCCGACAAGTGGGAGGTACTTTCGCCGGAGGGGAAGGTACTGGCGACCCGCGTCCTCCTGCACCCGCACGAGACGGAGCAGCCCTTTACGCGCAGCCTCGGCGGCGTCGAACTCCCCGAAGGGACGACCAGCGTCGTGATCCGCGCACATGACAGCGTGCACGGCTATGGCGGCGCCGTGTTCGAAATGACGCTCAGGTGATCCAGCGAGCGGGCGCTGACCGGTTTCAAAAACGCGCTCCCGTGCTTGACAAGTCTTCGCCAGGGCCCCGTGATCGACACGTGCATGAACCAGGCGGAAGAAATCCGCCGCCCATGCGAGGAAACGCCCTTTGCGGGTATGGATCGAAGCCTATCTCGAACGGCTGCACGGGTTCGCGTACGCCCTGACGCAGGATCGCGACCTGTCGCGCGACCTCGTGCAGGAATGCGTGCTGCGTGCCCTTGAAGCGGCGCGGCGCCCGAGCGACGAGCCGGCCTACCGTGCGTGGCTCTTCCGCATCCTGCGCAACGCCTTCATTGACAAATGCCGCAAGACCGGCATGGAGACTGGCCTCGATATTGCAGCCGATACCGCCGACGATGAGGATGCCGGCTGGGCGGGGGACCGGCGCATCGTCGAGGTCGTAACGGTTCGCATCGCGGTTGGCAGGCTATCGGCCGCGCATCGGGAGATCATCGCCTTGATCGATTTCGTCGGGCTCTCCTACGCCGAGGCGGCCGAGGTGCTGGGCGTCGCGCCGGGCACCGTGATGAGCCGGCTGGCGCGCGCCCGCGCCGCGCTGCTGACGATCATGGCGGAGCAGAACGTCACCCCCTTCACCCGCGTCCGGCGGCCCAGATGACGAGCGCAGGGTCACCGACCTGGCGCACGCTCAGCGCCTATGTCGACGGCGAGCTCGACGCCGCTGCCGCAGCGGCGGTAGCCGAGGCGGCCGGGAACGAGCCCAAAGTCGCGGAGCAGATCGCCAAGCTCTATCGGCTGAAGGGCGCCACGCATAATGCGTTCGCCGCCCCAGCCGAGGCGTTGGGCCGTCTCGACCTCACCGGCATCCCGCCGAGGAAGACGCCCTGGCGGAAGCGCGCGGCCGTTGCGGCGGCGATTGCGCTGGTCGCGGTCCTGGCCGGTGCGGGCTGGTTCTTCGTCAAGCCGCAGCGGACGGTCCTGCCGCCGGACCTGCTGGCGACCGCCCGCACGCTCCATACCGACTGGCTGAATGCCGGCGATGTGCAGGCGACCGACGATCCTCCCGCCACCCTGATCGCGGCGCTTGCCCAGTTCCGGCGGCTGCCCGTCATTCCGGACCTTGCCAGCGCCAAGCTCACCATCGACCACGTGACGCTCTCTAAGCGGTCCAAAGGTGACGTTCTCCAGATCGGCTATCTCGGCACGCATGGCTGCCATTTGAGCCTCTTCGTTTTCGCCAACGGAGCGATGCCCGGGACGCTGGTGCGGGTCGATATCGGCACAGAGCGCGCCTATGGCTGGCAGGTCGACGATTTCGGCTACCTGCTTCTCGCCAAGGGAATGGATGGCAACCGCCTCGACCTGATCGCGCACAAGGTCGAGGAGGCGACCCACACGCACGCGCCATTCGACAACCGCACGCGCCAGGCGCTCGAAGAGAGCAAGCGAAAGAGCACGAGCTGCCTCGCCTGAGTTCGCCGAACGCGTTTTTCGCGTTTAGTCGGGAATAATCCGCCGCCCCGAACCGTTTCTTCCCTAACCGCCCGTCCGGGACGCCGAACGGGCGCCTCGTCGGCCGACGAAAACCCTAGGGAGGACTTGAGAGATGCCCCAGCAGCAAACGAGAACCGGATTGACGCGACGGCAGTTCGGACTTGCCGCGGGAGCGGCCGGTCTCGCCGCCGGCTTCTCGCCGGGCTTCATGCGCGCCGCCTTTGCCGAGACAGCGCCGGATTCCGCTGAGATCATCGCCGGCAAGGTTCCCGGCCTGCTCGTCCACAACGCCGATCTCGGCGTGATGGAAACGCCGCTCGCGATGCTGCGCAAATTCGATCACACGCCGAAGGACATCCTCTTCAACCGGCTGCACTTTCCGCATAAGGGCGACGCCGCATGGTACGCGACGACCGCCGCTCCCGACAGGCCCGACTGGTCGATCCGCATCGACGGTCTGGTGCAGCGCCCGCGCACCGTGACCCTTGCCGACCTCCAGGCCATGGATCAGGTCACGCGCGTCGCGGTGATGCAATGCGCCGGCAATGGCCGCAGCTACTACGCCGCGAAGGAGAAGGTCGCCGGCGGCCAATGGAAGAACGGCGGCATGGGCAATGTCGTGTGGGAAGGCGTGCCGCTGCGGCAGTTCCTTGACGACCAGAAGCTCGCGCCGGCGGACGGCGCGCACTGGCTGACGGCAGAAGGGTGGGATCAGCCGGCGACGCCGGAAGGCTCCGACTTCGCCAAGAGCTATGAGCTCGCCGACCCGGGGCTCGACAATGCCATCCTCGCGCTCAAGATGAACGGCGAGCCGATCCCGGCCGTGCATGGGGGGCCCGTGCGCCTCATCATCCCGGGCTTCTACGGCAACATGAACGTGAAGTTCCTGACGACGCTGCTCTACGCGGCGGACCAGTCGCCGAGCGCCTTCCAGTCGGTCGGCTACCGCATGCCGCTCGGCCCGGTCGAGCCGGGCCAGTTCGAGGCGAACGACTACACGATCTACAACAGCGTCCCGACCTACGGGCACAAGATCAAGAGCGTGATCTTCTCGCCGCTGCCTGAGGACGGAGCCAAGGCCGGGGAGGTCGAGATCACCGGCGTCGCCTTCAACGACGGCATGGCGCCGGTCACCATGGTGGAAGTCTCGGCCGACGGTGGAGGCACGTGGCAGAACGCCGACCTCAAGCCGGCGGAGAGCCCGTGGGCCTGGTACAATTGGTCGAGCAAGGCGACGCTGGCTTCGGGCAACAACGTGCTGATGTGCCGGGCGACCGACGCGCTTGGACGTACGCAGCCGATGGACGGGCTTACGCGGTGGAACCCGCGCGGCTACGAATGGAACGGCGTCGACCGCGTCGAGATCGCGGCCTAGGCAAGGACCGGGGCGCCGGCCGCGGCCGGCGTCCCGCCTCAAAGTTCAAACACCCACCAGACGAAGTCCGGGAGTTGCGCGTGCGATCGGCGCTGGTCCTCCTTGTCACCGCTGCCGCCGCGCTTTCCACAGCGGACGGTTACGCCGCCGACCGGTTCAACCTGCCGCCAGGGCCGGGGCGCGACCTCATCTACGGCCACTGCCAGACCTGCCACGACTTGCAGTCCGTGCAGGACTCCGCCGGCATCAGGCGCGGCGCGTGGGACGCGGTGCTCGACAACATGAAGGGCTTCGGTCTCAGGATCAGCGACGACCAGCGTGCGAAGATCCTCGACTATCTCGGCACCTATCTCGGGCCGAAACCGCCGCCGGCCGCGGAGGCGCAGGCAAGTGCGGAACCGAGCGGGACGGTCGATGGCGCGGAAGTCTTCCAGAGCACCTGCGTCGCCTGTCACGGCGAGGATGGCATGGGAAAGCCGGACGAGTTCCCGCCCTTCGCCGGGAATTCCGATCTCTTCCTGTCTCCTGACTTTCCGGCCGTCGTCGCTCTGCACGGGCTGGAGGGTCCGATCGAGGTGGGCGGCGCCAGCTTCGACAATGCGATGCCGCCCTTCGACTTCCTGTCCGACGCGGAGATCGCCGCGGTGGTCAACTACGTGCGCGCGGAATGGGGCAACGATTCAATCGCGCCGGCTGACGTTCCGGCGCTCACCGCGGACGACGTCGCGGCCGCGCGCAAGAACGAGATGAGTGCGCAGGACGTGCGTGCCTTGCGCAAGTCGCTTCTTCCCTAAACTCCTTGGAGGCCCGCCTCAGCCCGCCTTGGGGTGGGCGAAGGTGAGCACGCCGTCCGCGATGAACTGCACGGCGAGCGCCGCGAGGATCAGGCCGAGGAGCCGCGTCAGCACGATGCGGCCGGTCTCGCCGAGGTAGCGATCCAGCCGGTCGGCAAGAAAGAACACCACCCAGGCGACGGCGAGGTTGGCGATGATGACCCCGATCAGGGTCGCCCGACCGAGGATGCCCTGGTGTGAGCCTGAAAGCAGGATCGTGGCGGAGATGGCGCCGGGCCCCGCGATCAGCGGAATGGCGAGCGGGAAGACGGCGATGGAGCGTATCTGGTCGGCGGTGCGGGCGCGCTCGGCGCTTTTCTCATGCCGTTCCTGACGCTTCTCGAAGATCATCTCGAAGGCGATGTAGAAGAGCAGAACGCCGCCGGCGATGCGGAACGCCTGAAGGGTGATGCCGAAGACGGAGAGGATGGAGATCCCGACCAGCGCAAACAGGAGAAGCACGCCGAACGCAATCAACGTTGAGCGCATCGCCACCTGCGCCCGCTCCGCGCGCGTCATGCCGGCCGTCAGCGCCAGGAAAAGCGGTGCGAGCCCAGGCGGGTCGATGGTGACGAAGATCGTCACGAAGGACGACAGGGCATGCTCGAAGAATTGCACGGCGGGCCGCTCTTCCCGGTTGCGTGGACGCCGATTCGCAGATGACGCCGAGATCGGCGCCGATGCAAGCCGCGCCGCCAAGCCGCGCCGCCGAGCCATGCCGCGTGTGTGCCCCAATCGGGCTTCCGCCGTGCTAAGGGAGCGCGCGCCGAGGAGAGGTGAGCACGGATGAGCGAGGCGAACGTCGACCAGAGCGTTCCGACGCGGACGCAGCAGACGCTCGCGGCGCGGCTCGTCGCGGAACCGCGTCGCGCGGTCCTTGCGCTCGCCGCCGTCCAGCTCGTCTTCTGGACCCTCCTGCCTTACCTGGCGAGCTCCGCGCCGCCGCTCGACGTGGTGGAGGGGCTGGGCTGGGGGAAGGAATGGCTGCTCGGCACGCACAAGCACCCGACGCTGCCGGCCTGGCTCATCGAGATATCGTTCCAGGTCACCGGCGACCCGATCCTCGGGCCCTACATCGTGAGCCAGCTCTGCGTGGCGCTCACCTACATCTTCGTCTTCATGACCGGCACGCTGCTGACGACACGAAGGCAGGCGCTGATTGGCGTCCTCCTCCTGACGCCGATCGTCTACTTCACGTGGCTGAGCCCGGAATTCAATCACAACGTCATCCAGCTCCCGGTATGGTCCGCCGCCATCCTGCTTTTCACGATGGCGCGGCAGCGGCCGCTGGAGGCGCGGGCCTGGCTCCTGCTCGGCGTCGTCGTCGGGATCGGCATCTACGCCAAGCACAGCGTCGTCATCCTCTACGCGCTGTTCGTGATCTGGGCCCTGGCCGACAAGGAGATGCGCCCGGCGCTGGCGCGCCCCTGGCCGTGGCTTGCGATCGTCCTCGGCCGTCCTCGTCGCGTCGCCGCAGCTCGTCTGGCTCGTCCGCCATCATTTTCCGACGCTGAGCTTCGTGGAGAGCCGCGGGGGCGATTCCGCATCGCTCCTGACGGCGCTGAAATGGCTTGCCGCGCAGGTCGCCGATCATCTGCCCCTGGCGATCTTCTTCCTCCTGGTCGGCATCCGATCGGTACGGAGTCTGCCGCGCGCCGCCGCGGCCGATCCGCACCTTCGCTACATCGCGTTCTTCGGCCTCGCGCCGGCGATCGTGACGGTGCTCCTTTCAATGATCACCGGCATCGGCCTCCGCGACATGTGGGGCATGCCGATGTTCACGCTTTCGGGGCTGCTGATCGCCTCGCTGCTCGGGCGCGAATGGAGCGTGGATGTTGCCGCCCGCGCCTTGAAGGTCGCGCTCCTGTTCGTCGTCGGGCTGGCGGTCATCTATTCCGCCTTCGTCGCGCTCAGCCCGCGGTTCGGCACGCCACAGCGCAATGCCTGGCCGATGCGCGAGATAGCGGAGAAGGCGGAGGCGGCATGGTCGAGCCACACGGATGCGCCGCTCAAGATCGTGTCCGGCCGGAACTGGCTGGAGGGCCTGGTCGCCGCGGGATCGCCGGAGCGTCCGAGCATCGTCTATGACGGAAAACTGTCGATCTCGCCGTGGCTGACCGAGGACGATCTCTCCAGGGACGGCGTTCTTTATATCTGGGCGGGCAAGCAGCCTCCCCCAGGGCTTCTCCCGCATGACGTGACCCTGGACATCGGCAGCTTCGAGGTCTCCGGCACGAAGATCCCGAGCGGCATCATCGGCTACGCGGTCCGGGTCCCGAAGCCGTGACCGCGCCCTCCGCCTGTCCGATCTGCGGCGGGGTTGACTTCGTGCCCGGGCCGAAGGGACGCATGGCGCCGAACGGGGCGATGCCGCGCTGCGCCGAATGCCGGTCGCTGGAGCGGCACCGCATGTTCCGGATCATGTTCGAGCGGCTTGGGACGGATGCTTTCCGCGGCATCGACGCGATCCAGTTCAGCCCCGATCCGACGCTCGACCCGAAATGGTTCAAGCGCTTCGAGCTTTCCGTCTATGGGGAGGGGGAGAGCCTCGACATCCAGGCGATCGCGCGGCCGGACGGCGCCTACGGGATGGTGGCGTGCTCGCACGTGCTTGAGCACGTCGCCGACGACCGGGCGGCGCTCAACGAGCTCTTGAGGATCGCGACGCCGGACGGACTCCTGTGGCTCGTCGTGCCGGACCCGTTTCGGGAAGAGACGACCCGCGACTGGGGCTTTCCGAAGCCCGAAAAGCACGGGCACTACCGGGTCTACGGCGCCGACATAAAGGCGCGCTTTTCTCGCTACCTGCCACACCAGCCAGTCTTCGCGTTCCTCGGCGAGGACCCGGTCACGGGCGAGCGCGACGGCTGCTTTCTGCTGCCGAAATCGGCCCTCTGGAGAGCGCGAATCGAGGCGCGGCTCGGCGCCGACGCACGGCTTTTTTCAGGCCCCGGCGCAGGCTCCCGAGAATAATTCGCACGCCATCCGTAACTATCTGTTTTTTCAACGTTTATTCGAGGTGGCCGAAGTGGCGTTCCGCACCTAAATAAGCTAGAAGACAGCCACCCAAACGAACGCGATTCTTCCCTTGGCAGACGAAAGCAACACGCCGCCCTCAGACCGGGACGGCGACATCAAATCAATCTCCATCACCGAGGAGATGCGGCACTCCTACGTCAATTACGCGATGAGCGTGATTATCAGCCGTGCGCTCCCCGACGTGCGCGACGGGCTGAAGCCGGTGCACCGGCGCATCCTCTACGCCATGCACCAGATGGGGAACGACTGGAACAAGCCCTATCGCAAATCCGCCGGCGTCGTCGGCGAGGTGATGGGTAAGTACCACCCGCACGGCGACCAGGCCATCTACGACGCGCTGGTGCGCATGGCGCAGGAATTTTCCATGCGCGTGCCGCTGATCGACGGGCAGGGGAATTTCGGCTCGATCGACAACGATCCGCCGGCCGCCATGCGGTACACCGAAGTGCGCCTGGAAAAGGTCTCGCATACGCTGCTTGAAGACCTCGGCCGCGACACCGTCGACTTCCGCAACAATTACGACGACTCGATCACGGAGCCGACGGTCCTTCCGGCGAGCTTCCCGAACCTGCTCGTCAATGGCGCGGGCGGCATCGCCGTCGGCATGGCGACCAACATCCCGCCGCACAATCTCGGCGAGGTGATCGACGCGACGATCGCGCTGATCGACGATCCGCACCTCGACACGACCGCGCTGATGGAGATCGTGCCGGGGCCCGACTTTCCGACCGGCAGCATTATCCTCGGCCGCTCCGGCATCCGCTCCGCCTACGCCACCGGCCGCGGCTCCGTCATCATGCGCGGCCAGGCGCATATCGAGACGATCCGCAAGGACCGCGAAGCGATCGTCATCACCGAGATTCCGTTCCAGGTGAACAAGGCGGCCATGCAGGAGAAGATGGCCGAGCTGGTGCGCGACAAGCGGATCGAGGGCATCGCCGACATCCGCGACGAATCCGACCGCGACGGCATCCGCGTGGTGATCGAGCTGAAGCGCGACGCGGTCGGCGACGTGGTGTTGAACCAGCTCTACCGCTTCACGCCGCTGCAGACGAATTTCGGCGTCAACATGGTGGCGCTGAACGGCGGGCGTCCTGAGGTGATGAACTTCAAGGACGTGCTGACGAGCTTCATCGCTTTCCGCGAGACCGTCGTCAGCCGGCGCACCAAGTTCCTGCTCAACAAGGCGCGCGACCGCGCGCATGTGCTGGTCGGGCTCGCCACCGCCGTCGCCAATATCGACGAGGTGATCCAGCTCATCCGCACCGCGCCCGATCCGCAGACCGCGCGCGAACGCCTGATGGAGCGGAGCTGGCCGGCCAGGGACATCGAGGCGCTGATCCAGCTCATCGCCGATCCGCGCCATACGATGAGCGCGGAGGGCACGTACAAGCTTTCGGAGGAGCAGGCGCGCGCGATCCTCGACCTCCGCCTGCAGCGGCTGACGGCGCTCGGCCGTGACGAGATCTCCGATGAGCTGGAGAAGCTCGCCGCCGAAATCCGCGATTATCTCGACATCCTCGGCTCACGCGCCCGCATCCAGACGATCATCAAGGACGAGCTCAAGGCCGTGCGCGACGAGTTCGCCACGCCGCGCAAGACCGAGATCGCCGAGGGCGGGCCGGACCTTGAGGACGAGGACCTGATCCAGCGCGAGGACATGGTCGTCACCGTCAGCCACGCCGGCTACATCAAGCGCGTGGCGCTCTCGGAATACCGGGCGCAGCATCGCGGCGGCAAAGGCCGCTCCGGCATGGCGACGCGCGAGGAGGACTTCGTCACCAAGCTGTTCGTGGCGAATACGCATACACCGGTCCTGTTCTTCTCCTCGCGCGGCATCGTCTACAAGATGAAGGTCTGGCGGCTGCCGCTTGCCGCGCCGCAGGCGCGTGGCAAGGCGCTGATCAACCTGCTCCCGCTCGAAGAGGGCGAGCGCATCACGACCATCATGCCGTTGCCGGAGGACGAGACGAGCTGGAAGGAGCTCGACGTCATGTTCGCCACGACCGGCGGCACGGTCAGGCGCAACAAGCTTTCCGATTTCACCGACGTCCGCCGCTCCGGCATCATCGCCATGAAGCTCCTCGAAGGAGAGGGCATCCTCTCCGTCGAGACCTGCACGGAAGCGGACGACGTGATGCTTACCACCGCGCAGGGCCAATGCATCCGCTTCCCCGTTCCGGAGGTGCGCGTCTTTGCCGGGCGCAACTCGGTCGGCGTGCGCGGCATCGCGCTGGAGGACGGCGACACGGCGATCTCCATGGCGATCCTGCGCCATTTCGATGCGAATACCGATGAGCGCGCCGCCTATCTCAAGATGAGCCGTGCGGTGCGCGGCGAGGGCGAGGCGGAGGAGAAGCCCGAAGAGGGCGAAGGCGAGGGCGAGGCGGAGACGTCGGGCGAGCTCAGCCAGGAACGCTACGCGGAGATGAGCGCGGCGGAGCAGCTCATCCTCACCGTCTCGGAGAACGGCTACGGCAAGCGCACCTCGTCCTTCGAATACCGCATCACACGGCGCGGCGGCAAAGGCATCGTCGCCATGGCCGTCAACAATCGCAACGGCAATCTCGTCTCCTCCTTCCCGGTCGACGACGAAGACCAGATCATGCTCGTCACCAATGGCGGCAAGACGATCCGCATGCCGGTCGGCGGCGACAAGCCGATCCGCATCGTCAGCCGCGGCTCGCAGGGCGTGATCCTGTTCGATACGGAGGAAGACGAGAAGGTCGTCTCCGTCGAGCACATCCCCTCGAACGGAGAGGCGGAGGGGGAGGGGCCGGATGAGACGGCGGATGACATCAGTGAGCCCGAAGAATAGAGTGTGACACTCACGAAGGTTGCCGGAATGTCGGTTCCAACGTCTCTTAAGACGATCGTCGATCGCGCGGCCTCCTGGCCGCCTGAGGCGCAGGAGGAGTTGGCAGTTCTGGCCCGGGAGATCGAGGCCGAGCTGTCGGCGGGCGCCTACAAGGCGACCGAGGCGGAGCAGCGCGGCATTGACCGCGGACTGCGGGACGCCGCCGAAGGACGCTTCGCCTCCAACGACGAAGTCGAGGCGGTTTTCGCTAAACACCGGGATCGATGAAGGTCGTCCTGACGGCGGCCGCGCTCGCTGATCTCGACGAGGCTCTCGACTTTACCCGCCGGCACTTTCCCCAATCGGTCGGGCCGTTCCAGCGGCGCATTCTGGCCACGATTGAGCGTATTTCCCGCTGGCCAAGGAGCGCGCGCGAAGTCGAAGAGCGGCCCGGCGTGCGCGTCGTTCCGCTCAACCGGTTTCCTTACCGAGTGTTCTACCGGGTCACCGATCAGCAGATAGAAGTGCTTCACATCCACCACGCCTCGCGAAGGATGTGGAACGAATAGAGTCCTCCGTGCGCGCGCGACCGCCCGGGCGTAAGACGACTCCGTGTTTCGGGCTTCGCTCTGCGTTGCCACCCTGCCGCGAAGGCTGTAATCCGGCGGGATGGACCGGATCGCGCTCTATCCCGGCACGTTCGACCCGCTGACGAACGGCCATATCGACATCCTCACGGCGGCGTTCAGCCTTTGCGACAAGCTGGTCGTGGCGGTCGGCGTGCATCCGTCGAAGGAGCCGATGCTTTCCGTGGACGACCGGCTTGAGCTGATCGAGACGGTCGCAGCACCGCTTGCGGCGGAGGCGGAGGTCGTGATCGAGACCTTCACCTTCGACAACCTCGTGGTCGATTTCGCCCGCGAGGTCGATGCCACGATCCTGATCCGCGGCCTCAGAGACGGCACCGACCTCGACTACGAGATGCAGATGGCCGGCATGAACGGCACCATGGCGCCGTGGCTGCAGACCGTCTTCCTGCCGGCGCGGCCCGAGGCCCGGCATATCACCGCGACGCTGGTCCGCCAGATTGCCGCGATGGGCGGCGATATCGGCCCGTTCGTGCCGCCGACGGTCGCGGCGCGCATCAAGGAGCGGCTTTCGCGATGACCGGCGCGCCGCGCGCGCGCCATGCCGATGTTGCGCCGGGCGAGACGGCATCCGACCTTCTGACGATCGTCTCGGTGGTGTTCCGCAACGCCGACTATCTGCGGCGGAACATCGACCTCACGCAGGGTCTCAACCCGGGCCATGCCGTTCGCTGGATCGCCGTCGATAACGAGAACGACGGCGCGGCGCCGACCTTCTGCCACGACAGTGCTGAGACGCTTGCCGGCGTGGCGCCCCCCGATGTGGGCGATCTCGGCAGCCTGCATCATGCGCTGGCGCTGGAGAAAGGGCTCGCCGCAGTCGCGACCCGTTTCGTGCTTTTTCTCGATCCGGATTTCTTCGTCGTGAGACGGAGCTGGATCGCCAACGTCCTCGCGCATGCGCTGGCGAACCGCCTGGCGTTCTTTGGCACAGCCTGGCATCCGCGCTGGTACCATCAATATCGCGGGTTCCCCGCCGTGCATTTCCTGCTGATCGACCTCGACCAGGTGCCGCGGGAAGAGATCGACTTGAAGCCGGCGATCCACACGGACCGCCTCTGGCACAGGCTGACCCGCCCGCGCTCGCGGCTCCCGGAAGCGCTGCGCGAGAGCCTCAAGGTGCAAAGATGCCGCGACACCGGCTGGCGGCTGCATCAGCGCTATCGCCGCGACACAAGCATCCGCACGGAGATAATCCCTCCGCACTTCGCGCCGCCCGAAAGTGGACGCTATCGGCTGGAGCGGCGGCTTTCGGGTTTCGTGCCGGAGAGATGGCGGATGTTTCCGACGGACGGTTTCGTCGCGGAAAGCTTCCTGAAGACGCAAGCTCCCGATGCCTACCGGGCGGGATGGGAGGAGTTCTTCTGGCGCGGCGCACCGTTCGCGTTCCACCTGCGCGGCGTCGGCCGAAGCGGGAGCGGCGCGGACACGGCCGATGACGAGACGCTGCTCGCGACGACGCTGGAGAATGTCGCCTCTGTGGAGCTGAGCCGGCGTGCCTGAAACGACCGTGTCTGAGCTGACCGGGCCGGATCGCACCGCGATCGTGTTCATGGCGCATTATCTCGACTCTGAGGTCGAGCGCCGCTTCCGCAAGCTCAAGCAGGAGGCGCCGGACGACTGCGACGTGTTCCTTCTCGGCGAGGCCGGGCTTGCCGTGCCGGAAGACCTGTCGGAGCGAACCTGCCTCTTCGACTTCGAGGCAGTGCGGACGATGGCGCGCTCGGTCATCGGCGACAGCCTGGTCCCGGGAAACTGCCATTTGCGCTCGATCGATTTCGCCCGCCGTTTCCCCGGCTATCGGTTCACTTGGTTCGTCGAATACGACGTCGTCTATCGCGACGATTGGGGCGCGTTCTTCAAGAGCTTCGACGAGGACCAATCCGATCTCCTGGCGGCGAACGTCGTGGCGGCGGGCGACTATCCGGACTGGTACTGGACGTCGACCTTCTCTCCGGCCGAGGAGTTGGTCGGGCCGGAGGATCGGACCATCGCTCTTCTCGCTATCCACCGTATCAGTGCGAAAGGCCTCGAGGAGGTGGCACGAAGCGTGGCGGCCGGATGGGTCGGGCATTTCGAGATGCTGGTGCCGACGGCGCTCGTCCGCGCAGGGCTGACGGTCGCCGATATCGGCGGGAGCGGGCCCTTTACGCCGGCGCACCGCTTCGAACGGCACTACCTCGATTGCCGGGGATTTGCGATCCGCTGCAGCGTCGGGACCTTGCGCGACACGCCCGCCATCCGCTTCCCGATCATACGCGACATGCTCCATCACCCGTGCAAGACCCGGCCGCACCGGCCCGACAAACTGACCGTCAAGCGCCGCCGCGAAGCGTTCCGGCGGAGCCCCGGCGCGCTGGTCCTTTACTGGCTACGGATCGCCCGCCACGCCATTCGCTCGCATCTGTGGCGCGTCCGGCGCCTCCCATCCCCGCCGGGTCGTGGCCGAGCTTGAGCGAGAAGGCCGCCACAAGGCGGCCACGCTTCCTGGGCAGAGGGGAGGCGGGCGGCCTCGACGATCCCCTCGCCGAAGCGCCCGAGACGGTTTCGCCGATCCCTCGACAAACCTCCGGCGGCCGTCGTAAGTCCCTCGCCTGAAAAGGATTCCGAATGTCGCTCAGCAAGATCGCCGCAATCGCCGCGGCTGCCTTTCTTTCCCTTGGCCTTCTCGTCGGCGGATCCGCCTTCCGCACAGAGCGCCGACCCGGAAAACACCCTCATCATGCAGCTCAAAGGCGGAACGGTGACGATCGCGCTTCGTCCCGACATCGCGCCGAAACACGCCGAGCGGCTGAAGACGCTGGCCCGGCAGGGCTTCTATGACGGGGTCGTCTTCCATCGCGTGATCGACGGCTTCATGGCCCAGACCGGCGACCCGACGGGGACCGGCATGGGCGGCTCCGAGCTTCCCGACCTGAAGGCGGAGTTCTCAAACGTGCATTTCGGACGCGGCGTGGTCGGTATGGCGCGCGCGCAGGACCCGGACAGCGCCAACTCGCAGTTCTTCATCATGTTCGACGACGCGTCTTCGCTCGACGGGAAGTACACGGTGATCGGCCAGGTGGTGAGCGGCATGGATGTCGTGGACGCCATCAAGAAGGGCGACAGCGCAGCCAACGGCATGGTCGACGGGCCGGACAAGATCATCAGCATGAAGGTCGCGGCCGACGCGCAGTAGACGGCGCGCAATATCAGAGGATTGGATATGGCTGAAATCAAAGACCCGGAAAACACGCTGCTTCTTGAGACGAGCAAGGGCGTCGTCGTCATCGAGATGCGCCCCGACGTCGCGCCGACGCATGTGGAGCGCATCAAGTCGCTGGCGCGCGAGGGCTTCTATGACGGGCTCAAGTTCCACCGCGTGATCGACGGCTTCATGGCGCAGACCGGCTGCCCGCACGGCACCGGCACCGGCGGCTCCGGCAAGAAGCTCAAGGCGGAGTTCTCGCCGGAGAAGCACGGCCGCGGCACCGTCTCCATGGCGCGGGCGATGGATCCGAATTCCGGCGACAGCCAGTTCTTCATCTGCCTCGCCGAAGCGCCGTGGCTCAACAACCAGTACACCGTGTGGGGCCAGGTCATCGAGGGCATGGACAACATCGACGCGATCAACAAGGGCGAGCCGCCGGCGAAGCCCGACACGATCGTTTCCATGAAGGTGGCGGCCGACGCGGCGTAGGACAGGGTTCTAGGGCATCTGGCCCCTTCCACTGCCGTCGTGCCATGGCTTGACCATGGCATCCATTCCGTGCCGCTTGTGACGCCCACCAGCGTCTCGGAATGGATTGCCGGATCAAGTCCGGCAATGACGACAGTTCTTTTGGAGCCGCGCCCGAATGCGCGTCAGCGAGTTCGATTTCGACCTGCCGGCGGAGCGGATCGCGCTTCGGCCCGCGAGCCCGCGCGACGCGGCGCGGCTCCTCGTCGTGCGGCCCGGCGAGCCCTTCGAGGATCGCGCCGTTCGCGACCTGCCGGCGCTGCTGAAGGCCGGAGACGTCCTCGTCTTCAACGACACCAAGGTGATCCCGGCGCAGTTGCGCGGACGGCGTGAGCGCGACGGTCACGTCGCGAACATCGTCGTCACGCTGATCGAGCGGATCGACGACGCGGATTGGTGGGTGTTCGCAAAGCCCGGAAAGCGGCTCGCCGTCGGCGACCGCATCAGGTTCGGGCACGAGAGCCGCGTGTGCCTGCTCGGATCGCTGGAAGCCACGGTCGCCGTCAAGGCGCCGGACGGACGCGTGCGCCTTGCCTTCGAGTTCCACGGCGCTTTTCTCGACGAGGCGATCGATACGCTCGGCGACGCGCCGCTGCCGCCCTATATCGCAACGCGGCGCGCGGCCGACGACCGCGATCGTGAGGACTACCAGACGGTCTATGCCGCGCATGAGGGCGCGGTCGCCGCGCCGACGGCGGGGCTGCATTTCACGCCGGCGCTTCTTCAGGACTTGAAGGGCAGGGGGATCGGCGAAGAATTCGTGACGCTGCATGTCGGCGCCGGCACGTTCCTGCCGGTCAAGGTCGGCGACACGGCGGGACACCGCATGCACGCGGAGCGCGGCCAACTCGACGCGGAGACGGCGGAGCGCATCAACGCCGCGCGAAAGGCCGGCGGACGCATCGTCGCGGTCGGGACGACGGCGCTTCGTCTTCTGGAAGCCGCCGCCGACGAGGACGGCACGATCCATCCCTTCGACGGCGCGACCGACATCTTCATCACGCCCGGCTATCGCTTTCGCGCAGTCGATCTCCTGATGACGAACTTCCACCTGCCGCGCTCGACGCTCTTCATGCTGGTGGCGGCGTTCTCCGGTCTCGACACGATGAAGCGCGCCTACGCGCATGCGATCGAGAGCGGCTACCGCTTCTATTCCTACGGCGATGCTTCGCTGCTTTATCCGGCCGAAGCGGGATGAGCGGCTTCCCCTTTACAGTCGGCACCATCGACGGCGCGGCGCGCACCGGACGCATCTCCACGCCGCGCGGAGAAATCCGCACGCCGGCCTTCATGCCGGTCGGCACGCAAGCGACGGTGAAGACGATGTATCCGGAGCAGGTGCGCGGGCTCGGCGCCGACATCGTGCTTGCGAACACCTATCACCTGATGCTGCGGCCGGGCGCTGAGCGCGTGGCGCGGCTCGGCGGCTTGCACGACTTCATGCGCTGGCCGCATCCGATCCTGACCGATTCCGGCGGCTTTCAGGTCATGTCGCTGGCAAACCTCAGAAAAGTCGACGCGGACGGGGTCAGCTTCCGCTCCCATATCGACGGCTCGGAGCACCGGCTGACGCCGGAGCGGTCGATCGAGATCCAGCGCCTGCTCGATTCCGACATCGTGATGCAGCTCGACGAATGCATCGCGCTTCCCGCCGACAAGACAGAGGTGGAGCGCGCGATGCGGCTCTCGCTCCACTGGGCGGAGCGCTCCAAGGCGGCGTTCGGCAATCCGGACGGCAAGGCGCTCTTCGGCATCGTGCAGGGCGGCGACGTGCCGGCGCTCAGGCGGCAATCGGCGGAAGGGCTCGTCGCCATCGGCTTCGACGGCTACGCGATCGGCGGGCTTGCGGTCGGTGAGCCGCAGGCGACGATGCTGGAAATCCTGGAACAGACCACGCCCGCGCTTCCCGCCGACAGGCCACGCTATTTGATGGGAGTCGGCACGCCCGACGATATCCTGGAAAGCGTCGCACGCGGCGTGGACATGTTTGATTGTGTTTTGCCTACTCGTGCAGGGCGCCACGGGCTCGCCTATACGCGCTCCGGCAAGCTCAACATGAAGAACGCGCGCCATGCCGACGACAAGCGGCCCATCGACGAGGAATGCCCCTGTCCGGCGGCGTGCGACTATTCGCGCGCCTATATCCACCACCTGGTGAAGGCCGGCGAAGCGCTTGGCGCGATGCTCCTCACCTGGAACAATCTCGCCTATTACCAGACGCTCATGGCGGAGGCGCGCGCGGCGATCGCGGCCGGCACGTTCGCCGACTATGTGAAGGCCGCAAAAGCCACCTGGGCGCGTGGCGAGGCGGCGGAATAGCGGCTCGCACTTGCGCTCCGGACGCGATGATTTCGAAATTTCCAAGCCTGCCCAATAGCTAAGCACGGAAAAAGCGGTGGAAGCGGCACGTTCGTTTCCTCCGACAGCCCCTTGCGGGACCGCCGAATGCGCCCGCTCTGGGCGAAAAACACGGGGATTCGGCCAAGCACACCTTGTCAGGGCTCCCCAAATCCGCCGAATTTCGCCACCATCAACCGATGTAAGATGCCGCGTGTTCGGAACCGGTCGCTTGTGTGCCCGTTTCCAGGCTCACGTTTCGCACGCCACACGGCGGTGGCCGGCACAAACCAGAAGGTGGGGATAAATGTTCAGAAAGATCGCGCTTGCGGGCGTTGCCGCTTTGACCCTTGCAGCTTGCACGCAGCATGAGCAGCGCGTTGGAACCGGTGCCGGGCTCGGTGCAGGCGCCGGCGCCATCACCGGCGCTCTCATCACGGGCAACGCCAAGGGCGCGGTCCTCGGCGCTGCGGCGGGCGCCGCTGCCGGCGCCATCATCGGTCATGTCACCGACCGTCCGGGCTATTGCTACGCCCGCACGCCGGAAGGCGAGACGGTCGTCGTGGAGTGCCCGCGCGGCTACTAAGCCCGAAACCAGGGCTGGTCATATCGACGCCGCCGGGGCTCACCCGGCGGCGTTTCCATCTGGCGTTCCAAGTGGGCTGAGGCTGCGGGCCAGGAAGCTCAGGAGGCCGACTCGTCGGGCTCCGCCTGTGAGGCTTCCGCGAAGGCCTGGGCGAGAAGGGCCGGCGCCTGGGCGCCGACGACGCCGTATCGACGATCGATGATGAAGGTCGGGACGCCGGTCACGCCGATCTGCTGCGCGGAGACGACTTCGGCCGCGACCTCCTGCCGATCCTCGTCCGACGCAAGGCGTTCGGCGACGCGCGCGCCGTCCATCCCGATGGAGGCGGCGATCTCGGCGAGCACCTCATGGTCCCCGATATTGCGGCCCTCCATGAAGTAGGCGCGGAAGAGCGCCTCCACGAGCGCCTCCTGCTTTTCCTCCGCCGCGGCCCAGCGGATCGTCCGGTGCGCGTCGAGCGTATTCGGCGAGACCTCGATCCGGTCGAGCGCGAAATCCAGCCCCTCGCTCGTCCCGGCGGCGGCGATATTGTCGTTCAACTCTGCGATCCGTTCCGCCGATCCGAACTTCGCCATCAGGTAATCGCTCCGCGCCTTGCCTTCGGGCGGGATCGTCGAATCGAGCTGGAACGGATGCCAGCGCACCACGACCGGAAGGCCGGCGAGGGCGATCGCCTTTTCGAGGCGTCGCTTGCCGATGAAACACCAGGGACAGACGACGTCGGAGACGACGTCGACGGCGAGCGGCTTCATGTCGGCGGCAATATTCATGTCGAAAAACTCCGTCTGCTCCGCTCCCGGATCAATTGGCCCCCGGCGAACCGGCTTCCGCCGACCACCAGGTCGGTGGAATCGCGCCGTAGAGCGATCCCTCCTCCGGATGCTGGATGCGCTTCCAGCGCGCGATCCACTGGCCCGGCGCGTGGAAGAGCGGGATGACGTAGTGACCGGAAATCAGTACCCGGTCGAAGGCCCGGACCGCGGTGACGAAGTCGTCATCGCTATTCGCCGCAAGCAGCGCCGCGATCATCGCGTCGATCGCCGGGCTCGACGCGCCGGCGAAGTTCAGCCGCCCGAACGTGTCGGCGTCGATCTTCGACCACCGCCCGAGCTGCTCGTTGCCCGGCGAAAGCGACGCGCCGTAGGTCCAGCGGATCATGTCGAAGTCGCGCGTGTTGAGGATGCGCTCCCAGTATTGCTGCGCATCGGCCTGGCGCACGAGGACGTCGATCCCCGCCACGCTCAATGATTGCTGCAGCGCGAGCGCCAGCCGCTCGTCGCCCCGGTTGGCCACCAGAATCTCGAACGAGAGCGGCTCGCCGGTCTTGGCGTTCACCATCTTGCCGTCTTTTGGCTCGTAGCCGGCTTCCTTCAGAAGCTGGAGGCCCTTGCGGATGTTGTTGCGGTCGCGGCCGGAGCCGTCGCTCTTGGGCGGCTCGTAGGTGCCGTCCATCACATCCGGGCTGACGGCGTCGGGGAAGGGCGCAAGCAGCGCCTTTTCCCCCTCGCTCGCGGGCCTGCCGAGGGCGGACAGATCCGAGCTCTGGAAATAGCTGCCGGTTCGCCGGTATTGGCCGCGGTAGAGGTTGTGGTTGATCCATTCGAAATCGAAGAAATAGGTCAGCGCCTCGCGCACCCTGATGTCCTGAAAGACAGGGCGGCGCAGATTGAAGACGAAGCCGTTCATGCCCTCCGGCGTCCCGGTCTTGAAGGATTCGACGATGACGTCGCCGTCCTTCACCGCGGGGAAGGTGTAGCCGGTCGTCCAACGCACCGGGTCGACTTCCTGATTGACGTCGTAGAGGCCCTTCTTGAACGCCTCGAACAGCGAATTCGCGTCGCGGATATACTCGATGCGGATCTCGTCGAAATTGTCGAATCCGCGCTTCTGGGGAAGGTCCTTGGCCCAATAGTTGGGATCGCGCTTCAGCGTCACCGTCTTGCCGGCATCCACCTTCGCGATCACGTACGGCCCCGAGCCGATCGGTGGGTTCAGGGTTGTCTGATCGAAGGTCTCCGGGTCGATGGCGTGCTTGGGCAGAATGTGCATCAGACCGACGATCAGCGGCAGCTCGCGGTCGCCCCCGTCACCGAAGGTGAAGCGCACTTTGCCGCCCGGCTTGATCTCGACGTTGGAGACCTGCTCGTACCAGCCCGCCGGGCGTCCCTTCTTACGCAGGAGATCGAAGGAGAAGACCACGTCTTCGGCGGTCACCGGCTCGCCGTCGGAGAAATGCGCGCGGGGGTCCACGGTGAACTCGACCCACGAGCGGTCGTCCGGCACCTCGACGAACTGCGCGAGATGGCCGTAGAGCGTGAACGGCTCGTCCCAACTGCGGATGAGCAGGCTTTCCCAGACATTGTCGCCCCAGAACGGGGTGCGCGCCCACAATCCGTCCGGGACCGACCCCTTCACAATGAAGGGATTGAGGCTGTCGAACGTGCCTTGCCCGGCGAAAGAGATGCGCCCGCCCTTGGGCGCATCGGGATCGGCGTAGGGGAAGTGATCGAAATCGGGCGGAAGAGCCGGCGTTCCGTGCATCGCGATCCCGTACATCGGCTCCGCGCAACCGATCGAGCCGACGGCCGCCAGGAGCGCGGCCGCGAGCACAAATCCGGCCGCAAAGCGCCTGCCACTCGCCGGCCGGCGCATGGTCCCAACCCCGAAGATCACGCAGCTTTCCTTTCCGCTCAGGGTGGCGTCGAATCCTGGCAGCGAAATGTGACGGCACTCTGCGATAAACTGGAATCTTTCGCAAATGCCCGCTATTGAGTGCCTGCAAGGGTCACTCTGTCGCCTAATTTCACCGCCAGAGGGCCGGTATAGAGTGCTGTCCCGCCTCGCTGGGCGGCCCACAACGGGGTTTCATTTGATGCAGTTTACGCGCATGTCGTCGCGCTCGGTCGCGTACCTGGCTCGTGCCGCCGCATTCTCGGCGCTCATGGCTTTTAGCGGTCTTCCAGCCGTGGCGCAGGACCAGCCCGATCAGCCTCCGGCGCTGGCCGACCCGTCGGCGGACGCTGCGCAGGCCGGACAGGCCCCGGTTGCGCAGCCGGATTGGGAGAAGGTCTGCGGCAAGATCAGCGACCAGCAGGAATGCCACACGTCGAGGAAGCGGCTTGCCGCGACCGGACAGCCGATCGCGCAATTCCTGGTGATCGAGCGCGGAGACAAGAAGCTTCTGCAACTCGCCGTGCCGCCGGTCGCACTGATCCAGCCCGGCGTTCAGGTGAAGATCGACGAGGCTGAGCCGACGGGCGTAAAATACGTCGTCTGCACGCCCGGCGAGTGTCTGGCGCTTGGCGAGATCAACGACGACTTCGTGGCCAAGCTCAAGAAGGGCGGCACCGTCACCATCACCATGCTCAACCCGCAGGGTAAGCCGGTGAACTTCGATATCAGCCTTGTCGGGTTCACCTCCACCTATGAGGGACCGGGCATCGACCCGCAGGAAGCACAAGCGCGCCAACAGCGGTTGGAGAGCGAGCTGAAGAAGAAGGCCGACGAGGCACGCCAGCAGCTCCTGCAGCTTCAGCAGCAGCAATCGTCGAGCTCGTCGACGCAGTAGGTCGGCTCCACCCGCACGGCTTGGATCGAGGAGGGCGCCAAACGGCGCCCTTTTCAGTTCGGGTTCAGTTCGGGATGTCGCGCGTGCGGTAGACGCCCTTCTCGAAGCTCCCGAAAAGGTCGCGAACCTGCGGATGGCGGACCGGCTCGCCGCTTTCGTCGGGCAGGAGGTTCTGTTCGGAAACGTAAGCGACGTATTCCGTCTCCCCGCTCTCAGCGAGCAGATGATAGAACGGCTGATCCTTGGAGGGCCGTATCTCCTCCGGAATCGCCAGATACCATTCCTCGGTGTTGGCGAAGATCGCGTCCACGTCGAAGATGACGCCGCGGAACGGGAAAAAGCGGTGCCGGACGATCTGGCCGACGCTGAATTTCGCTTGCCCAAGTATCATCGGCCCCGAATTTCGCCTTTCGCGGCTGCCCAGGCAAGTCCCGGCCGGCAACAGTGCGGGCCGGATCCTCCGCGATGGAGAGATCGCCGGGCTCGCGCCGCCCCTGTCTGGGCCCCCACGTAACCGCTCAGCGCGGCACCCCGCCGGTGGTGAGCCCCTGGCGGATCAGCGCACGGCGCAGGACCGGTACGGACGAGGCGAGGGCGATGCCGACCCCGCGCGCAAGCTGCACCGGCAGGAAACCGGTCAGAAGCGAACGGTTCAGAAGGTCGACGGCGAGCGTGCGGCTGCGCACGTCCCCCTGCCTCGCCACGTGATAGGCCTGGAGCGCGGCCGCCGAGCCGGGATCGGCGGCGTGGCGGACGAGGACGTGCCAAAGCGCGCGCACGTCGCGGAAGCCGAGATTGAGGCCCTGCGCGCCGATCGGCGGGAAGAGATGCGCCGCCTCGCCGACGAGCACGATGCGCCGCGCCGCGAAACGCTCCGCGAGCGCCGCGCCGAGGGGAAACACCGCCGGCTTAGAGTTCGAGCCGCATGGCGCCGTGGATGGCGCGCGCGCGCTCTTCCGCCGCCCGCGAGAACTCCGCATCGGAGAGGCCGAGCGCCCATTCCGTCCGGTCCGGCCGGTCGACCCAGACGAGGCTGACGCGGTCGCCCGGAAGCGGCACAAGCGTGAACGGGCCGTTCTCGGTGTGGAATTCCGTCGAGACCCCCTGGTGGGGATATTGCACCGCAAGCGTCGCGACGATCGCGGACTGGCGATAGCTCCAGCGCTTCACGCGGATCCCCGCCGCCTTGCGCGCCAGCGAGCGCGCGCCGTCCGCGGCGACGACAAGGCGCGCGGCGACCGTTTCTCCGCCAGCGGTAAGCCGCACCGCCGCGTCGCCCGGCTCGATGCTCTCCACAGGCGCGGGGACGAGCGTCAACTCCGCAAGCGCCTCCGCCTGGCGGCGCAGACCGTCGACGAGATCGCCGTTCGGAATGTTGTAGCCGAAGCCATCGAGCCCGACCTCCGACGCGTAAAACGTCGCCTCCGGCGCGCGGATCAGCCGCGCGGTCGCGTCGATGAGGCGGATCGCCGTGATCGGCGCGGCGCAATCCTCCAGCCCCGGCCATGCGTCGAGATCGAGGAGCACATCGATCGACCCGGCGAGGAGCGCCGCCGTGCGCCCCGGCGGAAAGGTTGCGGGCGGCGCGAAGAGGATGGTGCGGCGTCCGGCCCGAACCGCAGCAAGTGCCGCGGCGAGGCCGGCGGCGCCGCCGCCCACCACCGCAACATCGAAAGGCGAAGTCCCGGAGCGAGGCATCGTGGCAAAATGGCCTTCCGCGAGGGCGTCCGCAATGCGGCGCAACGGTCGCAAGGCTTCTACCGTTGTGTTGCGAGGGCGGGGCTTGCCTAGAACCTGTCCGCCCGGCAAGACAAGTGCCGGAAATGCAAGGATTCCGGACGACGGCTACGCCCGCCAAACCGGATACTTGCCGAGGGAGGGCAGGGTTTCGAAGTGAAAGCGGCGCCGCGACATCTCTTCCTCATCCATCTTCTGACCGCCAGCGGTGCGGCCTTTGCGCTCCTCGCGATCATGGCGATCGCGGACGGCCAGTGGACAGACGCCTTTATCTGGCTCGGCTTCGCGCTCCTCGTTGACGGCGTCGACGGGCCGATCGCGCGGCGTTTCCGGGTGCGGGAGCGGCTGCCGAAATGGGACGGCGCCGCGCTCGATTTCGTCATCGACTACGCGACCTACGTTTTCGCACCGGCCATCGTGATCGCCCGCGCGCTCGAGCTTCCGCCGCTGACGGGTGCCGCCTGCGGCATGCTCGTCGCCGTCACCGGCGCGCTCTATTTCGCCGACACCCGCATGAAGGGCCCGGACAATTCCTTCCGCGGCTTCCCGGCGGTGTGGAACATGGCCGCCTTCGTGCTTTACGCCATCCTGCCGCCGCCGCCGGTCACCGTCGCCATCATCGTGCTCTTCGCGGCGCTCACCTTCATGCCGGTGAACTTCGTGCACCCCGTCCGCGTTATCCGCTGGCGCGGACTGACGCTGTCGGTCCTGGCGGTATGGCTGATCGCGGGGAGCTGGCTGCTGGCGACCGATTTCACCGCGCCGTTCCCGGTGAAGGTCGCGCTCGTCGCGGCGACGCTCTACCTGCTCAGCGTCTCCGCCGTGCAGCAATTCCTGAACGCCTAAGGGGGAGCGATGCTCGAGCTCCTGACACGGCCGGATGCCTGGGCGGCATTCGTCACGCTCTCTGTGATGGAGATCGTGCTCGGCATCGACAACATCATCTTCATCTCGCTCCTGGTCGGGAAGCTGCCGGAGCCGGCCGCGACGCGCGCGCGCCAGATCGGGCTGCTCTTGGCGCTTGTCTTCCGCGTCCTTCTTCTTTTCGGCATCACATGGATCATGGGGCTGGTCGCGCCGGTGTTCACGATCCCCTTCGACATTCCCGGCGTGGACGGCCGCAGCGTCTTCGATCCGGAAATCTCCTGGCGCGATCTCATCCTGATCGCTGGCGGGCTCTTCCTCATCGTGAAGGGCACGCGCGAGATTCACGGCGAGATCGAACACGAGGAAAAGGCGCTCGGAACGCCGCGGGCGGAAAGCTTCGCGGCGCTGATCGCTCAGATCGTGGTGATCGACATGGTGTTCTCCGTCGATTCGATCCTGACGGCGGTCGGCATGGTCGACGATGTGGAAGTGATGATCGCCGCGGTGGTGGTGGCCATCGGCGTCATGTACGTTGCTTCCGGCCCTGTCGCCGACTTCGTCAAGCGCAACCCGACGACGAAGATGCTGGCGCTCGCGTTTCTGCTCCTGATCGGCGTAGCGCTCATCGCCGACGGGCTGGGCTTCCATATCCCGCGCGGCTACATCTACTTCTCGATGGCATTCGCGGCGGTCGTGGAGATGTTCAACGTGCTTGCCCGGCGCGGCAGGCGAAAGACAAGCTGAGAGGCGAGATGGTCAAGGCAATCGTGGTGCACGAGCATGGAGGGCCCGAGGTCCTGAAGTGGGAGGACGTGGAGGTCGGCGCTCCAGGCAAGGGCGAGGCGCGGGTCAAGCACGCGGCGATCGGGCTCAATTTCGTCGACGTCTATTTCCGCACCGGGCTCTACAAGCCGGCGAACGGCCTTCCCTATGTACCGGGAAACGAGGGCGCCGGGACGGTGATCGCGGTCGGGCCCGGCGTCACCGACCTGAAGCCCGGCGATCGGGTGAGCTATTTCGGCCCGACCGGGTCTTATTGCGAGGAGCGGGTCATGCCGGCGGACCGGCTGATCAAGCTGCCCGACGAGGTCGATTTCCGCAGCGCGGCGGCGATGACGCTGAAGGGCATGACCGCGCAGTTCCTGCTCCGCCAGACCTTCAAGGTCGGCAAGGGGAACACGATCCTGTTCCATGCCGCGGCCGGCGGCGTCGGCTCCATCGCCTGCCAATGGGCGAACCATCTCGGCGCGACGGTCATCGGCACCGTCGGCTCGGAGGAGAAGGCCAAGCTCGCCAAAGCGCATGGCTGCCACCACGTCATCAACTACAAGACGGAGAATTTCGTGGAGCGCGTCGCGGAGATCACCGGCGGCGCGAAGTGCGACGTGGTCTACGATTTCGTCGGCCGCGACACCTTTCCCGGCTCGCTCGACTGCCTGAAGCCGCTCGGCATGTGGGTGCTCTTCGGCCAGTCGTCCGGGACGATCCAGAACTTCGACCTGAACATCCTGGCGCAGAAGGGCTCGCTCTTCGCCACGCGTCCGACGCTCTTCAACTATGCCGCGAAGCGCGAGGCGATGACGGCAATGGCGGCGGAGCTCATGGACGTCGTCTCAAAGGGGATCGTGAAGGTGGAGGTGAACCAGGAGTTCCCGCTCGCCAAGGCCGCCGACGCGCATCGCGCGCTGGAGGGCCGGCAGACGACAGGGGCGACGGTGCTTGTGCCTTAGCTGAAGCCCCGGTCACGGCTTCAGGCGATAGCCCGTCCTGAACATCCAGGCGACGATTGCGAGGCAGATCGCCAGGAAGAGCAGCGTCGCTCCAAGGCTGATCCCGACGCTGACGTCGGAGCTGCCATAGAAGCTCCAGCGGAAGCCGCTGACGAGGTAGACCACCGGGTTGAAGAGCGTCACCGTCTGCCAGAACGGCGGCAGCATGTGGATCGAATAGAAGCTGCCGCCGAGAAAGGTGAGCGGCGTGACGAAGAGGAGCGGAACGATCTGAAGCTTCTCAAATCCGTCCGCCCAGATTCCGATGATGAAGCCGAAGAGACTGAACGTCACCGCCGTCAGCGCCATGAACGCGATCATGGCGATCGGATGCTCGATCCGAAGCGGCACGAACAGGCTCGCGGTGGCGAGCATGATGAGGCCGATGATGATCGACTTGGTCGCCGCGGCGCCGACGAAGCCGATGACGATCTCAAGATAGGAGATCGGCGCGGAAAACAGCTCGTAGGTCGTGCCGATGAATCTCGGGAAGTAGATACCCGCCGACGCGTTCGAGATGGATTGCGTCAGCAGTGACAGCATGATCAGCCCGGGCACGATGAAAGCGCCGTAGCTCACGCCATCGACCTCCGAGATGCGCGATCCGATCGCCGATCCGAACACGACAAAATAGAGCGACGTCGTGATGACCGGCGCGACGACGCTTTGGATGAGCGTGCGGCGCGTGCGCTCCATCTCGTTGACGTAAATCGTGCCGACTGCCCGATCGTTCATTTCGGCTCCGCAACCAGGTTGACGAATATCTCTTCGAGGGAGCTCTGCTTCGTGTCGAGGTCCCGAAATGTTATCCCCTCCGCCCGCAGGTCATTAAGCAGCGACGTGATCCCCGTGCGCTCGCCGCGCGTGTCGTAGGAATAGATGAGATCGCAGCCGTCCGCCGAAAGCCTCAAATCATGGGCCGCGAACGTGGAAGGGACGGCATCGAGCTTGTTGTGAAGGTGGAGCGTCAGCTCTTTGGAGCCGAGCTTGCGCATCAGCTCGCGCTTCTCCTCGATCAGGATGATCTCGCCCTTGTTGATCACCCCGATGCGGTCGGCCATCTCCTCCGCTTCTTCGATGTAGTGCGTGGTCAGGATGATGGTGACGCCGGTCTCGCGGAGGTTGCGGACCATCCGCCACATGTCCGCCCGGAGCTCGACGTCGACACCGGCGGTCGGTTCGTCGAGAAAGAGTATCTCCGGTTCGTGCACGAGGGCCTTGGCGATCAGGACGCGGCGTTTCATTCCGCCCGATAGCGTGATGACCTTGGCGTCCTTCTTGTCCCAGAGCGAAAGGTCCTTGAGCGTCTTCTCGACGAAAGCCGGGTCCTTGCGTTTGCCGAACACGCCGCGGCTGAACGAAACGGTCTTCCACACCGATACGAACGCGTCGACGGTCAGCTCCTGCGGCACCAGGCCGATCATCGAGCGGGTCTTGCGATAATCGCGCCCGATGTCGTGGCCGTCCACGGTCACCTGTCCGACGGACGGCCTGATGAGACCGCAGACGATGCCGATTAGCGTCGTCTTGCCCGCGCCGTTCGGGCCGAGCAGCCCGAAAATCTCGCCCTGTTGAATCTCAAGGTCGACGTTCTTCAGCGCCTCGAAGCCGGTGGCATAGGTCTTGGAGAGGTTCTGGACGGAAATGATCGGTTGCATTGGGGCTTGAGTTGGCGGTGCGGTTTGCGGAAGGGGCATATAGGCGCACCGAGACGGTTTGGCGACCTCCGGACCCGCCTCGAAGCCGCAACGAGTGCGGAACCGTGACAGCCATCTGCCCACCAACCGTCCACAACCGCACGTCTTTTGGGCTGGCGCGTTTCTTGTGCACTGCCTAACCTGACAGCCGGAAAGGGTGGGGATGGATCAGGAAGCATCCAAGTCCGTGAGCGGCTCGCAGACCGCGCCGCTGCTTGCGATCGAGGGGATCACCAAGCGTTTCGGGCCGCTTACGGCCAACGACCATATCGACCTCGATATCCGCCACGGCGAGGTGCACGCGCTGCTCGGCGAGAACGGCGCCGGCAAATCGACCCTCGTCAAGATGCTCTACGGGTCGCTCACGCCCGACGAGGGCCGCATCCTGTGGGAGGGTGAGCCCGTCACGATCTCAAGCCCGGCGGAAGCGCGTCGCCTCGGCATTGGGATGGTGTTCCAGCATTTCTCGCTGTTTGAGGCGCTGACCGTCGCGGAGAACATCGCGCTGGCGCTTCCGCCCCGCGGCCGCCGCGAGCTCAGCGAGACGATCCGCAGCGTGTCGCGCGAATACGGGCTGCCTCTCGATCCCGACGCCGGGGTCGCCGATCTTTCCGTCGGCGAGCGGCAGCGCGTGGAGATCGTCCGCTGCCTGCTACAGGAGCCGCGGCTCATCATCATGGACGAGCCGACCTCGGTGCTGACGCCACAGGAGGTCGATCTTCTTTTCGTGACGCTGCGCCGGCTTTCCTCGGAAGGGGTGGCGCTCCTCTACATCACGCACCGTTTGTCCGAGGTGCTCGCCTTGGCGAACAGAGCCACGATCCTGAGGCGCGGCAAGCTGGTCGGCACCGCCGACCCGAAGAAGGAGAGCGCCAAGAGCCTCGCCAACATGATGGTGGGGGCCGAGGTCGCGGGGATCGAGCGGGAGCAGCGGCCGGAGACGGTGAAGAAGCCGCGGCTCGTTCTGAACAGGCTTTCGCTTGCCGCCGACAACCCCTTCGCCACGGCGCTGGCCGAAATCGACCTGACGGTGCATGCGGGCGAGGTCGTAGGGATCGCCGGCGTCGCGGGTAACGGCCAGCAGGAGTTCTTCGACGCCGTCTCCGGCGAGCGCCTCCTCGCCGACGAGGGGATGATCATGATCGACGGCATCCCCGTCGGCCGGCGCGGCATCAACGTCCGCCGGCGCATGAGCGCCGCCTTCGTGCCGGAAGAGCGGATCGGGCACGGCGCGGTGCCGGGCTTCCGCCTGTCGGAAAACGTCGTTCTGACCCGTCACGGCACCGGCGAGGCGATCGCGCGCGCCTACGTGATCGACCGCGGCGCGGCGCGCGAGGTGGAGACACGCGTCGGCGAGCGCTTCGACGTGCGCCGCTCCGGGCCCGACCCGAAGGCGAGCGCTCTCTCCGGCGGCAACCTGCAGAAATTCATCATGGGCCGCGAGATCGACCGCACGCCCGGCATCCTCGTCGTGAACCAGCCCACCTGGGGCGTCGATGCGGGTGCGGCTCGCACCATCCGGCAGGCACTGGTCGACCTCGCGCGCGCCGGCTCGGCGGTGCTGATGATCAGCCAGGACCTCGACGAGATATTCGAGATCGCCGACCGCATCGCGGTCCTTTCGGAAGGGCATCTGTCTCCGGCCTATCCGTCCGAGACGATGACCTCCGACCAGATCGGGCTCTTGATGGGCGGCGTCCATGAAGAGCATGCCGGCGTCGCCCACGGGGAGGCGCACCATGCGCCTTGAGCTCGTCCGCCGATCGGAGCCGTCGCTCGCAATGACAGTGCTTTCGCCGCTGATCGCGGTGGCGCTGACGGTCGTGACCGGCTTCGTGATCTTCACGATCTACGGCGTCAATCCGTTCGAGGCGCTCTATGTCTTCTTCGTCGATCCGCTGACCGCCACGTGGTCGCTGGAAGAGCTGGTGGTCAAGGCGACGCCGATCATCCTGATCGCGATCGGGCTGTCGTTCTGCTACCTCTCCAACACCTGGAATATCGGCGCCGAAGGCCAGCTCATCTTCGGTGCGATCTTCGGCTCCATCCCGCCGATCTTCTTTCCCGACTGGCAGGGGCCGCTGATCCTGCCGGCGATGCTCATCCTCGGCATCCTCGGCGGCATGTTCTACGCCGCGATCCCGGCGCTCCTGAAGGTCCGCTTCGGCGCGAACGAGATCCTGACCAGCCTGATGCTGGTCTATGTCGCGCAGCTCGTCGTCGACTACTTGGCGCGCGGGCCGTGGCGCAATCCGGAAGGCCACAATTTCCCGGACAGCCGGCCGTTCGAAGGCAGCCAGCTCCTGCCCACGCTTTTCGGCACGAATGTCAGGATCAGCATCGTCTTCGTCATCATCGCAGTGCTCGTGGTGGGCTTCCTGATGCGCTCCACGCTGACCGGCTTCCAGGTGCGCGTCATGGGACAGGCGCCGCGCGCCGGCGCGTTCGCGGGCTTCAGCCGCGACCGCATGGTGCTCCTCGCCTTCCTGATCTCCGGGGCGCTGGCCGGCCTTGCAGGCGTCTGCGAGGTCGCCGGGCCGATCGGCATGCTGCGCACATCGGTCTCGCCCGGCTACGGCTTCACCGCCATCATCGTGGCCTTCCTCGGCCGTCTCAACCCGTTCGGCATCCTGATCGCGGGCTTCGTGCTGGCGCTGACGTTCCTGGGCGGGGAGGGGGCGCAGATCATGCTCGGCCTGCCGGAGCAGATGACGCGCGTGTTCCAGGGACTGCTGCTCTTCTACGTGCTTGCCTGCGACACCTTCATTCTCTACCGGCCGCGCATCCATCGCGCATCCGTCGCGGCGGAGGCCTGAGATGGGAATGGCGGAGGGCATCCTCCTCACCATCATCACGGCGGCGACGCCGCTTCTCCTCGCCGCGCTCGGTGAGCTCGTCGCGGAGCGATCCGGCGTGCTCAATCTCGGCGTGGAAGGCATGATGGCGGTCGGCGCGGTGTGCGGCTTCGCGGTCGCCTACGAGACCGGCCACCCGGCGCTCGGCGTGCTTGCGGCGATCGTGGGCGGGACGGTGATGGCCTTCCTGTTCGGCGTCGTGACCCTGATCTTCGTCGCCAACCAGGTCGCCTCCGGTCTGGCGCTGACGCTCTTCGGCCTCGGGCTTTCCGGCCTGATCGGCGAGGCCTATGTCGGCCAGCCGGGCGTCCGGCTCGGAAATGTTCACATCCCCGGCCTTACCGACCTCCCGGTCATCGGAAAGATCGTCTTCGGCCTCGATCCGATCTCCTATATCGCCGTCGCGATGGCGATTGCCGTCTGGCTCTTCCTGTTCCGCAGCCGCCCAGGGCTGGTGTTGCGCGCGGTCGGCGACAACCACGTCTCCGCGCACGCGCTCGGCTACGGCGTCATCAAGGTGCGCTTCCTGGCGGTGCTTTTCGGCGGCGCCTGCGCCGGGCTTGCGGGGGGCTACCTCTCGCTCGTCTACACGCCGCAATGGGCGCAGTCGATGACGGCGGGGCGCGGCTGGATCGCGCTGGCGCTCGTCGTCTTCGCCACCTGGCTGCCGGGCCGGCTGGTGCTCGGGGCGCTCCTTTTCGGCGCGGTGTCGATCCTGCAGCTCCACGCGCAGGCGTTCGGGATCGGCATCCCCTCGCAGTTCCTGTCGTCGCTGCCTTACCTGACGACGGTGATCGTTCTGGTCATCATTTCGCGCAACCGGACATTGCTGCGGGTGAACACGCCGGCCTGCCTCGGTCAGCCCTTCGTGCCGGACCGCTGATGGGCTAGGATTCATCACTTTGCCGCGCCGCGATCGGCCGATGGCGCGGCAATTGCTACACCGACTGCAATCAAGGCCGATAGAGATTTCAACAGGATAGGAGAGGTGACATGCGTAAGGTGATTGCCGCCCTCGGCGCGGCGCTTTCGCTGGCTCTCGCAGCGAGCGGAGCGCAGGCTGCGGACAAGGCGAAGATCTGCTTCGTCTATGTCGGTCCGCACAATGACGGCGGCTACAGCGAGGGACACGACAAGGGAAGGCAGTTCCTGGAGGAGCAGCTTGGCGACAAGGTCGAGACCCAGTACGTGGAGAACGTGCCGGAAGGTCCCGACGCGGAGCGCGCCATCGAGCGTCTCGCCCGCTCCGGCTGCGGCCTGATCTTCACCACTTCGTTTGGCTTCATGGACCCGACCATCAAGGTCGCCCAGAAGTTCCCGGACGTGAAGTTCGAGCATGCCACGGGCTTCAAGACCGCGCCGAACGTTACCACCTACAACGCGCGCTTCTACGAGGGCCGCTACATCATCGGGCAGATCGCCGCGAAGATGTCGAAGGCAGGGCTTGCCGGCTACATCGTGTCGTTCCCGATCCCCGAGGTCATCATGGGCATCAACTCGTTCATGCTCGGGGCGCAGTCGGTCAATCCCGACTTCAAGCTCAAGATCGTGTGGGTGAACTCCTGGTTCGATCCGGCCAAGGAAGCCGACGCCGCCAAGGCGCTGTTCGACCAGGGCGCCGACATCATCACGCAGCACACCGACAGCCCGGCGCCGCTGCAGATCGCCGAGGAGCGCGGCCTCCACGGCTTCGGTCAGGCGCATGACATGATCGACTTCGCGCCGAAGGCCCAGCTCACCGCCATCGAGGACAATTGGGGGCCCTATTACGTGAAGCGCACCCAGGCGTTCCTCGACGGCACCTGGGAAAGCCAGCAGAGCTGGGAGGGGCTGAAGGACAAGATGCTTCTGATGGCGCCCTACACCAACATGCCGGACGACGTGAAGGCGATGGCGGAGGATACGGAGGCGAAGATCATCTCCGGCGAGCTGCATCCCTTCCACGGGCCGATCATGAAGCAGGACGGCACGGAGCTGGTGCCCGCCGGCCAAAACGTCGACGACGGGACGCTGCTCGGCATGAACTTCTACGTGAAGGGCATCGACGACACCGTTCCGCAATAACGCACTTTTCCGGACCGCCGCGGAGCGCGCGGCGGTTTCTATCCGGCCCGGCCGCGTCGCCCGACGCGGCCGGGCTTTCTGTTTGGTGCGGCAATCGCGCCGAAACCGCGGAAAACGTGGGCCCTCAGACGGTTGCGGCGCGGCGGTCAGAGCGTTCTTGAAGTGCCCCTGTGCGCAGCATGCATGTTGCACAAAGGTCACACGTATGCCAACCTACTGACATGTATTGCGTTTGAACTTGCAGTGTTGTGGATGGGCTGTGGATAACCCAGCCCGAGGTGCGGCGTAACGGGAAGCGTAGGAGCGTAATTCATGTCCAATTCCCACGGCGACCTATTTACGGAGATCGGACGGCTGGTGCTTGCGGCCAATTCCGGACAAGCCATCGATCTCGGCGAGACCGCCAAGGACTTGGCGGAGCGCTACAAGAATCTCGGGATGACCGAAGATACGCTGACCAAGGTCGTCTCGCGCTCGATCGGCGCGATCAGCTATTCGATGGCGCGCGCCAATGGAGGCCTGCAGTCGCGGCTGGAGGCGTTGCACGAGAGCGAGACGGAGCTTGCACCGAGCGAGCTGAACCCGGACGCGGTGAAGGAAGACGAGCCGGCGGGCATTGCAACGACCAAGCAAGCCAAGGGCGTAAACCGCGCTCGTCGCAGCCAGAAGAAAACGAAGACGGCGCAAACGAAGTCGGATGCCAAGACGGGCGCCGGCAACGGAAAATCGCCGTTCCCTTCGGGCGTGAAGCTCGCGGTCCTGACCTAGCCTGCCGCAAAGGGGCGCTCCCCCGAGGAACCGAAAACGGGCCGATACCATTCGGCCCGTTTGCAACTAAGATGCCGATCGGTCGTTTGACTTC
Source organism: uncultured Alphaproteobacteria bacterium (assembly GCA_963814905.1). Lineage (GTDB taxonomy): Bacteria > Pseudomonadota > Alphaproteobacteria > Rhizobiales > Afifellaceae > DASWJZ01. The sequence goes on along the minus strand of CAWFEM010000014.1, from coordinate 397,624 downwards.
GACACGTCCGACGAGGGTTCCAATTGGATATCGACGTTCTCGTCGTCGGCGCCGGCCCGACGGGGCTGATGCTTGCCGACCAGCTCGTTCGTCGCGGCGTCGGCGTGCGGATCATCGACCGTCACGCGGGGCCGGCGCGCGAGACGCGCGCCCTCGGCGTGCAGGCGCGCACGCTTGAAATTTACGCAAAGCTCGGCATCGCGGATCGGGCGCTTGCGCTCGGCACCCCGGCGAACGGAGCCAATATCTGGGCGCAGGGACGAAAGATGGCGCACCTGCCGCTCGGCGACGCCGGCCGCGGCGTCACCGCCTATCCGTTCGTCCTCGTGCTCGGCCAGGACGACAACGAGCGCATCATGGGCGACAGGCTTCGTGATCTGGGCGCGGCGGTCGAGTGGAACACGGAGCTCATTGGACTGTCGCAGGACGCCGACAAGGTCACCGCGACGCTGAAGCTGGCGGACGGCTCTACCGAAGACATTCTCGCCGCCTATGTGGGTGGATGCGATGGCGCGCATAGCGCGGTGCGCGAGCTGAGCGGGATCACATTTCCCGGCGCGCCTTATGAGCATGTCTTCTACGTCGCCGACACGGAGGCGACGGGCGGGATGGTTCCCGGCGAGGTCAACGTCTATCTGTGGCGCGACGGCTTTCATCTCCTCTTTCCCTTGCGTGGAAAGGACCATTGGCGCGTCGTCGGCATCCTGCCGGCAGACCTGCGCGACAAGAAGGATCTGCGCTTCGATGACGTCGTTCCCTCGCTCCGCCACGAAGCGGGGGCAGCGCTCTCCTTCCAGAGCTGCAGCTGGTTCTCCACCTACCGCATCCATCACCGCTGCGCGTCGCACTTCCAGGAGGGGCGATCTTTCCTGCTCGGCGACGCCGCGCACATCCACAGCCCGGTCGGCGCGCAGGGCATGAACACCGGCCTGCAGGATTCGTACAACCTGGCCTGGAAGCTCGCCCTCGTCGTCGAGGGCCGGGCCGGCGCAGCGCTGTTGAATTCCTACGAGGAGGAGCGGCTGCCCGTCGCGCGGCACCTGCTCGACACGACGGATCGGGCGTTCCGGCTGGTCGTCTCCGATAGCTGGCTCGCCGGCCTCTTCCGCACGAACATCCTTGCCAGGATCGCCGCCTTCGCGATGTCCATCGAGCGCATCCAGGCGATCGCGTTTCGGCTCGTCTCCCAGACCGGCATCACCTACCGCGGAAGCGCCCTGTCGAAGTCCCTGGAGGGCTTCCCACGCGGCGCGCCGCAAGCGGGCGACCGCTTCCCATGGCTGCACCTGAAGTTCCGGCCGGATGGCGAGATCGAGGATCTGTTCGAACGGCTTGACGACACGCAATTCAACCTGATCGCGTTCGGGCAGCCGTCACCGCCCGACGATGCGCTGGGACGCCTTCACGACGTGCTGCGGGTCCATGTGGTCCCCGCCAATCCGGTCAACGATCGCGAACTGGCGCGCGCCGCGATCCCGCAGCCGTCGTTCTTTCTCCTGAGGCCCGACGGCCATATCGGATTGTGCGGCACGCGGCTCGACGCCGCGGCGATCCGGCGTTACGCCGACGAGACGCTGCATCTCTCCGTTTGAAGCGCCGCGGGGGCCTCAGCCGACGATCTCGTCGTCCTTGAAGAAGAAGGCGATTTCCTCTTTCGCCGTCTCCGGCGCATCGGAGCCGTGCACGGAATTCTCGCCCACTGAAAGTGCGAACTCCTTGCGGATCGTGCCCGGCGCGGCGTCCTTCGGGTTGGTCGCGCCCATGACCTCGCGGTTCTTGGCGACGGCGTTCTCGCCCTCCAGCACCTGAACGACGACCGGTCCGGAGATCATGAAATCGACCAGCTCGCCGAAGAACGGGCGGTCCTTGTGGACGGCGTAGAAGCCCTCGGCCTGCTCCCGCGTCATGCGGATACGCCGCTGCGCCACGACACGCAGGCCGGCGCTTTCAAGCTTGTCGACGATCTTGCCCGTCAAATTGCGCTTGGTCGCGTCCGGCTTGATGATGGAAAAGGTACGCTCGATCGCCATAGTCTCCGTCGATGCTCCGTTGAAGGTCCGGGGCTTATAGGGGCGGGAGCGGCAATCCGGCAAGCCACGCCGTTCCTTGGGGCCTTTGTCATCAGCCTGTCACCGCGTGCGCTTTATCGCCTCCGACGATCCTTTCCCAATCCGGAGGCCGAACCCATGCGCCAACTTCTTGTCGCCGCCCTGTCGCTTGCCGCGACGTCCGCGCTCCATGCGGAGACGCTCACCATCTACGACGCGGCGCCCGGCCAGGAGGCGCTCAGCCTGGAGCGCTACCAAGCGCCGGTTCCCGGCTCGAAGGCGCTCGACATCGACGTCGGCATCGGCTCGTCGGCCTTCCGCGATCCGAGCGGACCGGCCAACACGTTCTACACCGCCTCCGACCGCGGCCCGAACTTCACATGCGCCGACGCCGAAGACATCATGAACGTCAAGAAGGAGGACATCTGCCCCGAGGCCGGCGGCCAGAAGGCCGGGAGCGGCCGCCTCTACCCGGTCCCGAACTACACCGTCTCGATCTACCAGGTGACCCTCGACCCGGCCGCGAAGACTTTCACCGTCATCGACGTGATCCCGCTCAAGACGCCCAAGGGCAAGCCGGTCACCGGTCTCACCAACCCGCTCAAGGTGGCGAAGACCGACAAGCCGCGCGACGGCGCCGGCGCGCCGCTTGAGCAGGACGCCAACGCCATCGACGCGGAAGGCCTGGTGAAGCTTCCCGACGGCCGCTTCTTCATCGGCGAGGAGAACGCCACCGGGATCGTCGAGATTGCCGCGGACGGCACCATCACGCGGCGCTTCGTTCCGGCCGGTACGGAGCAGGACTTCGCCGCCGCCGACTATCCGGTCGTGGGCAGCCTGCCGGCGATCCTCGCCATGCGGCATTCCAACCGCGGCATTGAATTGCTGGCGCTCGGCGACGACGGCAAGCTCTACGCCATGGTCCAGAACCCGCTCGACAATCCCGATGCCAAGACCTACGGCGACGCCCTCAACATCCGCCTCTTGCAGCTTGACGTCGGCGAGAGCGGCGGCGAGACCACGCTCACCCCGACCGCCGAATACGTCTACCAGCTCGACGACTGGCAGAAATATGCCGATCTCGGCGCGACCGACGCGAAGAAGCCCTCGTCGCTCCGCGTCAGCGAAATGACCGCGCTCGGCCACGGGCATTTCCTGACCGACGAGCGCACCGACCAGATCGCCAAGCTCTTCGAGATCACGCTCGACGGCGCGACGAACATCCTCGGTTCGAAGTGGGACGACCCGGCGACCAGCCCGACGCTCGAGCAGACCGACGACCTCGCCTCAATCGACATCGTTCCGGTGACCAAGACGGAGCGGCTCGTCGCCTCGTCGCTCGAAGGCGCGGCGAAGCGCTATCCGGGCAAGATCGAGGGCCTCGCGCTCACCGCCGACGGCAAGCTCTTCATGATCAACGACAACGATTTCGGCATCGAAGGCGCGCCGAACCAGGTCGTGATCGTCGAGGGCAGCGATATCGGCCCTCGCTAGGCAGCTTCCACTGTCGTCATGCCCGGACTTGATCCGGGCATCCATTCCTGAACGGTTGGATATCGCTGCGAACGGAACGGAATGGATTGTTGGGTCAAGCCCGGCAATGACGACGGCTGAAAGGTACGAACCCACATCGCAGCCTTCAGCGTGCCTAGCGACCGATAGGGATGACCTATCGCCGCAAGAGGAACTGCATATTTGCCTTTATATAGCCTGGCGCGCTAACCCGTTTGGAACAATTCCAAACGAGGGAAGGCCCCATCCCATGGACGCAAAGACTGACGAAAGCGCGGGCGAATGCCCGTTCACCGGCTCCCGTAGACGCGCGAACCGCGATTGGTGGCCGGAACAGCTCAATATCGACATGCTCCACAAGAACTCGCCCTTGTCCGATCCGATGGGCGAGGACTTTGACTATGCCGAGGAATTCAAGAGCCTCGACCTGAATGCCGTGATCGCGGACCTGCATGCCTTGATGACGGACTCGCAGGAGTGGTGGCCGGCGGATTTCGGTCACTACGGCGGGCTCTTCATCCGCATGGCGTGGCACAGCGCCGGCACCTACCGCATCACCGACGGGCGCGGCGGCGCCGGCGCCGGTCAGCAGCGCTTCGCGCCGCTCAACTCGTGGCCGGACAACGCGAACCTCGACAAGGCGCGCCGGCTCCTGTGGCCGATCAAGCAGAAATATGGCCGCAAAATCTCCTGGGCCGACCTGATGATCCTGACCGGCAACGTCGCGCTGGAATTGATGGGCTTCAAGACCTTCGGCTTTGCGGGCGGCCGCGCCGACGTGTGGGAGCCCGAAGAGCTCTACTGGGGCCCGGAGGGGACGTGGCTTGGCGATGAGCGCTACAGCGGCGAACGCGAGCTGCAAAATCCGCTCGCCGCGGTGCAGATGGGCCTGATCTACGTCAACCCGGAAGGGCCGAACGGCAAGCCCGACCCGGTCGCGGCCGCCAAGGACATCCGCGAAACGTTCTTCCGCATGGCGATGAACGACGAGGAGACGGTCGCGCTGATCGCTGGCGGCCACACCTTCGGCAAGACCCACGGCGCCGGCGATCCATCGCTGGTCGGTCCCGATCCGGAAGGCGCGGCCGTCGAGGATCAGGGCCTCGGCTGGAAGAGCGGGCATGGCACCGGCTTCGGGGACGACACGATCACCGGCGGCCCCGAAGTCACTTGGTCGCAGACGCCGACGAAGTGGAGCAACTCCTTCTTCGACAACCTGTTCGGCTTTGAATGGGAGCTGACGAAGAGCCCGGCCGGCGCGCAGCAATGGGTGGCCAAGGATGCTCCGGAATCCGTGCCGTATGCGCACGATCCGTCAAAGCATCGCCGGCCGACCATGCTGACCACGGACCTCTCGCTTCGGTTCGATCCCATCTATGAGAAGATCTCGCGGCGTTTCCATGAGCAGCCCCACCAGTTCGCGGACGCTTTTGCCCGCGCCTGGTTCAAGCTCACGCATCGCGATATGGGCCCCAAGGTTCGCTATCTCGGTCCGCTCGTTCCTGCGGAGGAGCTGGCGTGGCAGGATCCGATCCCGACGCTCGATCATGAACTCGTCAACGACCAGGACATCGCCGATCTGAAGGCGAAAATCCTCGCCTCCGGCCTGTCGGTGCCCGAGCTGGTCTCCACCGCCTGGGCCTCGGCCTCGACCTTCCGCGGCTCCGACAAGCGGGGCGGCGCCAACGGCGCGCGTGTCCGCCTGAGCCCCCAGAAGGACTGGGAGGTCAACGATCCGGCTCAGCTCGCGAAGGCCCTCGATAGGCTCGAAGCGATCCAGAAGGCGTTCAACGCTTCGGCTGCCGGCGGCAAGAAGGTGTCGCTTGCCGACCTGATCGTCCTCGGTGGCGCCGCGGCGATCGAGAAGGCCGCGAAGGACGCCGGGGTCGACGTGAAGGTCCCCTTCACGCCGGGACGCATGGACGCGTCGCAGGAGCAGACCGACGTAGAATCCTTCGCAGCGCTCGAACCGCGCACCGACGGCTTCCGCAACTATCTGAGCGGCGAGCAGTTCATGATGCCCGAGGAAGCGCTGGTCGATCGGGCGCAATTGCTGACGCTGACGGCGCCGGAAATGACGGCGCTGTTCGGAGGCCTGCGCGTCCTCGGTGCGAATGCCGGCGGGTCCAAGCACGGCGTCTTCACCCAGAGCCCGGGCAAGCTGACGAACGACTTCTTCGTCAATCTGCTCACCATGGCCACGTACTGGCATCCCACCGCCGACGGCACGTACGAGGGCCGGGACCGCAAGACCGATGACCTGAAGTGGACCGCCACGCGCGTCGACCTGATCTTCGGGTCGCACTCGCAGCTCCGCGCGCTCGCGGAAGTCTATGCCTGCGCCGACTCCAAGGAGAAGTTCGTGCACGACTTCGTGGCGGCCTGGAACAAGGTGATGAACGCGGACCGCTTCGACCTTGTCTGAGGTCGGCTGAATAGCGGTCCTCCCAAGCACCGCTGAAGGCCGCGGGTTCACGCCCGCGGCCTTCTTCTTGTCTCTCCGCGCCATGCGGGGCATGAAGCGCTCTGAGCCCCGCGTGCCACAGAGCCCTCGATGCGCATCCTTTTTGCCGGCAATTTCGGAGAGAGCGAGAACGGGGCGCTGTTCTTCAGCACCAACCGCAAGCTTGCGAACGGCTTCACGCGCAACGGCCACGACGTCATGACGTTCAGCGTCCGCGACGTCGCGCGCACCGCGACGCCGCTTCGAAGCAAGTCGCTCGGCGCCAAAACCATGAACCGGCGGTTCCTCGAGACGGTGGAGAATTTCGCGCCGCAGATGATCGTGCTTGCGCAGGCGGACCTGATCGCGCGCGCGACGTTGGAAGCGATCCGCGCGCGTCCCGACCGGCCGCGGCTCGCGATCCGCAATCTCGATCTGATGACGGCCAGAACGGTGGAGAACGTGCGGCTCCACGCGGATCTCGTCGACGCCATCTTCCAGACGACGGCGGGAGAGGCGCTGAAGCAGTTCAGCGGCCCAGGCCGCGTCATCTCCTTCATGCCGAACCCAGTCTGCCGCGCCATCGATACCGGCCGGTCGTTCGACAATGCGAGCCCGGCCAACGACGTCTTCCACGCGACGCGCGATACGCGGGATAAGCAACGCGCCGAATGGTGCCGCGAGATCAAGCGGCGCCTGCCCGATCTTCGAACCGACTTTCGCGGCTTCGACGGGAAGCCCCCTGTCTTCGGCATCGCCTATCTCCAGGCGATCGCCGACGCGCGGATGGGGCTCAGCCTCGACAAGGAGATGAACCGGCCGCTCTATTCGTCAGACCGGATCGCGCAATATGTCGGCAACGGGCTTCTGACCTTCGTGCATCGCGGATCGGGCTACGGCTCCCTGTTTTCCGACAAGGAACTTGCCTTCTTCGACGACCTCGACGACCTCGTCGCGGGGATTGGGCGCTATGCCGCCGACGACGCGGAGGCGCGCGTGGTCGCGCAGAATGGATGGAAGCGCTACCACGACATCTTCAGCGTCGACCTCGTCACGCGATACATGGTCGAGGTCACGTTCCGTGAACCCCTCTCCCACGACTACGCCTGGCCGACGGAGCTTTATTGATCCGGCGCAGCCGCGTGTGTCAGGCGGCCGCCTTCGTCTTTGCACCGAGCCCGTCATGCAGAGCGAGGCAGCGGGCGAACCAGTCGGCGACCGGATCGTCGTCGGCGAGCACCTTGAACGGGCTTGCAACGCGCGCCCATTGCAGCGCCCCGAAGACGACGTAGTCGCAGAAGAGCGGGCCCTTTCCACCGATGAACGGCTGCATCGCGAGCGTCTCGCGGAGCGGCCGCAGGGCGACCTCGCGGAACTCCGCGACCCGCTCCTCACGCCCCGCCTGGATGTCCTCCAGCCGCTTGCCGAGCTTCACCTCGCGGTCGCTGCGGAAATAGTCCTGGTCCGGGGCATCGAGCGCATCGTGGATGTCGGCGACGATCATGCGGAGGAGAGCCCCCTGAAGACCGAACTGCGTCCAGCGCTCCACGAACCGCGCCATCGCCTCGCCGCCGGGGCCGCCGAAAAGCGACGGACGGTTGCGGTAGACGCGCTCCAGATAAAGCGCGATCTCGAAGGAATCGCGCACCAGCGTCCCGGAATCGTCGAGCACGGGGACCGTCTTGGAGAATCCGCCGGCGATTTTCGGAATATGCGTGAACGGCGTCGGCCGGCTCTCATAGGCGAGGCCCTTATGCGCCAACGCCATCCGCGCCTTCCAGCAATGCGGGCTGAACAATCGGGACGGATCGCGTCCGCAAAGCTCGTAGAGAACAATCGCCATGGCCGTTCCTCCGCGATCGCGCAGAGAGTGCCCAAGGGCGGGCGGCGGCGCAAGCCGGAGCACGCGCCCGTGCTGCATCGCAGGCATGACGTGATAATGGCGGTGACAGCACACGCGCCCATACGATAAGGAACCCCTATCGGAAAAGGGATCAATCCACGTGTCGCTCAACCGCCTGTCGCTGCGCGATCTGGAATATGCCGCCGCCGTCGCCGAGGAACGGCATTTCGGCCGCGCGGCGACGCGCTGCCGCGTCTCGCAGCCGGCGCTTTCGGCGCAGATCAAGAAGCTCGAAGCGATGCTCGGCGTCACGCTCTTCGAGCGCACCCCGCGCGGCGTGCTCGTCACGGAAGCCGGCGCGCGTCTGATCCGGCAGGCGACGCGGCTTCTGGAGGAGGGGCAGCTCCTGCTCGACCTTGCCTCGGCGAGCGAAGCACTTTCCGGCCAGCTTCGCGTCGACGCCATCGCCACGCTCGGCCCCTACATCGTGCCGCACATCCTGCGGCCGCTCAGGGAGCGCTTCCCGCAGGTCGATTTCGTGCTGCGCGAGGGGCGGACGGAACAGATCGTCGGGTCGCTCGTCGCCGGCGAAAGCGATCTCGCCCTGATCTCCACGCCGTTCGACGCTGAGGGGCTTGAGATCGTGCCGCTCTTCGAGGAGCCGTTCCTGGCGATCCATCCGGCGGAGATGGCGCTTCCCTCCCGCGCGCTGACGATCGACGATCTCGAACACGCGCACCTGATCCTCCTGGAGGAGGGGCATTGCCTGCGCGACCAGGCGCTGGCGCTTTGCCGCGGCCGCGCGACGGGCGCGCAGCGGCACGCGACGAGCCTGGAGACGCTCCGCCACATGGTCGCCGCGGGCGCGGGCTGCTCGCTGCTGCCGGCCCTCGCCGCCGCCGATCAGGAGACCTTCGGCGGTCTCATCCGCTATACGCCCATCAAGGACAGGCGCGCATTCCGCGTCATCGCGCTCGCCTTTCGCGCGACCGATCCGCGCGCGCCGCGCTACCACGCCATCGCCGAGACGATCCGCGCCTGCCTTCCCGACACGGTGCGTGTCATTCCCGCGCCAAGGGGCGAGGCCAAGTCGGCGGGCAGGCCGAAGCGAAAGGCGGCCGCATGAAAGCGCATTTCACGATGTTCGCCCACTACAACGCATGGGCCAATCGCCGCCTCTATGATGCCGCTTCGCGGCTTTCGGACGCCGACTACAGGGCGGAGCGCGGCGCCTTCTTTGGGTCGATCCATCGCACGCTGAACCATGTCCTCGTCGGCGACCGCATCTGGATGCGACGCTTCACCGGGGAAGGGCCTACCTATACCGACCTCGACGCAGTCCCCTATGACGACTTCGCGAGCCTCAGGGAGGCGCGCGATGCGGAGGACGCGCGGATCGGCGCGTGGGTGGATACGCTCGACACCGACAAGCTCGCCAGCACGTTCAGCTATCGGACGGTCTCCAGGCCGGCGGACATCACGCAGCGGCTCGCGCCCGCGCTGGCGCACTTCTTCAATCACCAGACGCATCACCGCGGGCAGGTGCATTGCCTGCTGACGGAGATCGGCGGGCGCGAAGCCGCGCCGTCGCTCGACCTGATCTACTTCCAGCGCGAGACCGGGGTCGGGCTCAGCTAGCGGCGGACCGAGAAGCGGTCAGTGGCAGGTGAGATCGAAGACATAGGTGGGCGGATCGCCGGCCTTGAGAGTGATCGTGCCGGTCGCTCCGGAAAAGGTTCCTGTTCCGCCCGACACGACGAGGGTCGCGTCGCCCGCGCCTTGACCGGTGTCCCAGGCGTTTTTCAGCACATAGAGCGACTGGGTCGCGATCCAGCCGTCGGCAAAAGAGATGAAATAGGCAGAAGTCAGCACGCCGCCACTGCCGTCCGGTTCGACGGCGGCCACGGTGGAATTGTAGTACACCGTTCCAACGACCTTGCCGGCGGCTTCGAGCAATTGCCGTGAGCCGATGCGCTGATCGCCGAGCGAGGGCCCAATCGGGTCGTTGTCGATGACGTGGATGATCTTCTCGCCGCCAGTCATGCTGAAGGCGCCGCACGCCGGCGCATCGTTGCCTTCGGCATTGGCCGGACCGGCCAGAGACGCCACGGCCGCCAGCAAGACGGGCAAACGTTTGAGATGCATTGACATCCTCCATGAAGACCGTCGAACCGCTCGCGGACGCAATTGCGCACCCGGCTCGCGGATCGGGACGGCGTCAATCGCAGCTGATCTCAGACGGTTCAAATGCTTGCTCTCGCCTTTAGTTGCGCCAGCGGGCGAATTCGCCGCCAGCGAATGCCGCTCCATGGTCATGGATCGAAGATGAGGACGACATAGACCGCCAGGACGACCAGGTGGACCGTGCCCAGAAGGACATTCGTCCGCCCGCCAAAGGTCACCAGGCTGAGGATCAATGTCAGCAGAAGCAGCACCGCCTCGCTTCCGTCTAGGCCGAGGAGGACGCTGGTCCCCGTGAGCAAGCCAACGCCGATAACGGCCGGCACCGTCAGGCTGATCGTGGCGAGAGCCGAGCCCAAGCTGATGTTGACTGCGCGCTGCAGATGATTGCGAGCCGCCGCATGGAACGCCGCCAGCCCCTCGGGCGCAAGGATCAGGACCGCGATCACCACGCCGCCTAGGGCCGACGGCGCGCCGAGCGCAACGACTCCCGCATCCAGTACGATCGCCAGCTTCTTGGACAACAGCACGATCGGGAGCAGCGTCAGGATCAAAAAAATCGCATGGTAGAGAATCGATTGGGTCTCCAGGCCGTCGGGATGCTTGCCGTGCTCAGGAGGACGATGCTCATCGCCGGCATCCTGCGGCTCGAGAAAGAACCCCCGGTGACGGGTCGTCTGGATGGCAAGAAATGTTCCGTACAGCACCAACGTCATGATGCAGAAGAGCACCGACTGGACGTGCGTCAGAGTGGCGTCGCTGGTGGAGATCGTATAGCGCGGCACCACCAGAGACAGCGTCGCCAATGTGATCAGCACGGAGAGGAAGGCGCGAGCGCTGTCCAGGTTGAAGCTCTGTTCGCGATGCTTGAGCCCGCCGATGAGCAGCGAAAGGCCGACCATGCCGTTGAGCACCAGCATCATGACCGCCATCATCGTATCGCGGGCCAGTGCGGGCTCGGCTCTACCGGTCAGCATCACGGCGCTGATCACCGATATCTCGATGACCGTGACCGAGATGGTCAGGATCAGAGTGCCATAGGGCTCTCCCAGCAATTCCGCGAGGCTGTCGGCATGACGAACCGCGGAAAAGGCGGACCACACCATCACAAAGAAGATCCAGATGAATAGGCCGCCGAAGACAAGCGGATCGGAAATGTCGTCGAACCAGACCGCTCCGACGGAATAGACGATGGCAGTCGTTGCGACGGCGACGATCAGCGTCTTTTCCAGCCACAGGAAGTCGAGCACGGAGCGAGGTTTGCGCTCGGCTGACGTCGAGCCTTCCGTAGGAGAACGCGTCTGCGCCTCTCTCCTCACAGCCTTGCCGGAAGCAGCCAAATTGACCCCTGAGGCTCGATCCAAAAGCGATGCACGCAAATTTTGCCGATTCGCCTTTCAAAAGCGTTTTCGGACCGCCGTCAAACGTCCGGAGCCGCACTGCACCGGTTGTAATGGTGTTCAGCCGCGCCGCCTCCGGCCGGCTCGCCCGACCTGACGTTTACTCCGCGCCGGCAAGCCGCTAGACCGCAGCCGCGTTTCTCCCGCGGAGCCAAGGCGATGGACAGGATCAGGATCGGCGTTCTCGGCGCGTCCGGCTATACCGGCGCGGACCTGGTACGCCTCGCCGCGCGCCATCCGAACGTGGAGATCGCGGCGCTCACCGCCAACACCCATGCCGGCAAGGCGATGGCGGAGGTCTTTCCGCATTTCTTCATGCTCGACCTGCCGACCCTCATCGAATGGGAGAGGGTCGACTGGACGAAGCTCGACGCCGTCTTCTGCGGGTTGCCGCACGGCACCACCCAGGAGATCACTGCCGCGGTGCTCGCCGCAAACCCGAAGGTGAAGGTGATCGACATGTCGGCGGATTTTCGCCTCTCCGACATGGCGGTCTACGCCGAATGGTACGGCCATGAGCACCGTGCGCCGGCGCTGCAGAAGGAAGCGGTCTACGGGCTGACGGAGTTCTATCGCGACAAGATACGGCGCGCGCGGCTTATCGCCTGTCCCGGCTGCTATCCGACGGCGGCGCTGCTGGCGCTCGTGCCGATCGCGAAGGCCGGGCTGATCGATGTCGGCGACATCATCGTCGACGCCAAATCGGGCGTCTCCGGCGCCGGGCGCGGTTTGAAGCAGAACACGCTCTTCACCGAGGCGGGCGAGGGGCTCTCGCCCTATTCGGTGGCGAAGCACCGGCACGCGCCGGAGATCGAGCAGGAAATCGGGATTGCCGCCGGCCAGACGGTGACAATCAACTTCACCCCGCATCTGATCCCGATGAGCCGCGGCGAGCTCTGCACATCCTATGTGCGGCTCGCGGGCGGGACAGCGGACGATCTGCGCAAGGCGCTGTCCGACGCCTATGCCGAGGAGCCCTTCGTGCATGTCGCGCCGAAGGGCGTGCTGCCGCAGACCCAGAACGTGCGCGGCTCCAACTACGTGCAGGTCGGCGTTTTCGCCGACCGCATCCCCGGCCGCGCCATCGTCATCTCGGTGCTCGACAACCTGGTGAAAGGCTCAGCCGGCCAGGCGCTGCAGAACATGAACATCGCCTTCGGCCTCGACGAGACGACGGGCCTTCAGCAGCTGCCGCTGTTTCCGTAGGAGCACCGGCCACGACATCAATGTCGTCATGCCGGGTCAAGCCCGGCAACGACGACAGATGCCTGAAGCTCTCCGCGTTGCCTAGAAGAACGAAGAGCGGCGGTTCCACCAGCCGGTGCGCTTCGGACGGTCGTCGTCAGCCTCCGGCTCGGCGACAACCTGTTCGCGCGACTCCGCTTCCTGGAACTCCTCTTCCCGCGGCTCGGGCTCTTGGGCGACGGGCTCCACGCTGATCGCTTCGGCGACGGCTCGCGGCTCCTCCGCGACCAAGTCGCTTTCGTAGGGGTGTGCGCGTATCGCGTCGTCTTCGGCTTCGACCGCTATCGCGGGCGCTTCCGCGTACGGGCCCGAAACGGGCTCCAGCTCAAGCGGGGCCGGTGCCTCGTTCTCGTCGCGCTCGTCCTCAAAGCCCGCCGCGGCGGACTCTGCCTGGCCATTGGACTCGGCACGCTGGCCGTTCTCCGCCTGCTCGCCGTTCTCGCGCGCGCGGCCACGACGACGGCCGCCGCGCCGGCCACGACGCCGGCGGCGCTGGTCGCGGCCCTCGGCACCTTCGGAAGCTTCCTCGCCGCCGGAGGCCGCGCGCTCCTGGTCTTGGTCCTGGTTTTGGTCTTCGTCCTCTTCCTCCCGCTCACCGTCGGCCTCCTCGGCCTCGGCATGGCGGTGCTCGTGGCGGTCGTCGCCATTGCCGCGACGGCGGCGGCGGCGACGCGGACGGCGCTCACGCCCTTCCTCGGTGCTTTCGGCTTCGCGCTCGACTTCCTCTTCCGGTTCCGCCTCAGGCGCGGCAACCTCGGGCATGTCGCGCATGGCGACGGCGCCGGTCGTTTCCGGCCGGTCCTCGACGGCGGCGCCGCGTTCGATCACGTAGCCGGCGCCGTTCTCCGGCGTCTCGCCGCTGATGTTGATCGCCGCCCCGAAGCGGGCTTCGAGCTCGGCGAGATGCCGGCGCTTCTGGTTCAGCACATAGAGCGCCACTTCCTCGCGGGTGCGCACCAGCAGGTGATGACCGCTGTGGCGCAGAAGATGATCCTCGAGCGCGCGCAGAATCTGCAGCGAGAGCGACGACACGGAGCGCACCTGCCCGGTGCCGCGGCAATGCGGGCAGGGGACGGTTGAGCTTTCAAGGACGCCCGTGCGGATGCGCTGACGCGACATCTCCAGGAGGCCGAAATGCGATATGCGGCCGACCTGGATGCGGGCGCGATCGGCGCGCAGGCAGTCCTTCAGCTTGCGTTCCACCGAGCGGTTGTTGCGCTTCTCCTCCATGTCGATGAAGTCGATGACGATCAGCCCGGCAAGGTCGCGCAGCCTGAGCTGGCGGGATATCTCCTCCGCCGCTTCCAGGTTGGTCTTGAGCGCGGTGTCCTCGATGGAATGCTCCCGCGTGGAGCGCCCGGAATTGACGTCGATGGAGACCAGCGCCTCGGTCTGGTTGATGACGATGTAGCCGCCCGATTTCAGAGTCACCTGCGCCGAGAACATCGCATCGAGCTGCGCCTCAACGCCGCTGCGCGAAAAGACCGGGACGCTCTCCTTGTAGAGCTGCACGTTGCGCGCATGGCTCGGCATGAGCATGCGCATGAAGTCTTTCGCCTCGCGATAGGCATCGTCGCCGGCGACGACGACCTGGTCGATCTCGCGCGAATAGAGGTCGCGGATCGAACGCTTGATGAGGTTGCCTTCCTCGTAGACGAGCTTCGGCGCGGAGGAGCGCAGCGTCAGCTCGCGCACATTCTCCCAGAGCCTGAGCAGGTATTCGAAGTCGCGCTTGATCTCGCTCTTGGTGCGATTGGCGCCGGCGGTCCTGAGGATGACGCCCATCCCCTCCGGCACTTCCAGCTCCGAGGCGATCCCCTTCATCCGCTTGCGGTCGACGGGCGTGGTGATCTTGCGGGAGATGCCGCCGCCGCGCGCCGTGTTCGGCATCAGCACGGAATAGCGGCCGGCGAGCGAAAGGTAGGTGGTGAGCGCCGCGCCCTTGTTGCCGCGCTCCTCCTTGACGACCTGCACGAGGAGCACCTGCCGCCGCTTGATGACTTCCTGGATCTTGTACTGGCGGGGACGCGGCTTGCGCCGCTCGGGCAGCTCTTCCAGCGCGTCTTCCGCGCCGACGCTCTCGACCTTCTCGTCCTCTTCGTGTTCCCGCTCCCGTTCGGAGGCGCGCGCTCCGTTGTCCGTGGCTGCGTCCTGGGCCGCTGGCTCTTCTGCTGCCTCGGTCTCCGCTTCGGACGCTTCGTCGGCCCGCATCTCCGCGCCGTCTTCGGGCGCACCGTCTTCCCGTGCGTCCTCCGCGGCCGGCTCGCTCACCTCGTCGGACGACGCCACGTCCGCGGCCATCGCTTCGACCGGCTCCGGCCCATCCGACTGCTCGTCAGACTCCTCGCCCTCCGGCCCATCTTCGGCGGCGTGCGCCTCCGGGCCTCCGCCTTCCAGCGTTTCGGGGGCCTCGTCAGCCTCGTCGGCGCCGTTCTCTTCCTCGGCGCGCTGCGATTCCTCCGCGTCGTGCGTCGCCTCCTCGTCGTCGCGCTCCGCCTCTTCGGCGTCGGCCTCGGCCTGCTCCTGCAGGAGCGCCTGACGATCGGCGTAGGGAATCTGGTAGTAGTCGGGGTGGATTTCGGAGAACGCCAGGAACCCGTGGCGATTTCCGCCGTAGTCGACGAACGCCGCCTGCAGCGACGGTTCGACCCGGGTTACCTTGGCGAGATAGATATTGCCCCTGAGCGGCTGCCGGTCGGCAGCTTCGAAATCGAACTCCTCAACCCGGTTTCCGCGTAGCACCACAACCCGGGTTTCCTCCGGGTGGGTCGCGTCGATAAGCATCTTGTTTGACATGGAAAATTGACTCCGGACCCGGCCGATAAACGCCGCGGACGGCAGCGGGTCCAATTCTGTTGATGGGGGAAAGGCGCGCTTCGCGGGTGCCTTCCGCTCCGACCCGGCCGCCAGCGATGCGCCGGCCATATGCCGGGCTCTGGGGCAGTTCTACGGATGTCGGATGCCGGAAATGCATCGGCGGCCTTTCAGGACAGCGGGACGATTCGTCCCGTAATCGTGGCTCCTGCGCCGCCTGGCGCATGAGCCCGTCTTCGACCTGGCCGAAATCCGGCAATTTGCGGCTGGCGAGCGGGTCGCGTCACATGCGCGCCGGTCCGCGGCCAAGGAGGAATCCGTCGGGCACCTTCTTAGAAACGCCCGCGATTGAATGCAATAGCGACGCCCACAACCGTGTCACGCCATGCTTGCTATTCGACTTACAATGTCGTGATGACCGCATTCCGGCGCAAGTGGCAGGTTGCGGGCGCCCCGCCGGCTAACCAAATCGGCGGCGGCACCGGACTCCGCGTCGCCATCATCTAGCCTTGCCTCGGCCGCCGAGTCGGGCGATGGAGGCCTCCGGAGGTCCGATTTGATCCGACTGACGCTGCGCCTCGTCCTTTTCGCCATTCTTGCCGTCTTCGCCTGGGGAATCGCGGGCGGCGCGGCGCAGAACGTTGTCGGCGACATGCGGGCGGTCGGCGATACGGATCGCACGCGCTTCGTCGTCGATCTTGCCCGAAACCCCGAATACAACCTCCTTCGCCTCGCCAATCCCAACCGGCTCGTGATCGACATGCCGGACGTGACGTTCGGCGTGCCGGGGAAGCCGGGCGAGGGGCGGGGGCTCGTCAGCGACTATCGCTACGGCTTGATTGCGCCCGGGCGGGGACGCGTGGTGCTCGACCTCGCCAAGCCGGTCGATGTCATCAACACCTTCGTGCTCGATCCCGTCGGAAACGAGCCGGCGCGGCTCGTCGTCGACATGGTTCCGACCTCCGAGAAAGCCTTCCAGGCGGCGGCGCTGACCGACCGTCCGCCGCGCCTGCCCGCAGCTCGGCCGGGCGCGACTGAGACCCCGGAGCCGAAAAGCGGGCTCCCGGTGGTGGTCATCGACCCCGGGCATGGCGGCATCGATTCAGGCGCGGTCGGCAAGGACGGAACCCTCGAAAAGGACCTGACGCTGAAGTTCGCGCTGGAGCTGGCGCGGCAGATCAAGGCGGGCGGGAAGCTTGAGCCGCTTTTGACGCGCGACGAGGACGTGTTCGTTTCGCTCGGCAACCGGGTGCAATTCGGGCGCGACCACAAAGCCGCGCTCTTCGTCTCCGTGCACGCCGACACGGTACGCGAGAAATACGTGCGCGGCGCCACCGTCTACACGCTCTCCGACGACGCTTCCGACGCGCTGTCCCAGGCGCTGGCGGAGCAGGAAAACCGCTCCGATATCCTGGCCGGCCTGGCGCTCGACGACCAGCCCGACGACGTCGCCGACATCCTCTTCGACCTCGCCCGCCGCGAGACCAAGAATTTTTCCGTCCGCTTCGCGAAATCGCTCGTTGGCGACATGCGCGACGAGGTGGCACTGAACTCCAACCCTTGGCGGCGCGCGTCCTTCAAAGTCCTCAAGGCCCCGGAAGTGCCATCCGTCCTGCTCGAACTCGGCTATCTGTCCAACGCGGACGATGAGAAGCTCTTCAAATCCGATGCCTGGCCGGCAAACGAAGCGCACACGGTGGCGCGCGCGATTGAAGGCTTCCTTGGCGGAAGAATGACCGCCGGACAGTGAAGCCGGGCCGTGGTAATTCGACCACAGCGCCACCGCCTCTTCAGAACCCCGGAAAAACCATTGAATTCCTTGGGCTTTCGCCTCAGTTTCATCATAAAAGGCGAGGAATCGGGTAGGCAATGAACCGCTTGATTCATCCCAAGGCGCCCTAGGCATGTTATTAAGGCTACTTGGCTACGTTTTCGGGATAGGGGCCTTCATGCTGCTCAGTCTCGCTGTGGCCGCGGGCGTCTTGTTGCAGACGTTCAACGCCGACCTACCCGACTACGACAGTTTGGCGGAATACGAGCCGCCGGTGATGACGCGCATCCATGCTGCGGACGGCCAGCTGGTCGCCGAGCATGCGCGCGAGCGGCGCCTCTATCTGCCCATCCAGGCGGTGCCGGACCTGATCAAGGCGGCCTTCCTTTCCGCCGAGGACAAGAACTTCTACGAGCACGACGGCATCGATATTTCCGGCATCGCCCGCGCCGCGCTGGTCAACCTGCGCAATCGCGGCTCCGGCAAGCGCCCGATCGGAGCCTCGACCATCACCCAGCAGGTGGCGAAGAACTTCCTCCTCTCCAACGAGGTCTCCTACGAGCGCAAGATCAAGGAGGCGCTGCTGGCGCTCCGGATCGAGCAGGCCTACTCCAAGGACAAGATCTTCGAGCTCTATCTGAACGAGATTTATCTCGGGCTCGGCTCCTACGGCGTGGCGGCAGCGGCGCTCAACTACTTCAACAAGCCGATCAACCAGCTCACGATCGGCGAGGCGGCCTATCTCGCGGCGCTCCCCAAAGCGCCGGAGAACTACAATCCCTTCCGCCACGAGGACCGCGCGGTCGAGCGACGGAACTGGGTCATCGACCGCATGATGGAGAACGGCTACATCCGCACCGCCGACGGCGAGGCGGCGAAGGCGGCGGCGCTTGATGTGACGCCGCGGCCGCGCGGCACCTACCTCTTCGGCTCGGAATTCTTCGCCGAGGAAGTGCGCCGCGACCTGATCGACATGTACGGGAGCAAGAAGCTCTATGAAGGCGGGCTGTCGGTCCGCACCACGCTCGATCCCAAGCTGCAGGCGCTCGCCCGCAAGGCGCTCCAAGACGGCCTCATCGCCTTCGACCAGAAGCGCGGCTATCGCGGTCCCGTCTCGACGATCGACGTCTCCGGCGATTGGGGCCAACCCCTCGGCAAGATCACGGCTCTGTCCGACGTGCCTGAATGGCGGCTCGCGGTCGTGCTGGAGACGGGCGGAAGCGAGGCGACGATCGGTTTGCAGCCGCCGACCCAGGCCGACGGATCGCTTGCGCCGGAACGCGAGAAAGGGACGCTTCCGCTTTCTACGATGAAATGGGCGAAGAGCGGGATTTCGAGTGTGGGCTCGGTCCTGAAGCCCGGCGACGTCATTTACGTGGAAGCGCTTGCCGATACGCCGGGGAGCTTCGCGCTGCGCCAGCCGCCCGAAATCCAGGGCGCGATCGTGGCGATGGACCCCTATACCGGCCGCGTGCTCGCGATGCAGGGCGGGTTCTCCTATGCGGAGAGCGAGTTCAACCGCGCCACCCAGGCCTGGCGCCAGCCGGGCTCAGCCTTCAAGCCCTTCGTCTATTCCGCCGCGCTCGACAACGGCTACACGCCGTCCTCCGTCGTCATGGACGCGCCGATCGAGATCCATGCCGGTAACGAGGTGTGGCGGCCGGAGAACTACGGCGGCAAGTTCTATGGGCCGGCGACGCTCAGGACCGGCATCGAGAAGTCGCGCAACGTGATGACCGTCCGGCTTGCCCAGGACATGGGCATGCCGCTCGTCGCCGAATACGCCAAGCGCTTCGGTATCTATGACAATCTCGCGCCGTATCTGCCGATGGCGCTCGGAGCCGGCGAGACGACGGTGCTCAGGCTCGTCACCGCCTATGCGACGATCGCCAATGGCGGGCGCAAGATCGATCCGACGCTGATCGACCGCATCCAGGATCGTTTCGGCCGCACCATCTATCAGCACGACCAGCGCAAGTGCGAAGCTTGCGACGCGGCGAGCTGGAATGGACAGCCGGAGCCGACGCTCATCGACAATCGCGAGCAGGTGCTCGATCCGATGACCGCCTACCAGATCACCTCCATGATGGAGGGCGTGGTGAAGCGCGGCACGGCGACCCGCGTGCGCGCGGTCGGCAAGCCGATCGCCGGCAAGACCGGCACCACCAACGACGAGAAGGACGCCTGGTTCGTCGGCTTCTCGCCGGACCTCGTCTGCGGCGTGTTCATCGGCTACGACAAGCCGCGCCCGATGGGCCGCGGCATGACGGGCGGCCACGTCGCCGCACCGGTCTTCGTGGAGTTCATGAAGACGGCGCTCAAGAACGAGCCGCCGAAGGAATTCCAGGTGCCGCCCGGGATCGACCTGATCCCGATCGACCGCCGCACGGGGCTGCGCGCCCAGGCCGGCGATCCCGACGTGATCCTGGAAGCCTTCAAGCCCGGGACCGCGCCGCCCTCGACCTATTCCATCATCGGCTATCAGGATTCGATGGGCATCCCGCAATCGGTCTCGCCAGAGGCCGACCGCGCCGTCGCAACCGGGACCGGCGGTCTTTACTGAGCACCGTTCAGATGGCTGCCGGGCCGACAGGGCCCTGCGGATGATCAGCTTCCGATAAGTCTTGGCAACCAGAGCCGCCGGTGCGGCCGGCTATTTGTTGTGCCCGAGCGCTTTGCCGTTGTTGCCGTTGTTGCCGTTGTTCCCCTTATTTCCGTTATTGCCGCCGCCGTTTCCATTGCTTGCGACGGCGCCGCTGCGCCCTTGCGTGCCCGGACCGCCACTCGGCTCGCCCCACCCACCCTTGTTATTAGGCGTCTCGCCGGCATTCCCCACCGCCTTGTTATTCCCGGGGTTTCCCAACGTCGCGGAGGGTGTCGGGGTCGGATCCGGGGTTGGCGTTGGCGTGGGTGTGGGCGTTGTCCCGGGCGGCGGTGCGACGTTCGGGGTCGGCACATCGACGGGCTGGTAGAGAAGAATGTCCCGCTGGCGCTCCAGGCTCGCCCGCTTCAGCAGACAGCCGCTGGTCTCGGCGCGGAACTCTGGCCGCAGCCTGGCCTGCGACTTCACGTAGGGAAACGAAGCGGCCAGGATCTGCGCCTTTTCGGCTCCGGCCAGCGGATCGGAGATGCCCTCGCGCGGCCGGACCACCGCGACCGCGCAGGTGCCGCGAATTTCCTTGCAGCGTCCGCGACCGTCACAGAGCCTCGCCTCTCCCTCCAGCAGCGCAAAACGGGTCTCGCCGTCCCGCTCCACGGAGAAGTCGAAGCGGGTGCCGCGAACGCCGATGGTCGTCGTAGGTGTGCGGATCGAATAGGCCTGCTTGCGGCTGTTGCCCGTGATGAACCGGAACGTTCCCCTGAACGCTTTCATGGTGACCTGGCGCGCCGTGTTGTCGTTGTTGAAGACAAAGGCGTCGATCACCATGCGCGAATTCGGGCCCACGACGAGGCGCGTGTCGTCCCTGAACTTGATCTGCGCCTCGCCAGCCGGTCCCGTCTGGACGCGGTCGCCCATGAAGACGGGCCCCGTGACCTCAAGTACGCGTTTGCCGTTCAAGCCGGAGGCGGCCGCGGCGGGGATGACGGCGACGGTCGTGCCGCTGGGTTCTTCAGCGGCGAAGCTCTGGCCGGTGTTCAGAGCAAAAAGGGCCAGTGCAAAGGCACCGGCGCAATGGCGAAAGACGGCCATGGCGGACTCCCGTTCAATCGCATTCGAACTATTCAAGTAATAGAATGTTAACACAACACCCGCCCTCCAGCGAATCTTTTGCATGCATGGTGTCTGTGCGCCTTGTAGTTGCGGAGCTTCTTGCGGCCATCTGACGAAGACTAAGAAAGCCGCGATTTGTTCGAGGAGCGCACGCAGGGCGTTGCAACCGGGACCGGCGGTCTTTACTAAGCGGCCCGCGGTTCCCATCTTTTGGGCGCGAGGCGCGGATCGAGTTCCGCGCCTTTTCCGTTGCCCGGGGTCTCCGGGAAACACGCTTTCGGGAGGTTTGAGCATGCGGGCCGAAACGCAGGCGCTCGTCGACGAAATCCGCGACGCGGTCGCGCTGATCCGGAGGCATCTTTGACTGGGATGTCGCGGAAAGACGGCTTCAGGAGCTGAACGCGCGCGTCGAGAGTTCCGACCTCTGGAACGACCCGGCCGAAGCGCAGTCGGTGATGCGCGAGCGGCAGCACCTCGACACCGCGATCGAAGCGGTCAAGACCGCGGAGCGCGAGCTTGACGACAATCTCGGCCTGATCGAGCTCGGCGAGGCCGACGGCGACGCCGCGATCGTAAGCGAGGCGGAGGCGGCGATCGAGCGGATGGCGCGCGAGATGACGCGGCGGCAGGTGGAGACGCTTCTCTCCGGGGAGGCCGATCAGAACGACGCCTATCTGGAAATCCACGCCGGAGCAGGCGGCACTGAAAGCCAGGACTGGGCGGAGATGCTGCTGCGCATGTACACGCGCTGGGCGGAGGCGCGCGGCTCGAAGGTCGATGTGCTTGAAATCCAGGACGGCGAGCAGGCCGGGATCAAGTCGGCGACAATCCAGATCAAGGGCGAGGCTGCCTATGGGTGGCTGAAGACGGAATCCGGCGTGCACCGGCTGGTGCGCATCTCGCCGTTCGATTCCAATGCGCGCCGGCATACGAGCTTCGCCAGCGTCTGGGTCTATCCCGTGGTCGACGATTCCATCCAGGTGGAGATCAACGAGGGCGACGTCCGGGTCGACACCTACCGCTCCTCCGGCTCCGGCGGGCAGCACGTCAACACGACGGACTCCGCCGTGCGCCTGACGCATATTCCGACCGGCATCGCGGTCGCCTGCCAAAGCGAGCGCTCACAGCACAAGAACCGCGCCACCGCCTGGGAGATGCTTCGCTCGCGCCTTTACGAAGAGGAATTGAAGAGGCGCGAGGCGGAAGCCATGGAGCTCGAATCCGCCAAGACGGAAATCGGCTGGGGCCACCAGATCCGCTCCTACGTGCTGCAGCCCTATCAGCTTGTGAAGGACCTGCGCACCGGCGTGGAGAGCACCTCGCCGCAGAACGTGCTCGACGGCGATCTCGACCGCTTCATGGAAGCCTCGCTCGCGCAGCGCATCACCGGCAGCCCCGGCGGCGAAGCCGGGGAGGGCGCGGATTTGAACTAGGCGCTTATCGCATCAGCGACGCACCGTTCGTTGCGCGTCGATGCAACTATTGATTTCAGGAGGGAATTGCCGGAATCTGGGGTCTGTCTCTTGCCGGAGGGGGTGAGATGGCATTCGATTTGCCGGGAATTGGAGAAATTCTGGCTGCGATCAGCGCGCTCGGCACCGCGGCCTTTGCGCTTGTCGACGCGACCAAGGCCTATCGCGGCGGCGTCTCGAATATCGGCTACGGCTTCATCCAGGCCGCGATCGAGCCTTACGTCGCGGCACTCCTGCTCGTCGACGCGAAGGACCCCTACGCCACCGTTCACGCGAACTGGATCAACGGCGTCGCCAAGGCCGACCAGAAGGCAACCGTCAAGGCGCTGATCCGGCTTGGCCTGACGCCGGCCACTGCGACGGCCGTCGCAGCCGGCGCGCCGGGGGTCGACGCGGCGATGCTGCAGAGCGCCGCGACCAAGGTTGCCAATGGCGAAACGCTGACGGAGCAGGAGATCGGCGTCCTTGGCCGCTTCGATGCGACCGTCGACGCGCAGCTCGATGCGGGCTTCGAGCTTGCCGAACAGCGATATCGCAACACCGCGAGAGTAATCGCGGGGGCCTTTGCGATCGTGTTGGCCGCGCTTGGCGGCTGGGTGGTCGTCGGCGGCGATCTCGGCGACTACCTTGCCTCCAAGCACTTCGCTGTCGCCCTCCTGATTGGCCTGATTTCCGTTCCGCTTGCGCCGATCGCCAAGGATCTGACCGGCGCGATCACCTCCGCGGTAAACGCCTTCAAGTCGGTGAGAGGGTAGGCCCGCGGATGACGATCTTTATGAACCTGCGCCAGCAGCCGCGGGCAGGCGGGGTGAAGGATCCGAGCTTCCTTGAAGGAAACGCCGGAGCGACGACGCAGCTCAAGGAGCTGTCGGAGAACGCCTTCGTCGCCCGCGCAAGCGGCCGCGACATCCTGTTCGCCACGCACGGCTTCAATGTCAATTTCAACGCCGGGACGCACAGCCTCTGCCGCCTCGAAGCAATGCTGAACCTGCCGCCATCCGTCCTGTTCGTCGCCGTGCTGTGGCCCGGCGACTTCTGGATCCCGGTGATCAACTACCCGTTCGAAGGGGGCGACGCCAAGGATAGCGGGCGACGCGTCGCGCGATTCTGCAATCGCCGTCTCGGCAAGGCGCGAAGCTTTTCGTTCGTGACCCACAGCCTTGGAGCCCGGGTGGCGCTCGAAGCGGCAAAGAACCTCAGCCGCAAGCTGCGATCGGTATGTTTGACCGCTGCGGCCGTCGACGACGACTGCCTGACCAAGGAATACGCGGCGGCTTTCGCCAATGCCGGCGTCATCTCCGTCCTCGCCTCGCGCAAGGATCGCGTGCTGCAACTCGCTTATCCCGTCGGCGATCCGATCGCCGATCTTCTCAATCTCCGCCAAAGCCCGTTTCGCTCCGCATTGGGGCGACACGGTCCGCCCGAGCCGATCGGCGCGACGGTTCCGCCTTGGCAGATCCCCGACGACAGCAATTACGACCACGGAAACTATCTGCCGCCGAGCGAGGCAAACGCCACGTTCCCGGATCCGGACGGCAAATGGGTGAAAACATCGGGTTTCATGCGCGCGGTCTTCGACGGCACGCCGCCGATTTGGCCGGCGACCTAGCGACCGATCTCTAGGAGCCGCTGCGCAGCGCCTTGCCCGCGGCGAGGTAGAGCGCCGGGTTGACCGCATCGCCATCGCGCCGCGTCTCGTAGTGGAGATGCGGGCCGGTCGAGCGGCCGGTGGAGCCGACCAAACCGATCTTCGCGCCCGCTTCGACCTGCGTGCCGCGCGCGACCAGGATTTTCGAGAGATGGCCGTAGCGCGTGCTGACGCCGTCGGCGTGCCTGATCTCCACCATCTCGCCGTAGCCGCCGTTGCTGCCGGCGAAGACGACGGTGCCCGGCGCGGTGGCGCGGACCGGCGTTCCGGGTTCGGCGACGAAGTCGAGCCCGGCGTGGAAGGCCTTCCGCTTCAAAAACGGGTCGACGCGGTAGCCGAAGCGGCTGGAGATGTAGAGCGCCTTGACCGGCATGCGCACGGGAAGCGCCACGGCGTGCTGCCGAAGTGCTGCGATGTCGTCGAGCGTGCCTTTCAGGAGCGCGGTCCGCTCGACGAAATGCAGGGTCTCGGGAGGCACGAAGGGGCCGCCGCGCGGTCCGGGTTCTTCCTCCAGCGGGCCGCCCATGTTGGCGCTCGTGTCCACGCCGATCGAGGAAAGCGCGTCGGTCAGCCGCCCGGCCTCGCTTCCGGCCGCCGCGCTCAGCGCATCGAGGGCATCGGACTGGCGCGTCTCGACGCGCTCCAGCGACGCGCCGACCTTCGACAGGATCGGACGGATGTTGTGCCCCGCCGCCACGGCGGAACGGTCGTGCTTGAGAAGGGTCTTTGAGATCACGTCGTCGTCCGCCGGCGCTTCGGGCAGGTACCCGAGCGGGGCGGACCCGGTGTCCTCAGGAGCCGCGCCCGCGGCATTGTCGTCTCCCGGCCGCGCCTGCGGCAGCCGCGGTGCGCCGCTCGCCACGGAGATGCCGGCGGCGCGGGCCTGGCCGACGAGCACATCGAGCGCAGCCTGGCGCCGTTCGATCGTCTCCTGCTGATCCAGCAAGGTGGCAAGCTGCTGCTCCACGCCCTCCGTCTGCACGGCGTGGCGGCTGCTCACCCTGTCGAGCTCGGCACGGAGCGCCGCGATCCGATCCTCGTAGGAATATTGCATCTCGACCTGGCGCGAGACGGCGGCCCCGAGGAGATCGTCGCGATAGACCAGATAGGCCGTCGCCCCGACATAGGCGACGAGGAGCAAGACGAAGAGGCCGAGCGCGGAGCCGACGAGGAACGGCCGGATCGGATAGGCTCGAGTCGTATCGCCGCGCCGGAAGGTCAGGGACCAGGACGGCTTGCGCGGCGTGTAATGTGGCTGTCGCTGGCTCGGATGTACCATGATCGGGCGTGCGTGGATTCGTTGCCCGATCATGATTCCTTAAGGTTAACGATCTGTTGTATCAGCCATCCTTGGCAAGCGCCTTCGCGTGTTAGCCGGCAAGCGCCTTGGCGGCGGCGAGCACGTCGGCGACGTGCCCGGGAACCTTCACGTTGCGCCAGGCCTTGGCGATCTTGCCGTCGCGATCGACGAGAAAGGTCGAGCGCTCCACGCCCATGTATTTGCGCCCGTACATCGACTTCTCCACCCACACCCCATAGGCGTTCGCGGCGGTCTTCTCCTCGTCGGCGGCGAGCATGATGGAGAGGTCGTGCTTGGCCTTGAACTTGTCATGCGCCTTCGGCGCGTCCGGCGAGATGCCGACGACCGTGGTCTTCAGGCGGTCGAAGGCCGCCTTGCTGCCGGTGAAATCGATCGCCTCCAAGGTGCAGCCGGAGGTGTCGTCCTTCGGGTAGAAATACACCACAACGGGCGCGCCCCGCGCTTTGCTCAGGCGAAAGCGTCCGCCGCCATCGGTCGGGAGATCGAAATCGGGCGCCTTGTCGCCCTCCTTCAAACTGGTCGTCATGTCATCCTCGGGTCAATATTGGTCCTGAAACAGGCGAGGCGGGCGGATGAAGGAGATCGCTGCCCTGCCGGGTTTGAATCGTATAGGATGGGAAACGCGCAGGTCGCGACAAGAATCTCCGTGCTCCTGACAGGGATATGCTGAAAGTAACCCACGAAGCCGAGGGATCGTCCGAACTGCACGTCGTAGCGCAGCGGCGGCGGCTTTTGCACCGCATCGTGGCGGTCGTCGGCGTTTTCGTCCTTCTCATCGCCGTCACCGCCGGCGGCCTCTACTGGAAGGTCACCCGCGGCTCGATCAATCTTGGCTTCCTCTCGGGCCGCGTCGCGGCGGCGATCGAGGACAGCATGCCCGCGGGCTCGCGGGTGCGTGTCGGATCGACCGCGATCGCCTATCGCGACGACCAGGGCGTCGTGCTGCGGATCAGGGATATCGATCTTTCGATGCCCGGCACCGCGGCCGTGTCGGCGCAGGAAGTCTCCACCAACACGGCTCTCTCCGTCCTCTTCGGCGGCAAGATCAGCCTCGACTCCGTCACTGTCTCCGGCCTCACGATCGGCGTCGCGGTATCGCCACGGCTGGCGCAGAAAGGGAGCGGCGCCGACCTCATCCGCAACGCCGCATCGACATTCATGGATCGCGTCATCAAGGCCGACACGATCATGCGCGAGGCCGGCTTGCAAAAGGTCGCGATCCACGATGCGACCCTGCATCTCGACGATCGCTTCGCCGGTCCGGCGCTCAGCGTCGCCAACGTGTCCTGGCAGCCGCTCGGCGAGGCGCGCAGCAAAGCCTGGATGCAGATCATCGAGAAGGACGGCGACGGGTGGGATCTCACCGTCGAACGGCGTGAGACACGCGAAGGCGACGCCACCGTCACGGTGGAGGTCGAAGACCTCCCGATCTCAACGCTCGCGCCGCAGCTCTCCGGAGCCGGGGGCGGAGCGTATTTCCACTCCGCGGTGACGCTGCAAGCGCGCATGGCGCGTAAGCAGGACGGCAGCTTCATCGGGATGCGCGGCGTGCTTTCCTCGGCCGAGGGCGAGCTTTCCCTGAACGGCGTCGATACCGTGAACCTGGAGACGGCGGCGCTCAGCTTCGTTCTCGATGCAACCGGCGACCGGATGGCGATACCGAGCGCCGAAGTGCGCTCGCGGACCGGCCGCATCCTGCTGGAGGGTGTCGCCGACCTGACGGAGATCGGCAGTCCGACGATCGTCTGCCGCATTCGCGGCGGCTATCTTCCGACGCCGATCGGCGGGCAGAGCACCGTCAAGCTCGTCGGCGGCGGCGGGCTCGCCCGCATCGACGTCGCCTCGTTCGGCATCAACGTCGAGCGCTTCGAGGTGCTGACACCGGAAGGCTCGGCTTCGGCGATCGGCCAGGCGAGCCTCGCCGGCGACACGCCTGGCCTGTCTTTCGCGCTTTCCATCACGCAAATGCCGGCGGCCGTCGTTCGCGCGCTCTGGCCGCCCTTCGTGGCGGCAAAGACCCGCGGCTGGTTCGACCTCAACATCCAAGGCGGGACGCTCGGCCCGGCGACGCTGACGGTCGCGCTTCCGCCTGACCACATCGGCTTCAAGAACCGCGGCAAGGTGCTTCCCTCTACCGCGCTGGTCGGAACGTTGCCCTTCCAGGACGCCGAATTCACGCCGATCCGCACCTTCCCGCCGATCACAAACGCGCTCGGCGGCATCACCTTCGGCAATGCGACCGCCAGCATCTGGGCGCAGACCGGGATCATGAAGGTCGAGGGGCGGGGCGAACTGAGAGCCGGCGGGACCACGCTGATCATCCCTGAGCTCGGCCGCACGCAGCCGCGCGGCGACCTGCACCTGGAGCTCGCCGGCCCTGCCGCGGCGCTCGCCGCCGCCTCCAACACGCCGCCGCTCGACATCGCGCGCAAGAACGGCGTCAAGCCGGACGCCATCAGCGGCGATGCGGTGCTGTCGCTCGACGCCAATATCCCGGTCTACGAAAGCGATTTCGCCGACGTCATCCCGACCTTCCGGCTGAACCTGACGAATTTCACCAGCACCAGCCCGATCGACGACCGCATGATCGAGGACGCGAACCTGGTGCTGGAGGGGAGCCCCAAGAGCTACACGGTCAAGGGGCTCGGCCAGCTCGACGGCTACAACGCCGCCGTCGACCTGATCCTGGGCACGGCCGCACCGGACACCTCCGCGGTGACGGTGGAGCTCGACGACGCGGCGCGCAAACGCCTCGGCTTCGCCTTCGAGAACCTCATCACCGGCCCGGTCCTCGCTTCGCTCACGCATTCCACCGAGCCGCGGCAGCAGGTCGCTCTCGACCTCAAGCAAAGCCGCATCAGCCTGCCGTTCCTCGGTTGGGAGAAGGGCCCCGGGGTTCCGGCAACGGCAAGCTTCATCATGGAGAAGACGGCCGCGGGGACAGAGGTTTCGAACTTCCTGCTCACCGGCAAGGGGTTCGAGGCGCGCGGCACGCTGTCGCTCGGACCGGACGGCCGCCTGCGGAAGATGGATCTGGAGAAGTTCGCACTGCGCTCGGGCGACCGGCTCACGCTGTCCGCCACGGCGAACGGCCACGGCTACGACGTTCGCGTGGGTGGAGCCAGTTTCGACGCGCGCGGCCTGATCAAGGGGGCCGCCAACGGCGTCGGCGGCAGCGACGCCGAAATCTTTCCGATCAACGTCACGCTCGACGTCGACGTCGTGAAGGGCCAGAACGACATCGCGCTCACCAACGTCACCGGCCACCTGACCGTCACCGCCAATGGCCTCGACACGGTCGCGCTCAAGGGTTTCACGAACCGCATCCAGCCGTTCGAATGGACCGTGGGACGCGAAGGCAAGACCCGCGTGATGCGGGTCTTCGCCGACGGTGGCGGCGCGCTCATCCGCTTTTCGGGGATCTACAGCCGCGTCGCCGGCGGCAATCTCATTATCGACTATAGCGGCCCGATCGGCGGCACCGGGACCGGCGTGGCGATGCTGCGCGACTTCCGCCTGCTCAACGAGACCGCGCTCGTCACCGCCGTCCGGTCGGCGGCGCCGCGCAACCTGAGCGAGGAGGAGGCTTACGTCCGGCCCCCGGGAGACCTCTCCTTCACCCAGCTCAGGATCCCGTTCACGCAGTCCGGCTGGGTCATCAACATCGACGACGCCGCGCTGCGCGGCCAGGCGCTCGGCGCCACGGTAAGCGGGACCATCAACCTTCCCGACGCCAAGATGGCGCTGAGCGGAACGTTCATCCCCGCCTTCGGCATCAACAATATCGCCGGCTCGATCCCGATCCTCGGGCAAATCCTCGGCGGCGGACGCGACGAGGGGCTGCTCGGCATCACCTATAAGATGTTCGGCCCGATCAATAATCCGAAGCTGGTGATGAACCCGATATCGGCCATCGCGCCGGGCATCTTCCGCAAGATTTTCGAATACCGCTAGGCCGGGCGTCGAAAGAGCCAGGCGTCTCCGCCGGGTGCGCTAACCCGGAACGACGAGGGCGTGCTTCTTGCGGCCGAGCGAAAGCTTCACCACGCCGTCCGTGTTGATGTCCTTGGCGTCGACCTTGCGCAGCGGGTCGGTCACGCGCACGTCGTTGATGCTGACGGAATTGTTGGCGACCGCACGGCGCACCTCGCCGTTCGAGGCGGCGAGCCCGGCACGCACGAAGAGCGCGGGAACGCCGAGCCCACCTTTCAGCTCGGCGAGCGGCACGTCGATGGAGGGCAGCGCCGCACCGATGCCGCCTTCCTCGAAGGTCTTGCGCGCGGTCTCCGCTGCGTTTTCGGCCTCGGCCTTGCCGTGCAGAAGCTGCGTCGCCTCTGTGGCAAGCACCTTCTTGGCCTCGTTGATCTCAGCGCCGTCGAGCTTTTCCAGCCGCGCGATCTCGCGGAGCGGCAATTCGGTGAAGAGCCGCAGGAAGCGGCCGACATCGTCGTCCTCGGTGTTGCGCCAGAACTGCCAGTAGTCGTAGGCGGGGAGCTGCTCGGCATTGAGCCAGATCGCGCCGCGCGCGGTCTTGCCCATCTTGGCGCCGGACGCGGTCGTGATCAGCGGACAGGTCAGCGCGTAAAGCTGCGCCGTTCCCATGCGGCGGCCGAGATCGATGCCGTTGACGATGTTCCCCCACTGATCCGAGCCGCCCATCTGCAGCACGCAATCGCGGCGGCGGTAGAGCTCCACGAAATCGTAGGCCTGCAGGATCATGTAGTTGAACTCGAGGAAGGAGAGTTCCTGGTCCCGGTCGAGCCTGGTCCTCACCGATTCAAAGGAGAGCATCCGGTTGACGGAGAAATGCTTGCCGACATCGCGCAGGAAATCGATGTAGTTGAGCGGCGACAGCCATTCGGCGTTGTCCGGCATGATCGCGGCGTTCTTCCCCTTGAAGGCGAGGAATCGCGCGAAAACCGTTTTCAGGCTGTCCTTGTTGGACTCGATGTCTTGAACCGTCAGGATGCGGCGCGTCTCGTCCTTGCCGGACGGATCGCCGACACGCGTCGTGCCGCCGCCCATGAGCGTGATCGGAACGCCGCCGGTCTTCTGCAGCCAGCGCAGCATCATGATGGAGACGAGGCTTCCCACATGCAGCGACGGGCCGGTGCAGTCGTAGCCGACATAGGCCGTGACCGGTCCCTTGCGGAAAAGCGCGTCAAGACCCTCCGGGTCGGAGCATTGATGAATGAAGCCGCGCTCATGGAGAGTGCGGAGGAAGTCGGAACGGAAGGTCGTCATGCTTGCGGTCTGATGAAGGCGCGTGCCAGTTTCGGCGGCTCTTAGCATGCGGATCGGCCCCTGGGAAACGCGGGCCAAACAGGGATTTTCCGGGGTGGCGGGGATACGCACGGCGATCGGGCTGATGAGCGGCACCTCGCTCGACGGGGTCGACGTGGCGCTGATCGAGACGGATGGCGAGCGGGTGGCGGCTTTCGGCCCGGCGCGCACCTTTCCCTATGCGGAGGCCGACCGCGAGGTTCTGCGGCATGCGGTGGAGGACGCGCGCGGCTTGCGGGATCGCGACGACCGGCCGGGCCGGCTTGCGGAGGCGGAGCGGCTGGTGACGCTCCGCCATGCCGAGGCGGTGGAGGCTTTCCTCGCCGCGGAGCGGATCGCCGCAGAGGACATCGACATTGTCGGCTTCCACGGACAGACCGTGTTCCACGATCCCGCCCGTGCGCTCACCGTGCAGATCGGCGACGGAGCGGCGCTGGCCGAACGGCTTGCAATACCCGTCGTCTGGGACCTTCGTGCCGACGACATGGCGGCCGGGGGGCAGGGGGCGCCGCTCGCGCCCGTCTTCCATCGCGCGCTCGCCGAGACGGCTTCGCTTCCGCGGCCCGTCCTCTTCCTCAATCTCGGCGGCGTCGCAAACGTGACCTATGTGGGCACGGACGGAACGCTGATCGCCTTCGATACCGGGCCGGGGAACGCGCTCCTCGACGACTGGACCCGCGCCCGTACCGGCCGGCCGTTCGACGCCGACGGCAGGCTTGCCGAGAGCGGCACGGTGTCGGAGGCGCACCTGGAGCAACTCCTGGCGCATCCCTATTTCGCCCTGCCGCCGCCCAAATCTCTCGACCGCGACGCCTTCGCCACCCTGATGCCAACGGCGTTGCCGGATGCAGACGGGGCGGCAACGCTGCTCGCCTTCTCCGCGCGCTCCGTCGCGGCTGCGCTCAAGCTCCTGCCGGAGCGTCCCAAGGCCTGCTACGCCTCAGGCGGCGGACGGCACAACGTCGCGATGATGCGGCTCATCGAGAGTGCGCTCGGCGACATCCCGCTCTTTCCGCTCGAAGCGCTCGGCTTCGACGGCGATGCGACGGAGGCGCAGGCTTTCGCCTTTCTCGCCGTGCGCTCCGCCGACGGCAAGGCGATTTCCTATCCGCTGACCACGGGCGTTCCAACACCGCAGAGCGGCGGCCGAATGAGCCGCCGGCAAACCTCTGGTTAACCTAGAATCAAGCATTCCCGTGAATAGTCCGCAGCCTGCCTGACTTCAGCGTTCAGGACCGGCAAAGCATGGCTCGCAGCCCCATTCCGCGCAGCGAAGAAGAAGAGACCGGGCGCGAGACGCGCCTGAAGCTGGTTCTGCTCGCGGTCGCGCTGATTCTTGTCGCTGTCTACGCGTCGCTGGTGACGTCGGTCGGCGACTTGGTGGTGCGCCAAGCGGTGCGTTTCGTCGGCTCCGGCCTCCTGCTTGCCACGCTCGCAGTGGTCCTCGGCGCGGGTGTCCTCGCCGGGATCGGCTATCTCGGCATCCGCCGCCTCCAGGCCCGGGCCAAGCGCAAGCCGTCGGCCCCGGCAGCCTATGCGCCGGTGAAGGTCGCCGGCCGCAAGGAGTTCATGTCGACGCTCGACGCGCAGATCGCGTCGCACGTCAAATCCGGGCGGCAGCTCGCTTTGCATCTCGTCGACGTCGACCGCTTCCGCGTCGTGAATGCGATCCTCGGCGAGGAGGAGGGCGACGCCTTGCTGCGCCTGATCGGCGAGCGGCTCCTGATCCTGGTCGACGTTCCGGAGCGGCTCGCCCGCGTCGGCGACGACGAATTCGCGATCATCCAGCCGCAGGCAAGCGGCGGCCGTCATGCTGAGATCTTCGCCCACCGGATCGAAGAGGCGCTCAAGGACGTCTTCGCCCAAATTCCGCGCAATGCGCGCCCAAGCGCGAGCATCGGAATTGCCGTCGCCCCCGATCACGGCGAGAGCGCCGCCACGCTCGTTCACTGCGCTTCGCTGGCGCTCCGCGCCGCCAAGAAGTTGGGCGGCACCGAAGTCTGCGTCTTCGGACGCGAGATGGAGATGGCGATGGAATCGCGCCGTCAGATGGAGACGGCGATCAGCGAAGGCCTGAACCAGGGCTGGTTCCATCTGCATTTCCAGCCCCAATACGATCTCGGGACAAAGCGGCTCACGGGCTTTGAGGCGCTGGTGCGGATGCGCCATCCCGAACTCGGCGAAGTGGTGCCCACTGTATTCGTCCCGATCGCCGACGATAGCGGGCTTATCCTGCCGCTCGGCGAATGGATCGTCGGCGACGCGCTCACCACCGCCTCGACTTGGCCTGACCATATGACTTTGTCGCTCAACATCTCGCTTGCGCAGTTCCGCGACAGTGACGTCAGCGGCACGATCCTGCATGCGCTGGGCAATTCGAGCTTCGACGCATCGCGGCTGCGGGTGGAGATTCCCGAGGCGGTGCTGTTGGAGGATTCGGAGGCGATCAACGAGCAATTGCAGCGGCTGCGGAGCCGCGGCATTGCCGTCGTGCTCGACGATTTCGGGCTCGATACCTCGAACCTGAAGCTGCTTTCACGCGCGCTCTGCGACGCGGTGAAGCTCGACCGCAGTCTGGTGCAGCGCGTGGGCGAGGCGCAGGAAATGGACGGTTTCGTGCGCAGCCTCATCGGCACCGCGCAATCCTTCGACCTCGACATCCTGGCGGAAGGCGTGGAGCGCGCCGAGCAGGCGCATTTCCTGGTGTCGAACGACTGCAATAAGGTGCAGGGCTACCTTTTCGGACGTCCCGCGCCCGCAACGGAACTCGCCGCGATCATCGCCAAGGACGCGAAGAACGCGCTCGACGAAGAACAGAAGCCGCGCGAGCACGCTTCAAGCGCCGCCTGATCGCCGCGCGGCTCCGCACTATCCCCCGCTATTCGGATTCGATCGCCTCGAGCCGCATGTCGAGGTAGTTCGCGCACGTCTCCATCAGCTCGTCCACGCGCTCCTCGAAGAAGTGGTTCGCGCCCTTGATCAGCGCGTGGTCGATGACGATGCCCTTCTGCGTCTTCAGCTTGTCGACCAGGCCCTGGACGGATTCCATGGGCGCGACCTTGTCCTCGTCGCCGTTGATGATGAGCCCGGAGGAGGGGCAGGGGGCGAGGAAGGAGAAATCGTAGAGATTTGGCTGCGGCGCGACGGAGATGAAGCCTTCGACCTCGGGCCGGCGCATCAGAAGCTGCATGCCGATCCAGGCGCCGAAGGAGAAGCCCGCGATCCACACGCCGCGGGAATCCGGGTGAAGCGTCTGGATCCAGTCGAGCGCCGCGGCGGCATCCGCCAGCTCACCCACCCCGTGATCGAAAAAGCCCTGGCTGCGGCCGACGCCGCGGAAATTGAACCGCAGGCAGGTAAAGCCGCGCTCCTGGAACATGTAGAAGCTGCGATAGACGATCTGGTTGTTCATCGTACCGCCGAACCGCGGGTGGGGATGCAGCACCAGCGCGATCGGCGCGGTCTTGCCCTTCGAGGGCTGGTAGCGCCCCTCAAGCCGGCCATCCGGCCCGGTAAAAATCACTTCCGGCATGAAAGGCTACCCATACCTCGATTGCGGGCCCGCGCGCTTTCTTGACACGCTCGGCCCCCGTTTCTAGAAACTAGTTTGGAACAATTCAAAACTAGCGATGAACCGCCGCCCTCGGCAGGGCGCGTATGTAAACACCAAAGGCTCGGCGGAATTCAAGGATAACGTGGGTACGAACGGCTCCATGCTCAAGCGCGTCTATCTGGACGCCAATGCCGGCGCACCGCTGCTCGACGCGGCGCGTGAAGCCGTCGTGGCGGCGCTCGGCATGGCCGCCAACGCCTCTTCGGTGCACGCGGAGGGCCGGCAGGCCCGGATGCTGATCGAGGCCGCGCGCGACAAGGTGGCGGCGGCGGTCGGGGCGACGCCGGAGGCCGTGATCTTCACCGGCGGCGCCACCGAGGCGGCCGCCCTGGCGCTTTCGCCGCGCATGCTGGCGGGGCGCGACACGCTGGCCGCGGGGCATCTCTATGTCGGCGCGACGGAGCACCCTTGCGTGCTTTCCGGCGGTCGTTTCCCCGCAGAGACGGTGAGCACGCTCCCCGTAAGCCGCGATGGCACGATCGATCTCGCGGCGCTGGAGGCTGCCATGGCGGCGCACGACCGCTCGGGCGGCGTCCCCCTCGTCGCGCTGATGCTCGCCAACAACGAGACCGGTGTGATCCATCCCGTTGCCGAGGCGGCCATGATCGTGAAGCGGCATGGCGGGCTCGTCTTCTGCGACGCCGTGCAGGCGCTCGGCCGCATTCCGGTCGATATCGCCGCGCTCGGCGTCGATTTCCTCGCCCTTTCCGCCCACAAGATCGGCGGGCCGCAGGGCGCGGGCGCGCTGGTGCTCGCCGACGCGGACGTCCGGCCCGAGCCGCTTCTGAAGGGCGGCGGACAGGAGCGGCGGCGGCGCTCAGGCACGGAAAACGTGGCCGCGATCGCCGGTTTCGGCGTTGCGGCAGGGTACGCCGCGCACCATCTCTCCGATAGCGGACGGATCGCGACGCTCCGCGATACGTTGGAACGGGAGATTCGGGGTATTTCGCCGGAGGCGCTGATCCTGGGCGAAACGGCGGAACGACTTCCGAATACGACGCTTTTCGCGGCGCCGGGGCTCTCCGCGGAGACCGTCGTCATTGCGTTCGATTTGGAGGGTATCGCGGTCTCGGCGGGCTCCGCCTGCTCGTCCGGCAAGATCGCAGCGAGCCACGTGGCGGAGGCGATGGGCGAGCCGCCCGAGGTGGCGCGGAGCGGCATCCGCGTAAGCCTTACGGCGGCCGCGAAAGAGGAAGACATTGCGGCGTTCGTCGTCGCCTGGCGCAGCATTCATACGCGCATGCGCCGAAGCAGGGCCGCCTGAGGCCCATCAGAGGATTTTGAGGAGAGTTCCATGCCAGCCGTTCAGGAAACGATCGAACAGGTCAAGGCGATCGACGTCGACAAGTACAAGTACGGATTCACGACCGATATCGAGTCCGATCTCGCGCCGAAGGGCCTCGACGAAGACATCGTCCGCTTCATCTCCAAGAAGAAGAACGAGCCGGAATGGCTGACCGATTGGCGGCTGCAGGCGTATCGGCGCTGGGTCGGCATGAAGGAGCCGGAGTGGGCGCGCGTCAAATATCCGAAAATCGACTACCAGGACCTCCACTATTACGCCGCGCCGAAGCGCAATGCGCTGGCGAGCCTCGACGAGGTCGACCCGGAGATTCTCGCGACCTACGCGAAGCTCGGCATTCCGCTCAAGGAGCAGGAGATCCTGGCCGGCGTGCAGAAGGATGGCGCGGTGGCGGGCGAGTTCGCGCGCGGCAATGTCGCGGTCGACGCGGTGTTCGATTCCGTTTCCGTCGTCACCACCTTCAAGAAAGAGCTCCGCAAGGCCGGCGTGATCTTCATGCCGATCTCCGAGGCGGTGCAGGAATTCCCCGAGCTGGTGCGCAAGTATCTCGGCTCGGTCGTGCCGATCACCGACAACTTCTTCGCGACCTTGAACTCCGCGGTCTTTTCCGACGGCTCGTTCGTCTACGTGCCGAAGGGCGTGCGCTGCCCGATGGAGCTCTCCACCTATTTCCGCATCAACGAGAAGAACACCGGCCAATTCGAGCGCACGCTCATCATCGCGGATGCCGGCTCCTACGTCAGCTATCTGGAAGGCTGCACCGCGCCGATGCGCGATGAGAACCAGCTGCACGCGGCCGTCGTCGAGCTCGTCGCGCTCGACGACGCGGAGATCAAATATTCGACCGTGCAGAACTGGTATCCGGGCGACGCGAACGGCAAGGGCGGCGTCTTCAACTTCGTTACCAAGCGCGGCGACTGCCGCGGCAAGAATTCGAAGATCTCGTGGACCCAGGTGGAGACCGGCTCCGCCATCACCTGGAAGTATCCGAGCTGCATTCTGCGGGGCGACAACAGCCGCGGCGAGTTCTATTCGATCGCCATCTCCAATGGCTACCAGCAGGTCGATTCCGGCACCAAGATGATCCATCTCGGCAAGAACTCGTCGAGCCGCATCATCTCCAAGGGCATCGCCGCCGGGCACTCCGACAACACCTATCGCGGGCTTGTCTCCGCGCATCGCCGGGCGACGGGCGCGCGCAACTTCACCAACTGCGACTCGCTGCTGATCGGCGACAAGTGCGGGGCGCACACCGTGCCCTATATCGAATCGAAGAACGCCTCGGCGATCTTCGAGCACGAGGCGACAACGTCGAAGATTTCCGGCGACCAGCTCTTCTATTGCCAGCAGCGCGGCATGAGCGACGAGGAGGCGATCGCGCTGATCGTCAACGGCTTCGTGCGCGACGTGCTGCAGCAGCTTCCGATGGAGTTCATGGCCGAGACGCAGAAGCTGATTGGGATCAGCCTTGAGGGAAGCGTCGGCTAGGGGGCGCTAATGGGAAAGTTCCTGGACGGCTGGGAGCGCGCGCGCGTGGCGGGGGAACAACGGGAGGCGGAGAAGCACCGCCGTCTGGAGCAGATCGCCGCCGCGCTCGACCGCGTGGCCGAGGCGCTTGCGGAAGACAACGATGAGCTTGCCCGTCGCAACATCGTGGTGCGGATGGAGCACGGAACCTTGCTCTTGAAGCGGATGGCGCAGCCGATGGCCGGTGTGACGTTCGACCTCGATAAGGGGCACTTCAAGATTCACAACTACGCCGCCTCCGACGGCGAGACGGAGACGGATGCGGGCGACGTCGACGATTGCGTGACGAAGCTCGGTGAGTTCGCCTTTTCGGTGCATCATGAGCGGTAGCGCAGCAGAAACGGGCTTGTGGGGCACACTCGGATGAGTGAAGCCGCGAAGCCCATCGTGAATGTCGCAGAGGTGGCGCTTAAGGAAAGCAGCCACGGCGACCGCTTTGCCGTTCAGACCGGCGAGATCGGTCGGACGCTCGGGCTGTCGGGGCTCGGTTGCGTGCTGCACGTCGTGCCGCCGGGCAAGACGGCGTATCCGTTTCATCGCCATCACGGCAGCGACGAGATGTTCGTGATCCTGGCGGGCGCGGGTGAATACCGGCTCGGCGACGAGCGCCTGCCGATCCGTGTCGGCGACTGCCTTGGCGCGCCGGCCGGCGGCGCCGCGCACCAGATTCTGAACACCGGCGCGGAGGAGCTTCGCTATCTCGGCTTCTCCAACAACGGCCCGGCCGACGCCGTCGAATACCCCGATTCCGGGAAAGTCTCCGTCCGGGTCGGCGCCAAGGGCATCTTCTACAAGGACGCGACGCTGCAGCGCCGCGGCCGGCTGACGGACGCCGCCTACTGGGACGGCGAAGATTGACAAGGAAAGAGTTCGCGAATGCTTGAGATCAAAAATCTGCACGTCGAGGTCGAAGAGAAGAAAATCCTGAACGGCATCGACCTCTCCGTGAACGCCGGAGAAGTGCACGCCATCATGGGGCCGAATGGCTCTGGCAAGTCGACCCTCTCCTACGTGCTCGCCGGCAAGGACGATTACGAGGTGACGCAGGGCGAGGTGCTCCTGAACGGCGAGAACCTCCTGGAGATGAGCCCGGACGAACGCGCCGTCGCAGGCGTGTTCCTGGCCTTCCAGTATCCGATCGAGATTCCGGGCGTGGGCACGATGACGTTCCTCAGGACTGCGCTCAATGCACAGCGCAAGGCGCGCGGCGAGGCGGAGTTTTCGACACCGGAATTCATGAAGGTCGTGAAGGACGCCTCCGCCAAGCTGAAGATCTCGCAGGACATGCTGAAGCGGCCGCTCAACGTCGGCTTCTCCGGCGGCGAGAAGAAGCGCAACGAGATCTTCCAGATGGCGCTTCTGCAGCCCACGCTCTGCGTGATGGACGAAACGGATTCCGGCCTCGACATCGATGCGCTCAGGGTCGTCGCCGACGGCGTCAACGCGCTGCGCTCGCCGGAGCGCGCCTTTCTCGTCATCACGCACTACCAGCGGCTTCTGAACTATATCGTGCCGGACTTCGTGCACGTCATGTCGGGCGGCCGCATCGTGCGCTCCGGTGGCAAGGAACTGGCGCTTGAACTGGAGGAGCGCGGCTACGCGGATTACGCGAGCGAGGCCGCGTGACCAGCATGACCGAACAGCCGACCCGCATCCGCACCAAGGCCGAGGAGGCCCTGGCCGCCCATTTCACCGCGCTCGGCGGCGACGATCCGATGCGCGAAATCCGCGCCTCGGCGTTCGATGCCTTCATGGCGCACGGCCTGCCGCATCGGCGCATCGAGGAATGGAAATACACCGATCTGCGCGCGCTCATTGCCGACGTGCCGCCGCCGGCCGCGCCGGCGCCGTCGGCCGTTGCGAAGGCCGCGCTTGAGCGGGCCGACGTGTTCGGCTCGATCGATCGGGCTCGGATCGTTTTCGTGAACGGCCAGTTCGTGCCGCCGCTCTCCGATCTTTCCGGCATCGAGGCGGACGTCGATTTCGCCTCGCTCGGCCGCTTCCTCGCCGATGGCGGCGCGATCCTCGATCGCTCGCTCGAACCGGCCGAGGCGCCGATCTTCGCGCTGAACAGCGCGTTCGTAACAGATGGCGCGGTTGTCAGAATCCGCGAAGGCGCAACGATTGCGCGGCCGATCGAGATCGTGAACCTCTTCGCCGGCGAGAAGCCCGGGCTGCAGACGCTGCGGCACCAGATCGCCGTCGGCGCGGCGGCGAAGGTGACGCTCTTCATGACCTTCGCCGGCCCGGACGGCGTCGCCTACCACGATAACGTTGTGACCGAGATGCAGGTCGGGGAGGGCGCGGAGGTCCGCTTCGTCACCGCTCAGGAGGAGGGCGACCAGGCGATCCACCTTTCGCTGCTCCTGCCGCGGCTTGCCGGCAAGGTAGCCTTCAAGCCGTTCGCATACACGACCGGAGCGCTGGTGGCGCGCAGCGAAATCCGCCTTGCCTTCGAGGACGACGGCTCCGACCTGGCGCTTTCCGGCATCACGGTCGGGCGCGGCAAGCAGCATCTCGACACGACGCTTTTCGTGGATCACGCGGCGGCGCATTGCGGCGGACACGAATATTTCAAGTCGGCGATGGACGACCAGTCGCAGGGCGTGTTCCAGGGCAAGATCCTGGTCAGGCCGGGCGCGCAGAAGACCGATTCCAAGATGATGAGCCGGGTGCTCCTGCTCTCCGAGGGAGCGGAGTTCGCCAACAAGCCGGAGCTTGAGATCTTCGCCGACGACGTAGTGTGCGGGCACGGTGCGACCTGCGGGCAGATCGACAAAGAGATGCTCTTCTTCCTGCGCTCGCGCGGCATCGAGAAGACGGAGGCGGAGCGCATCCTGGTGCTCGCCTTCCTGGCCGAAACGATCGAGACCATCGACGACGAGGCGATCGTGAATGTGCTCGAAGCGCGGCTGCGGCGGCAGCTCGGCATGGTTCTGGAGGCGTAATGCAGCCGCCGGCGCGCCTCGATCATTGCGTGATCCACGTCTCCGACTGGGAGGCGGCGCGGCACTTCTACGCGGATGTGCTGGGCGCGGAGGCGGTGCCGAACGGAAAGGGCTACGTGTTCCGCTTCGGTGACGTGCAGCTCAACGTGCACGGCCCTGACCAGATCGGCGATCCGCGGGCGCGTTTACCGGTGATGCCCGGCAACAGCGATCTCTGCTTCCGCTGGGAAGGACCGGTGGAGGAGGCGGCGCGCTATCTTGAGGAAAAGGGCATCGCGGTGGAGCTTGGCCCGGTGGAACGCCGTGGCCGTCTCGGCGCGGGACAGAGCGTCTATTTCCGCGATCCGGACGGCTCGCTCATGGAATTCATCAGCTACGAAGGGACCCGGCCATGACCGCGATGACGCCGGTACGGCCGCAAGGCTCGCAAGCCTACGACGTGGAGAAGATCCGCGCCGACTTCCCGATCCTGGCGCGCGAGGTCTACGGTAAGCCTCTGGTCTACCTCGACAATGCGGCCTCCGCGCAGAAGCCGCGCGCCGTGCTCGACCGCATCCAGCGCGCCTACACGGAAGAATATTCCAACGTCCATCGCGGGCTGCATTTCCTCTCCAACGCCTCGACGGAAGCCTACGAAGACGCGCGCGAGACGGTGCGCCGCTTCCTGAACGCGCCGTCGGCCGAGGAGATCATCTTCACGCGCTCATCCACGGAGGGGATCAACCTCGTCGCGCAGTCCTTTGGCGGCATGCGGATCGGGGAGGGCGACGAGATCGTGCTCTCCATCCTTGAGCACCATTCCAACATCGTGCCGTGGCACTTCCACCGCGAGCGGAAGGGCGCCGTCATCAAATACGCGCCGATCCACGAGGACGGCAGCTTCGATCTGGAAGCCTTCGAGAAGCTCCTGACGGAGCGCACGAAGATGGTCGCGATCGTGCACATGTCGAACGTCACCGGCACCGTCGTTCCGGTGAAGGACGTCTGCCGCATCGCGCATGCGCGCGGCATCCCGGTGCTGGTCGATGGCAGCCAGTCGGCGGTGCACCTGCCGATCGACGTGCAGGACATCGGCTGCGACTTCTTCGTCTTCACCGGCCACAAGACCTACGGCCCCTCCGGCATCGGCGTCATGTGGGGCAAGCGCGAGCATCTCGACGCGATGCCGCCCTACATGGGCGGCGGCGAGATGATCGAGAACGTGACGGAGGACTGGGTCACCTACGGCACGCCGCCGCACAAGTTCGAGGCGGGCACGCCGCCGATCGTGCAGGCGATCGGGCTCGGCGCGGCGCTGAAATACATGGAGAGCCTCGACCGCGAGGCGATCCGTGCGCATGAGGCCGACCTCGCCAAATACGCGCAGGAGCAGCTTTCGGCGC
The DNA here is from genome assembly GCA_963814905.1 of uncultured Alphaproteobacteria bacterium. GTDB lineage: Bacteria > Pseudomonadota > Alphaproteobacteria > Rhizobiales > Afifellaceae > DASWJZ01. Next base: position 356,158 of record CAWFEM010000014.1, on the reverse strand, counting down.
TGAACTATCTCCGCATCTTCGGCAGCGCGCCGGGCAAGGGCGCGATCGTCGCCTTCGAGATGGCCGGGGCGCATGCCCACGACGTCTCCACCATCATCGACCGCGAGGGGATCGCGGTCAGGGCCGGCACGCACTGCGCGCAGCCGCTTCTCGCCCGCTACGGCGTCACCTCCACCTGCCGCGCCTCCTTCGGCCTCTACAACACCCGCGCAGAGGCCGACGCCCTTGTGAAGGCGCTGGCAAAAGCCCATTCTTTCTTCGCCTGATACAGATTGACGCCTCTTCTTGGACTTGTTACGTATCACATCACACCCCTATGTTCTCGAATGTCGATCTCGCCAGACGGTTGGGGGTGCCCCGTGCACAGGAGTCCTCCTGAAGAAGGCGGGCCGGCGTGATCAAGAGCTTTGGGAACAAGCGCACCGAGCGGTTCGCTTTGGGTGGTTTAGTGAAGGAGTTCGAAGCGTTCGCGGTTACTGCAGAGCGTAAGCTGGCGCAGCTGGAGGTCGCAGGGTCACTGGATGACATCAGAGCGGTGCCCGGCAACCACCTTGAAGCACTGAAGGGGGACAGGCGCGGTCAGCACAGCATCCGGATAAATAGGCAGTGGCGCGTATGCTTTGTGTGGAATGCGGCGGATGCATGCGCCGAGCGGGTCGAGATCGCGGACTACCACTGAGGACAGGCGATGTTTTTGCGGGTTGTTCATCCGGGCGGTATCCTTGAGGACGCCCTCAAGGAACTCAACATGAGCGCGCGCGAGCTCGCGCGACAGATTAAGGTCCCGGCGAACCGAATTACGCAAATCATCCGCGGTGAGCGTGGCATCACGGGAGACACCGCTTTGCGGCTCGGGCACTGGTTCGGGACAAGCCCTGAACTCTGGATGAACCTCCAGAAAACCTATGAGTTGAACCTTGCGCGCCGGGAGGTCGGCAAAGAGATCGAGAAGCTTGCCCGGCGCGAACAGCACAGGGAAGCTGCGGAATGAGCGAGATCGAAGCCACCGCGAAGGACCAAGCGGAAGCGCCCGAAGAAGCGGCGCCGAACAAGCCCGATTTCGCCGGGACAACCATCCCGGCGGAAGAGCTTGAGAAGCTGACCGGCGGGATCGTGGCGGCGCTGAAGACCGTCTACGACCCGGAAATCCCGGCCGACATCTACGAGCTGGGCCTGATCTACAAGGTCGACATCGACGACAGCCGCCACGTCAACGTCGACATGACGCTGACCGCGCCGGGCTGCCCGGTCGCCGGCGACATGCCGGTCTGGGTGGAGGACGCCGTCGCGTCTGTTCCGGGCGTCTCCGGAGCCAAGGCGAACGTCGTTTTCGACCCGCCCTGGTCGCCGGAGCGCATGTCGGACGAGGCCAAGGTCGCCATCGGCTGGTGGTGACCTGACAGTGCTTTCGCTGCGCTGGCTTCTCTTCGCCGAAGCCTTTGCCTTTGGCGTGGCCTTGAAAATTCATTTCGGCATCCTTTTCCCGGGATTTGAGCATACCAAGGCCGGAGTGGCGGAAAGCGTCATCGGGGTGGTGCTTCTTCTCGGTTGGGGCGTCGGGATGGCCCGGCCGTCCGCATTTCGTTGGGCGGGCCCTCTTGCGCAGGGATTTGCGTTGCTCGGCACGCTTGTCGGCGCCTTTACCATCGCAATCGGGATCGGGCCGCAAACGGTCGGCGACCTCGTGTTCCATGCGGCAATTCTCATTGTCCTGATTGCGGGTCTCGTCATGATGCTGCGACGCCGCGGCTCCTGAGACGCCTGGAAATCCTTCGCGAACAGGCTTATCTATCCAGTATGGCCAAGCCCCGCTTCCAAGTCGTTTCCGTCACCGAGCGCGCCGCCGCGCGCGTCCGCGATATCGTCGAGAATGCCGACGGCTCGGCCGAAGGCATCCGCATCGGCATCAAGAAGGGCGGCTGCGCCGGCATGGAATACATGGTCGACCTCGTGCGCCAGCCGGAACCGGCGGACGATGTGGTCGACATCGGCGGCGCCAAGGTGTTCGTGAATCCGGAGGCGACGCTCTTCCTGCTCGGCACGGAGATGGATTTCGAGGTCACCAAGCTGCGCACCGGCTTCGTGTTCCGCAATCCCAACCAGACTTCCGCCTGCGGCTGCGGCGAATCCGTCGAGATCAAGCCCGCGTCGGAGGCGCTGCTCGCCGAGGCGCGCGGCTGAGCCAGCAGCACGACTGGCTGACCGATCTCTTCGAGCCGTTCGGCCCGATCTCCATCCGCCGCATGTTCGGAGCCTTCGGTCTCTACCGCGACGGCGTCATCTTCGGCATCGTGGGAAGCGACGGCGAGATCTACCTGAAAACCGACGACGACACGGTGGAGGCGTTCCGCGCCGCGGGGTCGCGCACCTTCGACTACGGCGAGGAAGGCCGCCGCTTCAAGCTGACCTATTGGACGCTACCGAGCGAGGCGCTCGACGATTCCGACGCGCTGGTCGTCTGGGCGAACCGCGCCTACGAGGTGGCGCTCCGCGGTGCGGCGAAGCCTAAGAAACCGCGGCAGCGCCGGGCGGCCTCCGGGAAGGAAAGCGCGCGGTCGCGAGGATCACGCCCGGCAGGATGAGCGCCAGTCCGACGATGTGGAAGGGGCGCAACGCCTCGCCGAGGAAGAGCACCGCAAGAACGAGGCCGTAGGGCATCCACAGATAGGACGACATTGCCATCAGCGCCGGGCCGAAGCGGCGGACGCCGTACTGGTAGCCGGAATAGGCGCCGATCGACGGGATGAGCGCGACCGCCGCGACGGCAAGCCAGCCTTTTGCGTTATGTGGCAACGCCGGGCCCGCCGCCACCTCCCAGAGCATCATCGGGAAGAGCAGCACGACCCCCGTCACCATGATCGTCGCGAAGAGCGTCGAGCCGGGAATGGCGCCGAGCCCCGGGCGCTTCAGAAGCACCGAATAGATCGCCCAGGAGAACGCCGCGACGCCGATCAGGATGTCGCCCGGATTGAGCCGAAAATGCCAGCCGGCCGACCCAAGCGCGACGACGGCGACGCCGCTCAGCGCCAGCACCGTTCCGATCAGCTCCCGCGCTCCGATCGGGCGGCCGCGGAAGCGCCATTCCAGGAGCAGGATCATGACGTTGGCGGTGCTGTAGATCAGCGTCGCGTTGGCGGCGGTCGTGTGGTGCAGCGCCAGGTAGACGACGCCGCCACAGACGAACATGCCGAGGAAGCCGAGGAGCGCGAGGACGCGCGCCTCGGCGCGGATCGCCGCGAGACTGGCGCGGAGCCCCGGCGCGGCGAAAGGCAGGAGGATCAGGAACGCGCCCGTCCAGCGCAGGAAGGCGAGGGTCCAGGGGGCGACCTCGGCGGCCACAAAACGCCCGATGACGACGTTCGACGAGAAGAAGAGCGGCACGGTCGCGATCAACGCCACGTCGCGAACGCGCAGGGGCCCGGACTCCATCGCAATTAGGCCAATCTCGAGGAATGAGTTTTCGAAGCGGGACCTTTGCGCTAACGCACGCGCGAAGACCGGGCAAGACCGCGAATTGCGCTGGCGAACCGCACTGGCCCGACGGCAACGAGGTTTTCGATGCGCAAGAGCCTGGCGGTTGTGCTTGCAGCCGGCGAAGGAAAGCGGATGAAGTCGCGCCTGCCGAAGGTGCTGCATCCGATCGGCGGCAAGCCCATGCTCTTTCACGTCCTGGACGCCGTCGCGCCGGCGGTCGATCGGATCGCCGTGGTCGTGGCGCCCGGCGCGCGCGAGGCGATCGCCGCGCTTCTCGCGAAGACCTATCCGGAGATCGAGGTCGCGGTTCAGGACGAGCAGCGCGGGACGGCGCATGCCGTGCTTGCCGCGCGCGACGCGTTCAAGGACGCCGACGACATCCTGGTCGTCTACGGCGACACGCCCTTCCTCTCGCGCCAGACAATCGATGCGTTGCGGGCGAAGCTCGCGGAGGGCGCCGCAGTCGTCGCCGGCGGCATGCGCCCGGCCGACCCGACCGGCTACGGGCGGCTGGTGATGGAGGGCGACAGGCTCCTTGCGATCCGCGAGGAGCGCGACGCCAGCGAGGTGGAGCGCAAGATCCAATTCTGCAACGGCGGCATGATGGGGCTATCGGGCGCGACCGCGCTCTCGATCCTCGAGGCGATCACGCCGGAGAACGACCAGAAGGAGTTCTACCTGACCGACGCGCCGGAGATCGCCAACCGGCAGGGGCTGAAGGCGATCGCCGTCGAGGTCGCGGCGGACGACGTGCGCGGCATCAACGACCGCGCGCAGCTCGCCGAAGCGGAGAATCTCTTCCAGCGCAGGCGGCGCGCCGAGGCGCAGGCGAACGGGGCGACGCTCATTGCGCCGGAGACGGTGTTCTTCTCTCATGACACCAGGCTCGGCCGCGATGTTGTCGTGGAGCCAAACGTGGTCTTCGGCCCGGGCGTGACCGTCGCCGACGACGTCACGATCCGCGCCTTCTCCCATATCGAAGGGGCCTCGATCGCGGCGGGCGCGATCGTCGGGCCCTTCGCGCGGCTCCGTCCCGGCGCGGAGATCGGGGAGGGCGCGCATATCGGCAACTTCGTGGAGATCAAGGCGGCCGAGATCGAGCCCGGCGCGAAGATCAACCACCTCGCCTATATCGGCGACGCGCATGTCGGCGCGAAGTCGAACATCGGCGCCGGCACCATCACCTGCAATTACGACGGCGTTCACAAGCATCTGACCGAGATCGGGAAGGGCGCTTTCATCGGCTCGAACTCGGCGCTGGTCGCGCCGGTCAAGATCGGCGACGGCGCCTATGTCGCCTCCGGCAGCGTCATCACCGAGGACGTGCCGGCGGACGCGCTCGCCTTCGGCCGTGCACGCCAGGTCAACAAGCCGGGTCGCGCGGCGGAAAAGCGGAAGAAATAGGCCCGACGCGAGCTTCGCGCCTGCTCGAACGTCGTTAACCGGCGGCGCGGACTTTAGTCATATTCTGCAATTCACTTTGATTTCCGCGCGGCGCGGGGCTTCCCTACAAAGCTGGCGGAGAATGCGGGGAATCATTTCATGTGCGGGATTGTCGGGATTCTCGGCAAAGGGCCGGTCGCGCCGCAGATCGTGGACGCGCTGAAGCGGCTTGAATACCGCGGCTACGATTCCGCTGGTATCGCCACGCTCGAACACGGCCACCTGGAGCGCCGCCGCGCCAAGGGCAAGCTCGTCAACCTGGAGGCGCGGCTTGTAGCCGAGCCGCTCGCCGGCATTGCCGGGATCGGCCATACCCGCTGGGCGACGCACGGCGCGCCGACGGAATCGAACGCGCACCCGCACGCGACGGAGCGCGTCGCCATCGTCCACAACGGCATCATCGAAAATTTCCAGACGCTGAAACGCGAGATCGTCGCGTCAGGCCGCACGCTTGCCAGCGACACCGATACGGAGGTCGTGGCGCATCTCATCACCATGGCGCTCGACCAGGGCATGAAGCCCGTAGAGGCGATGGCGGAGACGCTGAAGCGGCTTGAGGGTGCGTTCGCGCTCGCCGTGCTCTTCGCCGGCGAGGATGATCTTCTGGTCGCCGCGCGGCGCGGCAGCCCGCTTGCCATCGGCCACGGCGACGGCGAGATGTACGTCGGCTCCGACGCGATGGCGCTCGCGCCGTTCACGCAGTCGATCACCTATCTCGACGACGGCGACTGGGCGGTCGTCACGCGCCATTCGGTGCAGATCTTCAACGACGAGGGGAAGAGCGTCGAGCGCCCGATCGTGCACGCGGTCGCCGCGAGCCTGACCGTCGACAAGGGCAATCACCGGCACTTCATGCAGAAGGAGATCTACGAGCAGCCGGAAGTGATCTCCCACACGCTCGCCCACTACATCGATTTCGCCACCGGACGAACGGCGCTCCCGGAGGACGCGGCGATCGACTTCGCAAAGCTTGGCAGGCTCGCGATGTCGGCCTGCGGCACGGCGAGCTATGCCGCCCATATCGGGAAATACTGGTTCGAGCGGCTGGCGCGGCTTCCGGTCGAGCTCGATATCGCCTCGGAGTTCCGCTACCGCGAAATGCCGCTCGATCCGGGCGGGCTCGCGCTCTTCGTCTCGCAGTCGGGGGAGACGGCCGACACGCTCGCGTCGCTCCGCTACGCGGCCGCCGCCGGCCAGAAGATCGGCGCCATCGTCAACGTTCCGTCCTCCTCTATCGCGCGTGAATCCGACTACGTGCTTCCCACGCTCGCCGGGCCGGAGATCGGCGTCGCCTCCACAAAGGCCTTCACCTGCCAGCTCTCGGTGCTCTTCGCGCTTGCCGTCAACGCGGCGCGGCAGCGCGGCCGGATTTCGGCGGCGGAGGAGGAACGACTCGTCCAGGCGGCGATCGAGGTGCCACGCCACGCAGCCCAGGCGCTGAAGCTTGAGCCGCAGATCGAGGCGCTGGCGAAGGAGCTCGCGAAGGCGTCCGACGTGCTCTATCTGGGCCGCGGCACGTCCTTTCCGCTGGCGTTGGAAGGCGCTCTGAAGCTTAAGGAAATCTCCTACATCCACGCCGAGGGCTACGCCGCGGGCGAGCTCAAGCACGGGCCGATTGCGCTGATCGACGAGACGGTGCCCGTCATCGTCATCGCCCCGCACGATTTCCTCTTCGAGAAGACCGTCTCCAACATGCAGGAGGTTGCCGCGCGCGGCGGACGGATCATCCTGTTGACCGACCGGCGGGGCGCTGAGGAGGCGTCGATCGAGACCGCGGCGACGCTGGTCCTTCCCGATATGGCGCAGGAGGTGGCGCCGATCGTCTATGCGATTCCGGCGCAGCTCATCGCCTATCACACGGCGGTGGTGCGCGGGACCGACGTCGACCAGCCGCGGAACCTGGCGAAATCCGTCACCGTGGAGTGATCCACACCTTTTTCGCCTCAGCGTTTACCCAGCGCGAAGCACACCTCATTCCTGACCGTATTCCGTGGTCTTTTTGGGCGCTATCGTCCTGACCTCGCTACGGAGATATCGTGTCTCGCGCCTCGCTCGGAAGAATCCCGATCCTGCTTGCGGCTCTCGTTGCCGTGGCCACACCTGCCGCGGCTCTTGAGCCAAGCGGCGTCGCGATCAAGATCGACCGGACGGTCGACGCGAGCGGACCGGCAGCGCGTCGCGTGCTCGAGGTCCAGGGCGCGGTCTTCATGGGCGACGTGCTGGTCAGCAATCCGAGCGGCCTGGCGCAGATACGCTTCATCGATGACACCCGGATCGTCGTGGGGCCGAGCACGCGGCTGACGATCGACCGATTCGTATTCAACCCCGACAACACCGCCAAGGAGGTGTCGATCAACCTTCTCAAGGGGTCGCTGCGCTTCATCAGCGGGAAGAGCCCGAGCCGGGTCTATTCGGTGCGGACGCCGACGATCGCGGTCGGTGTGCGCGGCACCGTGTTCGACGTCAATGCGCGCGGACCCGATTCGAGCGTGGTTTTCCTCGAAGGCTCCGGGGAGATCTGCGACGTCGCCGGTTTCTGCGTCCAGATCACCGACGATTGCAGGATGTTCGTGGGGCCGCGCGGCGGAGGCTTTTACAACCCTGCCGGTATTGAGCGGCGACAGCGACTCTCGGTTTTCTTTCCCTTTGTCGTCAGCCAGTCGCGACTCGATCCGGCCTTCCGCACGAATATCCGCGGCTGCGGCAGCACCGCGATGTTCCCGGGGAGCGCCGGGGAGGGCAACGCTGGCGGAGCGCCAGGCGGCGGACCTCCCGGTAAGCCGCAAGGCGGCGGTGGCGGGTCGTTCGGAACGAGGAACTGACGCGGCGGCTCGATATTCGCGCCGCGCGGGTGAGATGAGGTGCAGTCGGCGCGGGCGCCGATCGGAGCCTTGCGGCCTGCGGGCTTCTGTCCGACACTGGAGCCGGAAACGGCGTTCGCGCGTTGATCGCCGTGACGGCCGGATCGCCGACCCGGGGACCGGGAATGGATTTCGACGACCTCGTACACAGGGCAGCACCGCCGCCGAAGCGGCGGTCGCGCGCGCGTGTCCGGCTTCGGAACTACTTCCTGACCGGCATCGTCGTCGCGGCGCCGATCGGGATCACGATCTACATCACCTGGACCTTCGTGCATTGGGTCGACAGCCGGGTGAAGCCGCTCATCCCGCGCGTCTATAACCCGGACAATTACCTGCCGTTCTCGGTGCCCGGAGTCGGGCTTCTCTTCGCCATCGTGATCATCACGCTGCTCGGCTTCCTGACCGCCAGCCTCGTCGGACGCACGGTGGTCGGCTACGGCGAGGGCCTGCTCGACCGCATGCCGCTTGTCAGGAACGTCTATCGCGGGCTGAAGCAGCTCTTTCAGACGGCGCTGTCGCAGACGAGCCGGTCGTTCCAGACGGTCGCGCTGGTGGAATATCCAATCAAGGGCGTGTGGCGCGTCGGCTTCGTGGCGACCCGCGCGAAGGGCGAGATCCGTCAGCACCACCCTGACAAGGACCTCTTGGCGGTGTTCATCCCGAACACGCCCAACGTCACCGCCGGCTTCCTCGTCTTCGTGCCGCGCAAGGAAGCGACGATCCTCGACATGAGTGTGGAGGAAGCCGCCAAGATGATCATCTCCGCCGGTCTGGTGGCGCCTGATCGCGCGGAACCGCCGGTGGTCACGCCGGCTTCCCCGTCGAAGCCGGTCACCGAGGCCGCCGAGTGAGATGGGACGCGCCCGCGCGCGGAAGCGGTTTCCGCCGCTTTTCGCCGGCACCGTCGTCGTGTTCGCATTCTTCGTCTCGACAGTCCTTGCCGCCGAGGCTCCGAAGCTCCCGGCGTCCGCGAAGCGGCTGAACGGCGCAGCCATCGTCGCGCTCTATGACGGCAAGACCTTTGCCTACACGAGCTTCACCTTCTTCGGCGTCGTGACAGGCGAAGTGACCTACGACTTCAAGACCGAGACCAATCACGGGACCTATCAGCTCGGCTCCCGCCACGGGACCTTCAACGGCAGCATCCACGTCTCCGGCGACAAGTTCTGCTACAAGACCGGCCGCACCGGCGAGCGCTGCAACTACGTTTATATCGATGGCGACGATGTCTATGAGGTCGGACAAAGCGGTATTGTCCAGAGCGTGACCCGGGCCGTTCGGCCTAGCCAGCCCGCATGAGCCGTACGGCCGCGTCGCGGCCGAAGAGGTAGAGCAGGAGCCTCAGCGCCTCGGCGCGTTCCGACGCGAAATCCGGATCGCGGGCAAGCGCCAGCTTCGCCTCGTCGCGCGCCACCTCAAGAAGCTCGCCATGCACCTCCGGCAGCGCGATGCGGAAACCCGGCATGCCGGACTGGCGCGTGCCGAGTAGGTCGCCTTCGCCGCGAAGCCGCAGGTCCTCCTCCGCGATCAGGAAACCGTCCTCCGTCTGGCGCATGATCGTGAGGCGCGCGCGCGCGGTCTCGCCGAGCGGTGCGCGATAGAGAAGCAGGCAGGCGGAGCGCGCTTTTCCCCTCCCGACACGGCCGCGAAGCTGGTGGAGTTGCGCCAGGCCGAAGCGCTCGGCGTGCTCGATCACGATGATCGTCGCGTCGGGCACGTCGACGCCGACCTCGATCACCGTGGTGGAGACGAGGATCGCGACGTCGCCGGCGCGGAAGCGCTCCATCATCCGGTCTTTCTCGGCCGTCTTCATGCGGCCATGGACGAGGCCGACGCGCGCACCGAAGCGAGCATTCAAGTCCGCAAAGCGCTGCTCCGCCGCGGCGAGATCGCTCTTCTCCGATTCTTCCACAAGCGGGCACACCCAGTAGGCCTTGTCGCCGCCTTCGATGGCGCGCCCGATCCGCTCCACGACTTCGCCCATTCGGCTCAGGGGCACGGCGCGCGTGTCGATCGGCTGCCGCCCGGCCGGCTTCTCCGTCAGGCGCGAGACCTCCATGTCACCGAAATAGGAAAGGACCAGCGTGCGCGGGATCGGCGTCGCCGTCATCACCAGCGTATCCGGGGCGGCGCCTTTGGAGGAGAGCGCCAGCCGCTGGTGCACGCCGAAGCGATGCTGCTCGTCGACGACGACAAGGCCAAGCCGCTCGAATTCGACCCCGGCCTGAAAGAGCGCGTGCGTGCCGACGACGATACCCGCCCTCCCGTCGGCGATGCGCGCCATTGCTTCGTCGCGGCCCGTCCCGCGGCCGCCACCGGTCAGGAGCACGGCCTCGATGCCGGCCACCTCGGCGAGCGGCGCGATGGTCGCAAAATGCTGACGCGCCAGGAGCTCCGTCGGCGCCATCAGCGCGGCCTGTCCGCCGGCTTCCACCACGTCCGCCATGGCGATCAGCGCAACGACCGTCTTGCCGGACCCCACGTCGCCCTGGAGGAGCCGCAGCATGCGGTTTTCGCCGGCGAGGTCGCCGGAAATCTCGGTGAGCGCCTGCCGCTGCGAGTTGGTGAGCGAGAAGGGAAGGGCGGTCTCGATCTTCTTGCGCAGCGCTCCGACCGCTTTCCAAGCGGTGCCGCGTCCGCGTTTCATACTGCCGCGCACGATCGCAAGCGCGAGCTGGCTCGCCACCAGCTCGTCGAAGGCGAGCCGCTGCCAGGCGGGACCGGAAGGGCCGAAGCCTTCAAGCGAGTCCGGGTGATGCACGGCCTGAAGCGCCGCCGTGAAGCCGGGCCAGCCGCGCTTGGCGAGAAGGTCCGGCGAGAGCCATTCCGGAAGGTCGGGCAGCCGTTCCAGGCCACCTGCCATGGCACGGCGCAGGACCTTCGGCGAGAGCCCGGCCGTCAGCCGGTAGACAGGCTCGATCGCCGGCATCTCCTCGGCGCGCTCCACGGGCAGCACGTAGTCCGGGTGCCGGATCTGCGGCCGCATATCGAACCATTCGACGTCGCCGCTCACCACCAGCCGTTTCCCAAGCGGGAAGAGCTTCTTCAGCCAATCGGGCTGCGCCTTGAAGTAGACGATCTGGATGGTGTTGTTCCCCTCGGCGAGAACCACGCGCCAGGGCGAATCCGCCCCGCGCGGCTTCTCGATCCGCTCCACCACGCCTTCCACCGTCACCGGGCCGGACGGCGGCATCGCGTGAAGGGACGGGCGCTCACGGCGGTCGATGCGCCCGCTCGGCAGGTGGAAGAGGAGATCGCGGACGAGCGCGTCCTCGCCCTCCGCGCCGACCGCCCGCGCGATCAACGCCGAAACGCGCGGGCCTACGCCCGGCAGTGAGGTCGCCGGCGCGAAGAAGGGGTCGAGACGGGACGGACGCATCAACGCCTTATCGCCCTGCCGAAGCTTCGGGTCAAAACCGCTGAATCAACGGTCTCGCAACGCGGTCAGCGCGTAGCGCCGGAGCACGATCTCGCCGACGATCGATTGCAGGACCGGCTCGCCATAAAGCCCCGCCATGACGACGACCGCGAGCTTGAATTGCGGGAGGACGAAGAGGCGCTGGCCGCCATAGCCGAAGGCCGCGGCCCAGGTGATCTCCTTTCGCTCGATCAGCGAGCGGCCGAGCCACCATTGATAGCCGTAGAAGAAGAGGCTCTCGCCGTTCATTTGCGGTGTCAGAGAGCGGGCGATCCAATCGGCCGAGACTATGCGTCGACCCGGCCAAAGGCCGCCCGCAGCGACCATCGCGCCGATCTTCGCGACATCGCGCGGGCGCATGCGCAGGCCGGACGGCGCCATCGGGTCGCCATTGGCATAGCGCACCCATTCAACGTCCGCGATGCCGAGCGGCGCGAAAAGTGCTTCGTCCGCCAGCACATCGAGAGGCTTGCCGGTGGCACGCTTCAGTATCTCGGCGAGGAGCAGCGTCAATCCGCCGTTATAGGCGTAGGTGGCGCCGGGCGCGCGCACGACGGGCTGCTCAAGCACATAGCGCGCGGGGTCGGCGGCATCGATCATGCGTCGCTCGCTGTTCGTCGGGTCGGCATAGGGAATCGCCTCGTTCCAGGCGAACCCAGCCGACATCGTCAGGAGATGTTCGATCGTGATCGCGTCCTTCTCGGGCGAGCGGAGATCGGCGTGCTCGGGAAAAAACGGGAGCACCTTCGCGTCTATCCCCGCGACCCAGCCGCGATCGACGGCGATGCCGAAGACGAGGGAGGTCACGCTCTTCGTGATCGAGCGGAGATCGTGGCGCATCGTCGCGTCATAGGTGACGCGGCCAAGAGGCTTGCCGAACACCTGATCCTCGCCGGTGAAATAGCGCTCGTAGACCAGCGTGCCGTCGCGGACGATGAGAACCGCGTGGAGGTTGGCGTCGGTCCAGCTTTCGAACTGTTTTGCCAGCCCGGCAAGAACAGTCTCGTCGAGGTTCCTCTCGGCCGGCGAGGCCACCGGCCAGCCGTCGTCAAGCACCGAAGGCGGAAAGCCGGGTTTATTGGTCTCGCTCATGGCAGATCTCCCATCGCGGAGCTCGGTCGCTGCAACCCCTAGCCATGCGTCCCCGAATTTGCCACTTCCTGCCGCGCGAAAGACGACACCCATATGACCGGCAGCACGCGCTCCAGCCACGACCTCGACCCGCGCCGGGCGCGGGCGCTCTTCCGCGCCTGGCGCCGCGGCATGCGCGAGATGGACCTCATTCTCGGCGGCTTCGCGGATGCCCATATAAGCGACCTCGGCGATCACGATCTCGCCGATTTCGAAGCGCTGATGGACGTGCCCGACGACGAGCTTTACGGCTGGGTCACTGGGCGCGCCGAGCCGGGGCAGGAATATCTGACCCCGGTTTTCCAATCGATCATCGACTTCCATTCGCAGAGACGCGCGAGCGGCCAAACCGGACCATGAAGAAAGCTGAGCTGTTTTCCCCGTCCGATCCGTTGTCGGGCCTCTTCCGCGGCCGCCGCGCGGTCACGCTTGGCGGCGTGCCGGACGGGCTGGAAGGCCGCGTGCTGGCGCGCCTGGCGGAAGCGGAGGGGACGATCCTCTACGTCGCCCGCGACGCGCGCGGGGTTGCGCTGGCCGAGACGGCGCTCGGCTTTTTCGCGCCCACAATTCCGACGCTCACCTTCCCTGCCTGGGACAGCCTTCCCTACGACCGCGTCTCTCCCAATCCGGAAATCTCCGCAAACCGGATGAGTGCGCTCCACGCGCTGCTCACACCGCATGCCGGCCCACGCGTCGTCTTCACCACCGCCAACGCCATCGTGCAGCGCGTGCCGGACCGGGAGAGCGTCGCGGGGCGGGCGCTTTTCGCGGCAGCCGGCAATGTCGTCCCGATGGAAGGCCTGCTGCGCTTCCTGGAGACCAACGGCTTCGACCGCACCGCGACCGTGCGCGAGGTCGGCGAATACGCGGTGCGCGGCGGCATCCTCGATCTCTTCGCGCCCGGCACCCCGGCCCCGATCCGTCTCGATTTCTTTGGCGACACGCTGGAGACGATCCGGCCCTTCGATCCGGCGACGCAGCGCACGACGGGGCAGATGCAGCACCTCCAGCTCGTCCCGGCGAGCGAGGCGGTGCTGACGGAGGAGACGATCGGCCGCTTCCGCCAGAGCTATCGCGCCGCCTTCGGCGCCGTGCTCGGCAACGACCCGCTCTACGAGGCGGTGAGCGAGGGCCGGCGCTTCGCCGGCATGGAGCATTGGCTGCCGTTCTTCTACGAAAAGCTGGAGACGCTTTTCGACTATCTGCCCGACGCGCCGGCCGTGATCGGGCATCTGGTCGAGCACGGCCTCGCCGACCGGCAGGAGCAGATCCGCGATCACTACGAGGCAAGACGCGACGCGGTCGACACCAGCGCCGCCTCCGGCTCCGTGCCCTACAAGCCGATCTCCGCCGGAAGCGCTCTATCTGACCGCCGACGAGTGGCACGCGCGCCGCGACGCGCGGCCGCACGCTTTCCTGAGCCCGTTCGTCGCGCCCGACGAGGCGGAGCCGGAAGAAAACGCGCCGGGGCAGGGGCGGCCGATCGACATGGGCGGCCGCGCCGGTCGCACCTTCGCCGCGGAGCGCGCGGCCGGAGACGTCAACGTCTTCGACGCGCTGGTGGAGCACGTCGAGGCGATCGAGAAATCCGGCCGCAAGGTGCTGCTCGCATCGTGGAGCGAGGGGGCGCGCGACAGGCTCGGCCAGGTGCTCGCCGACCACGGGCTCCTGAACCTGAAGCCGGTGGAGGATTTCGCCGGACTGAAGGCGCTGCCGGCGGGAACCGTCGGGCTGACCGTGCTGCCGCTCGAAACCGGCTTCGAGGCGCCCGACATTGCCGTCATCGGCGACCAGGACGTGCTCGGCGACCGCTTCATCCGCACCACGCGGCGGAAGCGCGCGGCCGACGCGCTGACGGAAGCCTCAAGCCTCGCCGCGGGCGATCTCGTGGTCCACGTCGATCACGGCATCGGGCGCTTCAACGGCTTGAAGACGATCGAGGCGGCGGGCGCGCCGCATGACTGCCTGGAGCTTCTCTATTCCGGCAACGACCGGCTGTTCCTGCCGGTGGAGAACATCGAGCTTCTCTCCCGCTACGGTGCCGAAGGTTCCGAAGCGGAGCTCGACCGGCTCGGCGGCGTCGGCTGGCAGAACCGCAAGGCGCGGCTGAAGAAGCGCATCCGCGACATGGCGGAGCAGCTGATCAAGACCGCCGCCGCGCGGCTGATGCGCCAGGCGCCGGTGCTCTCACCGCCCGCCGGACTCTACGACGAGTTCGCCGCGCGCTTCCCCTACGAGGAGACCGACGACCAGCAGACGGCGATCGAGGCGGCGCTCGACGACCTTTCCGCCGGGCGGCCGATGGACCGGCTGATCTGCGGCGACGTCGGCTTCGGCAAGACGGAGGTGGCGCTCCGCGCCGCGTTCGTGGCGGCGATGGCGGGGAGGCAGGTCGCCGTCGTGGTGCCGACGACGCTGCTTGCGCGCCAGCACTTTTCCACGTTCACCGAGCGCTTCCGCGGCCTGCCGCTCAATATCGGCCAGGCCTCGCGCCTGGTCGGCGCGGCGGAGCTGGCGCGCGTCAAGAAGGGCATCGCCGACGGCACGATCGACATCGTCGATCGGCACGCATGCGCTCCTCGGCAAGGCGATCGAGTTCAAGGACCTGGCGCTCCTGATCGTCGACGAGGAGCAGCATTTCGGCGTCAAGCACAAGGAGCGGCTGAAGGCGCTCCGCGCCGCCGTGCATGTGCTCACGCTTTCCGCCACGCCGATCCCGCGCACGCTGCAATTGGCGCTGACGGGCGTGCGCGACCTTTCCATGATCGCGACGCCGCCGATCGATCGGCTCGCGGTCCGGACCTTCATCGCCCCCTTCGACACGCTCACGATCCGCGAGGCGCTGCTCCGCGAGCGGCTTCGCGGCGGGCAGTCGTTCTACGTCGTGCCGCGCATCTCCGACCTCGCCGAGGTGTCGGAGTTCCTGGAGCACAACGTGCCGGAGGCGAAGGTCGGCGTGGCGCACGGGCAGATGCCGCCCGGCCAGCTCGACAAGGTGATGAACGCCTTCTACGAGGGACAGTACGACATCCTCCTCTCCACCACGATCGTGGAATCCGGGCTCGACATCCCGCGCGCGAACACGCTGATCGTGCACCGCGCCGACATGTTCGGCCTGGCGCAGCTCTATCAGCTGAGGGGCCGGATCGGCCGCTCCAAGCTCCGCGCCTACGCGCTCTTCACCGTGCCGGCGCACCGCACGCTGACGGAGACGGCGCAGCGGCGCCTGAAGGTGCTGCAATCGCTCGACACGCTCGGCGCCGGCTTCCAGCTCGCCAGCCACGACCTCGACATCCGCGGCGCCGGCAACCTCCTCGGCGAGGAGCAGTCCGGCCATATCCGCGAGGTCGGCTTCGAGCTTTACCAGGAGATGCTGGAGGAGGCGGTGGCGAGCCTCAAGGCCGGCGGCGAGGAAGGACCGGAGGAGCGCTGGTCGCCGCAGATCACCATCGGCATGGCGGTGATGATCCCGGAGAGCTACGTGCCGGACCTGCAACTCCGCATGAGCCTCTACCGGCGGCTCGCCGACCTCGACGACTCGGGCGAGATCGACCAGTTCGGCGCGGAGCTGATCGACCGCTTCGGACCGCTCCCCGACGAGGTGGAGCATCTTCTAAAAATCGTCTTCGTGAAGGCGCTCTGCCGCCGCGCCAACGTGGAGAAGGTCGACGCCGGGCCGAAGGGCGCCGTGATCGGCTTCCGCGGCAACGTCTTCGCCAACCCGCCGGCGCTGATCCGCCTGATCCAGGAGGAAGGCACCTTCGCCAAGATCCGCCCCGACCAGCGCGTCCTCTTCATCCGCGGCTGGGAGAAACCGGAGGAGCGGCTGAAGGGCGTGGCGGGGATTTTGACGCGGCTGGTGAGATTGGCGGAAGAGGGGAAGAAGGCGGCTTAGGGGGTCGCGCCGCCCGGTAGATGGTAACTCCTGATGCACGAAGAAGTCGGCGAGGAGGAGGAAGACGATATCTATATCTAGCCAGGGCTATTGCTAGTGTCACACGTCTGGGCCCGGGTGCTCTCGGCGTCGTGTCGCCTCGCGTTGACAAGCGACACTTGTCTCACTACATCCTGGGCACGTGATCCAAAGCTTTCGACATCGCGGCCTGAGGCGGCTGTTTGAGGCGGATGACGGCGCGGCGTGAAGAGGGACCAGCTTAAGCGGATACGCCGCGTTCTTACCGTCTTGGACGGAGCGGGGAAGATCGAGGACGTGGACTTGCTGCCGGGGATGCGGCTTCACCGACTGAAAGGCGAACTTGCAGATTTCTGGTCCGTCTCGATTTCGGGGAACTGGCGCATTGTCTTCCGGTTCAAGGATGGCGATGCCTTCGATGTCGATCTCGTGGACTATCACTGAAGGACGACGGACATGCCCATGAGAACCCCGACGCATCCGGGCGAGATCGTTCGCGAAGAGTGCCTGATCCCGCTCGGGCTGACGGTCACCGACGGTGCGAAGGTGCTCGGCGTTACCCGGCAGGCGCTCAACAACCTCGTCAACGGGAAAGCAGGGGTCTCGCCCGAAATGGCGATCCGTCTGGAGAAGGCGTTCGGCTCGTCAGCCGATATGTGGCTCAGGCTTCAGCTCGCCTTCGATCTTGCGCAAGCGCGGAAGCGAGAAGGGGGGATCGCGGTCAGGCGCTACCGGGCACCCCGCGCAGCCTGAGGCCGCACGGGTCCTCCCGCAAGGGGGAGGTTACACCCGCCACTCCGCCACAAACCCGACATCATCCAAGCCGCAACGTGCACCGCAGCAATTTGGGGGTGGTCGCATGCGTCGCGTCGTTTCGCGGGTGGTTGGAATTGCCTTTCGGTTCGGAGCGCTTTTCGGGATTGCGATCGGTCTCCTCGTTGCGGCGACATTCCTGCCGGCCAAAGCCGCCGACATCCCCATCGAAGCCCGATCGGCTACCGTCAACGGCGTCGAAATCCACTACCTCGTCGCGGGCGAAGGCTCGCCCGTCATCCTGCTCCACGGCTACGCGCAGACGAGCCACATGTGGCTGCCGCTGATTCCGGAGCTGGCGAAGACGCATCTCGTCATCGCGCCGGACCTGCGCGGCTTCGGCGAGTCAGGCAAGCCGGAATGCTGCTATGACAAGAAGGCGATGGCCCAGGATATCCACGCGCTCGCGCAGTCGCTGGGCCTCGGCAAGGTCGGCATCGC
The DNA here is from genome assembly GCA_963814905.1 of uncultured Alphaproteobacteria bacterium. Classification (GTDB taxonomy): domain Bacteria; phylum Pseudomonadota; class Alphaproteobacteria; order Rhizobiales; family Afifellaceae; genus DASWJZ01. Next base: position 338,664 of record CAWFEM010000014.1, on the reverse strand, counting down.
CGGGCACGATATCGGGCTGATGGTCGCCTACGCCTATGCCGCGCAATATCCCGACGAGGTCGACAGGATCGCGCTGATGGACGCGTTCCTGCCCGGCATCGGCGACTGGAACAGCGTGTTCCTGCTCCGCGATCTCTGGCACTTCCACTTCTTCGGTCCGACGCCGCTCGCGCTCGTCACCGGCCGCGAGCGCATCTATCTCGACCATTTCTGGAACGATTTCGCCGCCGACCCGGCGCATTCGGTTTCGGAAGCAAACCGCGAATTCTACGTGAAGGCCTACGCGCAGCCGGGCGCGATGAAGGCGGGGATGGAGGTGTTCCGCAATTTTCCGCAGGACGCGGAGGATTTCGCCGCCTTCGCGACGACCAAGCTGACCATGCCGATGCTGGTCCTGAGCGGCGAGAAGGCCGGAGGAAAGTTTCTGATCGAGCAGGGCCGGATGGTGGACGACAACGTCGACGGCGTCGTGATTGAGGGCTCCGGCCACTGGCTGATGGACGAAGCCCCGGATCAGGTCATCCCGAAGCTGGTGGCGTTCTTCGCGGACTGAGCCGCGTCAGCTCGCCTTCTTCTTTGCGTTGCGCTTGCGGGTCGCGGCGGCCTTCTTGGCGGAGGCCGAGCGTTCCGCGGCGGAACGGTTTGCGCTGGCGCGGCCGCCAAGCCTCCCGCCCTTGCGCGACGCGGCATGGCTTTCCTTCTTGCCGCGGCCGGAGCCGCTCTTCTTGCCGCCGCCGGATTCCTTGTTGACCGTCGCCCAGGCGCGCCGCTCCGCCTCATCTTCAGAGACGCCGCGCTTCTCGTAGCCTTCCTCGATGTGCTCGGCCTTGCGCTTCTGCTTGTCGGTGTAGCTCGATTTGTCGCCTCTCGGCATGTCGACCTCCTTCAGCCGGCTCCCTTGGGCCGTTTCGGAGATCAAAACATTCGAGGACGCGCGGCGGTTCCCGCGCCGAGACGCGGCGACAACGCTCCAACGCGGCGAAGCCGCGGTGGCGGCGACCCTCCGCGCTTGTCTTCACACGCGTCGCTTTAGCCGCGGCCTAATGCATCCACGGAAACTGCGACGTCATCCAGTTCAAGCCGGCAATCACGCACAGCACCAGAATCGCAATCCCGATCATCAGGACAGCCGAACTCTCCCAGTTCCGGTGAACCGGAAGCCTGGGTCTCGCCTCGCGACCATGCGTTTCGACTTCGTGCTCCGGCTGGCCGACACGACCCTCTCTGCGGAACATCGCGGTGCCTCTTTCGCAGCAATCAGCCCGCGCTTGGGCGTCCGTCCTCGGAGGGGCGCGGGGCGGAACCCGCCGGAGGGCGCGGGGCGGCTCTGTGCCGCCGGGCCTCGCGCATTCTGAGACGAGGCGCCCGGGCGGATTTTGCCACCTCGGGCTGCATTCTTCGCGCTTCCGGTGAATTCCCTGTTAACGCTCGCGTCGAACGAGGTCGGCAAGCGCGGCGCTCGCGGAACATCGCGCCGGGCGGGCCAAGCCTCTTTTTGGCATGCGTCCGCTGCGAAAGCCTATCCCGCGGCGGCGCGGGGCGCTGGGAAGAGGCGCGCTGCAAGCTCGGCGGCCGGCATCGGCTTGCCGAAATAGTAGCCCTGGAAGGAGTTGCAGCCGGTTGCGCCCAGCAGCACCACCTCCGCCTCCGTCTCCACGCCTTCCGCGGTGGTGCGCATACCGAGCTCGTGCGCCAGCCCCACGATGAGCTGCACGATGGCGCGCTTGGTGGAATCCGTGTCGAGGCCGTGCACGAAGGAGCGGTCGATCTTGACCTTGTCGAAGGGAAGCGAGCGCAGATAGCTGAGGCTTGAATAGCCGGTGCCGAAATCGTCGAGCGCGACGCGGATGCCGAGCCCGCGCAGCGCTTCGATCTGGTCGCGCGCGACGTCGAGATCGTCGAGGAGCACGCCCTCCGTCACTTCAAGCTGCAGGCGCTCGGCGGGAAAGCCCACTTCGGCAAGGATGCCGCTTATCTGCGAGGGCAGGTCGGCGAGACGGAACTGCACCGGCGACAGGTTCACCGAGACGTAGAGGCCATGCCAATCGCGCGCGTCGCTGAGGGCGGTTCTCAGGATGTGCTCGCCGAGCTCGATGATCTGGCCGGTCTTCTCCGCGGCCGTGATGAATTCCACCGGACTGACCCAGCCGAGCTCCGGATGCCGCCAGCGGGCAAGCGCCTCCGCTCCGTTCATCACGCCGTCGCCGCCGCGATGAATCGGCTGATAGTGGATGACGATCTCGTTCGCCTTCAGCGCCGCGGCCATGTCCCGTTCCAGGCGGCGGCGGCGTTTGGCCGTGTCGGCAAGCGTGGCGGTGAAGCCGACGGCGCGTCGGCGGCCGCGCCGCTTCGCCTCTTCCAGCGCGATGTCGGCGTCCAGGAGGGTCGCCTCCACGGATGGGTTCGGTCCGTCGGCGAAGGCGATACCGATGGAGACACCGCTCGCGACGTGGTGCCCCTCGAAGACCTGAGGCTCCTTGGTCGCTTCGATCATCCGGTGCGCGGTTTCCATGATCTCTTCGCGGCTCTCGCGATTCATGAGCACGATGAACTCGTCGCCGCTGGAGCGCGCCACGAAGGCGCCGTCGCCGGCGATGCGAGCAACGATCTCGCCAAGCCGCCGCAAGAGTTCGTCGCCGACGCCATGGCCAAGCGAGTTGTTCACCACCTTGAAGAGATCGACGTCGGCGTGAAGCGCGCCGAGCACGCCGGTGACCGGGAAGGGCGTGCCTTCCGCGATGACCTTGAGCAGCGAAGCGCGGTTGGCAAGCCCCGTCAGCGGGTCCTTATAGGCAAGCTCCAGCGCTCTCGCCTCCGCCTGCCGCCGCGTCTCGATCTCGTCATGCACGTTGCCGACGATCAGCCGCATCTCCAGGTGATCGGTGACGATCCCGGCAAGGTCCTTAAGCTTCCTCTTCTCCGCTTCGCCGAAATCGTGGCGCGGCTTCACGTCGAAGATGCAGACCGTGCCGATGCGGTGGCCCGACGGCGTGATCAGCGGCGCGCCGGCATAGAAGCGCAGCCGCGGTTCGGATTCCACCAGCGGGTTTTTGGCGAAGCGCGGATCGGCCGTCGTGTCTTCGACGACCAGCACGTCATCGTCGAGGATGGTGTGGCCGCAGAAGGAGACATCGCGCGGCGATTCCGAAATCGGCAAGTCGCCCCGCGCCTTCAGGAAATTACGGTCGGAATCCATGAAGGCGACAAGCCCGATCGGAGCGTTGAACTGCCGCCGCGCGATCTCCGCGATGCGGTCGAATTGCGGCTCCGGATCGGTGTCGAGTATGCGATAGCGGCGCAGCGCCGCGAGGCGCTCGTCCTCGTCCATCGGGTGGGGAGGCGGTCGATGCATGATTCTCGTTGCTAATCGCCCATTTGGGTTTCTGCCGCCGCACGTAGGCCGGACGTTCGGGCGACCGGCGATAACATTCGGTAAATGCCATAAGTTGCATGCTTCATGTTGCTGGAATGATTTGGGGTGAACGCATTGCATCGCCCTTCATTCCGCGATGGCGGATCGTTAAGCTTCATCGCTTCTTTGGAGGAAAGCGCAATGAGCCAGGCGGAACAGCGCGCCGGGGCAAAAACGCCTGAAAAGCCGACGTTTCAGTGGGACGACCCCCTCCTCCTCGACTCCGAGCTCACCGAGGAAGAGCGGATGATCCGCGAGACGGCGCGCGCCTATGCGCAGGAGAAGCTCGCGCCACGCGTCATCGCCGCCTATCGCGAGGAGACGGTGGAACCGGCGCTTTTTGCCGAGATGGGCGCGCTGGGGCTCCTCGGCGTGACGCTGCCCGCGGAATACGGGGCGGCCGGCGCGAGCTACGTCGCTTACGGGCTCGTCGCGCGCGAAGTGGAGCGCGTCGATTCCGGCTACCGCTCCATGCTCTCCGTCCAGTCCTCGCTCGTCATGTATCCGATCTGGGCCTATGGCGACGACACGCAGCGGCAGAAATACCTGCCGAAGCTGGCGGCCGGCGAGTGGATCGGCTGCTTCGGCCTGACGGAGCCCGATGCCGGCTCCGACCCGAGCCGCATGACGACGCGCGCGGAGCGCATCGACGGCGGCTACCGGCTGACCGGAACGAAGACCTGGATCTCCAACGCACCGATCGCCGACGTCTTCGTGGTCTGGGCGAAGCTTGCGGGCGCGGGCGGAAAGGCCGAAATCCGCGGCTTCGTCCTGGAGAAGGGGATGAAGGGGCTTTCCGCGCCCAAGATCGCCGGCAAGCTCTCGCTGCGCGCCTCCGTCACCGGCGAGGTCGTCATGGACGGGGTAGAGGTTCCGGAAGCGGCACTTCTGCCCAACGTCGCCGGGCTGAAGGGACCGTTTGGGTGCTTGAACCGCGCGCGCTACGGCATCGCCTGGGGAACTATGGGCGCGGCGGAGGATTGCTGGCACCGCGCGCGCCAATATGCGCTCGACCGGAAACAGTTCGGCCGCCCGCTCGCGGCGAACCAGCTCATCCAGAAGAAGCTCGCCGACATGCAGACGGAGATCGCGCTCGGCCTTTCAGGCGCGCTCCGCCTCGGCCGCCTGATGGACGCAGGCGAGGCCGCGCCGGAAGCGGTGTCGCTGATGAAGCGGAACAATTGCGGCAAGGCGCTCGATATCGCCCGGGCCGCGCGCGACATGCACGGCGCGAACGGCATCCACGAAGAGTTCCACGTCATGCGCCATCTGCAGAATTTGGAGACCGTGAACACCTATGAGGGCACGCACGACATGCACGCCCTAATCCTCGGCCGCGCACAAACGGGAATTCAGGCCTTTTCCTGAAGCGCGCGGAGGCGCTTGCGCACGCGTTCTTCCAACAGCGTCAGCGCCGGGCTGACCTCGACCGGGTAGGGCGCCGCCTCATCGAGACCCCGCAAGGCGGGGGGCAGGCTCGCGATCGCGTGCAAGGCGCGCGCGCGGATGGCGGCAACGCTCTCCGGCTTTTCGAGCCGCCGGCCGGCCCGCATGACCGGGCGCAGCAGGGCCGTGCCGGGTAGCGCCTCGTCGGCGCGCGCGATCGTGTCGCCCGCAGCAGTTCCGCCGTCGAACACGCGGAAGACCTGCTTCTCGCCGGGAAGCGTGCGCTTGCCCGAGGAAAGCTTGATCCGCCCTTCGCCGGCATATTCGGTGAGCTTGTAGACGATATCGAGGGAGGGGGCGTCGGCGGAGACGACGAGATCGGTGCCGACGCCGAAGCCGTCGATCGGAGCATCGGCGGAGAGGAGCGCGGCGATCCTCGCCTCGTCGAGCCCGCCGCTTGCAAATATCCCAACCCGGTTCAAGCCCGCGCCGTCGAGGAGCGCGCGCACCTCCTTCGCAAGCGCGGAGATGTCGCCGGAATCGAGACGCACGGCGCGCACCTTGAACGCGTCGCCAAGCTCGCGAGCGAGCGCAATCACCTTCTTCACGCCTTCCAGCGTGTCGTAGGTATCGACCAGAAGCACGGTTTCCGGATAGACGCTCGCGAAGGCGCGGAAGGCTTCCATCTCATCATCGAAGGCCTGCACGAAGGCATGCGCCATCGTGCCGGCGATCGGGATGCCGTAGAGGCGCCCGGCGAGCACGTTCGAGGTGGAGACGGCGCCGGCGACATAGGCGGCGCGCGCCGCCTTGATCGCCGCGTCGATGCCGTGCGCGCGGCGGCTGCCGAAGTCGATCACGGCGCGGCCGGAGGCGGCGGCGACCACGCGCGCCGCCTTTGAGGCGATCAAGGTCGGGAACCCGATCTGGTTGATCGCCAGCGTCTCAATCACCTGCGCCTCGCCGATCGGCGCGACGATCTCCAGGATCGGCTCGTTGGCGAAGAAGGGCGTGCCTTCCGGCAGCGCGTGGACGTCGCCTGAGAAGCGGAAGCGCGTCAGCCAGTCGAGGAAATTGTCGGGAAACCCCTTCTCGCGGAGATAGGCGATGTCGCCGGGCTCGAAGCGGAGCGCCTCAAGCTCCTCCAGGAAATCGTCGAGGCCGCAGGCAACGAGGTAGTTCCTGCCTTTCGGCAGGCGGCGAACGAAGAGGCTGAAGACGGCCTGCTGCTCAAGTCCGAGCGCGTGATAGGCGCGCAGCATGGTGAGTTCGTAGAGGTCGGTGAAGAGCCCGAGGCTCCGCACGCGCTCCGAAAGCCCACCGTTCCTGCCCCCCGGATCCTGCATCGGCTCAGCGTCGCTGCGCCTCGGCGAAGGAGCGGGCATAACCGCAATATTGCTCGACGATGAGCGCGATCAGATCGCGCTTCGCCTGGTCGAGCGGCGCCATCTTCACGGCCGGCCGCTTGCCCCAGAGATAGCCGGCCTCAAGCGCCTGGCCCGGCGTCGTATGCGCTCCGCCGGCGAGGAACACGTCGTCGCCGATCACGGTCCCGTCGGCAACCACGCTGCCGATACCGATCAGCGAGCGCGCGCCGATCGTGCAGTCGCCGAACGTCACGTTGTGGCCGATGGTGCAGTTGGAGCCGACCACGAAACGCTCGCCCGGCCGGCAGCGGATCACCGTATTGTCCTGGATATTGGTGCCCTCGCCGATGACGATCTCGCCGCCATTGGCGTCGAACTCGCAGCCGAACCAGATGCTGGAATCCTTGGCCGCGACGATGCGGCCCTTAAGCCGCGCCGTCCGCGCCACGAAGACGCTTGGGTGGATGTCGCCCTCCGCAAGCGCGGGGGCAGGTGCTTCCGCGGCGCTCGGCATGCGGTGGAGGCGCGCGGTGCGCTCCTCGATCTCGCCGGGGCGGAGATCGCGCACCGGCCGCGCCGGCATGCCGGCGTAGAGCTTGCCGCTCTCAAGCGTGGAGCGCGGAAAGACGATCGCATCCGCATCGATCACCACGCGGTCCGCCACCACCGAGCCGTCGAGGACCACGGCGCCGTCCTCAACCACGATGTCGTCACCGAGCGTGCAGGCGTGCACCACCGCGTTCTCGCCCACCGCCACCCGGTTGCCGACGATTGCGGGAATTTCGTCGTGGACGATATGGACGGTGGAGCGGGCACCGAGCGCGAAATCGTCGCCGACCTTCACGAAGTGACCGTCGGCGCGGATCACGGATGAGGTGCCGAGGCGCGCATTGCGGCCGATCGTGGCGCGGCCCAGCACGGCGGCGCCCGGCCCGCAATATGCGGGCGGCGTGGCGAATTCAGGCAGGGTCCCGGCAAAGGGGAGAATGAAGGGCTCGGCGGCATCGCCGACAGCCATCGTCGCCATATGCGGTGCGTTCATTTCGCGGCTCTTCATCTTGGGGTCGCGTCGGTGCTCTCGGCACTTGGGGAAGTTGCTGCCCGCGATCATAGGAGGCCGCCGGAAAGGTTCCTAGGGGCGGGCCGGGCCGATACCCCGGAAGCCGACGAAACGTTTTTGCCGCAGGCGCGAAACAGCGCTGAAACACTGGCGTTCTAGCGTTCCGATCGAAAGGCGCGGGAACGGATGTCTGCGCCAGGTGGTTTAATCCCCGGCAAAGCCGGGAACTCGGCAGAGGGTCAGATGAGCACAGTCATCGCAATGCGAACCGAACTTGAAGAGCGCGGCCACGACTTCGGTCGTGAGCTTGCCGCTGCTCTCGTTCTTGCCGGCGAGCGGGCGGACCGCGACCGGCAGCTCATGCGCGAGATGACGGCGGTCGCCGCCGGCGAGATGCGCAAGGCGGTGGAATGGCTGCGCGAGAACACGCTTCCGGAGCAGTTCATCGCCGAATACGAGCGCGCCTGCCGCAAGGGCTTCCAGTCGACGCTGCACGCGCTGATGCGCGATTGGCGCGAGGAGCAGACGGCGGCGGACGGCGTGCAGGCGGCCTAAGGCTGTCTCGCGCTATCGGCGGTTCCGATTTTCCGATCAGCTGAAGAGCCACCAATTCCAGCTGCCATCGTTCGGGCAGTCGACGAACCCACACTCCATGAAGGTGGTCAGCGTCTCGACGACAGCGAGCACCGCCAGAATTCCAACACCCACACTGGCGAGACGGCGCAGCCGGTCGGGCTCGTTCGCCGCCGTCCTGAACTGCCCGGTGAAGAACTGCACGACGCCGACCACCAGGATCACCGCCGCGAAGAGGATCACGCCCCACACATAGAGATGGAGGCCCATGACGGGCTGGCCAAAGGGCGGGTTCGAAGTGCCCGACAAAGTGGGCAGGGCGGTCTTGGTGTCGAAATACGGGTCGATGTGCAGAAGCGACTGCCGGATCGAAATGCCGATCCCGAATACCGCCGACACGAGACAGACGCCGTAGTGACGCGGATTGGGCCCGAGCACCACGTTCATCGCCGCTCCGACGGCAACGGCCAGCATGGCGACGCGCTGCAGCTGGCAAAGCGTGCAGGGAAGCTCGCGATACGAAAACTGATAGACGTAGGCACCGAGCAAGACGCCGATCATCGCAAGCAGACCGATGAAATTGAGAATGCGCGCAAGGTCGGGCGAAAGCCCCTCGCCGCGGCTCATAGCTGGATTCCGAGGTTCGACGAGAAATCGACATCCTGCACGAAGATCACGATGCCGAGAATCAGCGCCGCCAATACCAGGGTCCATGCCCAGCGGGCGCGCCGCCACAGGAGAACGCTCGCCACCGCGAGCAACCCATAAGTCACGGTCATCATCGGATCGTCCTCCGTCACTGGGAGTGATTCCGAGAGGAACGTGATGGGCTTCGCCGGGCCGGCATGTCAATTGCAACCGCGACGTTGAGCGCGCGAAGACACAGCGAAACGCGCCGTCAAACGCCGGACCGGTCGGAAGGGCGCGAGTAAGCCCGCACCCGGCGTTGAGTGGGCCTGCGGCAGCTTTTCAGGCTTTGCCTGCCCCTTCTGAATCAACTACCCTGAGTGCGCCCGTATAAGGCGGATGAAGAGGGCGGAGGGGAGGCACCGCGCAGATGATCAGGCACGTCTCCCCCGATGCCGGTCTCATTCCCGGTCCCATCGACGGCTACACCTACCTGATGTTCGTTTTCCTGCTGGTTGCGGTCGTAACGTTCTTCGCGATGATCATCTGGATCCTCGGGCTACCGGGCAAGATCGCCATTCAACGCCGGCATCCACATGCCGACACCGTCAAGATCATGGGATGGGCCGGAGCTCTCGCCGTCGTGCCGTGGATTCACGCCTTCATCTGGGCGTTCCACGATTCGCTGACCATCGACATCCGCCGCTTTCCCAAAGAGGAAGAAAAGGCGATCGACGAAGAGATTGCGCGGCTCACCGGCGGCAGAGGGGCGAAGGTCGAGGTCGACCGGCCGACAACTCTGCGCGGCCCCGACCCCAAGACCTGAGCGGGATGAGTTGACGCGATGGGAATGGCACTCACCATCACGGTCATCTACGTCGCGGCGGTCTACCTCGTTTTCTTCCGCTTCAAATGGCTGAAGTTCAGTATCGTTTGGGGCGTGGTCTCGTTCTGGATCGGCTTCCATCTGCTGCTGATCTTCATGATCGGCCTGCGCTTCGACGCGCCTTACACGATCGATGCGCATCTGATCCGCAATACCATCCAGATCGTGCCTCGGCTCGAAGGACCCACTCTCTTGAAGGAGGTGCTGGTCGAGGCGAACCAACCCGTCAAGAAGGGCACGCCGCTCTACAAGTTCGACACGACGATCTACGAAGAGAAGCTCGCCGAGGCCAAAGCCCAGCTTGCCTCGGCCGAGCAGAACGTGAAGATCCTCGAAACCGACGTTCAGGCGGCGCAGGATCAGCTTACCCAGGCGAACGCGCAACTCGCCTACGCCAAGGCCCAACAGAGCCGGTTCACCAAGCTTTCCGGCCAGGGCGGCGCGCGCCAGGAGGATGTCGACAAGTGGAACGCAGAGGTGGAGGCCGATACGGCTTCAGTCTCCGCGGCGGAAGCCACGCTTCAGAAGGCGCAGCTCGCAAAGGACAACAATATCGACGGGGTCAACACCAGCGTCGCGCAGGCGCGCGCGCAGCTGGCCCAGGCGCAGTACTATCTGGATCAGACCACGATCGTTGCGCCGACCGACGGCTACATCGTGTCCCAGCAGGCCCAGCCCGGCCTCGTCGTCGGCGATTTCCGCGTCGGCGCCGTTGCCGCCTTCGTCACCGACAACCCGCCCTACATGCTCGGCGCCTTCTTCCAGGAGCACATCAAGTTCGTAGAGCCCGGCCAGCCCGTCGACGTCGCTCTGGATATCGAACCCGGCAGGATCTACCCCGGCAAGGTGGAAGCGATCTGGTGGGCGACGGGTCAGGGCCAATATCTGCCGTCCGGCCGGCTGCCGGACTTCATCCTGCCGAAGCTGCAAGGCAAGTTCGCCGTGCAGGTATCGTTCGACGACCCGAACGCTTTCCTGCCTGCCGGAGCGCACGGAGCAATCGCGATCTACCCCGGTCGAAGCTCTGCGTTCGAGCTCCTGCGGCGCATCAATATCCGCCTCTACAGCTGGGCGAACTTCATCTTCCCGTTTGATCTCTGATCCGACGCAATTGGGGGCGACCTTAACGAATGCTCGAGCTACAGCCACAAAGTAGCCAGCCGTTAAAGCGGGGAGGGAGGCGCGGTCCAAGGATGGCCGCAGGCATGCTCGCCGCCGCCCGCCGTTACCTGTTGCCCGTCGTCGCTTCTTCTTTCGTGGCGGGCTGCGCGATGGTCGGGCCGAATTTCGTCACGCCCCATGCGGCCATGAAGGCGGGCTGGACCGGCGCCCGGGCTCCCGGGGTCAGCCAGCGTAGCCAGCCGTCCATCGCATGGTGGCGGCGGCTGAACGATCCCGTTCTCGACAACCTCGTCGAAACCGCCTTCGCGCAGAACCTGACGCTCCAGATCGCCGCAGTGCGCATCTATCAGGCTCGCGCGCAACTCGGCGTCGTTCTCGGCGACCGGTTTCCGCAGAGCCAGAAGGTCGGTGCCGGCTACAAGAGAGAAGAGCTCTCAAAGAACGTCGGCATCATCCGGGAAATCACCAAGATCGATCCGGCTTTCGATCCGACGTTCCAGACATGGTCGGCCGGCTTCGACGCAAGCTGGGAGCTCGACCTGTGGGGCCAGGTGAGGCGCGGCGTCCAGGCCGCGACCGCCAATGTGGTCGTGCAGATCGCCGACTATGACGATGTCCTCGTCACGCTCGTCGGCGACGTTGCGACCGCCTATGTCACGATCAGGGAATTGCAGGCGGAACTGGCTCTCGCCCACACGAACGTGAACACCCAGTCCCAGAGCCTCGATCTCACCGATCTGCGCTTCAAGAACGGAGTGACCACCGATCTCGACGTGCAGGAAGCCACGGCTCTTCTCAACAACACCAAGGCCGAGATACCGGCGCTGGAGGCCGACCTCGCCAAGGCGGAGAACGCGCTTGCCGTGCTTCTCGGCATGCCGGCGGGCAGCATCGACGCAGCCGTTCGCCGGCCGCGAGCGATGCCCAATCCGCCGGCCAAGATCGGCGTGGGCATACCCGCCGACCTGCTGCGGCGCCGGCCGGACATTCGCGCAGCGGAGATGCGGGCGGCGGTGCAGGCCGCGCAGATCGGCATCGCCCAGGCGGACCTCTATCCGCAGTTCGGCTTAACCGGCGCGATCGGCGTCAAGGCGACCTATCTTCCGGACCTGTTCTCGGGAAAGAGCCTCACGAACGTCTTCAATCCCGGCATATCCTGGAATTTCCTCAACTACGGCCGCATCCGCAACAATGTGCGCGTGCAAGATGCCAAGTACCAGGAATCGATCATCAACTATCAGAAGACCGTGCTGAAGGCCTATGGCGAGGTGGAGGATGCGCTCACGGCGTTCCTGAAGGCGAAGCAGCAGACGATCTACCTCGCACGCGCTTCCGTGGCGGCGGACAAGGCGGTCGGCATCGCGCTCGACCAATACAAGCAGGGCACCGCCGACTATTCGCGCGTGCTCAACACGGAGACTGTTCTGCTTCACACCCAGCAGCGGCTCACGGCGGTACGCGCCCAGGTGCTGACGAATTTGATCGCCGTCTACAAGGGACTCGGCGGCGGCTGGGAACCGGCGAACGTCGGTCCGTTCATCTCGGAAGAGAACCGCGAGCAGATGGCGAAACGGACCAAATGGGGCCGGCTCCTCGAGCCGGAGGCGATCGCGCCTGACTTGCGCGCACTGAGGCCGTCCTTTTCGACGGCCGAACCGGTGGTCGTGACGCAGTAGGCGAGGCGAGACGGCCGGGAGCGCCGCGAGCCTAATCGCGCCCCCTCAGCCGATAGACGACGATGTCCGGTCCCGCGTAGAAGAGATCGTAATTGCCTTCCAAGAATTCGCGCCACTGCGCTTCGTAGCGGTGCAGGTAGAACGGTGTCAGCTCCCCGCTCGTCACCAGAAATTCCGGCCGGCTTGCCATGAGGCGTTGCAGCTCGTCGCGCCTCGCATATCCGGCGTTCGCCAACGCAGACATGATGCTTTCGCGCACGATCGTGGATGGATGCGTGGCGGTTCGCGAGATCGGCTTCAATTCGAGGTACCACAGGATCAAGTGCTTATCGAGCGCCCACACCCGGTCTTCCGGCTTGCGCACCGCGGCGATCTTTCGTGCCGCGCTGCGGACGGTCTGATATTCATTCAACACGCCGGGATGCGTCAGTATTTGCCAGGAATACGCGCTCTCTACCGCGCCCTCGCCGAGGGTCAGCGCGACAAGCGCGTAGCATATCCATCGCCAGCCTGAGAAACCGGCGAAGACACTGAACGCGCGCGCCGCAAAAATGGCGCCGGCGGGGATGAATTGCAGCCAGTAATGCTCAAAGGCCTCTCCGGAGATGACGACGGACACGAGGATCGCGCCCAGCATCAGGCCAAGCACGGCGTCGTCGTGCCAGTCCCTGGATGTCCTCCAGGACTGCCGGCGCAGATCGCGTCCCCAGACCGCGAGCCCCAACACCACGAGGACTGAGTAGGCACCGTAGACCCAAGGTTCCCGCACGACGCGATGCAGCCATACCCGGGCGTGCCACAGCAACGCATTCATCGGACCGCGCTGATCGGTGGCATAGCTCAGCGGCACGTCGATCATCGCGAGCTTGAGCTCCGGGAACGCGTCGGCCCGCCAATAGACCAGCACGATCAGGACAAGAGGGATCAACCCGGCCACGCAATAGGGAACGATCGCCCAGCGCCGCACGCCGCTTGCCGGGAGAAGCAATCCCGCGAGCGTCAGATAGACGCCAAAGACAACCGCAACGAGCCCGAGATTGAGGCGTGTCAGCGTCGCGATCGAAATCAGGAGCCCGGCAGCCGCCATGGCCCACATGCTGTCGCGCCGGGCGATCAGCAGGTAGAGCGCCACCATCAGCGCCGCCGTCGCGGGCAACTCCGAACTGGTCGGCAATCCGATTTCCGTCGCGTGCATCGCCACGACCACGAGCCCGCCGAGACCGGCGGCGATCGGGTCCACCCAACGCCGTGCGATCAAGAAGACCGCGACGGCTGAGATCAGAATGCACAGGTCGCCGAACGTCCTGACGACCAGAAGGCTCTCGCCGAAAATCCCCATCGCCGCGGCGAGCAGCAGGAAGATCATCGGCGGCTTGTTGTCGAACAGCTCCGTGTAGGGCAAATGGCCGTGGAGCACGTTGGAGGCCATCAGGATGAACGTGCTCTCATCCCAATTGATGACCTCGTGGCGCAGGCTCCCGAACTGTGTCGCGAAGATCGCCACCGCGTAGACGACCGACCACGTTAGTGCGCTGGTCGAAAGTCCGTAGAGGCGCGGCCTTGGGGACGCGCTCATGTGCACCGCCGTGCGCGGAAGGGCGTCACATCATGGCTCCTGGGCCATGCTTATCGCGATTCCGGCACCGTGCAGCAGAAAAGACCGATGTGCTCAATCCGGGGGCGGGCGGAGGTACGCGGCGGCGTCAGGGAAGCACGCGCTTTTTTCGGAGACTGTCGAGGGCATTAAGAAGTGACTTTCTCGACTCGATACGCTCCGTGAAGCCGAACTCGTACAGCTTGTTCGTATCGGAGATGACATCCGTCTCGGTATGGAAGATGAAGTCGCCGAAACCCCAGCCCACGAGATTCGAAAGCGACGGCTCCAGCAGCTTGTGCTTCCCTGCGATCGCCTTCCATATGGCGCCCTTGTCATCCATATGCTGCGCCAATTGAAGCGGGACCGGCTCCGCTAGCTTCATGCCGAAATATTCGGCGAGGTCTTCCCACATCCTTTCCCAACGGAAGATGTCTCCGTTGGTCACGTTGAACGCCTCGCCGCCGCACGACGGTTCGGTTGCGGCCCAAGCACTGGCGCGCGCAAGCAGCCCTAAATCCGTCACCTGGACGAGCTGCCGATAGGCGAGATCCGTCCCGGGAAAGCGCAGCGGTATTCCCAGCTCCTTCGAGATCGCCGCGAATGCGCCGATGACCACGGCGATGTTCATCGGGTTGCCATAGATGTCACCGACCACGACGTCGGGTCGAAGCGCGACGTAGTCCCAGCTCGCTCCTTGCGCGCGTTCGCGAAGCTGCTGTTCCTGTGCGAGATAGATGTTCGGCGGCATATGCGCAGGATCGCTTTCGCGGGCCGGTGTGCGAACCTTCGCGCCGAGATGGATGCCGTAGATCTTGAACCCCTGATAGATCACCACCCGCTCAAGCGGAGCCCCCACCGACTGCAGGCCGTCGAGGAGGGCCGCCAGCATTCCCGCATTCCGCTCTGCTTCGGTCGAAAGGTGGGGATCCGGGCTGAGCGCGGCATAGAAGACATGCGTCGTATCCTTGGCCTCGGCAAGTGCCGCAGCCGTCGCTTTCGGATCGGTCAGATCCGCGGCGATCGACGGAATGCCGGGCACGCCGCGCCGCCCCAGGCCGCGCACAGACCACCCGAGATTTGCGAGTTCATGCGCGACGGCATGCCCGATAATGCCGCCCGCTCCGGCGACCAAGGCCACTTTGCCCTTACCGGTCTGCCCCGATGCTTTCGCCATCTACTCCCCTTCGACTAAGCGCGATGTTTGGACGCGCTCATGCGCACCACCGTGTACGAAAGCGTGTCAAATCATAGCTCCTCGCCATGCTTATCGCGATTCCGGCGCTGCGCGGCGGAAAAGACCGAACTGAACCGCCCCGGGCTGATCGGAGGCTTCAACTCTCGAGAGTCTGGCAGCGCATCAGGCCAGCCTTCAAGGGGATCGAATTTGCACGCCGAATGGCGCCCAATTGGTTGCGTCTGAATTGCCTTCGCGCCCACTATTTCCTTCGATGCGAAATAGCTACGCCGTCCCCCTGGGTTCCGAAGCATGCTCAACCGACGAAAGCTACTGACGGCCGGCGGAATCCTGGCGGGCGGGATCGCGCTCAGCGCGCCAGCGGTCCTCAAGGGATCGGGGGCCGGTCTATCGCCACTTCCACCGAGGCCGCCCCTCGACGGCGATCAGGCGATCTTCGTCGAAGCGGGAGACGCAACCGCAGAGGCATACGCGGCGGCATACAATATCCGCACGACGCTGACGCCAAGGCTGCGCGCCCTTTGCAAGACGCCGGGCGCCGTCGCGGCGATGGTGGACTGGGCGCGGACGCACGACCTTTCCTTCGCTCTGCGGTGCGGCGGCCACAGCTTCGAAGGTCTCTCGCAAAGCGGACACCTCGTGATCGATACGCGCCTGCTCAATCGGATCGACTTCGACCGCGTCAGCGGGCTGGCGACCGTCGGCGCCGGCACGCTGGTCTCGGACATCTACGCGGTCCTCGGCAAGGAAGACCACGCGGTGCCGGCAAGCTATTGCCAGTCCGTCGGCATCGCCGGCCTGACGCTCGGCGGCGGTCTCGGCAGTCTTTCGCGCAGCATCGGGCTGACCTGCGACACCCTGCAGGAGTTGGAGATCGTCGATGCGGAGGGGCGGCTGCTGAGCGTCAACGCACGCTCCAATCCCGATCTGTTCTGGGCCTGCCGCGGCGGCGGCGGGGGGAGTTTCGGGGTCGCGACCAGTTTTCGTTTCGCAACGCAAGCGGTGCCGCTCGTCGTTTCGGCCGTGACCGAATGGGATCTGCCGCCCGGCGATGCGGTCGATCTGCTGGTTGCGTGGCAGAGCTGGCTACCCAATGCGCCGGACGAGATCGCCAGCGTGCTGTTCCTGTGGAGGAAGCACGACAGGATATTCATCCGCCTGGTTGGGACATCGATCGGAAGCGAAGCTCAATTGCGGAGCGAGATCGCGCAACTGACCGCCCAGGCGAGCCCGGTTGCGGCGCCTGGCATCGAGGTTCGATCCTTCGTGCAGCACGCGAACGCCGTTTTTTCGCCGGGGCCTCCTCCGGGATGGTTCAAGTACAAATCGGAGATCATTTCGGCGCCCCTGCCGGACGAAATGCTGCGGACATTCTGCGCGGAGCTTGGGCGCGCACCGGAAGGGGTGCTGGTGATCTGCGAGGCCCTCGGCGGGGCGGCCAACCGCGTTCCCGTTAACGCGACTGCGTTTCCGCACCGCCAGGCGCTCTTCGGCATACAGTGCTTGATCAGTTACAAATCGTGGTGGCAGTGGAGAAAGGCGTCGCATTCGTTGGCCGCCTTGTATCGAGCTGTGCGTGCTGCCGGGTCCGGCGCCTACGTAAACTACAGCGACCTTGAGCTCGACGACTGGCCACGCGCCTATTGGGGCTCCAACCTGGAGCGGCTGCAGACGATCAAGCGCAGATATGATCCGGGAAACGTCTTTCGCCACCCGCAGAGCGTGTCGCCGGCATGAGCGCCGGCGCTCGACGCAGGCGCGCGGCGCTGGATTTTGTGGAAAAGCCAACTTCACCGCGGCGACCTTCGGCCGCGTGACGGACCCCGCACTTGCCAAAAGCGGCGCGGCGAGGATACGTTCGGCGTTATAGGCGCAGGGGGGGTCGGCTTGGCTCAGAATCGAATTGATAGCCTTCTTCGGAAGGTTCCGGTGTCTCGCCGCAATGCGGTGAAGGCGCTGCTGATCGGCACGTTCGCCGCTCCGATTATCGCGTCCTATCCGATGAAGGGCCGGTTTGCGATGGATCAGGCGCAGGCGCTCGGCGGGCCCTTTTCATCCGCATCGTCGCCGCCGCCTCCGTCGCCTCCGTCGCCTCCTCCTCCGTAACCGGGCTTAACGGAAACCCTGCCGCGCGCCCAATGCGGTCCGCAGCGGCCGCGATGCCGGCGCCTCGGTGATAGAGCGCCGTCATTATCTCGAGGCCGAAGGACGCGGCTGCAGCAATCGCGAATGCGCTGGGCGGTTCGAGACCAAAAGACCCAGTTAAATCGATATGATTTGGCGGATGGGGTGGGATTCGAACCCACGAGACGGTTTCCCGCCTGCCGGTTTTCAAGACCGGTGCCTTCAACCGCTCGGCCACCCATCCGTCCGCCTTTCATGTGGCATCAGAAGCGTTGCTGGCAAGTCAAAGCCGCGCCGCCTGCCGGCTTGTCCCGTGGCGTCGTGGCGTCTTCCGGCTCTCGCTGAGCCCGCCGTCTCCACCGCTGGGCGGGGGGTTAGCCGAACGGCGGGGTGAAGCCCTCTTCGACCGGCGCCTGGCCGCCCCGTCCGGCGAGGCCGTTCCAAACCGTCCCCACCACTCCATTCGCGGCCGTTTGCCTTGCTTTCGCCCCGATTAGACGTGCCAATCCCATCTTGGTAAAGGAATCGTAACCGCCTCGCGGCGGCCCGCTCGGGGCCTGTCCTGGCGCTCGATTGTTTTGCCGGTTGCAACGGACCGCGAGGCCCGGACATGCGGCCGGCCGGTGAGGGGGTGTTTTGGTCTTTTCGCGCGGGGTGCCCGGCGCTCATGCAATCGTGAAGCGCTCGCTCCTAATCGGCGGTTTTTGCTGCGTTCTTGCCGCTTGCTCGGCGGGAACGGCGATGCTGTCACCGGATGTCATGGCGAAGCTCGTCGCGGCGGAAGCGCCGCCGGCGCCCAAGCCCGGCATCGTTGCGCCCGCCGAGGCGATGACGCTCGCGGCCGTGGCTGACGAATTGACCGAGGCAAACGATCCAAGCGCCATGGACGTCGCGCCGATGGAAGTGCCGCACCGGGTCGCGGCGCGCTCGGACGACAATTTCAAGGGCTACAGCGAGGTCGGCGTCGCCTCCTGGTACGGGTCGCGGTTCCATGGGCGGCCAACCGCCGACGGCGAGACCTTCAACCGCCTGGCGCTGACGGCGGCGCACCCGTCGATGCCGCTGCCGAGCTACGTGCGCGTGACCAATCTTGAGAACAACCGCTCCATCACCGTGCGCGTCAACGATCGCGGCCCTTATGTCGGCGACCGGCTGATCGACGTTTCCGAGCAGACGGCGGAGCTGCTCGCCTTCCGCCGCCACGGCGTGACGAAGGTGCGGGTGGACTACATTTCCAAGGCGCCGGTCGGCGTCGATGACGGGCTGAAGCTGCTTGCCACCTATCGCGGGCCTTCGAAGCCGAACGGCACGCTCGCCGCGCAGGCGGCGCCGCCGATGCCGACACGGGTCGCCTTCGCGGAGGACGAGGACGCGTCGCGCGCCGGGGAGGGGGCAATGGACCAGCTCACCAAGCGCCCCTCCGTCCTCGATCGCATCCTGATGGCCTTCGACGCCGCCGGCACGGCGGAGAACTAGGCCCCCATCCACGCTATCCGGAGCCTTGAGCCCCGCAAGGCGCGCGCCGCAAAAAGCGCGCCGAACTTGATTCCGGGCGCGCCGCGGCGTTTCATTGCAGGCGACCTTCCAGGCAATCGAATCGGGATCATTCCTTGAGGCCGTTCGCAGCGATCCGACTTGTTGTCCTTTTCCTGGCGCTCTCAGCCCTCGGCCCGGCGCCGGCCGTGGCGCAGCTTTTCGACTCCAAGGCACCGCACGCCATCCTCGTCGATTACGACACCGGCACGGTCCTCTTCGAGAAGGCGGCCGACGAGCCGTTCGCGCCGGCCTCCATGGCGAAGATGATGACGGCGGAGTTGGTCTTCCATGAACTGAGGGAAGGGCGGCTCAAGGAGAGCGATACCTTCAACGTCTCCGAACACGCCTGGCGCACCGGCGGTGCGCCGGCCGGCGGCTCGGCGATGTTCGCGGAGATCCATTCCGACGTGCCGATCCATGACCTTCTACGCGGGCTCCTCGTGCAGTCGGGAAACGACGCCGCGATCGTGCTGGCGGAAGGCGTGGCGGGATCGACGCAGGCCTTCGCCGACCGCATGAACGAGCGGGCGAAGGAGCTCGGCATGACCGGCTCGCATTTCCGCAACTCCAACGGACTTTTTGAACCCGACCAGATGGTCACGGCGCGCGACCTCGCCACGCTGGCGCGCTACATCATTGCAAACTACCCACATTATTATTCGATCTTCTCGGAGCCGGACTTCACCTGGAACGGAATCCACCAGCGCAACCGCAACCCGCTGGTGGACGAAAATATCGGCGTCGACGGCCTCAAGACCGGCTACATCAAGGAATCCGGATACGGCATCACCGTCTCCGCCAAGCGCGACGACCAGAGGCTTATCCTCGTCATCGCGGGACTGAACTCCGAATCCGACCGGGAGAGCGAAGCGAAGCGCCTGCTCGACTGGGGTTTCCGCAGCTTCCGCAAAGTGACCGCCTACCAGGCCGACGAGATCGTGGCGGACGCTTCCGTCTACGGCGGCAATTCCGGGCGGGTGCCGCTCAAGGCCAAAGGTGCGATCACCTTCCTCGTGCCGCGCGACGCCGGCGACGCGCTAAAGGCCCGCGTGATCTACCAGGGACCGCTGATGGCTCCGGTGGAGGTCGGGAAGCAGGTGGGGACATTCAAGGTGTGGAGCGGCGACCGCCTCATCCAGGAGACGCCGCTCTATACGGCCGAGGCGGTCGAGAGGGGGCCGCTCCATTCGCGCGCGCTCGATGCGCTGGGCGAGCTGCTCTTCGGCTGGCTGTGAGAGGGCGAGGGCGCTTCATCACGCTGGAAGGCGGCGAGGGGGCAGGGAAATCCAAGCATGCCGCCCTCCTGGCCGAATGGCTGAAGGGGCAGGGCGTCGACGTGCTCGTGACGCGCGAGCCGGGCGGCTCGCCACGCGCGGAAGCGCTCCGGTCGATGCTTCTCGCCGGACGCTTCGCCGCCGGCGGCGCGGAGACCGAGGCGCTGGTCTTCGCGCTGGCGCGTGCCGACCATCTCGCCGAGACCATCCGGCCGGCACTCGGGGCAGGGCGTTGGGTGGTGTGCGACCGCTTCATCGATTCCACACGCGCCTATCAGGGCTCGGCCGGCGTGGAGCCGGCTCTGCTCGACCTGATCGAAGCGATCGTGGTCGGTGCCGACCGCCCTGACCTGACGCTGATCCTCGACGTTCCCGCCGATCTCGGGCTCAGCCGCGCGCTCCGCGCAAAGCCCAATCCGGACCGCTTCGAAAGCGACGCGCTCGCACTGCACGAGGCGCGGCGGCGCGCCTTCCTCGACATCGCGGCGCGCGAGCCGGAGCGCTGCGTGGTCATCGACGCAAGCGGCGAGCTTCCGCAGGTGGCGGAGGCGATCCGCAAGACCGTTGCGGCGCGACTGAAGCCCGGCGTCGCGCAGGCGGTGCGTTAGAGATGGCGCGCGCCCCGAAGCTCGAAGAGGAACGTCCGCCGCACGACGCGCTGGAGGGCGTGGCGCTGCCGCGGCAGACGACGATGCTGGCCGGGCACGCGGCGGCGGAGACGGAGCTGCTCGACGCCTACCGCTCGGGGCGGATGCATCACGGCTGGATCCTCGCCGGCGAGCGCGGCATCGGCAAGGCGACGCTCGCCTTCCGGCTGGCGCGGTTTCTCTTTGCGCATCCCGAACCGGATGCGCCGGAGGTC
Source organism: uncultured Alphaproteobacteria bacterium (assembly GCA_963814905.1). Taxonomy (GTDB): domain Bacteria; phylum Pseudomonadota; class Alphaproteobacteria; order Rhizobiales; family Afifellaceae; genus DASWJZ01. The sequence continues at coordinate 317,967 of CAWFEM010000014.1, read as the reverse complement.
GCAGCTGCCTCCGACCTCTTCGTACCGCTCGAGCATCCCGTCGCGCATCGGGTCGGGGCCGGCGCGCACGGCAATCTCCTTCACCTGCAGCGCGAATGGAACGACCGCGACAAGCGCTACCGCACCGAGCTTTCGGTGGAGGCAATCCGCCGCATCACACCCTTCCTCGGCACGACGGCGGGTGAGGGGGGCTGGCGCGTCGTCATCGTCGATCCGGCCGACGACATGAACCGGAGCGCCGCGAACGCCATCCTGAAGAACCTCGAGGAGCCGCCGAAGCGAACGCTCTTCCTGCTCGTCACCGAAAGACGCGGGGCGCTCCTTCCGACCATTCTATCGCGCTGCCGGACGCTGCATCTGGAACCGCTGACGCCGGCGGAGACGGAAGCCGTCGCGAAGGCGATCGCGCCCGGCGCCCCGGCCGGCGCGGAGGCGGCACTTTCCGCCGCGCTCGCCGGCGGCAGCCCGCGCCGCCTGATCGAGCTTCGACGGCAGGGCGGCGTGGAGCTCTACAAGCTCATGCGCCAGGCGATCGAGGCGGACGACCGGCCGGCGCAATTCAAGCTCGCCGCGCTTTGTGGCGACTCGCGGGGGATGGAACAGTTCCTGGAGCTCTTCGAGGACTACCTGACGCGCCGCGTGCGCGGCCTCGGCGAGCCGGAGGAGGGGCCACTGCCGCCCGCCCTGCCGCTTGTCACCTGGGCGGCGCTATGGGAAAAGGCCACGCTTTCGGGAAGCGAGGTCGAGGAATACAACCTCGACCGCAGGCAGTTCGTGCTCGATCTCCTCGAGACTTCGGCGGCCGCCATTCGTGGGTCCGGAACCTCAAACTAAAGCGTGATCCCGAAAAGCGGATGCGAGTTTTCGGAAAAAGATCGTGCTCAGACAAAGAGATGGAGTCGCCATTCTGATGGCGGAATGGAACGGGCTCTAGAGAGAAAGACGCGCGGTTCGCCTGATGGCCGAAAAGCCGACCTTCTATATCACGACGCCGATCTTCTACCCGAATGGCGTTCCCCATATCGGCCACGCCTATACGGCGCTTGCGACCGACGTGATCGCGCGCTTCGAGCGGCTCGACGGCAAGGACGTGTTCTTCCTGACCGGCACGGACGAGCACGGGCTCAAGATGCAGCAGACGGCGATCGCCGAGGGGCTCACGCCGCGCCAGCTCGCCGACCGCAATTCGCAGCGCTTCCGCGACATGCTGGCGGCGCTCAATTGTTCGAATGACGAGTTCATCCGCACCACGGAGGAGCGGCACTATCGCTCCAGCCAGGAGATCTGGCGGCGCATGGACGCCAACGGCGATATTTATCTCGACCGTTATTCCGGCTGGTACTCGGTGCGCCAGGAGCAATATTTCGACGAGGGCGAGACGACGCTCGGCGACGACGGCGTGCGGCGCGAGCCGCTCGGCTCGCCGGTCGAGTGGGTGGAGGAGGAAAGCTATTTCTTCCGCCTCTCCGCCTACCAGGAGAAGCTCCTGGCATATTACGACGCGAACCCGGATTTCATCGGCCCGCGGGAGCGACGCAACGAAGTCGTGAGCTTCGTCAAGGCGGGGCTGAAGGACCTCTCGGTCTCGCGCACGACCTTCGACTGGGGCGTGCCGGTGCCGAACGATCCGAAGCACGTGATGTACGTCTGGGTCGACGCGCTCACGAACTACATCACCGGCGTCGGCTTCCCCGATGAGAACGCGCCGCGCTGGCGCTTCTGGCCGGCGGACATCCACTTGATCGGCAAGGACATCGTGCGCTTCCACGCGATCTACTGGCCGGCCTTCCTGATGTCGGCGGGGATCGCGTTACCAAAGCGCGTCTTCGGCCACGGCTTCCTGTTCAACCGCGGGGAGAAGATGTCGAAGTCGGTCGGCAACGTGATCGACCCCTTTACCATCACCGAGCATTACGGCGTCGACCAGGTGCGCTATTTCTTCATGCGCGAAGTGTCGTTCGGACAGGACGGCGCCTACAGCCACGATGCGATCGTGAACCGCATCAACGCCGATCTTGCCAACGACCTCGGCAATCTCGCGCAGCGTTCGCTGTCGATGATCGGCCGCTACGCGGACGGGATCGTGCCCGAGCCGGGCGCCTATTCAGCGGAGGACAGAGCGCTCTTCGCCGCCGCTGACGGCCTCATCGAGCGCTGCCGGTTCGAGATGGGGCAGCTCGCGATCCATCTGATGCTGACGGCGATCTGGCAGGTGGTGGCGGATGCCAACCGTTATTTTGCGAGCCAGGAGCCTTGGGCCCTCAGGAAGAGCGATCCGCCGCGGATGGCGACTGTTCTCTACGTGGCCGCGGAGGTCGTTCGGCAGCTCGCGATCCTGGTGCAGCCGGTCGTGCCGGCTTCGGCCGCGAAACTTCTCGATCTCGTCGCCGCGCCGGCCGACGCACGCTCCTTCGCAAGCCTCGGAGAAGCGGGACGGCTGCAGCCTGGCACCAAGCTGCCGCCGGCCGAGCCGATCTTCCCGCGTTACGTGGAGAAGAAGGAAGGGGAAGGCGGGCACTGAGGCGCGCGACCTGACGAGCGCGTCTACGCGACCTGACGGACCCGCGAATAGTGATCGAGCAGGGCGGCAATCGCCTCTTCTTTGAGCGGCCGCGAGAAGAGGTAGCCCTGCAATTCGCTGCAGCCGGCAGTGACGAGAAACTCGCGCTGTTCCTCCGTCTCCACACCCTCGGCGGCGACCGTCAGACCGAGGCTCTTGCCGATATTTGCGACGGCCTGGACGATGGCGGCGGAATCGTCCGAATGTCCGAGATGCTGCACGAAGGAGCGGTCGATCTTCACTTTGTCGACCTCCAGCCGGCGCAGGTGCGCGAGGCTGGAGTAGCCGGTACCGAAATCGTCGAGCGCGATGCGAACGCCCGCGGCGCGCAGATCCCGCAAGGAGCAGGAGACCACCCCGTCGGCGTTGTAGAGGGCGTTCTCCGTCACATCGAGCTGCAAGCGCGCGGGGTCGAAGCCGTGCTGGCGCACAATTTCCAGCATGCGCGAGGCGAGGTTGGGATCGCGAAGCTGGACCGGCGATACGTTGATCGCAAGCGCGATACCCGGCCACTGACCCAGCGTGCTGCAGGCCCTCGCCAGCACCCATTCGCCGAGCTTGAAGATGAGGCCCGTCTCCTCGGCGACGGGAATGAACTGGGTCGGACCGAGACTGCCAAGCCGCGGATGCTCCCAGCGCACCAGCGCCTCCACCCCGACAAGGGACTCTTCGCGGTTGGCGAAGAGCGGCTGGTAGTGGAGATCGAGGCCGCAATTGGTGGCGAGCGCCTCGGTGAGTTCCACATGGATCAGATCGCGCCGCCTGTGGCGTGCGTCCATCTCGTCGGAGAAGATGCGATAGCAGCCGCGGCCTTCGTGCTTCGCCTTGTAGAGCGCGACGTCGGCCTTGCGCAGGAGATCGCTGTAGCGGCAGTCCGGCTCGCCGGCGAGCACCACGCCGATCGAAGCGCCGACGAAGACCTGCATGCCGGCAACCTCAAACGGCGTGTTGGCGGCCTTCAGGACGCGCCTGCATAGGCGGTCGAGTTCCTCCTGTTCCTCGATGTCACAAGCGAGGATGGCAAACTCGTCGCCGCCAAGCCGCGCGACCGTGTCGCCGGTGCGCACTATGCCGGAGATGCGGCTGGCGAATTCGCGGATCAGCTCGTCGCCCGCCCGGTGGCCGTGTCGGTCGTTGACCTCCTTGAAGCCGTCGAGATCGATGTAGAGGAGGGCGCAACGCCGCCGGCCGTTCGCAACGCGCGAGAGTTCCTGGTCGACACGGTCGCTGAGGAGCGTGCGGTTGGCGAGCCCGCTCAGCGAATCGTGAAGCGCGAGGTAGCGGCTGTGCGCCTCCGCCTCGCGGAAGGCCGTGATGTCGGTGATGACGCCGACCAGAAGCGGGACGTCGTCCCCGACATGCACGAGCCGCTTGCGCGTGAGGATCGTGCGGATGTTGCCGGCAAGGTCGGTGTGCAACTCTTCGTTCTCGTTCTCCTCGCTGGTGGCGAAGACGCGATCGTCGATTGTCCAGAACAGCGCCGCCTGTTCGGAGGGCACGATGTCGAAGTCCGATTTTCCGATCAGCCTCGCCTTCGGAACGCCCATGAACCGGCACATGGCGTCGTTCACGAGGACCCAGCGGTGTTCCCGGTCCTTCACGAAAATAGGGCTTGCGACGACATCGATGATCGTCTGCAGAGCCTCAAAGCTGTCGATGGCCTCGATGGGCGTCATATTTCTTGATCTGTGGTTCTTCTTGGCCGACGCCTGCGGCCCCACCGAGACCGGAGGACGCCGAAGCGAGGGGAAGCTATCGCACTCGGACTTGCCGACGCCTGAATCCGATACGTCGCATTCGCTGAAACTTTGCGGCTTCTTCGGTAACGCTGTTCCGGAGGGGTCAGCAGGCCAGCCTCAAAATGAGCGGTTAGCCGTCGGCGGAAGCGGGCCCCGACCGACAGGCTTCGTTCCAGGACCTTCTGCTCCACCTCCGCCGAGACGTGCTGTCCGCCCGGGCGGCGCCTCGCGAAACGGTTGAAGGGAGCTTTCAAGATCATCCGGCAAGGTCCTGCGGCAATCGACGTTGATGCTAAGAGACTCTAGAACGGGGCACACGTGCCGCAAACGTCACCCAGCCATTGCCCATGCTCGTCGACAGCCACTGCCATCTCGATTTTCCCGACTTTGCCGAGGAGCTCGACCAGGTCGTCGCGCGCGCCGAGGCGGCGGGCATTGGCAGGATGGTGACGATCTCCACGCGCGTCCGCCGTTTCGACGCGGTAAAGGCGGTCGCGGAGCGCTTCGACAACGTCTTCTGCTCCGTCGGCACGCATCCGCACAACGCCCACGAGGAGCTCGATGTGACGGCCGACGACCTTGTGCGTCTCGCCGAGCATCCGAAGGTCGTGGCGATCGGGGAGGCGGGGCTCGACTACCACTACGACAACTCCCCTCGCGACGCGCAGACCGCCGGGCTTCGAACGCATATCGCGGCGGCGCGCACGACCGGCCTGCCGCTGGTGATCCATGCGCGGGAAGCCGACGACGATCTCGCTGAAATCCTGACGGAGGAATCGAGGAAAGGCGCCTTTCCTGCTGTTCTGCATTGCTTTTCTTCCGGCCGGAAGCTCGCCGAGACGGGAGTCGCGCTCGGCCACTACGTTTCCTTCTCCGGAATCCTCACGTTCAAGAATGCCCAGGAAATCAGAGACATAGCGCGCGACGTTCCAGCGGATCGTGTGCTCGTCGAGACGGACGCGCCGTATCTCGCGCCGGTGCCGCATCGGGGCGCGCGCAACGAGCCGGCATTCGTCGTGGAGACCGCCGCCGTGCTGGCGCAGACGCGCGGCGTCGAGCCGGCGGCGATCGCGGCGCAAACGACGGAGAACTTCTTCCGGCTCTTCTCGAAAGTGCCGCGTTCCGGACTGTCGGGCTGAAACGGTCGTGAGCGACATCCTGCGCTTCACGGTTCTCGGCTGCGGCTCGTCGCCGGGCGTGCCGCGGATCGGCGGCGACTGGGGCGCCTGCGACCCATCAAACCCGAGGAACCGGCGGCGGCGCTGCTCGCTGCTGGCGCAGCGCGTCAGCGACGAGGCGCTCACCAACGTCCTCGTCGACACCAGCCCGGATCTCCGCGAGCAGGCGCTGGCCGCCGGGATCGGCGCGCTCGACGGCGTGCTCTTCACGCATTCGCATGCCGACCATATCCACGGCATTGACGACCTGCGCGGCTTCGTCATGAACATGCAGCGGCGCGTCGACGTCTTCGCCGACGAGACGACGCTTCAGCGGCTGAAGGAAGCCTTCGGCTATTGCTTCGAAACGCCGCCGGGAAGCGAATATCCGCCGATCGCGGCAGCCCATGCGATCCGCGCCGGAGACGAAGCGACGATCGAGGGTAACGCCGGAGCGCTGATCGCGCTGCCGATCCGGCAGACGCACGGACGCATCACTTCGCTCGCATTCCGTTTCGGGGGCCGCGACGGAAACCGCCGTGGGGGCCTTTGCTACTCGCCCGATGTCAGCGACCTCGACGCCGACGCGGAACGGCTGATGCAGGACCTCGACGTGTGGATCGTCGACGCGCTTCGGCCGCGGCCGCATCCAAGCCATTTCTCGCTGCCACAGGCGCTCGGCTGGATCAGGCGTCTCAAGCCGAAACGGGCGATCCTGACCCATATGCACGTCGATCTCGACTACGCGACGTTGCGGCGCGAGCTGCCGGATAATGTAGAGCCCGCCTATGACGGCATGGTGATCGAGCTGCCGGCGCCGTGAAGCGCGCTTCCGGCCGGCGCCGAATGAACCTATGGTCGACGCCCGATCGGAGTCGTTTTCGATGAAATCCACCGGCGTCGCATTCCTGCTTTGGTGTCTCTGCTTCGTGGGGCTCTGCGGTCTGCACCGCATCTATGTCGGCCGCGTCGGCACCGGCATTCTGTGGCTCCTGACGCTCGGGCTTCTCGGCATCGGCCAGATCGTCGATCTCTTTCTGCTCGGCTCGATGGTGCGCATTACGAACCTCGAGACGCAGGTGGCCCGCCGCTCTTCGCTCTGACGTCGCGCCGCCTGCGGCCGGCGCTCAAATCCAGCAAATCCGGGCTTCAGCGGCATATCGCGCAGTCCCCTCAGCCTATATGTTTTAGTTCCATAATATATCTTATGCGAATCATGGATATCGCGTTGGGTAGTCGCCTTCCGGCGTCACCTGTGCGAAATCCTGCCCACGCCCGCGCGCCGGACGCACGCCGAATCCACACCCGTCATCGCCGATGGATACGCAGAAGCCGCACGTCTCGATCACCTATTGCCGTCAGTGCAACTGGCTCATGCGCTCCGCATGGATGGCGCAGGAGCTGCTTTCGACGTTCTCCGAGGAGCTCGGCGCCGTGACGCTCGTCCCTTCCACGGGCGGCGCATTTCAGATCGAGATCGACGGCGCCGTGATCTGGGAGCGCAAACGCGACGGCGGCTTCCCGGACGCAAAGACCTTGAAGCAGCGCGTGCGCGACGCGATCGACCCGGAGCGCGATCTCGGTCATGTCGACCGCGGATCGAAAGACTTGGACGCATGAAGCCTGGCCGCAGCATCGACGACCTGCTTGCCATCATGGCGCGGCTCAGGACGCCCGTGACGGGTTGCCCCTGGGACCTGAAGCAGGACTTCCGCTCCATCGCCCCCTACACGATCGAAGAGGCCTACGAGGTCGCCGATGCGATCGAACGCGGCGACTTCGACGATCTGAAGGACGAGCTGGGCGACCTCCTTCTGCAGGTCGTCTTCCATGCGCAGATGGCCGAAGAGGAAGACCGCTTCGCATTCGACGACGTCGTGGAGGCGATCACTTCGAAGATGATCCGACGCCATCCGCATGTCTTCGGCGACGGCGATGCCGAGGACGCGGTCGCGGTCAAGGCGCGCTGGGACGAGATCAAGGCGGAGGAAAAGGCCGAGCGCGCCGCACGGCGGTCCAACGGCACGGCCTCCGGGGACGCGGACGCGGAGCCGGGCGGTCTCCTCGCCGACGTGGCGGTCGCCCTCCCCGCGTTGACCCGCGCGGAGAAGCTGCAGAAGCGCGCGGGCAAGGTCGGCTTCGACTGGAACGACCCGCGCGCGGTGCTCGCGAAGATCCGCGAAGAGATCGCGGAGGTCGAGAGCGAGTTGGATGCGCCGGCGCAAAGCGAGGACCGCGTCGCCGACGAGATCGGTGACCTGCTCTTCGCCGTCGCCAACCTGGCGCGCCATCTCGCGATCGACCCGGAGGAAGCGCTGCGTCGCGCTAACGCGAAGTTCGTCCGCCGCTTCCGTCATATCGAGACGGAGCTTCATGCGAAGAAGCGCGCGCTTTCCGATGCCTCGCTCGACGAGATGGAAGCGCTTTGGACGGCGGCGAAAGAGCGCGAGCGCAACGACTGATCGCCGCTACTTGTCGAGAAGCGGCTCGTAGCGCTTGTCGGTGAGCGTCTTCAGGAAAGCGACCAGCGCGTCGATGCGGTCGTCCTTGAGCGCCGGCCCGTGCTCAAGCTCGGTCATGGAGAGCGTTCCCGGCACCTCCGGCGGCCCCCAGGGCTTGCCCGTCTCCGGGATTGATCTGCCGGTCGGCGCGCTTGCTGTTGTATTTGTCGTAGAAGAGCACGACCGTCCGCAGATCCTTGAAGACGCCGTTGTGCATATACGGCCCGGTGACGGCGACGTTGCGCAATGTGGGCACCTTGAACCTGCCGGCCTCGGCCGGGTCGTCGACGGCCGGATTCTCCAAGAGCCCGTTGTCGACGCGATCGGTGGCGGAGCCGTTCGCCGCGCGCACGGCGTCGTTCCTTGGCACGCCGATATTGTGGAACTGATAGTTGGTGAAGGTCTCCTCCGGCATGCCGCCATGCGCCTGGAGCTGGTGGCACATGTTGCAGTTGGTGAACTGCTGCGAGAAGAAGAGCACGCGGCCGAGTTCCTCCTGATCGGTCAGCTTCGCCTCCCCGCGCAGATAGCGGTCGTATTTGGAATCGAACGGCGCAAACTGATCGGTGCGCTCGAAGGCGGCGATCGCCTGCGTCATGGCACGATAGGCGGCGTCGGTGTCGTCCAGCACGTCGTCGCCGAAGAGCTTCGGAAAGGCTGTCACGTAGTCGGGGTTTTCCTTCAGCCGCGCAATCACGCTCGCCTTGTCGGGCATCCCCATCTCGATCGGATTGAGCGGCGGATCGCCGGCCTGGCCTTCCAGATCCGAGCGGCGGCCGTCGAGGAACTGCCCGCCGACATATTTCCCCTCCTCCGTCTTGTGGAAGGCGGGGCTGAAGCGGGCGTAGGCGGCCGTCGGCGCATTGCGGTCGCCGAGCGAGGCGCCATCGTCTCCGAGGGAGACGGCGCGGCCGACCGACGTCTCGCGCGCATCGGTGAAGGCGAAGTCCGGCATGTGGCAGGTGGCGCAGGCCATGGTGCGGTTCTTCGACAGGCTGGTGTCGAAGTAGAGCGCCTCCCCCAGCGCCTCGCGGCTTCCGAGCGTATCGCCGCCCACGGCTCCGGCGGGCCGGAGCACGACAATGACGGTGAGCGCCGCGCCGAGCAGGAACGCGGAAAGAACGGCCGAAACGGATGTCATTCGCGACATTGGCAACGGATCGCGTCGTCCGGTTTTGGATCGGGCACTTGATAGCGCTGGGACCAGCGAAAAACTAGACAGAAAAAGTGGTGATTTGTCGCGGGGCCCTTCCGGGCATGCTCTCACGCGCTTTTGCGCGTCTCCGAGGCGGCGACAGCGATGTGCTCGCGCTGCGCCCATTCGCGGAATGGGGCGAGGCGCTTCTCCGCGACGCGGACCCGGAGCCGGGCGCAGCCGGTCGTGGGATCGTCGTTCCGCTCCAGCACCTCGGTATTGCGGTAGAGCCAGGGCGCCGCGCTGAGCTGGTCGGCGCCAAGCTCGACGGTCACGGTCGGGCGGCTTCCGGTGAGCGCGCGCTCGATTTCCGCCAGCAGAGCGTCGACGCCCTCGCCGCTCACCGCCGAAACCGGAACGGCGGGCGGGTCGGCGCTCACGGCGCGATGCGCGAGCGCCTCGCGCTGCGCCGGCTCCATGCAATCGATCTTGTTCCACACCTCGATGATGCGGCGGTCGCCGCCCGGCTGGACGCCCAGCTCGGCGAGCACCTTCACGACGTCTGCCGCCTGCTGCTGCGATTCCGGCGAGGCGATGTCGCGCACATGCAGGATGAGGTCGGCTTCCAGCACCTCCTCCAGCGTGGCGCGGAACGCTGCGACGAGCATGGTCGGCAGGTCGGAGATGAAGCCGACCGTATCGGAGAGGATCACCTCCTCCCCATGCGGTAGGCGCACGCGGCGGAGTGTCGGGTCGAGTGTGGCGAAGAGCATGTCCTTGGCAAGGATCGCCGACCCGGTCATGCGGTTGAAGAGCGTGGACTTGCCGGCATTGGTATAGCCGACGAGCGCCACGATCGGACGCGGCACGCGCTTGCGCTCCGCGCGGTGGCCGGCGCGCATGGTGCGCACGCGGTCGAGCTCCGCCTCGATCTGCTTGATGCGCGCCTGGATCTGCCGGCGGTCGGCCTCGATCTGAGTCTCGCCCGGGCCGCCGAGGAAGCCGAAGCCGCCGCGCTGGCGCTCAAGGTGCGTCCAGGATCGGACAAGCCGGCTCTTCTGATAGTTCAGGTGGGCGAGCTCGACTTGCAGCCGCCCTTCCCTCGTCTGCGCGCGCGCTCCGAAAATCTCCAGAATCAACCCGGTGCGGTCGAGCACCTTCGCCGACCAGGCCTTCTCCAGATTGCGCTGCTGCACGGGGCTGACCGGATGATCGACGACGACGACCTCCGCGTCGTGGATGCGGGCGAGCGCGGCGATCTCTTCCACCTTGCCGGTGCCGATCAGCGTCGCCGGCACCGCCTTGCGGAGCGGCACGATCAGCGCCTCCACGACGTCGAGCCCGATCGCCTCCGCGAGGTTGACCGCCTCGGCAAGCCGCGTCTCTCCGGAACGCGGCGGCGCGCCATGCGCCTCCGGCGTATCGCGCCGTTCCGGCAGGATCACGATTGCGCGCGTCGGCTCGCCGGCGGTCGCATGGCCGCGGCCACGCTCCGCTGCGCCGCGAATCGGCTCCTCGTCCCTACGCCTGTCGCGCGGCTTCAATCGGACGCAACCGCCTCTTCGGTTTCCGGCTCGAACAGCTGCACCGGATGCGACGGCATCACCGTGGAGATCGCATGCTTGTAGACGAGCTGGGAGTGCCCATCGCGCCGCAAGAGCAGGCAGAAGTTGTCGAACCAGGTGACGACGCCCTGCAACTTCACCCCGTTGACGAGAAAAATGGTGAGCGGGATCTTTGCTTTGCGGACATGATTGAGGAACGTGTCCTGCAGATTGTGACTTTTGTCAGCCATTGTTTTATTAGCCCGGCCTTTATCGGATTTCGCCGATAGATTGCCCTTTTTGCAGTGCACTGTCACCCCCGCCCGTGCATGAACGCTATGCAACGCGGGGGGCTGCTCCTAGCTCATCTTCTCCGCAACGTCGTGGAAGGCGGCCCTAAGCTGGGTGGCGATGCTGCCCGGATGGCCGTTTGCCACCGGCGCGCCGTCGATCCTGACCACGGGCATGACGATCGTGCTCGCCGCGGTGATGAAGGCCTCGCGCGCGGCCTTCGCCTCGTCCACCGTGAACTTCCGCTCCTCAACCTTGAACCCCTGGCGGCGGGCGACCTCCGTCACGGTGATTCGCGTAATGCCCGGCAAGATGCCGGTACCGTTCGGACGGGTGACGAGAACACCCTCCCTGGTGACGATCCAGGCGGTCGTAGAGGCGCCCTCCGTCACGTAGCCCTCGCGATCGACGAACCAGGCCTCGCGCGCGCCAGCCGCCTTCGCCTTCTCCTTGGCGATGGCGTTCGGCAGGAGCCCGACGGACTTGATGTCGACGCGCTCCCAGCGATTGTCTGGAAGCGTGATCACGCCTACCCCTTCCGCCGCCATGCGCTCTCCCTTGGCGCGTGGCACGCTCTTCGCCGTCACCACAAGCGCCGGCTGCGTGTCCTTCGGCGGAAAGAGATGGTCGCGCGGCGCGACCCCGCGCGTGACCTGCAGGTAGACGATGCCGTCCGCGACGCGGTTCCGCCTTATCACCTCGCGGATCACGACCTTCAGCGCCGCGCGCGCCATCGGCATGGCGATCGAAAGCTCGCGCAACGACCGCTCAAGCCGATCGAGATGCAGGGTCTCGTCGACGATCATGCCGCCCCATATCTCGCACACCTCGTAGACGCCGTCGGCGAACTGGTAGCCGCGATCCTCGACATGGATCGCGGCGTCTCGATGCGGAACGTAGCGCCCGTTTACGTAAGCAATGCGGGACATCGGCTAAGGCTGCTCCCTTTCCTCAAGTCAGACCGGAGGCTTTGTCTGTTTGTCCGAGCACGATCTCTTCCGAAAACCGGTTCCCACTTTTCGGGATCATGCTCTAGACGCGCAGGCTCTTGAGCTTGCGATGCAGCGCGGACCGCTCCATGCCGACGAACTCGGCAGTGCGCGAGATGTTGCCGCTGAAGCGGTTGATCTGCGCCGTCAGGTATTCGCGCTCGAAGACCTCGCGCGCCTCGCGCAAGGGCAGCGACATGATGTGCGCGCTTCCCTGTGACGGGGTGGAGGGCAGGATCTCGCCGATCTCCTTCGGCAGCATGTCGGCGGTGATGACGGCATCCGGATCGCCGCGGGTCAGGATCATCAGACGCTCCACGTTGTTGCGCAGCTGGCGCAGGTTTCCCGGCCAGTCATGCGCCTGCAGCACGGCCATCGCGTCGTCGCCGATCTGGCGCGGCGGCAGGCCGGTTGCACCGGCGATCTGATGCATGAAATGGGCCACAAGCTCCGGCACGTCCTCGCGCCGCTCGGCGAGCGACGGCACGCGCAGCGGCACCACGCCGAGCCGGTGGAAGAGATCCTCGCGGAAGCGGCCCTCCTGGATGGCCGCCTCAAGATCGCGCGCGGTGGAAGAGAGGATGCGCACGTCGACCTTGACCTTGGTCGCCCCCCCTACCCGCTCGAAGGTCTGGTCGACGAGAACGCGCAGGATCTTGTTCTGCGTCTCGCGCGGCATGTCGGCGATCTCGTCGAGATAGAGCGTGCCGCCATGCGCCTCCTCCAGCGCGCCGACGCGTCGGCCGCCGCCGTTCTGCGGCTCGGTGCCGAAGAGCTCCGCCTCCATCCCTTCCGGCGTGATCGCGGCGGCGTTCAGGACGATGAACGGGCCGGCCGTACGCTGCGAGCGCGAATGGATCGCACGCGCCACCTGCTCCTTGCCGGCGCCGGAAGGGCCGAAGATCATGACGCGGCTGTTGGTCGGCGCCACCCGCTCGATCGTCTGGCGCAGATGGTTCATGTGACCCGACGAGCCGATCATGTCGTCGGTCTCGCCGCTCCGCTGCTTGAGGTCCGCGACTTCGCGGCGGAGCTTCGAGGCCTCAAGCGCGCGTTGCGCCACGAGAACCAGGCGGTCGGCCTTGAACGGTTTCTCGATGTAGTCGTAGGCCCCGCGCTTGATGGCGGAGACCGCGGTCTCGATATTTCCGTGGCCGGAGATCACGACCACCGGCAGATCGGGGTGTTCTGCATGCACCTCGTCGAGCAGCGAGAGGCCGTCGAGGCGGCTTCCCTGCAGCCAGATGTCGAGGAAGAGAAGGCTCGGGCGCCGCGCGCCGATCGCCGCCAGCGCGCTGTCGCTGTCGCCTGCGGTACGCGTACCGTAACCCTCGTCGCCGAGGATTCCCGCTACGATCTCGCGGATATCCGCCTCATCGTCGACAACGAGTATATCTGCCGCCATGGATGCTCTCCCGGTCTGTCATTAGGTCGCCGCCGCGGCGACCGGTTGCGCGGCTTCCGCCTCCAACGGGAAGACGAGACGCACGAGCGCCCCCTTCCCGCCTTCGGCGACAGCGCGGGCATCGAGGAGTGCGATCGAACCGCCGTGCTCCTCCATGATCTTGCGGACGATCGCGAGGCCGAGGCCGGTGCCCTTTTCGCGGGTCGTCATGTATGGCTCGAGCAGCCGGTCGCGGTCTTCGGAAGGAAGACCCCTGCCATTGTCCTCCACCTCCACGATCGCGGCGTCCGGCTCCCGCCTGATGGTCACGGTGATCAGCCCGAGCCCACCGTCGATGCGTCCGGCCCCCTCGATCGATTCCGTCGCGTTCTTGACGATGTTGGTGAGCGCCTGGGTGACCAGTCGGTGGTCGATCCGCGCGTGGACCGGCTCGTCCGGCAGATCGAGCTTGAAGGCGATGTTGGGCTGCGCGACCTCCTGCAGGAAGACCGCCTCGCGCACGACCGCGTTCAGATCGCGGTCCTCCATGACCGGCTTCGGCATGCGCGCGAAGCCGGAGAACTCGTCGACCATGCGCCGGATATCGTCGACCTGACGCACGATGGTCTCCGTGCACTGGTCGAAGACGCCGCGGTCCTCGTCGCTCACGCGCTGCCCGAAACGGCGCTTCAGCCGCTCGGCCGAGAGCTGGATCGGGGTGAGCGGATTCTTGATCTCGTGCGCGATGCGCCGGGCGACGTCCGCCCAGGCAGAACGGCGCTCCGCCGCCATCAGATCGGTGATGTCGTCGAGCGTGACGACATACCCTTCGATCTTGCCGTTTGAGCGCTCCTGCGTGATCTGAACGTTGAGCGTCCGGGGATCGCTCTCGCGGTTGATCTGAATTTGGGCATGCGTCGGGCCGCGGAAGCGCTGGCGTGCCTCGGCGAACGGACCGGCAAGCGCCGGTATGGCTTCGCTGAGCGGCTTGCCGACGAGGTTCTCTTCCTTCTCGCCGAGCGCCTGCACGGCCGAGCGGTTCGCCAAAGTGACCACGCCCTCGCCGTTAAGGCCGATAACGCCGGCGGAGACGCCGGAGAGCACCGCCTCGGTGAAGCGGCGGCGCTGGTCCATCTGCTCATTGGCGGCAAGGAGTTCGTCGCGTTGCGACTTCACCTGGCTCGCCATGGTGTTGAAGGTGTCGGCGAGCAGGCTGATGTCGCCCATGGAGCCGCGCGCCGGCACACGCACATCGAGATTGCCGGCGGATATCTCCTGCGCCGCGCCGATCAGCCGCCGGATCGGCGAGACGAGGCGGCTGGCAAAGCCCAGTCCGATCCAGATCGCGGAAAGGAGGACCACCAGCGCGACGCCGGCGAAGACGATGCCGAACGCCACCTGCACGCCGAACCTGTTCGCCTGCAGCTGTTCGTATTCGGCGGCGTTCTCTTCAGTCAGGCGCAGGTTGCGCGTCACCCGCGTGTCGATCGGACGCGCCAGGTAGAGATAGACGTCATCGAAGCCGGTGAGCTTGATCACCCCGCCGACGAGGTTGGTCGTGCCCGGTGCAATCAGCGCCGGCTTGCCGGAATCGAGATCGCTGAAGATTTCCTCAGGCGCCGGCGGCGCATTGACGTCGCTCGGCGTCTGCCCCTCCAGAATGACGCTCCGGTCGCGGCGGATGAGCTGGACAGTGGAGAGCCCGCGAAGCCGCGCCTGGTTGCTCAGATAGGACGAGATCGCCGTGGCGTTGGCGTTGATGTCGGGGGTAACGCGATTGAACTCGCCCGCGATCGCCAGGAGATCGAGGCCGAGCATGCGGCTGTGCTCCTGCACGTAGGCCTGAGCGACCGCGCGCGACGTGTCGATGATCGCCTGGGTGCGGGCGCCGAACCAGCGATCGAGCCCCTTGCTCAGGGTCACCGAGGCGATGACGATCATGAGGATCGCCGGCATCGCCGCAATGAACGAGAAAAGCAGCACGATACGCACGTGCAGGCGGGCGGCCGCGCGACCGCGGCGGCGCGCGATCCAGATCCCGGCGGCCTCGTAGGCGACGATGCCGACGAGGAGGAGGACGATCAGTCCGTTGACGATCTCCGCCAGGCGCACAACGGCCTGGGTCGGCTGAATGGACGTCTGTCCGGTCAGAATGAGGAAGGAGACGACCGAGGTCACGACGGCGGTCAGGACCGTCAGCAGCCCGAAAAAACGTGAAACACGGCGGCCTTCGGCCACCGTGGTCTCTGTCCTTACGTCAGCGCGGGCAGTCATGCGGCGGAATGGCCTCGGGTACGGTCCGCGCCTTTAGGAGATGCGCGCGCGCAACAGGCGTGACCAATTTGTCACTATTAAGACCGCGAGTGAGGAAACAGTCAAACGCCGCGACGCATCACGTGGATGTCGAGCTCGCGGATTTTCTTGCGCAGCGTATTGCGGTTCAGGCCGAGGAGCTCCGCCGCCTTGATCTGGTTGCCGCGGGTGGCGCCAAGGGCGGCGCTGATCAAC
The DNA here is from genome assembly GCA_963814905.1 of uncultured Alphaproteobacteria bacterium. Lineage (GTDB taxonomy): Bacteria > Pseudomonadota > Alphaproteobacteria > Rhizobiales > Afifellaceae > DASWJZ01. The sequence goes on along the minus strand of CAWFEM010000014.1, from coordinate 302,159 downwards.
GGGACTTCAACCTCGCGTAGAATCCTTTGATAGAGCCCCGGAGGCGGGAGGCCGTTCCCGAACTCGCCGAAATAGTGGGCGAGATGACGCTCAAGCGCGCCGCCGACATTGTCGGATTCGGCGGCAGGCGCCGCTTCCATCTCCGCCATCGGGCCGATCTCGTTCTCCACGATCGGCGCGGTAATCGTTTCCTGCGGATAGAGCGCCGTCAGCCGCCGGATCAGGTTCTCCAGCTCGCGCACATTGCCGGGCCAGCGATAGCGTTGCATCGCCTCGATCGCGCCCGGCTCGACGGTCTTGGCGGGCAACCCCTCGCGCTCGGCGGTCGACAGGAAATGTCGCACCAGGTCGGGAACGTCGTCGGTACGCTCGCGCAATGGCGGAAGGCGGATGGGCACGACGTTCAGCCGGAAGAACAGATCCTCGCGGAACAGGCCCTGCCGAATGAGCTGACGCAGGTCCTTGTTGGTGGCGGCGATGATACGGACGTCCGTGCGGATCGGCGTGCGACCGCCGACGGTCGTATATTCGCCCTGCTGCAGAACGCGCAGAAGCCGCGTCTGCGCCTCCATCGGCATGTCGCCGATCTCGTCGAGGAAGAGCGTTCCGCCTTCCGCCTGCTCGAAACGTCCGGCGGAGCGCGCCTGCGCGCCGGTGAAGGCGCCGCGCTCGTGGCCGAAGAGCTCCGATTCGATCAGCTCGCGCGGGATCGCGGCCATGTTCACGGCAACGAACGGCCCCTTCCGGCGCTTCCCGTAGTCATGCAGGGCGCGGGCGACGAGCTCCTTGCCGGTGCCGGACTCGCCGGAAATCATCACCGTCAGGTCCGTCTGCATCAGCCGCGCAAGCATGCGGTAGATGTCCTGCATCGCCGGCGAACGGCCGACGAGCGGGATCATGTCGGCGTTGTCCTCGTCCACCGCCGCCGCGCGCGTTCCGCGCGGCTCGGCGAGCGCGCGGCCGACGATCGCCGTCAGCTCCTTCAGGTCGAAAGGTTTCGGCAGGTAATCGTAGGCGCCCTTCTCCGAAGCCCGGATCGCCGTCATGAAGGTGTTCTGGGCGCTCATCACGACGATCGGCAGATCGGGGCGTGTGCGCTTGATGCGCGGGATGAGATCGAAGGCGTTGCCGTCGGGCATGATCACGTCGGTGATGACGACATCGCCCTCGCCTTCCGCCACCCAGCGCCAGAGCGTGGCAGCGTTGGAGGTGAGGCGCACGGTGTAGCCGGAGCGCGACAACGCCTGGTTCAGCACCGTTCGGATGGCGGAATCGTCGTCCGCGACAAGAATTGTTCCGGAGGTCATTACCTTTCGACTTCCTCCAAATTGGGCTCATCGCCCGTATGCGCCGGCATCAGGATGCGGAAAGCAGTGCGCCGCGGCTGCGACTCGCACTCGATCACGCCGCCATGGTCGCCGATGATCTTGGCAACCAGTGCAAGACCGAGGCCGGTTCCATTGGTCTTGGAGGTGACGAAGGGGTCGAAAAGATAGGGAAGCAGGTCGTCCGGGACTCCCGGTCCGTTGTCGATCACGGAGAATTCAAGCGGCAGGCTCACCTTGCTGCGGCTTCCGGGCATGGATAGCCGGATGCCGGGGCGGAAGGCGGTGCGGAATACGATCTCCGGATCGTTGGTGCCGCTCAGCGCCTCTGCCGCGTTCTTAACCAGATTGAGAAAAACCTGGATAAGCTGGTCGCGGTTGGCGTGCACGGCGGGAAGCGAGGGGTCGTATTCCTCCAGGATGCGGATATTCCGCGCAAAACCGTTGCGCGCAATCGCCTTCACCCGCTCCAGGACCGAGTGGATGTTGACCGCGTCGCGGTCGGTCGGGCGATCGTCGGCGAAAATCTCCATGCGGTCGACCAGCCCGACGATGCGATCCGCCTCGTCGCAGATCAGGCGGGTCAGAGCGCGATCGTTCTCGTCGCCGTCGGCTTCCAGAAGCTGCGCCGCGCCGCGGATGCCGGAAAGCGGGTTCTTGATCTCATGCGCGAGCATGGAGGCAAGGCCGGAGACCGTGCGCGCCGCGCCGCGATGCGTGAGCTGGCGGTCGATCTTCTCCGTGACGGAGCGCGGCAGGAGCATGAGCGCGACATGCGCCGGCCGTTCCGGCACCATCGAAGCATAGACGTCGACGACGCGCTCCAGCCCGAGCCGCGGCGAGGAGAGATCGACGCGGTATTCGGTGACCGGCGCATTGGTCTCGCGCACCTGCTCGATAAGGCTGAAAACGGGGCTGCTGAACGGCACGAAGTGCGAAAGCTCGTAGCGCGTCAGCACCAGGGCCGAATTCTGGAAGAAGATTTCCGCCGCATTGTTGACGCCGGCGATGCGGCCCTCCGGCGTCACCATGATGACGGGATGCGGCAGGGCATTGAGGACAGCGAGGGCGCCGCCCTCGAAGGCCGCATCCGCGCGGCCACCGCCCCGTCCACGGGGCGAACCGCGCAACATGCCGCGCAGGCCGAGACTCCGCGCTTCTGATTTGCTCAAATTTTCATCACCGAGAAACTTGCCTGCAGAATAGACACCTGGCCGGCAGGCGCGCAAGGGGCGACGGCGATATCCCGCTATGCTATGAGCGCAATCGATCGCGCGAAACGCCCATGCCACAATCGTCAACTCCTTGGAAGACCGTCGCTATTGTCGTCGCAGCCGGACGCGGGAGCCGTGCCGCGCGCGATCTGCCCAAGCAATATGCGCATGTCGGCGGCGAACCGATCTTGCGCCGCACAATTCGCGCCTTTGCGTTGCAGAATGACATCGATGGCATTCTGACCGTCATCGGCGACGGCGATGCGACACGCTACGAGGCCGCCGTGCGCGGCCTGCCGAAGCTGCTGCCGCCCGTCGTCGGCGGCGCGACGCGGCAGGAATTGGTCAGGAACGGCCTGGAGGCGCTTGCCGGCACACCGCCGCAGGTGGTGCTCGTGCATGACGCCGCGCGCCCATTCGTCTCAGGCGCGGTGATCGCCAGCGTGATCGGCGCCTGCGACGAGAGGCACGGCGCGATCCCCGTGCTTGCGGTCACCGAGACGGTGAAGCGGATCGAGAACGGCGAGGTCGCCGCCACCATCCCGCGCGAGGCTCTCGGCACGGCGCAAACGCCGCAGGGCTTTCCCTTCGCGGGGTTGCTCGACGCGCATCGGAGCGCGGCTCGGGCCGGACGCGACGACCTGACCGACGATGCAGCCGTTGCTGCGCTCGCCGGCCTTCCGGTTCGCGCCGTCGACGGCGACCGCGCCAATATGAAGATCACCACGCCCGCGGATTTCCACTCCGCCGAACGGATGCTTGCCGCCGACATGGAAACACGAACGGGCCAGGGCTTCGATGTCCATACGTTCGGGCCGGGGAAATCGGTCTGGCTTTGCGGTGTCGAGGTCGCGCACGACCGAGGCCTCGTCGGCCATTCCGATGCCGATGTGGGGCTGCACGCGCTGACCGATGCGCTGCTCGGCGCCATTGGCGACGGGGATATCGGCCAGCACTTCCCCCCCTCCGATCCGAAATGGAAGGGCGCGGCCTCCGACCAGTTCCTCGCCGACGCGGTGCGGCGCGTCGCGGAGCGCGGCGGCCGCATCGTCAATCTCGACGTGACGCTCGTCTGCGAAGCGCCGAAGATCGGGCCGCACCGCGTCAAGATGCAGGCGCGCGTCGCCGCCATCGCGGGGATCACGCCGGACCGCGTCGGCGTCAAGGCGACGACCAGCGAGAAGATGGGCTTCACCGGGCGCGGCGAAGGGATCGTGGCAATGGCGATCGCCACCATCGCGCTGCCGAGCGGATGAGTCCGGACTTCGACGCACTCGTCGGGGAAGCGGAAGCCCTCCTCGCCGCCCTCCGCGAGCGCGGGCTGAAGCTTGCGACGGCGGAATCCTGCACCGGCGGCCTGATTGCCGCGATCCTGACCGAAGTGCCGGGCTCCTCCGATGTCCTGGAGCGTGGCTTTGTCACCTATTCGAACGAGGCGAAGACCGAGATGCTCGGTGTGTCTGCCGGTCTGATCGAGAAGTATGGCGCGGTGAGCGGAGAAGTCGCGCGCGCGATGGCCGAGGGCGCGCTTCGGAATTCACGTGCCAATATCGCGGTTTCCGTCACGGGCGTCGCAGGCCCGGGGGGCGGTACGTCGGTTAAGCCGGTTGGGCTCGTGCATTTCGGCGCCGCGCGAAAGGGGCGAGCGTTGCAGCACCGCGAAAAACGCTTCGGCGATCTCGGGCGGCAGCAGATACGCCTTGCCTCGGTGGCGGAGGCCTTTGCGATGGCGCGGGACATGGCGCAGTAGGCGCGCACCGGAGGGACGTTTCGATGGACAAGGCGGAGCGCAAGGCCGCGGTGGATGCCTACAAGGAGCGCAAGGTTGCGGCGGGCATCTATGCAATCCGCTGCGTGCCGTCCGGCGAATGCTGGGTCGGCCAGACAGCGGATGTCTCCAAAATCGAGAACCGCGTGCAGTTCAGCCTGCGTCAGGGAACTCACCCGCATGCCTCACTCAAGGCGGCGCTTCAGAAGCACGGCGCTGAAGCATTTACCTTCGATGTCGTCGAAGAGATCGGAGACATCGAAAGCGACTACGTGCGCGCCAACGCCTTGAAGGAGCGGCAGGCGCACTGGGTCGCGGAATTGCACGCGAGCGCCATCTGATCCACAGCGCCGTGGCCCGCATGGAGCAGCAGCGGGAATTTGAGATCGCGTCCCGGATTGCGCTTCGCTCCATCCGGGCTGCGCCATCACGCCGCGCCCTTCCCGTAGACCTTGTCGGCGCGTGTCTCGAAGGCTTGTGCGAACGCGCGGAAGACGCGGTCGAAGACCGCGCCCATCAGGAGCGCGAGCGCACGGCTCTTGAACTCGTATTCGATGGAGAAATTGATCTCCGAGGCTCCGTTCTCGAGCGGCCGGAAGCGCCATGCGTTCTCCATCGTGCGGAACGGGCCGTCGAGATAATCGGCGCGGATCTCAAACGCTTCCCGGTCGAGCGTCACCTTGGAGGTGAAAGTCTCGCGCACGAGCTTGTAGCCGATGGTCATGTCGGCCACGAGCACCTCGCGCCCGCCCTCCTCGCGCCGGCCGCGCACCGTCAGACGCTCGCAGAAGGGCACGAATTCCGGGTAGCGCTCCACGTCGGCCACGAGCCGGAACATGTCCTCGGCGGAATGCGCGACACGACGGGTCGTCCGGAATTCCGGCATCGAGGCTTAAGCCCCTCAGGCGTCAGGCGCGGGCAGCGCGTGCGGCGCGAAGCCGTGCAAAATCCTCGCCGGCGTGGTGCGACGACCGCGTGAGCGGCGTCGAGGAGACGAGCAGGAAACCCTTCGTATAGGCGATCGTCTCGTAGGACTTGAAGGCCTCCGGGGTCACGAATTCCTTCACCTCGTGGTGCTTCGGGGTCGGCTGCAGGTACTGGCCGATCGTGAGGAAATCGACGTCGGCGGTCCTGAGGTCGTCCATGAGCTGCAGCACTTCGTTCCGCTCTTCGCCGAGGCCCACCATGATGCCGGACTTGGTGAACATCTTCGGGTCGAGCTCCTTCACCCGCTGCAGGAGCCGGATCGAATGGAAGTAGCGCGCGCCAGGGCGGACCGTCAGATAGAGCGACGGCACAGTCTCAAGATTGTGGTTGAAGACGTCGGGCCGCGCCTCGACCACGGTCTCAAGTGCGCCGTTCTTGCGCAGAAAGTCCGGTGTCAGCACCTCGATCGTCGTGTCGGGCGAGCGCTCGCGGATGGCGCGGATGACCGCCGCGAAGTGCCCTGCCCCACCGTCGTCGAGGTCGTCACGATCGACGGAGGTGACGACGACGTGGGCGAGCTCCATCTTGGCGACCGCATCGGCGACGCGCGCCGGCTCGTCCGCCTCGACTGCACCGGGGAGACCCGTCTTCACGTTGCAGAAGGCGCAGGCGCGCGTGCACGTGTCGCCCAGGATCATGAAGGTGGCGTGCTTCTTCGCCCAGCACTCGCCGATATTCGGACAGCCCGCCTCCTCGCACACGGTGACGAGCTTGTTCTCGCGCACGATGTCCCGCGTCTTTGCCCATTCCGGCGAGCCGGGCGCACGCACGCGAATCCACTCCGGCTTGCGCAGGACCGGGTTGTCGGGCCGGTGCGCCTTCTCCGGATGGCGCGGACGGGGCTTCCCGTCCGCAGGCCGTGTCAGTGTGTCGATCAGTGTGACCACGGAACTTTTCTATCTCCGTCCTACCTCCGGCCGCGGATCAGACGCCAGCCGAAGATCAGGATGCAGGCGCCAACGACCGCGATGATCAGTTGCGCAATCAGACCGCCTCCACCCGCGGGAAGCATGTCGAGGCCGCGAAGGATTGCATTCAGCACGACCGCCCCGACGATGCCGAGGATGATGTTGCCGATGATCCCCATATCGCTCTTCATGATCTTCTCGGCGATCCAGCCGGCAAGTCCGCCGAGGATCACCGTCATGATCCAACCAACACCTTCCATAGCCGTGGCCCTCCCACATCGAATCCCGCGCCTCCCGCGGGCTTTTGGTCGCGCTATACGTGGATGACCCGCCCATAAGCGTCAAGCACGCTCTCGTGCATGGTCTCGGAGATGGTCGGGTGCGGGAAGACGCTCTCGATCAGCTCCTGTTCGGTGGTCTCCAGGTTCATGGCGACGACGAAACCCTGAACGAGCTCAGTAACTTCCGCGCCGACCATGTGGGCGCCGAGGAGCTGGCCGGTCTTGGCGTCGAAGACGGTTTTCACCAGGCCGTCCGGCTCGCCGAGCGCGATCGCCTTGCCGTTGCCGATGAAGGGGAAGCGGCCGACCTTCACCTGATGCCCGGCCTCCTTGGCTTTCGCCTCGGTCAGGCCGACCGATGCAATCTGCGGATTGCAGTAGGTGCAGCCGGGGATTTTGAGCTTGTCCATGGCGTGCGGCTTGTTGCCGGCGATCGCCTCCACGCAGACGACACCCTCATGCTCCGCCTTGTGAGCGAGCATCGGCGGGCCGGCCACGTCGCCGATCGCATAGACGCCCTCGACATTGGTCTTGCCGAAGCCGTCGACGACGACGATGCCACGGTCCGTCTTGACGCCAAGCGGCTCCAGGCCAAGCCCCTCGATGTTGCCCACGACGCCGACGGCGGAGATGACGCGGTCGACCTTCAGCGTCTCCGTCTTGCCACCCTTCAGCTCCAGCGTCGCGGTGACGTCGTTCTTGCCCTTGTCGAGCTTCGTCACCTTCGCCTCGGTGTGAATCTTGATCCCCGCCTTCTCGAAACGCTTGCGCGCATGGGCGGCGATCTCGGCATCCTCCACGGGAAGGATTTGCGGAAGGATCTCGACGACGGTCACCTCCGAGCCGAGCGTCCGGAAGAAGGAGGCGAACTCGATGCCGATCGCGCCAGAGCCGACGACGAGCAGCGACTTCGGCAGGTCCGGCGGCACCATCGCCTCGAAATAGGTCCAGATCATCTTCTTGTCGGGCTCCAGGCCCGGAAGCGCGCGCGGCCGCGCGCCGGTCGCGACGATGATGTGCTTGGCGGAATAGTCGCCGGCGCCGAGCGCGCCCTTCGGCGCGTTCTCCGCTTTCTCGACCGTGACCTTGCCCTTGCCGGCGATCTTGCCGGCGCCCCAGATCAGGTCGACCTTGTTCTTCTTCAGGAGGAAGCCGACGCCCTGGCTCATGCGGTCTGCGATGCCACGCGAGCGCTTCACCACCGCGCCGATATCGACGGAGACGTCCTTCGCCGAGAGGCCGTAATCCTTGGCGTGCAGCATGGCGTGATAGATGTCGGCTGAGCGCAACAGCGCCTTGGTCGGGATGCAGCCCCAGTTCGGGCAGACCCCCCCGACATAGTTCTTCTCCACCACGCCGGTCTTCAGGCCGAGCTGCGCGGCGCGGATCGCCGCCACGTAGCCGCCGGGACCGGACCCGATGATGATGATGTCGTAGCTCTGGGCCATCTCAGCTCCCTAGGCGTTCTGACGTCTTCTCGGTCTCTAGATAGCGAAACGGCCGCAACCGCGCCACCAACCGCGGCGCGGAGGAGCTATGCGGTTGGTGCCGCGCCTAACCGTTCCCCGCTTTGTCGTCGCTAAGAAATCCTCCCGCTGCCGCGGCATGCGGAATGTTCCAGCCGAAATAGACTTCCGCCTCGACGATCTGCCCGTTCCGCACCGTGAGTATCTCGGTATTGCGGAAAAGACGACCGCCGACTGCCCGTCCTTCATAGGTCACGAAGACCTTGTCTCCGTCCGGAACGACATGGATGAACTCAAAGCCATCGATCCCTTCGCTGTTCGGCCAGCAACGGTCGAAGTACGTTTTTCGGTCGATGCGATTGTCGAGCGGACTGGTGAAATGGAAGTCGTCGGCGATCAGCGCCTCGATCGCCGCGCGGTCCTTTTTGGCGTAGGCCTCGTAGCTCGCGCGGGCGACCGCACGCGGATCGTCGGTCATCGTGGGCTCTTCCTCCACGCCCGCAGCCAGAAACTAGGCCGCGGCCTTAAGCGCCTGGTCGAGGTCGGCGATGATGTCCTCCACGTTCTCCAACCCGACGGAAAGGCGCACGGTGTCCGGTCCAGCGCCGGCCGCGACCTTCTCGGAGTCGGAGAGCTGGCTGTGCGTCGTCGAAGCCGGGTGGATGATGAGCGAACGCGTGTCGCCGATGTTCGCGAGATGCGAGAAGAGCTTCACCCCCTCCACGATCTTGACGCCGGCGTCAAAACCGCCACGCACGCCGAAGGTAAGCACCGCCCCCGCCCCTTTCGGCACGTAGCGCTTGGCTAGGTTATGATAGCGGTCTCCGGGCAGCCCCGCATAGCTTACCCAGCTCACCTCCGATTGGCCCTTCAGCCACTTCGCGACTTCCAGCGCGTTATCGCAATGGCGCTGCATCCTGAGCGGCAGCGTCTCGATGCCGGTAATGAAGAGGAAGGCGTTGAAGGGCGAGATCGCCGGCCCGAGATCGCGCAGGCCGAGCACGCGGCAAGCGATGGCGAAAGCAAAATTGCCGAAGGTCTCGTGCAGCTTGATGCCGTGATATTCCGGCCGCGGCTCGGAGAGCAGCGGATAACGCCCCTCCGCCGACCAATTGAAGCTGCCGCCGTCGACGATGACGCCGCCGATGGAGTTGCCGTGGCCGCCCATGAACTTGGTCAGCGAATGGACGACGACGTCGGCGCCGTACTCGAACGGCTTGCAGAGGTAGGGAGTCGCCAGCGTGTTATCGACGATAAGCGGTACGCCCGCCTTGTGCGCGATCTGGGCGATCGCCTCGATATCGGTGACGATACCGCCGGGATTGGCGATCGACTCGATGAACACCGCCTTGGTGCGCGGCGAGATCGCCGCCTCGAAGCTGGAGAGATCGTCGGTGTCGGCCCATTTCACGGTCCAGCCGAAGCTCTTGAAGGAATGGCCGAGCTGATTGATGGAGCCGCCGTAGAGCCTCCTCGCGGCGACGATCTCATCGCCCGGCGTGCACAAGGTATGGAAGACGATCGCCTGCGCGGCGTGGCCGGATGCGACGGCAAGCGCCGCGGTTCCGCCCTCAAGCGCGGCGACGCGCTCCTCAAGCACCGCCTGCGTCGGGTTCATGATGCGGGTGTAGATGTTGCCGAAGGCCTGCAGCCCGAAGAGCGCCGCCGCATGCTGCGTGTCGTCGAAGACATAGGAGGTCGTCTGGTAGATCGGCGTGGCGCGCGCGCCGGTCGCCGGATCCGGCTTCGCGCCGGCGTGGATGGCAAGGGTGTTGAAGCCCGGTGTGCGCTCTTCGGCCAAGATGTCCTCCCTGAACGGCGGTTTTGGAGGCTTTAGCCAGTAACCGGCATCCACGCAAAGGCGGAAATTGCCGAGTGGACCCGGGTGAGCGGAAAGCGTTACTCCTCGGCGAGCCCGCGGCTCTGGTAGCCGCTTCTGAGTACCGGCTTCTTGGACGAGAGTATGCGGGAATTGACGCCGGCCCAGCCGATCTCTCCGGAAAGGCGGCCGTATTCGATCTTGGGACAGCGGTTCATCACCACGGTCAGACCGGCCGCTTCAGCCTTCGCTGCCGCCTCATCGTTGCGGACGCCGAGCTGCATCCAGATCACCTTGGGGCGCGGGTCGAGCGCGAGCGCCTCCTCCACGATCTGAGGCGCGTATTCGGAACCGCGGAAGATCTCCACCATGTCGATCGGCTCCGGCACGTCTTTCAGCGTCGCAGAAACCGGCCGGTTCAGGATCATCTGCCCGGCGACCCCGGGATTGACCGGATAGACCCGGTAGCCCTTCTCGATCAGATAGCGGGTGACGAAATAGCTCGGCCGTATGTCCTTGGGGCTGGCGCCGACGATGGCGACGGTCTTCACACTGTCGAGGATCGCGCGGATCGCCGCGTCGGAATAGCTGTCGTGGCTCATGTGGAAGCGATATGCGCGCGGGCGCCGCCTGGCAATATCGCAAAGACGGAAAGCGGTCCGGCGTCGGACTCACGTGCTCTTGTCGGCGCATCTACTTCGTGACTTCGAACTCGGTCCACACGCCTGCCGCGTAGTGACCGGGAACGTTGCAGATCAGCAGGTACTCACCATGCGGCACTCACCATGCGGCAACCAGGGGCGCACGCACGTGCGCCCCACAGGATTCTCTCACTGGGTCACAGTGAAGACGGTCCACATCCCGGCCCTGAAGTGCCCCGGGATGTTGCAGAAGAGAAGGTAGTTGCCGGGCTTGAGATCGAGGCGAAGGGCACCCCGCGCGCCCGGATCGAGCTCCGAAACTTCGCCCAAGGTTTCGACCCTGTCCTCTTCAACCCTGCTCTCATTTTCGTTGTAGGGAAAGATCATCGTCAGGTCCTTGAGCCGGGCGATGATCATCTCGTGGATGGTGTCCTCCGACGAGTTGAGGACCTCGAAAGTTGTCTCGCCAGCTTTGACCAACTCTTGGCTGACCCCGATGCCCATCGTCACGTTCGACATGTCCTTGCCAACTGCAGGAAACCCGAGGTCGGTTGCCATCGGCGTTTCAGCGCCTTTGTCCCAAAGCGAAACGTTCACCACGGTGCCCGCGGCTTGGGATGAATTCGGCGCCGCGATTCCCGTTGCGAACGCCGCAATTGGCAGAATTAGACCCATCGAAAGAAATGCGCGGCGTCTGAGCATGATCAGTCTCCCTTTTTTTCGAGTTCTTGAGTGGTTTTGCTGAAGAAGCAGGCGTCTTCGACAGGCGCACCGCGTTGATCTGGATCAAGCTGATGCGGCGCGGGATGACGCAAAACCCGCGCCCGCTCACGATGCCGCACACGCATTTGGGCGAGGAGGCCCGGCGTCAAGACGACCTTGGCCCTCCGTTCAGGCCACTGCGGTCATCCTATCGCGAAGCGTCGCCGTTCCTCTTCGAGCCAGGCCTTCATTTGCTCTTCCGACGGCGGCAGCGGTTCGCAAGGGGGGCCCGGGAAGAACACGCTCGCGCCGAGCTTCCGCTGTTCGTAGCTCTCTTTCGAAAAATGCAGACCGACCTTGCCGATATTGCGGGCGTGGCATGGAAACGTCGTCACGCGAACCTTGCCGCGATCCACCGAGGCAATCCAGCGCGCGGCGTCCTGGGTCGCGAACGTGTTGCCCCAGCCGCGCTTTCCGAAGAACTGCCTGACCGCATTCTCATCGAGCCGGGTGTAGTCCCTGCCTCTGATGAGCCGAAGGTATTTGCGGCGGAACGGCCGCTCGTCCAGCCACGCTCGACGGGTTATCGCAAAGCCCCAGTTTTCGTGCATCGGAATGAGATCGCGCGGCCTTGCCTCCTGCTCGGCCACGGAAGCCCTTAGATCTCCATAAGCTGAAACGTAGCTGATACGCGGCTCTTTCTGCGCGATATCGAGCAGCATTTTCGTGACGGCGAGATAGTTGGGTGAGAGGACCATGTCGTCCTCCAGGAACAGTCCGCAGGGTTCGCGCCACCGGCGGAAGATCTGCTGCTCCGCGCGTTCGTAGTTCTCGGCCACCCCGATGTTGTACTTCGACTCCGCGACCGTTCCCCAAGGGATGATCTCGCGAAACAGGCCAACGCAAACCGCGATATGAGCGGGGTGTGTCCTCCGCTGCTTGCTGTAGGGGTTCCAGGCGCCGTCCTGGAACAGGGTGATCCTGTCGTCCTCATCGACCTGGGGGCGCAGGCTGAGCAGGACCTCGCGAAGATAGTGCGGCCGGTTGAAAGACAGGATCGCGATGGGAAAGCGCTTGTTAGTCCGTGGCGTCCCACCGAGCAGTTTTGTTCCGATCGCTCTGAGCTTGGCGTGCATTCGGGCGGCCTTCGCGACAATGCGCCGTCGGCACTCCGCGCTACGTCGGCCAGTTCGGCTTGCGCTTTTCGAAGAAGGCGCCGATCCCCTCTTCCGCCTCCTCCATCAGCATGTTGTCGACGATCGTCGCGGTGGCGAAGCGGTACGCCTCGGCGATCGGCATGGCGAGCTGATCGGCAAAGGCTTTCTTTCCGAGCGCCAGCACCCCTGGCGGCCGCGCGAGCAGGCGATCGACAACCATGTCGGTCTCGGCGCGGAGCGCGTCCGCAGGCGCGACGCGACTGACGAGCCCGGCCTCGCGCGCCCGCTCCGCGGAGATCATCTCCCCGGTCATCAGCATGTCGAGCGCGGTCTTCGGGCTGACGTTGCGCGAGAGCGCCACCATGGGCGTCGAGCAGAAGAGACCGAGGTCGATGCCGTTCACACCAAAACGCGCGTTGTCCGCGGCGACGACGATATCGCAGCTCGCGACGAGCTGGCAGCCACCCGCTGTCGCAAGGCCCGCCACTTCCGCGACGACCGGCTTCGGCAGCGCCAGGAGCGACTGCATGAAGCGCGCGCAGCGTCGGAAGACGTGTTCGAAATAGCTGCGTCCGCCATCGGGATCGACGCGATGCGCGGTCATCTCCTTCAGGTCATGGCCGCCGGAGAAGAGCTTCCCCTCCGCAGCGATGACGACGACGCGGACGGAATCGTCCGCCGCCGCGCCGTCGATCGCGCTTTGCAAGGCGGCGAGCATGGCTTCTGAAAGCGCGTTTGCCGGGGGATTTGCGAGCGTGAGGCGCAATAGGCCAGCGCGCGGACGCTCTTCGCGCAGCACGGCTGCGGGGGCGAGATCGGCGCTTGCGGTCGGACGGTTCATCGGGGCACTTTCCGGGGGTCACTTTTCCGCGTTCGTCTTCGTCGACACAATCTAGTTCCACCCCCTCCATAGTTCCACCGTTCTCCCCCGGGCCAGCGCCGATGTCGTTCAATCCTGTCATGACGCCTGAGGCGATCTCGGCCTTCTGGGACGAGCATTTCCCGCAGGTCCAGGAGGGGCGCGACATTTCCATCGTCGCGGTCGGCCCGGGCGAAGCGGTGCTCAGGCTGGAGCCGAACGAGCGGCACCTACGCCCCGGCGCCACCATCTCCGGCCCGACGCTCGTCACGCTCGCCGATGTCGCCGCCTACGCAGCGCTCCTGGCGCATGTTGGACCGGAGCCGCTGATCCTCACCACCAACATCAATGTCAACTTCCTGCGCCGCCCGCCGCTTGCGCCGCTCATCGCGACGTGCCGCATTCTGAAGCTCGGCAAACGTCTTGGCGTAGTGGAAGTCGACATCCGTCCGGAAACCGGCGGCGACCCCGTCGCGCACGCAACGGCAACCTACGCCATTCCGCCGACGCGCTCGTAAGAGGTATCTCAATACCTTTATTCTAAGCTTCTGTCTTCATTCGATGTTTTTCGTCCCAGAGCGAACATAGACGCTTGACAGAAGGCGACCTCGCGTCTACTTCCGCGCCAACCTGCGGGGCTTGACGGCTCCGCGACCCGCCTCCGCGTGGAGGCGCTCCCCGAGAGGATCGTGATGAAGACCTATTCCGCAAAGACGGCGGAGGTGGAGAAGAAGTGGGTGCTGATCGACGCGGAAAACCTCGTCGTCGGCCGCCTCGCGACCATCGTTGCCACGCGCCTTCGCGGCAAGCACAAGCCGACTTTCACGCCGCATATCGACATGGGCGACAACGTCGTCGTCATCAATGCGGAGAAGGTGGTGCTGACCGGCCGCAAGCTCGACCAGAAGAAGTATCATTGGCACACCGGCCATCCCGGCGGCATCAAGGAGCGCACCGCGCGCAAGATCATCGAGGGCCGCTTCCCGGAGCGCGTCGTCGAGAAAGCGGTGGAGCGCATGCTTCCGCGCGGGCCGCTCGGCCGTCAGCAGCTCAAGAACCTGCGCGTCTACGCCGGGTCGGAGCACCCCCACGCGGCGCAGCAGCCCGAGGCGCTGGACATCGCCGCCCTCTCCTCCAAGAACACACGGATTTCCTGACATGCCGCAGACACTCGAAGATCTCGGCGCGCTGCAGAGCGAAACGCCGGTACAGCCGGAGGCGCCCGTTCATGTGCAGAAGCTCGATAGCCTCGGCCGCGCCTACGCGACCGGCAAGCGCAAGGACGCCGTCGCCCGCGTCTGGGTGAAGCCCGGCTCCGGCCGCATCACCGTGAACGAGAAGGAATACACGGAGTATTTCGGCCGTCCCGTGCTGCAGATGATCGTGCGCCAGCCGATCATGCTCACCGAGCGCAACGGCCAGTTCGACATCATGGCCACCGTCTCCGGCGGCGGGCTGTCGGGCCAGGCAGGCGCGCTGCGCCACGGCATCTCCAAGGCGCTCACCTATTACGAGCCGGAGCTGCGCGGCGTGTTGAAGCGCAACGGGTTCCTGACCCGCGACTCGCGCGTGGTGGAGCGCAAGAAGTACGGCAAGCGCAAGGCACGCCGCAGCTTCCAGTTCTCCAAGCGCTAAGCGTCTCGCACCGCACAATACAAAAAGAGCCGCCGCATCAGGCGGCTCTTTCGATTTTTAGTGCGGTGCAAAAGGTCTTGTTCACACTCGGACAGAGTTGCGCGCGTGCGCCGCAAGGCGGTCATATTCGCGCCATCCCCAAGTGTGATAAGCCTTTTCAGGAAAGACGGGGAGGCCGTCATGGACATCAGATTCCAGTCGTTCATCGAAGCGGCTGTCCAGAGAGCCAAGGAAGCAGAGAGCCTGCTCTGGGCGGACGAGGTTGCCGAGCGGATCGTCTCATCCACGCCGTTGTCGGTTCACATCGCAGACATTTCCGCACAGATCGCGCGCGAGGCAGCGCGTCTCGGCGTAGCCGTCACGGTCGCCCAGGGTCACGCGGCAACGAAGAGCGAGGGCTGCGGCCGCGTCGCCGCGTAGCGGTGGCGTTCCGTATCGCCTAAGCGTCCATCCATCCCGCGGCCGCGCCTTGCGGCCGCGGCCTTCCTCTCTCTCCCCCCTTCCCTTCCCGAGACGTTGCGCATAACCAAGTCGGCATGACCGGAGCCGCCGGAAAGCCGCCGATCGACCACGCCTTTCGCACGCCCACGCTGAAGGGCGGAGCGCAAGACCCGACCTATGCCGGTGCGCTCTCCTTCATGCGCCGGCGCTACAGCCGTGACCTGACCGGCGTCGATCTTGCCATTCTCGGCGTGCCGCTCGACGTGACGGTGACCAACCGGCCGGGCGCGCGCTTCGGCCCGCAGGCGATCCGCCGCGCCTCCGCGATCTTCGACGGCGACCCGCAATATCCGTTCGGGTTCGACATTTTCGAGGACATCGCCGCGGTCGATTACGGTGACGTCTCGCTCGACCTGCACAACCCGCTCACCATCCCGGAGACGATCGAGGCGGAGGCAGCCGCCATCCTCGACGCGGACGTGCACCTTTTCACGCTCGGCGGGGACCATTTCGTGACCTGGCCGCTTCTGAAGGCGCACGCCGCGAAATACGGGCCGGTGGCGCTCGTCCAGTTCGACGCGCACCAGGACACCTGGCCCGACGACGGCCAGAAGCTCTCGCATGGAAGCTTCGTCGGGCGCGCGGTGCGGCAGGGCATCGTCAATGCCGAGCGCTCCATCCAGATCGGCGTCCGCACGCAGGCGCCAGAGGATTGCGGCATCGCGGTGCTTCCCGCGTACGATGTGCATCGGCTCTCGCCTGACGGCGTGGCGGCGCGCATCCGCGACCAGGTCGGCGATGTGCCCGCCTATCTCACCTTCGATATCGACTGCCTCGATCCGGCTTTCGCGCCGGGAACGGGGACGCCGGTCTCAGGCGGGCTTTCCTCCGCGCAGGCGCTGATGGCGCTCGCCGGCCTCGGCGACGTGAACTTCGTCGGCGGCGACGTGGTGGAGGTGTCGCCGCCCTACGACCACGCCGACATCACGGCCATCGCCGCTTCGACGGTGGCGATGCACTATATCGGGCTGCTGGCGGCGAGGCGGCGGCGGAAGCGCTAGCCGCGACTTAGCTCCCGCGCATCGCGCTCGCAAGGAGATCGACGTTGTGGCGCATCATCGCGGCATAGGTTGGCGCCGGCCCATCGGGCTCCGATAGCGCGTCGGAGAAGAGCTCACCCCCGGGCCTGACGCCGGTCTCGCGCGCGATCTGCTCGATCAGCCGCGGATCGGAGACGTTCTCGAAAAAGATCGCCGTCACGTGCTGGGCGCGTATCTGCCCGATCAGCGCTGCGACGTCGCCGGCTGAAGCCTCCGTTTCCGTGCTCACGCCCTCCGGGGCGAGGAAGGCGATCCCATATTCGTGCGCGAAATATCCGAAGGCGTCGTGGGTCGCGATCACCTTGCGCCGCGTGGGCGGGATTGCGGCGACGACGTCTCTGACCGACTGGTCGATTGTGTCGAGCTCGCTCGTATAGGCGGCGGCATTCGCCCGGTAGTCGGCGCAGTCCACCGGATCGGCCGCGCAGAGCGCATCGGCGACGTTCTTCACGTAGAGCTCGGCGTTCGGCACGGACTGCCACGCATGCGGATCGACATCGTCGGCTGTCCCCTCCTCCACGGGCATGCCAGCCGCGGCTTCGTCACCGAGCCTCAGCGGCATGACACCGGCGGAGGCGACCGCGACCGTGCCGGAATAGCCGCTCGCATCGATCAGGCGGTCGAGCCAGCCCTCGAAGCGAAGGCCATTCACGACCACGAGGTCGGCAGCCGCGGTATCGCGCGCGTCGGTGGGGGTCGGCTCATAGACGTGCGCATCGCCGTTCGGGCCGACGATGGTGCGAACCGCCACGTGATCGCCGCCGACCTCGGAGACGAGATCGCCGAGGATGGAAAAGCTCGCGACAACCTTGAGGGGCTCCGCCGCGGTTGCCGGCAAGGCGACGCCGATGCCGATAAACAGGGCGGCGGCAAATAGCTGGTTTTGTTGCGGCCATGGGAGCGTTCCCTCAGGCGGTGCGATGACGTGTGACGACGCGGCTTGCGATCAGCCCGCGCGGCGCGGCGATGAGCGAAACACCGTAGATCGCGCCGGCCGTGAGAATGATGGCAGGGCCGGAAGCGACGCTCAGGTGGAAGGAGACGAGCAAACCGACGGCGTTGGAGACGAGGCCGATCGCGACCGCAAGCACGCACATCGGCTCAAGCCGCCGCGTCCAGAAGCGCGCCGCCGCCGCGGGCAGCATCATCAGGCCGACGGCGAGCAACGTGCCTACCGCTTCGAAGCCGCCGACGAGATTGAGAACGACGAGCACCAGGAAAGTGAAGTGCACGAAAGGTCCGGCGCGGCTGACACTGCGCAGGAACAGCGGATCCATGCATTCAGCCACGAGCGCGCGCCAGACGACCGCGAGCGCAACGAGGGAGACGGCGGCGATGCCGGCGATCAGATAGAGCGCCTGGTTGTCGAGCGCGAGCACGGTGCCGAAGAGCACGTGCATCAGGTCGATGCTCGATCCGCGGAGCGAGACGAGCAGCACGCCGAGCGCGAGCGAGATCAAGTAGAACGCGGCGAGGCTCGCGTCCTCCTTCTGCACCGTGGAGCGCGAGACCGCGCCGGAGATCAGCGCCACGGCGAGCCCGGCGACGAGGCCCCCGAAAGTCATCGGCAGCAGCTTCAGCCCTGACACGAGAAACCCGACGGCGGCGCCCGGAAGGATCGCGTGCGCCATCGCGTCGCCGGAAAGGCTCATGCGGCGCAGCATCAGGAACACGCCGATCGGGCATGCCGACAGCGAGAGGATCGACGTGCCGATCAGTGCGCGGCGCATGAACTCGAAGTCGGCGAACGGGCCGAAGATCAGGTCGACGGGGCTCATGCGGCCTCCTCGCACCAGGGCGCATGGTCGTGGGCGACCATGTTCATCTGCCGCGCTTTCATCAGGTTCTCCGCGCGCAGCGTCTCGCCGGTCTCGCCCCAGGCCACCAACTCGCGAGAGAGAAGCAACGTTCGCGGAAAATGTTCGCGCACGAGATCGAGATCGTGGAGCACGGCAAGCACGGTGCGGGATTCGCCATGCCAGCGGCGGATGACGCCGATCAGATCGTGGACGGTGCGGGTGTCGATGGCATTGAAGGGCTCGTCGAGCAGGATGATCTGCGCGTCCTGGAGGAGCACGCGGGCGAAGAGCGCCCGCTGCAACTGGCCGCCGGAAAGCGTTTCGATGCCGCGCGCCTGGAAGCCGGCAAGCCCGACCGCCTCAAGCGCGTGGTCGATCGCATGGCGATCGGCGGCAGTGAAGCGGCCGATCAGACCGCGCCGGCTCCAAAGGCCGAGCGACACGAGATCGAAGACGCTGGCCGGGAAGGTCCGGTCGATCTCCGATATCTGCGGCAGATAGGCGATGTCCGTCGCGCGGACGCCGGCTCTAACGATGCGCCCGCCGAGCGGCCGTAGCATCCCGACGATGCCCTTCATCAGCGTCGACTTGCCCGACCCGTTCGGGCCGACGATCGCGGTGAGTGACCCTGCCTCCACCGCGCCGTCGAGGTGATGCACGGCCGGATGGCGGTCATAGCCGAGCGTCAGGTCGTGGAACTCGAGGACCGGCTTCATGTGTCTCGACCCGCTTCGCGCTTCGCTCACGCCGACGCGCGGCAGGCGGCGCAGCGGCCGTAAACTTCAAGCGCGACCAGATCGACGACGAAGCCCTCCCCCGCCGCTTCCTCAGCGATCTCTGCGACGCGCGCGTCCTCGAATTCGCGCACCGATCCGCAATCGCGGCAGATGACGAAGCCGGGCCGATGCACAGGATGCCGGTGCTCGTGCTCGGAGCAATGCTCATCATGTTCGGAGCAGGCGACGAAGGCGTTCAGAGCCTCGATGCGGTGCACGAGCCCGCGGCTCTCCAGCTTCTCCAGCGCGCGATAGACCTGCACCGGCGCCTTCAGCGCATCGGAGCGGGCGCGCTCAAGGATGCCATAGGCGGAAAGCGGCTTCTCAGACTCCCCGAGCGCGCTCAGAACCGTCTTGTCATTGGTGTTGAGATCCACCGCCATGGCGCACCATTGATGATATGTTGTAACATTCGTTACTTTATAACGTGACGCCGGTCAAGGCGCGATTTCGCCGTGGCGGCAGTCTTCGATATTCCGGCGCGTTAACGGTCTTCTTGATCGCTTGGCGCTCGTTGCATTTCAGCAACAAACCAGCGCTTTCGCACACCCTCTCCCCGCGAGCCCGTGGTCGTTGGGCAAGGCTGTGGATAGGCTACATGCAATTAAAAGGGGCAGGCGAATATGTTGCGTAGCGTTCTCCTTCTTTCGTCGTCGTTTCTGCTGGCGAGTCTCCCGCTCGGCGGCTCTGCGTCTGCTGCGGACCTTCCGTTGCCGGAAGAAATGCAATCGTCGCCGGCGCCGACCACGCTGGATCTTCCCGCCGTCTCCGCCCCGAACGGCAAGGCCGCCGTCTTCGGAGGCGGGATCGATTCAAACGCCGGCGACGGAGCGCTTGCGGGCGGAATGGGTTCGTTCTCGCTTCCCGTCGGCGAGCGGTTCGGCCTGCAGGGCGACGCGTTTGCTGAATCGGCATCCGGCGAACTGGTGGCGGGCGGCGCCGCGCATCTCTTCTGGCGCGATCCGTCGGTCGGACTGCTCGGCGTCTATGGCGGCGGTGCGGTCAACGAGCTTGCCGATTTCGACTCCGTGCGCGGCGGCATCGAGGGCGAAGCCTATCTCGGCCGCATCTCGTTTGAGGGATTGCTTGGCTGGGAGCACATGGATTTCGACGTCGGCGGCGACAATGACGAGGTGTTCGCCCTCGCCGACATCGCCTTCTACGCGACCGACGACTTCCGCATCTCCGCCGGCTATCGCCACTGGAACGACATCAACATGGCGGCCGTCGGCGCGGAGTACCAGCTGCCGATGCAATGGGGCGGTACGTCCGCGGCGCTCTTCGCGGAAGGCCGCATCGGCGAGGACAGCTACAAGGCGATCTGGGGTGGGCTTCGCTTCTATTTCGGGCCTGAGCCGAAGTCGCTGATCCGCAGGCACCGCGAGGACGATCCGCGCGGCCGCACGGAGGATCAGGCGGGCTCTCCGGTGATGAAAACGACGAAACCCACCGTCGCGTCTGGTCCTTCGAGCCCGTGCGCCCCCGACGAGACGCCGATCTATACTGACGACGTCGGAACCGGTGATCCGATCTGCATACCAGAACGAGGGTGGCGGCGAGGGGGGAGGAAGGGCCGCCCCAAGACAATCCAGCTTGAACGCAAGATGGGGAGGCGATCGGCCTCCCCTTGCGTCAGGATCCGCGGACTTAGTGCAGGATCTGCGACAGGAAGAGCTTGGTGCGCTCGTGCTGCGGATGCAGGAAGAACTGCTCCGGCTCGTTCTGCTCGATGATCTGTCCGGCATCCATGAAGATGACGCGGTTCGCCACCTGCCGCGCGAAGCCCATTTCGTGGGTCACGCAGAGCATGGTCATCCCCTCCTCCGCCAGACCGACCATGACGTCGAGCACTTCCTTGATCATCTCCGGGTCGAGCGCAGAGGTCGGCTCGTCGAAGAGCATGATGCGCGGGCTCATGCAGAGCGCGCGGGCGATCGCCACGCGCTGCTGCTGACCGCCGGAGAGCTGACCGGGAAATTTGTGTGCCTGCTCGGGGATCTTCACCCGCGTCAGGTAGTGCATTGCGACTTCTTCCGCCTGCTTCTTCGGCATCTTCCTGACCCAGATCGGCGCCAGCGTGCAGTTCTCCATGATGGTCAGATGCGGGAAGAGGTTGAAGTGCTGGAAGACCATGCCGACCTCGCGCCGGATCTCGTCGATCTTCTTCAGGTCGTTGGTGAGCTCGATCCCGTCGACGGCGATCTTGCCCTTCTGATGCTCCTCCAGCCGGTTGATGCAGCGGATCATGGTCGACTTGCCGGAGCCGGACGGTCCGCAAATGACGATGCGCTCGCCGCGCGCGACGTTCAGGTTGATGTTCCGAAGCACGTGGAATTCGCCGTACCACTTGTTGACGTCGACCAGTTCGACGGCCGGCGCGCCGGAATCGGGTTGCGCATCGCTCCCGCTCATAGAGACGGCGTTCTCAGACATGGCGGTCACTCCTACTTTCGGTGGCCCGTATCGAGCCGGCGTTCGGTGTAGATCGAGTAGCGGGACATCCCGAAGCAGAAGACCCAGTAGACCAATGCGGCGAAGAAGTAGGCGGTCGTCGCCTGCACGGGGCTGAGCCAGGTCGGATCGGTGAAGCTCGACTGAATCTGGCCGAGGAAATCGAAGAGCCCGATGATGAGCACCAGCGTGGTGTCCTTGAAGAGCGCGATGAAGCTGCCGACGATGCCGGGTATGACATGCTTCAGCGCCTGCGGCAGGACGACGAGCTGCATCTTCTGCCAATAGGTCAGGCCGACCGCGTCCGCCCCCTCGTACTGGCCTTTGCCGATCGCCTGCAGGCCGCCGCGGACGATCTCCGCCATGTAGGCGGCGGAGAACAGCGCCACGCCGATCAGCGCCCTCAGAAGCTTGTCGAACGTCACGCCTTCAGGAAGGAACAGCGGCAACATGACCGACGACATGAACAGCACGGAAATCAGCGGCACGCCGCGCCAGAACTCGATGAAGCCGACGGACACCGCGCGCACGATCGGCATTGTGGAGCGGCGTCCGAGCGCGAGCACGATGCCGAGCGGCAGCGAAGCCGCGATGCCGGTCACCGCGATCACCAGCGTAACGAGCAAGCCGCCCCACTGGTCGGTGCGTACCGGCTGCATACCGAGATCGACGCCGAGCAGCACCAGCACCACGGCGATTGCCGCCATGACGATGAGCGTCGAGCGGATCGACGCGGTGGGATCGCTGCCGGTGGCACGGCCCCAGACGTAGATCACGGCGCAGATTATCGCGGTCGTGATCAGGAAATCGATCACGAAGGCCAGATCGCCCGACGCGAAGAGACCGCCGATAGCGAGATACGAGCCATATTCCAGATGGCCGCCGGTCAGGAACAAGAGCGCCGCGATCGGGAAGATCGCCGCCATGTAGATCGCGTTCTCGCGCTTGTAGGGGGCCGAGGGGATGAGCATCGGGACGAGCCCGACCACGAACAGAACGAAGACCAGATCGA
Organism: uncultured Alphaproteobacteria bacterium; assembly: GCA_963814905.1. Taxonomy (GTDB): domain Bacteria; phylum Pseudomonadota; class Alphaproteobacteria; order Rhizobiales; family Afifellaceae; genus DASWJZ01. The sequence continues at coordinate 279,818 of CAWFEM010000014.1, read as the reverse complement.
CGCGCCAGCGTGCGTCCACCGGATAGCGCCCATAGATGAACTGAGCGAAGTAGTCGCTGATATAAGGCCAGCACGCACCGAACCAGCCGCTCGGCAGCTCCCCGCCCTGGTCGACCGTTGTGCAAGCGACGCGGTCGCTGCCGGTCCACACCGCATTGATGAGCGCGAAGTCGATGAGCGGCGCCGCCACTTTCCAGATGATCCACAGCGAGATCAGGGTCAGGATCGTGTTGAGCCAGTTCGAGAAGAGGTTTGCCCTCAGCCACCCGATCGGACCTCCGTCACGTATGGGTGGGGGCGCCGCCTCCTCCATCTCGAGGCGGACATAAGCGAGGTCGAGGTCGGTCTCGGCTTCAAGCGCGGGCATGATCTAACGCTCCACCAGCGCCATGCGGCGGTTGTAGATATTCATGAAGGCGGAGGTGACGAGCGAGATCATCAGGTAGGTCCCCATCGTGATGAGGATGAACTCCACCGCCCGCCCCGTCTGATTGAGCGCCGTGCCCGCGAACACGGAAACGAGATCGGGATAAGCGATCGCGACGGCGAGCGAGGAGTTCTTGGTCAGGTTCAGATACTGGCTCGTCAGCGGGGGAATGACGACGCGCATCGCCTGCGGGATCACCACGAGCCGCAGCGTCAGCCCGGGGCGGAATCCGAGCGAATAGGCCGCCTCGGTTTGCCCTTTGGAGACCGATAGGATTCCAGCGCGTACCAATTCGCCGATATAGGTTGCCGTATAGAAGCTCAGCGCCAGCAGGAGCCCGATGAACTCCGGATAGATGCGCGCACCGCCGCGCGGGCCGAAATTGCCCTCCGTCGCATATTCGAGCGTAAGCGGCGCGCCCCAGATCGCACCGACGACGAGCCATGTCACCAGCGTCAGGCCGACGATCAGCGCGAGGCTCACCCACAGGACCGGAAACTGCTGGCCGGTCGCCAGTTGACGCTGCCGAGACCAGAACCTGATCACAATCGCCGCGACGACAGCGATCAGGAACGCGACGGCAACGTAGACGAAATCCTCGCCGAAAATCGGATTGGGCGCGTACCAGCCGGCAATGTTGATGAGCCCGAGCGGCCCGAGGCTCAGCGCGTCGCGCTTCTGCGGCAGAAGCCGGAGCACGGCGAAATACCAGATGAAGATCTGCAGGAGCAGCGGGATGTTGCGCAGCGCCTCGACGTAGACGGTGGCGATCCGCGAGACGATCCAGTTGGTCGAAAGCCGCGCGATTCCGACCGTGAATCCGATGATCGTCGCGAGGATAACCCCGAGGATCGAGACGAGCAGCGTGTTGAGCAGGCCGACCAAATAGACGCGGCCGTAGCTCGACGTCTCAGTGTAGGGAATGAGCGCCTGGTTGATCTGGAAGCCGGCGGAGTCTTCCAGGATGCCGAAGCCGAAACCGATGCCCTGGGCGCGAAGGTTGGCCGCCGTGTTGTTGATGATCCACCAGGCGAAGGCGACGATGCCGACAACCAGCAGAATCTGGAAGATCACGCTGCGGACACGTTCGTCGTTGAGCACGGAGAAGCCGGCTCCGACAGGCCTCAGAGGTAGAGCTTCTTGAACCGCCACTCTTCAGCTCCTTACCGGTAAACTCTCCAAGTTCGCTTGCCTGCCCCCGGCAGGAAGAGGGCCCGACCGTTGCCGGCCGGGCCCTCGATTTGTCAGCGGATCGGCGGGGCGTATTGCAAGCCCCCGTTCGTCCACAGCGCGTTCAAGCCGCGGTCGATGCCGAGCGGCGTGTCCGGCCCGACATTGCGGTCGAACATCTCGCCGTAATTGCCGACGGCTTTGATGGCGTTCGCCGCCCAATCGTTGCTAACGCCGATGCTCTCGCCGAACGTACCCTCGATGCCGAGCATGCGCTTGATCTCGGGATTGTCGGAGGACTTCATCTCCTCGACATTGGCCTGCGTCACGCCCAGCTCTTCCGCATTGATCAGCGCGTTGAGCGTCCAGCGGGCGATGTCCATCCACTGGTCGTCGCCCTGGCGCACGGCCGGTCCGAGCGGCTCCTTGGAGATAATCTCAGGGAGAACGATATGATCCGCCGGATTCGCGAGCTTGAGGCGCTCCGCGTAGAGGCCCGACGCGTCGGTGGTGAAGACATCGCAGCGTCCGGCGCCGTAGGCGGCGATAACCTCGTCCGCCTTCTCGAAGGCAACGACCTCATACTCCATGTTGTGGGAGCGGAAGTAGTCGGCGACGTTAAGCTCGGTGGTCGTGCCGGTATTGGTGCAGACACTTGCTCCGCCGAGTTCCGTGGCGTGCGCGATGCCGAGCGACTTCGGTACCATGAAGCCCTGGCCGTCATAGTAGGTGACGCCCGCGAAATTCAGGCCGAGGTCGGTGTCGCGCGACATCGTCCAGGTCGTGTTGCGGCTCAGGATATCGACCTCGCCCGACTGCAGCGCGGTGAAGCGCTCCTTGGCCGAGAGCGGCTTATACTGGACCTTGCTGGCATCGCCGAAAATCGCGGCGGCGAGCGCCTTGCAATAGTCGACGTCGATGCCGCTCCAGTTGCCGGCGGAATCGGGGTTTGAAAAGCCCGGGAGGCCCTGGCTCACGCCGCAGATCAACTCTCCGCGGCCTTTTACGTCTTCCAGCGTCGTTGCCGATGCGGCACTGGCGGCCGCGGCAAACGCCACCGTAATCGCGATCGGTGCAAGATACTTTTTCATGTACGCTTCCCTTGGTTGTCGGCTCTGGCGAAATAATTACCGCTTGCCCCAGGTGGCGCTTGCCTGTTTTGGGCCAAGCGTCGTCGTAATCTCGCCATTCTCCGTCCACGCTGTCGTCATCGAACGGTAATCTCCGGCGTCGGTCAAGTCTGTCAGACAGCAGCCGACGATTGGATTTTCTTCGTGCTTCGCCTATTCGCGGATGCGAAAAGGCAGAAATCCTATGACAAACGACGACCGCAAGAATCGGACCAACTGGCGCGCCGACACGCTGCTCACGCATGCGGGTCTGTCGCCGATGAGCTATCACGGCTTCGTCAACCCGCCGGTTGTGCGCGCCTCCACGGTGCTGTTCGAAAATGCCGACGTAGTGCTCGGGCGGGGCAGCGCGCGCTATTCCTACGGCCTCACCAACACCCCGACGATCGAGGCGCTGACCACGGCATTTACCGCGCTTGAAGGTGAGCGGGCCGCGGGCACCGTTCTCCTGCCCTCCGGTCTCGCCGCGGTCACGGTGGCGCTGATGGCGGTGGCGCGGCCGGGCCGCAGACTGCTCATTCCCGATAATGTCTATGGGCCGACGCGTCGGTTTTGCGACGTGTCCTTACCGGATTACGGCGTGGAGGCGGTCTACTACGATCCGCTCATCGGCGACGGCGTCGCCGCGCTGCTCGACGGCGCCTGCGGGCTTCTTTTCGAATCCCCCGGTTCGCATACGTTCGAGATGCCCGACATTCCCAAGATGGTCGCCGCCGCCCGCGCGGCGGGCGTGACGACGATGATCGACAATACCTGGGCGACGCCGCTCATCTATCGCCCGCTCGAGCACGGCATCGACATGGCGATCTATGCCGGCACGAAATACCAGGGCGGACATTCCGACCTCATGATCGGCTCGGTCACCGCAAACGAGGCGGCGTGGCCGGGGCTGAAGAAGCTCCACGGCCATCTCGGTCTGCAGGCGGGGACGGAGGAGATCTGGCTCACGCTGCGCGGGCTGCGGACAATGGGCGTCCGGCTGGAACGGCATGAGAAGAGCGCGCTTCAGATCGCCAAATGGCTCAAGGCACGGCGCGAGGTGAAGCGCGTGCTGCACCCGGCCCTGCCTGACGATCCGAGTCACGCGATCTGGAAGCGTGACTTCGGGCGCTCGTCGGGTCTCTTCAGCTTCGTGCTCGACGGCGAGGAGCGCCATCAAAAGGCTTTCCTGAACGCGCTTGGGCTTTTCGGGCTCGGCTATTCGTGGGGTGGCTTCGAGAGCCTCGCCATTCCGAGCGAGCTCGATCAGTCCCGCACGGTGCGCAAATGGACCGAGGGTCCGGTCATCCGCCTACATATTGGGCTGGAGGATGTCGCCGACCTCACGGACGATCTGGAACGCGCCTTCGCCGCGATGGCCGCCGTCTAGGCTATGGCGCCGGTGCGGCGACGAAGAGGTGCATCGTCACCGGCCGGCCGCGCGAGTAGTTGAAGCCGCTTAGCGTCGCGACCTCGCGGGCCGCGCGGCCGTCGCCACCGAGCGCCGCGTTGAAGGCGCTGAGCTCACTGTCGGCGATCGCGGCCACCCGGCAGCCGGGCTCGCCGAGCCACGCCGCGGCCGCGGCCGGCGCGACAAGCCGGACCGACGTTCCGCCATAGAAAACCAGGCTCGGCTCGCTATAGCCGGAGGATGCGAGCTGAGGCGCCTCGCATCCGGCCGAGGCCTCGGCGGCCGCGACGAGCCGCGGGCTGAGCCACAGGCTTTGGAGCCGCGGCAGCGCCAGCGCGATCGCGCCGGCATAGAGCAGCACCGCGGCCAGCGCCGCCCCGAGAACCGCCCGATCGAAGCGGCCGCGCCACGTGGCGGAACCGGCGAGGAGCGCGACCAGCGCCGCGCCTGCCATCGTCACGAACGCCAGCGGCGCCACTCGATCGCCGAGGAGTGGCGGCACGACGAGCTCGCCCACCGCAGCCCCGAGCGGAAGAAAGACGAGCAGCACGATTGCAAGGAGCCGCAGCAGGCGCGACTGCGAAAGCGCGTCGCGGGCAAGGCTCGCGCCGGTCAACAGCGCCAGCGCCGGATAAAGCGGCAGCGTGTAATGCGGCAGCTTCGTTGCCACGGCTTCGAAGACGAGCCAGGCCGGAACCAGCCAGGCGAGGCAGAAGAAGACGGAAGGCTCGCGCCAGCGACGCAGGACATCCCGGATCGCGAGGATCAGAAACGGCGTCATCGGCCATCCGGTGACGGCGAGAAGCGCCAGGTAGGTGCCAGGCGGCGCGCCATGGCCCTCCTGCCCCTCCCCGATCTTGGCGAGGAAGTCCTGTCCGACGGCGCCGCGGAAGAACGCGCCTTCGGAGATGAAGGCGATCGCCAGGAGCCACGGCAGGACGATCACGATTAAGAGCAGCGCGCCGGCGACCGGGCGCAGCGTCAGAAGCCCGCGCAGCGAGCGCAGCCGCGCCGTGAGCACGATCCCGGTCAGGCCGACAACCATCGGCGCGACCGGCCCCTTGACCAGGATTCCTAGCGCGAGCGCGGCCCAGAAAAGCATGGCGCGCGGCCAGCCGAGGCGCTGCGTCGCCCGCCAGTTCGTCGGGGCGCCCTCCGCCATCAACAGCCGCCATCCGGCGGCGAGCACGATCTGGCAAAGGAGGATGGAGAGGAGGAGCACCGCGTCGGTCTTCGCCAGCCTTGCTTCGACCGCGATCAGCACGACGGGCGAGAAGAGGAGCGCGGCGAAGAGCGCGGCGCGCCGGTCGAAGAGGATCAGCCCTGTCAGCCAGACGGCGAAGACAGAGGCGATGGCGCCGAGCAGCGACGGCAGACGGTAGGCCCATAACGGCGCGTCCGCGCCGCCGAACGGCGCCGTCGCGACGGCTTGCAGCCAATAAATGCCAACCGGTTTCTTGTAGCGCTTGGCATCCTGGAAGCGGATGTCGACGAAGTCGCCGCTCTCGTGCATCTGCCGCGTGGCCTGGACGTAGCGCGCCTCGTCGCGATCGGTGGCGGGCAGGCTCGTCTGCCCCGGCACGAACATGAGAAGGCTTAGGACCAGGAGGAAAAGCGCGGCAGCCGCTCTATTCTCGGCGAGCCGGCCGAACAGCGCTCCGACGCGCCCGGACCCGGCTTCGGACCACGCAGCCGCCCGCTCGGCACTTTGCGACACGGGGCTCTTCCCTCCCTGGCCTCGGCCGCCCTTCCTAAAGCCTTCTCCATTCCGATTGAACCAGAATGGAGGCTCTATCTCCTTGTTTGAGCATGACCCTTTCCGAAAACCGGCGTCCACCCTTCGGGGTCATGCTCAGGCAGCGCAGGTGCCGCTTGCAAGGACCGGGAAGCGGCTCCATCTGTGTCCGCTGCCTGCAATTTTCGTCGCAATTGCCGGCATTTGGCCGCGAAATGCTTGACCGCCGGCCCGGCGCGGCCTACCGGGCGTGCAACAGTCGGGGCATGGCGCAGTCTGGTAGCGCACCTGCTTTGGGAGCAGGGGGTCGCGGGTTCGAATCCTGCTGCCCCGACCAACCTTCCCCCGGATCACGTCCGGGGCTCGGCTTGGCGAGCCGGCGGAGAGACAGGACGGACGAGATGGTGGCACGCATCTACCGGCCGGCGAAGACCGCGATGAGCTCCGGCCGCGCGAAGACGCATCGCTGGGTGCTCGAATACGAGCCGGAGCAGCCGAAGGAGATCGAGCCGCTCATGGGCTACACCACGTCCGGCGACATGCGCAGCCAGATTCGCTTGGAGTTCGACACGCAGGAGGAGGCGATCGACTACGCCAAGCGCAGCGGCATCGCGTTTCGGATCTTCGAGCCGAAGGAACGGGTGCGGGCGACGATCGCCTATTCCGACAATTTCCGCCGCGACAGACGGCAGCCGTGGACGCATTAGCGCCTTGCTCCAACGGACGGGGCCCCGTAGCTCAGGGGATAGAGCAGTAGCCTTCTAAGCTATTGGTCGCAGGTTCGAATCCTGCCGGGGTCGCCACCAAAACAAGGTCCATTCCGGACACATAGGTGACGGTTTTCTCCAGAGACAGAGTCCTCGAGGGCCCGGTTACCCGGCTTTGAACGACTCGCGGTTGGGGCGGATCACCTCTAGGCGGACCCACGCTTCGACTTTCGTGGAGGGTCGCAGCACGAGGAGTGGAGCCCCGCGGCGGTGCGCGTCCAGGAGTCCGTTTGCGGGCCACGTCGTGTTCGGCTCGATGCCGATCAAGCGCGCCTTCCCGCCCCACGGCGGGTCCTCGGTCGCTTCAAGTTCGCACCAGAGCCAAGCATACGGGAAAACCGAGCCGTCCCACGACAGGATCGCCGCGATCGAATCGTCCAGGCGGCGGATCCAGGCTGAGGGAGTCTCGAAATCCATCAAATAGGCTACTGCCGCCATCCGACCCCGCGGACGGCTCAGGTCGTAGCTCCCTGTCTTGCCCGGGACCGTCGGCCAATCGCCCTTCGCACCCGGCCGCAATGGGTTGAAGGGCGAGTCGAAGCGGTCGTCCACCAAGACGCGGCGGGCGTTGGTGCCGATCTCGAACGGCCCATCGAGCAGATCGGAGCCGAAGGTCGGATGATGTCCCCACATGACCGACGCTGGGAGATCGCCCCTGAGCGTGACGCGCTCCCGGATGGTGACGGCCTCCCCTTCCACGACGATCTCGCGTTCCATCTCGGCCGGCACTGCGGCGAAGCGCCGACGCATGACGAGGCGGCCGGCGGCTTCCTGTGCCGCGTCCCATTCCGCGAGGGAGGCTTCGCCGTGAAAACCGTGGAACACGCCGTCGAACGTGCAGGCGTCGCCGCCATTGGGAAAAAGGATCGGCCAGCCGCCGGTATAATACGGCAGCCAGGCATTTTCATCGGGGGCGGCATTGGTGTGCGCCGGGCCGGGTTTCGGGGTCCAGGGCACGGTGCCCAGAACCGAGGCGCCGCTCGCTTTGTGCCTGATCGACGTGATGGTGCCGCCGATGACGGGATCCACCGTGACGTGGAGCCCGTCGCCTTCGAGGATAATGGGGCCCCCAGTCACTTCACCGCGCCGGCCATCAGCCCGCGGATAAAGTACTTCTGGAAGGCGATGTAGAGGATGATCATCGGTGCGCTCGCGATCACCATGCCGGCCATCACCAGAGGAATCTGGTTCTCGTAGCGTCCCTGGAACACGCTGATCCCCGCCATCAACGTGCGCTTCGCATCGTCCTGCAGAAAGATGATGGCGATCAGCAGGTCGTTCCAGACGTAGAGTGCGTTCACCACCAACAGCGTGAGCAGCGCTGGGAGCGAAAGCGGCACCACGATCCGCCAGAGGATCAAGAAATCCCCGGCGCCGTCCATCCACGCCGCCTCGAAGAGCTCCCTCGGCAGAGTCCGGAAGAAGGTGGTGAGCAGATAGACCGAGAACGGCGTGATAAGGCCGGCGTAGATCAGGATTGCGCCCTGATAGGTGCTGATCATGCCGAGGCGCGAATAGAGCACGAAGAGCGGCACGATCATGACCACCGGCGGAACCGCCATCAGCGCCACCGAGATCGAGAACAGCGCCTGCCGGCCCTTGAACGTCATCCGCGCTATCGCATAGGCGCCGAGACAGGAGACCGCCGTGGAGAGCAGCACCGATCCCGCCGCCAGGATTGCGCTGTTCCCCATCCAGGAGAAGAACGGGCTCTTGAACAGCACGACATCGAAGTGATCGAACACCAAGGCGTGCGGGAAGCCGACCTTGTTGAACGTGTACTCGTCGTCGCTCTTCAGCGCCGTCATGACCATGAATATGGTCGGCACCAGCGCGATGAAGCCGGCAATCGCAAGGAGCACGTGCTTCAGCACCTGATCCGCCGTAATGAGCGTCAACGGCTGCCGGTGAACGATCGCGGCCTCGGTCGCTTGCGCCATGGTCAGGCGACCTCCTCTTCATTGGCGCGGCGGCGGACGGCAAACAGCGGCACGATCAGCAGCAGCGACACCAGGAACAACAACACCGAGACCGCCGCGGCGATGCCCGGCAGGCTCTGCCGCACGATGGCGCCGAAGATGTAGAGCTCGACCACCATGGTGGAGGTGCCGGGTCCGCCGCGGCCGCCACCCATGATGTAGACGTAGGAGAAGACCGAGGAGAGGATGGTGATCACGCTGACCACGACATAGAACTCGATTACCACCTTCATCTGCGGCAGGATCACGTAGCGCACTCGTTGCCACCAATTGGCACCGTCGAGCCGCGCCGATTCGAGCTGCGATTCATCGAGATTGAGCAGCCGCGCGAGGAATAAGACGACGCCGAGCGCCGATTCACGCCAGATGATCAAGAGCATCACGGTCCACAGCGCGTAGTCGGAAGAACCGATCCAGTCCAGCGCCAGGAAATCGGCGCCGATCCAGCGCAGCGCCTCGTTCACCGGCCCATTGAACTGGAACATCTTCTTCATGATCACGGCGATGATCGGGATCGCCAGGATGTAGGGCACGAAGATAACGATGCGGTAGAGCTTCCAGCCCTTGAGCCGGTCGTAAAGCAGGATTGAAATCAGCAGCGACCAGCCAACCATTATCGGGATCGCGATCAGGAGCTGCAGATTGTGCTTCACGCATTCCCAGAACAGATCCTGGGAAAAGATCAGCTCGTAGTTCCGGAAGCCGACCCACGGCCCGTCGATGCCGCGGATCAGCTTCATGCTGAACTCGAATATCTGCACCAACGGATAGCCGAAAACGAAGAGCAGCAGCGCCACGAGAGGAGCGACGTAGAGGTAAGGCTTCAACCGCGAGGTCTGATCCATCGGGGAATTGTGTCCAGGCCGCGCCGCCGCGCAAGATTTAAGGAAGGTTCATAAGACAAGCCGGGCCCGGGCGGCGGATACGCCCGGGCCCGTTTCAATCGGGAACTCAGCCGAGATCCGCCGCCCACTTCTTGTAATTGTCGACCATGTCGGGATTGAAGTCCCGCCATTCCTTGGTGACCTTGGCAGCCAGTGCACCGGCTTCCTCGCCGGTGATCTTGCCGGCCACCACCTGCTGGGCGGTTGGCAGCAATGCCTGCTCATAGAACTGGCCGGGCACGACGTTGGAGATGTAGGGGATGTTGTCGCCCTGCCCCCACTTCTTCCACATGTCGAGCACCACCGGATCCGTGATGACCGAGGTGTCGAAGTTGGTGTTGGAGGGCAGCCAGCCGGTCTTTTCGTGAAATGCCGACAGCCGTTCCGGCGATTGCAGGTATTCCAGAAAAGCCGCGGCGGTCTTCGGGTCCTTCGAGTCCTTGGAGATGCCGAGGCCCTGGGTGTCGAACACCGGCTTGCCGGCGAGCTTGCTCTTTCCGAAGACCGGCATGACCATCGCGCCGATCCGGCCCTTCGTGGTTTCGCTGTCCTTCGGCATGCGCGCGCCGATCGACTCGCCCATCGCCACCTTGCCGGAGACGATCAGGTCGATGCCGGGATAGAGCTCGGTCGAGGACATCTCCGGATTGAAATAGTCGAGCTTCTTCAGCTCCTCGAGCCGCGTCCAGGGCTCGAAATATGTCGGATCCTCGAAGCTGCGCTCGCCGGTGAAGAGCTCCACCGCCTGGCCGGGGGAATCGACGATCTGGGCAATGGCGTGGCCCCAGTACCATTCGCCCCAATAGCCGTCCTGGATGCCGCCACCGACCGGCGAGATGCCGGCCGATTTCAGCTTGTCGCATGTCGCGAGGAAGTCGTCCCAGGTGGCGGGCGCCGTCTCCGGGTCGAGCTTCGCCTGCTCGAACAGATCCTTGTTGTAGATCCAGATCATGGGCAGCGGATACCAGCCCATGCGATAGATGTGGCCGTCATAGTGGCTGAGCAGCGTGGGCTGCGAAGCGTTGAGGACGTCGTCCTTCACGAGGCCGTCAAGGGCCTGGAGATAGCCGAGCCAGACGCTCTCCATGTGATAGATGCCGTTCCAGAGATACTGGATGTCCGGCGCGTTGCCGGCGGCTGCGGCGGTCTGGAACTGCGAGATGACTACGGCGGTATCCTGCAGCATCGGCTTGACGGTGGCCGCCGTGAAGTTCTTCACCGAGTCATCGACGAAGCCCTGCAGGCCGGGGAGTTCCTGCTCGCCCCACCACCACATGTTCAAGTCTTCGGCCGCAAGTGCACGCCACGCCGGGAATGAGCTTCCGACGAGAGCGCCGGCGCCCAGTGCAGCGGAAGCCTGCATCACCCGGCGCCGCGTGAGTGCGTTTGGTCCGTTTTGTTTCTTTGTCATTGCGTTTGCCTTCCTGTCTGCTGCGGTTGTTGTTTGGTCGAAGCCAAGAATATTCTAGAACGTCGTCATCAATCCGCCGTCCACCACCAGCAACTGTCCGGTCATGTAGCGGCAATAGGGCGAGGCAAGGAAGATCACGGTGCCGGAGACGTCCTCCGGCGTGCCGGTCCGCCGGAGCGGAATTTTGCCGCGCTTCACGTACCATTCGATGAAGTCCGGTGTTTCGGTCTCATCGACGCCGTTCACGATCGACATCGGTGTGCGCATGAAGCCGGGCGCGACGGCGTTGACGAGGATGTTGTAGGGGCCGAGCTCAACCGCCATCGACTGCGTATAGGCGATGATGGCGCCCTTCGCCGCATTGTAGGAACCGACCTCGCCCGACGAGGCAAAGCCCTGGATCGAGGCGATGCTGATGATGCGTCCGCTTTTGCGCTCCGCCATATGCGGCGCGACCAGCTTCGAGCCCATGAAGACGGCTTCGAGATTGATCGCAATAGTGCGGCGCCAGTTCTCCAGCGTGTCGTTCAGGATGGTGAGCGACGGCGGGTTGATCGCCGCGTTGTTCACCAGCACATCGATCTTCCCGTGCTTCTTCACGACGTCGGAGACGATCCTGCCGTAGGCGTCGTAGTCGGTGACGTCGAGCGGGCAAGGCGTCGACCTGCCGCCTGAAGCTTCGATCTCCGCCGCTGTCTCTTCCAACGTCTCGACGTTGCGTTCGAGCAGGATGACGATCGCGCCCTCCTTTGCCATCTCTAACGCGACCGCGCGTCCGAGGCCCTGGCCTGCGCCCGTCACCATGCAGACCTGATCGTTCAGCAACGTCATTTAGCCTCGCCTACCTTCCGCGAGCACTCGGAGGTCCCACGCGGCAATTACCTGGCTGATGCTGTTTCCGAAATTCTGGACTTGGTTCTGCTATATCGGACGTTACTATGCTGCCGACGGAATCGTCGGTCAAGTCGCCGGCGGGGAGGGAAGAAGCCATGGCGGAACAGCAAAATCTGCTGACGATCACCACGCTGGGACACGCCCTCGACCATCCCGAAGCCGTCGCCTGGGGGCCGGACCAGAAGGTCTATGCCGGCGGCGAGGCGGGCCAACTCTATCGCATCGGCCTCGGCGATGCCACGTGCGAACAGGTCGCCAAGATCGAAGGCGGTTTCCTGCTCGGCCTCGCCCACGACGCCGCCGGCAACACCTACGCCTGCGACGATCGCAACGCCTGCGTCCACCGGATCACGCCGCAGGGCGCGGTCTCCACCTATTGCAACGGCAATGCCGAGCAGCGGATGCGGGTGCCGAACTATCCGGTGTTCGACGACGCCGGGAATCTCTACGTCTCGGATTCCGGCGAATGGGGCAAGAAGAACGGCTGGATCTGGCGCGTCACGCCCGGAGGAAAAGCCGAGATTTGGGATCGAAGCGCCTGCGGCTTTACCAACGGCATGTGCCTCTCCGCCGACGGCAAGGCGCTCTATGTGGTCGAGACCTCCCCGCCCCTCATCTCGAAAGTCGCAATCGATGCCGACGGCTCCGCCGGCAGGCGCACGGTCGTGGTCGAGCTCCCGCGGCAGGTGCCGGACGGCGTTGCCCTCGACGCGAACGGCGACCTCTATATCGCGCTCTATAATCCCAACATCCTCTACCGCTTCACCACGAAGGGCGAACTCATCACGCTTTACGACGACTGGGAGCAACTGCAGCTGGTGGCGCCGACCAACATCGCCTTCGGCGGCGCCGATATGAAGACGCTGATCATTGCGAGCCTCTGCGGCTGGTCGATTCACACTGCGCCCATGCCAGCGCCCGGCCTGAAGCTGCGCTACCCGAAGCTCGGATAGGTCCATTTTCTCCGGCCGCCCGGTCGTCGCCGCGACGCTCAAAACGTCGCCGATGCGCCGCCATCGACCATCACGATCTGGCCGGTGACGTAGCGCGCGTCGTCGGAGCAAAGGAAGAAGGCGGGCCCCGCCATGTCCTCCGGATTGCCGAAGCGGCGGAGCGGAATGCGCCCGTATTTCACGTAGATGTCGCGGAACCAGTCGGCATCGTATTCGTGCGAGCCGTCCGGCTGGATCGACATCGGTGTGTCGACGAAGCCCGGCGCCAGCGCGTTCACCATGATGCCGTGCGGGGCGAGATCGCAGGCGAGCGCCCGAGTGAAGTTGACGATGGCGCCCTTCGCGGTCGAATAGGGGATCGCGTCGGGCCAGCCGCGGACCCCCATGATCGACGCGATATTGAGAATGCGCCGTCCCTCCCCGCCTCGCTTCAGCAACGGCACGAAGGCCAGGGTCACGCGGACGGCGCCATCCTGGTTTACGCGGATCACCTCGTGATAGCGCTTCATGGTCATTTGCTCGATACTGGTGCCGTCGGAGATCGCCGCATTGTTCACCAGGATCTCGCAGCGCCCGTGCTTCTCCTCGATGAAAGCGGCGAGCGCCGCGACACTTTTGTCGTCGCCGATATCGACGCCGAAACCGCTCGCCCGCGCGCCGCACGCGCAGAGCTTAGCGGCCGCGCCCTTCGCCGCCTGTTCCTTGATGTCAGCGATCACGACGGCGGCACCCTCCTCGGCGAACCGCTTGGCGATGCCGAAGCCGATGCCCTGGGCGCCGCCTGTCACCACCGCGACGCGTCCGTTCAGCCGCCTTGCCGCCCGTTCGCCCATCTCAATCCTCCGCTCTTCGCCGCCTAGGCCACGCGATAGCGCTCGACCACATCCCAATCGACCTCGACGCCCAGCCCGGGCCTAGTCGGCAACGGGATCGTGCCGTCGGGCCTGAGCACCAGCTCTTCGTGAGCAAGCTCCCGGCGCAGCCGCTCGTGGCAGAGTTGCGGCGGCAAATATTCGATGAAGGCGCAGTGATCTGTCACGAATGCCAAGTGCGCCGTGGCGGAGATCGAGATGCCGGTTTTCCAGCAATGCGGCACGATGGTGCGGCCGCGCGCCTTGGCCATGTCGCAGACGATCTTCGCCTCGCCGATGCCGCCGACCCTCCCGACGTCGGGTTGCGCCACCTGGACCTTGCCCACGTCCATCAACTCCTCGAACTCGAAGCGCGTCGCCAGCCATTCGCCGAAGGCGATCTTCATCGGCGCCTCGGCCACCAGCTTCGCCATGCCCCGCACGTTGTCGGACCAGATCGGCGTCTCCAGAAAGTAGATGTCGTACTCGTCCCAATCTCTGACGGTCTCCAGGCAGGTCTCCGCGTCCTCCCAGAGGTACTGCACATCCACCATCAGCGTGATGTTCGGGCCGATCGTCTCGCGCACCGCCTTCAGGACCTCGGTATGGCGCGGAAAGCTCTCGCGCATGCCCCCATGGGCATAGGGCCCGTTCATCGTGATCTCGGTCTTCACCGCCTTGAAGCCCAGCGCCGTCGCGGTCTCCGCCGAGGCGCAGAGCGCGTCGCGGTATTCCTCGAAGCGCCCGCCGGCCGGCTGCAGCGAGGCATAGGGCGTGATCGACTGCCGCGTCGCGCCGCCGAGCAGCGCGTGGACCGGCTTCCCGAGCGCCTTGCCGCAGAGGTCCCAGAGCGCCATGTCGATGGCGCTCATGGCGTGGATCACCATGCCGCGGCGGCCGTTCATGGCGGTGCCGAGATAGAGCTTCTTCCACAGAGCGCCGATCTCGAAGGGATCCGCGCCGATCAACATGTCCTTGATGCAAAGGCCCATCGTATGCGTGCCAGGCGCCTCGATGCAGGCCTTGGCAATCCAGGGATTGGCGTCGCACTCGCCGACGCCGCTAACGCCGCCGTCGGTGTGAATGACGACGATCAGGCTGTCCTGTGCCGAGGAGGTGAAGCTCACGTCATAGTCCGGCGCCAGCAGCACGTGGCACTCGACATCGGTGATCTTCAGCCGTGGCGGTGTGCCGTCGATGGTCGGTGAAACGGTTTCAAAAGGCATTCGGGTTCCGGTCGCGTAAGAAATCAGACCATGGTGAGGCCGCCGTCGACCGGCAGCACGACACCAGTGATGAAGGACGCCTTGTCCGAAGCGAGGAATGCCGCGGCGCCGGCGATCTCGTCCGCCTCGGCCGTGCGCCCGATCGGATGCATCGCCGCCAACACCTTCAGCCCTGCCGCTTCGCCCCCGGGCATGCCTGACGCGTAGTTGCGGGTGAGCGGGGTGTCGATGACGCCGGGCGCGATCACGTTGGCGCGCAGGCCCTGCTTGGCGTAGTCGGAAGCGATGCAGCGCGCGAGGTGTTGCAGCCCGGCCTTGGCGACGTTGTAAGCGACGTCGCCTTCCCAGGCGACCATCCCACAGACCGAGCCGATGAAGACCATGGAGGGACCGCTGCCTTTGAGCAGCGTGGGGATCAGCCGCTTCGACAGGAAAAAAGCCGAGCTCAGATGCAGATCGATCATCTTGTCCCAGAGTTCGTCGGAGGTCTCATGGGTGACCGCTGTCTCGGTCACGTCGATGCCAGCCGAGTGCACGAAGACGTCGAGGCCGCCGAGGCCCGCGATCACCTCGTCCGCAGCACGGGCGATCGATTTGCGTTCGGTGAGATCGGCCTGCACCACGATGTGGCCGTCACCGGGCAACGCCTCCGCGATCGCCTGCGCCTCCCTCGCATGGGTAAAGGCGCCGACGGCAACACGAGCGCCCTCCGCGGCGAAGGTCTTGACGATGGCCGCGCCGATCCCGCTCGACCCGCCGGTGACATAGGCCCGTTTGCCGGCCAGTGTTCCATTCATTTCGACCACTCCATCAGCGCGTGGTGAAGCCGCCATCGATTGCGATCGCCTGGCCGGTCACGAAGGCCGCGAGGTCGCAAGCCAGATAGACCGCAAGCTCGCTGACCTCCTCGAGCTTTCCGGCGCGCGGGATCGGATGCATCCGGCGCTTCGCCTCCAGCACCGCTTCCGGATCTTTCTCCATTTTCACCACCTCGAGCGCGAGCGGCGTCTCGATGAACCCGGGGCAGATCGCGTTGACGCGAACGTTCTTGTCGGCGAAGTCCATGGCCGCCGCCTTCACGAGGCCGATCACCCCTGCCTTGCCGGCGCAATAGCCGACCCGCTCCCTCTGGCCGGTGAGGCCGAACATCGAGGAGATAACGATCACCGAGGCGCCGTTCGCCGCGAGCAGATGATCGGCGGCGAAGCGCATCGCGAGGAACGGCGGCAGCAGCGAGTTGTCGGTGATGCGCTTGAACTCCTCGACCGATGCGTCGAAGATCGGCGTGCGGCCGGCGGCCCCGGCACTCACGACGATCGTATCGAGTCCGCCCATGAGCGCGACGGCCGCCTTGGTCACGCGCTGCACGTCCTCGGGCGACGTCGCGTCGCCCGCTGCGAAACCGGCGTCGCCGAGCGCCTTCAGCTTTCCATGCGCCTCGCGCAGCACGCCCTCGCGGCGGCCCGAGATGAAGACCGCCGCGCCCTCGCGGGTCATGGCCTCCGCGCAGGCGAAACCGATGCCGGTCCCACCGCCGTAGATCAGCGCCTTCTTGCCTGCGAGCCTTGCCACCCCGGCCATCCTGTCACGCCGCCGCTTCGGGATTCCGGTCAAATCCGGTTGGAAGCAGGCTGCTTTCTTCGCAAAAGCGTGGCATCGTCCGGACCGAATGTCGATATAATAAATGTATACAGTCCTACAGTAAGGACCGGGGAAACCATGCCACGCCGACGCTTGACCGAGACCGAGATCGTGGCTCCCGCGCCGCCGACTCTGAGCATGGCACCCAACCCTGGAATGGCCGAGCGCGCCGCCGAGGCGATCGTGCTCGGCGTCGCCGCCGGTGCGCTACAGCCGGGCCAGCGCCTCGTCGAAGCGGAGCTCGCGCGCCTTCTGCAGATGAGCCGCGTTCCCCTGCGCGAGGCGCTGAAGATCCTGGAGGCCCAAGGGATCGTCGAGAGCGCGCCGCATCGCGGCACGCGGCTGGCGACCTTCGACGAGACGCGGATCGACGAAATCTGCGAGGCCCGCATCGCGCTGGAGCGCATTGCCGCGCGCGGCGCCGTCGCTGCCTACAAGCGCGATCCGAAACTTTTGGCGCGGCTCGACCGGATCCTGGGCGTGATGGAACGGGCGGCGGTGCATCTCGAGTGGATGGAGATCAGCAAGGCCGATCTGGAATTCCACCGCGAGATCTGCCGCGCCTCCGGCAACGCCATCGTACAGAAGCTATGGGACGCTCTCGCCCGCCACGTCCTTATCGTCTTCGGCAAGGAGATCCGCAGCGAGCGCGATGCCAAGGCCCTTGTGCCCCAGCACCGGCGCCTTCGCGACATGCTGGCCGCCGGCGAGATCGACGCGCTGGACGATGAACTCGACCAGCATATCCTGCGCCTGCAGCGCCGGAAGGGCCGCGGCCGCTGACGGCTACGCCAGACTCGGGGTCTTGTAGAGCACCTTGCCGCCGACCTTGATCTCAGCATCGACCAGATATTTCTTCACTGCATCGAGATCGATCTCGATGCCGAGGCCCGGCCTGTCCGGAACGACGATCTCGCCGTCGGCGTTTGGCGCGATGTGCGTCTTGCACATCTCCCAGGCCATGGGCTGCGGCCGCACCGGGTATTCGCAGATCTTGTGATCCTTCAATCCGGCGAACGGCTGGATTGAAGCGCAAAGCGCCAGATGCGTAGTGAAGGTGTGATTGACGTAGGTGACGCCCTTCGCGACGGCGTAGTCCGCGATCTGCTTCGCTGGCCCGATGCCGCCGATCCGGCCGCAATCGATCTGGATGAAGCCGACGCCGCCGTAGTCGATGGTGTGTTTGGCCATGAACACGTTGTGCGCCGCCTCGCCGCCGGCGAGCTTGACGGTCTTCGCCTTCTTGCCCAGCGCGCCATAGGCTTCGTAAGCGCTGCCGTTGAACGGCTCCTCGAACCAGGTCGCACGGACGTCCTCCAGATAAGGCAAGCGCGCCGCGGCGGCCTCGACGTCCTCGCCGAAAATCTGCCCGGCGTCGATCAGCAGGGTTCCCTCCTCGCCGATCCCCTCCCGCGCCGCGTTCAGATGATCGGCATCGTCCTTCACCGTGCCGCGGCCGAACGGACCCCAGCCGCATTTGACCGCGCGATATCCGTCCTGCTGGACGCCGCGGCAGAGGTCGAAGGTCTCCTGCGGCGTGTCGCCGAAGAGCTGTGAGGCATAAGGCGTCTTGGCGTAGGCTTGGTCATAGCCCAGCAACCGGTAGACCGGCACGCTCTCCTTCTGGCCGAGAAGGTCCCAGAGCGCCATCTCGATGCCGGACCAGGTATGCGCCGCTTGCAGCAGGTCCATGCAGTTCCACTGGATCGTCGCGGTGAGGCGCGCGATGTCCTGCGGCGACGACACGTCCTCGCCCAGCACCTGCGACGAGACGGGACGGCAGGCGCCATGCGACATCGGCGCGATCGAGGAAGCGATGGAGGTGAGCGGCGAGGCCTCGCATTCGCCCCAGGCGGTGATCCCGCCGCCGTGAACCCGCACCAGCAATGCGTCCTGGCTGCCGTCGCCGGCATCGGTGACGACCGGCATGGAGATGTAGAAGAAATCGATGGCTTCGATTTTCATGGAATTTCCTATTGCACGCGATAGCGGGTCAGCGCGTCCTCGTTGATGGTGACACCGAGCCCCGGCGCGGTGGGGAGCGGAATGCGCCCGTCGACGACGGGTAGCTCTTCGCTGCAGAGATCCATCCTGAGGCGTGAATCGGCGAGTTCACGCGGCAGGAACTCGATATAGGTGCAGGTCGGCGACACGGCGGCGAGGTGCGCCGAGGCCGCGATGCCGATCGCCGATTTCCAGCAATGCGGGACCACGGCAAGGCCGCGGTCTCGCGCCGCCATCGCGACGCGACGCGCCTCTGTCAAGCCGCCGACCCGCCCGACATCGGGCTGCACCACGTCGAGCGCATCGCGATCCATCAGTTCGCGGAACTCGAAGCGCGAGTTCAGCCACTCCCCCGCCGCCACCCGGACCGGCGAAGCCTTCACGAGCTTGGCATAGCCTTCGATGTCGTCGGAGGGGAGCGGCGTTTCGATGAAATAGATGTCCTGGTCGGCGAACATGTCGATCGCGCGCAAAGCCTCCTTCCAGTCGGCCCAGGCGTAGGCGACGTCGACCATCAACGTCATCTCCGGTCCCACCGCTTTGCGACAGGCGGCAACGATCTTGGCGCATTCGCGGTCGTCGGCGATCTGCAACGAATTGTGCGAGTACGGCCCCTTGATGCAAATCTCGAGCTTCGCGGCACGGAAGCCCAGTTCCTTCGCCTTGACCGCGCGCTCGACCAGGATTTGCGTGTAGGTATCGAGGTCGTCGCCTTCCGGCAGCAGCGAGGCATAGGGCGTGATGTGATTGTTGAGCGCACCCCCCAGGAGCTGCCAGCAGGGCTTGCCCTCTTTTTTCCCAACGAGGTCCCAGAGCGCCATGTCGAGCGCGCCCATGGCGCAGATGCCGAGGCCGCGCCGCCCCGTCATCGCCGAGCCCATATACATCTTCTCCCAGATGCCCTCGACGTCGGAGGGATCGCGGCCGACCAGCATCTCGGTGAGACCCAGGCCCATGATGTGCGTGCCCGGCGCCTCGATCATGGCGCGCGCCACCCAGGGATTGGTGTCGGTCTCGCCGATGCCGATCAGGCCCTCGTCCGTGTGGATCTTCACCACCAGATCGTCCTGGGCCGAGGAACAGGCATCGGCCCGATAATCCGGCACCAGCAGCACGAAGCATTCGACTTTGGTGATCTTCACGACAACGCCCCCTGATTTTGTTGTTTGGTTTCCGCACGCACCATCGACGCCGCCGCCCGCGCCGTCAGTTCGTCCGGCGCGATGTGGCAGCGCAGGCGCAGGCCGCCGCCGTCATCCTGCCAGGGCGGTGTCTCGGTCTCGCAGACCTCCCCCACCTGCCATGGACAGCGCCCGGCATACACGCAGCCGGGCTCTCCGCGCCGTGGCGGCAGCGTGCTGGAGCGCTGCGGCGGCACGACTGGCGGCTGCAACGGCACCGGCACCGCGTTCAGCAAGGTATAGGTGTAGGGATGGAAGGGCGGCGCGAAGACAAGCGCCGTCGGTCCGATCTCCATCACCTCGCCGCCATAGAGCACGCAGACCCGGTCGGCCAGGAGCCGCACCACCGCGAGGTCGTGGGAGATGAACAGCATGGCGATGCCATGCTCGGCCTTCAGCCGCCGCAGCAGGGTCAGCACGTTCGCCTGCACCGAAACGTCGAGGGCGGACAGGATCTCGTCGCAGAGCAGCAGCGCCGGCTCGGCGGCGAGCGCACGCGCGATCGCCACGCGCTGCCGCTCGCCACCCGAGAGCTGATCGGGAAACCGCGCGGCGTAGCTTTCGTCCAGCCGCACGTCCTGCAAGGTCGCCGCCACCTTGCCGCGGATCTTGGCCGCGTCCAGGCCGAAGAAATACTCCAGCGGCCGTGCGATCGATTTGACAATCCGGGCCCGCGGGTTGAGCGAGGCGTCGGGATTCTGGAACACGTACTGGACCAGGCGGAGCTGCTCGGCGCTCCTCGCTTTGACCGTTGCGGCGAGGCTTTTCCCGCGCAGCTTGATGTCGCCCGAAGCGGGGGCTTCAAGCCCGCTGATTGCCTTGGCCAGGGTCGACTTGCCGCTGCCCGATTCCCCGACCAGCGCGAATACTTCACCGTCAGCGATGGCGAAGGAGACATCGTTGACGGCGCGGAAGCCGCGCGACCCGCTGCCATAGACGACGCCGACATTCTCAACCGCCAGCACCGGCACGCCCGCCCGCGCATGACCGCCCTCTTCGGTCTCGATTGCGCCACGTTCGGGCACGATCTCGCGCCAACGCCAGCAGGCGACGGCGCTTTGGGCAGCGACGGCTTCCAGTTGCTGCGGCTCAACAAAGCAGCGCTCCGTCGCGTAGTCGCAGCGCGGGGCGAACGGACAGCCAGGCGGCAGCTCCTGCCTGCGCAGCAACCCCCTCAGCGGCGGCGCATTCGCGCCTTCGATGCCCGGGATCGAAGCGATCAGACCCTGGGTGTAGGGATGCCTCGGCTCGTGGAAGGTCTCCCGGGTCGGCGCGTACTCGACCATACGGCCGGCATACATGACGCCGATCCGGTCGGCGATTTGCGACAACAGCGCCAGGTCGTGGGTTACGTAGAGCATGGCGAGCCCTATCCGCGCCCGCACCTGGTTCAGGAGGTAGAGGATCTGCTCCTGCGTGGTGACGTCGAGGCCGGTGGTCGGTTCGTCCAGCACAAGCAGGTCGGGATCGCAGGCGAGCGCCATGGCGATGCAGATCCGCTGCTGCTGTCCGCCGGAGAGCTGATGCGGATAGCGCCGCAGGAAGGCGGCATCGTGCGGCAGACCTACCAACGCCAAGGTCTCCGCCATCCTCCGGCGCGCGCCGTCCGCGGCCTCGGCACGGGAATGCACCAGGATCGGCTCGGCGACCTGCGCGCCGACGCGGATGCCGGGATTGAGCGCCGTGGTCGGGTTCTGCGGCACGAAGGCGATGCGGTCGCCCCGGAGGCGATCAAGACCGCCGCGCGACATCCCGGTCACTGGCTCACCCTTGAAGAGAACCACGCCCTCCTCGACCTTCAGGCTCGGATGACGGTAGCCGAGGAGTTGCAGGGCGATGGTCGACTTGCCGCAGCCGGATTCACCGACCAGGCCGAAGACCTCGCCCGGCTCGATCGCGAAGCTCACATCGTCGACAACGCGCGACCAGCCCTCGCCGCGGCGATAGGCGACGCTGAGCCCGCGGACTTCGACCAACGGGTTGCGCACGCCGTTCACTGATTCCCCAGCCTGACGGTGCGCCCAAGAATCCGCGCGAAGCCTTCGGTGAACATGTTGAGTCCGATCACCAGCGATGCGAGCGCCAGTCCCGGCCCCAGCACGGTGATCGGTGTGATGATGATCAACGCGCGGTTCTCGCTGATCATCAGCCCCCATTCCGGAGTCGGCGGCCGCATGCCGAAGCCGAGGAAGCCGAGCGAGCCGATCAGCACCGGCGCGTAACCCGCGCGCAGCGCGAACTCGACGAGCAGCACGCTTGTTGCGTTCGGCAATAGCTCCCGCCGCACCACCGACCAGGCGCTCTCCCCCCGGAGGCGCGCCACGGTCACATAGTCGCGCGTTGCGATCTCGATCGCCGCCGCGCGGGCGATGCGCGCCGTGCGGGGCGCGTAAACCAACGCCACAACCAGCACCACCAGTATCGGATTGCCGGCTACCTCCGGCCCGGCCGCCGCCATGGCGATCAGCGCCAGCACCAGGAAAGGAATGCTGATCAGCGCCTCGAGAAATCTTTGCAATATTGTGTCGAACCAGCCGCCGAGATAGCCGGAGAGAAGACCGAGGCTGGCGCCTACCAGGAGGCCAAGCGCCGTGCCCGACAGCGCCAGCAATATCTCGATATGCGCGCCGTAAACCACCCGGCTGAAGACGTCGCGGCCGAGTTGGTCGATGCCGAACGGATGAGCCCAGCTCATGCCGCTCAGCGGAAGGCCGGCGCCTAGCTGGCCGTAGCCATAGGGCACCCAGAACGGCCCCGTGACGGCGACGACCACATGCACGATCAGGATGCAGAGCCCGATGCGGAAACTGTAGGGCGTCTGCCGCCACAGCGCGCCGATCCGAAGCCGCTCCGGCGGCGGCGCCGTGATGGTGATGGGCTCGCTCGCCATGGTCATGCGGTCCGGAGCCGCGGGTTGAGCAGAACGGAAGCGATGTCGGCCAGCAGATTGGCGAGCACATAGACCAGGGCGGCGATCATCACCGTGGCTTCGATCACCGGCAGGTCGCGCAATTGCAGCGAATCCACCAGCAGGCTGCCGAAGCCGGGATAGGAAAAGACCTTCTCCACCACCACGACGCCGCCGACCAGATAGGCGAGATTGAGCGCCGTCACGTTGAGCGTCGGAATGAGCGCGTTGGGCAAAGCGTGGCGCAGCAGCACCCGGCGCGGGCTCAAGCCCTTCAGCTCAGCCATCCGTACGAAGTCGGCGTCCAACACTTCGATCAGATTGTCCCGCAGCATGCGGACCGCATAGACCGCCATCACGATGGCCAGCGTCAGCGCCGGCAAGGTCGTCGCCCGGACATAATCGAGCACGGTCGAGGTCTGATCGACCAGCGAGATGGCGGGCGCCACAGGCACGAGCACGACGAAGGTGAAGAGCAGGATGGTCGCGAGCAGGAAGTCCGGCATCGACAGCAGGATCAGCGTCACCACCGAGAGCGCATGATCGAGCGGCCGGTCGCGCCGGATCGCCTGCAGCAGCGCCGGAATCACCGTCAGCGGAAAATAGAGCAAGAAGGCGTAGAGCGAGAGCAGAACGGTGTTGGCGATCCGCGGCCCAACGATGTCGGTGACCTCCCGGCCGGAGACCGGCGAGCGACCGAGATCGCCGGTCACCAGGCCGCCGAGCCAGTGCAGATAGCGCAGCGGCGCCGGATCGTTGAGGCCGAGCTGGGCGCGCAAGGCCGCCAGCGTCTCCGGCGTCGCGTCACGTCCGAGGATACGGCTCGCGACGTCGCCGGGCAGCACCTCCAACGCGGCAAACACCAGCAGCGACACGATCAGCAGAGTGAGTGCCGAAAGCAGTATCCGGCCGCCGATGAGTTTCGCTAAGGACACCGCCGCTCCTGCACCACAAAGACCAACGGGCGCCGGCCCGGGCCTCAGCCCGGAAACCGGCGCCCGCTCACGTCGATGCTAGTTGCTGCAGCTCAGATCTTCAAAGTTCAGGTTGAAGTTCTGCGCCCGCGGCGTGTAGCCCTCGCAGCCCTTGCGGAGGGCCAGCACCTGATGGACGAACATCGGGATGATCTCGCCGCCTTCGTCTGTCATCAGCTTGCCGACCTCTTGGAACACCTTGTTCCGCTCCGCTTCGTCCGGCGTGGTGTTCGCCTTCAAGAGCAGCTCGTCGTAGTCCGGCCGCTTCCAATGCGTCTCCGGCCACTTGGCGTTCTGAGTATAGGCGACCGCGAGGCCCTCTCCCGGCGGACGCATCGACCAGGCGGAGGTGACGATCGGCTTCTTGAGCCAGACATTGTCCCAGAAGCTGTCAGCCGGCGTCACGATGACGTTGACGTCGATGCCCGCGGGCTTCGCCATCTCGGCATAGACCTGGGCCATGCGCACCATGCCGGGCACCCCCTCGGCGGTGTAGAGATCGAACTTCAACCCGTCGGGATGACCGCCCTCTGCCAGGAGCTTCTTCGCCAGGTCGTAATCCTGCTTCGGCGCTTCCTTGGTGAAGGATGCCGGGCTTTCCAGCGGAACCGGATTGTCGGCGCCGGGCTCACCGAAGCCGAGGAGCACCGTGTCCACCATTCCCTGACGGTCGACCACGGCCTTCATGGCCTGGCGTACTTGCAGATTGTCGAAGGGCGGCGTGTCGACCCACATCGCGATGGTCATGGAGTTCGAAGCGCCGGTCTGCAGCAGCGTCACCGACGGATCATCCTTCAGCGCCGGGATGACCGAGGGATCGACATTCAGCATCAGATCGACCTGCCCCGCTTTCATTGCCGAGACCGCCGCCACCGCCTCCTGCGCGACGGTGATCTTCAGGCAGTCGGCTTTCGGCTTGCCGGCGTCCCAGTAGTTCGGGTTCTTCTTCAGGATGCGCACCGGCGCGTTGGGCGTGAACTGGTCCTGCATGAAGGGACCGGTGCCGTCCTCATGAAGGTGCAGGGCTTCGTGCGTTGCCCCGTCGGGGACGATATTGCCGAACTTGTTGGTGATCAGCACCGGCAACTGCACCACCGGCTTCTTGGTGGTGAATGTGACAGTGTAGTCGTCGACCGCCTTGATTCCATCGGGATCCAGGAACTCGAGCACCGCCCGGGCGCCGGAGCCCAATTCCGGGTCCAGCATCCGCTTGAAGGTGTAGACCACGTCCTTCGCCGTGAAGTCCTTTCCGCTATGGAATTTCACGCCCTGGCGCAGCTTGAAGGTCCAGGTCAGATTGTCCGCCGAGGCGGACCATTCGGTCGCCAGCTCCGGGATCACGTTGTAGTTGTCGTCGATATCGACGAGGCGGTTGTAGACGGCGAAGATGTGATAGGCGTCGTCGCCGGATTCCATATCGGCGGGATCCATCGATTGCTTCTCGCCGCTCCACTCATAACCGAGTATCTTCACGCATTCGTCGCCGGCCGCCGCCATCGCCAGCGTCGCCGACCCGGAGACCGCCAGCGCTAAGGCCGCCGCTCCAGACATTAGTTGCAGCAGTTTCATCTTACCTCTCCCTGTAAGACCCAGCCTCGCGTCCGTTCACCGGGGTCCCGCGCAGTTCCAGAATATCGGACTATTGTGCGTATTTTCAGAATTGACACGTTATCGAGAAACGGGCCGGAGTCAACGCGAGAAGCGCGGCGGAAGGAAGGGCGATGGCAAAGATCAAGTTGCGCGGGATGACCTGGAGCCACCGGCGCGCCATCGATCCTTTGACGTCGACGCAGGCTCTCTTCGCGAAGCAGCATCCGGACATCGAAGTGGAGTGGGACTCTCGGCCGCTGCACGGCTTCGAGTTCACTTCGGTCCTGGACCTTGCGCGGGAATACGATCTCATCGTGCTCGATCACCCGTTCTGCGGCGAGATCGCAGCCTCGCGCTGCCTGCTGCCCGTCGACGACATCGTCGGTCCAGCATCGAGCGACCCCTATGTCGGCCCCTCGCGCACAACCTACACCTATGATGGCGCGTGCTGGGCGGTGCCGATCGACGCCGCTTGCCAGGTCGCCGTTTCGCGCCCGGATATGCTGGCGACGCTCGGCGAGAAACCGCCGGCGGATTGGCGCGGCCTCCTCGACCTCGGCACCAAGGCGGCGCGCAAGCAATGGAAACTGGCGATCGGCCTGCACGGCGTGCACAGCCTGATGACGTTCTTTACGCTCTGCGCCAATCTCGGCAGGCCTTGCGCGACCGATCCGAGCGAGCCGCTGATCGACCGCGACACCGCAGGCAACGCGCTCGACCACATGCGCGCCTTGCTCGCGTTCTGCCCGCCGGAAGCGCTCGACTGGAACAGCATCGAGCTTCACGACGCGATGGCATCGCGAGAGGATCTCGTGTTCTGCCCCGCGGTCTATTGTTACGCCACCTACGCCGAGAGCGACCAAGTGCATCCCCTGCGTTTCCACGATCTCCCGGGGCCGGACGGCCCGGCGGGCTCGACCATCGGCGGCACCGGCCTCGGCGTCTCGGCGTACGGCGGCGCCCCCGAAGCCGCCCTCGCCTACGCCCGCTTCGCCGCCGGCGCGGAGGTCCAGCGCCTCTTTGCCCTCAACCACGGCCAGCCCGCGCGGCGCGAGACCTGGGCCGATCCCGAGATCGACGCCCGTTTCGGCGGCTGCTACTCCGCGACGCTCCGCACCATGGAGCAATGCTGGATACGTCCCCGCTTCAAAGGTTATCTCGGTTTCCAGGCCAAGGCCGGCGACCTGATCGAGCAGCACCTGCGCGGCGCGATTGGCGAGACGCAGTTGCTCGACGCATTGCAGAGAGAGTTCGCGGCGGCGGGAAAGCTCTGACAGTAGGCTCTCCCCTGTTCAGATGACTTGGCGAGTCCGGAAGCCAAATCTGGTTAGAGGGATCGCGCGATCTTTCCGGCAACACGCAGCCTATCGGCCACCCAGCCGCTGCGAAAGCTGCGCTGCCGCCGCGCGCACATGTCTGGTCAGCTCCCCGCAATTCTGCTTCAGCCGGTGCTCCGGCACCGCGATGCTGATCGCGGCGATGCACTTGCCGCTGCCGTCGATCACCGGCGCCGCGACGCAGCCGGCATGCTCGTTGGTCTCATTGAGCTCGGTCGCGTAGCCCTGCTTGCGGAACTTGCGGACCTGCTGGATGAGTTTCGGGATGTCGGTGGAGGCGCGGCCGGTCGGCGATTGCCGCACAGACTTGCCGAGCAGGCTGGTCAGCGCGTCGTCGTCGAGGTCGGAAACAAGGAGCCGCCCGGACGCCGCCCAGTTCACCGGCACCCGCGAGCCGACCCGGCTGATGATCCGGACGGGATGCGATCCCTCCTCCTTCAGCAGCACCAGCATCATATCGTTCTCGAGCACCGAGAGCTGCACCGTGTCGCCGCAGGCGTTGCGCAGTTCCTCGACGATCTGGCTGCCGTCGCGCAGCAGGTCGACCTGGGCGCGATAGGCCATACCGAGCTCGAACAGCTTGCGGCCGAGGAAGATGCCGCCGCGCCGCGAAGGTTCCAGGTAGCCGGAATCCGATAGGGTGCGGACCAGTTCATAGGCGGTGGATTTCGGGATCTCCAGGGCGCTGACGATCTCGCCGATGGTCGTGGGTGTCCCGAGCTGAAGGAGAAATTCGAAAATCTCCAGCGCGCGGCGCACGCTGCGCGAGCCGCCGACATCTTCGCTCAGCGGGGACGATTGCGCGACCGTCTTCCGGCGCGGTCGCGCCTTTACATCTTGTTTCATTCCATTGATTCCAGCATTCTGGATCAGTATCCAATATTCCGGACAACCTGACAATGGCGTGGTGAGGCGATGAAAATAGTCGATGTCGAGGTGATCGAGCTGCGCTACCCCGGCTGGACCGGCGCAACCTTCGATGGGTCATACGACAACTGCTTGGTGCTCGTCCACACGGACGGCGGAATCACCGGCATCGCCGAGGTAGACAGCGTCCCCTCGGTCATCCGCGCCATCATCGACGCGCAACGTTCCCACAGCCACGCCTGGGGACTGAAGGAAGCCGTCATCGGCCAGGACCCGCTGCAGACCGCTGAGCTTTGGGACCGCATGTACGACCTCACCAGCTATTACGGCCGGCGCGGCGTCGTGATCCATGCGATCAGCGCCATCGACATCGCACTCTGGGACATCAAGGGGAAGATCGAAGGGAAACCGGTCGCCGACCTTTTAGGCCCCCGCAAGCGCGATCGGCTGCTCGCCTACGGGACGGTCTATCCCCTGGGCGAGACGCCGGATGAGGTGCGCTCCAACATCGATCGCGGGCTGAAGCTTGGCCTGAAGGCGATCAAGATCGTGGCCGATCCGCACTGGCGCAACGACCTGAAGAAGACCGAGGTTCTGATCCGCACGGCGCGCGAACATGTCGGCCCCGACATTCGCCTGATGTGCGACGCCGCCACCGCCTGGACCAAGGCCGAGGACGGATTGCCGCTGCTGCCGATCTTCCGCGACAACGGCTTCCTCTGGCTGGAGGCACCGCTCCCGATCGACGACCTTGAGGGTCATGCCCGCTTCCACGGGCAAGGCGTGCCGATCGGCGGCGGCGACCTTGGCCTCACCACGCATTACGAATACGAGATCGCGTTCGACGTCGGAAAGATCGACATCGCCCAGCCGGACGTGACGATGTCGGGCGGCCTTACGGAACTCATGCGGATTGCGGCGGCGGCGAAGCGGCGGGGCAAACGCGTCGTGACCCATGGCTACAAGTCGAACATCACCATCGCCGCCAACCTCGCCTTCCTCTCCCAGCATTGGGACGACGAGCCGGCGGAATATTCGACCAGCGAATCCCCGCTTCGCTGGGAGCTCACGCGCGAGCGCTTCGACATCGGCGGCGACGGACGGATCGAGGTGCCGACGGCGCCGGGCCTCGGCGTCAACCTCAATCCCGAAACGGTCGCGAAATACCGGGTAGGCTGAAAGGGAGCTGCGAGCGCCTTATCGAAAAGCCTCTCGCTAGCGGCCCACGCGTTCCTCGAGCCGTGGTCCGACGCGGTTGCCCGCAGCATCGCCGACCGCGAAGACCGTCAGACCCGAAGCGATAATGGAGGCTCTCACCTGGGGCGGCCTGACGCCGCCGCGCCGCTAGCTTGAGTCGATCTCGAGAGTGCCCTGCGCGGTGATGGCGCCGGTTGTTGTTGGTGGTCCCTTCAATATCCACTCGAAGACGACGCCAATCATCGCACCGACAAAAGGCCCCACAAGGTATATCCAGGTCGAAGCGAGATTTCCCCGGAGGAGATCCGGTGCGAGCGACCGGACCGGGTTCATAGACGCGCCGGTGATCGGCGCCGCCCACAGACCGGCAAGGGCGATGTAGCCGCCGACGGCGATTGCGCCATTCGTGCCGACATTTCGCGCTCCGGAAGCCGTTCCGAGGATAGTGCTGACGAGCCCAGCGGTGAGCAGCACCTCCATGGCAAGCGCCTGCATGGCGCCGATGCCAGCTCCCGGTTCGGTCGCGCCGAGATTTCCGACCGTTCCAAACATCGCGCGAACGAACGCTGCTGCAGCTAGCCCGCCGACTATTTGCGCGACGAGGTAGCCCGGAACGCGCCGCCAAGGAAAATTCCCGCGCACGGAAAACGCAATCGTGACGGCCGGGTTCAGGTGCGCCCCGCTCACAGTCCCCATGAAATAGATGATGACCATGACCATGAGGCCAGGAGCGACCACCGCCATGGCGAGCGTCACTGCGCCACCGCTCATCGCCGACACACTTCCCGCGCCCGCCGCCACCACGACCAGCAGGAACGTTCCCCAGGCTTCGGAGAATATGCGCCGCCATTCCAGCGAGGTGTCGAGGAAGTTTGGGGCGCGCGTTCCTCCGAGCATGCGCTGTTCTTGTTGCAGACTTTCTAGATGCTCGGTATCGCCGACCATTTTGGTCTCCCGTTTGCCAGCTTGCCGCTGGCGCACTGAGTGTTTCCGCTATTGCTTTCTCCGCCCCACCCCTCCGTTCGGCCGACAGCCGGGTCGTCGAGCCGTAGTCCGACGCGCCAGGCAGCATCAAGAGAATTCGACGGCAATCGCCGCCTCGACGGCGCCAAAGAGAGCCGCTGCAAGGTCCCTAGCTTCTGTCGGTCCTGAGCCGTTCAACGAGTTCCTCATTGAGATCAATCCCGAGCCCTGGCCGGTCCGGCAGAGCCATGGTGCCGTCCACGACTTCCGGCTCCGGCGAGACCAGCTCCCGCCGCAGCAAGCTGTCGAAGACCTTCGGCGAGACATACTCGAAGACCGGCGCCGGGGCGCAGGCCGCATGGAAGTGCCTCCCGGCCGCCGAGGTGATGCCGGTCTTCCAGCCATGGGGCACGACCTCGGCGCCCATCAGCTCGCAGAGATCGGCGATGCGCCGGATCTCGGTCAGCCCGCCGCCGCGGCCGATATTGGGCTGCACCACGCCTACCTTGCCGCGCATCAGCCATTCGCGGATCTCGAAGCGCGTCGCCGCGGCTTCCGCGCCGCCGATCCTGATCGGCGAGCGCGCCGCGAGCTCGGCATGGCCGTCGAGATCGTCGTGCTGCAACGTCGCCTCGGCGAACAGGATGTCGCAATCCCGGATTCGGTCGAGCACGAACAGCGCATCGTGCCAATTGCTCCAACGATAGCCGAAATCGACCGCCATCTGGATGTCGTCGCCGAGCATCTTGCGCCCGCGCCGGATCAGCTGCACCAGCTCGCGGTCCGTGACGAGGTCATAGAACAGCACTTCCATCTTCACCGCGCGGAAGCCGACATTGAGCGCCGCCTCGAACTGCCGGCCGATCTCCGTCATCAGCTCCTCGATGCCGCGGCCATGGGCGAGACCCGGAAAAATCGTGCAATAGGGCTTGATCCGCTCCCGCCGCGCGCCGCCCATGAGCTTATAGGCCGGCACGTTGTGCTGCTTCCCCGCAAGGTCGTAGAGGGCGATGTCGATCGCCGAGATCGCATGGATGCCGAGCCCGCGCCGCCCCGGCCAGAAAGTGCCGTCATAGAGCTTTTGCCAGAGGCCCGTCGCCTCGATGGGATCGGCGCCGATCAGGATCTCCCGGACGTTGCGGCTCCAGAGATGCGCAGTCGGCATCTCGAGGAACGCCTTCACCACATGCGGCGGCGCGTCGGTCTCGCCGATCCCGGTCAGGCCCGCCTCGTCGGTCAGCCTGACGATGACGGTATCGGTAGTGCCGTCGAGATCGTCGGCGATCGCGTCGGGCGCCGCGATTGGAATGACTTCGAACTTCGCGATCGCGCTCATTCCCTCGGGCCCCCATGCTTTGCCGGAAGACCTTCTTAGCGTGGCTCCTCGCCAGCTTCCAGAATTCTGCCTTCCGTTCCGGTATCTCGGACGGCACGTTGTTGCGGTTCACGCCCCGACATAGCCGCCGCCGTTCACATGGATGGTGGTGCCGGTGATGTAGCCGGCGGCGCTGCTGCACAGGAATGCAACTGCTTGAGCGACGTCCCTGGGCGTGCCGAGGCGACGCATCGGGATCGTGTCGACATAACCGGGCCGCTGCTCCAGCCAGCGTGAGACCATGGGAGTGTCGATCGTGCCGGGTGACACCGCATTGACGCGAATGCGCGGCGCCAGCTCGCGGGCAATGGTCTTGGTGAAGGCCAGCACGCCGGCTTTGGTCGCGCCGTAATGGGCGTGCATCGGGCTCCCGCCGGTATGCGCGGCTTCGGACGCGAGATTGACGATGGCGCCGCCTTCCCGCATCGCCGGCGCCGCGCGGCTGCACGCATAGAACACGCTGTCGAGGTTGGCCGCGACGGTGCGGTGCCATTCCTCGTCGGTCATGGTCTCGAACGGATGATCCTCGAAGATCGCCGCCGCGGTCACCAGATAATCGAGCCGGCCGAAGCGCTCGAGGCATCGCGCAATGACCCGCTCGACGTCGGCGGGGTTGCTCGCTTCCAGCTTCATCGCCTCGGCGCGCTCGCCGCCGGGGTCGATAGTCTCTGCGAACGTAGTCGCGGCCTCGTCGTTCAGATCGGCCAGCACGAGATTGGCGCCGCTATCGAAGAATTCCTGTGCGATCCCCCGCCCGATACCGCCGGCGGCTCCGGTCAGAAGCAAAGTCTGCTTGGAGAAATCGAACATGAAGCGTGTTCCTGGCTCAGGCCGGCGCGAGCTCAAGCAGCTCGATGAGGATGCCGTTCGGATCGCGGATATAGGCTGCCTTCGCGCCGCCGACGGCGCCGGTGGTGACGCTGGAGATTGCCCCCTGCGCCGTCGCCCCCGCCTTCATCAGCGCCTCCCACGTGCGCTCGATGTCGCCGGTCTCCAGGCAGACATGGGCGGCGCCGCGAAGGGCCGGCGACGGGGCCGCGCCAGGGATGGCGCCCGTGAGATATTGGATGAACTCGATGTGGTGGCCATGGCCGTAGAGATGGGCGACCAGGAGCGACGCGCCGGCAATGCCGGTCACCTCTTCCTGCCAGCGCCCCTCTCGGGGTGAGACCGAGGCCGCTTCGAAGCCGAGCATCTCGGTCCAGAACGTCACCGACTTGTCCATGTCGACGACCGTGAAGCTCGTATGGTTGAACCCGGTGATCATCGCCGCGCCTTATAGGAAACCGTAGGCAGTCCAGCCACCGTTCACTTCCAGCGTGTGACCGGTGACGTAGCTCGCCGCCTCGGGCGAGAGCAGGTATGCGATGCCCTGCGCCACTTCTTCTTCGCTGCCCATGCGGCCCATGGGCGTGCGCTTCTCGATCGCCGAGGCGTCGAAGCTGCCGGCGGCGGCCAACACCCGCGTCGGCTCGTTCATGATGTAGCCGGGCGCGATGGCGTTGACGCGGATGCCGCGCTCGGCCCATTCGATCGCCTGCATCTTCGTCAGGCTGATGAGGGCGCTCTTCGAGACGCAATACGGCCCCCGCGTCGGCGCCGAGACCTGGCCGAGCACCGAGGAGACGTTGACGATGGCGCTGTTCGGCTGCATGCGCCGCACCGCGGCGTTGGATATCTCGATCGGCGCGAAGAAGTTGACGTCCATCACTTTCTGCCAGCGCTCCCTGCTGAGCTCCAAGAGCGGCGCATGGTCCCAGATGCCGGCATTGTTGACGAGATCGTCGAGCCCGCCCCAGGCCTTCACCATGTCGTCGAGCGCCGCCTCCACCGAGGCGATGTCGGTCACGTCACCGGCATAGCCCCGCGCCGTCTCGCCGCCGATGGCGGCCGCAATGCGCTTCGCCGCTTCGCCGTCACGGTCGAGCAGCGCGACGCGCCATCCACGCCCCGCCAGGAGCCGCGCCGTCGCGGCGCCTATCCCGGCACCGCCGCCGGTAATGAAGACCCTGCGGCTTGTCGCCGTTGCTTCGGACATAAGCATCACCTCCACGTCACTGTGGCACCGTCGGGCGGGCTGCGCAGCACCGGATTTCCGCGTCGTGGTCGCGATCGCATCAGCAGTGGGCAGCAGCGCGCCGCCAATCGGCACCGGTCCCCGCAAGATCTATCTCCCATCGCATTGCTCGCGCTTGCATCCGCAACTAAGTTATTGGTCGCAGGCTTGAATCCCGCCGGGGTCGCCAGTCTCTTCAATTGCCTGGAAGGCACCAGACCGCCGATCGCACGATGGGGACGAGTATTAGCAATTCGGATCAGAGCACGCGCACCGCGAGCCGTCGGGGCGGCAACGACGGAGCGGAGGAGCCGACAGAGCTCATCCTGTTCGAACTCTGGCTCCACGGTCATTCGCCGAACTTCTTACGTATCATTCTTGAGCATTGGAGAGATCATGGCCCCGGTGTCGTCAGGGTCGTGGTCAGGCGACGGTTCGTCGAGGAGTTCGTTCACGTCTTCGATGGGTTCGAAAACGTCTGTGGCAGTCCGGTACGCTGGATTGCATTGGACCCGGAGGACGACGCTCACCTTGAACTGGCACGAGAGAGGGCCAGTCTGACAGTCGGTCGCAGCGATCCTGACGGCGAGTCGTTCTTGTCAAAGGATCTGCTTTGGGGGCTACTCGAAAAATATTTCAAGAGGTTTCCGGCTAAGCATATATTGTTGATGAATTTGGAAGAATTGCTTCTCCCCCTGGCCTCCGGGAAGCATACACCTGCACCTTTCTCCGGCATCGTCTTTACGCCTGCCTTCCACTATCGCAAGGAGACTGAGGGCGCTTCGTTCCGCATTCGAGCGTACAGTCGCCGTTCAGGAACGGTTGGTGAGGAGGGTTCTGACGCATCCCGATGCACGAACCGTTTTCTTCCTCGACCAGGCCGTCCTGCCGCGGTTCCAGGGGAAGTATTCCGCTCAGATAGCCTACTTGCCGGATCCGGTGCGCCTGCCGACAAGTGCTCCCACCGAGGCTTCATTGGCCGAAACGCGTCGTCGCTTCGGCATCCCGCACGATCGCAAGCTGTTCCTGATGTTTGGCGACCTTCGAGCGCGCAAAGGAGTATGGAAGCTCTGCGCCGCACTTCACCACCTGACCCGGCAAGAGCTAGCCTCGATCTGCGTAGCCTTCGTCGGTCATGCGGACCCGCTGATCGAAGAGCGCCTTCGTGCGCAAATCGCGGCACTTGCCGACCAGCCCATCGTGCTGGTTCGAGAGCCCGCCTACGTATCTGATGCGGTCAGAGATCAGTGGTTTGAAATCGCTGACGTGGTGCTCGCCCCCTATATTCTGCACACTGGCAGCAGTGGAGTCCTGATGCTGGCGGCGGCGCATCGAAGGCCATCGATCTCGCAGGATTTTGGTCAAATGGGACGACTGACGGACGATTTTCGCTTGGGCGTCACCGCCGACACGCGCGATCCGGAGGATCTGGCGCGGGCGCTCCGTGCCTATCTCGGTCCGGAGCCGCCTCCCGGCTGGGATGCCGAAGTCGCCTACGAATTCGCCAGATCTCAGTCCTGTGAGCGCTTTGCCAGGGCGCTGGTGGACCCGCTTCGTCCGTTCATGACTTGAGCGTCGTGGCCTTCGGCAAGCGGTCGAGCAAGGTCGCGATCACCTTCGGTATTTGAGCCAACTCTGTTCCCGTCTCCAAAGTGTAGCAAGGCAGCGACCTGACGGAGGTTGCTAGCAGAGGAAAGATTTCGCGGCCTACGTTTGGCCACCGCAGCACTGTCTCCGGCGCAAGCTCAAGCAGGGCCTTCGAGGCTGAGCCGGGTGTAATCTGCGTGTCGCGCCGACCGGAAGGCTTCGGCAGAAGGATCGCCTTAAGGGGAAACCCCGACGAAAGGCGATCGGGCACGATCGTCTCAAGGAAGAAGATCGCCTTGCCCTCCGGCGTGCGAACGGCCTCCTGCTGGCGATGCTCCAAGAACGGAAATCGATGGAGGTCGGCGAAAAATAGCTTCGCGGTGGAATACATGCTCGCCACCGCCAGACCGTCCTTGAGCCGAAACAGGCAATGATCGTCGCTCGCGTAGAAGAGGTTCGAATCGAGACACGCAATCGCGGTGTGCGACTTGCCGGAGCCTCCCGCTCCCGCGATCAGAACGCCTCCATCGGCACGGCCGACCGCGCCGCCATGAACCCGGCTATAGCCCACGCCGCTCGCCCACCAATTGATAAGCGTTAAAAGTGGAGCCGCGCGTTCCCATTGCGCCAAGTCGGTCCAGGATGCGAACCAGACAAACGCCGCCTGTGACGATCGCCGGCCGGCAATCACACGCCGGCGCGGCTGCTCCACAAACAGGTATCGGTCGGCGTCGATGAGGGAGGCGACCTCTCCATGCGCATACTGCGCCGAAATATCCCAGCGGACGCGCGGCGGTCCGACGCCGGTCGATTCTTCGTCGAAGATCAGAAACGAAAAGTCAGCCTCGCTCGGTTCATCAATCTCCAGATGTGCAAGCGCGTCCGAAAGAAACGCGACAAGGGGCTGGCTCGCGAAACGGAACTCAACCGTCATCCCGGCAATTCGAAACCGACGGCAATGCGCGCCGCCAACTGCCGCTTCCGCACGCGCAAAGAGAGCAAGGCCTTCGTCATAGAACGCGTCGAATCGCGCCTGGGCGTCGCTTACCTTAAATTCCGCGTCACTCATTCACCGGCTGGCCCTGATCGGGAAGGTGGGGCCAGCCTTCGTCGTCGACGTCATGGATCGGATCGAGAAGGAGCATGGCCTCCATGTCGTCAAACCGCTCCAGAACCGGGGCGCGAAACGCCTCGCGGACGCCATTGGCCGCCGAACCATCCAGCGCCGAGGAGGTTGAGGCCTGGGCCGGCCGGATCAACTCCTCAGAGGCAAGCCGACCAATGAGCTGGCTGATCTCGCTTTCCACATCGACGTCTGGGGCGTCGAAGGTCGCGCGAAGCATCCGGGCGATTTCCGGAAGGGGGGCGGCCCGCTGAATACCCTCCCAGATCGCGGGGCCGGAAAACTTCAAACAATAGTATGTTCCTCGATCGAGATTGATGATCACGGTCTCGCCGTCGACCGTCTCCGATATGACGACCGGTTCGTTCACTTCGAAAGCTTTGTCGGGCATGGACATGTTACGAACCGTGTGCATCTGAGGCATTCGCGCTGTCAAAGTGGGCGCAACCGGAAAGGCGCGCGTCCTTCCCGATCGTTGGTCCAAACTGGAAACGGTGATACCACTTTTGCCTCATCATGCTGCCTTTGTCCAAGTGGCTCCGAGCGATGAAATGATTTCTGTCATTATTCCTGTCTACAATGGAGAACGTTTTATCGCCGGGGCAATTCGCAGCGCGCTCGCGCAGACACGCGGGCCGGACGAGATTATCGTAGCCGACGACGGTTCGACCGACGCGTCCGCCGACATAGCCGCAAGTTTCGAGGGAGTCACGGTTCTGAGCCTTCCGCATCGTGGCGGATCGGCGGCACTGAATTCCGGGCTGGCGGCGGCCTCCGCCGATCTCATCGCCTTTCTTGATGCCGACGACCTCTGGGCGCCGGAGAAGCTCGCCTGCCAAGTGGCGGCGATTGCTGAAACGCCGTCGGCCGAGGCTGTGTTCGGTCGGGTGGTCAATTTCACGGATGCCGAAGGCAGGATCGTCTCACCAAGCGATGTGCCGACGGGGCTTCCCGCGATGGTAGGCGCCTCAAAATCTGCAATGCTTATCGCGCGGCAAGCCTTCGACAGAGTCGGCGCCTTCGACGAGTCCGTACTCGCCGCCGACTTTCCTGAATGGTACGCGCGTGCACTTGGGCGGGGGATCGGCATGCGGTTCCTTGACGATGTCGTCGCATTCCGGCGGGTTCACAAGTCCAATACGACGATTGTCAGGAAGAAGGACCTCCACAGCGATTATCTCCGGACCGCCCGGGAAGCGATCACGCGCCGGCGGCTCCGTCCCGACGTGAGCAAGCCGTCGGCGTAAATCTTCGTGGCCCGTTCCGGCCGGCCCATTCGAGATTGGTCTTGTCGCCCTCCACCCCTCAGAAGCTCGATCGCTCACAGGCCGGGTCGAATTCCGGCGGCTTTCCGCGGCGGCGAATGTCGGCGAGCGACGTGGACCTGTTGCGGGCGGCTCTCCTCGACGGCGAGGCGGCCGAGCGCAGCTTTCGGGCCTGGCGGCAGACCCTCGATCTGGAGACGATCCCCTACGGCCAGCAACGTCTTCTGCCGCTCCTTCAGGCCAACATGGTGCGTCTCAAGATCGACGATCCGATGATCGATCGGTTTCGCGGCGTGCGCCGCTATCATTGGGCACGCAATCTCCATTCGATGGCACTCGCGCATTCCGTGTTCGAGTCACTTCGTCAGAACGAGGTTCCGTTTATCGTGCTCAAGGGCGCCGCGATCGTCGCGGCGTATCTCAGCGATCGCAGCCTGCGGCCGATGGACGACATCGACGTTCTCGTGCATGACGAGCACGTCGCCACTGCCGTCTCCGCGTTGACAGATATTGGGCTCGCTCCGCCCAATATGGATCCGCGCATTGTCGCTGACCAACGACTACGAGAGAGCCTCCCGGGCTGGTCATTCGAAGGGCACCACCAGAACATCGACCTCCATTGGCGCGCTCTCCACCTTGATCGAACGCCGCACGCCGACGACCGATTCTGGAAAGCCCACCGAACCGCCAGCCTCGATGGCGATCCGATCTGGATACTCGACCCGGCCCATCATCTTCTGCACATCATTGCCCATGCCGCACAGGAATTGGCCTCTGCCGCGGTTCAGCAGTGGTCCGCGGACGCTGTGGTGCTGATCCGTCAGAGCGTGGGCTTCTCCTGGGACGAGCTCCTCAGCGAAGCTTCTGAGCGGCAGCTTTCCGCCGTCACCCTGGATGCGCTCGAGTTCCTGCGCCGCGAGCTCGATGTTTCGGTTCCGCAATGGGCGCTGATGGAGCTCGGAGCCGCATCGACCTGGCTTGAGCGGACCGAAGGGCGGCTTCGAGCGGAGGGCCCACGAACCCGGCTCAGTCGATCCTCTCAGTTGCTTCTTGAATTCCAGGACTTCCGGCGCGGCTCGGATCGATCGTTGCGTCGACACGCACTCGACGCTCTGCCGGCATTCTTAAGAGCGTGCACCGGCGTGGAGAGCACCTGGGGCGCGACCCATTGTGGTTCTTCAAGCCCTGTTAGGCCATCCGCAATGGCTGCGAGAGGCGGTGGGCAGAGATCGCTACCGACGACCACCTGACCCGACACGCCTTCCACGGGTCGGCGAGGCGATTAAGTTCGAAGGATTGTCGGACTGGGAAGCCGCGCTTGTTGCCGGATGGGGCGCTCCAGAGCCGGTTGGACGTTGGACTGTCTGGCATGAAGCGGTGGTCGCCTGGCAGGTCGATGGCGAAGCCGACGACCTGATGCTGACCGTCGACGGTTCTCCATTTCTCGCCGGAGAAATGCAGAGCCAGGAAGTCGAAGTCTGGGCGAACGACCGTTTGATACGGACCCTGCGCTACACCAGGGACCAGATGCCGCCTTTGCCGGTTCATATCCCACTGCGGCGGACCGAGCGCGGCATACTCTACATCACCTTCCTTGTCCGCAATCCACGCTCTCCGGCGGAGCTTGGTTTGTCGTCCGATCATCGCGCACTGGGCTTCAACGTCCGACAGCTCGCGCTGCTGCCCGCCAGCGAGCACACCAAGCGGCTCCCGCGGATCGGCGATACACTCGATTTGTCGGATGCGTCGGCCGACCAGGCACCGTTCGAGCAGGGCTGGAGCGCGGCCGAACCCACCGGCCGCTGGACCGTCGGACGGGAAGCCGCCATCGCCTGGCTGGCAGAGCCGGGCGATGGCGAACTGAGCCTCACGTGCGATGGGCATGCCTTCGTCGAAGGCAGCATGCGAAGTCAGAACGTCGAGATCTGGGTCGACGATCGGCGTGTCGCGGAGTGGCGCTTCGACGAGCACAACACTTCGATTCCAGATGCGCCCGTGCTCTTTGCACGACCGTCCGATGCTGGGGTCGTCCTCGTTCGGTTCAAGATCGGCACACCGTCTTCGCCGGCCGAGCTTGGTCTTTCGTCCGACGCTCGAGCGCTCGGCCTCCATATCCGCCGGCTGACGATCGCGCCGTCACGATAACTCGGTCGCAGGCTCGAACCCTGCCGCCGGGGTCGCCACCGCCCTCCTCTCCCGGCATCGCCCCTCCCAACATCGCGCCTAGTTCCAATCCCCGGCGTCCAGAAGCCGCTCCAGCTTGGCGCGGTAGGGATCGATGTCGATGTCGTTCGCTCGTAGCCAGTCTGGATCGAAATAGGTCGAAGCGTAGCGGTCGCCCCCGTCGCAGATCAACGTCACGAGCGAGCCCTCCCTGCCCTCCCGCATCATCGCGGCGGCGAGGCGGCAGAGGCCATAGAAATTCGTCCCGGTCGAGCCGCCGACCCGGCGAAAGAGCCGCTCGGAGAGCACATGCGCCGCTGCAATGGACGCCGCGTCGGGAACCCGCATCATGTGGTCGATGGCGCCGGGTATGAATGACGGCTCGACCCTCGGCCTTCCCACGCCTTCGATCCGCGACGGGCGCGAGCACGTCACGGACAGGTCGCCCGTGACGTAAGCATCGTAGAAAACCGAATACTCCACATCGACCACGCAAAGCCGGGTCGTGAGATTGCGGTAGCGAATGTAGCGGCCGATGGTGGCCGAAGTCCCTCCGGTGCCGGCGCTCATCACGATCCAGTCGGGAACGGGATGCGGTTCGGCCTGCATCTGGCCGAAGATGCTCTCCGCGATATTGTTGTTGCCGCGCCAGTCGGTGGCGCGTTCGGCGTTGGTGAACTGATCGAGGTAATGGCCTCCCGCCTCTCTGGCGAGGCCAGCGGCAACGTCATAGACCTCCGCCGGAGTATCCACGAAGTGGCAGCGGCCGCCGAAGCACTCGATGGCGCTAACCTTGGCTCGGCTTGTCGAGCGCGGCATCACCGCAATGAACGGCAGCCCCAGCAGCTGGGCGAAATAGGCCTCGCTCACGGCGGTTGAGCCGGACGACGCCTCAACGAGGGTCGTTCCCTCCCCGATCTTGCCGTTGCAGATTCCGAAGAGGAACAGCGAATGCGCCAGCCGGTGCTTCAGGCTTCCGGTGGGATGTGTGGATTCGTCCTTGAAGTAGACGGATATTCCCCGCAGCCCCTTGAAGACCGGCTTGAGCAGGTGAGTGTCGGCGGAGCGGTGCCGATCGCCCCGCAACAGTTCTATCGCGTGGCGTGTCCACGTGCGGTCTCGGCCTTTCGGGAGCACGATCTCGTCTATCTCGATGTTGGTCACCGTCCTCACCGGAAAATGCGCGACAGGTGGGCTTCGACCGCCGGCAGCGACGGCGGAATGCAGCGCATTCCCAGATGGCCGTCGGGGCGCACGAGGGCAATGCACGGCTCGTCGCCGCCGAGCCGCGCCTGTATGGCGCCGTCCCTGTCGAGGAGCAGCTCGCGGGCATCGCTGCCGGAGGCCGCCCCGTTCACGGTCACCACATGCGCATTGACGTGGGCGCCGTAACGCTCGGTGACGCTTCGCACCAGGCTCAGCCCCGCGTCGACCGCCGCAGCGTCGGCGTCGCCGAGGAGCAGGAACAGCGTGTGGCCGGTATGCGCGAGAAGCGCGTGCAGGCGCACCGCGCCGTCGCGCCCGTCGACGGGACCGGCGTCGCCGACGCGATATCCCACCGGCGTGGCGAGCGGCGAAGACGGTTGCGGACCGACCGCCTTGAGGATGGGGCTGCTGTCATAGCCGAAACCTATTTCCGATTCATCGATGGCCGCCTTGCGCCGATCGTCCTCCGAGGCGAGCGCCGCGGCGATCGTTTCCGTCGCCGTGGGATCGCCCTTGGCGGCGATAGCCTCCACGTCGTCGCCGCCGGTGCCGGTCAACTCGGCGACATGACGCCGCTCGGCATCGGTACGAGTTCGAGAAGCGAATCCGGCGCATGGCCGGCGGCGACCAGCGCCAGCTTCCAGCCGAGATTGAAGGCGTCCTGAATACCGTTGTTCATGCCGTGTCCCTGGATCGGGCTGCAGGCATGGGCCGCATCGCCGGCAAGGAGGACGCGCCCGGCACGGAACCGCGCGGCGACCCGACAATGCGTGTGAAAAAGCTGCGGCTCATCGGGATCCTTGAGCCGGACGCCCGGTGCGAGCATAGCAAGCCATTGCTCGATGTGATCGACCTGATGCGCGGTGTCCGGATCGGCGCGGAAATAGATGCGCCGCCTTTCGTCCCCGATCGGGATCGCGATCAGGAACGGGTCGAACTGCACGGCGTTGGCATCGTCCGAGAACGGCCAGCTCTCGAGCTGGGCGTCGACCACGCCCCAGTGCAGCGCATAGTCGTGCCCGTCGAACGCGATGCCGACGGCGTCGCGCACGATGCTGTGGAGTCCGTCCGCGCCGACCACCCAACCGGCCGTCAGCCAGCGCTCTCCGTCGCTCGTGCGCAGAAGCACCCGGACATTGCCCTCGGTGCCGTCGCCCTGTTCGAGCTCGAGGAACGCAACGCCGCGATCGACGCGACCGCCGAGCTCTTCGAGCTTCCGCGTGAGCAGCCGCTCGGTCACGCTTTCGGATATGCCCAGCGTGAACTGGAACGGCGTGTCCACGTCGCGCATGTGAAACGACGCGACCTTCGATCCGGCCTTGTAGAAGTTGACGTCGCGGACGG
This sequence comes from uncultured Alphaproteobacteria bacterium, assembly GCA_963814905.1. GTDB lineage: Bacteria > Pseudomonadota > Alphaproteobacteria > Rhizobiales > Afifellaceae > DASWJZ01. Next base: position 238,220 of record CAWFEM010000014.1, on the reverse strand, counting down.
CCTTCCCGCGGTAAACGAATTCGTCCGCGAGCCCGTAGGTCGCGAAGATTTCCAGCGACCGCGACTTCACCACCGCGGCTCGATCCCATAGGAGAGGCGCCGGCCGCTGGTCGATCAGGTGAAACGGCACCCCGCGGCGCGCCAGCTCGATGGCGAGCACAAGCCCGGTCGGGCCAGCGCCGACAATGAGGATCGGGTCCCTTGCGTCCCCCGTGCTCCGCGCGTCCGCCTGCATCCGCTCGCATCGTCTGTGGAAAAAGAAATCCGTCGCTGCATACTATCGCACAGTGCGTGATGCGCCAGGGCATACCCCAAACGGGTCGGTACCCTTCCGTGACCCGAAGGCCTAAACCAGACCCTTCAGGAACAATGCCACGTCCTCCGCGACGCGTTCCCGGTCGGCGGCGGCGGCGACGAGATTTTTTTGGGTGGCGAGCGCCATTTCGGCATGCTCATCGAGGTTTTCCACTATGGCGGAGAAGACATCGTCGAGGTCGGAAAAATCCGGCCTACATCGTACGCAGTGTCTCCCGGATCGATAAATGTCCAAGCCATAGGCAGTGATATCGTCGCTGTCCGGCTTGATCAAAATACATCCGCAGAAAACCGCCTCGTAGTCCTTCCAGCTATACTCTCCATAGCCATAGGGCGAGAGGAACGCCTTGCTCCTCTCGAGCGTCTCATAAAACGTGCGCTGATCGAAGCATCGCCCCACACCGATTAGAACTTTGAACCTGCTTCCGAGCGCCAGGAGAGCCTCGCAAGCCATGCGTCGATGCAATGAAATTGCGTCATCGGTGTAGTTCATTTGTCCCGCGAAAAACAGATCACTTTTCCGCCTGTCGAATGCCAGTGTGCCCTGGCTTCGGATCAGCTCAAAACGCCTCTGTAGAAATATCGGATGCACACTCACGATCTTCGCCAGCGCGGCGTCAGACAAGACAACTCGGTGAGCGTCGATCCCCTCACTGAACAGCTCGGTCGGCCGGCTGTTATAGAAGCTTTTGTCGCGGTAGCGGATTTCCTTGGTGCAGGCGAGTACGTTCGCTTGCTCCAGAAGCGCGCGGTTCTTCTCCCTCAGACTTGCTAAATCATTGCGTTCGTAAACGATCAGGGGCTTGTCACGCAGCACGGGTTGGTTGGCTTCCCACAACAAGCCGTCCTGTATCCACGTCAGGTCGGGGTGCTCCAGACTGCGCGCTATCTCGACGCCATGCTTCCTGAGCAATTCCTTGTTCTGAAGAATTCCGTCGAATCGCTCCGCATACTTTTCCTCAACCTCGACACTGACCCTTAGCATGTGCTGTCTGCTCGCACGTCACCGGTTGCAGTGGTTCTATTCGGGCCGCGGATTCTGCGGGTCACGACCCGGCCCTTTTCCCTCTGAGACGCGAGCCCCCCGAGAGCACCTGATCAAAGAAGCACTTTGCAACCGCGAAATCGCCGAAACCACCGTCGATAGGCTCCTCCAGACTTCGTGCCTCATGTTCGCGGGAGCTAACGCCGGAGGGGACCACAGATATCGGCTTCCATACACCGCCCCTGACGAGTAGCCGCTTTATGCCCTCCGTTGGAACGGTGACCTGATCCGCCAGGTCCACCAGATCCCAAAACCGCTTTGCGGCATGCACGCCGTAAATCTCCTGGTCACTCGGGTAATACGGGGTGCAGCAATCGTAGACGATCAGTGCTCCTGCGGTCTTCCGTTCTTGCAGCCTGATAAGGGTTGATTGCGAGCAGAGCTCGCTGACGACAATCACATCGGCGTCGTCCGCAAGCCCGACATCTGCCCGGCAGTCCGCGCCAAAGTGCTCGTTCAGCGCGTCGGCAAGATACCTGCAGCGGACCCGGGCGGTGGCGGTCTCTTCCGGCTGCTCCCCGAATGGCACGAGCGAAACCTTGAGGCGGCGCTTTCCCGCTGCGACGGACGCAAAAATGTTTCTGTATTCTCGGCCGATCTTTGTAATGTCGTGATATCGCTCAACAACAATTCTGCCGTTCTGAGAGAGACGTGCTCTGAGTTCGGCGTCACCACGCAGTCGCTCGATGCATGCAACGAGGCTCTCCTTGTCTCGCCGCGCATAAAGTACGTCCTTGCCATCCTTCAATATCTTGGCATGAAAGCCGCAGTCTCTCGTCGTGATCACCGGAACGCCGCAGGCGAGAGCCTCCATGATCACGTTCGACGAGCCCTCCTTCCCCTCCGCCACGGGATGCACCAGGCATGATATTCGGCCATAGAAGTCGTCTCGCATTCGCTCATGCGGGATGCGGATATCTTCGTCTCTCTTGAGTGTCAGGAGATCGACCCCGGCCGCCTCGCATGCGGCAAGGGCATTATCGAACCCCTTGAGACGCCGCTCCTCCGTTTCTGAAACGCTGGCGGCAAAACCTGCGACAAAGGGCGCTCGATGTGGATCGTAAGACGAGCACCACTCTCCGAGGTCCAACGCGTTCGGTACGACATAGGTCGCGACGCCGCTCATTCTCGCGAAACGCGCCAGATCGTCGTTGAGCGCTATGATCGCATCGAACCGGCGCAAGTAGCCTAAGCTCTTCTCGATGTCGCCGCGGAACAGCCGGTGCAAAGGCCGTGGCCCCCCAAGCCGAAGAATGTTGTGCCGGCCGCGCTGGCTGGTTCCGGTGTGGATCAACGCGTCGAAGTAGATTGCAATGTCCGCCGAGGCGTCGGCTTGATTCAGCGTATGACGATAGAACGGTAACTCGGCGACGAGCCGGTTGGTGTTGATGGCGTATGCCCATCCGTTCGAAGCCTGACCGCCGAGCATCCAGCTGATCTTGAGTGCGCCGGCCGGCCTATCGTTCCTAGGCTTCCCATTGAGAAGACGACGGATCAGCAGCGCCGGCAGAAGGTAGTCCGGTACTTTTGCGGCGGCCGCGGAAACCGTCCGACCGATCACACCTTCCGATCGCTGCTGCCGGGACCCCTTCGGCGTCGCGTTCGCGGACGCGTCTTTTCTGTTCCGCACAAACGTGCCGTCGCGTGTCACTCCAAACGCCATGGCCGCTGCCCACCGTGTTACGCTGCACTTTCTGCGTGGCCCGCTGGCATATTAGCGTTCTCTCGTTCTGTAGCCACCCTTCGCGATATGTTCTTGATGCCAGCCGGAAGCGCTGCGGGCCCGCTGCCGCCGGCCAATCGACGCCGTCAGTGCCCGAAGAAGTCGGGGTACTGCTTTTCGAAGATGACGAGGCGCTCCAGGACGACATTCAGGTGCGTCCGCATCGCCTGATCAGCCTGCCGCGGCTTTCGCCGCACGATCGCGTCAAAGATCGACTGATGTTCGGCGAGCGTGCTTTCCATTCTGCCCGGCTCGGGAAGGAGGATACGCCGGATGCGGTCGAGGTGCGCGCGAAGGGAATCGAGAAGCTCGCCAATGCGTCCGAGGCCGAGGCCATCGACGAGTTGCTGATGAAAGACCACATCAAGCCTGAGAAAGCCCGAATAGTCGTCCCCGCCGACGGCGGCTTGTTGATAGAGGAGATTGCGTTTCAGCCGATCGATCGAAGCGTCCGGAAGACGTCGCGCGCACTCCGCAGCAAGCTCCGCCTCCAGCGCGCGGCGCGCGAGCATCCATTGGAGGGCATCGCCGAGCTTGATCTTGGCCACGAACGAGCCCTTCTGCGGCTCGATCAGCACGAGGCCGTCATAGGCCAGGCGATTGACCGCCGTGGTGATGGGCAGACGCGAGACGCCGAAGCGCGCACAAAGCTCGTTCTTGTCGATGCTCGCGCCCGGAGCGATCTCGCCGGAAACGATTGCCTCCCGCAACGCGGCATAAATCTGATTGGCCTTCGACGGTCGGCTGGTCGGAAGAGCAACCGCTTCCGGTGTCAGCGCAAGCGAGCCGGGCATTGAATATTATCGCCTTGACCTGTGTAGGTTAGTACACCTAGCATTTCAGTTAGCATGCTCCGGCACAAGAGGGCGGCGACAAAAATGCAAAGTGGGGAGGCTCGGGTGCACACTGCGCCGCGCGTGGCTGATTTGCGTGACGGAATCGGTGGCGCCGCGGGGTCATCCGCCGGCCCGAACAGCGATCCGGTGCTTCAGGCAGTCGGCGTAACGAAGCACTTCTCGGGTGTTACCGCCCTACGCGACGTGTCCTTCACTCTGAGTTTCGGAGAAGTCCACGCCGTCGTTGGAGAGAACGGCGCGGGAAAATCCACGCTCATGAAGATTCTCTCCGGCGTGCATACGCAATACGACGGCGAGATAGAGGTTGAAGGCTCCAAAAGGCGCTTCACGGGCGTGCGCGATGCCGAGCGCGCGGGAATCGCGATCATTCACCAGGAGCTCAACCTCGTTCCTGAGCTCACCATAGCGGAGAACATCTTTCTCGGCCGTGAGCCGCTGATCGGCGGCCTCGTCGTGAACCGCAAGCTCATGGTCAAGGCGGCGCGAGAGCATCTCTCGCGGCTCGGCATCGATCTCGATCCGCAGACCAAGGTGGGACGGCTCCGCGTTGGCGAGCAGCAGCTCGTGGAGATCGCGAAGGCGCTTTCCATGTCGGCTCGCATCCTGATCATGGACGAGCCCACCTCCGCCCTGACGCCGGTCGAATGCCGCCGCCTGTTCAGGCTGATCGAGCAGCTCTCCGACACCGGCGTGGCGATCGTCTACATCTCGCATCGTCTCGACGAGGTCATGCTGCTGGCGGACCGGGTCACCGTGCTCCGCGACGGGCAGCGCGTGCTCACCGCCCCAATCGGCGATCTCACGCGCAACGACATGATCTCGGCCATGGTCGGACGCGAGATGCTCGGCACCGTCTCGGAAGAGCGCTCCCTCGGCCCGCTACTGCTCTCCGTTCGCGGTCTCACGCTCGATCTTCCGAGCAGGGGCGGCTGGCGCCGCGTCGTGTCCGGCGTCGACTTCGATCTGAGACGCGGAGAGGTGCTCGGAATAGGCGGCCTCCTCGGTTCCGGCCGAACCGAGATTCTGGAGGCGCTCTTCGGTTCGTCGCTTGGGCGACGCGCCGGAGAGATTTTCATTGATGGAGCCCCGGTGCAGATCGGGTCGCCGCGACAGGCGCATCAGCTCGGCCTTGCGCTGGTGACGGAAGACCGCAAGGCAAAGGGTCTGCATCTCGGCGCATCGATCCGCGACAATATCTCGCTCCCTTCGCTCGGACGGCTTGCCCGGTTCGGCGTGCGCGCCTTCGCCGACGAGGCCGCAGTCGCACGCGAGGAAGTGGAAAGATTGCACATCCGCTGCACCGGAATCGAACAGCTTGCGGGCACCCTTTCGGGAGGCAACCAGCAGAAGGTGGTGATGGGCAAGTGGCTCGCGACGGCGCCGCGCGTCCTTCTCCTGGATGAGCCGACACGCGGGATAGACGTGGGAGCCAAGCAGGAAATCTACGACCTCGTCCTGGCGCTGGCGCGCCAGGGCCTGGCGATCGTGTTGGTGAGCTCGGAGCTTCCCGAGCTCCTGCTTCTGTCGGACCGCATCCTGGTGATGTCGGAAGGACGTCAAAGAGGGATCATCGAGCGCGCCCAGGCGACGGAGGAGAGGATCATGCATCTCGCCGCGCCGCGCTCCGACCTTGGCGGAGAGACGGCGGCATGAGCGTCCTCCATATCATTGCGCGCACCAAGCTCTATTGGGGGCTCGTTCTGATCTTCCTCATTGGCCTGCTCGCCTCGCCGATCAGCTCGAAGGGCAACAACATCTTCCTTTCCTACGGGAACCTTCTCGACGTGCTCCGGCAGGTCTCCATCACCGGCCTCGTTGCGACGGGGATGACGGCGGTGATCCTGATTGCCGGGATCGACCTGTCGGTCGGCTCGCTCATGGCGATCTGCTCGGTCGTCTGCGCCATGCTTTTGACGGTCCCTGGGCTCACCCCGGCCGCGGCGATGGGCGTGCCGGGCTTCGCCCTGGTTGCTTTCGTTGTCGTCGCCTCCCTTGTCAGGTTCCTGTTTCGAAACTTCGCTGCGGCGCCGCACGCGCTTGGCCGACGGGAGGAAGTCGGGCTTGATCCCGTCCGCCGCACGGTTCTGCCGCTCGCGGCGGGAGCGATCGCCGCCGCGCTCGCCCTCTGGTTCGCCATACCTCAGGTCGAGACGAAATTCGGTGTGATCGGCGTCCTGCTTATCGTGCCGTGCGTAGGATTGCTGTTCGGGGCAATCAACGGGCTCATCATCGTCGGTGGCCGCCTCCAGCCGTTCATCGTGACGCTGGCGATGATGGTGACGGCGCTCGGCGTCGCGCGGCTCACGGCGGGTCAGAACAACGCCGTCCTTCCGGTCTACACGGGGTCGAACGCAGTGGCGGAGTTCGACACGCTTCGATCGCTCGTGTTCGGCGTCTTTCCGGTGCCGGGGCTCTTCTTCCTCGCAGCGGTGGCAATCTATGGCGCCGTGCTGCGGTTCACATCGTTCGGCCGCTACGTCTATTCGATCGGCGGAAACGAAGAGGCCGCACGCCTTTCCGGCGTCGATGTGGCGCGCGTAAAGATCGCGACCTATGCAATCTCCGGCATGCTCGCCGGCGTCGCGGCGGTGCTCTATGTCGCGCAGTACCGCCAGGGAAAGCCGGACGCGGGCGCCGGGCTGGAACTCGACGCTATTGCAGCCGTCGTGATCGGCGGCACGAGCCTCATGGGTGGCCGCGGCGGTCTGGCAGGCACACTGGTCGGCGTGCTCATCTTCGGACTGCTTTCCAACATCCTTCAGCTCCACAACATCAATTCCAACCTGCAGCTTGTTCTGAAGGGTCTGATCATCGTCGGAACGGTTCTCGTGCAAGAGCGGAACCTCGGCGAGATTCTAACCAATCTGCGCATTCCCATACCGGGAACGGCGCGACTGGAGTCGGCCGTAGAAAATCGGCCGTCGGGCGAGACAACGCCTCATAAACAAGGAGGAAACGCACATGAAACGACGTGAATTTCTGAAGCTCTCAAGCGCCATCGCGGGCGGTGCGGCGATGACGGTCTATCTGCCCGCCGGCATGCGGGCCTCCGCGCAGGACAAGAAATGGACGATCGGGTTCTCGCAGGCGACCACCATCGAGCCGTGGCGCGCCCAGTTCAACAAGGACATCATCGCGGAGGCCGAGAAGCACCCGGAGGTGGACCTGATCATCACCGATGGCGAGGACAAGACGGAGAAGCAGGTCGCCGACGTGGAGAACCTGATCCGTCAGGAGGTCGACGCCCTTCTCATCTCACCTAAGGAGTCCGCCGGTCTCACCGGTGTGGTCGAGCAGGCCATCGACGCAGGCATTCCCGTCTTCGTGCTCGATCGCAACGTCGACACTGACCGCTACGTGCAGTTCGTCGGTGGCGACAACAAGCTGATTGGCCGTGCAGCCGGGAAGTATGCCGTCGAGATTCTCGGTGGCGAAGGCAACGCATCGGGCAATGTCGTCGAAATCTGGGGCGGCCTCGGCACGCAGCCGGCGCATGACCGCCACGACGGCTTCCATGAGTTCAGCGACAAAGAGCCCGGCATCAAGTATCTGCTCGATCAGCAGTCCGGCGACTGGAAGCAGGACCAAGCCTACAACATCATGAAGACCGCGCTTATCAACAACGAGAAGATCGACCTCGTCTACGGTCACAACGATCCGATGGCCTACGGCGCCTACCTCGCTGCCAAAGATGTCGGACGCGAGGCGGAGATGAAGTTCATCGGCATCGATGCACTGCCGAACGAGGGCGTCATGTGGGTTCACAACGGCGAGCTCACGGCGACGTTCCTGTACGCCACGCCGGGCGCGGAGGGACTACGGCAAGCGCTCAAGTATCTCGCGGGCGAAAAAGTCGAAAAGGCGGTCGTGCTCGACACGCTGCAGATCACCAAGGACAACGCCGACGAAATCCTGAAGGCGAACGGCCTGATGTGACGGCGTAGCGGCAAGCGCCGCGTATTCCACGCGTCGAAGACGAGCTGTCACGAGCGGCCGGTGCATCGCCGGCCGCTCTTCCTTTTGGGCATACGGCTGAACGAGCCGCTCAATCCCGATCCCGCCCATCAAAGGCGGTCAGCGGGGCGCGTTCTTCTCTCAAGAGGTTCAATCGGGTAGGCCGGCATTGCGCAATGCATCGAGGACACGCTGCAAATCCTCCGGCCTCTTGTAAAACTCACCGCCCGCATACTGTCTCAGCGTATAGGACGGGCGCGGCTCCAGAAATTTCGCCAGTGCTTCCTTGGCCTGCTCAGGCCGGCCTGCCGCGCTGTCGGCCGCCGCCAACAGGACCAGCGCCTCACCGCTATCGGAATCCTGGCGCACGCGCTCGCTCAGGACCTTTATCGCTTCGTCGTAACGCCCCGCCTGAAAATATGCTCGCCCCAATTCTCCAAGGAACCAATCTGGGTAGAGGGGACTGAGGCGAATGGCCTCCCTCAACTCCACTATCGCCGCCTCGGGCTCGCCGGCATACGTCAACGTCATGCCCAGGCTTGCCCGCGCCAGCGAGTGATTGGGGCTGAGCGCGACCGCTTTGCGAACGGCGACAAGCGCGGCATCGTGCTCCCGCAGAAACAGGTAGATCGCGCCCAAAAGAACGTAGGTATCCGGGTAGGCATCGTCGATCTTCAGGGCCTTCTGCGCCAGTTCGACGCTACGCATCAGGGACTCGTTTCGATTCGCCGCCCAGCCGGTCTGGAAGTCCGTCAGGTATGTCCTTGCGAGCCTGACGTAGGCGTCGGGATAGTTGGGATCGAGCGCCAACGCCTCTTCGGCAAGCTTCCTGGCGCGCGCGTTTCCTTCCTTGGTGAAATGCATGAAGTCGTCGAGGCTTTGGTTGACCAGCAGCCAAGCCTTCAGATTTTTGGTCCCGCGCTGCCGCACCCGCGCCAGCTCGCCCTGCGTCAGCTCGATCTGGAGCGCGGTCACAACCTTCAGCGTGATCTCGTCCTGCAGGGCGAAGACGTCATCGGTGGCGCGGTCGTATGTCTCGCTCCACAAGTCTTGGCCGGTGGCGGCCTCGATCAGCTCCGCGGTGATGCGCACCCTTTCGCCGGACGCCTGGACACTGCCCTCCAGAACGTAGCGGACACCCAAATCCTGTCCCACGGTCTGCGCCTTGACGGGCTCTCCCTTGTAAGTGAACGCGGAATTACGGGCGATGACGAACATCTCCGGTACTTTCGACAGCGAGGCAGTTATGTTTTCCGCCATTCCATCGCCCAGACCGAGGTTTTGTGAATCACCTCCAATCGTGTCGAACGGCAGGACGGCAATCGACGGCTCGTCCGGCAGTGGCGGATTCTCCGCCGCCACGTGATCGGCGCTGGCGAGGTGAGCCCCTCCCCCCCACGGAGAAAGCCATGCGGCCCATCCTGCGCCGACAACGACAATGGCGGCTCCCGCCAGCAGTCCTGCGAGGAGCCACGGCCGTCGTGCGCGCCCGGCTCTCGCAGGGGCAGGATGCTTCCGGCCATCGGGTGCCACCAAGAACGCCTGCACCGGGCGTGAGATATTCTTGACCTGCAGCTCGCCGAGGCTCTCGAACGCGAATTGAAACTTGTCCCGCACCTGGTCGCGAGCGGCGCGCGAAACGCAAATCGTGCCCGGCCTCGCCAGTCCCTCAAGGCGCGCGGCGACGTTGACGCCATCACCGTGGATGTCGTCGCCGTCGACGATCACATCGCCAAGGTTGATTCCAATGCGGAAGACCATCCGCTGGTGTTCGGGGAGTCCCGCGTTTTTCTGCTCAACGCCTCGCTGCCAATCCAGTGCACAGCGGAGTGCATCAACGACGCTGGCAAACTCCACCAACAGGCCATCGCCTGTCGTCTTGACCAAGCGGCCGTGATGCATCGCGAGAGCGGGGTCGATCACCTCGCTCCGTTGCGCTCGCAGGCGAGCAAGCGTGCCTTCCTCGTCGGAGCCCATCAGTCGGCTGTAGCCGACCACATCTGCCGCCAGCACGGCGGCGAGCCTTCGTTCCGGCCGTTGTTCTGGGCTCTGCGTGTTCACACGAGCTTGCACGCCGCGCACTTTGCGCGTGTCCGACTGGCGTTTCTCCCGACGCTCCTACATCCGGTCAGGTGACGATGCTCGCGGCAAAAGCCCGACACTTGCTCATATCGGGCTAGTGCGTGATCTCGCCCCTGATCTCATCCAGGATCTTCAGCGCTTCCAGGCGGAGCGTTGCGTCGTCCAGGTCGTGGCCGCGCTGATGCAAGTCCTCGCCCTCTTGGAGCCTCTTCATGTACGCAGCCTTTTCGACGGCCGGTATGTCCGCATCGGTCACCAACTGCACGACCTCAGGATATTCAGCGGTACCACGGCAGGCGAAAGCGGGAGCCACAGCGAATGTCACGAAAGCGCTGCCGAGGAGCAAAGTTTTGATCATTTCGGGTCCTCCGTCGCGGCCAACCGTAAGAAAAGGCATGTGAGTCTTATGGTCGGCAAACGATTGGTACTAGTTCATTCGCGTGCGAGCCACGCGCACCAGTCACGTTCGCGTGATGCGTGAACGGAGGTTTGCGCTTTTAGCGGCGTCCGACTGGGGCGATATCCGGCCTTTTCCGGCCTTTGCGTAGGCCCGCTTCGTGGCTAGCGCATGCCCTGAAGCCAGTCGGTCTCTTCCAGGATGCCTTTCAGCCGCTTCAGGAAGGCCGCCGAATAGGCGCCGTCGAAGGCGCGATGGTCGAAGCTTTGCGCCAGCACGCCGATCGGCCGCACGACGATCGCGTCCCCGGCCTCCGTCTCGATCGCGACCGGTTTCTTGGTCACGCCGTCGGTGGACAGGATCGCGACTTCCGGCGGATTGACGATCGGCGCGGTGAAGAGCGTGCCGAACGTCCCGGAATTGGAGATCGAGTAGGTGCCGCCGGCCATCTCGTCCTGCGTGAGCTTGCCGGCGCGCGCCCGCTCGATGCGCTCAGCGATGGCGCGCGCAAGCCCGACGACAGTCAGTTCGTCTGCGCCGCGGATCACCGGCACGACAAGGCCGTCGTGACTGAGATCCATCGCGATCCCGAGATTGACGCGATCGTGGACGAGCAGCCGGTCGCCGTCGAACTGCGCGTTGACGAAGGGGAAGTCGCGGATCGCCTGACACACCGCGCGCGCGATGAACGGCAGGAATGAAAGCCGCGCGCCGCCACGCCCGCCCTGCTCGGCCCCGCTTTGCCCGGAATTGTAGGCACGGCGCGCGCTATCGACGCGGTGAAAGTCGACCTCGATCGCCTGCACGACATGCGGAACCGTCGTCCAGGATTTCGCCAGATGCGCCGCCGTCGTGCGGCGTATCCGATTGAGCGGAACGCTTCGCATTCCCGCGGCCGGCGGCGACGGCCTTGCCTCTTGGGTGGATGCGCCTTGCGGCGTGCCGCCGACGAATTGCAGCACATCGGCCTTGGCGATCCGCGGCCGGCCGGCGCTTGAGACCTCCGCGGCAAGCGCGTCGAGATCGATCCCGTTCTGCGCGATCAGGCGGCGGGCGAGCGGCGTGACGCGCAGCCCGTTCGGACCCTTTGCCGTCCCGAAGCGCCCGGTCGGTGTCGCCACCTCCGAATAAGGGCCGAAGCCGGGCGGCGGTGCACCTGCGTGACCGCCGTTCAGCGCGTCCGCCGCGGGAGCTGGATTCGACGCCTGAGCTGTACCGCCTCCGCTTCCCTTGGTCTCCAGAATGGCGACCGGCACCCCGACCGCCACCGTCTCGCCGGCCTGCACGTTGATCTGCGTCAGCACGCCCGCCGCGGTCGCCTCAACGTCCATCGAGGCCTTGTCGGTCTCGATCTCGAAGAGCGGCTCGCCGCTCGCGACCGCATCGCCTACCGCCTTGTACCAGCGGCCGACGGTGCCTTCCGAGACGGTCTCGCCCAATTGGGGCATCAAGATATCCATCAGCCTCTCACCCCAACGAACGCATCACGGTGTCGACGACACGTTTTGCCGACGGCAGCGCCAGGTCTTCCAGATTGTCCGCGGCCGGCAACGGGATATGCGGCGTCGTGATGCGCACGATCGGACCGTCGAGGTCGTAGAACGCTTCGTCGGCGACGATCGAGGCTATCTCCGCGCCCCAGCCGCAGAGCCGCGGATTCTCCTCCACCGTGAAGAGCCGCCCGGTCTTGGCGACGGAGGCAAGGATCGTCCGCGTGTCGAGCGGAACGAGCGAGCGGACGTCGATGACCTCGACGTTGATGCCGCGCTCAGCAAGCCTTTCGGCCGCTTCCACGGCGCGCGGCACCATCTGCGCCAGCGCGATGATGGTCGCATCCGTTCCCTCGCGCTTGATCTTCGCGGTGCCGAGCACATCGACATGCTCGCCGTCCGGCACCTCGCCCTTCGTCGGATAGAGCGCCTTGTGCTCGAAGAAGATCACCGGATCGGGGTCGCGCACCGCCGCGGCGAGAAGGCCTTTCACATCCGCAGGGTTCGAAGGCGCCACCACCTTCAGGCCGGGGATCGCCATCGCCCAATTCTCCACCGACTGCGAGTGCTGCGCGCCGAAGCGCACGCCGCCACCATTGCCGGTGCGCACGACCAAGGGGCATTCCACCTGGCCGTTCGACATGTAGCGAGCCTTGGGAAACTCGTTGGCGATATAGTCCCAGCAGACGGCGAAGAAATCGGAGAACATGATCTCGGCGATCGGGCGCATGCCGGTCATCGCCGCTCCCATGACGGCGCCGAGGATGGCCTGCTCGGAGATCGGCGTGTCGACGACGCGCTTCGGCCCGAACTGTTCCAGGAGCCCGACGGTCGCCTTGAACACGCCGCCGGCGCCGGCGATGTCCTCGCCGATGAAGGCGACGCGCTCATCGCGCTCCATCTCCTGGGCGATGCCAGCGGCGACTGCCTCGCGGTAAGTCAGTTCCGCCATGCCCAGCCTCCGTTCGCATAGACGTCGGTCGTCAGGATCTCCTCCGGCGGCGCCGGCGAGGCCTTGCAGAACTCCGTCGCTTCGTCGACCTGGCGCATGACCTTGTCGTCGATCTCCTGGATCACCGATTCAGGGATTCCGAACTCAAGCAGGCGCTGCCGATAGATCTTGATCGGGTCGCGGTTCTTCTTCCAGTCGTCGAGCTCTCCCGGTGGGCGGTACTTGCCGGGATCGGCCCGCGAATGCCCGGAGTGGCGATAGGTCAGGCATTCCACAAGCGTCGGGCCGTCGCCGGCGCGCGCCTTCGCGAAGGCCGTCTGCGCGGTGCGGTAGACCTCGTCGGCGTCGTTGCCGTCGATCACGATCGCCTCCAGCCCGTAGGCCGACGCCCGGTCCGCCGCCGGCCGCTCCACGGCGGTGACGGCGCGGATCGGCGTATATTCCATGTAGAGGTTGTTCTCGCAGACGAAGACGATCGGCAGCTTGTAGACCGCGGCGTAGTTCAGCGCTTCGTGGAAAGCGCCGATATTGGTTGTGCCGTCGCCGAAGAAGACGACCGCGACGTCGTCGTGCCCCATATATTGTGCCCGCCATGCCGAGCCGCAGGCGATCGGCAGGTGCGCGCCGATGATCGCGTAGGAGCCCATGACGCCATGCTCGACGCTGGTCAGATGCATCGAGCCACCCTTGCCGCGCATCAGGCCGCAATCGCGCTGCATCAACTCGCCGAGCACCTGGTCCATGGGGACGCCGCGGGCGAGCGTATGCGCGTGTCCACGATACGTGCAGAAGCTCTTGTCGTCCTTGTGCATGGCGGTCGCGAAGCCGGCGGCGATCGCCTCCTGCCCGAGCGACAGATGGCTCGTGCCCTTGACGAGATTCTGCAGGAACAGATCGTAGGCGCGCTGTTCGCAGTGGCGGATCTCGACCTGCCTGCGCCACAGATCCAGTCGGACGGCTTCGCCGATATCGTCGTTTGCCGGCGCCTCCGACGTTTTCATTCGCGCTTCCATTGGTCCTCCACCTCTTTATTCCCGCACACCTAAGGCGTTCCGGCGCTGCGCGCCACTTCGCTCAGCCCACGGCGGCGGCCTCGCGCCGCGCACCGCCGATGACCGCCTGCTTGGTGTCGATGCCCTCGGGGAAGACGCGCGGGTTGTTGAAATGCGATTGCGTCTCGCGCGTATCGTTCAGAAGGCCCGCGCCGGTATAGTATTTCTGCCCGCAAACCAGAAGCTCCTCGGCCGGGAAGCGTGTGATGACCTCGCACCCGTCCTTGGTGACGACGAGCTCCTCTTCGATGCGCGCGGCCGACCAGCCGTCCCCCGCCGGCCAGAAAGTCTCAAGCGCGAACACCATGCCTTCCTGGATGTCCTCCGGATGGTCGATGGAGACGAGCCGGCTGATCACCGGGCGCTCCCAGATCGCCAGGCCGATGCCGTGGCCGTATTGCAGGCCGAAGGCGGCCTCCTCGCTCGGGAAGCCGAACTCTTCGGCCTTCGGCCAAAGCTCGGCCACCTCGCGGGTGGAGACGCCCGGCCTGATGATCGCGATCGCCTCGTCGAGGTAGTCGCGGCAGCGCTTGTAGGCGTCGATCTGCGAAAGCGACGCGCTGCCCACCGCGAAGGTGCGGTAGTAGCAGGTGCGGTAGCCCATATAGCTGTGCAGGATGTCGAAATAAGCGGGGTCGCCCGGCCGCAATATGCGGTCTGAATAGACGTGCGGGTGCGGGTTGCAGCGTTCGCCGGAAATGGCGTTGACGCCCTCCACATGCTCCGAGCCGAGATCGTAGAGCACCTTGCAGGCCAGCGAGACGCACTCGTTCTCGCGGACACCCGGGCGGAGCGCCATGTAGAGCTCGTCATAAGCGGCGTCGACCATGCCCGCCGCCATGGTGAGCAGGCTGATCTCGTCGCGCGTCTTGATCACCCGCGCGTCCTGCATCAGCGCCTGCCCGTCGACGATGGTGACGCCCCGCGCCTGCAGCGCGAAGAGGATCGGCAACTCGATGATGTCGACGCCGAGCGCCTCCTTCATCAGGCCGCGCTTTTCCAGCTCCACGACGATCTTGTCGGCGACGGCTTCCGCCCGCCCCATGTCGGGCGTCATGGCGCCGCGCAGGAGAGGGATGCCGGCGCGGCTCCGCCCCTCCCCCATCCACGGGCAATAGAGGGTGTGATGCTTGGCGGCGGAGCCGAAGTCCCAGAGGATCGGCTCGTCGTCCTGCGGCAGAAGCGTGAAGCGCGAGACCTTGTCCTGCGCCCAGGTGCCGATATGCGTCGCGGTGATGTAGCGCACGTTGTTCATGTCGAAGCAGAGCAGCGCGCCCATGTCGGCCGCCTTGAGCTTGCCCTTTATGCGCGTCAGCCGCTCACGGCGCAGGCGCTCGAAGTCGATCCGCTGCTCCCAATCGACCGCCATCGTGCCGTAGGTGTGAATTGCCATCGTGTCCTCCTGAAATTCGCGGATCGTCTCGTTTGCCTAGCGCACCGATGTCCGGAGTTCTCTCCGGCCGAGTGCGTTTCCTGCCCGCGCGCCCGCCACTTCTTCTCCGTGTCTCACGCTCCGCAGCGACGTTGCGGTCGTGCCAAGAACGGCAACTTCCGTGCCATGTGCGGCATTCGCTAATCGACTGATAGAAAGGGGCTATTTCGTTGTTTTTTCACGTGGAGAGGCATCGCCGTCCGACGGTCGACAGCCGTGAAATCGAACACGTGGTTGAATATCAAACACAGCCCGATTCAGGCCTATGGGAACGGGACGCGACAGCCCGGGGTGTGATTTCAGCGAAGCGGCCGAGCGACGCCGCTCAAGCGCCGCTCTCGTTCACGGTCACCGCTTTGCTGAGGCCGTTCTCTCGCATCTTGCGGTAGATCGTGCTGCGCGACAGGCCGAGCTGACGCGCGACCATCGCGATGTTGCCCTCAAACTCGTGCAGCGCGCGTCGCAGCGCCTCCGCTTCGACGTCGCGCATGGAAGCCGTTGCCGCAGGCGCATTAGAGGCGGGTTGGGCCGCCTCACCTCGAAGCGGCATTCCCGGGCCATTGCGCAGGCGCGGCGACAGATGCCGAGGCTCGATCGCGCTTCCCTTGCAGAGGATCGCCGCCATCTCCAGCACGTTCTCCAACTCGCGAACGTTCCCCGGCCAGGAATAGCGGCGCAGGATATCGAGCGCCTCGGCAGAGAGCGCGACCTCCGGAAAGTCGAGGCGCGAGCCCAACTGCCTGAGGACATGCGCGCACAGCGCATCGAGATCGTCGCCACGCTCGCGCAGAGACGGCAGATGCAGCTCCACGACGCCCAGGCGGAAATAGAGGTCCTGCCGGAACTCACCGCGCTGGCACTTCTCGAAGAGATTCTCGTTGCTGGCGGCGATGACGCGGACGTCGACGGGCACCGGCTTCGTCTCGCCAAGACGCGTGACGACGCTCTCCTCCAGGATGCGCAGCAGCTTCGCCTGAAGATCGAGCGGCATCTGGCTGATCTCGTCGAGAAACAAGGTCCCGCCATCGGCAAGCTCGAACTTGCCGATCTGTCCGCCGCGGCGCGCGCCGGTGAAAGCGCCTTCGCCAAAGCCGACCAGTTCCGATTCGATCAGGTCGCGGGGGATCGCCGCGCAGTTGATGGCGACGAACGGACCGTCGGCGCGCGTGCTGGCGTTGTGTATGCCCTGGGCGAAGAGCTCCTTGCCAGTCCCGGTCTCGCCCGTGATCAGCACGCGCGACCGGCGTTCGGCCGCCATGCGCGCCAGTTCGACCTGCGCGCGTATCGTCTCGTTGTCGCCGACGATGTCGTCGAGCGCGTATCGCGTCGTGAGGCCCGCGGTGCCGCGGGCGGCCTCGCCGTTTTCACGCCGGCAGCTGATCGCCAGAACGCGGCCCTGCGAAGCGTTGTCGTTCAGATGCACGAACGGCTTCAGATCGAATAAGGTTCGGCGCCCGGCAACCTCGCGGACGACCTCCAGCGGCATGCTGCGGCGTCCGGCGACCACGTTGTCCAGATCGCGATTGTCTTCGAATAGCTCGACGATGGGATGGCCCTGCACCGCGCTCTCGCGGCATGCGAGGATGCGCTCCGCCTTGCGGCTCACATGCGTGACGAAACCCTCGGCGTCCACGGTGACGATCGCGTCGGTCACCGATCTCAGAAGCGAGGTCAGAAGCTGCTGGCTGCGCCAGTTCTCACGTTCGGCGTAAATTTCGCGCAGCCGGTTCTGGATCGCCTCCGAGGCCGCGATCACCATTCCCAAGGTGTGCCGATGCGCCTGCGCGCAATCGCCGGAGAGGGTAACCGTTCCCAGCAACTCGCCCTGCGCGGAGAACACCGGCGCGGACGAGCAGGTCCATTTGCGGTGCCTGATATTGTAGTGATCGGAGCCGGCGATCTGCACCGCGACGCCCTCGATTGAAGCGAGCGCGATGGCGTTCGTTCCCACCTCTTCCTCGGAGCGGCAGCATCCCGGCACGTAGTTGTTCTCGCGCGCCTTCTGCACCACCGCCTCGTCGCCGAAGAGGCGCAGCACGATGTTGGCGCGATCGGTCAGAACCAGGATGAAGCCGGTGCCGCGAACAGCGGATTCCAGGAACATCATGGAGGGCAGCGCCGCTTCGATAAACTGGCTGTTCGTCTCAAGCACTTCGGCGAGCTCGCGCCGGTCGAGCTTGACCGGGCGGCGCGGCGCGTTGGGGTCGAGACCGACCTCAAGGCATCGCTGCCAGGATCGGGCGACCATGTCGCCCGTCGATCCGTTGGCGCGCCTGACCTCGGGTACGGCCTTGCCCGGCACCAACGTGTCGTTGACGCAATCCGCGGTAGCCCGCATGGAACGACTCCCTCCCGAAACGTCGGATCGTTTGCGCCCGCTCTTGTTGTTGGACGGGCCGAGCGCAGGCTGCCGATGCGGCGCAGCGCATGCGCGTCGAACATTAGATGTTACGGATCGCCGCCCAGCAAGCCTTATCCCATCCAAATTGAGATGGTTCGGGGGTCTAAGGAATGATCCGCTCCCAGCGCAGCCGATCGAACGTCGTCGTGAAGCTGTCGAGCGTCACCGCGCAATCGCAGAAGCCCCGCTCGCGGCTACGCGTCAGGTCGGTGAGGCATTCAATGTCGCGACCGAGATCGGCGTCCGAATGCCACCAGGAGGCGAGCGTGGAGAGTGGCAGGGGTTGCAGTTTGTGCCGCTTGACGATGTCGTTCCAGATCGGCTCGGCATCGGCCATCTGCTCCTCAAGCGGCGTCGGATGACCGGGATATTCGGCGGCTTCGATTCCGAAATAGTTCGCGATCTGTGCCCATAGCCAGGTCCAGCGAAACTGGTCACCGTTGGCGGTATTGAAGGCGGTATTTTCCGCGCCGGGTGTCGTGGCCGCCCACGTCACCTGTCGCGCCAAAAGCCGCGCGTCGGTCACGTCGGTCACGGCATTGTATTGCAGCTTCGATCCCGGATAGACGAACGGCCGCCCGGTCTCGCGGCAGATCGTGGCATAGACGGCAAGCGTGCTTCCCATGTTCATGGCGTTGCCGATCGCGTAGCCGATCAGCGTGTGCGGGCGATGCACCGACCAGGTGAAGCCGTGCTTGCCGGCCGCCTCGAAGAGCTCGTCCTCCTGGTCGTAGTAAAAGTTCGCGACGTTGAGGCGCGGCTGGTCTTCGCGGAACGGCGTGACCTGTCCACCCTGCGCGTAGGCTTCGAAGGGCCCGAGATAGTGCTTGAGGCCCGTCACCAGCGCGGCGTGGCGCAACGACGAAGCGCCGGTGATCCCCTCCAGCAGATTGCGGATCATGGCGCGGTTGACGCGGCAGTTCTCCGCCTCGTTCTCCTGCCGCGACCAGGTGCCGTAAAACACATACTCGACGTCCTTGACGTCCTTCAGCGCCTTCAGCGTCGCGTTCCGGTCGGTCAGATCGCAGGCGATGTGCCGCATCTCGCCGGCATGTGCCGGCGGCGTCCGCGACAGGCCGTAGACCGACCAGTTTCCAAGCCCCAGAAGATGGGCGACGATGTTGCCGCCCACGATGCCGTTGCTGCCGACGACAAGCGCAACCTTGCGCGCCATTCGATCCTCCCCGTTCTCGGTTCCGACGATCAGCCGTTGAGCAGCGTGATCTTGATCGACTTCTGCTGATCCTTGCCGAACTCGAAGGCATTGACGCTGTCGAGCAGGTCGAAGTCGTGGGTCTGGATCGGCGACAGATCGAGGCCGGTGCGCTCCAGGAAACGGATCGCCGCCGGCCAGACGCCGGGCGAGCCGATGCAGCCGCGCACCTGCAGGTTCTTGATCTGGATTTTTCCGAGTTCGACGGGGATCTTCTTGCCGATATTGATGCCGACCATGGAGACGCGACCCTCCTCGCGCACGTAGTCGAAGATGCTGGCGAGCGAGGTGTCGTGGCCCGAAGCTTCGACGACGAGGTCGGCGCCCCTCCCCTGCGTCATCTCCTTGATCTCACCCACCGCATTCTCGCGCGGATCGAGGGCGGCGGCCGCGCCGAGCTTCAGCGCGATCTCCCGCCGCTTGGCGATCGGATCGACGACGATGGTGCGCGCGCCCATGCCGATGGCCGCGGCGGCGCTGACCAGCCCGATCGTGCCGCCGCCGGAGATGACGACGGTCTCGCTGGCATTGGTGCCGCCGTTCCGGAGCACGGCATAGAACCCGCACGTGAACGGCTCGATCAGCGCGCCCGCCTTGTCGTCCAGGGAGTCCGGCAGCTTGTGAAGCCATTCCGGCCGCGCCGCGAAATATTCGCGGTCCGCGCCGCTCATCGAGAAGCCGAAATGGTGGATGCGCTCCGGCGTCTTGATCACGCACTCGCCGACCACGCGGTCGCCGATCTCGAAGCCGGCGACGTTCTTCCCCTTGTCGACCACCTCGCCGCACCATTCGTGCCCGGGCGTCACCGGATAGGAGATCGGGATGATGTAGTTGCCCGACAGCAGCTCATAGTCGGAATGGCAGATACCGACCGCCTTGGTACGGATCAGGAGCTCGTTCTGATCGGGTTCCGGCATCGGCATCGTCGCGATGACGGGCTGGTTCGGCTTTTCGAAGACAAGCCCGCGGATCTGGTTGGTCATCGGTTTCCTCCTGGCAAACTTTGCCGGCGAGTGCGCATTTCTATGCCGCGCGCACCAGAATCTTCAGGTGCCGGCCGGCAGGGTCAAGCAACTCCTCGAAGCCCTTCTCGACAACGTCTTCGGCTTCGATCTCCGCGGTGATGATCTTCTCCACCGGCAGGATGCCGGCTTCGATCATCGAGGCGATCCGCGGCCATATCTGAACGGGATAGCACCAGGTCGCCTCCAGCGTGATGTCCTTTAGCGCCCAGAGCATGGCGTCTATGGAGGCGGGCCTGGTGTGGAGGCCGGTCTGAACTACGGTGCCGCGGCGGCGCACGGCGGCCGCGCACAGGTTGAGCGAAGCCTCCAGCCCGACGCATTCAAGCGCCACGTCGACGCCGACGCCCTCCTCGGTATGCGCGCGGATGACCGCCAAAGCATCGTCCTTCTTCGGATTGATGCCGATGGCGCCCGGCGCGAGCTTCAGCACCTTGGCGAGGCGGTTCTCGTTCGGCTCGCTGATGAAGAGCGTGCTCGCCCCCGCCGCCCTCGCCGCCAGCACGGTCAGCGCACCGATTGGCCCCGCGCCGGAGACAAGCACGCTGGAGCCGGCGCGCACCCCGCCGCGGTCGACGCCGTAAAGCGCCACCGCCGCTGGCTCGATCATGGCTCCCTGGATGTCGGAGACGCCGTCAGGGATCGGCACGACGTTGTAGTCGTTGAGGACGGCCTTCTCCGCCATCCCGCCCCATGCCCACGAAAGGCCGACGCAGCCGAGCTTCTCGCTCAAATGATAAAGTCCGCGCTTGCCGTAATAGTCGTCGCGCGGCGCGATGAGCGGCTGGATGGAAACGCGCGAGCCCGGAGAGACCGTCGTCACGCCCGGCCCGACATCCTCGACAACGGCGGAGAACTCATGCCCGAGGATCTGCGGGTTCTGCGCGCCCGTATAGACGTGCGGCTTGGCGGGGGTGACGATCGGGCCGCCGATATATTCGTGAATGTCGGTGCCGCAGATGCCGCAGACGATCGGCTTCACCAGGACCTGGCCGGCGGCAAGCGGCTCGGAAGGCTCCGGCACGTCCTCCACGCGAATGTCCCGCTTGTTGTGGAAGCGGACCGCCTTCATGACTTCCTCCCGGCCGGCCGACTGCGACGGCATTCTTTTGTCGATGTCGCCGCAAACGGCGTGCCAGCGCGAGCGCCGCGGCTTCGGCCGACGCGAAGGCCGAAGTTCAGCCGGTTTCAGCGGCCGTTTTCAGGCCTCCCGCTGTTGCGCGCGTGAGACCGGCCGGCGCATCGCGGCGCGCACGTGTCTCAATTCACGACACTTCGCTGCGGCCCTGTTCCCACGAATGCTCAGGCCACCTTCGACGTCTCGCCGTCGGCGAGACATATCTCCGTGATGCGCAGGCCCTTGTCGGTGATGCGCGACGGATAATGCTCCTTGATGCGCTCCTCGTGCGGCGGGATCACGCGCATGGTCTCGTAGTCGACAGCCTTGACCATTTCTTCCGTCGTCATGAGCAGATTGAGCTGGCTGCCCGTCGCGAGCCCGACCGGGATGTAGGGTTGCGTGGGCTCGCCGCCGGCACCGGTGTGGCCAAGATTCTCGAACTGGTAGGCGAGGTCGCCGGCAAGCACCCAGACGTCCTGCGAATCCGTCTTGCCGTCGTTGCGCACGGACACCCACATCGAGCCGAATGTGTGGGTGTCGAAAGCGGCATGAAGGTCGACGCCCGGGATCACGTCCCGCACGTCCCCGTCAACGCAGACGAGGCGCTGATTGCGCGCCAGATCGACGCCCCGCAGGATGTCCGCCACATCGATGCCGGTCAGCACGTTGCGCATGCGCATCGGCAGCGACATCGCCCACACCCATTTCGCGATCTCGCGTTCCTGGATGTAGAAGGTCGCCTCGGGGAAATCCTCGACATTGCCGAAGTGATCGAAATGCGCGTGCGAGATGAGGATCGTGTCGATATCCGCCGGCCTTAGGCCGACCTCGCCCAGAACGGTCTCTGGCGATTGCCAGTTCTCCACCCCGAGGCTCTCGCCGAACTCCTTGCCGAAGCCCTTGTTCATGTGGCCGACGTCGAACAGCGCGTTGTGGCCGTTCCCCTTGATGAGGGTGTAGCAGTAAGGGAGCTTCAGGTAGCCGGCATTGTGCGCGCCGTAGAGCACGCCGCTCTTATGGAACTTCATCACGTAGCTGTATTCGAGCACCCAGATCGAATATTGCGCCATTGTTCTCATTCCTCCCGAATTCTCGGCTGCGCGAGCGTGGCTCCGCAGCTGCAACAGGCGGCGCTCGGATCGATCATCGCGAGCCCGAGGCGGTGATCGCAGGCGCTTTGCATCAGCCGGTAGGCGGCTTTCAGATACGTAGATGCTTTCGCCACACCCTCATCGGTCTGAGCGGGGCGCATCTCCGCGACGACGGCGATCGCCTTGTCGACATGGCCCATCGCGTCGTTGAGCTTTTGCAGATCCGCCCGCCGCGCGTCCGGCGCCTCTATCAGCCCGAGATAGTCCGCGACCTCGTCGCGGCGCTCGCGCAGGACCGCGAGATCGGGCAGGTCGGGGACTTCGCGCCAGCGCCGCGCCTGGGCAAGGATCAGAATCCCGGAAAGCTGCCCGATCAAGGCGCGCATGCCGGCGAAGACCGGCTCGGCGGTGAGCGCGTAGGCGATAAGCCGATCGTCGTCGACCCCGGCCGGAAGGGCGTCGCCAGCAATTCCATCGGTCGCCCTTCCGAAGCTCGGGCGATGCAGGTTCGCGGCGCGGGAACCGGCCATGGCGCGCTCAGTCCGCCGTCCACCCGCCGTCGACGACCACCGACGAACCGGTCATCAACGAGGAGGCATCGGACGCAAGGAGTATGATCGCGCCGAGCAGGTCTTTCACCTCGCCGACGCGGCCCAGCTTGATCTTCGTCTCAACGAACGCCTTGAATTCGGGATCGGCGAGGAATTGGTTCGCCAACGGCGTCGCGATGAAGGTCGGGCAGATTGTGTTGACCCGGATTCCGTTGGGCGCGAGATCGAGAGCCATCGCCCGCGTCATCCCCTCGAGCGCCCATTTGGAGGCGCAGTAGACGGAGCGCTCGGCGGCGCCGACGTGCCCCATCTGCGAGGAGACATTGATGATGGAGCCGGTCTGCTTGGCGGCAACGAGCTTGCGCGCCACCGCCTGCGCCGCGAAGAATGCCGCCCGCACGTTCAGCCCGAAGACGTAGTCGAAGTCCTCCACCTTCACGTCGATGAAGGTGTTGATCCGGTTCAAGCCGGCATTGTTGAAGAGGATGTTGTAGGGTTCTCGCTCGGCGATCGCCGCGCCCATCGCCTCGATATCCATCACGTCGAGGACCAGCACGTCGGCCTCGCCGCCCTTCGCGCGGATGTCCTCGGCCGCCTTCTCCACATCCTCGCGGGTGCGCGCGACGAGCGTCACCGCCGCGCCCAGCTCGGCAAGGGCGCCCGCCGCTCCGAGGCCGATGCCGCGCCCCGCGCCGGTGACAAGCGCGCGCCGTCCGTCAAGCCGGAAGATATCAAGGATCGATGTCGATTGCGCCGTCATCTGGGTCTTTGAACGCTATTGATGGATGAGGATGCCGCCGTTGACGTCGAGCACAATGCCGGTGACGTAACTTGCGAGATCGGAGACCAGGAACAGGCAGGCCTTGGCGACGTCGTCGGGCGTGCCGAGGCGGCCGAGCGGCGCTTCCGCCGCGATCGCCTTGCGCCGTTCTTCCGAGAGCAGCCCCTGGAAGATGTCCGTGTCGATCGTCCCCGGCGCGATCGAGTTGACGCGGATCCCGTCCGGGCCAAGCTCGCGCGCCAGGGCTTTTCCGAGAGCCTGAGCAGCGCCTTTGGACGTGGAATAGTGAGCGCCGCCGAAGATGCCGCCGCCACGCTCCGCGGCCACCGAGCCGATGCACACGATGTTGCCGGTCTTGCGCGACTTGAAATGCGGCACCACCGCCCGGCACATGTTGAATGTCCCGCGCACATTGACATTCATGACCAGGTCATAGCGCTCCTCCGTCGCCTCCATCAGGCGATCGGGGTGGCTGACGCCGGCGTAGTTCACCAGGCTGTCGACCTGCCCGAAATCCGCGATGACCTGCTCCACGACCTTTCGGCACGCTTCCGGATTAGTGACGTCGCAGGCGTATCCGCGATGTTCCGGGCCGACATCGCTGGCTGCGGCGTCGCATTGCGCCTGATCGAGATCGACGAGCGCGACGCGGGCGCCGGCTTCGGCGAAGTGGCGGGCTGTCGCCTTGCCGATGCCGCGCGGCGACGCCGCACCGGTGATGATCGAGACCTTGTCTGCAAGCAGCATGTCACTCCCTCGCGCGGATTTCGTCAGGCGTCGACCTTCGCCTCGGCGGCGGTGGCATAGGGCACGTTGCGCCCGCCGTAGCGGCGCACGCGGATATTGGCCTGCTCCGCGTGCCCGGCGAAACCCTCCAGCATGCAGAGCCGCGAGCAGCGTTCGCCCACTTCCGCGGAGGCCGCGTCTGTCAGCACTTTCTGATAGGTGCAGGTCTTGAGGAACTTCCCGACCCACAGGCCGCCGGTGTAGCGCGCCGCTTTCATGGTCGGCAGCGTATGGTTCGTCCCGATCACCTTGTCGCCGTAGGCGACGTTGGTGCGCGGGCCGAGGAAAAGCGCCCCGTAATTCGTCATGTTGGCGAGGAAATAGTCCGGGTCGCGCGTCATGACCTGGACGTGCTCCGAGGCAATGCGATCGGCCTCGCGCACCATCTCCGCGTCGTCGTCGCACACGATCACCGCGCCGTAATCGTTCCAGGCTTCCCGCGCGACGGCCGCGGTCGGCAGAATTTCCAGGAGCCGTTCCACTTCAGCCATCGTATCGCGTGCAAGCTTCTCGGAGGTGGTAAGCAGGATCGCCGGGGAGGTTTTGCCGTGCTCGGCCTGGCCGAGCAGATCGGTCGCGCACATCTCCGCGTCGACCGTGTCGTCGGCGATGACCAGCGTCTCCGTCGGGCCGGCGAAGAGATCGATGCCAACGCGGCCGTAGAGCTGGCGTTTGGCCTCGGCGACAAAGGCATTGCCCGGGCCGACGAGCATGTCGACCGCATCGATCGTCTCAGTCCCGAGCGCCATCGCGCCGACCGCCTGGATGCCGCCCAGGCAATAGATCACGTCGGCGCCGCCGAAATACTGGGCGGCGACGATGGCGGAGGCGGGCTTGCCCTGATAGGGCGGCGCGCATGTCGCGATATGCGGCACGCCGGCGACCTTCGCGGTGATGACCGACATGTGGGCGGAAGCCACCATCGGATATTTGCCGCCGGGGACGTAGGAGCCGACCGAGTTCACCGGGATGTTCTTGTGGCCGAGGATCACGCCGGGAAGCGTCTCCACCTCCAGGTCCACGAGGCAGGCCTTCTGCTTCTCGGCGAAATTCCTGACCTGCGCCTGCGCGAACTTGACGTCGTCGATCTCCTGCGCGGAAAGCTCGGCGACACAGTCGCGGATCTCCTTGTCGGTCAGCCGGTAGTCGCTGCGGTCCCACCCGTCGAACCTGACGGAAAGCTCGCGCACCGCCTTGTCGCCGCGCGCCTCGATATCGGCCAGGATGCCTTCGACCGTGGCCCGGACCTTCGCGGCGTCCTCAGCGACATCCTTGGCGCTGCGACCTTCCTTGAGCTTCCTCATCTAATGCGCTCCTTCACGCCCGGCACGCGGCGTCGCCTGCGCATCGACGGCGGTTTCGTACATCTTCACCACGGCGGAGGAATCGAGCTCCGAGTCGCCGCGATCCACGAGTGCCTGGTACATGCGGCTCGCCTCGCCGAGCATCGGCGCCGGCATGCCGGCGGCGGCGGTCAGCGCTTCCACCATGTGCAGGTCCTTGACCAGCTGGCGGACATAGGCCCGCGGCTGGAAATCGCGCGCCACAATGCGCGGATAGAGCTGCCGCAACAGCACCCCGTCGGCATGGCCGCCGGCGACGCAAGCGGGAATCGCCTTCGCATCGATGCCGGAGAGCTCGGCCAGCCGCGCGGCCTCAGCGAGCACGACATGCAGGCAGCCGACGATGAGCTGGCTGACCATCTTGGCGACCAGTCCGTCGCCGGTCGGCCCGACATGCGTGAAGCTGCCGGATATCGCATCGAAGAATGGGCGCAGCCGCTCGATGTCGTCGGCCTCGCCGCCGGCCATGACGGTGAGCGTTCCGCTCTCCGCCGCCACCGGTCCGCCCGAAACGGGCGCGTCGATCCAATTGGCGCCCGTCGCATGCTTCAGGCGCTCGGCAAAGGCGCGACAGCTCTCCACTTCGATCGTGGAGAAATCCACCAGAAGGCACGGAGGTCGGATGCGCTCCGCAATCCCGTTCTTCGCGAAGACCACCTCCTCGACCGCCTTCGTCGTCGGCAGGTTCAGCGCGACGAGATCGGCGCCTTCAACGACGTCACCGGGCGAGGCCGCGGGCTCGGCGCCGGCCGCCACCGCTTCACTCAGCCGATCCGCCGCAATGTCGAAGGCGCGCACATCAAAGCCCCGCGCCAGGAGCCAGCGCACCATCGGGCCGCCCATCAGGCCGACCCCGACATATCCGATCTTGCTAGCCATCGATCCGATAGATCCGGATGGCGTTGTCGTGGAAAAGCTTCTTGCGATCCTCCTGCGAGAAATCCGCGGTGATCGTTTTGTAGCCGGAGAAGATCGTCTTCAGATCGCCGCAGACGCTGTCGACGGGGAAGTTGCTCCCGAACATCGCGCGGTCGACGCCGAATGCATCGATGGTGGAAAGCACGATGTCGCGGTTGTTCTTCACCGTCCACGGCACGCCCGGAACACCGATGCCGGAAATCTTGACGGCGACGTTCGGGCATTGAGCGAGAACGTTCATCGCCGCCTTCCATCCCGCGATGCCTTCCGCACTGCGGTCGGCCGGCAGACCGGTATGCAGAAGAACGATCTGAGTCTCCGGAAATGCGCGCGCGAGGTCAGCCGCCTCGTCCAGATTCCACCACGGTGTCTGCAGATCGAACTGCAGGCCGAGCGGCTTCAGTCGTGCGAAGCCCTCGCGCCATTTCGGATCGCTCATGCTGGTCGAGCCGCGTTCCTGCGGCGAAGAACCGCCGCGAGGCTTCTGCCGCACGCCGCGAACGAAGTCGCGGGCCGCGTGGCTCTCCAGCACCTCCGCCACGTCTTCGCGGTCGAGCCAGGCCTGCGCGATGGCGACATTCGGGAAGCCCGTCTCGCGACGCAGCTCGACGACGAAGTCCATCTCGCCGATCGGATCGCGTGGGTCCCACTCGGTTTCCAGATAGACGAACTTGACGACGTTGTGCTCGCCCGCATCGGCGAAATAGTCGGCGGGAAGATACGGGCGGCAGATCGAGGAATAGTCCCCGTAGCGGAACGGAATCAAAGGCTTATCGCAAAGCCAGGGATAGTAGTGCCGGGTCGGATCCCAGAAATGGACATGCGCGTCGACCATGGCGATGTCGGATGACATTGGGCCTTTCGTCTCCTCCGCCAAGCAGGATGCGGCCTGGGGGTGCGGCCGGGATCTCCTGCTCGATTCTTCTTCTTCGCTGTCCGGCGCCCGCTCCTCCTGGGACGGAGCGGGGGTGCCTTTGGGCTTGCGAGAACGTTCTCAGGGAACGTTTACATTGTCTAACGTACGGCGCGCGGTTAATTCCTGTCAAGGGATCCGATCGAAGCGCGACAGAGTAACCGCTTCCCGATTGTCAGAACAGGACGCGCCAGTTACAGCAAGACAATGGTCGCATGGTCATGAAGCGCCGAACAAACGTGTATAGGCAAAAGCCGCGCGTCACCTTGCGCGACCTCGCCGCGGATCTCGATATGTCGGTGTCGACGGTCTCGCGCGCCTTCCACAAATACGCGGCGATCGCCGGTGATACGCGGCGCCTGGTGCTGAAGCGCGCCACGGAGCTCGGCTACAAGCCCAATCCGCTGGCTCGCAGCCTGATCACCAAGCGCACCCATATCGTCGGCATCGTCGCCTCCGACATCACGAACCCGTTCTATCCGGAGGTGCTGAACAACCTTACCGAGGGGCTTCAGACCATCGACATGAGCGTCATGCTGGTCTCGGCCAGCCCCTCGCGCAGCAGCGACGAGGCGCTACGACTTCTGCTCCGTTATCAGCCGGATATCGCCATCCTGCTCGCCGCGACCCTGCCCTCTGCTGCAGCGCAGGCCTGCCGCGAGGCCGGGACGCCGGTGATCTTCTTCAACCGCTACGCTCAGGACGGCGTCTCGTGGGCGGTCACCTGCGACAACACGCGCGGCGGCTCGCAGATCGCCGACCACCTGATCGAGCGCGGCAACAAGCGGCTCGCCTACGTCGCCGGCCGTCCCGACGCATCAACGACCGTCGACCGCTGGAAAGGGTTCCGCCGGCGCGCCGTGCAGCGCGGACTTGCGGTTCCGGTCCGTGAAGAGGCGGGCGCCTTCAGCTATCAGGCCGGCTACGCCGCCGCGATGCGGCTTTTCGCTAACGGGCCAAGGCCCGACGCGGTCTTCGGCGCAAACGACATTGTCGCGCTTGGCGTGATGGACGCGGCGCGGCGCGAGTTTTCGATCCGCATCCCGGAAGACCTGTCGGTGGTCGGCTTCGACGACATCCCGATGGCCGCCTGGCCGCCCTACTCCCTCACCACGCTGCGCCAGCCGACCGCGGCAATGATCGAGAGCACTGTCGACCTGGTGCGAAAACTCATGCGACGCTCTCCGCTGAAGGCGGAGATAACCCGCATCCCCGGCGAGCTGATCGAACGCGGAACGACGGCGTTCCGCAAGAAGTCGTAGGCGCAGTCACGCCTCGCGTCGACGACGGCGCGTTCCCGTTCTCGTGGTCCCACACGAATGAGCGCGCCAAGTCTGGATCATCTGTCGCAAATCGAGACACTAAACCGCCGAGAACAAGCGGCTTTGGAGGCGTAACCCGCCCTTCGGGCGTGGCACGTGGCTTGCTCCTCTCCCTGCAAAATCAGCCGCCGCGAACGAGCCGCTGAACGCCGGGAGGGAGGGTGTCATGTCGATCGTGAGCGCTGGCGTTCCGCGTGGCTTTCCAATCGTTTCAGATCGGCGCGCAGCCTTCGACACAACTTGCGCGAAGCTTCGCGTTTTCACCGGCGTTGCCGGAACGACTGTCGCGTCATTCGTCCTTCCGGATCCCTTGACAGAAATATCGCGCGGACCATACGGTAGCGCATGTAAACGTTCCCTGAGAACGTTCTCAAGAAGTGCTCGTTGCTCTGACGAACTCCGTCGGAGCGCGCAAAGCGCGGTCGCCAGGCTGACCGCCAGAACAACAACAAGGACAAGGATCACGCGCCGTGCCGGGCTCGATGATCCTGCCAAGGGAGGAAGCGAAGGACCGCATGGCGGTGACCGATCACGACGCAAGATCCAGGCGCGCAGAACTTGCGCGGGTCACGAAGTGCTGAGCGCTTCGGGCCAGCGCGCGCGCTCGCGAAGGGAGAAGCGGGCTTGAGCGATCCCACCGGCATGCAAAGGGCTTCCCGGCCGGGAGATGGCGCGGGCGTGCCTTCCCGCGGCACGGCGGTCGCGCTGCGAAATTCGCTGCGCACGAACGGCGGAATCCTGGTCGCGACGCTTCTGCTTTTCCTGCTGAGCTGGCTGGTGCAGCCCGAGAGCCTTGGGCAGGGCGCGATGAGCGGCATGCTTCCGTTCGCGGCGATCCTGGCGCTCGTCGCGCTCGGTCAGACGCTCGTCATCCAACAGGGGGGGATCGATCTTTCCGTTCCCGGCGTGGTCTCGCTGAGCGGTGTGATCGTCGCCTACTACTCGAGCAGCCAGCCCGGCTTCCAGGGCACCGCGCTCGGCCTGGCGCTTTGCATCGCCTTCGGCGCGGCGATCTGCGCCGGGGTCATCAACGGGCTCCTCGTGAGCAAGGCGCGCGTCGCGCCGATCGTCGCGACTATCGGCACAAACGCCTTGCTTTACGGCATCAACCTGAAGATCTCCGGCGGCACGCCGGTGCAGGTTCCGGCGAGCCTTTCCCAATTCGTGGACTACAAGATCTTTGGGATCACGACGCTCGCCTATCTCGCCATCATCACGACCGTCATCGTCAGCTTCATCATAAAGCGGACCGTTTTCGGTCGGCGGTTCGAGGCCGTCGGCGCGAATGCGCGCGCGGCGCGCGCGGCCGGCGTGATGGCGGCCAATTACCAGATCGCGGCCTATGTCGGGGCGTGCGTGCTCTACTGCATGGGCGGAATCTTCCTGGCCGGCTTGATGTCGCTGCCGAGCGCATTCCAGGGCGACACCTACCTGATCCCATCGATCGCAGCGGTGGTGCTCGGGGGAACATCGCTCTTCGGCGGCGCGGGAAATCTCGCCGCCACCGTGATTGCCGCGGTGTTCCTGACCCAGCTTCAGCAGCTTGTCCTGACGACGGGCGCGAGCGTCGGTGTGCAGTTCCTCTTCCAGGGAGGAGCCATCATCATCGGCGTCGCCGTCTACAGCCTGCGGCTTAACAGATTGACGGGGTGGCTGCGCAAGCTCGGGCCGCAAGGACCGATGCCCACGATTGCCGGCGGCCCAACTGCATAGATGGTTTCGGGGCGTCGTCAGACCCCGAGGTCGACTTTGGGAGGAAGTAGTAAATGGAGGAATCTAGGATGAAATCTAAGCACAAGACATGGCTCCTTTCGGGCGCCGTAGCCATCGCCGGAATGGTGGCGGGATCGCTTCCCGCCTCCGCGGCCGAGCCGCCGCAGTGGTGCAAGGACATCGCCGGCGGGCTTTACTGCGCAGAGCCAGAAGCAACGCCGCCCGATTTCTGCGGAACGAAAGAGATCTCGGTCGCTCTGGCTGACGGCTTCGCCGATAACCCCTGGCGTCAGATGACCACGGCCGCCGCGATCAACGAGGCGAGCCGTTGCCCGAACGTGACCGGCTGGACGCATACGGACGGTCAGGGCAACACCCAGAAGGCGATCTCCGACGTTCAGGGCCTCGCCGCGCAGGGCGTCGAGGCCATCGTGGTCTTCCCGGACGCCGGTCCTGCAATGCTTCCGGCCATCCGCGACGCCTTCAAGCAGGGCAGTGCCGTCGTTCCTTACCGCGTCAAAGTGGGTGGAGAAGAAGGCAAGGACTACAGCGTCTTCGTCGGCACCAACTTCTACGATCACGGTGTGACCTGGGCGAAATGGCTCGCCGAAGCGATGGGCGGCAAGGGCACCGTCGCTTATGAAGGCGGCCCCGCGGGGAACTCCGAGAGCGTCGAGAAGTCGCAGGGCATGCACGATGTCCTGAAGGACTATCCCGACATCGAGTGGATCGGCCAGGACCCCTTCGAAGTCGTCAACTGGGATCCGAGCATGATGGCGAAATCCATCACAGCGCTGATCGCCAAGTATCCGAAGATCGACGGCATGTTCGGCGACCTGTCGGTCCCGATCCTGACCTCCGGTGCTTTCCAGCGCGCCGGTCGTGACCTTCCGCTGATCGCCGGCGAAGATGCGAACGGCTTCGGATGCGAGTGGGAGAAACTGCATGCCGATGGCAAGGAATTGTCGTTCCAGTTCATGACGACGAGCGCCGAGCAATGGAACGTCCGGCTCGCCATTCAGTGGGCGATCGCCGAGGCGACCGGTGGCAAGGTGGACCAGCCGCTCATCATCAAGGACACCAAGGGCGGTGAGCACGTCGCGGCCAACCCCGGCGATAAGATCGTCACGAACTTCGTGATGGACGACTCGCTGAAGGGCGTCGTCTTCTGCACGCCGGAGCTGCCGGCGTCGGCGGGTAACGGAACCAGCCTGACGACCGAGCAGACGCTTGAGGCGCTGAAGGGCGGCCTCTAAGCGTCAGGACAACAAGCAGGGAGGGAGGGAGATAGGTTCTCCCTCCCTCCTCCTTCCTGGGCGATCGGATTTGCGCCACGATGGCTGTCGCGAAGGGAGCGACGAGTGACAGTAGTTGAACGGGCACCGGTCTTCGATCGCGTGTCTGAGCCAAGAATGGACGGGCTCCGGCTCAGTCACGTCTCAAAGCGCTTTGGCGGAGTCGTGGCCGTCAATGACGTCTCGTTCGCGGCCGTGGCTGGCGAAGTCCATGCCCTGTTGGGAGAAAACGGCGCCGGCAAGTCCACTTTGATGGGCATCGCTTCCGGCGACATCCGCCCCGACACCGGCAGCATTGAAATTCGTGGCGAGGCGATCGGGCGTCTCAGCGCCGCGCAGGCGCAGCGCCTGGGCCTCGCCATTGTTCACCAGCACCCCGCCGTGCTCCCTGATCTGAGCGTCGCGGAGAACATGCTCCTCGCCGTTCCGCGGGCTTTGCGCCGAAGCGACGGGCGCAGCATGGACTGGGTCGCGAGCCAGCTCGAGCGCGTCGGCTGCACGGTGCATCCGAAGACCCGCATGACCGATGTCGGCGTTGCGCAGAGGCAGCTCATCGAGCTGGCGAAGGCGCTGGCGATCGATCCGAAGGTTCTCGTTCTCGACGAACCGACCGCGCCGCTTACCGCCGATCTCGTCCAGCTCCTTTTCGAAAAGGTTCGCGACGCCGCCGCGCGCGGTGCGGCGGTGATCTACATCTCGCACCGCCTTGAAGAGGTTCGCCAGATCGCCGACCGGGTCACCGTCATGCGTGACGGCGAGGTCAAAGGCTCCGCTCCCGTCGACGAGATGTCGGACGAGGACATGCTGCGGCTGATCGTCGGCAGGACGGTCACCAGCGTCTTTCCGCCGAAGAGCGCGGGCCTGAAGGACGGAAGCGCCAGGCTCGCCGTCAACAGGCTCGCCGGCCGCAATTTCCACGACGTGAGCATGACCGCGAGCGGCGGCGAGATCGTCGGCATCGCCGGCATCACCGGCAACGGACAGAGCGAGTTCCTGCGCTCGCTCGCGGGTCTCGTCAGCGCGTCGGGCGAAGTGACGCTCGGCGGAAAGACGCTGCGGCTTGGCCGGCCCGAAGTGATGCACAAAGCGGGCGTCACGTTCCTGACTTCCGACCGGCAGAATGAGGGGCTCTTCATGCGCCTCTCGGTCCGGGAGAATGCTGCGCTGACCGGACTGCCGCGGCTCGCGCGGTTCGGCGTGATCCGGCGTCGGCTCGAATACGCAAGCGTCGAGGAGCAGCGCGAGAAGCTCGCTATCCGTACGCCCTCCATCGATACCAATGTCGGCAGCCTCTCGGGCGGCAATCAGCAGAAAGTCGTCCTGGCGCGCGCCATGCTCGCCGACGCGAAGCTTGTCCTCGCCGAGGAGCCGACGGCCGGTGTCGATGTCGGCGCGCGCGCCGAGATCTACCGCATCCTGCGCGAGATCGCCGACAGCGGGATACCCGTCGTCATCGTTTCGTCCGACACGCTCGAGCTCGAAGGGCTTTGCGACCGCGTCATCGTCTTCTCGCGCGGGCACAATGTGGGCGAACTCTCCGGACCGGCGGTCACGGAGGAAGAGATCGGCCGCACGATGGTCACCGCTACGTCGCACCGCAAGGCGGATGAGCGCGGCGCCGGAGCGGCGGGCGGACACATGAGCTGGGGCTGGCGCCTTCGCCGCTTTGCGGCCGGCGACTACGCACCGAGCCTCGTCCTCGCGCTGCTGATCGTGCTTCTCGGGGCTTTCGCGACAGCGGAGAACATCCGCTTCGTCTCCGCATTCAACATCGAGAAGCTGCTGCTCCTCTCCGCGGCGCTGGCATTCGTCGGCTACGGGCAGATGTGCGCCATCTTGACTGGCGGAATCGACGTCTCGGTCGGCCCGTTGATCGGCCTCGTCGTCGTCATCTCATCATTCTTCTTCATCGACGAAAGCTCTGTCCCTTGGATGGTCGTCGGCCTCCTCGCCATGCTCGGAACCGGGTGCGGCGATCGGCTTCATCAACGGCGCGCTGGTCCGCTTCGGCAATTTCACCGCCGTCGCCGCGACGATCGGCATGTACATCATCATTCAGGGCATATCGGTGCTCTTGCGTCCCCTCCCCGGCGGCGTGATCAGCACGCAGGTCATCGACGCGATCCAAATCAAGATCGGCCGCATTCCGATCTCGTTCATCCTGGCGGTGCTGCTCGCGATCGGACTTGAGATCGCGCTGCGCTACACGCGCTGGGGCCTCAGCATCCGCGGCGTCGGCTCGAACGAGAATTCCGCCGCGCGCATCGGCGTGCCGACCAATTGGACGGTCGTCGCCGCCTTCTTCGCCTGCTCGTTCCTGACCGCGCTCGGCGGGGTCTTGGTGATGGCGCAGCTCGGCATCGGCGACCCCAACCAGGGGACCGGCTACACGCTGAGCAGCATCGCCGCGGTGGTGCTCGGCGGCGCCAGCCTGTTCGGCGGAAGAGGCTCCTTCATCGGCGTCCTCTTCGGCGCGATCCTGATCCAGGTGATCTACTCGGCCACCACGTTCCTCGGCCTGTCCGGCGCCTGGCAGTACTGGTTCATCGGAGGCATCACGCTCGGCGCGGTCGCGATCTACTCGCAGGCGCGGCGAGCGCGCGAAGATGCGTGATTTGAGGTTGGAGCGACTTAAATGAACGGTATCGAAGGCAAAAGCATCATCGTCACGGGCGGCGCCCAAGGGCTCGGCGAAGGCATCATCCGCCGCCTGGCGGATGAAGGTGCCCGGGTCGTCGTGGCCGACATGAACGGACCCAAGGCGGAGTCGGTCGCGGCCGACCTGAAGGACAAGGGCCACGAGGCGATCGCGGTGAAGGTGGACGTCGCGGAGCGGGCGCAAGTCAAGGCAATGGTCGAGAAGACCGTCAAGGCTTTTGGCGGCATCGATGTCCTGTTCAACAATGCCGGCTTCAACAAGCCGGTACCGTTCTTCGAGGTCGACGAGGACAATTTCAACTCGATCGTCCGCGTCAACACGCTCGGCGTCATGATCGGCATGCAGGAAATCGGCAAGCAGATGATCGCGCAGGGTCGCGGCGGAAAGATCATCAACACCGCCTCGATCGCCGGCCGCCAGGGCTATGCGGAGTTCGCGCCCTATTGCGTCAGCAAGGCCGGGGTCATCTCGTTGACGCAGGCCGGGGCACGCGAGATGGCGCCGCACAAGATCACCGTCAACGGCATCGCGCCGGGCGTCGTCGTGACGCCGCTCTGGGACGGGCTTGAGCAGGACATGATCGACAAGGGCGTCATCAAGAAGAAGGGCGAGTTCATCGAGTCCTTCTCCGCCAACATTCTGCTCGGCTTCCCGTCGAAGCCCGTCGACCTGGCGGGGATCACCGCGTTCCTGGCTTCCTCGGATTCCGACTACATCACCGGCCAGATCATCATGTGCGACGGCGGCATGGTCCTGGTCTGACGCGAGCCTTGGGCCGCGCAGCACGACAAGTTTCAAGAACAGAATATCGGGAGGACACGTTGAAACCGGAATGCACTCTGATCGCCTACCTGCACGCCAAGCCCGAGAAGCGCGCCGAGCTCCTGGAAATCCTCCACGCCTTCGTCAAGCCGACGCGCGCGGAGGCCGGGTGCGTCGAATACCATCTGCATGTCAGCAACGACGATCCGAACTTCTTCATTTTCTACGAGAACTGGAAGACACGGAAAGACTTGGACGAGCATCTGGAGATGCCGTACTTGAAGAGCTTCTGGGAGAAGCGTCTCGATCTCCTGACCAAGGATGTCGAGCTCCAGTTCGTCTCGATGCTGAGCGATATGCCCTAGCGCCCCGCGGCGCACCAGAAATCCGCGTGGCGGGCGGCGGGCATGCTTTCGCTTCGTCCGGCCGCCACTCGGTCGCCCGGGGAGGAGAACCTCCCACTCCTCTTCGGGCGTCGCCGCCTCCCGCGATAGAGGGCCGCCTGAGTCCAATCCGCCTATGGTCACGCCCCTCGCCGCTACGCTAGGTTTGGGCGCCGGGGTTTGACTGGAGCGGCGGAACAGGGCAACCCGGCAATCCCTCTCGGGTGTCTCTCCAAGGTGCCCCTATATGAAGAAAGTGACGTCGACGGAGGTTGCGCGCGCGGCGGGTGTCTCCCAGTCAACGGTTTCCCGCGCCTTCAACCGCCAGGACGTTGTCTCCGAGGCGACCCGCGAGCGGGTGCTGACCATCGCCGCGGAGCTCGGCTACCGTCCGAACGAGCTGGCGCGATCGCTGATCTCGCGCAAATCCAACATGATCGGCATCGTGATGGGGGACCTTCTCAACCCGTTCTACCCAGCGGTCCTGAGCGCCTTCACCTACAATCTGCAGCGGCTCGGGCGCCGCGTGCTCCTGTTCAGCGTTCCACCCGGCCACGACGTGGACGAGGTTCTGCCGCAGCTCATGCAGTACCAGATCGCCGGCGTAGTGGTCGCCTCCGCGACGCTCTCCTCGCGCATGGCGGAGACGGTGGGAAAGGGCGGCACCCCTGTGGTGCTCTTCAACCGCACCGTTTACGGCGACGCGGTGAATTCCGTCTGCTGCGCCAACGAGGAAGGCGGACGGCTCGTGGCGCGCACGTTCCTCGCGGCCGGGCATCGGCGCTTCGGCCTGATCGGCGGCCTCGCCAGCACGTCGACGCATCTGGAGCGCAAGCAGGCTTTCGCGCAGGAGCTCAGCCGCAACGGCATCGACGATCTCAGCGAGGAACCCGGCGGCAACACCTACGAAGGCGGGTTCGAGGCCGCCAGGAAGCTTCTTTCCGCGCGCGATCGGCCGGACGCGCTCTTCTGCATCTCAGACATCATGGCGCTCGGCGCGCTCGACGCCGCGCGGCGCGAACTGTCTCTCTCCGTCCCCGGCGACGTCTCGATCATCGGCTTCGACGATATCGCCGCCGCCGCCTGGCCGAGTTACGACCTGACCACCGTCAGGCAACCGGTCGACGCGATGGTCTCGGAGACCATCGCCATCCTGCTCGATCAAATGGATAGCCCGGAGGCGACGCCCGTCTCACTGCGGCTGCCGGGCGAGCTCATCGTGCGGTCCACCGCGCGCATCGTCGTCGAAGCGCGGCAGAAGCTCGGCGCTTCCTGACGATCAGGCGGCCGCGGTCAGGCGTTGCGCCAGATCGCACGCCGAGATCAGCCCGGCGGGGCTCGCTTTGTTACGCCCGGTGATGTCGTAGGCGCTTCCCGAAGAGGCCGTGATCGCCGGCACCGGCAGACCGCCAAGGAGCGTCACGACGCGCTCGAAACCGAGGCATTTCAGCGCGATCTGGCCCTGGTCGTGGTACATCGTCACGACCAGATCGTAAGCGCCGCGATGCGCCGTCATCATCACGGTGTCGGGCGAGGCCGGGCCGCTCACATCGTAGCCTTCGTCCCTGAGCCGCTCGACAGCGGGAAGGATGATCTCGTTGTCCTCGTTCCCGATCGTCCCCCCGTCCCCGGCATGCGGGTTGAGCCCGGCGATGGCGATGCGAGGCTTGGAGATGCCGGCGCGCTCCATGGTCGTCACGCCGAGATGCGTCGCGTCGATGACGAGCTTCGTCGTGAGCTTCGATGCGACCTCGCGCAGCGGCACGTGCGACGTCGCGCGGGCGGTCCACAAATCGTCGAGCACGTTCAGCTCGGTGCAGAAATGATTGCAGCCGAAGAGCTGCGCCAGATAGTGCATCTCGTCGATTTCGTCGAAACCGGCAAGATGCATGGCGTGCTTGTTCAAGGGCGCGTAGACGATCGCGTCGATCTGCTTCGCCCGCGTCGCCTCGACTGCGGCCTGCAGGCTGCGAAGCGCAAAAAGGCCGGCGGCGCGGCTCGCTTCGCCCGCGCGGATATCCGTCGCGTCGCGATCGTCAATCGTCATCAGGATCTGCCGCGGCGCGTCCTTCGGGATCGCCGCGCCGGCCTTGACCGTTGGAAGCGCCAGCTCGACGCCTGCGATCCGCGCGCCCTCCGCCAAGACCGCCTCGGTGCCGATGACGACGAACCGGAGGTCTTCCCGGTCCGCGTTGTGCGCCAGAAGCTTGGCGGCGATTTCCGGGCCCACTCCCGCCGGATCGCCCAGCAGAAGCCCGATGCGGGTGACTGGCATTCGTTCCTCCCAACCGGAAACCCGGCGCGCGCGGCACATGGCGGCCGCTCTTGACCCTGACGATGCGAAAGGTTATCGCATATGCATACGAATGCAAGAGCCGGTCTGCGCGGTTTAGGCGCTGAATCGGAAGAAGAAGCCGGCAGGCGGCAAGACCGCGAAACCGGCCGCGCAGGAGGGGGCGCAAAGAGGAGGACATCCCCATGACGCAACTCGCTACGGCAAAGAAGACGGATCGTGCGTCGGTGGAATCCAAGACCGCGGAGCGCGAGCGCGCCGCGAAAGCCCTCGCGGCGCATGTCTCTGGCAAGGTCGTCATCGACGGGAAGCTGACGGAGCCCCTCACCCGCGAGCGCTTCCCGGTCGAGAACCCGGCCAACGCGGAGATCGTCGGATCGGCAGCGCGATGCGGAGCCGAGGATGTCGAGCGCGCGGTGCAATCGGCGGCAAATGCTTTCTCCGCCTGGGCGGAACTGCCGGCGCGCAAGCGCAGCGCCGTCATGCTGGAGATGGCCGATCGGCTCGAGCCCGAGATGGAAGCCCTCGCCGAGCTTTCCTCGCTTGAGACCGGCAACGCGCTCGCCACCCAAACGCGCGGAGAAGCGCGTACGATGGTCGACATCCTGCGCTACTTCGCGGGCCTCGCGAGCGAGGTGAAAGGCAAGACCACGCCGTGGGCGCCGTCGCGCTTCCTCTACACGAAGCGGGTGCCGGTCGGCGTCGTCGGCGCGATCATTCCCTGGAACGCGCCGCTCATGCAGTGGTCCTGCAAGATCGGGCCGGCGCTCGCTTCCGGAAACACGGCGGTGCTGAAGACGGCGGAGCAGGCGCCACTTGCCGTGCTCCGCGCGTTCGAGCTGATCCAGGACGTGCTGCCGCCCGGCGTCGCCAACGTGATCTCCGGATACGGCGAAGAGGCGGGCAAGCCGCTCGGCGAGCATCCGTTGGTGCGCAAGCTCTCCTTCACCGGATCGAGCGCCGTCGGAAAGCAGATCATGCATTACGCCGCGGACAAGTTCATCTCCGTCACGGCCGAACTCGGCGGCAAGAACCCCAACATCGTCATGCCGGACGCCGATCTCGATCTCGCCGTCCCCGGCATCATCCAGGGCATGCGCCTCTTCCGTCAGGGCCAGTCCTGCACGGCCGGAACGCGGGTCTACATCCACGAGGACATCTACGAGCCGGTCATCGAGCGCGTGCTGGCGGAGATCGGCAAGGGCCGGCTCGGCAATCCGCTCGACGACGCGACCGAGGTCGGCTCCGTCATTTCCGCCGAGCAGCTCGCGCGGATCGAGCGCTACGTTGAGATGGCGCGGGAGACGCCGGGCGCCCGCATCCTCGTCGGCGGCCAACGCCCGAGCGACGAGACGCTGCGCCGCGGTTACTTCTATCTGCCCACGCTGATCGAGGGCATACCGGCGCAATCGCCGGTCTGCCGCGACGAGATTTTCGGCCCGGTCGCGACCGTTGCACCGTGGCGCGACTTCGACGCCGTGCTCGCGGAGGCGAACGACTCGCCCTACGGCTTGGCCGCCGTCCTGTGGACGCGCGACCTCGCCCGCGCGATGGAGTTCGTCGACAAGATCCAGGCGGGCTTCGTGCAGGTGAACCAGTTCTCCGTCGCCGAGGCGAGCATCGAATACGGCGGCACCAAGATTTCCGGCATCGGCCGCGAGCTCTCGCTGGAGAGCATGGTGGAGCATTTCACCTGGTCGAAGACGGTCATCATCAACGCCGGCACGCCGGGCGTCTAAGAAAAAAGGGAGGAAGACGGAAATGCGCGTTGCCCTCATCGGAATCGGCAACATGGGCAAGCCCATGGGCCGCAACATGCTCAAGGCCGGCCATAGCGTCACCGGCTTCGACCTCCAGAAGGAAGCCCTCGACTATATCGTCGAGCACGGCGGCAAGGCCGCCGCCTCCGCGGTCGAAGCGGCGGAGGACGCGGAGATCGTCATGACCATGCTGCCGACGAGCGCGCATGTGCACGAGGTCTATCTCGGAGAAGGCGGGCTCCTCCACAAGATCCCCGCCGGCAAGCTCTACATGGACTCAAGCACCATCTCCATCTCGGTCACGCGCGACCTGGCGGAGGAGGTGAAGAAGCGCGGCAGCAAGATGATCGACGCCCCCGTCTCCGGCGGGACGCATGGCGCGGAAGCCGGAACGCTCACCTTCATGGTCGGCGGCGACGCGAGCGACCTCGAAGAGGCGCGTTCGATCCTTCAGGCGATGGGGAAGAACATCGTTCACGCCGGCGCCAACGGCGCGGGCCAGACCGCCAAGATCTGCAACAACATGCTGTCGGGAATCTGCATGGTTGGCTGCACTGAGGCTTTAGCGCTCGGCGTTGCCAACGGGCTCGATCCGAAGGTGCTCTCCGAGATCATGCGCACGAGTTCTGGCACCAACTTCGCGCTGCAGCAGCTCAACCCCTGGCCGGGCGTCATGGAGAACGTCCCCTCCTCGCGCGGCTATACGGGCGGCTTCCGCACCGACTTCCAGCTCAAGGACATGCTGCTTGCCGTTCAACTCGCGACGGAGTCGCGGACCGTCGCCTCGCTCGGCGAGATCGCCTGCAACATGTTCAAGCTGCATTGCGACGCCGGTTACGCCAAGCACGATTATTCCAGTGTCATGCTGATGATGGCGCCGGAGCTTAGAGACAAGGCCACCAAGGACGCCTGACGCCTTTGGCGCGAATGC
This sequence comes from uncultured Alphaproteobacteria bacterium, assembly GCA_963814905.1. Lineage (GTDB taxonomy): Bacteria > Pseudomonadota > Alphaproteobacteria > Rhizobiales > Afifellaceae > DASWJZ01. Next base: position 197,664 of record CAWFEM010000014.1, on the reverse strand, counting down.
AATCCGGGGGCAAAGAATCCGCTTGAGAGTCAGCCCGCGGTCGCGCCGCCGTCGACGAACAAAATCTGCCCGGTGATGAAGTTCGCCGCCGGCGACGCCATGAAGATGGCGGCGCTCACCACTTCCATCGGCTCGGCGAGCCGTCCGAACGGGATGCGATCCATGAACATCTTCTTCCGCTCCGGATCGTCGAGGATGTAGGCGGCAAGCGGCGTGTTGATCACGCTCGGCGCCAGGCAATTGACGTTGATCCGGTATTTCGCCCATTCGGTCGCGAGCTGCCGGGTGAGGAGATGCACGGCGCCTTTGCTCGTCCCGTAGGATACGTAGCCGAGCGGATGCCCGACCTGTCCGCGCACCGACCCGATGTTGACGATCTTGCCGCCGCGTCCGGACTTGATCATGCCAAGCCCCGCCGCCTGGCTGACAATCAGGGTGCCCCCGACGTTCACCTCCATGACCCTTTGGAACTCTCCATAATCGAGCTCCTCCGCGGGCGTGCGATGAGCAATGCCGGCGGCGTTGCAGACGACGTCGATCCGGCCGTGCTCCGCCTCCACCGCGCGGACCATCTCCTTCACCGCAGCGGGGTCGGTGATGTCGCACGCGTGCAGCGACAGTTGGCCGATGTCGGATAGCGGCTTGCTCTTCTCGGCCAGCCCCTCCGCGTTCGCGTCGACAAGGGCGACGCGAGCGCCCGACGCGAGATAGCCTTCCGCGACCGCCGCCCCGAGGACGCCGCCCGCGCCGGTCACAAGCGCCGTCAACCCTTGCATCGAAAACAGCTTTTGGACGTCGATCCGAGACATTTGAACCCTTGTGTTGGGAAGACAGACGGGTGCCGTGCGGAGCGCTGGCTTAGCGCACGGCCTCCTTGTTGGCCGCCTTCGCCGCCAGATAGGCGAGCGCCATGAAGGGCCCGAGCGTTGCGCCGCCGGCCCAGTAGGCGCGACCCGACGGGGACGCGACGCAATTGCCCGCGCCGTAGAGCCCGGGGATCGGTTTGCCCATGCGATCGAGCACCTGCCCGTTCGGCGTGGTCATCGGTCCGCCCTTGGTGTCGAGGCTGCCGCCGGTCATGAGCGCGGCATAGTACGGCCCGTTCTTGCTGATCGGATACATGGTCGGATTGGGACCGGCGGGCTTCTCCGCCGCCGGGCCGTTGAAGAGCAGCTCGACCGGCCGCTCGCCACGCTGGAAGTCGAGGTCCTTGCCGCTGCGGGCGAACTTGTTGAAGCGGGCGATCGTCGCATCGAGGTTCTTGGAAAAGTCCGGCGAAAGCTCCAGCCCGCCGATGCTCGCGGCATACTGCTTCAAGCGCTTGCGGATACCGGCCGTCAGGCTCTCCAGCGTCTTGCCCTTGATCACATGCGAGTTGTCGGTGCCCTTCGGGACGATGAAGCGCCCGTATTCGTGGCTCGCGGAATTATCCTGGCTGCGCTGGTCCCAGAGCGCGATCAGGACGAGGTTCGGATATTCCGATCGCGCCTGGTCCCATCTGAAGAAAGCCTGCGCCGACTCGTTATAGGCGAGCTTCTCGTTGGTCACGCGCCTGCCGTTGCGATCGACATAGATCATCGAGTTGCCGGAGGGCGAGAACGTGCCGATCAGATCGGGATCGCTCCTGAGCGCCTTCTCCAGGACCATCGGGGCCATCCAGGAATGGTTCATGTTGCGGAACTCCGCGCCAACCGCCGACCCGATGTGGACGAAGTCGCCTTCGTTGGTCAGCGTCGCGCAGCTCCCAAGCACCGGCGCGTTCAAATACGCCTTGCGCATGTCCTTGTCGTGGATGAAGCCGCCGGTCGCGAAGATCACCGCCTTCTTCGCGCCGAGGCGCACGGATTTGCCGCCGGGCGTATCCGCTTCGACGCCGACGACGCGGCCGCTGTCGTCCATCACCACCCGCTGCACGCGATGGCTCGTCCTGACCGCAACGCCGTCGCGGGCGGCGACCTCCGACATCTTGCGGACCGCGACCGTGCCGCCGTCCGACATGGAGTCGCGCGCCTCAAGCGGCACCAGCACCCGCCCCTTCGGCGCCTTGTCCTCCGGCAGCTCGGCCCAATAATCGGGAACGTCGGCGCAGTGACGGTATTCGAGCGCGCCCTTCTCGGCGAGCAGCTCCGTCGCCTTGGAGGCGTTGTCGTAGATTGCCGCGCAGATGTCATATTCCCACTTGGTCATCCCGAAGCGGGCATCGTTCGGATCGTAGACCTCCGGACGCGAGAGCCGCGCCATGTAGCGGAGACAGTCTTCCTTCTTGTCGGTCAGGCCGAGCTTGCGCATCGGCTTGTTGTTCGGCACCCAGTACCAGAAGGCCGCCTTCAGCGCCGTGCCGCCGAGCTTCGGCGCCTTCTCCAGGATCACCACGTCGTTGCCGAGCCAGCGCGAGAAGAGCGCCGCCGGAAGACCCGCGGCCCCTCCCCCGACGACGATGACGTCGTAGGTGGCGTCGAACTTCGTCGCCTTGACCGGCATTGGCGAGCGGCGAGCGATCCTGGCCATGAAGGTTGCCTCCCCTTGCTTCTTTTTTCGCCGTCGCGAGCGAGGCGCGACGGCTTTATTCGGCGCGGGTTTCGCCGCGCATCCGCAGGGTCAATCATCCCGATTTGCCGGCGTTTTTGCAAGCGTATGCAGGAATATGCGCGGTATGATTCCTCCGACAAAGGAACCGGTTTTTTGCGGCAACACCCCTGGCCGCACCGTCGCCGCGGGCGTACGCCGCCTCATTTGTTTGTAGGCATCTTCCAAGCTATCCATAGCCCATGGTTGTCCCTCTCCCTGCCGCAGTTAAGCTGGGTGCCGCGCACGTCATCGGCGCGCGCGGCAAGAAACTCGTGAAATACGCGGCGCTTCGGACTCGCTTGGCGTTCGGCGGCGAGCCCTTCACGAGCGATCACGGGTTGGATCGCGCGGTGCTCCAGTACCTGCCGCAGAGACCCGGCTTTTTCATCGAAGCTGGCGCCAACGATGGATTTTCCAACGCCAATACGTTCTACCTTGAAAAACGCCTCGGCTGGCGGGGACTCTTGGTCGAACCCATTCCGCAACTCGCTCGTTTCGCGCGGCGGGTGCGTAACGTCCCCGTCGTTGAAGCCGCGCTCGGCGCACCGGAAAACGATGGTGACGCGATCGAACTGGCTTTCGCCGATATGACGAGCCGCGTCGGCACGCCGCCCGCGTTTGTCAGGTGGGGTGGGTGGTTCGGCGACAATCCGCGCCACGTCATCGCTACCTGCCGGACTCTGTCGGGCATTCTCGAGGAGGCGGGTGATCCGGAAGTGGACTTTCTGAGCCTCGACGTGGAGGGGTTCGAAATTCCCGCCCTATCGGGGCTTGATCTCGACCGCCACGCGCCTGCCGTGATCCTTGTGGAGACAGCACAACCGGAAGCCGTCGCGAGCCTAATCGGCCCGCGCTATACACACGTTGCCGAACCCTTCCGCGGCGATCACCTCTTCTTACGGAGCTGACAGCTCGCCATATTTTACGCGTGCCGCAAGTCGGGCGGCTGTGCTCGAAAGCGTATGGTCGCCTATTCCCCGTAGGGCACACCCGCCACTGGTTTTGTGGCCTCGGCGCCGCCACTGTCGTCATTGCCGGGCTTGACCCTTCAATCCATTCCGTAACCGTCGCTACCGGCAGCAGCCCAACGGAATGGATGCCCGGATCAAGTCCAGGCACGACGACATTGAAGCGATCGCATCCAGTCGTCTTCTTTCCCGCATCAAAGAGCTTTCGTCATCACGATCATCGTGACCGGCAGACGCTCGTGGGGAATTTCTCCATCCACATGCCAGCCACGCCTTTCGTAAAACGCCAGCGCCTTGGCATTCGACCCGACCAACCGAAGCTTGGCGCGTCGGTGTCCCCGATCCGCAATCTCGGCTTCCGCTTGCGCGAGCAGCATGGTACCGACTTTGGCGCCCTGGAATGAACGAAGCACCCAAAGATCGCTGACCCATTCTTCCAGCGTCAGCACCATGCCGACGATTTCCGAGCCGGCGGCTGCTACCCATGCCAGGGACCAATCTTCCTCATCGATTTGAAGCGGAGGTTGTGCCCATAAACCGCCGTAAGTTTCATCGACGACGGTTTGCACGAGGCCTCTGACACACGCGTGTTCAGAATTGGTTGGTCTCCGTACGATCACGGTTACCGACTTACGAGGCTCACGCCATTGCGTGGCGTGTGGCCGAGGAGTAGCGGCCGGTCACAAAATGCTCGATCTGGCGCTCGATGTCACCGAGCATGGAGCTTGCGCCGATCCTGAAGAGCTCCGGCTCCAGCCACTCCCGCCCAAGCTCCTCCTTCATCAGGATCAGCCAGGAGAGCGCGTCCTTCGCCGTCTTCAGCCCGCCCGCCGGCTTGAAGCCGACCTTGGCGCCGGTCTCTTCGAGATAATCGCGGATGGCGCGCACCATGACGATCGAGACAGGAAGCGTGGCGTTCACGTCCTCCTTGCCGGTCGAGGTCTTGATGAAATCGGCGCCGGCCTGCATCGCGACCATCGAGGCGCGGTGGACGTTCCTGAGCGTCTTCAGATCACCGGTCGCGAGGATCGTCTTCAGATGCGCCGCGCCGCAGGCTTCGCGCATGGCGCGGATCTCGTCGTAGAGCGCCCGCCAGTTCTGGTCGAGGACGTGGGCGCGGGTGACGACGATATCGATCTCGCGCGCGCCCTCGCCCACGGCATAGCGGATTTCTTCCAGCCGGAGCGGCAGCGGCGTCAGCCCGGCGGGAAAGCCTGTCGCGACGGAGGCGACGGGAATGCCGGAGCCTTCCAGCGCCTTCACCGCCGTTCCGACCATGGTCGGGTAGACGCAGACGGCGCCGACGGTCGGCATGTGGTCGAGACCGAGGGCTTCGACGAGGTCGGCGCGGAGCGGCTGCCTCGCCTTGGCGCAGAGCCGCCGGACACGCTCCGGCGTGTCGTCGCCGGCAAGCGTTGTGAGATCGATGCACGTCATCGCCTTCACCAGCCACGCCGCCTGCCATTCCTTCTTGACCGTACGGCGCGTGACCAAGGTCGCGGCGCGACGCTCCACGGCGGAAAGGTTCACGCGCGCCGCCTCCACCCAGTCGACGCGCAGAGGCACGCCCTCGTTGCGGGGCAGATTGCCGTGGCGGGGATTCTCGGCACGGAGGGCACGGGCGGTTTTCTTTTCCTGCGCCCGCAAGTTCTCCGAATGCAGCCTCACTACGGGTTCACTCGCCATGGGAATGCTCCAGGACATCGCCGGCGGTCGCGACTTCGCCGACCGGGACACTGATATAGCGCGCGCGGTGCCGCGAGAACATGTCACGCTCCCGTCACTTCTTGCGAAAGCGCAAACAAGCAGCCAATTATTGGGCTAAAGTGCCCCGGTCTGTTCCGAGGGTTCGAAGGAGAGGATTCCCTATGAGCGCCGCCCCCACGCGCGTCCATCAACCCGTTTCGTGGCCGTCTCCGGGGCTCGCCGCCGCAGTGCTTGCGCTGGCCCTCTCCGCGGCGCCCGCATTCGCCAAGTGCGGCGATCAGCCGGCCGCCGGCGTCGACTGGTCGGAGTGCCAGAAGAGCCGCCTGATGTTCGGCGCCGCCGATCTTGAGAACGGCGAGTTCATGCAGACGTTCTTCACGTCCACCGATCTTTCCGGGGCAAAATTGGCCGGCGCCAATCTCTCGCTCGCCGAGCTTTCCAATGCGAGCCTCGCCGGCGCCGACCTGACGGGCGCATCCCTGGAAAAGGCGGTCGCTACGCGCGCCAGTTTCGAGGGCGCGAACCTCTCCGACGCAAATCTCGAAGGCGCGGAGTTCTCGCGCACGAATTTCCAGCGCGCCACCCTGACGGGCGCCGATCTCAGCAACTCGGAGATGATCCGTTCCGACTTCACCGAGGCCGACCTGACCGGCGCAGACATGTCGAAGGCGGAACTCGCGCGCATCGTGCTGAGCGGCGCCGTCATCTCCGGCGTGACCATGTCCTTCTCCAATCTCGCACGCGCAGACTTTCGCAGCGCCGATCTGGAGGATGCCGATCTGACCGGCGCCTACATGTTCCTGACGCAGGTCGGTGGCGCCGACCTGAGCAAGACCAAAGGCCTGACGGCCGACCAGTTGGAGATCGCCTGCGGCACCGCCGATACACGGCTTCCCCCCGCCCTGACGCCGCCGGACGACTGGCCCTGCCCCGACTACACCGCAGAGTAGCGGCCGCTTCCACCCAATCTGACGGCATGCCCTCCCGCCCGACTTGACGGGGGCGGCTTCCGTATGGAGACAGCAGAGCGCGAAAACGGCGTCCAGGTGCAAACGGGAGCGGAAATGGCCAAGGCAGCGGATCGGTTTCACGGACAAAAAGCGATCGTCACCGGCGGTGCCTCGGGCATCGGCCAGGCGGTCGCGGAGCGGCTTTCCGCGGAGGGCGCCGCCGTTTCGGTTTGGGACCGGTCCGCGCCGGCCGCAAAGGTCGCCCATTCGGTCGCGTTCGACCTGACCGACGCGGAGGCCGTCGAGGCCGCGACGAAGGCAACCGCCGAGGCGCTCGGCGGCATCGACATTCTCGTCTGCAGCGCCGGTGTCGCCGGATTGAACGCGACGACCTGGGACTATCCGCTCGAGGAATGGCGCAAGGTCTTCGATATCAACATCAACGCGCTGTTCTACTGCAACCGCGCCGTGGTGCCGTTCATGCGCGCGAAGGATTACGGGCGCATCGTCAACATCGCCTCGATCGCCGGCAAGGAGGGCAACCCCAATGCCTGCGCCTACAGCGCTTCCAAGGCGGCGGTGATCGGCCTGACCAAATCCCTCGGCAAGGAGCTGGCGAAGACCAAGATCACCGTCAACGCGGTGACGCCGGCGGCGGTGCGCACACCGATCTTCGACCAGATCACGCAGGCCCATATCGACTTCATGCTGTCGAAGATTCCGATGGGCCGCTTCGGCACGGTGGAGGAGATCGCCGCCGCCGTCCTCTTCCTTGCGAGCGAGGAGTGCTCGTTCACGACCGGCGCCGTTTTCGACACGTCGGGCGGACGCGCCGTCTACTAGGGCCGCCCACTAGGGACCGCTCCCAATGCATTGAACCAAGACGCGGCTTTATCTATCTGCTGCGAATGAATTTTCTTGGAGCCGCAAACTCGCCATCGGGTACCCGTGCCCGGATCAGAGCGCGTTCTCCGTCATCTCGTCGAAGATCGACACGCGCTTCAGGTTGACGTCGATGGCGAAGCGGTCGCCGGGGCCGCTCGCATCGTGCGCCTGCAGCTCGGCAACCACCGGAAATCCCGCCACCTTGAAGGTCGCATAGGCGCGCGAGCCGGCCGGCCGGAGAAGCTCGATTTCGGCGTTCAAGCGCAGACTCCCGTCGGCGGGCGACGCGCGCAAGGCCCGCACCATATGTTCCGGCCGGATGCCGAGGACCACCGCGGTGCCGTCGGTGACCGTCCGCGGCATGCGCCCCGGCGGCAGCGGCACGTTCAAGCGCTCTTCGCCGATGAGGACTGCGTCGCCCGCTCCGGTGCGCGCCAGCCTGCCGGGAAGGAAGTTCATCGGCGGCGAGCCGAAGAAGCCGGCGACGAAACGCGTTGCCGGGCGCTCGAAGATTTCGAGCGGCGCGCCCTCCTGTTCGATGCTTCCGGCGCGCATCAGCACGACCCTATCGCCGAGCGTCATCGCCTCCAGCGGATCGCGGGTGGCGTGCAGCGTGGTCGCCGGGAACGCGTCGTGAAGCTGCTTTATCACCCCGCAAAGCGCCTCGCGCAGCGGCGCGTCGAGGTGCGCCAACGGATCGTCGAAGAGGCGGACCGCGGGCTCGCGCACCAGCGCCCGGCCGATGGCGACGAGCTGCCGCGGCCCGTCGCGCAGGCGCTCGGCGGAAATGTCGAGGAGGTCGGCGATGCCAACGAATTCGGCGAAGCGCCGCACATGCATCGCGATATCGGCCTTGCGCATCTTCTGGGCCCTCAGGCCGAAGGCGATGTTCTGGTAGGCCGACATCTTCGGAAACAGCGTGTCGTACTGGAAAACGACCGCGACGTTCCGCTCGCCCGGCGTCCAGTCGTTGACGATCGCGCCGTCGATCGTCACTTCGCCGGCATCCGCCTTCTCAAGTCCGGCGACGGTGCGAAGCAGCGTCGTCTTGCCCGCGGCAGGCAAGCCGACGAGCACGCAGAACTCGCCGTCCTGGACGGAAAGATCGATCCCGGCGAGCGCCGGCACCTTGCGGAACTTCTTCGCCACGCCGCGAAGCTCGACACTCGACATTGCACCGCCCTCGCGCGACGTCCCGCAGTTTGCAGGCAGTCCTGCGGATTGTGGATTCGCGCATCCGGTGCGCTGCCCGACCACCTATCGTATTCAATGGCGGGGGACGCGCAAACCGTGCCTCCGACCGCAAACCCCTCCCCGCTGACGAGAAAGTGCTCCAAAAGACCGGCTTAAGGCCGTGCGCCGGAAGCTGTTTTGCCGAAAGGCGACCACCGGCTCTCGCCGGCTAACGGCCGGGAGTCTAAGAATATTTCACGCCTGCGGCGCTGCAAACCCTTGAGTCCGGCGCGCCGCGATGATGCAATGCGACTTAAGAGGGAACACGCGGGGCGCGGGGGTCCATGCGCGGGGTGCTCGAGTGGTTTGAGGAGCGCGGGGAGATTCCGCTCCGGACGCCGTGGCGCGTGCGCGAATACGGCCCGCTGACCGACGACCCGGATCGGCCGGTCGACGAGCATTTCGACGATTCCATTCGCGGCGTCGCCTTCGCCATCGAATATTGCGATTCGCACGGTTTCATGAGCACGCGGACGATCCGCTGTCTCGCAGTCGATCCCCGCCATCCCGCCTATATCAGCGCCTTTTGCAACGTGCGCGACCGGGTGATGAGCTTCCGCGTCGACCGGATCATCACGATCATCGACCTGCGCACCGCCCGTATCATCTCGAGCGAAGAACATCTCGCGTTGCTCGGACCCTATCTGGCCGAAGGCGAGGGCGGCCCCTATGCGGGTCCGCTTGCGGAGACGCAGCAAGCGGCGCGCGACGGCGTCTTCGCCCTCCTCCAGCTTGCGATGCGGGACGGTGAGCTGACGGATCGAGCACGCGACGTGATTCTCGACTATGTGCGCACGGAGGTCGCCGCCGTCGGCTGCGACCGGCCGCCCTCGCGGTTCATCGAGCTTTGGGTCGACAACCTCGCCCCCTCTCTCGATTGCGTCTTAAGGTCTGTTTCGAACCTGCTGGAAGACAAGGGAAAAATCGCCAGACTTATGCCGCGGCTTCTGAAGGTCGCCCGCCTTGACGACGCTTCCGCCGATATGGAAGAGGAGCTGCGCGAGCTGATCACGGCCGTGCGGCACCATTTCCGCGAAAACCCTAGCGACTACCCGCGCGACCGCCGCGCGGTGCAGTAGCCCACCCCAGCGACAAGTGGCCGCTGTCCTTCTTCGCGGCCGCGTGATTGCCTCTCCGCATGGCACAAGAGACCGGACATACGCTCGGCGTTGAGGAGGAGTACCTCCTCGTGGACATGGAGACCCGCGACCTCGTCTCCGACCCGCCGCCCGCGCTGATGCGCGCCTGTCACGAGCTTCTCGGCGAACACGTCACGCCGGAGTTCCTGCGCTGCCAAATTGAGGTGGGAACGCCGGTCCGCGGCACGATCGCGGAGGCCCGCGCCGATCTCGCTTTTTATCGCCGCACGATCGCGGCGGAGTCCGCGAAGCACGGCATTGGGCTCGTCGCCGCCTCGACACACCCCTTCGCCGACTGGAGCCGTCAGGTCACCACCGACAAGGAGCGCTACACGCAGCTCCAGGCGGACCTGCGCACCGTCGCTCAGCGCCTGCTCATTTGTGGGATGCACGTGCATGTCGGCGTCGAAGATGACGACCTGCGTATCGATCTGCACGGGCAGCTCGTCTACTTCCTGCCGCATCTGTTGGCTCTTTCGGCCTCCTCCCCTTTCTGGCGCGGGCGCAACACCGGGCTGAAGTCTTATCGCAGCTCCATCTCCGTGGAGCTGCCGCGCGCCGGCCTGCCGCAGACCTTCGCCAGCGCATCGGAATACCGGCGCATGGTCGATCTCCTGGTCGGGCTCGGCCGCATCGAGGACGCCTCGAAGATCTGGTGGGACCTGCGCCCGTCGGCGCGCTTTCCGACACTGGAGATGCGCATCACCGACGTCTGCACGCGGGTGGACGACGGCATCGCCATCGCCGCGTCATTCCACGCGACCGTGGAGATGCTGAAGACGCTGAAGCGCAAGAACCTGCGCTGGCGGCAGTACCTCCCAGCGCTGATCGCGGAGAACCGGTGGTTGGCGCAGCGCTACGGCGTCTCCGGCGAGCTGATCGATTTCGGGCGCGGCGAGACGGTGCCGTTCGCCGACCTCATCGAGGAGCTTGTCGGCCTGGTCGGCGAAGAGGCGGACCAGATCGGCTGCCGGGCGGAGGTTGAGCATCTGCGCCGGATCACGGCGGTCGGCACCGGCGCCGACCGTCAGATCGCCGTCTACGAAGCGGCCCTCCAGCGCGGCGAGAGCGAGGACGCGGCGCTCAGGGCCGTCGTCGACCACCTCGTCGCGGAGACGCTGGAGGGCTGCGAAGCCTAAGCTGACACGGGGCGCGGTGGCGCTCCGTTCCGGCATGGCTGCCCTGCCCGCAGCAGTGCGCCTCCCGTGCGGCCGACCTGATAGGATTCCGCCAGAGAATGAAGCCGGGAGATGCCGGCGGGTGGGAGGAAGGCCTTGATCGACAGGTGGACGCTCGCGGTCTCGGCTGCGCGCATCTTTTTGTTCGCGACGTTCATGACCGTGGCCGCCGTCATCCCGATCCTCATGAAGGAGTGGCGGATCGGTGCGACCGAGGCCGGCGCAGTCGTCACCGCGTTCACAGTTTCCTACGCCATCTCGCTCTTCTTCTTCGCTTGGGCGGCCGACCACATCGGGGCGAAACGCGCTGTCTCCATCTCCGCGGTCGCGAGCGCCGCGGCTTCGGCCGCGTTCGGATTGTTCGCGCGCGACTGGACGAGCGCCTTCCTTCTCTACGGACTCGTCGGCCTGTCGCAGGGCGGAGTCTACACGCCGCTCATCATGCTCTTTGCCGAACGAAGCCACCCGCTCAAGCGCGGCACGGCCATGGGCTGGCTCATTGCCTCCACCTCGGTCGGCTACGCGGGCTCGTTATTCCTGTCGGGATTGGCGCTCGCCTCCGGCGGCTACCGCGCGGCGTTTCTCACAACCGGATTCGTGCCAACGCTTGGCGCAGTGCTCCTGCTGATCTGCCTACGCGGCGTGGAGAACAAGGTGCATCCGCGCAAGGTGAAGCTCAGCCTGTCGAAGCACGTCTTCGGCGGGCGCGAGGCGCGGCTCCTTACCGCCGGCTACACGGCGCATTGCTGGGAGCTGCTGGGAAGCTGGGCCTGGCTTCCGTCGCTGATCGCCGCGGCGTTCGTCATGAGCGGCGGCAGTCTCGCGGCGGCGAGTCAATCGAGCGCCATGACGACGGGCGCAATGCACGTCACCGGCGCGACGGCGTCCTTCATCATGGGCGCGCTGTCGGATCGTCTCGGGCGCCGCACGGTGCTCCTCGGCGTGGCAAGCGCCGGCGCCGCGCTTTCATTGGCGATCGGCTGGATGATCTGGCTGCCGGTCGGGTTCCTCGTCGCGCTCGCTCTTGTTTATGCGTTTCTTACGATCGGCGACTCGCCGGTGCTGACGACCGCCATCACCGAGGTCACCGAACAAGGTCATCTCGGATTCGTGCTGGCGGTGAGATCGCTCGCCGGTTTCGGCGCGGGGGCGCTGGCGCCGCTCGCCGCCGGCATCGTCTACGACGCGACAGTGGCAGGCGGCTGGTTGCCCGCCGCGAGGTGGGGCGTGACGTTCGGCGTGCTCGGCGTTGGGGGCGTCATCGCCGCCGCCTGCGCGGCACGGCTTGGCCGGTAAGCGACCCGAGCGGCTTCAAGCCGCCAGCGTCTCGCCGTTGCGCACGCGCTCGGTCGGCGCGGAGAAGGTGACGAGCTCTTCCGAGGCCGTCGGATGCACCGCCATGGTGGCGTCGAAATCCGCCTTGGTCGCGCGCATCTTGATCGGGATGGCAAGAAGCTGCGCCATCTCGCCGGCGCCCGGCCCGAGCACGTGCGCGCCGAGCACGATCTGCGCATCGGCATCGACCACGAGCTTCAGGAGCATGCGATCGGAGCGCCCGGTCAACGTGCCCTTCAGGGGCCTGAAGATGGCCTTGTAGATATCGAGGTTGTGGTGACGTTCGCGCGCCGTGTCCTCGGTGAGACCGACGGTGCCGATTTCCGGCTGCGAGAAGACGGCCGTCGCGACCTTTTCGTAATCGGGCTTGGTCGGGCGGTCTTGAAAGACTGTATCGACGAAGCACATCGCCTCGTGGATCGCGACCGGGGTCAGCTGCATGCGGTTGGTGACGTCGCCGATAGCCCAGATATGATCGACGCTCGTCTTCGAATAGTCGTCGACCTCGATCGCGCCTGTCCTGCCGAGCGTCACGCCGGCAGCTTCAAGTCCGAGCCCATCGACATTCGGAGACCGACCGACGGCGAGCATGATTGCATCCGTCTCTTCCACCGCGCCGCTCGAAAGATGCGCGACAAGGCGGCCGTCACTGCGCTTCTCGACCTTCTCGAAGACCTCGCCGCAAAGGATGCGGATGCCTTTGTTGACGGTCTCCGCGTGGAACAGTCGGCGCAGGTCCATGTCGAAGCGCGACAGCACCTCGCGGCCGCGATAGACGATCGTCGTGTCGACGCCGAGCCCGTGAAAGATGCCGGCGAACTCCACCGCGATATAGCCGCCGCCGCCGATCATGATCTTCTTCGGCAAGCGTTGCAGATGAAACGCCTCGTTCGAGGTGATGCAGTGTTCGTGCCCGTCGAGGGCGGTGTGCGGGTGCGGCCTTGCGCCGGTCGCGATCAGGATGCGCTCGGCGGTGACGGTCCTGCCGACGCGCTCAAGCGCGATACGGTGGTCGCCTTTGAGCGTGGCATGCGACTCGATCAGCTCCACGCCGGCATTCGCAAGGTTCTTGCGATAGACCCCTTCGAGCCGGGCGATCTCTTTGTCCTTGTTGGCGACGAGTGTCGGCCAGTCGAACGTGACCGGGCCGACGTGCCAGCCGTAGGCGGCGCTATCCTGGAACTCCTCGGCGAACTGCGCCGCGTAGACGAAGAGCTTCTTCGGAACACAGCCGCGAATGACGCAGGTGCCGCCGACGCGATCCGATTCCGCGATGGCGACCCGCGCGCCGGCCTGAGCGGCGCGACGTGCCGCCCGCACGCCACCCGATCCGGCACCTACGACGAAGAGATCGTAGTCGAAGGCCACTTTATTGCTTCGGCGGCTCCGGGGCAGGATCTTCGGCAGGCCCGGCCACGTCGCTTTGCAGCGCCTGGCTCTCCGCCGCCATCGCAGCCTTGAGCTCCGCCTGCACGCGTTTGTTCAGCTCCGCGGACACCGACTGTGCCCATCGTTCCGCCGCGGCGGTCTGCACCGCAAGAAGCTGCGGCAGCGCTATCGCGTATTTCTTGCCGATGTCCGTGGAGTAGAAATCGATCAGCTGCTGCAGCTCCTCTTCGCTGAACCCCGATGCCCAGACACGGGCGAGATACTGGTCGAGCTCCGGCCGCCGGCTGACCATCTGAACGGCGATCTTGTCGACCACGCTGATGATCCCGAGCTGCATTTGCGGATTGGCCCGGATGAACGAGTTCTTCGCCTGGTCGGCAATGTTGGGCAGAAGCTCATCGTAGAGGCGCGAGCTACCCGTCATCTTGACGATCTTGCCGGCGAGTTCCAGCTTTTCGGGGGAAACCTCCATCGTCATGATCTTGTCGAGCGGCGTTCCCTCGGGCTTCTTCTTCCCATCGTCCTGCGCGAACGCTTGGGGAGCGCAAAGAACTGCCGCCAGCGCAAGAATGACAGCGGCACGCGAACATTTCATATGAACCTCCGTCGGACGGCTGCGGGGCCGCCACTCGTTTGCGAACGACTATTGGGCCCGAAGCTCCACGACGCCCTCGGGCGAGGCAATAAGGGCCAGATCGGCATAGCCCAGGAAGAGGCCATGCTCCACGACGCCGGGTATGTCAGCAAGCTTTTGAGCCAGCGCTTCTGGGTCGGGAATGCGGCCAAATGATGCGTCAAGAATACGGTTTCCGCTATCGGTCACGAAGGGGTTACCGCGTTTTTTTCGCAAACCGATTGCACCGGAAAGACTGAGCGCGGCCGCCTCCTGTTCGATGGCGCGCGCCGTCGCGGCCAGCCCGAACGGCACAACTTCGATCGCCAGCGGAAAGGCGCCGAGCGCCGCGACCTTCTTGCTCGCGTCGGCGATCACGATCATCCGCTTCGACGCCCGCGCCACGATCTTCTCCCTGAGCAGCGCCCCGCCCCCGCCCTTGAGGAGGGCAAGGCCCGGACCGATTTCGTCTGCGCCGTCGATATCGAGATCGAGTTCCGGCGTCTCGTCGAGGGTCGACAACGGGACACCGGCCTTGGCCGCGGTCGACGCCGTCTCCTCCGAAGTCGCCACGCCGACGACATGGAGGCCGGCGGCGACCCGCGTTCCGAGCAACTGCACGAAAAGCGCCGCCGTCGACCCGCTGCCGAGGCCAAGCCGCATCCCGTCTTCCACATAGGCGAGCGCGGCTTCGGCGGCGCGACGCTTCAATTCGTCGGACATCCTCTCCCGCGAGGTTCTGGCGTCGTCCGCGCGCTCTAGCATGTGCGCGGCCTTCTCACCAAGGGGCCGGCCAAAGGCCCCGCCAAGATGCCCCGCCGGGACCCCGGCAATGTGCGGAGTCCGCGCGACACGGCCGCCTTGCCAAAGCCGGGCCGGCGGGATAGTCGCCGCCGATGACCTCCCCTCTCCTCGTTTTCGACCTTGACGGAACGCTCGCCGATACCGCGCCCGACCTCCTGGCGACGCTGGCGGCGGTTCTGCCCCGGCACGGGTTCGACAGCATCGCCGATCCGACCTTCCGCGCGGGTATCGGGAACGGGGCACGCGCGCTCATCGAATACGCGCTGGCGCGCCAGGGGGTCAGCGTCGATGCGCCCACGCTCGATGCCATCTTCGCGGATTTTCTCGCGCATTACGGGAAGAACATCTGCGTTGAAACCAGGCTCTTTCCCGGCGCGCTTCCGCTTCTGGACCGCTTCGAGGCGGCGGGATGGCGCTTCGCGGTGTGCACGAACAAGCCGGTCGGGATGTCGGAGCTGCTCCTGAACGAGCTCGGCATCGCGGAGCGTTTCGCGGCGGTGCGCGGCGGCGACAGCTTCCCCTATAAGAAGCCGGACCCGGCGCATCTGCTCGGCACCATAGCTGACGCCGACGGGGCGCCGGAATGCGCCATCATGGTCGGCGATTCGCGCACCGACCTCGATGCCGCCCGCGCCGCGGGCGTTCCGATGATCGGCGTGACCTTCGGCTATACGACTGTGCCGATGTCGGCGCTCGGTCCCGATATGCTGGTCCACGATTTCGATGCGGTCGCGCCGGGCGACGCGTCTGATGCTTCTCGATGGCCGGAGCCGGGGAGGCGCAAGCGCGGCAGCCTCGCCTTGATTTCGGGAATCGCCGCACCTATAGACCGTGGCCTTGGCCCGGGCGGTTAGCTCAGCGGGAGAGCACACGCTTCACACGCGTGGGGTCACTGGTTCAATCCCAGTACCGCCCACCATTGTCCTCGGAATCGCTGGCAAATGGCGCCGATTTCGCGCCGCGACGAAGCGCAAAGTCCCGGCCGCCCGCCACCCCGCCCCATATTCCGCCGCATTTTCTCCAAAGCTTTACCTTTCTCGATAACCATATGTGGTTTCAACTCACGCGGGCGGAAGCCATGCAACCGGCAGAGCCGAGAGCGAAACGACACCTGCAAGCAAGCCGCAAGGGCGAAGCTCCACGACCGCGCAGCCGGGGCGGCTATGCCCTGGCGGTCGCAGTTCTTGCCGTGACGCTGTCGTCCGTTCCCACCGCGCAGGCGGGCAGCGCCCTGCCGATCAGCGACCGCATCGAAGCGGCCTTCGCCCTCGTCCTAAGGAGCCCCGAGGAATTGAGGTTCCCGTTGGCGCGCCGGGCACTCCTGGCACGCGCATCCCTTGAAGGAAGCCAGGTTGCGCCGCTCGCGTACCGCGAGGATGCCTTCATACAAATGGCCACGCCGGCCGAGCGTGCCATCGCCCGGGTCGAACAGAACCCCGCCCCCTATGAGATCGCGCTGGCGCGGCTGCCAAGGCCGCGGCCCGATGTACCGTCCACTGAGCCGGCCGTAACGGGCAGCATCGCCCTGCCCCCGCAGGCCGCCGCGCTTGAGACGGAATTCTTCGACAGGTTCGCCGGCTCGTTCTCCGGCTCCGGCGAGGTGCGACGCAGTGCGAACGAAAATCCAAATCAGGTGCAATGCACGCTGACGGGCAGACCCTCCGCGAGCGGCATCTCGATCAGCGGCAAGTGCGGCGCGTTCATCTTCTCAAGGGATATCAGCGCGGACATCCGCTACGACCCGGCGACCGGCCGCTATTCCGGTGTCTATGTCGGCGCGAAGATCGGCCCGGCGAGGCTCTCCGGCGTTCGGCACGGCGACGCGGTGGTGATGACGATCACCTGGCCGAAGCCCGTGAACGGCGATACCAAAGCGACCATGACGATCCGCAACGCGGGCAACGGAAAGCTCGCCATCACGGTGTCAGATCGGCCGCGGCCGACCGCGCCGGAAGGCGAAGTCACCCGCATCGCGCTCAACCAAATCTGATTAAGGCGCTTCCGTCCGTCAGCCCTGTTGCCGCGCGATCTCGCGATAGAGCGCGGCGTATTTTTCCGCCGGACGGTCCCAACCGACATCGAGCGCCATGCCGTTCTTCTGGACGGTGCGCCAGGCCTTGGGCGTCGCCCAGAGCGTGACGGCGCGAAGCAGCGCATGCTCCAGCGCCTCGCGCGTGATCGGCGCGAACTGAATGCCCGTGGCGACCCCGGCCGCGAGAGCTGCCTCATTGGCGTCGATCACCGTGTCGTTCAGCCCGCCGACTCGTGCCACGACCGGCACCGCGCCGTAGCGCAAGGCTGCGAGCTGGGTGAGCCCGCAGGGCTCGAAGCGCGACGGCACGAGCAGCGCGTCGCTTCCCCCCTGCACCAGATGCGCAAGCCCTTCATCGTAACCGACGAAGACGCCGACGCGTCCGCGCCATTGCGCCGCCGCGGCACGGAAACCCTGCTCAAGCGCCACGTCGCCGGAGCCGACGAGCACGAGGTCACCGCCGAGCGCGATCAGGCGAGGCAGCGCCGCAAGCAAAAGGTCGAGCCCTTTCTGCTCGGACAGACGGCTGACGACGCCGAAGAGCGGCGCGTCGGGTCCGGTCGCGACGCCGAGCCGCTCCTTCAGCACACGCTTGTTCTCGCGCCGGCGGCCGCGGCTCGCGCGCGTGTAGTCCCGGGCGAGGTGCTCGTCCGTCGCCGGGTTCCATACCGTCTCGTCGAGACCGTTCAGGATGCCGGACACGACGCTTGCGCGGGCACGAAGCAGGCCGTCGAGCCCCATGCCGCCTTCCGGCGTGCCGATCTCGTTCGCATAGGTGGGCGAGACGGTCGTGACGCGGTCGGCGAGCTGCAGGCCCGCCTTCAGGAAGCCGATCCCGCCGTAATATTCGACGCCGTCGATCGTGAGCGCCTCGGCGGGTAGACGCAGGCTCGCCAGAAGCGTTGCAGGAAAGTGCCCCTGGAAAGCGAGGTTGTGGACGGTCATCACTGTCCCGGGAGACGGCGGAGCCTTGCCGGTGCCCGGCTTTCTCGTCGTGACCGCGTACCGCAGATAGGCGGGCGCGAGCCCGGCCTGCCAATCGTGCGCGTGAAGGATATCGGGCCGGAAGTCCGGCAGCAGTCCCCGCCCGATCTCCGCCGCGACCCACGAGAGCGCGGCAAAGCGCTGCGCATTGTCCGGCCAGTCGCGCCCCTGGCGGTCCATATAGGGGTTGCCCGGCCGCTCGTAGAGATGCGGCGCCTCTATCGTGAAGAGCTCGAGGCCGCCGGCCTCCCCGGCGACGATCGCGGCCGGGCCGCCGAACAGCGCAGGGAACCGATGCAGCACCTCGCGGCTCTGAAGCCGTTCCATCACCGCCGGATAACCGGGCACGAGCGGGCGCATCTCCACGCCGTGCGGCGCGAGCGCGCCGGGCAGTGCGCCGGCGACGTCCGCCAGGCCGCCGGTCTTCACGAGCGGGTAGATTTCGGAGGCGACCGAGAGCGCCTGCAGGCGGTCGGCCGGCGAGCTCAACTGGCGAGCCGGTCGAGCATGCTCTGGGTGATCAGGCAGACGCCGCGATCCGTACGCCGGAAGCGCCGCCCGTCCAGATCCGGGTCCTCCCCCACGACCAGCCCCGGCGGGATGCGGACCCCGCGATCGATGACGACCTTCTTCAGACGCGAGCCGCGCCCGATTTCCACGTAGGGCATCACCACCGCCTCTTCGATATTCGCGTAGGAATGGACGTAGACGCCGGTGAAGAGCAGCGACTTCCTGAGCTTCGCGCCGGAAATGATGCAGGCGCCGGAGACCATCGAATCGACGGCCATGCCGCGCCTGTCGTCGTCGTCGAAGACGAACTTCGCCGGCGGCGTGATTTCGGCATAGGTCCAGATCGGCCAGTTCCGCTCATAGAGGTCGAGCGCCGGGACCGGGTCGGTCAGATCGACATTCGCCTCCCAATAGGCGTCGACCGTGCCGACGTCCCGCCAATAGGCCTCGGCCTCGTCGGTCGTGCGCACGCAGGAATCGGAGAAACGGTGGGCGATGGCTTTCCCGTGCTCGACGAGATGGGGAATGATGTCGCGGCCGAAGTCACGGCTGGAATGCGGGTCGGCCGCGTCGCGGCGAAGCTGGTCGAACAGGAAGTTGGTCTCGAAGACGTAGATGCCCATGGAGGCAAGCGCCATCTCCGGATTGTCGGGCATGCCGGGCGGATCTTTCGGCTTCTCCAGGAACGAGACGATGCGATCCGTCTCGTCGACCGCCATCACGCCGAAGCCCGTCGCCTCCATGCGCGGGACCTCGATGCAGCCGACGGTCACCTCCGCGTCGGTTTCGACGTGCTGCCGCAGCATGCGCTCGTAGTCCATCTTGTAGACGTGATCGCCGGCGAGGATCACGACGTAGGACGGGGCGTAGCTCGCGATGATATCGATGTTCTGATAGACGGCGTCGGCCGTTCCCGCGTACCACATCGTCTCGGAGACGCGCTGGCTCGCCGGCAGGATGTCGAAGCTCTCGTTGCGCTCCGGGCGGAAGAAGTTCCAGCCGCGCTGCAGATGGCGGATCAGGCTGTGCGCCTTGTATTGCGTAGCGACGGAGATGCGACGGATGCCGGAATTCAAGGCGTTCGAAAGCGCGAAATCGATGATGCGCGACTTGCCGCCGAAATAGACCGCGGGCTTCGCGCGCTTGTCGGTAAGCTCCATGAGGCGGCTGCCGCGCCCGCCGGCAAGCACATAGGCCATGGCGTCACGCGCCAAGGGCCTCCCGTCCGTTTCGATGCGCGCCATTGGAGCCCCCCTTTTCTTCGTTACCGCCACTATTGAGGCTGGACGGCCTGAGAGCAACCGGCAGGAGCGCCTTCGCGTTCCGTTCTCGTCACGTTGCCTGACCTGGCTTTGGCGCTATCCGGCCGGGTGGGCCGGCACTCGTTTTCGCGGATAAGCAAAATGCAATCCGGCGAGGACAGCCGTCGCGGGGGACGCAGCCATCGGCTCCAATCGTGCTACGCGCCGGAATGGGCCGCCTGCACGGACGTGCCGCCTCGCGCCGACCAGGCGAGATAGGCGAGTGCCGCGCCTTCACTGATCAGCTGGATCCCAATCAGGACGCCCAGCACCCATGCCGCCGCGACCGGCAGCATCGACCACAGAAGCAGCGACAGCACGATTCCGACCACGCCACTCGCGAGCACCCAGCCCCAATTCGGAAACGGCCGGATGGTGAGCGCCATCACGATCTTCGAAATGCCGCCGACCATAAAGAACACGACAAGCAAGAGCGTCAGCGACAAGAGGCTCTCGCCGGGCCGGCTCACGAACAAGGCGCCGACGATCACCGAGAGGACGACGGAGACGAGCTGCAGCCAGAAATGGGGAACATGCCGCGTCCCGATCAGGCTGATGCTCTGGAAAACGCCGCTGACGATCAGGAGCCAACCGAGAAGGATGATCACGGCGACCGAGGAGAAAACCGGATAGAGCAGCGCGACGATCCCCGCCAGGACCATCAATCCGCCTTGCACCAGATACCACGTCGCATGCCGTTCGATAGCCGCTCTCGTCGCTTCGCGGAACGCGATGGCGGCGGACTCCAGTGTCATCGTGTTGCTCATGCAACCCCCTTGGCGGCGTCGCCCGGACGCCGCTCCGTCCAGTTTCATGTTGTCCGAACGGCCCAGCGCCCGATCGGAGGTGTGTCGGCCCGACGGTATTCGTTTTGCCCGTAAGGCTCGATGAAATTCAACAATCCAAAGTGGCGGCAGCAGTTTACGCGCTGGAAACCCTGGCTGCGCTAGGCAAGACGCGGCAAGAGCCGTAAACGCCCCCGACCGCACCGCATCGCTCATGGACATACCTATCCCGCCGCCAGCTCTCGTGATCAGCGGCCTCACCAAGACGTTCGCGCGCCCCGCGGTCGACGCGCTCGACCTCACGATCAGGGCCGGCGAGTTCTACAGCCTGCTCGGCCCGAACGGCGCGGGAAAGACGACGACGCTCAGGATGGTCGCGGGCCTGCTCAAGCCGGATGCCGGATCGATCGCGATCTTCGGCATCGACGCGCGCGGCGACCCGGTCGCGGCGAAGCGCATCACGGCCTGGGTCTCCGACGAGCCGATGATCTACGACAAGCTGACGCCCTACGAATATCTGGAATTCGTCGCCGGCCTCTGGGGGATCGATCCGGGGACGGCGAAGGCGCGCGCCGAGGACCTGATCGGTTGGCTCGGCCTCGGCCCGCACGCGCACGAGCGCTGCGAGAGCTTCTCCAAGGGCATGCGCCAGAAGGTGGCGCTTGCCGGGGCGCTCGTCCACGATCCGCGGCTGATCATTCTCGACGAGCCGCTGACCGGTCTCGACGCGGGCTCCGCGCGCCAGGTGAAGGACGTTCTTCTGTCGCGCGTGCGCGCCGGAAACACCGTGGTGATGACGACGCATATCCTGGAAGTCGCCGAACGCATGGCGGAACGCATCGGCGTCATCTCCGACGGACGCCTCATCGCGGAAGGTACGCTTGAAGAGCTTCGCCTGCGCGCCGGCCGCCAGAACTCCAACCTCGAAGACATCTTTCTGACGCTCGTCGCCGAAGAGGCGGAAGCCGCGTGAGCGCGCCCGGCTCGCTCGCCTGGATCGCCCATCACGAGCTCCGGCTTTCCTGGCGCGACTGGCTCGGCCTGATGACCGGCGGAAGGCGCCGACGCATCCCGATCGTCGCCGCGGCCTTTGTCGGCATCGCCGTCATCATGCACTGGATCGCCTATCACATGATCGGACCATCGGCGCCGTCCGGCATCGATCCCGACCGGCCGACGCTCATTCTCGTCACCGGCTGCGCGCTTCTCTCCTGGTCGCTGACGCTGTCGCAGGCGATGGAGATGGTGACGCGCGCCTTCTATGCGCGCGCCGACCTCGACCTGGTGCTCTCCTCGCCCATCCAGGCGCGCAAAGTGTTTGCTATCCGGATCGCAGCGATCGCCGTGTCCACCATCGCGCTCGCCGTGCCGCTCGCCGCGCCCTTCATCAATGCACTCGCCTATTCCGGCGGCCCGCGCTGGCTCGGCGCCTACGGCGTCGTGGTCGCGATGGGGATGCTCGCCTCCGCGCTCGCCATGGCGCTCACGATGGCGCTCTTCAAGGTGCTCGGGCCGCGGCGAACAAGGCTCGTCGCGCAGATCATCGCGGCGATCGTCGGCGCCATCTTCGTCATCGGCGTGCAGGCGCTCGCCATCCTCTCCTCCAACACGCTCTCGCGCTTTGCCGCGTTGCAGTCGGATGCGCTGCGCGCCTTCGCGCCCGGCATTGCGAGCCCGTTCTGGTGGCCGGCGCGCGCCATCATGGGCGACATTCCGGCGCTGATCTGGGTCACGGTCGCGAGCGCGGCCCTGCTCGGCGCCGCCGTGCTCGCCTTCTCCGGCCGCTTCGCCGAGAACGCCACCGCCGCCGCGGGCATCTCCGCGACGACGATCCGCCAGAAGCGGCGCGCCAACGCGTTCCGCCCCACGTCGCCGGCAAGGATGCTCCGCCGCAAGGAATGGACGCTGCTCCGCCGCGACCCGTGGCTGTTCTCCCAAACGCTGATGCAGGTTCTCTATCTGCTCCCCCCTGCCCTCCTTCTGTGGCGCAACTTCGGGAGCAACGGCGAGACGCTGCTTGTGCTCGTGCCGGTCTTCGTGATGGCGGCCGGCCAGCTCGCGGGCGGGCTCGCCTGGCTCGCCGTATCGGGCGAGGACGCGCCGGATCTCGTGGCGAGCGCGCCGGTGCCGGAGCGCACGATCCTGCGCGCCAAGATGGAAGCCGTTCTCGGCGGCGTCTTCGTCGTGCTGGCGCCGGTGCTCCTCATCCTCGCCTTCACGGCGCCGTTCTTCGCCGTCGTCGCCTGCGCTTTCATTCTGATCGCTTCGCTGTCGGCGACGGCGATCCAGCTCTGGTTCCGCAGCCAGGCGAAGCGCAGCCATTTCCGCCGGCGGCAGACCTCGTCACGCGTCGCCACCTTCGCGGAGGCGTTCTCCTCGATATCGTGGGCAGCGACAGCGGGCCTTGCCGCCTCGGGGAGCTGGTTCGCTCTGGCGCCGGCGCTGATTGCTTTCGGGATCCTCGGCGGCGCGCGGGCAATACGGCCGCGTTGAGACCGAACGACACCGGAAAAGGCTCATCGCCTTTCGCCGCCTACCGCGTCAGGCCCTTCGCCTTCAGCTCGTCCAGATAGCCGGCCCAGCGCTCCGCATGTTCGCGCCCGAGCTGCATGAGATAGCCCCAGCTGTAGATGCCGGTGTCGTGCCGATCGTCGAAGTGGAGGCGCAGAGCGTAATTTCCCACCGGCGCGACTTCGACGATCTTCACATTGGCCTTGCCGCCGACGGTCTTGCGCTCCGCCGCCGAATGGCCCTGCACCTCCGCCGACGGCGAAAAGACACGGAGATATTCCGCCGAAAGCGCATGGCTTTCCCCGTTGTCGAAGGCAACCGTCAGCGTGTGGCGGTCCTTCGCGAGGCGGATTTCAGTCGGCCAGGGATCCACGACGGCCCTTCCACGCTATCGGCAACGGGGCGCTATCTGCGCCGCTTCGACACAGGCTCGTCGCTCGAACAGCTGCGTCCAATCGTCCTCTTCTCCGCCAGCCCGCAAAGCTCCGGGTGGCCGTCACAGCAATCGTGGATGAGGAATTCGACAAGCTCATGCATGGTTCCGAGGTCGGCGCGATAGACGATCGAGCGCCCGTCGCGCAGGCCGCGCACCAAGCCGGCGCGGGCGAGGATGCTGAGATGGGTCGAGAGCGTGTTCTGCGGACATCCGAGCGCTTCCGCGATGGCGCCCGCCGACAGGCCGCCCGGCTCCTTCCGCATCAATAGGCGCAAGACAGCCAGCCGCGTCGGCTGCCCGAGCGCGGCGAACGCCGCCAAGGCGAATGGCGCCGAAATCTCATCGTCCAAGCGCGGACCGACATGGCCGACCACGGCCAACTTACTCCTTGGCATCCTGTCCCTCGCGGCAAGCGAATCCACTATCGGCCACAACGTTGAGACTTAGGTGACAACGGCCAATCGATCCACTATCGTTCATTTCGAGAAATCTCGATTTATAGAAAATAACAATCTGCTTAGGGAGGAGATCATGAAACGATGCGACGCGATGGTCGACGTTGGCCGTCGGCAATTCCTCAAGGGAGGCGCCATGGCGGCGGCGGGCGCCGCGGCGAGCGCGTTCTCCGGGCCCGCTCAAGCGACGAGTTCCGCGCGGGTCGCCTACCCCTCCAACCGCTTGGCGAACGTCTCCGACCTCAAGGTCAATGAAGCCGTCGCCGTGACCTACCCCGACGCGGATGCGCCAGGCGTCCTGCTGAAGCTCGGCGCAAAAGTCTCGGGCGGCGTCGGCCCCGACGAGGACATTGTCGGCTTCACCACCGTCTGTCCGCATAAGGGCTTCCCCCTCGCCTACAACAGCGGCGACCGGACCCTGAATTGCCCGGGCCACTATTCGCGCTTCGATCCCGAGAAAGGCGGTCTGCAAATCTGGGGCCAGGCGACCCAGAACCTCCCGCAATACACGCTGCGAGTCGACGATAAGGGCGACATCTACGCCGAGGGCGTGGACGAGCTCCTTTATGGCCGACTGTCCAACGTACTTTAGAGGGAGGATCGGAAAATGGCATACAAGCGTCAGATCGGTCAGCTGCCGATCATCCCGGCGAACGCCCAGGTCCACAACGTCACCTGTCACTATTGCATCGTCGGCTGCGGCTATCACGCCTACACGTGGGACGTGAACACCGAAGGCGGAACCGCGCCGGGCGACAACGCCCTCGGCGCCGATCTCTCGAAGCAACAGGATGCGATGACGCCGAACTGGTACTCGCCGTCGATGTACAACATCGTCAAGCAGAACGGCAAAGACGTAAACGTCGTCATCAAGCCCGATCCGGAATGCTCGGTGAATTCCGGCCTCGGCTCGATCCGCGGCGCACGCATCGCCGAGATGAGCTACAGCCGGCAGCGCAACACGCAGCTTCAGCGGCTCACCGACCCGATGGTGTGGCGCTACGGCCAGATGCAGCCGACGAGCTGGGACGACGCGCTCGACCTTGTCGCCCGCGTCACCGCGGCGGTCATCAACGAGCAGGGCGAGGACGGGCTCTTCGTCTCCGCCTTCGACCATGGCGGCGCCGGCGGCGGCTACGAGAACACCTGGGGCACCGGAAAGCTCTATTTCGGCGCCATGAAGGTGAAGAACATCCGCATCCACAATCGCCCGGCCTACAATTCGGAGGTCCACGCGACCCGCGACATGGGCGTCGGCGAGCTCAACAATTGCTACGAGGATGCGGAGCTTGCCGACACGATCTTCGCGGTCGGCACC
Organism: uncultured Alphaproteobacteria bacterium; assembly: GCA_963814905.1. Taxonomy (GTDB): domain Bacteria; phylum Pseudomonadota; class Alphaproteobacteria; order Rhizobiales; family Afifellaceae; genus DASWJZ01. Next base: position 172,563 of record CAWFEM010000014.1, on the reverse strand, counting down.
AACGCGCTGGAGACGCAAACCAACTATTTCCTGAACCACTGGGTGCCGAACCTGCGCGGCGCGTCGGTCGCAAAGAAGAACGAGCAGCTCCCCGGAGAGCCGCATGAGCAGGCCCGCATCGTTATCGTCGACCCGCGCCGCACGGTAACCGCGAATGCCTGCGAGGTTGAAGCGGGCGAGGACCGGGTGCTGCATCTGGCGATCAACTCGGGCACCGACCTGGCGCTTTTCAATGCGCTCCTCACCTACATCGCCGACCAGGGCTGGACGGACAGCGCGTTCATCGCAGCCTCCACCAACGACTTCGACAAGGCGGTCGCCGCGAACCGCACCTCGCTCGAAGAAGCCGCGGCGATCACCGGTCTCGCACCGGGCGACATCGTCAAGGCGGCCGAATGGATCGCGAAGCCGAAGGATGGCGGAGCCCGGCGGCGGACCATGTTCGCCTACGAGAAGGGCCTGATCTGGGGGAACGACAACTACCGCACCAACGCAGCGCTGGTGAACATTGCGCTCGCCACCGGCAATATCGGCCGGCCAGGCGGCGGCTGCGTGCGCATGGGCGGCCACCAGGAAGGCTACGTTCGGCCCGACTATCCCGGCCCGCGCCCCGCTCCCTATATCGATCAGCTGCTGATCAGCGGTCAGGGCGGTGTGCATCACATCTGGGCCTGCGACCATTACAAGACGACGCTGAACGCGCTTCAGTTCAAGCGCCGCTACAAGGAGCGCACGGACATGGTGAAGGACGCCATGTCGAACGTCGCTTATGGCGATCGCGCGGGAACGGTGGAGGCCATCGTGGGCGCGATCAGGAAGGGCGGGCTGTTCTCGGTCGACGTCGACATCATCCCGGCAAAGATCGGCGAAGCGAGCCACGTCTGGCTACCGGCGGCGACCTCCGGTGAGATGAACCTCACCTCGATGAACGGGGAGCGGCGCATGCGGCTGACGGAGCGCTACATGGACCCGCCCGGGCAAGCCATGCCGGACTGCCTGATCGCTGCGCGCCTCGCCAACCATCTGGAGAGCGTGTTCCGCGAGATGGGGAAGGATGCCTACGCCGACCAGTTCAAAGGCTTCGACTGGCAAACCGAAGAAGACGCGTTCATGGACGGCTACAATGCCAATGCCAGCGGCGGCGAGTTCGTCACCTATGAGCGGCTTCGTGCGATGGGAACGAACGGCTTCCAGGAGCCGGCGACCGGCTTCGAGAACGGCAAGATCGTCGGCACACAGCGGCTCTACACCGACGGCAAGTTCGGCGGCGAGGACGGCAAGGCCACGTTCTTCGAGACCCAGTGGCGCGGATTGCAGGCCGAGGGCAAGCAGGAGGAGAAGGACAAATTCACCTTCCTGATCAACAACGGCCGCACCAACCACGTCTGGCAGAACGCCTATCTCGACCAGGAGGAAGAACTGGTCACGGATCGCTGGCCGTACCCGTTCATTCAGATGAATCCCGCCGACATGGACGAGATCGGCGTGAAGGAAGGCGATCTTGTCGAGGTCCATAACGACAACGGCTACACGCAGGCGATGGTCTATCCGACGCCGACCGCGAAGCCGAAGGAGACCTTCATGCTCTTCGCCTATCCGACGGGCGTGCAGGGCAACGTCGTGTCGAAAGGCGTGAACGAGCTCATCATCCCAAACTACAAGCAGACCTGGGGAGATATCCGCAAGATCTCCGACGCGCCGGAAGGCGTGCGGCACTTGACCTTCAAGAGCCAGGAATACAGAATCTAGCCTGATTTCGGGTCGCGCCGCCGACTTGCGGCGCGGCCCGTTTCACACCAGATAAGAACGGATTCGGGAGGCCTTGTGAGGCAAGATTTCGCCACCGCGGAGACGACGACGCCGGGGATGATCGATCCCTTCGGGCGGACAATCACCTATCTGCGCGTGTCGGTGACGGACCGTTGCGATTTCCGCTGCGTCTATTGCATGGCGGAGGATATGACCTTCCTGCCGCGCAAGGACCTGTTGACGCTGGAAGAGCTCGACCGGCTCTGCAGCGCCTTTATCGACAAGGGCGTGCGCAAGATCCGCATCACCGGCGGCGAGCCGCTGGTGCGACGCAATATCATGAGCCTGTTCGAGGGGCTCGGGCGGCACCTGCAAAGCGGCGCGCTCGACGAGCTGACACTCACCACCAACGGGTCGCAGCTCAATCGCTTCGCCGACCAACTGAAGGCCGCGGGCGTCAGACGCGTCAACGTCTCGCTCGACACGCTCGACGCGGAGAAGTTCAAGGCGATCACCCGCTGGGGCGACTTCTCCAAGGTGATGGGCGGCATCCGCGCCGCGCAGGCGGCCGGCCTCGCGATCAAGCTCAACGCCGTTGCGCTGAAGGGCTTCAACGAGGACGAAATCCCGGAGATGCTCCGCTTCGCCCATGGCGAGGGCATGGACCTGACGCTCATCGAGACCATGCCGATGGGCGACATCGACGGCGACCGCACCGATCAATATTTGCCGCTTTCGCAGGTGCGCACGCGGCTTTCGGAGCGCTTCACGCTGGAAGACATCGACGACCGCACCGGCGGGCCGGCGCGCTATGTGCGCGTCAAGGAGACCGGCGGTCGGCTCGGCTTCATCACGCCGCTCACGCATAACTTCTGCGAAAGCTGCAATCGCGTCCGCATCACCTGCACCGGCACGCTTTATATGTGCCTCGGACAGGAAGACGCCGCGGACCTGCGCATGCCGCTCCGAGCCTCGGAGGGGAACGATCTCCTCGACGCGGCCATCGACGAAGCCATCTCGCGCAAGCCCAAGGGGCACGACTTCGTCATCGATCGCAGCACCCGCGCGCCCGCCGTCTCACGGCACATGAGCGTCACCGGCGGCTGACCGTTTCTCCGTCAACTACAAGGGTTCTCAGGCAGCGGCAGGCGTCGGCTTGGGTCGAAGCATCGTCACGAACAGGACACCGACAGCGACAAGCGCTGCTCCGACATAGTGGTACCATTCGATCCGCTCGCCGATGATCAGCCAAGCGAAGAGGGCTGTGAAGATGGGCTGGGTGTAGACGAGCGTCCCGGCGCGCGAAGCGCCGAGAACCTCTACGCTCCAATTGTAGAGCAAATACAAAAACGATCCGCCGATGACGCCGCAATAAAGAAGCGCCAGATAGCCCTTCGCCGCGAGATGCGCGTGCTCTCCGTTCCACACTTCCCATAGCGCGACCGGCAGCGACGCCAGGCTGCCGGCGAAAAGCAGGATAACGACCAACGGGATCGGCGGGAGCTTGAACTTGGCTCGCTTCAGAAGCACCGTATAGGCAGCAAAAAGCACCGCCCCGCCGAGAGCGACAAGCTCGCCCAATGCAAGCTGCAGCCCGACCAGTCGTGCGAGGCTCCCCTGGACGGAGATCACCACGACACCGCTGAAGGCAATCGCCGATCCGAGTCCCTGCCACCGGCTCATGTCCTCGCGCAGCACAAAGTGCGCTGCGACCAGGGTGAACATCGGCGCCAACGCGAAAACGATGCCGGTATTGACCGCGCTGGTCAGGGTGAGCGCGGTGAACATCACGCCCTGCGTGAGACCCAGTCCGATGGCGCCGATGAAGAAGGCTTCAGGCCACCGCTCGCGGAGAAGCGCCGCCATCTCGTGACGGTAGCCGGACGCCATCGGGAGCAGGACGACCGCAGCGATGAAGCTGCGAGCGGAGCACATCATCCAAGGAGGCATTTCCTCGGTGGCAATCTTGACGGCGACGAACACGCTGCCGGCGATCAGCCACGCTGCCAACCCCGCAGCGTAGCCTGCAGCATCGGAATGCCCTGTGATCCCCTTCCTCGTCGCGGTCGCTTCCGCGACCGCCCAGAAGTGTGAAGGCATGCTGTCCCCATTCTGCTTGGGAGGTTGATTCTTCCAACATGGCCCGGCGAGAATAACATCACCCGGCAGGCGTGTCGGCCTCTTCCGCCGACGCATGCAACCTGATAGAGCCTGCGCCTCACCTCCCTCTTAGTGTCCGCGACTCCGTTCTTCGGCCGAATCCCATGTTTTCCGCCCGTTTTTCCGATGAGGTCGCTTGCGCTTTGTCGCGGGCAGCGCGCGCCACTCCAGGTGGCTGCGTCGCCGGCGACCGACCAGCCGTCGGGAAAGTGAGGATGCGACCGGCGGAGCCGCATCCGCCTGAGCCCCCGGCTGCCGGGATACGCCGTCCGCCGGTGCTGGCGCTGGTGGCGGTCTCGGCGTTGAGCCCTTTCGCCATCAACGCGATCGTGCCGTCGATGCCGGCGATCGAGCACGTGTTCGATACGAACTATGCGCGGGTTCAGCTCATCCTTTCCATGTTCCTCGCAGCCGTCGCGGTCTCCCAAATCGTCATCGGTCCCCTCTCCGATCGGTTCGGACGCCGGCCTGTCTTGCTGGTCGGCTTCGCCATCTTCATCTGCGCCTGCGCCGCCTCCCCCTTTGCGCCATCCATCGAGGCGCTGATCGCGATGCGCGTCGTGCAAGGCGCGTCGGGCTGCGTCGGGATCGTGCTTGGACGCGCAATCGTGCGCGACCTCTTCGAGCGGCGGCAGGCGGCGAGTATGCTGGGATACGTCACCATGGGGCTGGCGGTGGCTCCGATGGTCGCACCCTCCATCGGCGGTCAGTTGCAGGTGCTGTTCGACTGGACTGCGATCTTCTGGTTCATGGCCCTGCTCGGGATTGTGTGCCTCGTCGTCACCTGGGCGCTCGTCCCGGAGACGAACCTGCATCCCACGCCGCGGCTTTCGTTCGGCTCGATGTTCCGCGACTTCGGCGTCCTTCTGAGGGACGCGGACTTTCTGCTCTTCAGCGCATGCAGCAGCCTGTCGACGGGCGTCTTCTTCGCATTCCTCGGCGGCGCGCCATACGTGTCGGAGCGCATGCTGCATCTGTCGCCTGGCGTATACGGATTGTGGTTTGCCGTCGCGCCGCTCGGCTATGCGACCGGGAACTTCATCTCAGGACGCTTCACGGAGCGGTTCGGCGTCGCGCGAATGATCCTCGGCGGCTCGGTCATCGGCTTTATCGCCGCGGCGTTGCCGGGGCTCTTCTTCATGTCGGGGCTGGCGAGCGCCGCAACCCTTTTCATGCCGATGATGCTGATCGGGGTGGCGAACGGCTTGGCGCTTCCAAGCGCGATCTCCGGCGCGATCAGCGTCAGGCCGGAGATTGCGGGCGCGGCCGCCGGGCTTTCCGGTTCCGCACAGATCGGAACCGGCGCCGTGCTTTCAGCGATCACCGGGGCCGCGCTTGCCGGCGGGTCGGCGACGCCTATGTTCGCGCTGATGGCCATCGCCGCTCTGCTGGCGGCCGTGGTCGGGGCGTGGATCTTCTGGCGGAACCTGCGCTAGGGCAGTTCCCTCACTCCACCACGATCTTCGGCGGCTGACGCGCGCCGCTTCCCTGCTCCGCCTTGACGCGCTCCCACGCATTCGCGGCAATCCGCAGAAACGCCTCCGCGTGCTCACCCTCCGGCTCCACCGCGACAACCGGCGTGCCGGAATCGGAGAACTCGCGAATGCGCATGTGGAGCGGCACCGCGCCAAGGAAAGGAACCCCGATCCGCGCCGCCTCGTGCTCGGCGCCGCCGTGCCCGAAAATGTCGGAGCGCTCGCCGCAATGCGGACAGACGAAATAGCTCATGTTCTCCACGATGCCGAGCACCGGCACGTCGACGCGCTGGAACATTGCGAGCCCCTTGCGGGCGTCGATCAGGGCCAGGTCCTGCGGCGTCGACACGATGATCGCGCCGGCGAGCGGCACCTGCTGGGCCATGGTGAGCTGCGCGTCGCCGGTGCCGGGGGGCATGTCGACGACCAGCACGTCGAGATCGCCCCACGCCACCTCTCGCAGCATCTGGACGAGCGCCGACTGCACCATCGGCCCGCGCCAGATCATCGGCGTCTCCTCCTCCACGAGGAAGCCGATCGACATCACCTTGAGCCCGTAGCGCTCAAGCGGCTTCAGGACGCGACCGCCGAGCGACTCCGGACGTCCCCGCAGCCCGAGCAGACGCGGCATGGAGGGGCCGTAGATGTCGGCGTCAAGAATGCCGACCTTGAGGCCGAGTGCGGCGAGACCGAGGGCGAGATTGACAGCCACGGTCGACTTTCCCACGCCGCCCTTTCCCGATGCGACGGCGATGATCGCTTCGACGCCGGGCACGCCGGCTTTTGGCGCGGGGCCCGGCTGCTGCGCGCGCGGCGCGGGCCCGGGCGCTGCCGCCGCACCGGTTCCAGGCCGGCGTTCGGCGGTCAGCGCCACCATGGCGTGCTCGACGCCGGGGATGGCGCGGACAGCCGCCTCCGCCGCCTGCCTGAGCGGCTCCAGCTCGCGGGCGCGCTCCGCCGGCACGGAGATGGAGAAGATCACCTTGCCGTCCGACACCATGATGTCGGAGACGAGGCCGAGACTGACGATGTCGCCGGAAAGGTCGGGGCCCTTCACGCGCTTCAGCGCCTCGCGAACGTCGTCTTTGGTAGGTGAAGCCATGCGTTTGACCTGCGAAGTATGCCGGTGACATATGGACTCCCGGCCGGGAGATCAAATCGTGAGCGGCCCTGGATGACCAAATCCCTGTGGAGCGCATGCGATCCAATCCGGGCGGGGATTGGACGATTTCGGATGTCCAGGCCGTTTGCCGCGCATTCGGGCTCAGCAGCTCACCGCCGCGTGGCGGTGGATCGCACTACAAGGTGTCGCATTCCGCCCACCGTGATATTCTGACCATACCGAGAAGGCGGCCCGTGAAGCCCGTACACATCCGTAAGCTCATCCGTTTCGTCGATGCCGTGGAGGCCTCGAAAAGAGAATGAAGAGGCTTGAGTACCCAGCGTTGATCGAACCTCTCCGCCCGGAAGACGGCGGTGGGTTCCTCGCCACCGTGCCCGATCTTCCAGGCTGCATGTCCGACGGTGAAAGCGCTGAGGACGCGCTGAATAACGTGGGCTCCGCGATCGAAGAGTGGATTGAAGAAGCGCGGGCTCTCGGGCGCGAGATTCCACCGCCCTCCCGGCGAATGGCCGCGGCCGAGTAGCGAGACGTTATGGAAGATTCCTCACAAGGCCTCGGGCCGCATACGGGCGTCATCCTCGCCGGCGGCAAAAGCACGCGCATGGGCGTGGAGGACAAGGCACTGATGCCGCTTGGCGGCAAGCCCATGCTGGCGCGTATCATCGCCCGGCTTGAGCCCCAGGTGGAGCGGATCGTCATCAGCGCCAACGGCGATCTGTCGCGCTTCGCCGCCTTCGGCCTTCCCGTCGTGTTGGATGCGTTCGAGGGCTATGTCGGCCCGCTGGCCGGATTGCACGCGGGAATGCGCTGGTCGGAGGCGCACCTGCCCGAAGCGCGCTTCATCGTAAGCGTCCCTTCCGATACCCCGTTCATTCCGACCGACCTCGTGGCGCGGCTTTCTGAGGGCTGCGGGCGCGACGAAAATACTGTCGCGCTTGCCGCCTCGACTGCCGGCACGCATCCGATCTGCGGTCTCTGGCCGGTGAAGCTCGTCGACGGCTTGGAGAAGCTTCTGGAGAACGGCAAGGCCGCCAAGATGCTCGATTTCGCCGACCGTTTCATGCGGCTCAACGTCCCCTTCGACGACGTCGTTCTGCCGAACGGCGAAAGCGTCGATCCCTTCTTCAACGTCAATACGCCCGAGCACGCGGCCGAAGCCGAGGCGATCGTTGCGGCGCTCGAGGGGGCGCGGATCAAAAGCCCGGCAACCTGACCCGCCTCCGATCCTCGCCGCGCGGTCTGTTCCGCCGCTCGGCAGGAGCGAGCCGCCGCCAAGAGGCTTTGCTTCGCGCGAAATTTGGCGGCACACTCCTTGCAGCTCTGCCGTTAGAGCGGCAGATGCGGCCTCACGGCCGAACGCCCATAACGAACAGGGACCTTAAAATGCGTAACAATCTCAAGCAATTAACAGTCATCGCCGCCGCGATCATGCTGAGCGCCGGGCTCGCCCAGGCGAAAGACTGGTCAAAAATCCGGATCGGCACCGAGGGCGCCTATCCTCCCTTCAACAACCTCGAAGCCGACGGATCGCTGGTCGGATTCGACATCGATGTCGCCAAGGCGCTCTGCGATGAGATGAAGGTGGAGTGCGAATTCATCGTGCAGGACTGGGACGGCATGATCCCGGCGCTGCAGGCCGGCAAGTTCGACGCGATCATCGCGTCGATGTCGATTACCGAAGAGCGCATGAAGGTCATCGACTTCACTGACAAATATTACAACACCCCGCCGGCTGTCGCCGTGCCGAACGATTCCAAGCTGAAGGGCGTGACGCCTGAAGATCTCGCCGGCGTCAAGCTCGGCGCGCAGTCCTCGACCACGCACTCCAACTACGCGGAGGCGAAGTTCCCCGACGCCGACCTGCAACTCTACCCGACGGCGGACGAATACAAGCTCGACCTGCAAAGCGGCCGCATCGACGCCGCCATCGACGACGTGGTCGTGCTTTCGCAGTGGATCGACAGCGACGACGGCAAGTGCTGCCGCATTCTCGGCACGTTGACCCCTGACCCGGTCATCAACGGGCCGGGCGCCGGCATCGGCATCCGCAAGGAAGACAGCGACCTGAAGGAGATGTTCAACGCCGCCATCAAGGCGATTCGTGAAAACGGGACCTACCAGAAGATCAACGAGAAGTACTTTAAGTTCGACGTCTACGGCAGCTGACGCAGACAATCGTAAGCAGCCCGTCGGGTCTTCCCGGCCCGGCGGGCTCCATGGACCGACGTCAGGATGGAATCGATCTGGACTCTCATCTCGTTCGGCGATCAGGGCTGGGGAGATGAGATCGCCCGCGGGACGCTGGTAACCGTCAGCCTGGCACTGGCTACCCTGCCTTTCGGCCTCCTGCTCGGTTTCGTCGTGGCGCTCGCCAAGGATTCCGGCGAGCCTTCGCTGCGGCGCGCGGCCGAGATCTACACGACGATCTTCCGCGGCCTGCCTGAGCTTCTGACGCTCTTCATCGTCTATTTCGGCGTACAGATCGCCATCCGCCACGCGGCGCGGTTCTTCGTCCCCGACGCGAATGTAGAGATCAACTCCTTCGTCGCCGGCATGGTCGCGCTCGGCGTGGTATTCTCGTCCTATTCGAGCGAAGTGTTCCTGTCGGCATTCAAGGGTATTCCGCGCGGCCAGTACGAGGGCGGTCATGCGATCGGATTGAGCGGGGTGCAGACGATGCACCTCGTCGTCCTGCCACAGCTCATCAGGCTGGCGCTGCCGGGCCTTTCGAACCTTTGGCTGATCCTTCTCAAGGACACCGCGCTCGTCTCGGTGATCGGACTGGCCGACATTCTACGCCAGGCGGGGATCGCGGCGCGCGTGACGAAGCAGGCGTTTCTCTTTTTCAGCATTGCCTGCCTGATCTATCTGGTCCTGGCGATCATTTCCTCCTTCGCGCTCGGCTGGATCGAGCGCTGGGCCACGCGCGGCGAGGCCGTGCGGTGACTGTCGTCGCGGCATCGCGTACGGCGCCCGTGGCGGCACCGGCGCCGCCACCCAAGACGTGGACGCGCGCCCGCATCACGGGCCACGCGCTGATGGGCCTGTGGATTGCCGCCGGTATCGCGCTCCTCGCGCATCTGACACTCGGCTATGACGCGGAATTCTACGCCCGCTACGCGCCGAAATTCGTGAGCGGCACGATCGTCACGCTAGAGATCGTGACGCTATCGGTGCTGATCGGGGCCGCGATCTCGCTGCCGATCGCGATGGGCCGGCTCTCTCCCAACGTTCTCGCCAGCGCCCCCTCCTTCGCCTACGTCTATTTCTTCCGTGGCACGCCGCTGATCGCTCAGACCTTCCTAGTCTACTACGGCGCCGGCACGTTCCGCCCACAGCTCGAGGCTATTGGGCTCTGGTGGTTCTTCCGCGACGCCTTCAACTGCGTCGTCTTCACCTTCGCGCTGAACACCGCCGCCTACCAGGCGGAGATCCTCGCCGGCGCGATCCGCAATGTGCCGAACGGCCAGCGCGAGGCGGCAACCGCGCTCGGGCTGAGGCCGTGGATCATCCTCCGCAAGATCGTCCTTCCGCAGGCGCTGATCGTCGCGCTCAGGCCTTATGGCAACGAGATTATCCTGATGATCAAGGGCTCCGCTGTCGCCTCCATCGTCACGGTCTTCGACCTCATGGGCGAGACGCGGCGCGCCTATTCGCGTTCGTTCGATTTCGAGACCTATATCTGGGCGGCGATCATCTATCTGGTGATGGTCGAGATACTGCGACGGGTCTGGGACCGGCTCGAGCTGCGCCTGACGCGGCACCTGAACCGCAATGCCATCGCGAAAGAGACGGGTGCGAAAGAAGCCGAAGCCACGGGCTGACGTCGCGCCGCCGACGCGCTAAGAAGAGCGCCCATTCCAAGCTACGACCACTCAAACCGACAGGGAACAACGCGATGGCGAACGTCGCCTTCATCGGACTCGGCGTGATGGGCTATCCCATGGCGCGCCACCTAGCGCAGAAGGGCGGGCACACGCTCACGGTCTATAACCGCACCGCCGATAAGGCGGAGAAATGGGTCGGCGAATACGGCGGCAAGCGCGCCGATACGCCGCGTGCGGCGGCCGAGGGACAGGATTTCGTCTTCTCCTGCGTCGGCAACGACGACGATCTGCGCTCCATCTCGCTGGGCGATTCCGGCGTCATCGCGGGAATGAAGAAGGGTGCAATCTATATCGACAACACGACCGCGAGCGCGGCTGTCGCGCGCGAGCTTGCCGCCGCGGCCGGCGAGCGCCGGATCGGGTTCCTCGACGCGCCGGTTTCCGGCGGCCAGGCGGGCGCGGAGAACGGCGCCCTCACCGTCATGGTCGGCGGCGATCAGGCGACCTTCGACAAGGCCCGGCCCGTCATCGAAAGCTACGCCAAGATGGTCGGGCTGATGGGACCGGTCGGCGCCGGGCAGCTCACCAAGATGGTCAACCAGATTTGCATCGCGGGCGCCGTGCAGGGTCTGTCGGAAGGCATCCATTTCGCCAAGAAGGCCGGCCTCGACGTGGAGAAGGTGATCAACGTGATCTCCAAGGGCGCGGCGCAGTCCTGGCAGATGGAAAACCGCTGGAAGACGATGAACGAGGGACACTTCGACCACGGCTTCGCCGTCAACTGGATGCGCAAGGATCTCGCCATCTGCTTCGACACGGCGCGCGCAAGCGGGGCGCACCTGCCCGTCGCCGCGCTCGTCGACCAGTTCTACTCCGAGGTCCAGTCGATGGGCGGTCAGCGCTGGGACACGTCGAGCCTGATCGCGCTGCTGGAGCGAAAGTAGTCGAGATTGTCGGAGCGCGCGGCCGTCGAGGGGATCCTCGCGGAGCTTCGGTCGCTCGGTTCGGAGGAGAACCGCGCTGGACAGGCGCGCTTCGGCATCAACACCGAGCGCGCTTATGGCGTGTCGATCGCCAACCTCCGCCCGATCGCACGGCGCTTGAAGCGTGACCACGCGCTTGCCGCGGCGCTGTGGGCGACCGGTGTGCACGAGGCGCGCATCCTTGCCGCCTATGTCGAGGAGCCGGCGAAGGTGACGCCCGCGCAGATGGATGCCTGGGTCGCTGAATTCGATTCCTGGGACCTCTGCGACCAGGTCACGGGCAATCTTTTTGTTCGCACGCCGCATGTGAAGACGAAGATCGCGAAGTGGGCGAAGGACAAGCGCGAATTCGTCCGCCGCGCGGCTTTCGCGCTTCTTGCCGCATATACGGTGCACGGCAAGGCGGTTCCCGACGCTGATTTCCTGCCCTACCTCGACCTGATCGAGCGCTATTCGACCGACCAGCGGAACTTCGTGAAGAAGGCCGTCAACTGGGCGCTGCGCCAGATCGGGAAGCACTCGCTTGCGCTGCATGCCCCTGCTCTGGCGCTGGCAGAAGAGCTCGCCGCCTCCGACGACAAGACGGCACGCTGGATCGGCAAGGACGCGGTCAAGGAGCTGACCGACCCGAAGCAGATCGCGCGGATTCGCGGCTAGCCGCCTCCGGTGACCCCTAAGCGGCCCAATTGAACGGTGCGAAGTGGCCGTTATTGCCGACCGCCTCCAGGTCGACATCGAGCCCGAAGCCGTGAACGTGCAGTTCCTTCGACTGCGCCAGCGCCACGCGCTTGTTCGCCGGGTGTTCGGTGTTGTCGAGGAAGAGCGGGCTCCCCTCTTCGACCGTCGACGGCACGCCCTCAATCGCGAAGGAAAGCGCGTCGGGAATGGAGGCGGAGCGCTTGAGCCCGCTCATGTTGAATTCGATGGGCTTGAACTCGACGCCCCGGAAGTCGCTGACGAGCGCCTCGCGGATCATGGCGGGAGCGCCGCCGGCCTCGCCGCTGACGATCGCGGCGAGCGCCTTGCGCTGCGCCTCGTTCGCCTTTGCGTCGACGACCCCGGCGAAAATCCAGTTGCCGTCCGCCATGACCTTGCCGGAGCGGATGAACAGCGCGAACTTCAGTCCGTCGAGCCGCGTATCGCCGTGATGCCCTTCGTCTATCCGGTAGACCTGAATCGACGTGCACTGGTCGTGTGTGACCGGCGCCTTCGAGTTCGTGTAGATGCAGGGACAAAGATAGTCGCAGTTGCAGCTTTCCATGAACTCGCCGCGGAGCCTCCAGGTCGTTTCCGGCACTCTTCGATCCTCCCGGTGGTGATGCCCGAGATCATTGCGCGCTCCGCGGCACCCGGCAACATCGCAACTTGCCGCGGGCTACGGTCTCAGTCTCAGTCCCAGGCTTCAACGTCTACTTGCCGCGCGATCTTACCTTCGGCGAAGTGAAGGATCACATTCTCGATGATGCGGCGTCCGTCGGGGAGCGTGCAGATGACCATGAACGCCGCGCGCGTTTCGCCGATAACCTCGTCGCTGATCGCAAGCGCGATGTTGCTTGCCTTTACGCGCGCAAGGAATGCACCGATCGCGGCGCGCCCGCTCATTCGGTTGGGCGAGCGCGGCGGCGCGTCGTGGCGATATTCGATCCACTCCGCGTCGTCCGCGAAATAGTCAAGCCAGCGCTCGATATCCTGCTCGGTGAAGGCCCGTCTAAAGCCTTCGAAATCGAAGGGAGACGCTCCCTCGGGTGTCTTGGCCAATGTTCGCCTCCATTCCGGCTCAGGCCCGCTGCTTGGCCGGCGGGTCGAGCTGCATGTAGCCGAGAGGAAGCGCCGTCTCGTTCTTGATCGCCTCCATGGCGAAAGCCGACGACACGTCCATGATGTCGATCTTCGAGACGAGCTTCTTGTAGAAATTGTCGTAGGCCTCGATGTCCGGCACGACGACCTTCAAGAGATAGTCGATCTGACCGCTCATCCGGTAGAACTCGACGACCTCCGGGAAATCCGAGATCGCCTTGGCGAAGCGCGTCAGCCAATCGTCATTGTGCTGGTTCGTGGTGATCGACACGAAGACCGTCACCTTGGCGTTGACCTTCTTCGGATTGAGCACGGCGACGCGGCCTTTGATGACCCCCTCCTCTTCCATCTTCTGAATGCGCCGCCAGCACGGCGTCGTTGAGAGGCCGACACGGCGGCCGACCTCGGCGACCGGCACGGTGGCGTCCTCCTGCAGGATGGTCAGGATCATACGGTCGAGGCGGTCCATCGCGGCGATCTCCGGGGCGTTTCGTCGGCTCTTCTCTCTCCTGAACCGAAATCACTCTTAGAGCAATCCTTTCGATTATTGCCCATATCCGGAATGGATTTCTTCCAGGGAGAGGAATGTCGGCCCACCGCGCACTATCGTTCCACTCACCCCTTCCGGTCCGTGCCAACCACAGCCCCGAGCCGCGTAGCGATTTCTTAACCGTACCGGCTCGCTCAATCTTAACGGCGGCCATGCAATGCCTTGAAAAAGCAAGCTAAAAGGCATCGGACCCGTATGGTCGCCGCGAAGGGGGTAGTGGAAGCCTCCGCGTCAGTTCCAGAGTCACGCGCCGTGCGCCGGCGGCTGATCATGCGCGCCCTCCTGCCGCATCTCCCGGTAACCAGCGACCCGCGCCGCAACCTCTTCCATTTCGACCACGAAATGGCCGAGCAGTTCGCCAAGAACCGTCTCTCCTCCTACGCCGTCATTCCGATGCTCGTCATCTCGATGGGCGTGGCGATCGTCGTTCTCGGCAGTCCGGTCTTAGCGGTGGCCTGGATGGTGACGGTGCTTTCGCTTCACGCCTACGCGATGAGCGCTTCGCGGCGCTTCCTGCAGGAGGGGCTTGAGCACGACAGCCTTTATGTTTGGAAGCAGCGCTTCGTGACCCGCGACCTCGCCTATGGCCTGGCCTGGGCGATCTTCCCGCTCTTGATCCCGCCGTCGATGACGGCGGAGACCACCGCCGGCATCGCGGTGATCCGGCTCGCCGCGGTGATCGTGGTGCTCTCCGTCGGCGCGCTTCTTTCTTCGCCTATTCCCGCCGCGGCGGTCGCGAGCACGCTGCCGATCGCGCTCTGCATGGCGGCGGTCCATATCGTCGAGCCGACCTTCTTCAACATCACAGTTGCGCTCTGCACGCTGACGGCGGAGATCCTCTTCCTCTATCTTACGTCGCATCTCTACGAGCAGCATGCGCGCAGCCTCGCCTACCGCGCCGAAAAGGATGCGCTCTTCGCGGAGCTCGAACAGGCCAAGGCCGTTTCCGACGAAGCGCGGCGGCGGGCGGAGGCGGCCAACATGGCGAAGTCGCAGTTCCTGGCGACGATGAGCCACGAGCTTCGCACGCCGCTCAACGCCATTCTCGGCTTCTCCGACCTGATGCGCGGCGAGATGCTCGGGCCGATCGGCAACGAGGCCTACAAGACCTATCTCGACGACATTCATTCGAGCGGCCAGCACCTGCTCAGGATCATCAACGACATCCTCGACCTTTCGCGCATCGAGGCCGGCAAGCGCGCGCTGCGCGAGGAGCTGACATCGCTGACGGAGGTTGCGCGCGAGGCGTGCTCGCTGCTGCACCTGAAGGCGCGGCAGAAGGAGATCACCGTCAGCGAGATCTTCGAGGAGAACCTGCCCAAGATCATCATCGACGAACAGGCGATGCGGCAGGTGGTTCTGAACCTCGTGTCGAACGCGTTGAAATTCACGCCCGAGCAGGGCGAAGTGACGGTGAAGGTCGGCCGCACGAAATCCGGCGGCCAGTATATCGCCGTGCGCGACAATGGCCCCGGCATCCCGGAAAACGAAATCCCCGTTGTGCTCTCCGCCTTTGGCCAGGGCGCGATCTCCATCAAGACCGCCGAGAAGGGCACCGGCCTTGGCATCCCGATCGTTCAGGCGCTCATCCATATGCACGGCGGCAACTTCACGCTTCGAAGCCGCGTCGGCGAAGGCACGGAAGCGATCGCCACGCTGCCGTCGAAGCGCGTCGTCTCCGCCTTTACCCGCGGCGTTCGCGCGCGCCCGCCGGCGGAGCTTCGGCGCACGACGAGCAAGCTCAGGAAGGCGAGCTGACCCTCACTCCTTCCCGGCCACGCCGGCTTCTTCGAACGTCGCCATGCCGTTATGGGCGGCAAGCGCCGCCTTGACGATGCCGGCAGCGAGGGCCGCGCCAGTCCCCTCGCCGAGGCGCAAGCCCAGATCGAGAAGCGGCGTCTTGCCGAGCTTCCGAAGCACGGCGCGGTGCGCGGCCTCTGCGGAGCAATGCGCGAAGAGGCAATGGTCGATCGCCCTCGGATCGAGCGCGTGCAGCACGGACGCGGCGGCGGTCGTGACGAAGCCGTCGACGATGACAGGCACCCGCTCCGTGCGAGCGGCGAGGATCGCGCCGACCATCGCGGCGATCTCGCGCCCGCCGAGACGGCGAAGCACCTCCAGCGGGTCGCGTTCCTTCCCGATCCGCGCGACGGCCGCGGCCACCGCCTCCGCCTTCCTCTTCAGACCAGCGTCGTCAACCCCGGTGCCGCGCCCGACCCATTCACCGGCCTCGCCGCCATAAAGCGCGTGATAGATCGCCGCCGCGACAGTAGTGTTGGCAATCCCCATCTCGCCGAGGCAGAGAAGATCGACGCCGCCCGCGACCGCCTCCATGCCATAGGCGATGGTCGCGGTGCAGCCCTTCTCGTCGAAGGCATCCGCCTCCACGATGTCCGGCGTGGGGTGATCGAGCGCCAGCTCGAAGACCTTGAGGCCCAGCCCGTTCGCCGTGCAGAGCTGGTTGATGGCCGCGCCGCCGGCGGCGAAGTTCGCCACCATTGCCTTGGTGACGGATTGTGGAAAAGCGGAGACGCCGCGCTCCGCGATGCCGTGATTGGTGGCGAAGACCGCGACCAGCGGACGGGCGATTTCCGGCCGCTCGCGCCCCTGCCATTCGGCGACCCAGGCCGCGAGCTCTTCAAGCCGGCCGAGGCTTCCCGCCGGCTTGGTCAGCACGGCATCGCGCGCGGCGACGGCCTCGCGGGCGCGCGCGTCCGGACCGGGAAGATCGGCGATCAGGCGTCGTATGTCCTCGAAAGGCAGGCCGCTTGCGGCGGAATTCATGCGGCTCTCCTGAGACAGGGCCGGGGAAAGTGAATTGCCGGCGGGTTCTCCCGGCGGGTCGGCGGGTTTATAGGTCGCATGCCGGCGGGGGCAATGGCCCAGGTGCGTCCTCGCCTGGCGGGCACAGGGGGGATCCGATGCCGGACATCGCCGCGCGGCTGCGGTCGCTGCCTGCCGACACGCTGATTGCACTCGCTTTTTTTTCGCGCGTGCCGGTAAAGCCCGAGCCCACCTCCTTCGATCTCCGCCGCACGGCGGGCGCATGGCCCGTCGCGGGCGTCCTGCTCGCGGCCGCACCGGCCGCTCTCTTCCTGCTGGCGCGCTCACTTTTTGTCCCATCTTTGGTTGCGGGGCTTCTTGCGCTCGCCGCGATGGCATTCCTGACCGGCGCGATGCACGAGGACGGGCTCGCCGACACGGCCGACGGTTTCGGCGGCCGGGCGAATAGGGAAGAGAAGCTCGCTCTGATGCGCGACAGCCGGCTCGGCACGTTCGGCGGCTTGGCACTGATCTTCGTCGTCCTCATCAAAGCAAGCGCGCTCGGGGCCATTGGCGTCGCGCCGTGGCGCGGCGCCGTCGCGATCCTTTGTGCCGCCGCGATCTCTCGGGCGCTGGCGCTCTGGCATTGGCGCGCGACCCTGCCGGCCCGTTCCGACGGCATGGCGGCCTCCGCCGGCCGCCCGGATTCCGAGGCGCTCGCCGTCGCCGGCATCGCGGCGGTGATCGCCGCAATTTTCCTTCTTGTCGCCTTCAAGCTCTTCGCCGTCCTCGCGATCCTCGTGGCGGCGGTCGCCATCCGCTTGTTCTCGCATCTTGCCGACCGGCAGATCGGCGGCCATACCGGCGATACGATCGGTGCGGCGCAGCAGATTGCCGAGGCGCTTTTGTTTGTCGGCCTGGCCGCCGGCACTTCACCCCTCGCGTGAGCCGCCCTAGAGTTCCGGCATGTTTGGTCTCAACGAAAACGACTCCCTGCGTCTCGTCTATCTCACTGTTCTTCTGGTGGTGCTGCTCGGCAGCGTTGGACTTGGACACAGTCGCCGGGCCGCGAAATTCCGCCACCTCGGGATTTGGGTGCTGATCGCAGCGGCGCTTGTCGTGGTCTACGCCAATCGCGAGCCGGTCCTCAATCTCGCGAAACCGGTTCTCGCCGAGCTCACGCCAAGCCACGTCAGGGAGACGACGGACAAGACCGGGTCGCAAGAGCTTGTCGTGCGCCGCTCCAATGACGGGCACTTCAAGGTCGACGCGGAGGTGAACGGCGTGCCTGTGCGCTTTCTCATCGATACCGGCGCGAGCACCACGGTCCTGACCCTCGAGGATGCGCGCAACGCCGGAATAGACACCTCGGCATTGACCTTCGACCGTGCCGTGCAGACCGCAAACGGCCTGGCGTTCTTCGCCCGCGCCTGGCTGACGAGCCTCGCGATCGGCCCCTACAGCCTCTCTTCGGTGCCGGTCGGCGTCATGCAGGCCGGCGCCCTCGATACGAGCCTGCTCGGCATGAGCACGATCAACCGCTTCTCAAGCTGGCGCATCGAAGGCGACCGCATGGTGTTCGTGCCGTAAGCGGCGCGCTGTTCTCCGGCGGGAAGATCAGAACTTCACTTTTGCTGCAGGCGGGCAATTGTCGGCGTCGCAGGGGTCGCTCTCGAGCCGCGTCTCCTGCATGCCGACGATGTCCGCGCCGGCAGCGCGGATTGCCGCCACCGTCTCGTCGACGGGCTTATCCTCGTTGGCGCCGCCGCCCCAGATGTTGAAGCTCATGACCGTAAGCTCGGTCGCCTGTGCCGCGGTCGAAGCAAGCAGAAGCAAACCGACAATCGTGACTGTGCTTAGACGCCGCGTATGCATCATCCCCGCTCCTGCGTTGTAGCCGGCAGGCTCCTAGCATGCGGCAGATGTCAGGGCGTTGACAGCAAAGAAGCAGGCGGCACGACCTTTAGAGCAGGCTGTAGGCGAAGCGCGCCGACATCAGGATCAGAAAGATGCCGAAGCTCACTTCAAGCTGCCGCTTCGACAGAGCGTGCGCGATGCGCACCCCGAGCGGCGCCATGAAATAGCTGAGCGGCATGATGATCGCGACGGCGAGGAGATTGACGTAACCGACCGAGAACGGCGGCAGGCCGGTCTCGCCCCAACCCGCGATCACATAGCCGAGCGTGCCGGGAATGGCGATCAGGACGCCGACGCCCGCCGATGTCGCCACCGCCTGATGGATCGGGCGGCCGTAGAGGGTCATGAAGCTGCTCGCCATGACGCCGCCGCCGATCCCCATCAGCGTCGAAAGAAAGCCGATGACGAAGCCGGCGATCTGCCGGATCGGCCCGGTCGGCACTTCGTCGCCGATCTTCCAGCTTTCGCGATTGAAGAGGAGCCGTATCCCGACGAGAAGCGCAATCACGGCGAAGATGGCGCGCATCTCCGCACCGCCCACGAGTGCGGCGACGATCGACGCGACGACGACGCCGAGCGGAACGACGACGACCCAGCTCTTCAGGACCTCCATGTCGACCGCGCCGCGCGCGCGATGCGCCTGAAACGAGCGGATCGAGGTCGGGACAATGAAAGCGAGCGAGCTGCCCACGGCGACGTGCATCGTCACGGAGCTGGAGAAGCCGAGAGTATCGAGCGCCTGATAGAGGACGGGCACGATGACCCCGCCGCCACCGATGCCGAAAATGCCGGCCAGCAGGCCGGCCACGATTCCGGTCGCGGCAAGCGCCAGAGCGAGCGCGACGAACTGCGAGACGGGGATGGATTGAATCATGGGGCGATGCGGGACCGCTCCGGCTTAAAGCGCTCAGGCGGCCCTGTCGAGCCGGTCAGGCTCGGCGATTGCGGCGAGCGCACGTCGGATGACGTCCGGGGCGGCATCCGGTCGCGTCCCCTCCTCCGTCAGGATGCGGCGCCAGCGGCGCGCGCCGGGACGCCCCTGGAAAAGCCCGATCATGTGGCGGGTGACGGCGGAAAGCCGCCCGCCTTCCGCGCAATGCCGCTCGGCATAGGGGATCATTCGTTCCGCCGCTGCCTCCAGCGCAACCGGCTCCGCATCGGAGCCGAGAAGACGGTCGACGTCAGCCAGGATGGCCGGGTTCTGATAGGCGGCGCGGCCGAGCATGACGCCGTCCAGGCGCGTGAGATGATCGCACGCCGCGGCGAGGTCGCGAATGCCGCCATTGACGCCGACGAAGACATGCGGAAGGCGCGCCTTCAGGCGGTCAACGCGCGCATAGTCGAGCGGCGGCACGTCGCGGTTCTCCCGCGGCGACAGCCCGGAGAGCCAGGCCTTGCGCGCATGCACCCAGATCGCGTCGGCGCCGGCGGCAATGACCGCATCGGCGAGCCGGTCGAGCGCCTCCTCCGGATCCTGGTCGTCGACGCCGATCCGGCATTTCACCGTGACGGGGACGGAAACCGCCGCCTTCATCGCGGCCACGCATTCGCCGACCCGCGCCGGCTCGCGCATCAGGCAGGCCCCGAACGTGCCCGACTGCACCCGGTCGGACGGACAGCCGACATTGAGGTTGATCTCGTCGTAGCCGAAATCCGCGCCGATCCGTGCGGCCTCCGCGAGCCGCACCGGCTCCGAGCCGCCGAGTTGCAGCGCGACGGGATGCTCTTCCGCGTCGAAGCCGAGAAGCCGCTCCCGGTCGCCGCGGATCACCGCCTCCGCGGTCAGCATCTCGGTATAGAGCCGCGCGCGACGCGTCAGCCCGCGATGGAAGAACCGGCAATGCCGGTCCGTCCAGTCCATCATGGGCGCCACGGCGATCGTAGGTCGTTGATATAACTTCATTTTTTCAGTAGCATCAAATCGCTAGGTCGGGTCGTGTGCACTCGTTTCTACGCCATGACGCGACACTTTTCGCCCTGGTTCGACGCCTGGGTGCACACGGAGCGCACACGTCGTGGCCACCTTCACGCGGCTCAAGTCTGGTTCCTGGCGAGTCCAGGTGCGGCGTAAGGGCAAATATGTCAACGACACGTTCCGTCGCCGCGGCATCTGAAGCGCGCGCAAGTTCCGTTCAGCGAATCAGAATTGCCTGAGGAATTACCGCTTCCATCGCGTGCTCCCTTAGGTCTTGAGACGAAGAAAGCGGCGAGGATCGGCTGACCTCTAGCTCACCGCCTGAAAGCGTCTACGATGATCCTGGCGATCTCGGCGTGAACGGCCTCGCGTGTTTCGCGCGAAGCGACGGAACCCGTGTAGTAGACGGCGCCAAGGATCGGCGCGCCTGATGGCGGCCATATGATGGCGATCGTGTTGGCCGTGCCGTTCTCGCCGCTTCCCGTTTTGTCACCGATGCGCCAGTCCGGTGGAACGCCGGCGCGAATGCGTCTGCCGCCCAGCTTGTCGTCGATAAGCCAAGCGATAATGGACTTCTTCGATTCCGGGGAAAGAGCGTGCCCCAGCAGGAGCTGCCGCATGTCGCTCACCATCGCGCGCGGGCTCGTGGTGTCACGGTCGTCGCCCGGAATGGCGCTGTTCAGTGTCGGTTCGGTACGGTCAAGACGCGTGACTGTGTCGCCAAGTGAGCGTGCGAATTTCGTGACGCCATCCGGGCCGCCGAGGAGATTCAACAACAGGTTACCGGCGGTGTTATCGCTGAGGACGACGGCCGCGGCGCACAAATCCGCGACCGACATCCCCTCCCCGACGTGTTTGCTCGTGACAGGCGAGTAGGTCGATTCGATATCTTCGGTCCCGTACGGAACCAGTCGATCGAGCGCCTCTTGCCCCGCGTCGACCAACTTCAAAACGCCCGCGGCGGCCAGAAACTTGAACGTACTGGTAAGCGGAAAGCGCTCGTCGGCGCGGTAATCGATGATCGCATCGGTTTCCGTATCCACGGCCACGACTCCGAGGCGTCCGCCGTTCTCTTTTTCCAACGCCGCGATACGGTCCTTCGCCAAGGCGAGCTTGTCGGCTTGCGCCGCCGCTGTCGTCACGAATGCTGGAATCAGAAGGAGCGACGCCGTGCCTCCAAGTGCTGTTCGACGCGTGATTGGGACCATGTTCTTCCTTTCCGGCCGCTAACGCGGGGGCTTGATCACCTGCGCCGCACTGTCGCTATCTACGGCCAATCCCGAACTTATCATCCACGGATACGGACAATGCCTTGGCTGAACCATATGGCATTATTTGCGGAATTGTCGCTTGCAGCGAGATCCGGAGATCGTTCATAAATCCTCATTTGTTGTCAGGCTGCATCTTCGCATCCCGCCGACGTGCCGACACTTCGGCCCTTGCTTTCGAATTGCCGTGACGGCGATGGTGCTGCTCAGGCGGCCGCAGTCTCGCGATCGATCAGGGCCTGCTTGCGCTCGACTCCCCAGCGATAGCCGGAGAGTGCGCCGTCGCTCTTCACCACCCGGTGACACGGGATCGCCACAGCCAGCGCATTGGCCGCGCAGGCTCCAGCCACAGCGCGCACCGACTTGGGTGCGCCTATCTTTTTTGCGATGTCGGCATAGGTTGCGGTCGTGCCTGCCGGGATCTCGCGTAATGCCGCCCAGACGCGCTGTTGGAACGCAGTGCCACGGACGTCGAGCGGAAGATCGAGGCCAAGCCCCGGGGCCTCAATGAGGCCGACGACGCGCGCCACCAGATTCTCGAACTCGGCGTTGCCACCCGTCAGGCGTGCCCTCGGAAAGCGGTCCTGCAAATCGCGAACCAGCATGTCAGGATCGTCACCCAGTAGGATTGCGCAGACGCCCTTCTTGCTCTTCGCCACCAGGATCGAGCCCAGCGAACATTCGCCTACCGCGAAGCGGATTTCGGCATTGGCGCCGCCGGCGCGATAGTCGGTCGGGGTCATGCCAAGCATCTCGTCTGATTTCTCGTAAAAGCGACCGCTTGAATTGAAGCCGGCGTCGTAGATCGCGGCGGTCACCGTGTCGCTCCGCTCGAGTTCGTCGCGAACCTTGCCAGCGCGATTGGCTGCCGCATAAGCCTTGGGCGTCACGCCCGTGATCGACTTGAACATGCGGTGGAAATATCCCGAGCTGCGTCCGGCCGCCTGGGCGAGCTCATCAAGCGATGGAATTTCTTCGGCCGTCTCGATCAGCCGGCAGGCACGCGCGACGATCGCGGCGTTCTGAATCTCGGCCGAAGGCTGGTCGGGCTTGCAGCGTTTGCATGCCCGGAAGCCTGCAGCCTCGGCATCGGCGATGCTCTCGTGGAAGCGCACGTTCTTCGGGTTGGCGGTCCGCGACGGACACGATGGGCGGCAATAGATCCCGGTGGTGGCGACGGAATAATAGAACTCACCGTCCATCGACCGATCGCGCGCGAGAACACGCGCCCACCGCGGGTTCTGTTCGGTGGCAGCTGCCCCCGAATTCGATCTTTCGGTCGCTAGGGTACTCATGGTCGAACCTTCCAGACTTTTCTTAAGACCAGGATGGGGCCCCTTGATAGTACCAGCACTCCGGCTCTTGCTTTCGAATCGAAATAGGGTTTCCCAAGGTGGATGACGAGGGAATGCAGATTAGCGCAGTCGCGTCACGCCACGGTCGTCGAGCAGCCAAGCTTCCCGGCGAAACCGCGCAGTTTGATCCTGTTTGCGCGCCGTTTGTGCCCGGTCGCGAGGCCCGCTTCCACCATGTAATCCAATGCGGCAAGAACAGCAGTCCGCGCCGCTTCCGGTTTGAAAAGCGGCGCGGCTCCGGAGAGCGCGGCAAACAGGGCGTGACCTGGCTGATCAAGGTCACCCGACTTGCGCACGATACCCATGCCTGTCTCAGGCTGCTCGCATGAGTTCGAGCTGCTGAAGCGCTGTCACGCCGTCATCCAAACCGATCTCCTCGACGATCTTGCCGTTTTCGACGCGAAGCACGGTCGTGCCCGTGAAGTGCATCTTTCGGCCCGATTTGGCGGGGAGCGAACCGATCAGGAAGTCGCTGAACGCAGGGCCAGTGTGTGTTCCACCGCCTTCCCAACGACCGACGACGTAGTCGCCCTCGGCGATGAGGTCGGCCGCGCCACCGAACTCGAGATCCGGGAACGCCTCGCGGAAGTCGGTCATGAAGGCCCTGATATCGTCCCGGCCACGGCGAGGCTCATGCAGCGAATAGTGCAAAAGCATGTCGGGCGCGGCGAGCTCGTCGATAATAGCGGGATTCCAGGGATTGCCCCAGAAGCCCTCGAACCAGCGTCCGACGATAGCTTTGTTGTCCCGTTCCTTCGACATAGTGATTTCCTTATGTGCTGCCATTGTTCGGGAAGACCCTTCGGGTGGCGGCATGTCCGCTGGTCCTGGTGTTCGAGCGATCTCGCCAGACATTCGTTGCGCCCGGCGGGACCGCTTCTCGAGTTTAAGTCCGGTTGATCGACACCCCGCCGTCGACCAGCAGCGCAACGCCCGTGATGAAGCTTGACGCGTCGGACGCAAGGTGGAGTGCCGATTGCGCGATCTCCTCCGGTCGCGCCAAACGCTTGAGCGCGTGGAGACCCTCGATGAAGGCCCGCGTCCCCTCGGCTGCACCTGGCAGGTTGGCGTGGTTGGCCGGCGTATCTGTGCCGCCCGGAAGGATCGCGTTCGCGCGGATCCCCTTGGCGCCGAACTCGGCAGCCAGCACCCGGGTTAAGCCCACGACCCCAGCCTTGGCGGCGGAATATGCGCCCGTGCCTGGGAAGCCTACGGTGTTGCCGACAAAACTCGAAGTGAACACGATGGAACCACCACCACGCTCGATCATCGCCGGCACCTGGTATTTCGCGCCAAGAAATGCGCTGGTCAGATTGGTGTCGATCGTATCGTGCCATCCAGCAACCGACAGGTCGGGCACCGGCCCCATCTCGCCGCTCGAACCGGCATTGTTGAATGCGATGTCGAGCCCGCCGAACTCGCTAATCGCGGTGTCGACCAAAGCCTTCGCGTGCGCCTCGTCCTTCACGTCGCCGGCAACGGCGATCGCTTTCCCACCGAGCTTTTCGATCTCGTCGACCAGCGCGTCGAGTTCCGCCTTGCGGCGTCCGGCCACAACGACCTTGGCGCCTTCCTGTGCGAACAGCTTCGCAGCCGCGTAACCGATACCGGAACTTGCGCCGGTAACGATTGCAACTTTGTTTTTAAGGATGTCCAAAGTTCAGCTCCTGGTGATCTGTCTGTCCCAGTGAGATGCCACTTTGGATCTGCGGCGACACTCCGCTTGCTGCTCTTGAATCAAATAGCCGGTCGGCAGCCAGCATGATTCTTCGAAATTCGAGCTGCCCTGCCATAGATTGCAGCGCTTAGGCGCCCAGCGCGAAATTGGAGCTCGCAAACTGCCGCCGGGCAAGCGACATGGCAGTGCCAATCGAGACGGCGGCGATGCAAAATTGCTCGGCCCTTTTTGCAGCTTCCCTGGCCATCTTTCTTGGATCGCGTCGATCATCGTAGCGGCGCGCGGAACGATAACCGGCCTTCTCGTTGCGGCAAGCTTCACCGGTGCTGCGGAGTGGCTTAGTCAGCGCGTGGCCGAACGCGAGGCGGCGCTCGGGACGCGGCTATTGTCGCGCACGACCCGCAAGCTCAGCGTGACCGATGCCGGGCAAACTGCGCTACAGTCCTTGGTCCTGCAGCACGTCTTCCAAGCCGCGTTCGATTTCAGCGGGGCCAGCGATAGCCGCAGCCGCTTGCAGGAAGTGCCGGCGCGCCGGACGCCTCCTCAATGGTACGCCGCGCTCGTAGAACGTGCCCCCACTGCCAACGGCTCGGGGCAGCCCACTCCAGCCCGTCTGCTAGCGACCCATCAAAAGCCAGAAAGCAATAAGGACCAGTGCGCCTGCGAGCAGTCCCAAAATGATATCCGGAAATAGAAGACGCATCCGCCTCTGCTTTGGCTGCGAGTGCCGCTGAGACAAAGGCGTGAACTCCGAGGGCAACGGCAGTGCCGGACGGAGACCGGCCGTTCCGAATCGGGTCCGTCCGCCCGCGACTTTTGGTCTTTGCGGATCGAGCATTTCGTCTCTCTAGCGCTGAGCCATCTCGGCTCCGGGGAAGCGCAACAGAAGCGTCGTGTTCGCGCCCGCCTGGTAGCCGATGGTTATGGTGCGAACATACGGCGCGGGCGAGCCATCGGCCGTCGAAAGGCACGATGTGTTGATGTTTGGCCACGTGGCGCTGGCGCAGTCGGAGGTACGCTGACGTTCGCCCCTGGGCGGAAGCGTCACGGTATCTGCGCTCGCCTGCTCGGCACGCGTCTGCGGAAGTGAGGCGAATGCACCACCGATCCGGGCGGCGGCATCGTCGCCAGTCGCCGCCGCCGCGACGTCGGCGCCCACATTGAGTGGCGCCGCAGACAACGGTCCCGCGGAGAGCGGAAGAGCGATTGCGAAGGCGGACATCAGAATGCTTGATGCAAGAATTTTGATCATCACACCCTCCAATCAAAGTAAGATACAATAGAGCTTCAAGCGCCTTATATGGGCTCGGCTCGGCCCTTTTGTAAGGAGGTGAACGAGTATTTATTTTTCAAAATCATTCTGTTGGGACGGAACTATTTAACGTGAAAAGTGATTTTAGTTTCCTATATTAGGATAGCGTAACGTCCGGTTTCATCATGTACAAATTCACATTCTGGCTCAATTTCGCCTGCGGTGCCGGCTTCGTGATCTTCGGCGCAACGGCCGTCGGTCTGATGGGGCTGGTTTGAGGCGGAAGATGCGTTCGCCTGGCCCAGCGGGCAGAGGAGGAATCGATCATGCAGTATCTTGGTGGCATTCGGGGCGCCGGCAATCTGACGTGCGGCCATAAGACGGTCGGCCGCGTCGCCTATGATTTTGACGGCTACCTCATGAAGCTCGGGCAGGTGACCGGCTGCGGAGAAATCCGCATGGCTCCGGAGGCTTTGAAGGTACTGTTCGGTCGAACAAATCTTCAGCTGATCACCGATGACGGGCGAGCGCTCAAGATTCAGTTTTCTGAAAAGCGGCTGCCCGCGGCGAGCGACGCCGCTCACGTGAACGTCGCCGGCGATCTGCCGCTCGCAACAGAGTGGCGCCACTAACCGGGCGGCTACGGCTACGGTCACGGCGGCGTCGGCCTCATCGGTGTCACCCTGATCATCCTCGTCGTCCTGGTTCTTATGGGACGGCTGTAGGCCACCTGGCTTCGTGGCGCGCTGGCGAGGAGGTCTCTGTGAAAGCCCGCCATTGACCGCGGAGCTCGGAGCGAAAGTGATTTCGCGGGCGACCGCAACACGGAATCAGGAAAACAGTGCAAGAGACACCGTCGATCGCCGTAGCGCCCATAAGCCTGTAACAGCCAGCCGGCCGGAAAGGCGCGCATGAACTCGATCCTCCGTCACGCTCTCGGCCGTCGCTCTCCATCGTCTCCGTGGAACGACAATGCGCCGGTGAGGGAAGAGCTCTTCGGCGTGGAACGGCTCGAGCAGCACGCGGCGAGCCTCGCCGCAGCGCAGGCCGTCACAGCCAGACCGTCCGCGGTTTTCTCCTTGCACGCCCGTCTCAAAGACAATGCTGCCGTCCTGCTTGCCGCCTATCGGGCGACCGCCGCCGAGCTGGAGGGCGGTCGGGGCGTGGTCCCTGCCTCCGAATGGCTGCTCGACAATTACCACCTTGTCGAGGAACAGATCCGCGAGATTCGCGACGACCTGCCCTCCGGCTACTATCGCCAGCTACCGAAGCTGGCTGCGGGGCCTTTCGCCGGTTATCCGAGGGTGTTCGGTCTCGCCTGGGCCTTCGTCGCTCACACCGACAGCCACCTCGACCCCGACATATTGCGTCGCTTCATCGCGGCCTATCAGCAGGTCCAGCCTCTGACGATCGGCGAGCTCTGGGCCGTTGCGATCACGCTGCGCATCGTCCTGATCGAGAATCTGCGTCGGCTGGCGGACCAGATCACGACGGGACGAGTCGCACGCAAGGATGCCGATGCGCTGGCCGACCGGCTCCTCGCGTCCGGAGGCGCCCGATCCGCGCTCGAAACGGACATCGCAACACGGTCGTCCAATCCATTGTCGGAGCTCTTCGCCGCGCAGCTCGCGAAGCGGCTGCGGGATCAGGATCCACGAACGACGCCGTCGCTTGGGTGGCTGGAGCAACGGCTTGGGCTTCAGGGCGCTTCAATCGACGACGTGGTGCTGCATGCGCAGCAAAGACAGGGCGCATCCAACGTCACCATCCGCAACGTCATCACCAGCATGCGGCTTATCTCCGACATCGATTGGGCGGAGCTGTTCGAGAGTGTGAGCCTCGTCGACACGCAGCTTCGGGCAGCGAGCAACTTCGCGGCCATGGATTTCCCGACCCGCGACCTCTATCGAAGCGCGATCGAGCAGCTGGCCCGAGGCTCGTCCAGCTCCGAGCTCGAAATCGCGGTTCTTGCGCTTACTTCATCGCGCGTGGCCGCGGCCGCCGCGCTCAACTCCGCGGAAGCGGAGCGCGTTGGCGATCCAGGCTATCACCTGATCGCCGAAGGCCGGCCTGCACTTGAGCGGACGGCCGGGTTCCGGCCGCCGCCGCGGCTGCGGATCAGCCGCTTCAACGTCCGGCTCGGCATTGGCGGCTACGTCGGTGCAATCCTGCTCGTCACGGCGGCGTTGCTGGCGATTGCACTATGGACGCTCACCGTCCCCGGTAGTGCCGGCCTGATCGCGCTCCTTGCTGTGATCGGGTTCCTTCCGGCAACGGAGGTGGCCACCGCGCTCGTCAATCGTGCGGTGACATGGAGCTTCGGCGCTACGATCCTGCCGGGCCTTGAGCTCTCGGCCGGAGTTCCGCAATCGCTTCGAACACTCGTCGCCGTGCCAACCCTCCTCACCAGCGAGGCCGATCTTCTAGAGCAAGTCGAAAGACTGGAGGTTCATCACCTCGCCGGCGCCGGTGGCGATCTTTGCTTCGCCCTCCTTTCCGACGGGATCGACGCCGACCGGGAGATTCTGGAAAGCGATGCGCACCTGCTCACGGCGGCCGCCGCGGCGATCGAACAGCTGAACCGCCGCTACGGCCCTGCCCCGGGAGGCGACCGGTTCCTCCTCCTCCATCGCCACCGCGTCTTCAATGCGGGAGAGAACAAATGGATGGGATGGGAGCGCAAAAGAGGCAAGCTGCACGAGCTCAACCGGCTCCTGCGCGGAGCGACCGACACGACCTTCAGGCCCATCGCGGATCGCGCACCGAAAGTGCCCGCCGATGTGCGTTACGTTATCACACTGGATGCCGATACGAGGCTGCCGAGAGATGCGGCGCTCCGGCTGATCGGCAAGATGGCCCATCCGCTGAACCAACCGCGTTTCGACGAGACGGAGCGACGGGTGGTGGACGGCTATGCAATCCTCCAGCCTCGTGTCACGCCTTCGCTCCCAATCGGCCGAGAGGGGTCGCTCTATCAGCGCGTCTTTTCCAGCCCAGCCGGCATGGACCCGTATGCCGCCGCCGTTTCCGATGTTTACCAGGACCTTTTCGGCCAGGGCTCCTACACGGGCAAGGGTATCTACGACGTCGACGCATTCGAGGCGGCGCTGGTAGGCCGCGTGCCGGAGAATACACTTCTCAGCCACGATCTCTTCGAAGGCATCTTTGCACGCGCCGGACTTACGTCCGACGTCGAGTTGGTTGAGGAGTTTCCCTCCCGCTACGACGTCGCAGCCAAACGCCAGCATCGCTGGACGCGAGGCGACTGGCAGCTCCTCCCCTGGGTGGTGCACGCCCGTATCCCTTCGGTCGGCTTCGGGAAGATAGCGGACAATCTGAGACGCTCGGTGCTCGCACCGCTGACGCTTGCCGCCTTCTTCATCTGTTGGCTCCTGCCAGCACATGCCGCGATCGTCGGTGCTGCGATCGTCCTGGCGTCCATTGCGATCCCGGCCTTTCTTCCCGCCTCCTTCGCCGTGTTGCCGCACCGCACGGGCGTTCGCTTGCGAAGTCATCTCGGCGCACTGGCCGCCGATATCCGCCTCGCCTGCTGGCAGACTGCGCTGACGGTCGCGTTCCTCCCCGATCAGGCCGGGCGGATGGCCGATGCCATTACGCGGACGCTCTACAAACTCTATGTGACGCGCCGTAACCTGCTTGAATGGACGACGGCGGCACAGTCGAAGGTCAGCCCGCAACCCGACCTCGGCGACTCGTATCGACAAATGGCGGCCGGCGCCGCGCTCGGCCTGGCTATCCCGCTGCTTGCCATCGCAGCGGTCCCCCGCGTCTGGCCTTTCGCCCTGCCGTTCGCATTGCTTTGGCTCGCGGCGCCGGCAATCGCCTTCTGGGCAAGCCAATCGCCCACGGCGGCGCGCCGTCTCGAAGTTTCCGGCCAGGATGCAAGCGACCTGCGCCGCATCGCGCGACGCACCTGGCGCTTCTTCGAAACGTTCGTGACGCCAACGGACAATATGCTGCCTCCGGACAATTTCCAGGAGGATCCGAAGCCGGTCGTCGCACACCGGACCTCGCCGACGAACATAGGCCTCTATCTGCTCTCCGCCGTTGCCGCCCGCGACTTCGGCTGGGCCGGAACAACGGAGACCGTAGAGCGGCTGGAGGCGGCATTCGGCTCCATGCGGAAGCTCCCGCGGTTCAGGGGTCACTTCTTCAACTGGTACGAGACGCGAGACCTGCGTGTGCTCGATCCCCCCTATGTCTCGTCCGTGGACAGCGGAAATCTTGCCGGCCACCTGATCGCTCTCGCCAATGCCTGCGACGAGTGGATGGACGATTCCCGCGTGCCGAATGCCCGGCTCGGGATGACGGATACTCTCCGACTGGCGCGCGAGGCCCTTGATGCCCTGCCGACCGCAGGTGGCGAGCGCGGAATGCAACTCGCCTCGATTCTTCAGGAGATCGAAGCCCTGCTGAACGGGGCTCTGACCATCGAGACGCTATCGCCAGCGCTGAAGCGGTTGACGGAAAAGGCCACCAAGACAGCCCAAGATATCCTACCGACCGTTGGAAACGGCAGCCCTCCGGAGCTGGTGTTCTGGATCGGGGCGTTGAGCAAGACCGCAAGCGAACATAACCGCGACCGGTTGCAGATTGCCGATGCGCCACAGGTCTTGAAGAGCCGATTGAAGGCGCTCGCCGATACCGCACGTGAGATGGCTCTAGCGATGGATTTCGCGTTTCTGCTCGACCCGGAGCGGAAGCTGCTGTCGATTGGCTATTCGCCGACTGACAACCGATTGGACCCCAGCTGCTACGATCTGCTCGCGTCGGAAGCACGCCTTGCCAGCCTCTTCGCCATAGCCAAAGGCGATGTCCCGACGCGCCATTGGCTGCGTCTCGGGAGGGAGGCCACTCCGCTCGGGAACGGTTCGGCGCTGATTTCCTGGTCCGGTTCGATGTTCGAGTACCTGATGCCGTCGCTGGTGATGCGCGCGCCGGTCGGCAGCCTGCTCGAGCAGACCAATCGGCTGGTCGTCGAGCGGCAGGAATCATATGGCCGGTCGCTCGGCGTTCCGTGGGGCGTTTCGGAATCCGCGTACAGCGCCCGCGATCTGGAGTTCACATATCGGTACCTCCAACTTCGGCGTTCCGGGTCTCGGCCTGAAGCGGGGCCTCTCCGAAAATTTGGTGATCGCGCCCTATGCAACGGGTCTCGCGGCCATGGTGGACCCGCATAGCGCGCGACAGAACTACGCCCGCCTTGCGGAGCTCGACGCGAGCGGCCGCTACGGCTTCTACGAGGCCCTCGATTTCACCCGCTCGCGACTTCCCGAAGGCGAGGACGTCGCGATCGTTCACAACTTCATGGCCCACCACCAGGGCATGACCATCGTCGCTATCGCGAACACGCTGCACGATGGCGAGATGCGCGAGCGGTTCCACCGCGAGCCCATGATCCGGGCCAGCGAGCTCCTGCTGCAGGAGCGCATACCCCGCGACGTCGCCGTCGCGCACCCGCGAGCCGAGGAAGTGAAGGCGTCTCCGGCCATGGCCGGCAGCGAGGCTCCAACCGTGCGCCGCCTTTCAGCCTTGGAGGGTGGATCCCCCGTGACGCATCTGCTGTCGAACGGACGCTACGCGGTGATGCTGACCGCCGCGGGCGCGGGCTACAGCCGCTGGCGCGATATCGCGGTGACACGGTGGCGGGAGGACGCGACCCGCGACGACTGGGGCTCCTTCATTGTCCTGCGGGATATCCAAAGCGGAAGAATCTGGTCCGCAAGCCGGCAGCCGATCCAAAGCGACGCGGACGACGAGGAGGTCGTCTTCGGTGAGGACCGCGCCGAGTTCGTCCGCCGCGACGGCGCGCTGTCCACCACCTTGGACGTTCTCGTCTCCGGTGAGGATGACGGTGAGGTGCGCCGCGTCTCACTCACCAATAGCGGGCGCCGGCCCTGCCAGATTGAGCTCACGTCCTACGCCGAAATCGTCCTGACCACGCGCGCTGCCGACGACGCGCACCCGGCCTTTTCCAAGATGTTCGTCGAAACCGAGCATCTCGCCGAGTTTGGAGCTCTCATCGCGACGCGCAGGCGGCGCTCGCGCGAGGAGCCAGAGATATGGGCTGCGCATTTCGCCGTCATCGAAGGTGAGAGCATCGCCGATCCCCAATACGAAACCGACAGGGCGCATTTTGTGGGTCGCGGCCGCAGCGTAAGCACGGCTGCGGCTGTCGCGGATCGCCGCCCCCTTTCCAACACTGTCGGAACCGTTCTCGACCCGATCTTCTCGCTGAGGCACTCGGTTACAATTCCGCCGGGCAAGGTCGCGAAGCTCTCCTTCTGGACTGTCGTCGCATCGTCTCGAGCGGAGCTTCTTGATCTCGTCGACAAGCATCACGATCGCAGCGCCTTCGACCGGGCAAAGACGCTAGCCTGGACGCAAGCGCAGGTGCAGCTTCGCCATCTCGACATCAAGGCAGACGAAGCGGCCGATTTTCAGAGGCTTGCAGCACCGATTCTTTACGCCGATCAACGCTTCAGGGCCTCCTCGGCGGCGCTCCTGCGCGGTACGGATTCCCAGTCGGGCCTTTGGCCGCTCGGCATCTCCGGCGACCTGCCGATCGTGCTCCTGCGCATCGACGATATCGATGACATCGCCCAGGTTCGCCAGCTCCTGCGTGCACATGAATACTGGCGCATGAAGCGTCTCGGCGTCGATCTGGTGATCGTCAACGAGCATGCCTCCTCCTATGCGCAGGACCTTCAGGGCGCGATCGAGACCGCGATACGAAGGAGCCAATCTCGCCCGCGCTTCGGCGAAGAACTTGTGCAGGGCTCCGTCCACGCGCTTCGCGCCGAGCTCATAAGCGTCTCGGCCCGAGCCTTGCTTCAATCGGCGGCCCGCGTCGTTCTGACCGCGCGCCGCGGATCCATCGCCGACCAGCTTGCCCGCCTGCCCCAAGCGTCGATCCCCTCATCGCCGATGCGGCGTCTTGAGCCTTCAAGGCCGTCGCTGGCGCCGCTGCCCCAGTCGGAGCCGCAGCCCAAGTCGGAGCACCTTGAGTTCTTCAACGGCATTGGCGGCTTCGACAAGGATGGCCGGGAGTATGTGAGCATTCTCAACGCTGGCCGTCCGACGCCGGCGCCGTGGATCAACGTGATCGCCAATCCCCGCTTCGGCTTCCAGGTGGCGGCGGAGGGAAGCGGCTATACCTGGGCTGAGAACAGCCGCGAGAATCAGCTCACGCCCTGGTCGAACGACCCGGTTGGAGATCCGACCGGCGAGGCGATCTACGTTCGCGACGAAATGACCGGCGTCCTCTGGAGCCCAACGGCGCAGCCGATCCGCGACGGCGGGACCTATATTGCTCGCCACGGCTACGGCTATAGCCGCTTCGACCACCGGGCAAACGGCATCAAGCTCGAACTGCTGCAATACGTGCCGCCCGCCGATCCAATCAAGATCTCGCGCCTCACTCTGCGAAACCTCTCGGGGAAACCACGGCGGCTGTCGGTTACAGCATACACGGAATGGGTGCTGGGCACGTCGCGCGGCGCTTCCGGTCCGTTCATCGCGACGGAGATCGATGCGACCACCGGCGCGATGCTGGCCCGCAATCCATGGAGCATCCCCTTCCCCGGCCGCGTCGCCTTTGCAGATCTCGGAGGACAACATACGTCCTGGACAGCAGACCGCACCGAGTTCCTCGGCCGAAACGGCGCACCTGCGGCGCCCGCGGCTCTCGTGGGACGGGGTCCTCTTTCCGGAGCGACCGGGGCCGGCCTTGATCCCTGCGCGGCCTTGCAGTGCGTCGTGGAGCTGGGGGCGGGTGAGACGGTAGAAGTCGTCTCCTTCGTTGGCCAATGCGGGTCAGCCGAAGAGGCACGCGCCCTGATCGTCCGCTATCGCGAGGCCGATCTCGACGTCGTTCTGAAGGAAGTGACGGACCACTGGGAGACGCTGCTCGGAACGGTCCAGGTCAAGACACCCGATCGCGCGATGGACATCATGCTGAACGGCTGGCTGCTCTATCAGACGCTTGCCTGCCGCATCTGGGCACGCTCGGCCTTCTATCAGGCAAGCGGCGCCTACGGCTTTCGCGACCAGCTTCAAGATACGATGGCGCTGACATTCGCGGCGCCGGCCGAGACGCGGGGGCATCTGCTGCGTGCCGCGGCACGGCAGTTCGTTGAAGGCGACGTTCAGCATTGGTGGCTGCCGCATTCCGGACAAGGGGTGCGAACACGGATTTCGGACGACCGCGTGTGGCTCGCCTTCGCAACCGCCACGTATGTCGCCTGTGCCGATGATCCGGGGATTCTGGATGAGGAGGTGCCGTTTCTCGACGGCCCTGTGCTGCGCCCCCGCGAGCATGACGCGTTCTTCCAGCCCATGATCGCGGATGAAACGGCCTCGCTGTTCGAACACTGCGCCCGCGGCCTCGATCAGTGCCTCGATCTGACCGGCGAACACGGCCTGCCGCTCATTGGCACCGGCGACTGGAATGACGGCATGAACCGGGTCGGCGAAGGCGGCAAGGGCGAAAGCGTTTGGCTCGGCTGGCTCCTGGTGCGAACCATCGAGCTCTTTGCACCATTGGCCGAAAGCCGAGACGCCGACCGTGCCCGGCGCTGGCGCGCCCATGCGGCCTCGGTGCGGAAGGCGCTTGAACGGGAGGCATGGGACGGCGAATGGTATCGCCGTGCCACCTTCGATGACGGAACCTGGCTCGGCTCGAAGACGAACGATGAGTGCCGCATCGATTCCATTGCCCAATCCTGGGCGGTGCTGTCGGGCGCGGCAGATCCCGTGCGCGCGGCAACGGCGATGGCGTCCTTGGAAAGGTATCTCGTCCATCGCGACGACGGCCTCGCGCTCCTGTTCACGCCGCCCTTCGACAAGACGCCGCTCGATCCCGGCTACATCAAGGGCTATCCGCCCGGGCTGCGCGAGAATGGCGGGCAGTACAGCCACGCCGCCATGTGGGCGATCCTCGCGTTTGCAAAGCTGGGCGCGGGCGACAAAGCCGCGGCGCTATTCGCGCTGGTCAACCCGATCAACCATGCGCGCACGCCTGAGGAGATCGAGCGCTACAAGGTCGAGCCCTACGTCGTCGCGGCAGACGTCTATTCAGTCTCGCCGCATGTCGGGCGTGGCGGGTGGACCTGGTACACCGGCTCCGCCGCGTGGATGTATCGGGCCGGCATGGAGGGTATCCTGGGCATACGCCGCGAGGGGGCTTTTCTTATCGTCGATCCGTGCCTTCCGACGGCATGGCCGGGGTTCGAGGCCACGGTGAAACTGGGTGCAGCACGCTACGATATTCGCGTCGAGAACCCGTCACACCGCTGCCGCGGCGTTTCGTGCGCCGTCCTTGATGGCACGCCGATCTCCTGTGCCGAAGGGCGCGTCCGGGTCCCGCTCGACGGGGCCACGCATGAGCTGCGGATATCGATCTGACGGGGTAATTGAGGCGTGACGAGGCGCTTCGCCTCGACGGGTCGGCGCCGCTATCGGCGCACGATGCTCAATCGTGCCGTCGAAACGGCACGATCTTCGAGCTCAGCTCCATCTCGCGGGACATCGCATCGTCCGAAGTGACGATGTCTTCCTCTCGCACGGTGCGTTCATGGCAATCTGACAGATTGCGAATGCGGTAGCGCGGCTCGGTGGTATCGAGGAAGTGTCGGGCGACGATCGAGAACTCAGTCGCAGCGCCCGGAATCAGCTCATCGAGCAGTCTGACTCGCGTGCCGATCGAATGTCTTGGTCGATCGCTCGTAGGCTTACTCAACGCAGTGTCTCGATGGCCCCGCTCTGGACGAACAGCACGGCGAGGGCAGCGACGACCAGTACCGTTACGAGGATGGCGACATACAGGAATTTCCCCGGTGGCGCCGGTAAGACCGGCTGGGGTGAAGCGCGCATTTTGGTCATGCATTACCTCTTCCGGCGAAATCAGGTGCAGCGCCCGCGCCGT
The DNA here is from genome assembly GCA_963814905.1 of uncultured Alphaproteobacteria bacterium. Classification (GTDB taxonomy): domain Bacteria; phylum Pseudomonadota; class Alphaproteobacteria; order Rhizobiales; family Afifellaceae; genus DASWJZ01. Next base: position 136,805 of record CAWFEM010000014.1, on the reverse strand, counting down.
CGATTGCGCGCGAGTGAAGGGCTCCGATGAACAACCGACCGCGTTCGAAATCTTCGGTCCGAACGGTCTACTTCAAATGGTACGGCGGGTATTTGCTTACAAGCGACGAAGGACGACCCACTTGGCCGAGCCACGCGCGCGATGACGCACGTTGGCCAGACCGCCGCTATTCAGAAGCTGGAGGCTGCCAGTATATAAAAACCGCTGCCCCGCCGGGAATAAGCCTTGCGCGCAGCCGCCATGATGCGTTCGCGATTGCCGTCGAATGCGATTAGAAATCCGTCTTCGGTCTGCGGCGTCGTCCGGTCGATCTGACTGAGCGCTTCGTCGTCGACAAGAAACGACACCTCGCAGGCATCGTCATGTCCCCAGAAGCGGACACCATGCTGCCGAGTGTCGTAGCTGCGGCTTTCATTGGGAAAACTAATTGCCATGCTGATAAGACCTACACCCGTTTGATGACCGTGTCCGAATTTAGTTGGCTGCACGGTCAAAGCCGCGCAGAAGCGGACGTCTCGGTCGCCTCGTCATCCTTGTGGTCGTGAAGGAAGCGGGCGATCTCCTCCCTCAGCCGAGTCGCATGCTTACACATAAGCACCAGCCTGAGAACTTCAACGTGTGTTGGTTTAGTAGAAAGAGACTTTGTCAATAGGCCTGACGTGTTTCTTTTAGGAACGCCGAAATTCGTAATTTCGTTGTTCCTGACAACATCCACTAAAATACGAACAAGACCTTCTTGTTTTCTTAGGCAAACGCCCCATTTCAGGAGTTGGCACTCCGTCGCCGCGAGTGCCAGAGCGCTTGCATCGAGCGCCGCCCGAGAGGAACCCCCAATGAAATTTCGTCCGCTCCACGACCGCATCGTCATCCGTCGCATCGAAGGCGAGGACAAGACCAAGGGCGGCATCATCATTCCCGACACCGCCAAGGAAAAGCCACAGGAAGGCGAAGTCGTCGCCGTGGGCCCCGGCGCGCGGGATGAAGCCGGCAAGCTCGTTCCAATCGATCTGCGAGCAGGCGACCGCGTGCTGTTCGGCAAGTGGTCCGGAACCGAGGTCAAGATCGATGGCGAGGAGCTCCTCATCATGAAGGAGTCCGACGTCATGGGCGTGATCGAGACGCTTAAGGCGACCCGCAAGGCCGCGTAGCGCTCCGCCGATATTCATCAAGCGATTTAAGGAGAACAATAATGTCAGCCAAGGATGTCAGATTTTCCACCGATGCGCGCGATAAGATGCTGCGCGGCGTCGATATTCTCGCCAACACCGTCAAGGTGACGCTCGGCCCGAAGGGTCGCAATGTCGTGATCGACAAGAGCTATGGTGCGCCCCGCATCACCAAGGACGGCGTGACGGTCGCCAAGGAAATCGAGCTTGAGGACAAGTTCGAGAACATGGGCGCGCAGATGGTGCGCGAGGTAGCGTCCAACACCAGCACCATTGCTGGCGACGGCACGACCACTGCCACGGTTCTCGCGCAGGCGATCATCAAGGAAGGCGCCAAGATGGTGGCCGCCGGCCTGAACCCGATGGACCTGAAGCGCGGCATCGATCTCGCGGTGACCGAAGTCGTGAAGAGCATCGCGAGCCAGGCGAAGAAGGTGAAGTCCTCCGAGGAGATTGCCCAGGTCGGCACGGTCGCAGCCAATGGCGAGGCGGAGATTGGCCGAATGATCGCCGAGGCGATGGAGAAAGTCGGCAACGAGGGCGTGATCACCGTCGAAGAGGCAAAATCGTTCGAGATGGAACTGGAGCTCGTCGAGGGCATGCAGTTCGACCGCGGCTACATCTCTCCCTACTTCATCACCAACGCGGAGAAGATGGTCGCCGAGTTGGAAGACCCATACATCCTCCTGCACGAAAAGAAGCTTCCCAATCTCCAGGCCATGTTGCCGCTGCTTGAAGCCATCGTTCAATCGGGACGTCCGCTTCTCATCATCGCCGAAGACGTCGAGGGCGAGACGCTTGCGACACTTGTCGTCAATAAGCTGCGCGGCGGGCTGAAGGTCGCGGCCGTCAAGGCGCCGGGCTTCGGCGACCGCCGCAAGGCCATGCTGCAGGACATCGCAGTGCTGACCGGTGGCCAGCTCATCTCCGAAGATCTTGGCATCAAGCTTGAGAACGTGACGCTCGCCATGCTCGGCCGCGCCAAGAAGGTGGCGATCACCAAGGACGCCACGACAGTGATCGACGGCGCCGGGAAGAAGTCCGAGATCGAGGGCCGCGTCGCCCAGATCAAGGCGCAGATCGAGGAAACCACTTCCGACTACGACAAGGAGAAGCTGCAGGAGCGCTTGGCGAAGCTGTCCGGCGGCGTCGCGATCATCCGGGTTGGCGGCGGTAGCGAGATCGAGGTGAAGGAGAAGAAAGACCGCGTCGACGATGCCCTCCATGCGACCCGTGCGGCGGTCGAGGAAGGCATTGTGCCCGGCGGCGGCGTTGCCCTGCTCCGCGCCAAGCGGGCCATCAAGGATCTGTCCTCCGACAATTCCGACGTTCAGGCCGGTATCAAGATCGTGCTCAAGGCGCTTGAGGCGCCGATCCGTCAGATCGCCCAGAACGCGGGCGTGGATGGCTCGATCGTGGTCGGCAAGGTGCTCGACAACAAGACGAAGACCTTTGGCTTCGACGCCCAGACCGAGGAATACAAGGATCTGGTCGAAGCCGGCATCATCGATCCGGCAAAGGTCGTCCGCGTCGCATTGCAGGACGCCGCTTCGGTTGCCGGCCTGCTGGTGACGACGGAGGCGATGGTCGCCGAGATGCCGAAGAAGGAAGGGCCGGCCATGCCCATGGGTGGCATGGGAGGCATGGACTACTAAGGCAGCCTGCCAACATCGGACGCGTTCGACGGGGCCTTCGGGCCCCGTCTTGCTTCAGAACGCGAGATCGGCAGCTCAGACGTCCGGAGCAAGCCAAATTGGCAACTCCGTGCGACGACTGAGCATGACCCCGCGACGGAATTCGCTTTTCCGATGCCGCGGGAACCGCCTATGCAGGCAAAGCAAGGTCTTCAACTCTCACCGGAAACCGACGGACCCTGACCCCGGTCGCATGCCACACGGCATTTACGACGGCGCCCACGGTGCCCGTGATCCCGATTTCACCGACGCCCTTGATGCCAAGCCCGTTCACATACGCGTCGTCCTCGTGGACGAGCAGCGCTTCGAGCGAGGGCACGTCGGCATTCACCGGCACGTGGTATTCCACGAGGTCGGCGTTCATCACGCGGCCGCTGCGCCGATCGACGCTCGCCCCTTCGTGCAGCGCGAAGGAGACGCCCCAGATCATGCCGCCGTAGAGCTGGCTGCGCACGAGCCGCGGGTTGATGATCCGACCGGCGGCGAAGGCGCCGACCAGGCGCGTGGCGCGGACCTGGCCGAGATCGGGATCGACCTTCACCTCGGCGAAGACCGCGCCGTGCGCCTGCAGCGCATGGTCCCCGACAGCGGCGGGATCGCGCGCGCCCTTGCCGCTCCCCTCCATCTCAGCCAGTCCGGCGCGGGCGAGGATGTCGGCGTAGCTCTCACTGCGGGTCTCGTCGTCCTTGCGGCAGAGCCTGCCGCCGCGCGCGATCACACCGACATTGCCCGCACCGAAGAGTGGCGAGCCGCGGTCCGCCGTAGCGAGTTCAGCGAGCCGCGCGACGGCGTCGCTGCCGGCCGCGTCGATGGCGGAGCCGGCGGTCGCCGTGTGGCCGGAGCCGCCGGCGACACCGCCATCGGGCAGGTCGGAGGTCCCGGCGCGGAATTCGACCTGGTCGATGTCGAGCCCGAGGCTGTCGGCGGCGATCTGCGCTAGCGCGGTCAGGGCGCCCTGCCCCATGTCGATCGCACTTGTCTCCACGAGGCCGGTCCCGTCGCCGCGCAGGGTTGCACGCGCCTCGGCCTGGAACATCGGGCAATGGAAGACGGCGGTGCCCATGCCCCAGCCGACCAGCATGCCGGCCTCGTCGCGCATCTGCCGCGGCGCAAGCGGCCGCCCCGCCCAGCCGAAGCTCTTGGCGCCCTCGGCGTAGCATTCGCGCAGCGCCTTCGACGAGTAAGGCTTGCCGCCGATCGGTTCGACCTCGGCATAGTTCTTCAGCCGGAAGTCCAGCGGATCCATGCCGCAGGCCTCCGCCGCTTCGTCGACGGCGACCTCGAGCGCCGCCGAGCCGGAGGCAAGACCCGGCGCGCGCATCGGGCCGGGCGTGCCGATGTCGTTGCGCACGGCCTCCTGCGAGGTCGCAATGGCCGGGCTGGCATAGAGCGTGCGCGAGACGGCGGCGGACGGCTCGATGAAATCGTCGAATGTGCTCGTCGCCGCGATCGCATGATGGGCGATCGCAGTCAGTCGGCCGTCGGCTTCCATGCCGAGCCGCAGTCGTTGGCGGGTCTCGCCGCGATGGCCGACCGGGCCGAACATCTGGCCGCGCGTGAAAACCAGCTTCACCGGCCGACCGGTCATGCGCGCCGCGAGAATGCACAGGATGTGCGGCCCGGCCAGGATCGCCTTCGATCCGAAGCCGCCGCCGATGAAGGGCGTGCGAATCAGCACATTCTCCGGCGCGATCCCGAAGAAGCCCGCGAAGGCCGCGCGGGCCATGACGGGCGCCTGGTTCGGCGTGTCGAGCGTCAGCCGGTCGCCGTCCCAGGCCGCGACAATGGCGTGCGGCTCCATGGCGTTGTGATATTGCGGCGGCGTCTCGTAAGTCGCGTCGATGCTCCGCGCCGCCGCCGCCAATCCGGCCTCGACGTCGCCGTGCACGATGCTCGCCGGCATGCCGATCCCCACCGCCTCCGGAACGAAGCGTTCCACGTCGAGTCCGATGCGGGCCGGCTCCACCTCATAGCGCGGTGCGAGCAGCGCGGCGCCTTCGGTCGCCGCCTCCAGCGTTTCCGCGACCACCAGAGCGATGGGCTGGTTGGCGTAGCGGACGCGGTCGTTCTGCAGCGCCTCCATGCGGAACGCGAAGATATGACCCTTCACATCCGGGTCGCCCATCAGCGGCGGCCGGTTGGCGGGCGTGATGACCTCGACGACGCCCGGATGCGCCTTGGCGGCCTCGACGTCGAGATGCGTGACGCGGCCGCGCGCAATCGTGCTGACGGCATGCACCGCGTAGAGCATCCCCTCCGGATGGTTGTCCGCAGCGTAGATGGCGTGCCCGGTGACCTTGAGAATGCCGTCGCGACGGGTGAGAGGCTGACCGATGTTCGAGCCGTAGCGTTGATGAGGCGAGGCTTGGGTGGGATTGATCTCAGGCATTGTGTTGCGCTCCGAGAGCCGAAGAGAAGGGAGAGGCCGGAAGGGCGGGGAGCCGCTCAGGCGTTCCCGCCGCGGCGAGTTTGAGGGCGCGCAGGACGATCCGCCTGGCGAGGTCGATCTTGAAGCCGTTATCGCCGGAGGGCTTTGCATCGGCGAGCGCGGCCTCGGCAGCGCGCCGGAACGCCGTCTCGTCGGCGGTTGCGCCCTTGAGCACATCTTCCGCCGCGCGGGCCCGCCAGGGCTTCGCGCGCGACACCGCCGAGAGCAAGCCGCGCATTCCGGATCGTTCCGTCCTCAAGCTCAAGCGCCGCAGCGGCGGATACGACCGCGAACGCAAAGGACGTGCGCTCGCGAAGCTTCAGGTAGCGCGCATGCCGGGCGAAGGCCGCCGCCTCGGCCGGAAGGCGGAGGGCGACGATCAGGTCGCCTGGCGCGAGCGCGGTTTCCCGCTCCGGCGTGTCTCCTGGAAGCCGGTGCAGATCCTCCAGGGCAATCTCGCGCCGCCCGGACCTGCCTTCTATCTCGACGACAGCGTCGAAGGCGGTGAGCGGCACGCAGAAGTCCGACGGATGCGTCGCGATGCAGTGCTCGCTCCAGCCGAGCACTGCGTGCATCCGGTTCTCGCCGTGGAGCGCGTCGCAGCCGGAGCCCGGCTCGCGCCGGTTACAAGCGCTGGCGGCGTCGTAGAAATAGCTGCAGCGCGTGCGCTGCATGAGATTGCCGCCGACGGTCGCGGCATTGCGAAGCTGAGCCGAGGCGCCGGAAAGAAGCGCTTCGGCGACGGCAGGATAGGAACGGGCGAAATCCGGATCGTGGGCGAGGTCGGCGTTGCGCACGAGGGCGCCGATGCGCATGCCGCCGTCGGAAAGCCGTTCTATGCCGTCGAGACCCGGAAGACGCGTGACGTCGACGACGCGATCCGGCCGGACCGCCCCGCCCTTCATCAGGTCGAGCAGATTGGTGCCCGCCGCGAGATAGGCGGAGCCCGGCTCGGCCGCCGCCGCGACCGCCTCCGGAACCGTGGTGGGTCTCACATAATCGAAGCGTTTCATGCCGCACTCCTTCGGTTCCGCCCCGCGAGAGCTTGCTGCGCCTCGAGCACCGCCTCGGTGATGCCCCGATAGGCGCCGCATCGGCAAAGATTGCCGCTCATGCCCTCGCGGATACGCTCGGGGTCGTCGCCCGCCTGTCCTTCCGCGATCAGGCCCACCGCGCTCATGATCTGGCCAGGGGTGCAGAAGCCGCATTGGAACCCGTCATGGGCAATGAAGGCGGCCTGCACCGGATGAAGCGCGTCGCCTTCGGCAAGGCCTTCGATGGTGACGATCTCCGCACCGTCCAGACTCAGCGCGAGAGCGAGGCAGGAATTGATCCGCCGGCCGTCGACCAGGACGGTGCAGGCGCCGCACTGCCCCCGGTCGCAGCCTTTCTTGGTTCCGGTCAGGTCGAGGCGCTCGCGCAAGAGATCGAGAAGCGTCACTCGTGGGTCTTCAAGGTCCACGTTCCGTCGCTCACCGTTTACGGTGAGGCTGATGGAGAAAGTCATGCGAGACTCCATTCAGTCCAGCGTTACTGTTGTAGAAATCGGGGCCGCTACGCGGCTATGTGAGGGGCGTCGGCCGGAATCGTCGGCCGGTTATGATGAGGCCGGGCTGGCCGGCTGATGCAGGGGGTGTCAGCGCACCCAACAGCAAGTTATACGGAGGATGCCTCCGTTTTGCAAGAGGCAAGGAGCGGGTCAGGCGAAATGCCAGGTCATTCCCAAAAACCGGCACGCAGACCCCGCTCTGATGCGATCCGCAATCGCGAACTTCTCTTGGAGGCGGCTGCCGCGGTGTTCAGTGCCGGCGGCCCCGACGCCAGCCTGGAAGCCGTTGCCAAGCGCGCGGGCGTCGGCATCGGAACGCTCTATCGCCACTTTCCGACGCGCGAAGCCCTGTTCGAGGCGGTCTATCGCCACGAGGTGGATCAGATCGCCGACCTTGCGGGGCAATTAGCGCGGGAAGCTGCCCCCGTCGACGCCTTGCGGCGCTGGCTGCACGCCAATGTCCGGCTGGTCGCGACGAAGAAGGGCATGCTGGCCGCTCTGGCCCTTGCGGCGCATGGCCCGTCGGAGCTCTACGCCTACTCGTTCGAACGCCTGACGAAGGCCGCTGGCGCGCTCCTCGACCGCGCCATTGCAGCCGGCGAGATACGCACGGACATCACGCCGGAAGACCTTCTGCGCGCGCTGGTGGGCATGTGCTCCAACATTTACGACAGGCCCGATTGGCAGAAGACGGTGCTGCGGCTGGTCGACATCTTCGTCGACGGCCTCCGTACGCGTTGAAGCTCGCCTGTTGATTCACCGAGGGCTTCTGCAAATGGCTGCGCGCGGAAGCCTAAACCGCCAGGGTCACTTCACTTGGTTTCCGGATAGGATCCTGCTCCGGCGGATATCGATGCCCGAGGCGGCGATCCAGCCGTCCAAAGGTCTGCGGGTTCCCAAACCGTATGCTCCCAGATCGATGCCGTTATCCTCGATCTCGAGAAGCTGCCTCAATCTGAGAGTGCTGACCTGTTCGCGCTCCTTGGCGACATGGTCCAGCCAATGCAGCGGTCGGTTCATTCTGCTGTAATTGTGATAGACGAAAGATTTCCCCGGGTGGATGACATCATACCCCATCGTATAGCTTCTAACGCTCAGGGACGTTTCCTCTCCCCCAAAGTAGATATTCGGGTCAAACCGGTATTCCTCTGCGAACTCACCCGCGGTGAACAGGTAGTGCCCTGAGACGAACACGCCCCTTACATAGGCGAGCCGCTGCTCGTCCTCGCTCAGCCAATCCGGCTGATACTCGATCGTCCCGCGGTCATAGAATCTCTTGAAGCCGATCTTCGTCCCCTTCTCGACGAAGAGCTGCTTCTTCTCCGGCTCCGACGCCGGACAAGCCGCGGTCAATATCGGCCGAGGAATCCCGTCGCGCACAGCCTGCCGGAAGAGCGACACGTGATACTCGTCCCAGCCTCGACGGAAGCGCATGTGCGCATCGAGCTGCAGCAGGAAGGCCTCCTTGCCGTAGAGAGACTGCGCATGAGCGCGAGCCCAGCCCAGTCCGCGCGCCTGGGAAAAGTGAGCCGAAATGATTCTGGTGTTTGGAAATTCCGACGCCTCAATGAGGGAGTCGTGATGGTACTGGTTGCAAATACCGAAATGAAGTCTCTCGGGATGATCGGCCTGCGCAAGACAGTCCGCGATGGTCTTCCTCAGCTCGGGGTCCCGATAGGCGCAGATCGAGATGAATATCGTCGCGTCCGCGCCTTTCTTCCCTCCCCGTCGGAATTTGAACACGTCTACACCGAACAGAGGATCGTGACCCGCATCCTGGCCCCTCAGTGCACGAACAGGGCGTCGGCGGAGATTCCCGTGGTGAAATTGACCGGCTTCACGCGCCCCTGCACGGTCGCCTCACAGCCGGCGCCGCAGGCGGCGAGAAACTCCTCTCGGTCACGTCGCGAAAGTGATCCGAACTCGAGCGGAACGGGGCTCTTATCGGTCTCATCGGATCCGAGCTCAAGCAGATCGCCCGCTGGGACCACCCAGCCGGTCAGCTCGACAAGGTCGCCACGATAGCTCAGCGCGTATTTCTTGAACTCGCCGAGGTCGACGCGCTCATATTTGGTGCGCGGACCCGACGTCGAGAGCTCGATCGCGTCGTAGCATTTCAGCCGCCGGCCCTCGTCGGCGATCGCTCGGCAGCGTTCCATCTCGACACGAGATTGAGCCAGCGCCGCGCCGCAACCGAGCCCGAGCACGACAAGGATAAGCGAAACTACAAAACGCATTCCGGTTCCGACTGGTTGCGGGCCGGCATATTGTCAGCATCCGCCACGCAAAGAAACCGTCTGGCGAAATCCAGCGGCTCCCCGAGCGGACGCCGCCGGATCGTGAACGCGCGTGAAAGCCGGTGAACGGTCGGCCAGCGCGCGGGGCCGATCCGGCGCGCCGCGCCGCCACCCGGCGCGCGGAATCAGGGCTTATCGGAGCCGCTTCAGCAACGGATCGAGCCGTGCCCAGAACCTCTCAGGGCTCGAATAGCCGGCGAAGCGGCCTATTTCGCGGCCGTTCTCCACGAGGATGAAGACCGGGGTGGCCCGCGCCGGCAGGATTCCCGCAAGATCGTCTGGCCAACGCTTCAAGATGCTGACGCGACGCAACGGCGCGACCTTTCCGGCCTCCGTTGCGCTATAAGTCGGCGCAACCTCCCGACGAAACTTTGCGCAATAGATGCATGTCCCGAGATCCACCATCACAAGCTCCGCCGCCGCGGCGAAGGATGTCAGCGCAAGCATGAGCCCCAGCGTGGCAAGGAGTGTGCGCAGCGCGGTTCGCATTTCTTCACCCTTTGAACAAAGCTTGTGTCGATTTGATAGCGCGGAATGCATAAAAGTCTCCCCAATCGCCATGGAACGGTGCTGACGACGTAAATGAACGGTGTAGGCATTTTCACTGCCCTGGCCGGCGGACTGATCTCGTTCATCTCGCCGTGCGTGCTGCCGCTCGTACCGCCCTACCTTTGCTATATCGGCGGCGTCTCGATCTCCGAATTGGAGGAAGCGGGACCGGCGAAGGCCACCGCCCGTGGCGTCGTGCCGGCGGCGGTCGCTTTCGTGCTCGGCTTCTCCACCGTCTTCGTGGCGCTCGGTGCGACGGCGAGCGCGATCGGCCAGGCGGTCACCGGCTATGCCCATGCATTGACCATCATCGGCGGCGTCCTCGTCGTCCTCATGGGGCTGCACTTCCTCGGCCTTTTCCGCATCGCGTTCCTGAGCCGCGAGGCGCGCTTCCATGTTCGCGACGTGGAACCGGGGCTCTTCGGCGCCTATCTCCTGGGGCTTGCCTTCGCCTTCGGCTGGACGCCCTGCATCGGTCCGGTGCTCGCCGCCATCCTCGGCATCGCCGGCGCCTCTGACACGGTCGGCCAAGGTGCGGTGCTGCTCGCCTTCTATTCGCTCGGCCTCGGCATTCCCTTCCTCGTCGCGGCACTTTTCGCGCCGCTCTTCCTGAACTGGCTGCGCGGCTTCCGCCGCTTCCTTCCCGTCGTCGAGAAGGGCATGGGCGCGTTCCTGGTCCTGACCGGCATCTTCTTCATGACCGGCCAAGTGGCCACCGTCTCCTATTGGATGCTTGAGACGTTTCCGGGCCTCGCAACGCTCGGATGAATGGTGCCCCGCTTGACGGTCTGAATGCCCTGCTGATGGAGTTGGCATGAGTCTTCCTTCCGATATGCGCCAGGCGATCCTCGCCGACATCGCCGCCAGGACCGCGGAACGTGAAGCGTTCCTGGCGAGCCTGGTGCGGGTGCCCTCCTCCAACCCGCCGGGGGACTGCGTGCCGATCGCGGATGTCGCGACGGAGCTCCTGGAGAAGCTCGGCCTGGAGGTCGAGCGGCACCTGGTGCCGGAGAAGCTCGTCCACCGCGCTGGCATGGTCTCCGCCACCAACCTTGTCGTCCGCCGCCGCTTCGGCGAGGGACCGGTGATCGCGCTCAACGCCCACGGCGACGTCGTCGCGCCCGGCGAGGGCTGGACGCATGCGCCCTTCGGCGCCGAGGTCGTCGACGGCGTCATGTACGGACGCGGCGTCGCGGTGTCGAAGTCCGACTTCGCCACCTACGCCTTCGCGCTCCTCGCGCTACAGTCGGTCGGCGAGGCGCTGACCGGCACGGTAGAGCTGCATTTCACCTTCGACGAGGAGGCGGGCGGGCTGATCGGCCCGAAATGGCTGCTCGACGAAGGCATCGTGAAACCGGACCTCTGCATCTCGGCCGGCTTCGCGTATTCGATCGTCACCGCGCACAACGGCGTGCTTCACCTGGAGGTCACGATCTTCGGGCAGTCGGCGCATGCGGCTGCACCGGAGACCGGACAAGACGCGCTCGAGGCCATGACCAAGGTCCTGCGCATGCTTTACAAGGAGCGGAAGGACTATCTGAGCCGCGTCTCGAAGCATCCCGGCATCGGGCATCCCAATCTCACGATCGGGCTGATCTCCGGCGGCATCAACACCAACGTCGTTCCCGACAAGGTGACGATCCGGCTCGACCGCCGCATTACCCCGGAGGAAGACCCGGCGCAGGTCGAAGCGCATCTTCGCCTCGTTATCGCCCGCAGCGTGAAGGACGTCCCCGGCATCTCGGTGGAGATCAACCGCGTGCTCCTCGCTTCCCCGCTCAAGCAGCTCCCTGGCGCGGAACTCCTGATCGAGCCGCTCGCCAGGAACGCGACCGAGGTCCTCGGCGAGAAACCCAGGATCGAGGGCGTGCCGCTCTACACCGACGCGCGGCTTTACGCGGAGGCCGGCATCCCGACGGTGTCCTACGGCGCCGGTCCGCACTCCTTCCTGGAAGCGAACGGTCACCGCGCCGACGAGAAGCTGAAGCTTTCCGACCTCACCGCCGCGACCAAGATCGTGGCGCTCTCCGTAGCTGAGATATTGGCCGCATGACTTCCTATCCGCGCGACATGGTTGGCTACGGCCGCACGCCACCCGATCCGGAATGGCCGGAGGGCGCGCGCGTCGCAGTGCAGTTCGTCATCAACTACGAGGAAGGCGGCGAGAACAACATCCTGCACGGGGACGCGGGCTCGGAGGCCTTCCTCTCCGAGATCGTCGGCGCGCAGCCGTGGCCCGGCCAGCGCCATATGAACATGGAATCGATCTACGAATACGGCTCGCGCGCCGGCTTCTGGCGGCTCCACCGGATGTTCACCGCGCGCGAGGTTCCGGTCACGGTCTACGGCGTCGCCATGGCCTTGCAGCGCAACCCGGAAGCCGTCGCCGCGATGCTGGAAGCGGACTGGGAGATTGCATCGCATGGGCTGAGATGGATCGAGTACCGCGACTACTCGAAGGAAGACGAGCGCGCGCATATGCGCGAGGCGATCCGCATCCATACCGAGGTGACCGGCGAGCGGCCGCTCGGCTGGTATACCGGCCGGTCCTCAACCAACTCCATCGAGCTTGCGATCGAGGAAGGCGGGTTCCTTTACACCGCCGACGTCTATTCCGACGACCTCCCCTACTGGCTAACGGGCAAAAAAGGCGGCAGGCTGCTCGCGATCCCCTACACGCTCGACGCCAACGACATGCGCTTCGCCACGCCGCAGGGGTTCAACTCCGGCGACCAGTTCTTCGCCTATCTGAAGGACAGCTTCGACACGCTCTATGCCGAGGGCGAGGCGGGCGCGCCGAAGATGATGTCGGTCGGGCTCCACTGCCGGCTCGCGGGACGCCCCGGGCGCGCCGCCGCACTTGCCCGCTTCCTCGACTACGTGAAGGAGAAGGAGCGCGTCTGGCTTCCGCGGCGAATCGATATCGCCCGCCACTGGATCATGCACCACTGGCCGGAGAAGCAGTGACGCCGGTAGTCGGGATGGAGCGCAGCGCAATCCGGGGCCGACGCGGCACTTAAACCCCCGCATTCCTCTCCGCTGCTGGAATCCCGCATTCCGCTCCGCTTCAAGCGGGCTACGAAGCCCTACGGGGGCCGGCGTCGGCGTGGGCAACGGTGACAGGTGCGGGCGGCGGCGGCAGTTGACAGCCCCTAGCTGCCGCAGCACTGTTCGACCCTCTAACAAACTGCCCCGCTGAAGTGGGGTCGTCGCGCATCTGGCGGAGGCAGGGCCGACTTCCATGTATCTCGGAATTGACATCGGCACATCGTCGGTAAAGGCGGTGCTGATCGCCGCCGATCAGCGCATCGTTGCCTCGCGCAGCGAGCCGCTCGACGTAGAGCGCCCGCATCCGAACTGGTCGGAGCAGAGCGCGGAGAGCTGGGTGGCGGCGACTTCCACCGCCATCGACGCGATCTGCCGCGACCATCCGAAGGAGCTTGCGCGCGTCGCCGGCATCGGCCTTTCCGGCCAGATGCACGGTGCGACGCTGATCGACAAGGCCGACCGTCCGCTCAGACCCTGCATCCTGTGGAATGACGGCCGCTCGGCGGAGGAAGCGGCGGACCTCGACGCCGATCCGCGCTTCCGCGAAATCACCGGCAACATCGTCTTTCCGGGCTTCACCGCGCCGAAGCTGGTCTGGGTGCATCGCCACGAGCCGAAGATTTTCGGCGCGGTCGCCAAGGTGCTTCTGCCGAAGGACTACGTGCGCCTCTGGCTGACCGGCGACTACGCCTCCGACATGTCCAATTCGGCCGGCACGTCGTGGCTCGACGTGGCGAAGCGCGACTGGTCGAACGACCTTCTCATCGCCACGCATCTTTCCCGCGACCAGATGCCGGCGCTTTACGAGGGAACGGAGCCGACGGGAAAGCTCCGGGCGGTGCTCGCCACGCGCTGGGGAATGGGGGCGCCGGTTGTGGCGGGCGGCGCGGGTGACAATGCCGCCTCGGCCTGCGGCGTCGGCACGGTGGCGCCCGGCGCGGCCTTCGTCTCGCTCGGCACGTCCGGCGTGCTCTTCGTGTCGAACGAGAAATTCCGGCCCAATGCCGCAAGCGCCGTGCACGCCTTTTGTCACGCACTGCCGAACACCTGGCATCAGATGGGCGTCATCCTGTCCGCGGCCGGTTCGCTCGAATGGCTCAGCGAGGTGACCGGGGCGAGCGCAGGCGACCTGGCGCAGTCCGTGGAAGATCAACCGCCGGGCGAAGAGCCGCTCTTCTTCCTCCCCTACCTCTCCGGCGAGCGCACGCCGCACAACGATGCGAACGCCCGCGGCAGCTTCGTCGGGCTCTCCCACCAGACGGATCGCGCAGCGATGGCGCGCGCGGTGATGGAGGGCGTCGCGTTCGCCTTCGCCGATTGCCTGGAGGCGCTGAAGGAGGCCGGCACGAAGGTGGAGCGCGCCACCGCGGTCGGCGGCGGCTCGCGCTCGCATGCCTGGCTGAAGATCATCGCCAATACGCTGAACGTGCCGATCGACGTTCCGGCGGAGGGCGATTTTGGCGGCGCGTTCGGCGCGGCACGGCTGGGCCTGCTTGCGGCGGAAGGCGGCGACCCGCTTGCCGTCTGCGCGCCGCCCAAGATCACGGAAACGATCGCACCGGAAAACAAGGCGGCGGAGACTTACCGCGCCCGCTTCGCGCGCTACCGCGCGCTCTACCCTGCCATCAAGGAGGCCCTGAAGTGAGCACCGGCTTTTTCGGAGACCAGCAGCCGATCCGCTACGAGGGACCGGAGAGCCGCAAAGCCCTCGCCTTCCGCGTCTACGATCCCGGACGCAAGGTGCTCGGCAAGACCATGGAGGAGCATTTCCGCTTCTCCGTCTGCTACTGGCACTCCTTTGCCTGGCCCGGCACCGATCCCTTCGGCGGGCCGACGTTCCTGCGCCCATGGTTCGGCGATAGCATGGAAAAGGCGAAGCTCAAGGCCGACGTCGCCTTCGAGATGTTTGAGCTTTTGGGGGTCCCCTTCTTCGCCTTCCACGACCGCGACATCGCGCCCGAGGGCGCGAGCCTGGCGGAATCCAACAAGAATGTGCGGGCGATCGCCGACATCTTCGCGAAGAAGATGGAGAGCGCAAAGGTCGGGCTCCTGTGGGGCACTGCGAACCTCTTCTCCAACCGCCGCTTCATGGCGGGCGCGGCCACTAATCCCGATCCCGACGTCTTCGCCTATGCCGCGGCGCAGGTGAAGAACGTGCTTGAGATCACGCATGAGCTGGGCGGCGCGAACTACGTGCTGTGGGGCGGGCGCGAGGGCTACGAGACGCTCCTGAACACCGACATGAAGCGCGAGCTGGCGCAGCTCGGCCGCTTCCTCACGATGGTCGTGGAGCACAAGGAGAAGATCGGCTTCAAGGGCACGATCCTGATCGAGCCGAAGCCGAAGGAGCCCACCAAGCACCAGTACGATTTCGACGTCGGCACCATCTACGGCATGCTCAAGGCCTTCGACCTGGAGGACAAGGTCAAGATCAACATCGAGCAGAACCACGCGATTCTCGCCGGTCATTCCTTCCAGCACGAAATCCAGCTCGCCGGCGCGCTCGGGATTTTCGGCTCGCTCGACCTGAACCGTGGCGACGATCTGCTCGGCTGGGACACCGACCAGTTCGCCATGAACGTGCCGGAGCTGACGCTGGCGATGATCGAGATCATCCGCGCCGGCGGCTTCAAGACAGGCGGCATGAATTTCGACGCCAAGATCCGCCGTCAGTCGATCGAGCCCGACGACCTGCTCTACGCGCATGTCGCCTCGATGGACGCGATGGCCAAGGGACTTCTTAACGCGGCTGCGATTATTGAGGACGGCGCGCTGCAGAAATTCGTCGACGACCGCTATTCCGGCTGGGACAAGCCGTTCGGCAAGGACATCCTCGCCGGCAAGAAGAGCCTCGACGACCTGGCGGCGCATGTCGCGGAGAAGGGCCTCGATCCGCAACCGAAGTCGGGCCGGCAGGAATATCTGGAGAGCCTCGTCAACCGCTTCACCTGAGAGGAAGCGGCCGGGGTCTTACCCCATGCGCTGCCTGATCGTCGCCGATCTCCATTACGGCTTGAGCCAATATGACTGGGTGATCGAGGTCGCGCCGGATTTCGACCTGGTCGTCATTGCCGGCGACCACCTCGATTTGAGCGGCTTCGTGGATCGCCGCACCCAAAGCGTGGTGATCCGCAAATATATCGATCGGCTGAAGGACCGCACGCGTCTCATCGTCTGCTCCGGCAATCACGATCTCGATTCAAACGGCGCCGGCGGCGAGAAGATGACCAAATGGATTCTCGCGGCGCGCTCCGACAAGGTCGCAAGCGACGGTGACTCGGTCCTGATCGAGGACACGCTCTTCAGCATCTGCCCGTGGTGGGACGGCCCGCTGCAGCGTCGGGCGATCGGCGAGCAGCTCGCCGCCGATGCGGCGCGCAGGGGGAAGCGCTGGGTGTGGGTGCATCACGCGCCTCCCTCGGGCTCGCCGGTAAGCTGGGGCGGGCACCGGTATTTCGGCGACACCGATCTTGTCGCCGCCATCGAGCGGCACCAGCCGGACATCGTCTTCTCCGGCCACGTCCACCAGTCGCCCTTCACCGAAGGCGGCTCCTGGGTGGACCGGATCGGCAAGACCTGGGTGTTTAACATGGGCCGCCAATTCGGCGCGCCGCCCGCCCATATCGTGTTCGATACGCAAAGCGCGACCGCCTTCTGGTTCTCCGCCGCCGGCAATCAATTTGTCGAGCTCGATCGCCCGCTGCAAAGACCGGTCGCGACGCTGCGCGACCTGCCGGACTGGTTCAGAGGCGGGGATCGTCCGGACGCTGCGGCGCGTCCGTGAAGCTGCGATCCTGCTCGTGCATCAGGGTCTCCAGCACCTCGCCCACCATGCCAAGATGGTTCTGCTGATCCTGGAACTGCCGCTTGATATCCACGAGGTAGGTGGTCGCGGCGTTCAGGCGCTGCGCCAGGAGCCTGGCGAGGTAGAAGCCGATCGTCGGATGCGAACGGAGGAATTCCTCCGCGTCGGGGAGGACGTATAGGCGCGCCGGAGAGACAGTCCGTACCGTGGCGGTGTGCGGCGCGCCGAGAAGGACCGACATCTCTCCGAAGAGCGCGCCGGGCTCGGTCACGACGGCGACCTGCGTGTCGCCGCGCAGCACCTCCACCTCGCCCTCCGCGAGAACGAATATCCGCCCGGACACCGCGCCTTCTGAAAGAAGCTCCGTTCCGGCCGCGAAATCGCGAAGCTCGGCGTCGCGGCAATGGTCGAGTATCGAAGCCATGCCTCCCTCCGTTCGCGTCCGGATTGCTGTCTTCTAACTCTAACGCGGGCGCGCATCCGCCTCCAGCGTTCCTTGGCGCGACGGATCGCGGTATGACGCCGCAACGCCCCGGCTAACCGCCCGGATCGTCGCGACCGGCCTCCTCCGTCTGTGCCGGTTCAGGCGCGCCGATAGACCCCTCCACGGTCGGCCGCGACGGCTCCGCCGCCGACGGGCTGCTCCCGCCTCGCGCCAATCCGGCGAGCATCCGTTCGGCGTTCGCCATCGGGTTGCTTTTTGCACTGCCGGCGCGACCCGCCTTCTTCTTCGCGGCGGATTTGGCTGACTTCTTCTTTGCGGGACGTCGCGGCGTCGCCGCTGCTTCGCCGACGCTGACTGAAGCCGCTTTGGGCCTCGCAGTCTCCATCGGTTCGACCCGGAAGCTCACGCCCATGTCGACCAGCGCTTGCGAGATTGCGCCGAAATTCTCCGTTTCGAATGTGAGACGATATTCCTTCATGTGCCGCACTCCTCCCCTGAGCCGCGGCACGCTAGATCGGAATCATGAGCACATGTTGACGCGCAGCAAAGTTGCCGGTGCGCGGCGAAGGGGTGCGCTTCAGCGCGCGAACACCCGTTTCGCGATACGGATGTCTTCTTCGCGGAACAGCGGAAAGGCCCGCTGAAAGGCGTCGAAATCGTAGCCGGGACGGTTAGCGCGCAGTCTCTCCACATAGGCGGAGGAGAGATCCGGCCTCTCCGCCGCCGCACAGATATACGCCGCGAGCGCGACGATATGGTAATGCGCGTTCGACTCCTCGACGGCCTGCGCGATCATCGTCACGGCTTCTTCTTTTTCCCCGAGGTTGAGGAGGTTCCTCGCCTTCAGCGACATCATCGCGAAGCGCATCGGGTCGAAGGGGCTGAGCCGCTGCGCCAGCGTCACGACTTGCTGGCTTTCCTCGATCAGACCGGCAAGCTGCAGGGAAAAGCCGAGCGAGTATTGCCCGATCGCGAAGCTCGGATTGAGATCGACCGACTTCTGCAGCTGGCGTTCCGAGGCGTCCCAGTCGCGCGTCAGGATATGCGCGCGCCCAAGCGCGTGATAGCCCTGCGGATCGCGCGGATCGCGCACGATCGCTTCTTCCGCCAGCTCCCTCGCCCGCGCGATTTCGCCGGCGCGATCCCTGCTTATTTCCAGGAACGCCCGCTGCCAGTGCACGAAGGAGAGCCCCGCATAGGGGCGCGGCGAGCCGGGCTCAAGCTCGATCGACTGAAGGAAATAGCGCTCTGCCTCTTCGTAATGCTCGGGGCGGAACTTGTACATGTGCCAACAAGCGCGGTGATACGCCTCCCAGGCGTCGAGATTCTCCGACGGCTTCAGGAGCGAGCGTCCGCGCTCCAGGAACTCGATCTGCGATTCCACCTCTGCGGCGATGGCGTCGGAGATTTCCGTCTGCACGGCGAAGAGATCGTCACGCACGCGGTCGAACTGCTCCGACCAGACCTCCATCCCGGTCGTCGTGTCGGTCAGTGCCGCGTGGACCCGGATCTGTCGATTGGCGGTCTGCACCGCGCCATGCGCGACGTAGCGGACACCGAGCATCGTGGCGATCGCCGCCGGGTTGTCTTTTGCGCCGATGAAGCGGAAGGCGCTGCCGCGCGCGATCACGAAAAGCCAGCGCGTGCGGCCGAGCCGCGTGATCAGATCGTGCGCGAGCCCTTCCGCCAGAAGCTGCCCTTCGCCGATCGTGTGGAACGGGAGGATGACGATCGAAGGCCCGCCGTGAACCGACGTCACGCCCGGCACGATTGCCGAGCTTTGCGACTCCGATGTCTCCACGATTGGGGCGGCAGGCGCCGTAGCTTTCGGCTCCGCAACTTCCACGTCCCCGACAAAGCGGAAGCCACGCTTATGGACCGTCTTGATCAGGCGCTGGGCCTGGCCATCGTCGCCGATCGCCTGGCGCGCGGCCTTTACCCGGCTCGACAAAGCCGCCTCCGAGACGATGCGGCCGTGCCACACGGCGGTCAGGATGTCGTCGCGGCTGACCACCCGATCGCGATTCTCGACGAGATAGGCGAGAAGCGCAAAGACCTGCGGCTCCACGGATAGCGCCTTCCCGTCGCTGCGCAGCTCCTGGGCGGCGATATCGATCTCGAACGCGTCGAAACGGTAGATCATCGGTTACGGGCGCCTTTCCGGATCGCCGCTCTGTAGAATCCGGGAAATCTCCACACAACCTCCTAGTTGCCTGCAAGTTTCGCGCCCGGCGCTCCTCTAATCCTGCAGCATCGCCGCCAAGTCGCGGCTTTCGACAAGAGGAATGACGCCATGAACCGCACTTTCGCCGTGGCGGAAGACCGCCACAACACCTTAGCGGCTGCGGCCTTGCACGGCATCGGCTCCGCCATGCGCAGCATCATTAACCGTGCCGTCGCCGCCCAACAGCGAGCGCGCACGACGCGGATGCTGAGCGGGCTCGACGACGCCGCTCTGAAGGATATCGGGCTTACCCGCGGCCAGATCGACGCAGTTGAGCGTGACCCCCGCTACGCGCCGCGCTTTCCCGGCTTCTAAACGAAGGAGACGACTTTGATGATTCAGGAAGACAAACTGCATGCTTTCGTCGGCCAGGTGCTGAACGATCTTGGCGGGGCGTATTCGATCGGCCTCGTCCAGATCGGGGCCAATCTCGGGCTCTACAAAGCGCTCATGGACATGGGTCCGATGACGACCAAGGAGCTCGCCGCGCATACCGATCTTTCGGAGCGCTATCTCGGCGAGTGGCTCGCGCATCAGGCCGCTTCCGGCTACGTCACCTACGATTCGGCGACGGCGAAATTCGCGCTGCCGCCGGAGCAGGCGATGGTTTTCGCCATGAAGGACAGCCCCGTCTATCTCGTCGACGCCTTCGAATCGGCGGCGCGCACGATCGGCAACCGCCCGATGGTCGAGGCGGCGTTCAAGACCGGCGGCGGCGTGGAGTGGGATCACCAGGACGGCTGCCTATTCTGCGCCATCGCGCGGTTCTTCCGGCCCGGCTACCACAACCATCTCGTCTCCGAGTGGCTGCCGGCGCTCGACGGCGTGAAGGCGAAGCTCGAACGCGGCGCGCGCGTCGCCGATGTCGGCTGCGGTTGCGGGTATTCCACCGTGATCATGGCGAAGGCGTTCCCCAACTCCGAGTTCGTCGGCTTCGACTTCCATGAGAAGTCGATCGCGGAAGCGCGCGAGCACGCAAAGGCGCACGGCGCGCCGCCGAACGTCCGCTTCGAGGTGAGCGCCGCCAAGGCCTTCACCGGGGAGTACGATCTCGTCACGTTCTTCGACTGTCTGCACGACATGGGCGATCCGGGAGGCGCCGCCGCGCATGTCCGCAAGGCGCTGAAGCCGGACGGAACGTGGATGATCGTGGAGCCCATGGCCAAGGACCGGCTTGAGGACAACATCAACCCGGTCGGCCGGCTCTACTACGCGGCCTCCACGATGATCTGCGTGCCGACGTCGCTCTCGCAGGAAGTCGGCACCGCGCTTGGCGCCCAGGCCGGCGAGGCGCGTCTGAAAGACGTGGTGACGACGGCCGGTGGTTTCTCGCACTTCCGGCGGGCCACCGAAACGCCGTTCAACCTGATCCTCGAGGCGCGGCCTTAAGGCGATCAGCAGATCGAAGAGAGAGGCGGCCCGCCGGGTCGCCTCTCGCTTTCAGCGGATATTCGCCCCGGCTTCGATCCAGGCACCAAGCTTCTGCCGCTCCTCGTCGGTGATGCCGGTCAGATTGCCGAGCGGCATGATGTCGGAGAGCACGGCCTGCTGCTCGATCTTCTGAGCATAAAGCTTGATCTCGTCGGGCGTGTCGAACATCACGCCCTTCGGCGCTTCGGGAAAATCCTTGTTGGTCGGCGTCGCCGAATGGCACTGCACGCAGTGCTTCTCGATGATCGCATGCGCTTCCGCGAAGCCGACGTGGCCCACCGCCACCGCGCCGGGGCGGTAGCCGGTGATCGCGATCAGCACCACGATGACGAGAATTGCCGCGGGGATCGAGGCGATCGCCGCCTTGGTCACGATCCCATGATTGGTGATGTTGAAGAAATGACGGATCAGGCCGCCCGCCACCACGATGCCGAGCGCGATCAGCGGGCTCCAGGGGTGCCCGAACATGATCGGATAATGATTGGAGATCATCATGAAGATGACCGGCAGCGTCAGATAGTTGTTGTGGAGCGAGCGCTGCGCCGCCTGCTGGCCGAGGCGGGGATCGGGCTTCCGTCCGGCGATCAGGTCGGCGACCACCTTCTTCTGGTTCGGGATGATGATGAAGAAGACGCTCGCGGCCATGATTGTGCCGATCAGCGCGCCGACATGAAGGAACGCGGCGCGGTCGGCGAAGACGCCGTGATAGAAGAAGGTGAAGGCGGCGATCTCCACGAACACGGCGACCGCGAGCGGCCCGGTCTTCGAGCCGAGCGGCGAGCGGCAGATCCCGTCATAGATGAACCAGCCGGCGGCGAGTGACAGCGCGGAGAGCATCGACGCCCATACCGGGTCGAGCGCGACCTTGTTCTTGTCGATCAGGAAGGCGTCGGCGCCGAAATAGTAGATCACCGCCAGAAGCAGAAAGCCGGTGATCCAGGTGAAATAGGCCTCGTATTTGAACCAGTGCAGCTCGTCGGGCATGCGCTCCGGCGCGACGGCGTATTTCTCCGCCAGATAGAACCCGCCGCCATGCACCATCCAGACCTCGCCGGCGATGTCGGGATCCTGCTCGTTGCGCTTCTTAAGCGCCGCCTCCATCCAGATGAAGAAGAACGACGTGCCGATCCAGGCGATCCCGGTCATGATATGCGCCCAGCGCAACAGCGCATTCAGCCATTCGAGGATGACGGCGGTCATGTGGGGATTGGGGACTGGGGATTAGGGATTGGGGATTTAGGATTAGGCACCAGCGCCCTATCGAAGGCGCAGAGGCGACTTAACCTCCCCCTTGAGGGGAGGTCGAAGGTCGGCGAGCATTGCGAGCCGAGCTTCGGGAGGGGGTATTGTCGCGTCGATATCTGCCGCCGCGCATCAGATCGCTCGCGAAGGGCATGCGCCGCGATATGCCGGACGCTGAGTTCAAGCTCTGGTGCGAGCTGCGCAATCGGGGCTTGGGCGGGCTCGCGTTCCGCCGTCAGCATCCCATCGGGCGGTACATCGTCGACTTCTTCTGCCCGGCCGCGAAGCTCATCGTCGAGGTCGATGGCGAGCAGCACGCCTTCAGCGGTGACGCCGATGCCGCGCGGACGCGATGGCTCGAAGCGCAGGGCTATACGGTCGTAGATTCTGGACAAACGAGGTGATGCACGACCTCGACGCCGTGTGTAACGCGATCCTCGCCGCATCGCACCGAGAGTGGCGGAACAGCCCCCCTCCCGAAACCGGCTGAAGTCCGGTTCCGACCTGCCCACAAGGGGGAGGTTACGCGCTTCGCCGCCGTTCTTGGCAGCCCGGCACTCAACGCCCACGATTGCCCCCTCTTTTCCCCAATCCCCAATCCCCAATCCCTAGTATTCCACCTTGTCCGGCTTCTTTTCCCACTCGGCGAAGACAGCCTTCGCCTCCGGCAATGCGAGGTGCTCGGTCGGGATGCTGCGATCCTCGATCGCTTTCGGGATTTCGTTGTAGAGGAACTCGTCGTCGAAGCCGATTGCCGCGGCTTCCTGGCGCGTATTGGCGAAGAAGATGCGGCCGATGCGCGCCCAGTAGATGGAGGCGAGGCACATCGGGCACGGTTCGCAGCTTGCATAGATGTCGCAGCCTTCAAGCGAGAACGTGCCCAGCGTCTCGCAGGCAAGGCGGATCGCGACTACTTCCGCATGCGCGGTCGGATCGTTCGACGAGGTGACCTGGTTCCAGCCCTCCGCGATCACCTTGCCGTCCTTGACGATGATTGCGCCGAAAGGCCCCCCTTCTCCGCCACGCATATGCTCCGCCGAAAGCCTCACGGCGTGGCGCATGAATTCTTTCTCGGCGTCAGCGACCATGAAGGGCGGCTCCTTTGGCGGTCAGGACATTCTTCTCACGGCGGATCAAAAGGTCGGCGGCCACGGAGGCGGCGATCGCCGCGGGCTCCTTGCTGTCGATCCCAGGAAGGCCGATCGGGCAGACGAGACGTTCCAGCTCGGCGGCGGAAATGCCGGCCTCGCCGAGCCGCTTCACGAAGCGCGCGCGCTTGCTGGCGGAGCCGATCAGGCCGAGATAGGCGAAATCCCCGCGCCGCAGGATCGCTTCGCAGATCGCCTCGTCGAGCGGGTGGCTGTGGGTCATCACGAGAAAGACGGTGTCGGGCGGCGCCTCGTCGACGGCAAGCTCCGGCATGGCGAGCGCGAGTTGACGCACGCCGGGAAGCGGAGGCTCGGGAAACTGCCCGGCGCGACCGTCCACCCAGACCATGGAAAAGCCGAGCGGCGCCAGCGCCGGCGCGACCATGCGCCCGACATGTCCGGCGCCGAAGAGCCAGAGCGCCTGCTTTTGCGGATTGATGCGCTCGCGGATCTCAAGGATCCCGCCGTCGCTCGAGCTTCCGCGTAACCTCCCCCTCGAGGGGAGGTCGGAGTTTGCCGAAGGCGAACTCCGGGAGGGGGGATTGCCTTCACCATCCGCCGCACCCGCCTCCCGAAGCCCGCGGCGCTCCGCTTGCTGGCTTCGACTTCCCCTCAAGGGGGAGGTTAAGGTGGCCGCGTAGTTAGGCGCCTCGCCCTCCTCCACCGACCAATCGCGTCGGAAGTCCCCGCCCGCATCGATCGTCAGGGTGCGAACGACCGCCGCCGGCTCCTCAGCCGAACGGATCAGCTTGCGGAGCCAGGCGAGATCGGCCGGCGCGAAAGGCTCGAACGCGATCGTCACCGAGCCGCCGCAGCACTGGTTCAGCTGCGGCCCGAGGCTGAGACGCAAGAACGTGGCTCCGCCGGAGTGCAGAAGCTCGCGCGCCTTCAGGATCGCGGTGCGCTCCATCTCGCCGCCGCCGATCGTGTCAGTCGCCGCCGCCTCGGTAACGAGCATCGTCGCGCCGGCCTCGCGCGGCGCGGAGCCTTTCAGCTCAGCGAGGTGCACGAGCATCGCCGCCTCGCCGCGCGCGAGGATCGCTTCCAGCGGCTTCAGCCACGCGCGCATCAGCTCGCCTGCCCCGCGCGGCGGTGCACATCCTCCACCGCGAAGAGGATGCGCTCCGGCGTCGCCGGCGTGTCGAGATGCGGGAAGGCGCGATAGTCGCCCGCGGCGGCAACCGCGTCGACGATCGCGGAGAAGGCGGAAAGCGCCAGCATCAACGGCGGCTCACCGACCGCCTTGGAGCGATAGATCGTGGGCGAGCGGTTCACGCCTTTCTCGAAGATCGCGATCCTCAGATCGTCGGGCCGATCGTTGGCGGTCGGAATCTTGTAGGTGGAGGGCGCGTGGGTCATCAGCCGCCCCTTGTCGTTCCACCAGAGCTCCTCGGTCGTCAGCCAGCCGACGCCCTGGATGAAGCCGCCCTCAATCTGGCCGAGATCGACGGCGGGATTCAATGAGCGGCCGACATCATGCAGAATGTCCGCGCGGAGAAGCCTGTTCTCGCCGGTCAGCGTGTCGATGACGACCTCGCTCACCGCCGCGCCATAGGCGAAATAGAAGAACGGCACGCCGCGTGCGTTGTCGCGGTCGTAATAGATGTCGGGCGTGGCATAGAAACCAGTCGAAGAGAGCGAAATCCGGTTCAGATACGCCTCCTGGACGAGATCGGCGAAGCTCATCTCCTCATTGCCGACGCGCACGCGGTTCGGGAGGAATACGACCTGCTCCTCCGGCACGCTGTATTTCCGCATGGCGAAGGCGATAAGCCGCTTCTTGATCGTCTCCGCCGCCGCCTTGGCTGCCATGCCGTTGATGTCGGAGCCGGATGACGCGGCGGTCGGCGAGGTATTCGGCACCTTCGCCGTCGTCGTCGCGGTGATCTTCACGTGTTCGAGGTCGATCTGGAACTCTTCCGCCACGACCTGCGCCACCTTGACGAAGAGCCCCTGCCCCATCTCGGTGCCGCCGTGGTTCAGATGCACCGAGCCGTCCTTGTAGATGTGGACGAGCGCGCCGGCCTGGTTCAGGTGCGTCGCGGTAAAGGAAATGCCGAACTTGACCGGCGTCAGCGCAATCCCCTTCTTCAGGACCGGGCTTGAAGCGTTGAACGCGCGGATCGCTTCGCGGCGGGCGCGGTAGTCCGACGAGGCTTCAAGCTCATCGACGATCTCGGCGATGACGCAGTCCGTCACCTCCATGTGGTAGGGCGTCTTGCCCCCACCCTCAGCCGCGTAGAAATTCGCCCGCCGGACGTCGAGCGGGTCGCGGCCGAGCGCAAAAGCGATCTCGTCGATGACGCGCTCGATCCCGACCATGCCCTGCGGCCCGCCGAAGCCGCGGAAGGCGGTGTTCGACACGGTGTGCGTCTTCATGCGGCGCGAATTGATGAGCGCGTTATGGAGATCGTAGGCGTTGTCGGCATGGAACATCGCCCGGTCGGCGATCGAGGAGGAAAGGTCGGCCGAATAGCCGCAGCGCGCCGCCTGGTCGAAACGCACGCCCTTGAACACGCCGCTCTCGTCGAAGCCGACCTCGTAGTCGATACGGAAATCGTGGCGCTTGCCGGTCAGCTCCATGTCGTCGTCGCGGTCGAGCCGGAGCTTGGCGGGACGGCCGGTCTTGGCGGCGGCGAGCGCGGCGATTGCGCCGATCAGCGAAGGCTGGCTTTCCTTGCCGCCGAAGCCGCCGCCCATGCGCCTGATCTCGACGGTCACAGCGTTGTCTGGAATGCCGAGGACCTTGGCGACGGTGTGCTGCACCTCCGTCGGGTGCTGTGTAGAGGAATGGACGAGCATGTCGGCGCCCTCGCCCGGGATCGCATAGGCGATGTGGCCCTCCAGATAGAAATGGTCCTGGCCGCCGACATAGACCGTGCCCTTGATGCGGCGCGGCGCCGCGGCAAGCGCGGCGTCGACATCGCCAAGCCGCATCACGTGTGCCGGTACCGTGGGAAGCTCCGTGCCGGCGGCGAGCGCGTCGTCGACCGAAATGTTCGCCGGCAGGTCCTCGTATTCGACCTTCGCAAGCGCCGCGGCAGCGCGGGCCGCCGCGATCGATTCCGCCGCCACGGCGAAGATCGACTGGCCGACATATTGAACCTCGTCGACCGCGAAGACCGGATCGTCGTGCATGATCGGGCTCGCATCGTTCTCGCCCGGCACGTCCGCCGCCGTCAGCACGCAGGCGACGCCCGGCGCCTTGCGCACCGCCGACACGTCGAGCGAAACGAGCTTCGCATGCGGGCGCGCGCTCATCGCGACGTAGAGGTGAAGCGTGCCGGGAAGCTCCGGCATGTCGTCGACATAGATCGCCTTGCCGGAGACATGGCGCGCCGCGCTGTCATGGATGACGGCGCTCGCCACGCCGCCGCTGATCTTCTCGTCGTGCTGCGGCTTGTGGTGCTGCACCGACGTGACCGTGCCGGCGGGCCCGCGATCCTGAATAGAGGTCTCGTTCATGCCGAGAGCTCCAGGACGCGCGTCGCTGGCTTTTCCGCCGCGTTCTCAAGATGGAAACGGCGCAGGAGGTTCTGGGCCGCCTTCAGCCGATAGACGGCGCTGGCGCGCATGTCGTCGATCGGCGCGAAGTCTTCCGCGAGCGCCGCCACGGCCTGCTCGACCGCCGCCGCGTCGAACGCGCTCCCGACGAGCGCGGTTTCGGCCTTTGCGCCGCGCTTTGGCGTCGCCGCCATGCCTCCATAGGCGATCCGCGCTTCCGCGACCTTGCCGCTTTCAAGCCGCACCGAGAAAGCGCCCATCACGGCGGAAATGTCCTGGTCGAAGCGCTTGGAGAGCTTGTAGCAGGCGAAGCGCGTGCCATCGTGCAGGCGTGGCACGAAGACGGTCTCGACGAACTCGCCCGGCGCACGGTCCTGTTTGCCGTAGGCGATGAAGAAATCCTCCAGCGGTATCTCACGCCGCTCCTCGCCGCGGCGGAGCGTCAAACGCGCGTCGAGCGCGATCAGCGCCGGGGGCAGGTCGCCGATCGGTGAGCCGTTGGCGATGTTGCCGCCGACCGTCCCGGCGTTGCGGATCTGGATGGAGGCGAAGCGCCGCAGGAGCTCGCCGAGGTCGGGATGAAGACGGGCGAGCGCAGCCGTCGCGTCGCGATGGCTGACCGTCGCACCGATCGCGAGCCCCGACCCGTCCTCCTCGATCGTGGAGAGGTCTTTCACGCGAGTCACATCGATCAAGGTTTTCAAGTGGCGGTGCTGCTTCGTCACCCAGAGCCCGACATCGGTCGCGCCCGCGACGATGATCGCGTCGGGATGCGCGGCATAGGTTTCCGCCAACTCGTCGGAGGAGCGCGGCGCGAAGACCTGGTCCGCGCCGTCGCTCATGGCGAGCGTGGGTCCGTCGGCAAGCGTGGTGAGCCGCGCCGCGTTAGCGGCGGCAGCCGCGCGGTCCGGCGGCGGTGCCTTGCCCGCATCCAGTCCCGCCTCCACGATCGGGCCGTAGCCGGTGCAGCGGCAGAGATTGCCGGCGAGCCAGTCCTTGACCTGCTGGCGGTCGGTCAGAACGCCCTCCAGCCAGCCGGCATAGAGCTGCATGACGAAGCCCGGCGTGCAGAAGCCGCATTGCGAGCCGTGGCGCTCAACGAGCGCCTGTTGCACTGGATGCAGCGACCCGTCCGCGGCTTGCAGATCCTCCACCGTCGTCAGCTGGCGGCCATGCAGCACTGAAACGAACTGGATGCAGGAATTGACCGCGCGATGTTTCAGCCCGCCCGCGCCGTCCGGCTCCGAGAGGACGACGGTGCAGGCGCCGCAATCGCCTTCCGCGCAGCCCTCCTTCGTGCCGGTGCGGCGTGCATTGCGGCGCAGATATTCCAGCACCGTCAGCGTCGGCGAGACGCCGTCGAGCGTGCGCTCTTCGTCCCCCAGGAGAAAGCGGATCGGCATCAGCTTCCCCGGTAAGTGGAATAGCCAAAGGGCGAAAGCAGGAGCGGCACGTGGTAGTGCGCATTCGTGTCGGCGATGCCGAACCGGATCACCACCTGGTCGAGGAACTTCGGCTCGGGCAGCGAAAGACCCAGGCGGTCGAAATAGGCGCCCGTCTCGAAGACCAGGTCGTAGCTTCCGGCTTCCATCGTCTCGCCTTCCAGGAGCGCAGGCTCCACTCGCCCGTCGTCGTTGGTCACGGCGCTTGCAAGGGCGGTGCCATGCTTGCCGGCGCGGCGGAGGCTGATCGCGAGGCCGGAGGCCGGCCGCCCGCGCGCCACGTCGAGGACGTGCGTGGTCAATCGGCCCACGGGCGGCTCCCGTTCAAGACAAGCATGGGGTTCTTCCTGTAACGCATTTGGCCATAATGACCCGTGAAGGCGCTTCCGGCAAAGCCCGGACCGACGCGGATAGCGCCAGGACTTCCGGGAGCGATAGAATGAAACGCTTCGACCCCCCGCCCCGGACGATGGACTACGCCGCTTTCGTCGAGAAATTCGGCGGCGTCTACGAGCACTTCCCCGAAATTGCCATGCGCGTCTTCGGGGACGGCCTTTCTTCCGCGACCGATTCTCCCGAGGGCCTGGCGCAGGCGATGGCGCGGGTCGCCGCGTCGCTCGATCGCCCGGCGCAGCTGAAGCTCATCCGCAACCATCCCGACCTCGCCGGCCGGCTCGGCGTTGCCGACCTGACGGCGGCATCGCGCTCCGAGCAGGCGGGCGCCGGGCTTGACCAATGCACCCCGGAGGAGTTCCAGCGTTTCCAGGCGCTGAACGACGCCTATAAGGAAAAATTCGCCTTTCCCTTCATCCTCGCCGTCGCCGGCAAGACCCGCCACGACATCCTCGTCGCGTTCGAAGAGCGCATCGCGAACGACCGTGAGACGGAGTTCCAGACAGCGCTTACCGAGATCGACAGAATCGCCCGGATCAGGCTTGAGGGGATGGCCGTATAGCGCAACGCATGCGGCGGGCATTGAAATCGGCATCAAATGATGCGATTATTGATGCTCTTCGATGGAGATGGACAATGCGCACCACGCTTGCCCTTGACGACGACCTCGTTGCCGAGGCTCAAGCCTTCACGGGTGTGAGCGAGAAGTCGGCCCTCGTTCGCGAAGCGCTGAAAGCGCTGATCGAGCGGGAAAGCGCACGTCGGCTCGCACGCCTCGGCGGTAGTCTTCCAACCCTAAAGGCCGCTCCGCGACGGCGGCCCGAACGCAAGTGATCCTGGTTGACACTGCTATTTGGATCGACCATTTCCGCCGCGGAAACGCAGCGCTTTTCGAACTGCTCGACGCGGGGCAGGTCCTCATTCATCCGTTCGTGGTTGGCGAGCTCATGCTCGGCTCGCCACGTCCGAGCAACGCAATTCTAAAGCTACTACAGAACCTTCCCGAGGCTCCCCGGGCCACCGACCAGGAAATTTTCACGTTCGTCGATGCGCATTCCTTGTCGGGCAGAGGCATCGGATTTGTCGATGCGCATCTCCTCGCCGCTGTCAGCTTGGCTGCGGACGCGACGCTTTGGACGCGCGACAAGCGTCTCCTGGCGGCCGCCCGGCAATTGAGTTTGGCTGCAGACTTTTAGTTGCCTTCAGGACGAACCTTTCGCGTTCTCGCCGGGCCCGGGCGAAAGTGCGCCATCGGCTGTCGCATCCGGGGCGGCTGCTGGCCTCACCCCGCGCCATAAACCCGCCTGGGGAATCCTCCAGATAAGCCATTGACGCGGAACGCGGCTCCGGGTCCGATGGCCGTCTGACCCGGTGGGACAAATGGCCGAATATTCCGTCTTCTCCGTGCTGCGCCATGGTCTGACCGGCAACAAGGGCTGGCGGCCCACCTGGCGCAAGGCGGAGCCGAAACCGTCCTACGACGTGATCGTGGTCGGCGGCGGCGGGCACGGGCTCGCGACCGCCTTCTATCTCGCCAAGGTGCACGGCATCCGCGACGTCGCGCTGGTGGAGCGCGGCTGGATCGGCCAGGGGAATGTCGGGCGCAACACCACCATCGTCCGCTCCAACTACCTGCTCGACGAGAACCAGAAGTTCTACGAATGGAGCATGAAGCTCTGGGAAGGGCTCAGCCACGCGCTCGACTACAACGTGATGTTCTCGCAGCGCGGGGTCCTGAACCTCGCCCACACGCCGACCCAGCTCGATGCATTCGCGGAGCGGGGAAACGGCATGCGGCTCAACGGCATAGACGCGGAGCTTCTGAAGCCGGAGGAAATCGCCAAGCTCTGCCCCGGCCTCGACCTTTCCCATAAAGCCCGATTTCCCGTTGTCGGCGGGCTCCTCCAGCCTCGCGGCGGCACGGCGCGCCACGACGCGGTCGCCTGGGGCTTTGCCCATGCCGCCGACCGGCTCGGCGTCGACATCATCGAGAATTGCGAGGTGACCGGGTTCCTGCAGGAGCGCGACCGCATTGCCGGCGTCGTCACGAGCCGCGGCACGATCCGCGCGCCGAAGGTCGGCGTGGCGGTCGCCGGCAACACATCGGAAGTGATGCGCAAGGCGGGGATCGAGAAGCTCCCGATCGAAAGCCACATCCTGCAGGCCTTTGTGACGGAGCCGTTGAAGCCCCTCGTCAACTGCGTCGTGACCTTCGGCGCCGGCCACATGTACGTGTCGCAGTCCGACAAGGGCGGGCTCGTCTATGGCGGCAACCTCGACTACTACAATTCCTACGCCCAGCGCGGGAACCTGCCGATCGTGCACGAGGTGGCGACGGAGCTCCTCGCGGTCTTCCCGAATGTCGGCAAGGTGAAGATGGTGCGGAGCTGGGGCGGGCTCGTCGACATGACGATGGACGGAAGCCCGATCATCACCACCGGGCCGCTGCCGGGGATGTACCTGAACGCCGGCTGGAACTACGGAGGCTTCAAGGCGACGCCCGCCTCCGGCTGGTGCTTCGCGCATACGATCGCGAACGACGCGCCGCATGCCTTCAACGCCGCCTTCACGCTCGAGCGCTTCCACGAAGGCCGGCCGATCGACGAAACCGGCCGCGGCCCCACCCCGCGGCTGCACTGATGCTGATCCCCTGCCCCGTCTGCGGCCTGCGTGACCATGGCGAGTTCGTCTATGGCGGCGACGCGACCGTGATCCGCCCTTCCATCGCGACGGAAGACCGCGAGCGCTGGGCGGCCTATGTCTACGACCGCAGCAACCCGCGTGGCGCCCACGAGGAATATTGGCAGCACGTCCACGGCTGCCGTCAGCATATGGTGGTGACGCGCAATACCGAGACGCACGACATATCGGGCGCGCGGCTCGTCGGGCCTTGGGCCGGGCGGGAGGACGGCTGATGCCCGGTTACCGCCTGCCGCGCGGTGGAAGCCGCATCGACCGCACGCGACCGCTCCGCTTCTCCTTCGACGGCGCGGCCGTGCAGGGTTTCCAGGGCGACACGATCGCCTCCGCGTTGATCGCTTCCGGGCAGACGCTGGTGGCGCGCTCGTTCAAGTATCACCGTCCACGCGGCGTCTATTCCGCCGGGCCGGAAGAGCCGAGCGCGCTCGTCACGCTCGGCGAAGGCGGGCAGACGGAGCCCAACGCCAAGGCGACGACCGTAGAGGCGGCAAACGGCCTCGTCGCACGCAGCCAGAACGCCTGGCCGTCGCTGAAGCACGACTTCGGCGCGATCAACGGCTGGTTCTCGCCGTTCATTGCCGCGGGGTTCTACTACAAGACCTTCATGGGCCCCTTCCGCGGGGCGTGGATGCTCTACGAACCGTTCATCCGCCGCGCCGCCGGTCTCGGCAAGGTGAGCTTCGCCCCCGACACCGCCCGCTACGAGACCGCCAACGCGTTCTGCGACGTGCTTGTCGTGGGCGCCGGCCCAGCCGGCCTCTCGGCGGCGCTCGCGGCGGGCAAAGCCGGGGCGCGCGTCATCCTCTGCGAGGAAAGCCCGGCGCTCGGCGGCGGGCTCGACCTGGAGGACAAGGTCGGAGAGGAGACCGCCGGCGACTGGCTCTTCCGCGTCAATTCGGCGCTGAACGAGCTTGCCAACGTCCGGCGGCTCACGCGCATCTCGGTCTACGGCTACTACGACGACAACATTCTCGGCGCGTTGGAACAGGTCGCGCCGGAGAGCGGCGCGAAGACCCGGCAGCGGCATTGGCGCATCGAGGCAAAGCACGTCGTGCTCGCGACCGGGGCGCTTGAACGTCCCTTCGTCTTCCCCGGCAACGACGCGCCGGGCGTCATGCTCGCAGGTGCTGCGCTCGCCTACGCGCGCCGCTATGGCGTCGCGGTCGGCGGCGATGTCGTCGTGTTCACCAACAACGATGCCGGCTGGCGCCAGGCGGCGGCGCTCGGTCGCGCCGGCGTTCCCGTCCGCGCTGTTGTCGATCCGCGCCGTGATGCGCCCGCCGCCCAGATAGCGGAGCTGGCCGAGACGGGGACGGAGTCGCTTCCTGGCCACGTCGTGACCGCGACATCCGGCAGCGGCGCGATGAGTTCCATTCGCATCGAGGTGTTCGACGCAAACGCCGGTCGCGTGTCCGGCGCGGCGCGCGATCTGAAATGCGACGCGCTCGCCGTCACGGCCGGCTGGAACCCACTCATTCATCTCGCGAGCCAGGCGGGCGGCCCGCCGAAATATCACGACGCGCTGCGCGCCTTCCTTCCCGGCGAGCCGCGCGAGAAATGGATCGCCGCCGGCGCCGTGCGCGGGCTTTTCGATGCGGCGGACGCAGCCGCCGACGGCGCGCAGGCCGGCGCGAGGGCAGCGAGCGCCTGCGGCTTCGATGCCTCTGGCGACACCCTGGCCGCGCCGGAGATGCCCACCGGGACGGCGCCGGAAAACCTGCTGCCGCTTTTCGAGATCCCGGCCAAGGGCAAGGCCTTCGTCGATCTCCAGAACGACGTGACGTCCGACGACGTGCGGCTGGCGCAGCGCGAGGGCTTCGAATCCGTCGAGCATCTTAAGCGCTATACGACGCTCGGGATGGCCGCCGATCAGGGCAAGACGTCGAACCTGAACGGGCTGACGATCCTCGCCGAGGCGCGCGGCCTCCCCGTTCCCGCCGTCGGAACGACTCGCTTCCGCCCGCCCTACAATCCCGTCAGCCTCGGTGCGCTCGTGGGGCGCTCGCGCGGCCATCACGCGCGGCCGCTCCGCCGCACGCCGCTGCACGACTGGCACGTGAAGGCGGGCGCGGAAATGGTCAATGTCGGGCTCTGGCAACGCCCGCGTTTCTACGCCAAACCCGGCGAGACGGTCGAGCAGGCCTATGTGCGCGAGGCGCGTGCGGTCAGGACCTCCGTCGGCATCACCGACGTGACGACGCTCGGCAAGATCGACGTGCAGGGGCCGGACGCCGCGACCTTCCTGGACCGGGTCTACACCAACACGTTCTCCACGCTCGCCGTCGGCAAGGCGCGCTACGGGCTGATGCTGCGCGACGACGGCTTCCTCTTCGACGACGGCACCACGTGGCGGCTTGCCGAAGACCGCTACCTGATGACGACCACGACGGTGAATGCCGGCCCGGTCATGGAGCATCTGGAGACGCTTCTGGCGCTCGCTTGGCCCGATCTGAAGGTCTCGCTCGTCTCCGTCACCGACCAGTGGGCAGGCGTCGCCGTCGCCGGGCCGAAGAGCCGCGAAGTCCTGCAAAAGGCGCTCACCGAGATCGACGTCAGCGACGCCGCGCTTCCGTTCATGGGCGTTCGAACCGGCAAGCTGGAAGGCGTCGACGTGCTGGTGGCACGGCTCTCCTTTTCCGGCGAGCGCGCCTACGAGGTCTATTCCGGCTCCAACCACGCGCTTCTCGTCTGGGAGAAGCTTTTGGAAGCGGGCGCGGCGTTCGACGTCGTTCCCTACGGGCTTGAGGCGCTCGGCACGCTGCGTCTGGAAAAGGGGCACGTCACCGGCGGAGAGATCACCGGCCGCACGACGGTGCACGACCTCGGCCTCGACAAGATGTTCTCCAAGAAGAAGGACTTCGTGGGCAAGCCGCTCGCGCTCCGCCCGGCGCTTGTCGATCCGGGGCGCCAGCAGCTCGTCGGCCTGAAATCGCTCGACGGCAAGCCGGTCTTCGGCGGCGCGCATCTCGTAGAAAGCGCCGATGCGAAAGCTCCCGGCCGCAGCCAGGGCCATGTGACCGCCATGTGCTACAGCCCGGAGCTCGAAGGTTACATCGCGTTGGCGCTGTTGGAGCGCGGACGCGCGCGACATGGCGAGACGCTGCACGCCGCCGATCCGCTGCGCGGCACGCATTCCCCGGTGGAGGTCGTCGATCCCTGCTTCGTCGACAAGGACGGGAGCCGGATGCATGGCTGAAGCCGTTCGCGCACTCGCCGGCCTCGCCGCCTCTCCCGGCGGTGGGCGGGTTATGCTCGCCGAGTTCCCCGTCGGTGCAATCATGCAGGTGCAGGCCTGGCCGGACGCCGTGCAGGCGGCGATCGATGCGATCGCCACGCTGTTTCCCGGCGACGTGCCGCCGCTCGGCCGTGCGGCGGACCATGGCGAGGCGATCGTCGCGCATGTCGCGCCGGGGCGCTTCATGATCGCCGGCACCGCGGAGGACCTGCCGGCGCGCCTTTCCTCGGCGCTCCCCGCCTCCGCCGGCGCCGTGACCGACTTGAGCCACGGCCGCGCGATCCTCGTCGTCGAGGGTGAGGCGGCGGAAGCCGTCCTGCAGAAATGCGTCGCGCTCGACCTCGCCCCCGCCGCCTTCCCCGTCGGGCGCGCGGCGGCCTCGATGATCCATCACGTCGACGTTCTGATCGTTCGCCGCGCAGCGGATAAATTCGAGCTTTGGGCGCTCAGGAGCTTCGCCGAGGCGCTCGCCGAATGGCTGCTCGACGCCGGCCTGGAAGAAGGGATCGGATTGCGGTCCTGACAGCCGGGGGATGGTGACAGCATGTCGCAGGTCGGGTGCGGATTCCTTAGCCCGCTTGGCTTGTTTTTTAAGACATGCGGGAGCATGTGCGCGACATCGACGCCGGGTTGCGCGCCGATTCAATCGAACCTCGAGAGACGCGCCATGAACTCCTTCCGCACCCTCCTTTCGACCCTCCGTCATCGGCCCACCGCGCAGGCCACGAAGCTTGTGAGCGAGGCGTCGCAGAGGGCGCGCAGCCGCTTCCGTCATTCGATGCTGGGCGAGCCCGGCCTTGACGAAGCGGTGCGGCTTTTCGGCGTCGGCCGCTAGTTCTGTACTCACGCTGCCCTCTGGCTCACGCCTCTAGTATTGGCTCGCGGAACCGGCTCCGCGAGCGGATTTCGAGGACCGCCCTCGAAATCCGCATTTAGCGGGTGTGGTCCGGTCAATATTCGTCGTGCAGGCGGACCCAGTTCATGACACCGGCGTCTTCGTTGCGACCCTTCGGCGCGAGGTCGAGCCAGTTGAAGGCTCCCATCAGCAATTCGGTACCGCGGTGATAGGTCGAGTAGGTGTGGAAGATATTTCCATCCTCGTCCTTCACGAAGACGCTGACGCCGAACATGTCCGAGCTGTTGCTGATTGACGTAAGACCGTAATTGTAGACCGCGCGGCCGGCGGCGCGATCCTCCGGCCTGAACGACACGCCGAAATCGTAGTTGAAGTCGCCGTCGTCCGAGGAGACCCAGGGGAAGGTCCAGCCCATCCGTTGCCTGACCGCCTCGATCCGCTTGATCGGTGCGCGCGAGACCGCCGCGAACGCCAGGTCCGCCTGCTCGAAATGCTGCCGCGCCGCGTCGACATGGTCCATCGTATATGAGCAACCTGGGCAGATATGGTCCGAGCCGGGCGTCAGCATGAAGTGATAGATGGCGAGCTGGCTGCGGTCGCCGAAGAGGTCGGCGAGGCCGCATTCGCCGTCGGGTCCCTCGAAGACGTAGGGCTTCTCGACTTTGACCCAGGGCAATTGGCGCCGCTCGGCACGGATCTCGTCGAGAGCGTGCGTCATGGCGCGCTCCTTGTCGAAAAGCGCCTTGCGGGCGCCGAGCCACTCATCGCGTGAAACGATCGCATTGTTCATAGTCAGTCTCCTTTGGTTGTCGATTGGGCACGCGCCTACAGACGGGCGGAAGCAAGTTTCAGCCAGGGCGACAGGTGGAAGAGGCTCATCAGCAGGTACATCGCGGTCATGCCGTGCATCGGCAGCGCGCCTGCACCCGAGGAGCAGAGCGCCATTGGCCCGTCACTGGCCGCGGCCCACCCCATGAGCGCGAAGGTCGGAGAGGCCGCGAGACCGAGCAAGCGAGCCGCGCCATGTGCCGGCCAGCTCCATCCTCCGCTTTTGGTTGTCGCTGAGGTCGTTGTCATTTTTAGGCTCCCGATGGATTGTCGCCGGTCCCTGCCGCGGCAGGCTCGAGCGGAGATGTAAGGCGAGGCGGAAGCCGGGTGAGAGTGACAAGTGTGACGGGATTTCGATGGACTCGCTGATCAACGCCGCGGCGCGGGCGCTTGCGGTCGGCGATCCGCTGGCGGCGCTGAAGCGGGTCGCGCTGCGCGACGATGCGCCGGCGCTCGCGTTGCGCGGCATCGCGATGGCGCAGCTCGGCGATCTGACGCGTGCGAAGAAGCTCCTACGAAGACGCCGCCCGCGCCTTCGGCCCGAAGGAGGCGATCGCCCGGGCACGGTGCGTGGTCGCCGAGGCGGAGATCGCGCTCGTCTCGCGCGATCTGGGCGGGCCCATGCAGACGCTCGGCGCGGCGCGGGCGGCGCTCGAGGCGCATGGCGATCGGTCGAACGCCGCCCATGCCGGCTATCTCCAGGCCCGGCGGCTTCTCCTGATCGGGCGTCTCGACGAGTCCGAGCGGACGCTCAACGGACTCGATATCGACGCACTGCCGCGGGCGTCGCGGACCGGATACTGGCTGGTCGCCGCCGGTATTGGGATGCGGCGCATTCGAGCAGAATCGGCACGCGCCGCGCTCGATCGGGCCCAGCAAGCCGCTCGCGAGACCGGGATCCCCGCGCTGGCAGCCGAGGTTGACCGTGCGTCACACGCGCTTGCGGCGCCTGCAGCGCGTCTGATCGCGCACGATGGGAAACCGCTGCTGGGGCTCGCCGAAGTCGAGGCGCTGATCGCCTCGGATGCACTCATTGTCGATGCTTGCCGGAATGTCGTGCGGGCCGGGACGACGATCGTTCCGCTTGTCGGCCGTCCGGTGCTGTTTGCGCTCGCCCGGGCGCTCGCCGAGGCGTGGCCCCAGGACGTGCCGCGCGAGACGCTGATCACGCGCGCCTTCCGGGGGCGCGATGCCGATGAATCCCATCGTGCGCGGCTGCGCGTCGAGATCGGCCGTCTGCGCAAGGCACTCGGCCCGCTCGCCGCATTGAATGCAACGAACCGGGGCTTCCTGCTGAAGCCGCACAGGGCGCAAACCGTCGCCGTACTCGCGCCGCCCGTTGAGGGAGACCATGCCGACGTGCTGGCCTTGCTCGCGGACGGCGAGGCGTGGGCGAGTTCGTCGCTTGCGCTGGCGCTCGGCGTCAGTCCGCGCACCGCGCAGCGCGCACTCGAAGCGCTTTCAGAGGCCGGCAAGGTCGAATTGTTCGGTCGCGGACGGGCTTGTCGCTGGATAGCGCCCAACGTACCGGGATTCCCGACAAGCTTGTTACTCCCGGCGCCCCTGCCGAACGGCTAGGATGAAAACATGAAGCGCGCACCCGCCGAAATCCTCCGCGAGTATGGCCCCTTTCCCGGGGCCGACAATGTAGCCGGTGTCACCTTCGACGGACGGCAGGTCTGGTTCGCGACCGGCGACAAGCTCAACACCCTCGATCCGGAAAGCGGGGAGATGCTGGGCGCGTTCGACGTGCCCGCGCATGCCGGGACGGCGTTCGACGGCGAGCACCTGTTCCAGATCGCGGAGGACGTGATCCGGAAGATCGATCCGAAGACCGGGGATGTGCTTGGCTCGATACCGGCGCCCGGCAATGGCTCGGATTCGGGCCTGGCTTGGGCCGAGGGAACGCTTTGGGTCGGCCAGCATCGCGGCCACAGGATCCACCAGGTCGATCCTGAGACGGGAGAGGTGCTCCGCACCATCGAGTCAGACCGTTTCGTCACCGGGGTCACCTGGGTGGACGGCGAACTTTGGCACGGTACCTGGCAGGAGGAGCAGAGTGACGTGCGACGCATCGATCCTGAGACGGGAGAGGTGCTCCAGCGCCTCGAAATGCCGGCTGGAATGGGCGTCTCGGGGCTTGAATCCGATGGTGGAGACCGATTCTTCTGCGGCGGCGGAAGCAGCGGAAAGGTGAGAGCCATCCGTCGGCCAAGAGGCGGCGACGCGCTCTGAATCGTTGATCAGGTAATCACAAGCGTCTCGCCGCCGACCGGCTGCTCTTCCGGAATGCCCCACTCGCGGCCGGCATCGGCGATCACGCACCATAGATAATCGGCCATCGACCAGCGCACGATGAGCCGGAAGAGTGGACCGCCCTCCGCACTGTCCTCCGTCATCTGCCAGAGCGTGGCGTGCGTCCGCCCGAACATCGATCCGGCCACCATCCCCGCCTTGAAGGCGCGCGGATGGAGGTCGAGCGTCGTGAGCTTCATCAGGGTCTCCCGCGCCCTCGGCCCGGACACCTCGATCACTGTGTAGTAATCGCCGACGGCGACGAGCTGATGGTGGATCGCGGCGAGTGCACGGTTCGCGCGGCCGAAGCGCTCCTCCGCCCCCTCGCCCTTCGTCACCAGCATCCATTCGTCCGGCCCGAGCCAGAGGAGCGAGGTCTCCGCGCCGCTCGCGCTCGTCGAAGGCTCGGCGGGCAGGTCAAGGCCGAACGTTTCCTTGAGCGGGCCGACGGCCTCCGCATGCGCGGCGCGCAGGATGAACTTGCCGAGGAAGGGGCGCTCGGCGATGCGGAGCGCACCGACCGGCGCCTCGATCGGCGCGCGGTGCGAAAGCGGCGAGTGCCGGATCGGAGCGTCAGCCATTGCCGTTCGCCTTTTCGCGCTGGCCGAGGAAATCCGTGCCGGTCACGGTGACGGGAACCGGGGCACCGTCCTTGCGCGACGCCCAGAGCCGGTCGCCAACGCGGCTTCGCCCGCTCTTCACCAGCGCCAGCGCGATGGAGCGGCCGAGATTGGGGCTGAAATAGCTCGACGTGACGTGCCCGAGCATGGGGACCGGCGGCGCGCTCTCCGCCTCGTTGCCGATGAGCTGCGTCCCTTCCATCAGGACGAGGTTCGGGTCGCCGGTCAGGAGCCCTACGAGCTGCCGCCTGTCCTCGCGCATTGTATCGGCGCGGAAGAGCGAGCGGCGACCGACGAAGTCGGCGCTCTTCTTGACCATGCCGCCATAGCCGAGGTCGTCGGGCGTCACCGTCCCGTCGGTCTCCTGGCCGACGATGATGAAGCCTTTCTCGGCGCGCAGGAGATGCATCGCCTCGGTGCCGTAGGGCACGATCCCGTATTTCGCGCCCTTCTCCATCACCTCTCGCCAGAGCCACAGCCCGTAGGTCGCGGGGATGTTGATCTCGTAGGAAAGCTCGCCGGTGAAGGAGATGCGGAAGACGCGGACAGGCACGCCGCCGACATGCGC
Organism: uncultured Alphaproteobacteria bacterium; assembly: GCA_963814905.1. Classification (GTDB taxonomy): domain Bacteria; phylum Pseudomonadota; class Alphaproteobacteria; order Rhizobiales; family Afifellaceae; genus DASWJZ01. The sequence goes on along the minus strand of CAWFEM010000014.1, from coordinate 97,338 downwards.
GTCGCGAAGGCTCATGAACTCGAACGTGTCGGGGTTCGGGTCGAGATCGTCGCAAAGCTCGGCGACGAGCTTGTCGCATTCCGGCCCGCACAGCGAGGCGACCGCCCATTCCTCCGTGACGCTCGTCAGATAGACCTTGAGCTCGGGCCATTCGGTCTGGAGGTAATCTTCGAGCTTGCCGAGCACGCGCGCCGCGCCGCCGGTCGTCGTCGTCATGTGGAAATGGTCGTCGGCGAGGCACGCCGTCACGCCGTCATCCATCACCATGCCGTCCTCGCCGAGCATCAGCCCGTAGCGGCACTTGCCGGGCGCGAGCTTCATCCAGGCGTTGGTGTAGATGCGGTTCAGGAACTCGCGGGCGTCGGGACCTTTCACGTCGATCTTGCCGAGGGTGGTGGCGTCGAGCACGCCGATCGCCGTGCGCGCCGCCTTCGACTCCCGCTGCACGGCGTCATGGAAGCTCTCGCCCACCATCGGATAGGCGCGAGCGCGGAGCCAATCGCCGACCGGCTCGAACACCGCACCATTGCTGCGATGCCACTCGTGCATCGGCGTCGTGCGGCGCGGTGCGAAGAGCGCGCCGACGTGCTGGCCGGCAAGGGCGGCGAAGGTCACCGGCTTATAGGGCTGGCGGAAGGTGGTCGTGCCGATCGCGGGAACCGCCTCGCCGCGCACGGACGCGAGGAAGCCGAAGGCGTTCAGGTTCGCGACCTTGCCCTGGTCGGTCCCCATGCCGGAGGTGGTGTAGCGCTTGGCGTGTTCGACGGAGCGGTAGCCTTCCTTCACCGCAAGCGCGAGGTCTTTGGTCGTGACGTCGTCCTGAAGGTCGATCCAGGCGCGCACCTTGTGCTTCGGCCGGTCGGAGGGAAGCTCCGGGATCACGCGGATCGGCCCCTGCCCGATCTGCCCGCTCGCCGGCACGGCCGGAAGCGTCGGCATCGCGGCGTCGAACCCTGCCGATTTCGCCGCCTCCACTCCGGCGCGCGCGCCCTCCGCGAAACACTCCGCCATGCCGAAGAAGCCATTGGCAGCGCCGGCGGAGCGCTCGCGCTGCCACGAGCTGTCGGGGCGGAAGGCTTCGATCGTCTCGTCGTAGCGCAGCCGCCCGCGTGACTGCGCGAAAAGCGCGACGTTCGGCGCCCATCCGCCGGCGACCGCGAGAAGGTCGCATTCGAGCTCCACCGGTTTCAGCGCATGCCGCGTCGCGAGAGGCCGCACCGTGACGCTCTCGATCCGGTGCGCGCCCCTGGTGCCGAGAATGGCGGCGTTGCCGTAGATCGGGATGCCGAGCCGCGAAGCCTCGACCAGATGCGCCTCGGCTATCTCGGAGCGCAGGTCGACCACCCCCGCCACCTCTCCGCCGGCGCGCGCCATATCGAGCGCCGCGTCCCAGCCGGAATCGTTGTTGGTCGCGACGACGATGTGCTTTCCCGGAAGCACCCCATAGCGGTGCATGTAGGTTCGCACCGCGCCGGCGAGCATGATCCCCGGCCGGTCGTTCTCGTGGAAGACGAGCGGGCGCTCGATGGAGCCCGATGCGAGCACGACCTCCTTGGCCCGCACGCGCCAAAGCCGCTGGCGCGGCAGCGCACTGTCGGACGTTGGCAGATGATCGGCCACGCGCTCCCAGAGTCCGACGAAGTTCTGGGCGTAGTAGCCGAAGGCAGTGGTGCGCCGGAGGATCGTCACATCCGGCATCGCCTGAAGCTCCGCCTCGACGCTCGCAACCCATTCGGCGGGCGGCTTGCCGTCGAGCGTCAGCGCATTCGGATCGCGCGCAAGGAGCGTTCCGCCGAGCGCCGCCGTCTCCTCGCAAAGAATGACGCGCGCGCCTGCGCGTCCCGCCGCGAGCGCCGCCATCAGGCCCGCCGGCCCGCCGCCGACGACAAGCACGTCGCAATGTCTGTTCACCGCCTCGTAGCTGTCGGGATCGGGTGCGGCGGGCGCACGGCCCAGCCCTGCGGCGCGGCGGATCGTCGGCTCGAAGCGCATCCAGCCGGGCCAGCCCTTGAAGGTCTTGTAGTAGAAGCCGGCCGGGATGAACGGCGCGATCCAATCGTTCACCGCGCCGACATCGTATTTCAGCGACGGCCAGCAATTCTGCGGGCGCGCTTCCAGCCCCTCGTAGAGCTCCTGCTCGGTGACGCGGGTGTTCGGGTCCGTGCGCGTGCGCTCGCCGACCTCGACGAGAGCCGCCGGGTCTTCGCTGCCGGCGGCGAGGATGCCGCGCGGACGGTGATATTTGAACGAGCGGGCGACGAGGTGCTCGCCATTCGCCAGGAGCGCCGAGGCGAGCGTGTCGCCCGGATGCCCGGAGAGCGCGCGGCCGGCGAAGCGGAAACGGGTGATCCGCGAGCGATCGACCAAGCCGCCCCGCGGCAGACGATAGGGCTGCTCAGCCATGCGAAAGCGTTTCCCCCGAAGGTGCTGCGGATTCTTCCGTCATTGCCGGCGGACGGAATCAGATCACCCTAATCCGCGCAAGGGGCCGCAGGGCGTCCCGCCTGCGACACCGTGGAAGGCGTGATGCGGCCTACCAGCCGCCGCCCCCTCCTCCTCCTCCGCCGCCGCCGGAGCCGCCGCCGCCGGAAAAGCCCGACGAGCCTGAGGAACTCCGCGGCATCGACGCTGCGAGCGCTCCCGTCGCCGCCGATACGGCGGACGAAACCCCGCTCCCGAAATTCGCGCTCGACCAGCGGCCGCCCCGGCGCCAGGCCGGACGGTAGTGCGCGATCGGATCGGGATCGCCCGGATTGGCGCGCTTCAGCGCTTCAGCGAAGGCATTCGCCCACGGCTTTTCAACGTCGAGCGCGACCGCGTAGGGAAGCAGCGCCTCGAACCGCTCCGTCGTGATCTCCGGCGCGTCGGCGATGTTGAGCCGTCCGGATTCCGCCGTCTCCAGGTACATGCGGAAGCCGGCGAGCTTATCCATCACCGGGCGGCCAAGCGTGGTCGGCGCGCGCAGCAGATAGAGGAAGAGCCCGTTCAGCGCCGGAAACGCGATCATGAGGGCGATTGGAAACGGGTGCGCGGCGATGAAATGGGTCACCGCACCGAGGGCGCCGTAGGGATTGCCGACAGCGCCGATCAGAAACTGCGCTGCCACGAAAGTGAAGAAGGCGAGAACTCCAATCAGCGACAACGCGGTCTGCGCGACGGTCGCAAAGGACGGGCCAGCAAGAATCGTGCGCACGATCGGGATCACGACGATGCCGAGCATGCCACCGATGACAATTACGGGAAACAGCATCGCGGCCTGCGCGCCATAGAACCCGCCGAAGGCGAGGATCGCCAAGAATACGAGCACCGTCAGTGCCACGCCTAAGACGAACCAGAGCGTGTTGCGCTTGAAGAACTTGTTCTTGTTCTCCGCCTCGATTCCCTTGGTGAACTTCTCCATGACGTCGGCGACGGAGGTGGCGTTCTCCTTGCTGATCTCGCCGTGCCCACCCTTTCGATCTACCCAATGCAGAATCGCATATTCGCCGGGGCTAAGGGCTTCGCGGCCTCCCTCGGGCTGCGCCGGCGTGCGATCGAGCGTCAGCTCTCCTTTGGTCTGCTCGTCGAAGACGACGAGCCCTTTCACGGCGAGTGACAGCGCCGCGGCGGTGAATTCGCGCCGAGCATTCAGGCCGAAACCCCAGTTGTGGATATAGCCCGCGAGCGCCGGAGAGACGCCCTCCGGCGGATGGAAGAGCGGGATGATCGTTCCCCCCTTCGGGTCGCGGCCGACCGCATTCCATGCCGCGAGATAGTATCCAAGCACCAGGACGAGGCCGACGGCGCCGATGATCCAGCCGAGGTAGTCGCGGAGGAAGTAGCGCGTCTCGTCGAGACCGCTCGGAGGGGCGACGATTCCTGCCGGAATTTCAGCGACGATCGTCAGCCCCTCCCCCGGCCGCAACGTCTGCGTCGTCTCCACCGCGAGCACGCCGTCGGTGACGGCGCCGCGCCAGTCCGTGCCGCGCGCGCCATAGGGACCTGAATAGGCGGTCCAGCGCACCGGCGCGGCATGTTCTGGGAGCGTGATGCGGGCAAGTGTGGAGCGGATCGGGAAATCCCAGGCGTTGCCGGTGACGTTCCAGTAGAGTTCCGGCTTGCCGTCGAACCAGCGTATCTGGCGATCGGTCTCGTAGGTGAAGACGTAGGTGTAGTCCCGGCCGCGCTCCAGAAACACGTCCTTCTTGCCGGCATAGATTCGAAGGTACTCGCCCTGGTTCTGGGTGAAATAAGGCTCCGTCGCACCGTCGCGCGTAACGGAGAGAAGTTTGAAGCCGACCTCGTGGACGGCGCCGTCGGCATCTTCGAAGGTCCGTGGGAAGTCGCGATAGATGCCGCGCTTGATCTTGTCGCCCTCGGCATGGACCTGGATCGTCTCGGCGACGTGAACGGTGCCGTCGCGCATGACCGAGATGTCGGACTGGTAGCGGTCGATCGTCTCTTCCGCCGCCGCGGGTGCGGCGACGGAGACAAGCGCAATCAGCAGCGCGAGGGCGCGAAGCATGGCGTTCAGGTCTGGAAGGAGACCTTCGGCACCGCCCGGTCGCCGGGTTCCTCGATTTCGAAATATTCGCGCTGCTTGAAGCCGAACTGCCCGGCAATGAGATTGCTCGGGAAGGATTGCACCATCGTGTTCAGATTGCGGACCGCGCCGTTGTAGTAGCGGCGCGCCATCTGGATCTCGCTTTCCAGGTTCCCAAGCTCGTTCTGCAGCTCCAGGAAGTTGGCGCTCGCTTTCAGCTCCGGATAGTTTTCCGCGACCGCCAGCAGCCGTCCGAGGCCGAACGACAGCGCGGCCTCCGCCTTGGCGCGGGCTTCCACGTCGCCGGGCGGCACCGATTGCGCGCGCGCTCGCAACTCGGTGACTTCGTCGAAAACCCCGCGCTCATGGCTGGCATAGCCCTTCACGGTCTCGATCAGGTTGGGAATGAGGTCGGCGCGGCGCTTCAACTGAACGTCGATGCCGCTCCACGCCTCCTCGCTCATCTGCCTGGTGGAGACGAGGCGGTTGTAGATGAAGATGACGTAGAGAACGAGCGCCACGACGAGCGCGGCAACGATCCAGAACGTCATTTGCGGAAGGCCTCCTCAGGTCGCGTAAGCCGGAGAATCAGCCGGCCCGACCGAAATATGCCGGGATCGGGCGGGTGAGAACAGCGAAACACGGTCCGCCGAACCGAAACCACCCGACGAGGATAACGAAATCCTTGCTTCCGGGTCGTCCCGAAAGCGCGCTTGTCAGCGATCGCGGGCGTTCGAAGCACGCGCATCCTGCTGCGCGCGGGTATGCGAGGAAAACGCAAAATCGACGGCCTCAAGCCCCTGGCGCTCGGGTGTCTCCTCGGCTGAGAAGCCGATGCGAACGGCCATGCCGTGGCCGGAGACGAGGTCCTTCAGCCGATCCTGAAGCCGCTGCAGCGCGAATGGCTCCAGCGGGATCGTGAGAACGGCATCCTGGGGAGCAAGAACCAGATCGAGGCGCTTGCGCGCGTCAGCCTTCACGATCATGGCGCGGCAGGGATGCACCCGACGATCGCCGCCGGCGGCGCGGTAGCTCACCTCGCCGACGAGCATGATCCCCTCGCCTTCCTCCCGGCCGCTGCGGCCAAGGCGGACATTGAAGGTCCAGCCGGAGGCGCTGAACAGCATCGCGACCTTATCGGCAGGCTTGACCTTCTCGCGCCCGCCCGACTCCGTGCCGGCTTCGCGCGCGGATCCGCGCGTCTCCCGGCTTTCGTCGACCATTACACACGTCCCCCGCCGGCAGTTTCAAGCCAGGCCGCTCCGCATGACTTTGCCAGATTTCGCACGCGCAGGATATAGCTCTGCCGTTCCGTCACGGAAATGACGCCGCGCGCGTCGAGCAGATTAAAGACGTGGCTTGCCTTGATGCACTGGTCGTAGGCGGGCAGCGCAAGCGTGTGGGGGCCACCGTCCTCCGGCTTCCCGGCTTCCAGAAGGGCCGCGCACTCCTTCTCGGCGTCCTCGAAGTGCCGCTTCAGAATCTCGGTGTCCGCGAATTCGAAATTGAAGCGCGAATATTCCTCCTCCGCCTGCAGGAAGACGTCGCCGTAAGTGACCTTCTCGTTCCCGTCGCGGCCATTGAAATTCAGATCGTAGACGTTGTCGACGCCCTGCACGTACATCGCCAGGCGCTCCAGCCCGTAGGTCAGCTCGCCGGAGACCGGCGAGCAGTCGAAGCCCGCCACCTGTTGGAAGTAGGTGAACTGCGACACCTCCATGCCGTCGCACCAGCACTCCCAGCCGAGCCCCCAGGCGCCAAGCGTGGGGCTCTCCCAATCGTCCTCCACGAAGCGCAAATCGTGGAGGAGCGGATCGATGCCGATCGCTTCCAGCGAGCCGAGATAGAGGTCCTGCAGATCGGGCGGCGACGGCTTCAGGATCACCTGGAACTGATAATAGTGCTGCAGGCGGTTGGGGTTCTCGCCATAGCGGCCGTCCTTGGGCCGGCGCGAGGGCTGCACGTATGCCGCATTCCACGGGCGCGGGCCTAGCGAGCGCAGCGTCGTCGCCGGATGGAAGGTCCCCGCCCCGACCTCCATGTCGTAAGGCTGCAACACCACGCAGCCGTAATCCGCCCAATAGCGCTGAAGCGCCAGGAGCAGGCCCTGGAAGGAGCGGCGCGGGTCCATGTGCCCTGCGTCGGCCGCGTTCGAGGAAGCGCTCACGCAAAATCCCGGTCGGATCGGCTTGGAAGTGCCGGATGGGTGCCATGCGGCAATGCGCGGGTCAAGTCGGCGCGTCGCCCGGTGCCGATCATTCCCGCAGGCTCCCGCGCCGGCTGAACGTGGACGATTTGTAAGGGCCAGCGGGGCCGGCTGTCAGCCAGCTGTAAGCTTGGTCCTGCGATAGTTCGGCAACACTGGCTGCTTCGCGGTCGACCGGACGAATCCCAATCGAATGAAGAAGATCGCCCTTTCTGTCCTCGTCATCGCCGCTTCCGGCGCTTACGTGTGGACCCAGGCTGGCGGCCCGGCGACGGACGATTTCCTCGCTGCCGACGCCGCGCCGCAGACCGGCGAGATCAGCACCGGCGAGATCAGCACCGGCAGCATCGATCAACTCGAACCCGTGTCGACCCCGGCGGCGACCGAAGCCGACGTCGCGCCAAGCGCGCCGAAGGTCGCAAGCACGCCGACGATCAATAGCGTGGTGCGGGAGGACGAAGAAGACGACCTGTCCGGGGAAGAAGGCGAGCACGAGTGGGATGACGAATCGCCGTTCGTCAATTGGCCGCCCGCGCAGGAGGCGGAGCGGGAAGAGCAGACGCGGGCGCCGGTAGCGCCGGCTTGGACGGCGCCCGATCTCATGGCGGCGGCGCTTCCTGTCGCGCCACCGCCGCAACCCTCCCCCGCGCTGCCGGCCATGCCTGCCCCGCTTCCGCCGGAACCGGTGGAGGCCCGCCTGCCGCGCCCACGGCCGGCTCATCACCTGCCGTTGATCGATGCGGTCGTCACACCGGTCGCGATGAAGCAGGTGCAAAATGCGCGCTTCTCCGACGGCACCTACACCGGCCCGGCATCCGACGCCTATTACGGCATCGTTCAGGTCCAGGCGATCGTCCAGGGCGGGCGACTCGTCCGCATCCAGATGCTGCAATTTCCATCGGATCGCCGCATATCGCGTTTGATCAATCGTCAGGCTCTGCCGCTGCTGCTCAACGAGGCCGTCAGGGCCCAGAGCGCCAACGTGGACATCATTTCCGGCGCGACGCTGACCAGCGAGGCCTTTATCCGGTCGCTGGCAAGAGCCTTGGGAAAGGCCGGAGCGTAGGCCGTGCGCGCCACGCGGATCATCATGGGAATGCCGATCACGGTCGAAATCGTCGATGCTGCGGACGCGGCTCTTCTGGATGAGGTCTTTTCCTATTTCGAGAGTGTCGACCGGCGCTTCAGCACCTACAAGCCCGACAGCGAGATCGAAGCCATCAACCGAGGACGGGTGATGGAGCGCCATTGCAGCGACGAGATGCGCGAAGTGCTGGAGCTCGCCGAAGCGACGAAGCACGAGACGGACGGGTACTTCGATATTCGCAAGGCGGACGGCTCGCTCGACCCTTCCGGCATCGTCAAAGGCTGGGCTATTCGCAACGCCGCAACAATCGTCAAGCGGACGGGTGCAGGCGACTTCTTCATCGATGCGGGCGGCGACATCCAGTCGTCGGGCAAGAATGCAGCGGGAAACGACTGGAGCGTCGGCATCCGCAACCCGTTCGACGAAGCGGAAATCATCAAGGTCGTTTACCCGCGCGGCTCCGGCGTCGCGACGTCCGGATCCTACGTTCGTGGGCAGCACATCTATAATCCGCACACCCCCGAGCGCCCGATCTCGGACATCGTCAGCCTGACCGTGCTTGGCCCCGACGTGCTCGAGGCCGACCGCTTCGCCACCGCTGCCTTCGCCATGGGCGAAGAGGGTATCTATTTCATCGAGTACATGCCGGGGCTCGAGGGCTACGCCGTCAATAGCGCCGGCCGCGCTACGCCGACGAGCGGCTTCGCCGCCTTTTCCACGCCATGACCACGTTCATCGACCGCCTGCTCGATCACACGACGATGTATCGGCTCGTGCTCTATTATCTTGCGGCCCTTGTCGGGGCGGCGTTCGTGCTGGGCTTCTTCAAGGTCGTGCCGCACGATCCGACCGCGATCGCCTTCTCCACTGTCTTGATCCTTGTCGTGTGCTGGCTCACCAACCGCGTCTTCGCACACGTCTTCGGCGTTCCTGCGAACGTGGAGTTGACCCATATCACCGCCCTCATCCTGGCGCTCATTCTCGACCCGGTAACCGCATCCGACCCCAAGGGGGTGGGCGTTCTGATCCTCGCGTCGGTGTGGGCGATCGCATCCAAGTTCATCTTCGCGGTCAACGGAAAGCACGTGTTCAATCCGGCCGCGTTTGGGGTCGCGCTGACGGCGCTTCTTCTCGACCAGCCGGCGACATGGTGGGTCGGCGGAAACCTGCCGCTCCTCCCGATCGTGCTGGTCGGTGGTGTGTTGGTTGTCCGCAAGCTGCAGCGCTTCGATCTCGTCGCTACCTTCGGACTGGTCGCCATCGCGACGGCCCTCGCGACCGCCGCGCCATCGCAATACACCATGGTGCTGACGGAGACGCTTCGCTCCTCGCCGCTCTTCTACTTCGCATTCGTCATGCTGACGGAGCCGCTGACCGCGCCCACGATGCGCCTGCCGCGCCTCGTCTTCGCCGCGCTGGTGGGCTTTCTCTTCGCACCGAACATCCACATCGGCTCTTTCTACTTCACGCCGGAGCTGGCGCTTCTCGTCGGAAACCTGTTCGCGTTCGCGGTGAACCCGAAGGGCCGTCTCGCGCTGACGCTCGAACGGATCGAAGAAGCCGCCGCCGACACCTATGATTTCGTCTTCTCGTCGCCCCGGAAGCTCGCGTTTCAGCCGGGCCAGTACCTCGAATGGACGCTCGGGATGGGTCATCCCGACAACCGCGGCAACCGCCGCTACTTCACCCTCGCCTCAGCGCCGACGGAAGACGCGGTGCGTCTCGGGGTGAAGTTCTACCCGGCGTCGAGCGCCTTCAAGCGCGCCCTCGGCGCCATGGAACCGGGCGACACGATCTACGCCGCGCAGCTTGCCGGCAGCTTCACCTTGCCGGCCGACCCGGATACCAAGCTTGCCTTCCTGGCCGGCGGCATCGGCATCACGCCGTTCCGCAGCATGCTGCAGCATCTCCTCGACCGGCAGGAGAAACGGCCGATCGTCCTCCTCTACGGCAACGAGACGAAGTACGACGTCGCCTATCGCGACGTGCTGGAGGCCGCCCGGCGTGAGCTCGGGGTGAAGATCGTCTATGCGCTTGCGCAAGACGCGCCCAAAGGCGCCTATCCCGGTGTCATCGATGTGGAGCTTGTACGCCAGGCGATCCCGGACTACCGTGAGCGGACCTTCTACATTTCCGGGCCGCAGGCGATGGTGCGATCGCTGCGCCGCATGCTGCGGAAGATGGGCGTCCGCCGCTCCCGGATAAAGGTGGACTTCTTTCCCGGATTCGCCTGAGCCGGCGTCAGCGTGCCACGGTCGCGCGCACCCACCAATGCGGTTCCGCCGCGGCGAGCGCTTTGGCAGCGGCGCGGGCGGCCGTCATGTCGGGGTAGAGCCCGAAGCAAGCCGAGCCCGAGCCGGACATGCGGGCGATCAGACAGCCGGGCGTCGCACGCAGCGCTTCGAGGACCGCGCCGATCGCGGGCGCCAGCGCAAGTGAAGGCGCTTCGAGGTCGTTGCGGCAATTCCTGAGCCATTCCGCCAGCTCCGCCACTGTCCCGGCCTTGGGAAGTGGCGGCAGAGGCGGGTTCTCGCGGCGCTCCAGCGACTTGAAGGCCGCGGCGGTCGAAACCGCGGAGCCCGGCCAGACGAGGACCATGGGAAGCGCTGGCCAGCCTTCGATCGCGACGATCGTCTCGCCGACCCCGCGCGCCCGAAGCGCCGATCCGGCAAGGCACATCGGAACGTCGGCGCCGAGCGTCAAGCCAATCTCCCGCAGTTCCGCCGCCGGAAGTCGCATCTGGAAGAAGCGATCGAGGCCGACGAGTACCGCAGCGGCGTCCGACGAGCCGCCGCCGAGGCCGGCGCCCGCCGGGATGTTCTTCTCGACGCGGATCGCGGCGGCGAGCGGCAGGCCGGCGCGCGCGAAGAACGCCTGCGCGGCCCGAAAGGCGAGATCGGAAGCGTCGCCCGGGGCATGGGCGGCGAAAGGACCGGATATCGCGAGGTGCAGTTCCTCCGCCGGACCGATCGCGACGCGATCGCCGAAATCGGCGAAGACGGCGACGCTGTCGAGCAGATGATAGCCGTCGTCGCGGCGGCCGGTCACATGCAGCGCGAGATTGATCTTCGCCGGCGCGAGAAGCGCAGCATCCGCGTCCGGCATGGCGGCTCGCGTCAGGTGTTGCCGGGGATCACAAGCTGCATGCCAGGGAAGATCGTGTTCGGATCTTTCAGCTTGTCCTTGTTGGCGTCGAAAATCCGCTGGAATGCCTGGCCCGACTGAAGTTGCGCGGCCGAGATCGTCCACAGCGAATTGCCGGCCTGCACCGTATAGACCGAGGCGTCGGGGACCGGCGCTTCCGCCTCGACAAGCTTCTTTTCGGCGATCTTCTTCAGAACCCGCTTCAGTTCGTCGCCGTCGGCGCCGAAGTCGCGCGAGTGCCGCCACTGAAATTGTGCCTCAAGCTCGCGTCCGGCCTTCCAATAGGCGTCGCCGAGATGGTCGTTGATGACCGGATCGTCCGGGCGCAGCCCGACCGCGCGTTCAAGCTCGTCTACCGCCTTGCCGTAGTCGCCGAGACGATAATAGGCCCAGCCGAGGCTGTCGACGATGTAGCCGTCGTTCGGCCTGAGCTCGACCGCCTTGCGGATCATCCCGACCGCCTCGTCGAGATTCTCGCCCATGTCCACCCAGGAATAGCCGAGATAGTTGAGAACGAGCGGCTGGTCCGGGCTGAGCTCCAGCGCCTTCTTGAAATCGGCCTCCGCCTTCGGCCATTCCTTGGTGCGCTCGTAGGCGATGCCGCGGAAATAGAAGAGGCTCCAGTCGGCGGCGCCCGGGCTCGGGATCAGGTCGATCGCCTGCCCGTAAACCTCGGCCGCTTCGGCGAAGCGCTCGCGCCCGCGCAGCATGTTTCCGAACGAGATGTAGCTTTGCACGTCGGTCGGATCGCTGGCGATCGATTCCCGGAATGCCTTCTCCGCTTCCTCGGTACGGTCGAGCCGGTCGAGCGCCAGCGCCGCGCGAAGCTGTCCGAGCGCGTGGAAAGGCGCGGCGGGCGCGATCGAATTGTAGGCCTCGATGGCCGCTTCGTTCTGATCGTTGGCGTCGAGCAGGTTGCCGAGCGACAAGGCCGCGAGACCCCCGGCGATGTTCGGATTGAGGTTGAGCGCCAGCCGCAGATAGAGGAACGCGATCTCGGTGCCGCCTTCCTGACCGATCGCCGCGCCGATCCCGGCAAGCGCCTCCGCGGCGCCGTCGGCGGCACTCGCGATCGTCGTGAGATGCGCGTGGCCGGCGCGAACTTCCGCAAGCGCGGCCGTGGCAAGCGAATTGTCCGGAAAGCGGGTCAGGAAATCGCTGAGCGTCGCCTCCGCCTCCTCGGTGCGGCCCGCGACCGCGAGCGCGCGTGCGTAGGCTTCGGTGATGCGCACGGCGTTCGGATCGTGCTCGCGCGCCGCGGCGAGAGACGTGATCGCCTCTTCCGTTCGGCCGGAGGCGAGCGCGATGTAGCCGACATGCAGCAGCTTGAAAGGCTCGTACCAGTCCTCGCCCTTGAGGTTCTGCAGCCCATCGATCGCCTGGTCGATCTCGCCTTCGCCGAACTGTGCCCACGCGGTCACCAGGGCGTTGGTGAGATCACCCAGCACACCGGCATTCGCGTCATGCAGCCTGTCGACCGCCGCGGCGTATTGCCCGTGCTGAATCTCATTCAGAGCGAGCACGAGACGGGCAGGATTGTTGCTCGGCTGCTTTTCGATGAGATCGTTGGCGTAGCTCACCGCGCCGTCGACGTCGCCCGCGGCGGCGCTCAGGACGAGGGCGCGCTCCAGCAGGAAAAGATTGCCTGGATCGGAGCCCAGGGCCGCGCGGTAGAAGCGCGCCGCGTTCTTCGCGTCCTTCTCGACGTCGGCGGTGCGCGCCGCGAGATAGGTCCCCGCGAGGCTGGTCAGGTCCCTGTCTTCGAGCGTCGGCACCGCAAAGCCTTGCGCGGCAAAAAGAAACGGCGCCGCGACGAACACGGCCAATCCGCCGGAGATGCGCGCGAATCGCGTCATTCTTTCGATCCTCTTTTCCCTAATCGGATACCCCTTGAGGCGTCCGGGAGCAATGCCGGGCCGGCTGCCGGGGACACCCGGCCATGCAGAATTAATGTGGCCCTCACATCAATGTGCGCGGGCGATGCAGAAGGCGACGGCCTGCAGCAGGGCCGCCTTGAAACGCTCATCCGGAAGCGGCGCCAGCGCGTCGCGCGCCATCGCGCCGTAATGGCGGGCCCGCTCCACCGTGTCTTTCAGCGCGCCCGTCCGGTGAAGCAGCGATACCGCACGCGCGAGATCGTCGGCGGTGATCGTCCCCTGCACCAGCGTGCGCCGCCAGAAATCGCGATCCGCCGACGTGCCGCGCCGATAGGCGAGCACGACCGGCAGCGTGACCTTACCCTCGCGGAAGTCGTCGCCGATGTCCTTGCCGAGCGCCGGCGACTGCCCGCCATAATCGAGCGCGTCGTCGATCAGCTGGAAGGCGATGCCGATATTGGCTCCATAGGACCGGAAAGCCGCCCTGACGCCGCGGTCGGCGCCGGCGACGATCGCTCCCACCTCCGCCGCCGCGGAGAACAGCACCGCCGTCTTGGCGCGCACCACGTCGAGATACTCGTCCTCGGTGGTCTCGGTGTTCTTGGCGGTGGCGAGCTGCATCACCTCGCCCTCCGCGATCGTCGCGGCGGCCGCGGAAAGCACCTCCAGCGCCTCTAGCGAGCCGACGTCGACCATCATCTTGAAGGCCTGCCCGAGCAGAAAGTCGCCGACGAGCACACTCTCCTGGTTGCCCCAGACAAGCCGCGCGGCACGTTTGCCGCGGCGCGTCTCGCTCTCGTCGACCACGTCGTCGTGAAAAAGCGTGGCGGTGTGCATGAATTCCACGCTCGCCGCCAGCTTGACCTCCGCCCCGCCGCGGTAGCCGCAGGCGCCGGCCGACGCGATCGTCACCATCGGCCGAAAGCGCTTGCCGCCGGAATCGATCAGATAGCGCGCAACCTGGGGAATCAGCGCGACGTCGGAGCTTGTCCGCTCGATGACGAGGCGGTTCACCTGCTCCATGCCGGACGCGGTCGCCTCCACCAGCGGCGTGATCAGTGCACGCTCTTCCGGGGCCTCCTCAAACGGCAGAACAACAGCCAAAAGGCATCTCCTTGCTGGGGCGGAGAATACGACGTGGAAATCGGCCGCACCAAGCGACACGATGGCACAATTCCGCCCCTCGCGGTCAACCCACTTCGCTCCGAGCCGGTCGGCCCGGGGCATGCAGCTTCACCCAGTTCGCAGGACCCACTTCGCGTGGGACCGGGGACCGGCTAGGGTCGCAGGCGTGATTGAGCTTTTGCGCAGCAACGACCCCGTTCTTCTCTCCTTCGCCGAGGCGCTTCTGAAGGAGGCGAAGATCGAGCACGCGCTCGTGGACCAGAACATGAGCGTCATCGAAGGCTCGCTCGGCATCCTGCCAAGGCGCATGCTGGTGGCCCGCCACAGGATCGACGACGCGCGCCGCATTCTGAGCGAGGCCGGGCTCCAGGCTGAGCTTTCCTGATGGCGGAGGCGGCAATTGTGGCGCCGGTGACGCGCGACGCCTTCCTGGGCGGGAAGGTCGTGCTGGTCCAGCCGCGCGGCGGACACCGCGCCGGGCTCGACGCGGCGCTGCTTCAGGCGCTCGTCCCAGCGACGGCGGCCGGCCTTGCCGTCGATCTTGGGACGGGCGTCGGCACCGTCGCGTTCTCGATCGCGGCGCGCGCCGCCGGCCTTTCGGTGATCGGCGTGGAGCGCGATTCCGGCCTCGTCGCATGCGGGCGCGAGGCGCTCGCGCTCCCAGAGAACACGGCTTTCAAGGAGCGCGTTCGCCTCGTCGCGGCGCAAATCGGCGCACCTGACGCCCTCGTGGCGCGAACCGGGCTTGCCGCCGGCAACGCCGACTGGGTGCTGATGAACCCGCCTTTCGACCCGGAAGGACGCGGCAGCCGCTCGCCGGACGCGCGCCGACGCGCCGCGCATGTCGCAGAGGAAGGGCTTCTCGACGCGTGGGCGAAGACGGCGGCCGCGCTCCTGAAACCTGGCGGGGCGCTCGGCCTCATCCACCGCGCCGCGGCGCTGGCGGATGTTCTGAACGTGCTTTCGCGGGATTTCGGCGACATCCGCGTCATCCCCGTCCATCCCACGCTCGGGGCCGCGGCGAGCCGTATTCTCGTTGCCGCGCGGCGCGGCCGGCGCACGCCGCTGACAATCGCGCCCGGGCTCGTTCTCCACCACGATGCGGGCGACAAGCGCGGCGCATGGACACGGCAAGCCGACGCGGTTTTGCGCGGCGAGGCGGAACTGACGATCTAGCGCCACATTGACCCTTCGCCGACCCGGGGCTGGCAGAATCGCGCCGGGCGCGCCATTTTGAAGGCCATGACCGATACACCCACCTGGCGGGAAAGCCTGCTTGACCCGATGGAACGAGGCCTGAAGCGGCTCTTTCCCGATTACGGCGCGCCGATCGTCCCGGTCGTGCGGCTCTCCGGCACCATTGGCCGGGTCTCCCAATTCCAATCCGGGCTCACGCTTGCGAGCGTCGCGCCGCTGCTCCGCAAGGCGTTCGCCATCCGCACCGCGCCGGCGGTCGCACTGATCGTCAATTCGCCTGGCGGATCGCCGGTTCAGTCGCACCTGATCTACAAGCGCATCCGCGCGCTCGCGGCGGAAAAAGAAAAGACGGTCATCGTCTTCGTGGAGGATGTCTGCGCCTCCGGCGGCTACATGATCGCCTGCGCCGGCGACGAGATCGTCGTCGATCCGGCCTCGATCGTCGGCTCGATCGGCGTCGTCTCCGCCGGCTTCGGCTTCGTCGACGCCATGCGCAAGATCGGCGTGGAGCGGCGCGTCTATACGTCCGGCGACGCCAAGGTCATCCTCGATCCGTTCCAGCCGGAAAAGCCGGAGGACGTGGCGCGGCTTCGCGCCATCCAGGAAGAGGTGCACGACCATTTCATCGAGATCGTCCGCACCAGCCGCGGCGAGGTGCTCGCCAAGGACAAGGACGCCGACATCTTCTCCGGCGAGTTCTGGTCGGGTAAGACCGCCGTTACGCTCGGGCTCGCGGACCGCGTCGGCGACATCCGGTCGGCTTTGCGCGAACGCTACGGAGAAAAGGTGCGGCTCAGGCTCTTCTCCACGGAGCGAAGCTTCTTCGGCAAGAAGGGCATCGCAGTGGGCGGCGCGATCGGCGCGGCCTTCTCGGAGGGGCTCCTTTCGGAGTTTGACGAACGCGCGCTGTGGGAGCGCTACCGACTTTAGGCAGCCTCCCTTTAGAGGGACTTCAGGAGACGCTCATGCCTCAGCTCATCATCGTCGGCGCGCTCGTCATCGGCGGCTGGTACGCTTGGAAGGTTCTGAAGCGGGAGATGGCGCGCGTCGGCAACGAGCTCGACAAGGAGCGCGGTCGCCCCGCCGAGACGCTGACGCAGGATCCGAAGACCGGAAAATACAAGGTGAAGGGCGGGGACTGAGCGGCATTGCCGCTTCCTGTGCTAGTTGGCTTTGGTATGTCCCTCTGCAATTCAGTGCAGCGCTAACAAAAATCAACAGCGACAATGCTGCCTCCGGTGCCGTGCCAGCCAAAAGCCCCTGATGATCGAGGGGTTCCAGCAAGGCGCGGCAGTCCGTTTGCTCGCGCAAACGATCTAGGCGCACGGCATAGAGCCGCTCGAAGATGTCGTGGTCTTCCCCATGCTGCGGGGCGCGGCCGTTTTGATCGACAAAACGCTGAATCTCCTCGAAGCCTGCGATCACCCGCTCCTCTCGGGCCGTGTGGCTCGCCTGCTTCTTCGCCTCAACCTCGACGCCAAGTTCCGCAAGGAGCGCGTCGTCCTCGTCAGTGAACTTACTCACTTGCGGCCTCGGCCTTCATCCGCGCAAGAAAAGCGATCCCCTCGGCCATGCGCTTCTCCCACGGGTCGGGCGACGTAATGGATGGTACCCGTCCGCGCTCCTGCTTGAACCTCAGGGCGCGCCTTGCGAGGTCGCGCGCCTCCTCGATCGTCAGGTTGACGCGCCGGCCGGCAATCACGGCAGCAACCTGCTTGAGGCTCTCCTCGCTCATGGTCTTGGCAAGGATGGCGTACGCTTCGCCGAAAGGATTGATGCGGTCGATCAGATCGATGTCGAGGTCGGTCACGCTTAGCGCGAACTTCCGGACGCCATCGATCAGCGCGGTGTTCGCGTTTCTATCCTCGCCCTCACCCTCGAAGGCTAGCTTTGTGGCCTGTTGCGTCAGGTTAAGGGCGGCGACGGCGTGCTGGCGAACAGCCTCCTGATCCTCCTCGTCAAGGTCCGGGTATTTATCCTTGACGATTTTGCCCATGCGAACCTGCGTCAGCTCTTCGGGCACCAGTTCCTCGTCAAACATACCCCGCTCGATTGTGTTCTTGTCCTGAACGAACGCGGCGATCACCTCGTTCAGGTCCTCCTGGCAGAGCCGCACCGTCCTGGCGCCGCTATGGGAGCTGTGGCTCATCGCGCCCTGGGGCCTGAACTACCACCTCGAACATCATCTCTATCCGAGCGTGCCATGCTTCCGACTGGGCGAGCTGCATGCGCTGCTGATGACGCGCGAGCCGTTTCCCCAGCTCGCGCATGTCACGCACGGCTACTTCAGCGGTCTGTTCCGCGACGTGACGGTCTTCGCAGACCCCGATCGTTCCAAGGCCTAGCAACGCGCCGAGGCATCGCCTCGGGGGTCACCCCCAGAAGAGCCTACTCTTGGCCATTGTTCCCCTGGATAGTTCTTATCTGGCCGGGTGGGATCTGAGTGCCATCGACGAACAACGAGGCCGGTCCGAAGTCCCCCTCGGGTGGGTCGCCCGCGAGGATCTTGTAGCCGAAGCTCGCCGTGCTGCCGTCGGACGTCGCGCTGGTGAGCTCGAGCACGACGTTCGTGATGCCCTTGTCCGTGAGGACCGAGAGGACCGCATTGGGCGGGTCACCCGCGAAGGCATCACCGGCGCGGGACAGGGCATCGAGCGGGACGTCCACCGCGATGCGCTCCGGGCGGTCGCTGAAGGTCACGACGACGGGCACGCCCTTGAGCGTGAGGGTGTCGCCGTCAACGGAGCCCGAGGTGCCGCTCAGGACGAAGAGGAAGCTGCCCTGGTCAGCGGCGGCCGACGCGGTGGCCCAGGACGTCAGGGCCAGCAGCAGCGCTGCCACCAGCCCGATTTGGATGGGTCGATGCATGCACGTCCTCGCGTTGCGGTGTGTTCTGGACGCTGGTCCGGACGACCACCTTTGTCAAGCCCGCCGACAGCGCCCGATCGCATGATTACGACCAGGTGGACGAGAAACCCACGTCCGGGTGGCTTGGTACTCCGGTGCGGTGAGAGCCGCGCCCTCGCAGCCTTTCCTTTTTCGAGGCGATCTGGCGGGTGCGCCTTCACCGCCGAACTGTCGATTAGCACCTGGGCTGGCGGACCTCCTGCCGAAGCAAGCGCGTGGAACATGTCGATCCAAACGCCCTTCTCTGCCCAGCGCACGAAGCGATTGTAGAGGGTCTTGCGTGGACCATAGACGGCCGGAGCATCGACCCAACGGCCGCCTGACTTCAGAACATGCACGATGCCGCTGATCACACGCCGGTCGTCAACCCGCGGCTTGCCGCGCGTGTCGGTGGGGAGCAACGGCTTCAGCCGGGCGAATTGATCCTTCGTCAGCCAGAAATAGTCGCGATTCATCAGAGGCCTCCTGTTGGAGACCGTGAATCACAACCCAGCCAACGAAGGAATCCCCTTTATGGGTCCTGACCCTAAGGTAGGAATTGAGGACGGCGCACGATCCGTCGAAGATTGAAGCGATGACCGCATCGATCCGAACTTGAAGCGTTTTATGAACTCGGGCTGCGCGTCCCCGGGCACGACGACTTCAACCCGATGCCGGCTCTGATTGTCCTGAACGCCGACGATTCATTCGAACGCTACGTCCGATCGCTTCTACCTCGTCGCGGAAGTCATCTCGCCTTCAAACACCGCCGAAATGATCGAACGCAAGCTTGAGCTCTACCGAGGCCATCCGGACAACCTTTACTGCCTGACTGTCGATCAGGATTCAGTGCATGTGACGCTCTTTGCGCGCGACCAGGACTGGGCGCGAGTTGATCTTACGTCGCTCGCCGACACGCTGAAGCTTCCCGCGTTCGGCTTTGAAGCAACGCTCGCCGACATCTACAAGGGAACGCCGCTCGCCCGCTGAGCGGATTAGAAGCGCTTCACGAGAAGAACCCAGTTCGCGCCGCGGCTTTCCCAATCTTCCTTGACCATCGGCCGCGAGGCGATCTCCTGGTAGCCTGAGCGCGCGTAAAGGCGGCGCGCGCCGGCATTGCCATCCGAGACGATGATGGAGAGGCCGCGCAGCCCGGCTTCCGCGGCAATTCCGTCGGCAACCTCAAGAAGCTTCGCGCCGTAGCCCTTTCCACGGTGCTCCGGATAGGTGGCGAGCACGTTCACGTACCACGTTCCCGGCGCAAGGTTCTCCAACTCCTGCAGAGGCACGAACATGGCAGGCATCTTTTCGGTATCGATAGGTTCGGGTTCGTCCGAAAGCGGGTAGCCGACCAGGCTCGCCACAACGTGACCGTCGGCCTCCAGCACGATCGTATTCTTGTATGAGAAGCTCCCCTCCTCCCGCGCCGCGCGGCGACGGCCAACCTCCCAGGGGTCTTCACCCGCTTCCGCTATCTCGCTCCAGAGGTAGAGCGGCAGGCCTTCGCCCGCCATGTTGACGAGCTCGGCCATTGCGTTGGCGTCGCCAGGCGTTGCCTGCCTGAAAGGGGGACGGAGCTCGATCATCACATGTTGATGTAGACCGGCCCTTCGCCGCCCTGTGGCGGAACCCAGGTGATATTTTGGTTCGGATCCTTGATATCGCAGGTCTTGCAGTGGACGCAGTTCTGCGCGTTGATCACGAAGCGCGGCGCGCCCTCGCCCTCCTCCACCCATTCATAGACGCCCGCCGGGCAATAGCGCGCCGACGGGCCGGCGAAGACATCGTGCTCGCTCGCCTTCTGCACTTCCGCGTCGGCGAGCCGCAGATGCACCGGCTGATCCTCTTCGTGGTTCGTGTTCGACAGGAACACGGAGGAAAGCCGGTCGAAGGTGAGAACGCCGTCAGGCTTCGGGTAGTCGATCTTGCGGCAGGACTCCGCCGGCATGAGCGTCCCGGAATCCGGCTTACCGTGGCGAAGCGTCCCGAAGAGCGAGACGCCGAGGAGCTGGTTCGTCCACATGTCGAGCCCGCCGAGCGCCACACCCGCGAGCGTGCCGAAGCGCGACCAGAGCGGCTTCACGTTCCGGACCCTCCGCAGGTCCTGCCCGATCTCGGTATCGCGCCACGCCGCCTCGTAGCCGTCGAGCGTGTCGTGCGCCCTCCCCTCGGCAAGGGCCGCCGCCGCATGCTCCGCCGCGAGCATGCCGGAAAGCATCGCGTTGTGGCTTCCCTTGATGCGCGGCACGTTGACGAAACCCGCCGCGCAGCCGACGAGCGCGCCGCCGGGAAAGACGAGCTTCGGCACGCTCTGAAAGCCGCCCTCGGTGATGGCGCGCGCACCGTAGGAAATGCGCCGCCCGCCCTCGAACGTCTCGCGGATCGCGTCATGCGTCTTGAAGCGCTGGAACTCCTCAAACGGCGAAAGATAGGGGTTCTTGTAATTGAGATGCACGACGAAGCCGACGGAAACGAGGTTCTCGCCGAAGTGATAGAGAAAGGACCCACCGCCGGTCCTGCGGTCGAGCGGCCAGCCGAAGGAGTGCTGCACGAGCCCAGGCCGGTGCCTGGCGGGATCGACCTCCCAAAGCTCCTTCAGCCCGATGCCGAATTTCGGCGGCTCGCAATCCGCGTCGAGCGCATAGCGGCGGATCGCCTCCTTGGAGAGAGAGCCGCGCGCGCCCTCCGCCAGAAGCACGTACTTACCGAGGAGCGCCATGCCGCGCTGGTAGTTCGGCCCGGCCTCCCCAGCGCGGGTCACCCCCATGTCGCCGGTTGCGACGCCGACCACGCTTCCCTTCTCGTCGGTCAGAAGCTCCGCGCCGGCAAAGCCCGGATAGATTTCGACGCCGAGCGCCTCCGCCTTCGTCGCGAGCCAGCGGCAGACGCTGCCGAGCGAGACGATGAAATTGCCGTGGTTCGACATCAGCGGCGGCATCATGAAATTCGGCAGGCGCACCGCACCGGACGGGCCGAGCCACAGGAAGCGGTCGTCGGTGACGGGCGTCGTCACCGGTGTCTCCTCCTCGCGCCATTCGGGCAGCAGGCGATCGAGTCCGACCGGATCGATCACCGCGCCGGAGAGGATGTGCGCGCCGACCTCCGCGCCCTTTTCCAGGAGCACGACGGAAAGCTCGGGATTGATCTGCTTCAGGCGGATCGCGGCCGAAAGGCCGGCCGGACCGGCGCCGACGACGACCACGTCATATTCCATGCTCTCGCGCTCAGGCAGCGCGTCGGTCTCCGGCAATGTGGTCGATGCTCCCCTGGGCTTTCCGGCGGTTTCGACACGGGTAGCGGCGCTTGCCCGTGCTGTCCACACGCTCGACGCCCTGTCGTTGCTGGCTATCGCGGCTCGCGGAACTTAGAATGCCCGGCAAATGACGGCTCTTGCTCCCGACCACATCGGCGCGAACACGATCGGAGCGGACGCAAGGCCCTCCGCGGTGAGTGACCGCCCGGCATGAGCGCCTCAGTCCCAACCAGCCGCGAGGCGGCCGACATTCTGCGCTTCTACGCGGAAGCGGGGGTCGACATCGCTTTGTCGGAGGACCCGGTCGACCGCTTCGCGCTTTCGCGCGCGCAAGCCGAGGCGGTTGAGCGCCGCCGGGAAGCGGCGAAGGAGCGGCGCGCCGAGGCGCCCGCCCCGCCGCGCCGTCCTCTCGTGCGACGCCAGAGCGCCCCGCACCTCCTCCCGCCGCCGCGCGATCGGCGGAGCCGCCCAATCTCGCCGTCCCTTCCGAGGCCGCCGTCATGGCGGCGCGCGAGGCCGCCGCGAGCGCGGAGACGCTCGATGCGTTGCGCCAAAGCCTTGCGGGCTTCGAGGGCTGCAATCTCCGGTTCACCGCGACGAACCTCGTCTTCGCCGACGGCAACCCGGAAGCGCGCGTGATGTTCGTCGGCGAAGCGCCGGGCATGGAGGAGGATTTGCAGGGCCTCCCCTTCGTCGGCCGCTCCGGCCAGCTCCTCGACCGCATGCTGCAGGCGATCGGGCTCGACCGGACGAGCGCCTATATCGCCAACGTCGTGCCGTGGCGGCCACCCGGCAACCGCACGCCGACGCCGCAGGAGACCGAGATCTGCCGCCCCTTCATCCACCGTCAGATCGCGCTGGTCGACCCGGACGTCCTGGTGCTTCTCGGGGGCGCGGCTGCGAAGCAACTCCTGCAAACCAGCGAGGGCATCCTGCGGCTGCGCGGAAAGTGGCGGAGCTACGACACCGGAACGCGCACCATCCGCGCGCTCGCCACGCTCCACCCGGCCTATCTCCTGCGCCAGCCCTTGCAGAAGAAGCTCGCCTGGCGCGATTTGCTCAGCCTCAAAGAGGCGCTGGAGGTGCGGTGAGTGTCCGGGAAGCGGATGCTCACCGCAGCGCGCGTTCCAGCGTCTCGCGAATGAAGCGCTGATAGGGAATGCCGCGTCTCTTCGCGCGCTCCTTGACCGCCCTCAGCAAGCCCTCCGGCATGCGCAGATTGACTTGCGTCGACTTCTTCTCAAATTCGAAGTGGGTCGATTTGAGACCAGTCAAATCGTATTCGGTCAGGTCAGCCGTATCGACGAACCGCTCGGCCGCTTCGTCGCTTTTCAGCCGCGGCAGGGGCTTAAGCGTCTTTTTGCTGCGCATAATGCTCGACTTCCTTCCTGTGCATGAAGCGCGCGCTGAGCGGGCGGATCAAAGTCCTTCTCTCGTCACCTCGGAGGGTGAAGACAACGAACAGCCAACGCCCGTTCGCCGTCGTGCCAATCGCGAAATGACGCTCCTCATCCCCGCTATGCGCAATGTCCGGGTGAATCTTCGGGTCTCCGGCGATAAAGAGCGACTCAATCTCTCGCTTCGTGACACCATGCTTGCCACACTTCGGCCAATTGCCCTTATCCCACTGAAACCCCGAGATCATTGTGCTTGCCCTCGCCGAATGTATATACAAACATATAGGCAATCAAGACTGACGCGCGCTGGGCGCGCAGGAAAAGTCGTCGCCTTCCTGCTCGGCACTGTTTTTTCATTCGTAGCGCTCGAACAGGCCGCACCCGCGGAAGATGCTTTTCTCACCCGCGTCAACGTCATCGACGGGACCGACGACCGCGACTTCATCCTGGCGATCGGGCCCGCGCTCGGCCTCTCGGCGGAGGAGATCGCGCGTATCCGCAAGGTCTCGGGTTTCGTCGGCTGCTTTCATCCGACGCCCTCGGTCGGGACCGGTGCTTTGTTCCTCACCAACCGCCAGATCATCACCGCGGCGCACATCTTCTTCACCCGCGACGGGCGGCGGCGCACCGGCTGCTTCTTCAAGAACCAGGCCGCAGACTCGGTGAAGATCAATATCCCGATCGGGCCGGGCCTCGCAGCCTTCGGTGCGATGCCGCCGCGCGCCGGGTCCAACGAGGACTTCGCCATCGCGACGCTGGCCGAGTCCGTTCCTGGCGCCGTGCCCTTCCCCGTGGAGGAGGGAGTGCGGATCAAGGCCGGTGATCGCCTGATCGTCATCACGGCGCATCCGGCCGGCATGGAGAAGGCGGTCGATAATTCCGTGCCGGTCGCGCAGGGCTGCACGGTCAGGCGCGTGCCGGTCTCCACGTCCCCTACCAATTTCTATCGCACCGACTGCGATGCGAGCGGCTCGTCGTCCGGCGGCATGCATCTCGCCCGGGTCGGCGGACGTCTCGTCTTCCGCGGCGTGACGATCACCGCCGGCCCCTGGCAGGACCAGCGCTTCTACGGCGCGCCCTATAATGAGAAGAGCGGCAGCGTGACCACGGCGCTCGCGACCGACGCGGCGGTGCTGGCCGCGGGCCGGCGGCTTGCCGGCGAATAACGCGCCGAAATCCGAGAGCGCGTCGCGGGCGGGGGGTCATCGGTCGCCCTCAGCGGCGCGCCACATTGCCGGCTGGTTTCGGGTAGTTGGAACGTCGCCATAATCGCACCAACGATTCGGAACCGCCTTGGCCCGTCAGCTTGTCCCCGTCCTCGCGTTGTTGCTCTCGACCGCATTCCTGCTGGCCGGGAACGGGCTCCACTCGCTGCTTCTGCCGCTGCGGGGCGCGGCGGAGGGCTTCTCGACGGGGCAGCTCGGCCTGATCGGCACCGGCTGGGCGACGGGATTCATCCTCGGCTGCCTGATCGCTCCGATCGTCGTGCGCCGCGTCGGGCACATCCGCGCCTTCGCCTGCTCGGCGGCCTGCGCGTCGATCATCATCCTTCTGAACGGCATCTTCGTCATGCCGCTCGCCTGGATCCTGCTGCGCGCCTTCTCCGGCTTCTTCATCGCCGGGGCCTTCATGATCATAGAGAGCTGGCTGAACGAGCGCGTCACCAACGAGAGCCGCGGCACTGTCTTCGCCGTCTACCTGATGGTCACGTATCTCGGCATCACCGCCGGTCAGCTCGGCGTCGGCGCCGGCGACCCGCGGATGCCGACGCTCTTCATGGTGGGCGCGATCCTGTTCGCGCTTGCGATCCTGCCGACGGCCTTGTCCACGACCACCGCGCCGCGCCCGCTGACACGAGTCTCGATCGATCTCAGGAAGCTCTTCTCCAATTCGCCCGTATCGTTCCTGACCGTGCTTCTGGTCGGCGTCGTCAACGGGGCGTTCGGAACCCTTGGCGCCGTGTGGGGCGCACGGATCGGGCTCGCGACGCCGGTGATCGCGCTCATGATGGGAATAACCGTCGTCTCCGGCGCGCTGACACAGGTCCCGGCGGGCCGCATCTCCGACCGCACCGACCGCCGATACGTGATCGCCGGCGCGGCGATCGGCGCCGCGGCTGCCGGCTTCACCATCGCGGCGCTGAAGCCGACGGAAGCCTGGCTCGTGCTGACGCTCGTCGGCCTCTACGGCGCCCTCGCCTATCCGATCTACGGTCTCGCGGTCGCGCACGCCAACGACTACGCCGATCCGACCGATTTCGTCGCCGTCTCGGGCGGGCTCCTGCTTCTTTACGGCGTCGGCACGATGTTCGGCCCGCTCGCCGCCGGCGGGATCATGGCCGCGATGGGTCCACAGGCGCTCTTTCTCGTCACCGCCTGCAGCCATGTCGGTATTGCCGCCTACGCCATCTTCCGAACCTACCGGCGCGCGCCGATCCCGGAAAGCGTGCGTGAATCGTTCATGACCGTGCCGGCGGCACGCGCCATGACGCCGGAGACCGCCGTGCTCGATCCGCGCGCGGAGGACGCCACGGTGCTGGACGTGGAGCCCGTCGAGGCGGTTAAGTAGGCCGCATGCCTAGCTCCGCCGAAAGGCAATTCATTCCCGTCCGCATCGCGGTCCTGACCGTGTCGGATTCCCGCGCGGCTACCGACGACAAATCCGGCGACACGCTCGCCGCGCGTATCGCAGAGGCGGGACACGTTCTCGCGGCGCGGTCGATCGTGAAGGACGAGGTAGAGGCGATCCGCGCAGCGGTGAAAGGCTGGATCGCCGATCCGGGCGTCGATGTCGTCATCACCACGGGCGGCACCGGCTTCACCGGCCGCGACGTCACGCCTGAGGCGCTGGAGCCGCTCTTCGAGAAGCGCATGGACGGTTTTTCGGAGGTCTTCCACCGCATCTCCTACGACAAGATCGGCACGTCGACGATCCAGTCGCGCGCCACCGGCGGCGTCGCCGGCGCGACCTTCATCTTCGCGCTCCCCGGCTCGCCCGGCGCCTGCCGCGACGCCTGGGACGGCATCCTGAAGGCGCAGCTCGACTACCGGCACATGCCCTGCAA
Source organism: uncultured Alphaproteobacteria bacterium (assembly GCA_963814905.1). GTDB lineage: Bacteria > Pseudomonadota > Alphaproteobacteria > Rhizobiales > Afifellaceae > DASWJZ01. Next base: position 71,580 of record CAWFEM010000014.1, on the reverse strand, counting down.
CTTCGTGGAGATCATGCCGCGGCTGGACGAGCACCTGAAACGCAGCAAGGGCTGACTGCGGCGGCCGGTTTTTCCTTTGCAATACGTAATTTGACGCGGCCGCCGCAAAGCATACTCTAGGTGGCGAGAAGGCGATCCGGGCCGGCCGCGGCCCAAGGTCGGCGACCGACGGCGCGGCCCTGGGTCTGCGAAGGAGGACGCCATGCACGTTGCCGAAATCTTGAAGGCTAAGGGGAACAAGGTCGTCACCGTCCGTCCGCGCTTGAGCATCGAACACCTGGCGCAGCGGCTCAGGCTGGAAGGGATCGGCGCCGTGATCGTCAGCGAGGACGGCGCGTCGATCGATGGCATCATCTCGGAGCGCGACATCGTGCGCGCCCTCGCCGAGCACGGCGCCGCCGGGCTTGCGGACAAGACCACGGCCGATCTCATGACAAAGGCGGTCGTGACCTGCACGCCCGACGACACGATCTCGCACGTCTCCAACATCATGACAAAGCAGCGCATCCGCCACTTGCCGGTGCTCGACGGCCGCACGCTGATCGGGATCGTCTCGATCGGCGACGTGGTCAGGCATCGGCTCGACGAGCTGGAGCTTGAGACGAACGTGCTGCGCGACTACGCCGTCTCGCGGCACTAATCCGCGGCGTGTCCTTCGCGGATATGTACGGCGAGCCACACGGTCGGCTCGTCGGCTGCGGTGGATGTGACGCGGTGGCGCTTATGCGCCGGTAGGAAGACATAGTCGCCCGGCTTTAGCCGCTGCTCCGCCTCGCCCTCGATCGCAAGCCCGGCAGCGCCTTTGAGCAGGATCACCCACTCGTCGTGCGGTTGGTCGTACCAGAAGCCCGGCGGCGACGCTTGGCCGGTCGAGACGATCCGCTCGATGCGCAGGCCTGGTCGCCTGAGCAGATCGGTCAGCTCTTCGTCCGCCGCACCGTGCGGCAGGTTCTCAAAGATGTTTTCCATATCGTCCCGCCGCGTGCTCTCCCCCGCGCGACGGCCCGCCGCCTTGTGGCATCCGCGGCTTCAGTCGCGCTTGACCTTCACTGCATCGTTGCCCGAGCCGAAGGCCTCGCCGCTCGGCGTCGCGGGAAGGTCCGCCGACACATCGGGGCGCGGCTCGCCGATCTTGTAGACCGCAAGAAACTCGTCCGTGGCCGTGTTCCTGACGGCGTTGAACCAGCGGCGGCAGCCGGCCTGGTGGTTCCAGCGCTCGGCGAAGAGGCCTTTCGGATTTGTGCGAAGGAACACGAAGCCCGACCATTCCTCGTCGCTCATCGCTTCGGAATCCGTCGGGCGCGCGATATGCGCCTCGCCGCCATAGGCGAAGTCGGAGATGTCGCGCTCGCCGCAATAGGGACAGCGGATCAGGAACATGGCGAACTTCCACACACACTGGTCGTCATCGCCGGACTTGATCCGGCGATCCATTCCGTAACCCCAGACATGACCCGTGACCGCAACGGAATGGATGCCCGGGTCGAGCCCGGGCATGACGACATTGAACTGTGCGTGACCGTCATCCCATCCCTCAATGCGCCACCGCTGCTGCGCCGTGCTCGGCGACCAACGCGCCGGAGGAAAAGCGCTCCAGCGTGAACGGCGCCGCGATCCTGTTCGGCGTGTCGTTCGCCACCAGATCGGCGAAGCAGTGCCCGGAGCCGGGCGTCGCCTTCCAGCCGCCGGTGCCCCAGCCGCCATTGATGTAGAAGCCTTTCACCGGCGTCTTGGAGATGATCGGGCTTGCATCCGGGCACACATCGACGATCCCGCCCCATTGCCGCATCATGCGGAGCCGCGACACGAAGGGGAAGAGCTCGATCAGCGCCGCCATCTGGTGCTCGATGATGTCGAGCGAACCGCGCTGCGTATAGCTGACATAGGGGTCGATGCCGGCGCCGATCACGAGCTCGCCCTTGTCGGACTGGCTGACATAAACATGCACCGCGTTCGACATGACGACGCAGGGCAGGATCGGCTTGATCGGCTCGGAGACGAGCGCCTGCAGCGGGTGGCTCTCGATCGGAAGCCTGAGCCCGACCATCTTCGCGATAACGCTGGTATGCCCGGCGGTCACGCAGGCGACCTTGCCGGTGCGTATCGTTCCCTTGGTGGTCTCGACTCCCGAAACCGCGCCGTCCGTCACGTCGATGCCCGTCACCTCGCATTGCTGGATGATGTCGACGCCCATCGAATCCGCCGCGCGCGCATAGCCCCAGACCACCGCGTCGTGCCGGTTGATCCCGCCGGAGCGCTGCAGGGTCGCGCCGAGCACGGGGTAGCGGGCGCTGGAAGAAATAGAAATCGGGGGGCAGAACGCCTTCACCCCCTCCGGCTCCAGCCATTCCGCATCGATGCCGTTCAGCCGGTTCGCCTCCACGCGGCGCTTCAGCTGCCGCGCCTCGCCCTCGTCATGCGCGAGATTGAGGACGCCGCGGTGGCTCATCATGATGTTGAAGTCGAGCGTGCGGCCGAGCGTCTTCCAGAGGTCGAGCGCATGCTGATAGATCGCCGCGCTCTCGTCGTTCAGATAGTTGGAGCGGATCACCGTGGTGTTGCGGCCGGAATTGCCGCCGCCGATCCAGCCCTTCTCGATGACGGCGATGTTCTTGAGCCCGTGCTCCTTGGCGAGGTAGTAGGCGGTCGCAAGCCCGTGCCCTCCCCCGCCGATGATGACGGCGTCATAGCTCTCCTTGGGCTCGGGAAAGCGCCAGGCCGGCTGCCAGCCCTGGTGGCCGCTGAGCCCCTGGCGGATCAGCGAGACGATGTTGTAGCGCTGCATGGGTTCCGGTTTACGGGCGAGCGCGGCCAAGGGCAATCGCGGGAGCGGCGGGGCGTGTCGTAACGGGGGATGCTCCTCCGCCGCGACGCGGGCCTCTTCGCCGTCCTCGCCGGAGTTGCGAAGGCGGCCGGCGCTTCGCAGGAATCGGGCGGCCGATCGGCGCCGAACGTGATAGATTGAGACGATGACTCAGGCGACGCAATTCACGCTCTTCGACACGCCGATCGGGCGCTGCGGCATCGCGTGGAACGAACGCGGCGTGGTCGGTTTGCTGCTTCCCGAGGTGGATGACGCCACGGCGAAGGCGCGTCTTCTCCGCCGCCATCCCGGCGCGCTCGCGGCCGAGCCTTCGGCGGAGATTCGCCGTGCCATCGACGCGATCGTCGCCCTCCTCTCCGGTACGCCGGCCGACCTTTCCGAGCGTGCCGCTCGACATGGCGCGCATCGAACCCTTCGAGAAAGAGGTCTATGCCATCGCGCGGACGATTCCGCCGGGCGAGACTTTGACCTACGGCGACATTGCGGAAAAGCTCGGCGATAAGCTGCTTGCGCGCGACGTCGGCCAGGCGATGGGCAAGAACCCCTTCCCGATCGTCGTCCCCTGCCATCGCGTCGTCGCGGCGAACGGTAAGCTCGGCGGCTTCTCCGCGGCCGGCGGCGTGGAGACAAAGCTCAAGATGCTGGCCATCGAGGGTGCCGCGGTCGGCGGGCAGAGCGACCTTTTCGCCGCCGCACCGCGTTAGTGGTCACGGTGACGTCCAAGACCTCAACGAAGGCCTCCAAGCATCTCGATGCGAAGGCGGCGAAGCCACGCACGACAGCGGCGAAGTCCGGCGAGCCCGTCCTTCTCTCCGGCGGCAATCCGCAAATAGCCAAGGGCTACGGCGATGCCCCCGTGCAGGCTTACATCGCGGCCATGCCGGGCTGGAAGCGCGACGTCGGTCGCCGCCTCGACGCGCTCATCGTGCGTGCTGTCCCCGGCGTGCAGAAGGCGGTCAAATGGAACTCGCCTTTCTATGGCGTGGGCGGCCCGGGAAACGAAGAGGCTTGGTTCCTCAGCTTTCACTGCTTCGCGAAATACGTGAAGGTGGCGTTCTTCCGCGGCGCGTCGCTGCGTCCTCGTCCGCCCGGCGAATCCAAGCAGAAGCACGTGCGCTATCTCGATATCCACGAGGGCGACGCGCTCGACGAGACTCAGCTCGCCGCCTGGGTGAAGCAAGCCAGCCAATTGCCCGGTGAACGCATGTGAGCGACACAGCCACAAGGAAGGCGACAATCACGATGAAGAAGGGCACCTCGAAGGAAGCAAAAGCGGAAGGCTCTCCCTCCCGCCTGATCGACGCGAAAATCGCGGCGCTCGGCGATTGGCGCGGCGAAGCGCTCGCGCGGGTCCGCGCACTCATCCGTGAGGCCGACCCGCAAATCGTGGAAGAAGTGAAATGGCGAAAGCCATCGAACCCGTCGGGTGTTCCGGTTTGGGAGCACGACGGAATCGTCTGCACCGGCGAGACCTACAAGGACAAGGTGAAGCTGACTTTCGCCAAGGGAGCTTCGCTCGAGGACCCTTCGGGCCTTTTTAACTCAAGCCTCGACGCCGGCACCAGGCGCGCCATCGACATCCATGAGGGCGACAGGATCGACGGGAAGGCACTGAAGGCGCTCATTCGCGCCGCCGCGGCGCTGAACACATCGGCGCGGGCGACCGCCCGCCCCGCCGGCTCTCAGAAAAGGCCCAAGAGCGGTTGAGGGCCGCCGCCCTAGAACAGCCCCTCCACGAGCCCGTCCTTGTCGAGCCCGATCGTTTCCGCCGCGGGGGACTTCGGCAGGCCGGGCATGGTCATGATCTCTCCGCAGATTGCCACGACGAAGCCGGCGCCGGCGGCAAGCCGCACCTCGCGGATCGGCACGACGTGGTGCGTCGGCGCGCCGCGCAGGTTCGGATCGGTGGAGAAGGAATATTGCGTCTTTGCCATGCACACCGGCAGCTTCGAATAGCCCTCCTCGTCCCAGGCCTTGAGCTGGTCGCGGATCTTCTTGTCGGCCACCGCCTCCTCGGCGCGGTAGATGCGTGTCGCGATCTGCGTGATCTTCTCGAAGAGCGGCAGGTCGTCGCCGTAGAGCGGCGCGAATTGCGCCGCGCCTGACTCGGCGAGCTTCACCACCGCCTTCGCCAGCGCTTCCGTCCCCTCCGAGCCCTTCGCCCAGTGCTCGCAGAGGATCGCTTCTACGCCATGCTCCTTGGCGTATTCCTTGACCGCGGCGACCTCCTCCTTGGTGTCGGTGGTGAAGTTGTTGATGGCGACGACCACCGGCACGCCGAACTGCTTCACGTTGTCGATGTGGCGGCCGAGATTGGCGCAGCCCTTCTTGAGCGCCTCCACGTTGGGCTTCGACAGCGCGTCCCTGGCGACCCCGCCATGCATCTTCAGCGCGCGCACGGTGGCGACGATCACCGCGGCGGACGGGCTCAGCCGGGCGGAGCGGCACTTGATGTCGAAGAATTTCTCCGCCCCGAGGTCGGCGCCGAAGCCGGCCTCCGTCACCACGTAATCGGCAAGCTTCAGCGCCGTCTTCGTCGCCATCACCGAGTTGCAGCCATGCGCGATGTTGGCGAAGGGTCCGCCGTGGATGAAGGCGGGATTGTTCTCCAGCGTCTGCACCAGGTTTGGCTGCAGCGCCTTCATCAGGAGCACGGTCATCGCGCCGTCGGCCTTCAGGTCGCGCGCCGTCACCGCGCTCCGGTCGCGGCGGTAGGCGACGACGATGTTGCCGATGCGGGCCCTGAGATCGTCCACGTCGTTGGCGAGGCAGAGGATCGCCATGATCTCCGAAGCGACCGTGATGTCGAACCCACCTTCGCGCGGAAAACCGTTGGCGACGCCGCCGAGCGAGCAGACGATCTCGCGCAGCGCCCGGTCGTTCATGTCCATGACCCGCCGCCAGACGACGCGGCGGGAATCGATGTCGAGCGCGTTCCCCCAATAGATGTGGTTGTCGATCATCGCGGAGAGCAGATTGTGCGCCGAGGTGATGGCGTGGAAGTCGCCGGTGAAGTGGAGGTTGATGTCCTCCATCGGCACGACCTGCGCATAGCCGCCGCCTGCCGCTCCCCCTTTCATGCCGAAGCAGGGGCCGAGCGAGGGCTCGCGCAGGCAGATCGCCGCGCGCTTGCCGATACGATTCAGCCCGTCGCCCAATCCGACCGTCGTCGTCGTCTTCCCCTCGCCCGCCGGCGTCGGACTGATCGCGGTGACCAGGATCAGCTTGCCGTCAGGCTTCTTCGCGAGAGAGCGGATGAATTCGGCGGAGACCTTCGCCTTGTCGTTTCCGTAGGGTTCCAGGCTGTCCGCGGGGATGCCCAGCTTCTCGCCGATCTCGAAGATCGGCCGCTTTTTCGCGGCACGCGCAATCTCGATGTCGCTCTTGATCTTCGCAGCCATCGGCCTTCACTCCCCGTCTGTTCCCCCTGCGACAATCATTTATCGCACCATCTTGGCAGGGAACCGCGAAGGGACTAGCGTTTTTCCGATGGTGCAAGTGCTCCAGATGCGACACGGCCAGGAGCCGAATCGGACAACCGCGGCCGCGCGGCCCGTACCCGTGCGCGAGCGGCACTTCTATTTCGTGCTGATCCCGAACTTCACGATGATCGCATTCGCCATGGCGATCGAGCCGCTCAGGATCGCCAACCGCATGGCGGGAAAGCAGGCTTATCGGTGGTCGCTGATCTCGCTCGACGGCGAGCCGGTGGCTGCGTCGAACGGCATCCGGCTGAACGTCGACATGGGGCTGAAAGAGGCGCGCGAGCGGGTTCGCGGCGGTGAACGGCCGGATCACGTCTTCATCTGCGGCGCGCTCGGCGTGGAGCGGTTCCACGATCGAAACCTGAATTCCTGGATCGCCTCGCTCGACCGTCAGAAGATCGGGATCGGCGCGCTCGATACCGGCGCCTGGGTCCTGGCGGACGCGGGGATTCTGGATGGAAGACGCTGCGCCATCCACTGGGAGTCGCTTCCCGCCTTCTCCGAGCGCTTTCCGGAGGCGCAGGTCTATGCCGATCTCTTCGAGGTCGACGGCAATTGCTACACCTGCGCCGGCGGCACCGCCTCGCTCGACATGATGCTGCACCTGATCGGCGAGCATCTCGACGAACAGATCGTGACCAAGGTCTGCGAGCAGGCGCTGACCGACCGCATGCGTGCGCCGACCGACCGCCAGCGCCTGCCGCTTCGTGCCCGCCTGGGCTTACAGAACACCAAGCTCCTCTTCATCATCGAGTTGATGGAGGCGAACATCGCCGAGCCGCTGTCGCTGGTGGAGATCGCCAAATATGCCGGCCTGTCGCGGCGGCAGATCGAGCGCCTCTTCCGGCGAAATCTCGGCCGCTCGCCGGCGCGCTACTACCTGGAAATCCGCCTCGACCGGGCGCGCCATCTCCTGATCCAGTCGGACGCGGCGATCGTGGAGGTGGCGGTCGCCTGCGGCTTCGTCTCCGCCTCGCACTTCTCCAAGTGCTACCGCGAGCTCTACGGCCGCTCCCCGCAGCAGGAACGGCAGGGACGGGAGAAGCTGCTCGTGTAGCGCGCGCTCACGCCGCCGCGAGCTTCTTCTCCGCCGCAAAGGGGCTCAGGCCCAGCCATTGCTGCATCGACGACTTAAGCAGTCCGTCGCCGTCGAGCTTCAGGCGTCCCGCCGCGACCTCCGAGCGCACGGAGGTCAGTCCCATCCAGATCGCCGTCATTGTCCGCAGGTCGGTTTCCACGAGAAGATCGACCTCGAAGCCCGGGTCGACGGAGCAGAGGTCGGTCTCGCGGCCTTCCACGATCAGCCACCAGTTTCGCCGAGCGGACGAAAGTTCGGGATATTGAATCTGTATTACCGCGCGGCGCGGAGGCATCGGCGTCGGATCGAGGTTGCGCCGCATGTCCCACATGAGCAGCGACGGATCGAGATTCTTCAGCGACGTGCGCGCTTCCACCCAGCGCTGACCCCACATGCCAAGGCCGAAAACCACCGCCTGAAGCTCGCGCCCGGCCGGGGTCAGGCTGTAGTGCCAAGCACCGCCTTCGCCGCGAACACGCTCCACGACACCCGCTTCCTCCAGCTCCTTCAGGCGCTTGGAAAGGAGCGTCGGCGACATGCGTGGCACGCCCTTCCTGATGTCGTTGAAACGCGTGCTCCCGGCAATCAGCTCGCGCAGGATCAGCGGTGTCCAGCGCGTGCAAATGACCTCCGCGGCCATCGCCACCGGGCAGAATTGCCCATAACTTCCAGATACTTGCATCCGGTTCTCCTTCGCGACGCCCTCACCGCCAGGAAAGCCCGGCGGTGGACATGAGACAAGTCCAGATACTGGACTAGCTTAGGCCGATGAGGGCGTCTTGACTACACGCGTCGAACGAAGGGCGGGTGGGGATACCACCGGAAAACAGAAAGCTTTTGGGAGATTCCATCATGTCAGACGTCAGCATCTCGACGATCGGCGCGACGCCCGTCACCATCCCGCCCGACGACCTTCAGGCGTTGCGCGGCAGGCTTCGCGGCACCGCATGTGCGCCGCTGGACGCCGGATACGACGAGGCGCGCACGATCTGGAACGCCATGATCGATCGCCGGCCGGGGCTCGCGATCCGCTGCCAGGGCGCCGCCGATGTCATGCAGGCGGTGGACCTAGCCCGCAAGCACGGGCTTGTCGTGGCCGTGCGCGGCGGCGGGCACAACATCGCCGGCAGCGCGGTGTGCGAAGGCGGATTGCTCATCGACCTCTCCTTGATGCGCTGGGTGCGCGTCGATCCGGCTGCGAAGACGGCGAATGTCGGGCCGGGAGCGACGCTTGCCGATGTCGACCGCGAGACGCAGGCCTTCGGGCTCGCCGTCCCGACCGGCATCAACTCCACCACCGGCATTGCCGGCTTGACGCTCGGCGGCGGCTTCGGCTGGCTCACCCGCAAGTTCGGCATGACCATCGACAATCTGATCTCCGCCGACGTGGTCACGGCGGACGGAAAGCTCGTGCGCGCAAGCGAAAAGGAGAACCCCGATCTCTTCTGGGCGATCCGCGGCGGTGGCGGCAATTTCGGCATCGTCACGAATTTCGAGTTCCGCCTGCACCCGGTCGGCCCGGAAGTGCTTTCCGGCCTCGTCATTCATCCCTTTGCGGACGCCAAGAAGATCCTCACCGAGTATCAGCCGATCCTCGCGAACGCGCCGGACGAGCTGACCTGCTGGACCGTCATGCGCAAGGCGCCCCCGCTGCCGTTCATTCCGACCGAATGGCACGGCAAGGAAATCCTGATCATGGCGATGATCTGGGCCGGCGACATGTCCGATGGGGAGAAGGCGATGGCGGAGCTGCGCGGGCTCGGCAAGCCGATCGTCGACGTGGTCTCGCCGCATCCGTTCGTGGGCTGGCAGGCGGCCTTCGATCCGCTGCTGACACCCGGCGCGCGGAACTATTGGAAGACGCACGATTTCGACCGCCTCGAAGAGGGGGTCCTCGATACGCTCCTCGACGCGGTGCGCACGCTTCCCGGCCCCGAATGCGAAATCTTCATCGCCCATGTCGGCGGAGCGATGGCCCGCGTCCCCGTGGACGCCACTGCCTACCCGCAGCGAAAGGGGCATTTCATCATGAACGTGCACACCCGCTGGCGGGAGGCTTCGGACGACAATGCCTGCGTCGGATGGGCGCGCAAGCTCTTCCAGGCTGCGGCGCCTTACGCGCTCGGCAGCGCCTACGTGAACTTCATGCCGGAGGACGAGGCCGACCGGATCGAGAAGGTCTACGGCGCAAACTTCAAGCGGCTCGCCGCGGTGAAGCGGAAGTACGATCCCGACAACCTCTTCCGCGCCAACCAGAACATCAAGCCGGCGTAGGGATAAGTCGCCAACCAACCGTCGTCATTGCCGGGCTTGGCCCGGCAATCCATTCCGTTGCGGCTCAGGTTGGCGTCAACGTTACGGAATCGATGCCCGGACCTGCCTGCCCGAAGCCGGAGCTTCGCTTCAGCGAAGGCAGGTCAAGTCCGGGCATGACGACATCGGTAGATTGACTCTAAGCCGCCTGCCGCATCGCCTCCCGCGCCGTCTTCAGCGCGTTCAGCCACCAGACGAACTGATCGAGCATGTCGTTCGCGCCCTGCACCAGGACGTCGAAATCGTCGAGGGTCTTCTCTCCCTTGATGACGTCGAGATAGACCGGGATCTGGATGTGAACCGCGGCGCGGATTGGCGCCATCTGGAGCTCGATCGCATGCAGCCGGAGCTGCTCGATCGCGCGCGCGCCGCCCACCCCGCCATAGCCGACGAAGGCGATCGGCTTGCGGTTCCATTCCTTGTAGGCGTAGTCGAGCGCGTTCTTAAGGACCGCGGTCGGCCCGCGATTGTATTCCGCCACGGTGACGATGAAGCCGTCGAGCGAATCGATCTTCCTCTGCCAGCGTTGCGCCACTTCGTTCTTGGAGGGCGTATAGGCCGGGGAAACCTCCTCTTCGAAAAAAGGCATCGGCCAGTCGCGCAGATCGAGAAGCTCGACGTCCACATCGCCGCGCTTTTCCGCCAGCGCCGTGATCCACTTAGCCGGATGGTCCGCGAAGCGGCCCGGGCGCGTGCTTCCGACGATCACTCCAATTTTCGGCTTTGCCATAGTCCGGTCTTCCTGGTGGTATCCGAAAGAGAGTAGAGATATATGAGTGACTGCCGGAGCGCCGCAAGGAGGCACTTCTTTGAAACCGAAGCACCCAAAACTCACCGAGGAATGCCGGCCGGTCAGCGAATTCCTGGCCCGCATCGGCGACAAGTGGAGCGTTCTCGTCGTCTCGCTTCTCGGCGGCGGGTCGCTGCGCTTCAGCGAGCTCAGACGCAGGATCGACGGCATCTCGCAGAAAATGCTGACGGCGACGCTCAGGAGCCTGGAGCGCGACGGCTTCGTGACGCGGACCGTCTACCCGACCGTCCCGCCGCGCGTGGAATACGAGCTCACGTCGCTCGGGCTTGAGCTCCTCGTTCCTGTCGGCGCGCTTGCCGATTGGGCGCGCAGCAACCAGGCGCGGGTCGACGCGGCGCGAGCGGATTTCGATCTCAGGGATAGCAGAAACGCGAGTGCGACCGCCAAGCCAGGCGAGAGGCCCAGAGCCTCGCTCGGCGCCCAATAGCGCGCGAGCAGCAGCATGTCTCGCGCGCTTTTTCGGGCATTCCTTCCGCTCGTTGCACTCGTCGCGCTCGTCGTCGGCGCAGCGCAAGCCGACGATTTCATCCCGCGTAAGGACGGCTGGCAGACCTACGTAAACGACCGGTTCGGCATGCGTTTCAACTATCCCGCCGACATCTTCACGGCGGAAGCACCGCCGGAGAACGGCGACGGCCGCCGCTTTACCGCGGAGGACGCGACGCTGGAGATCTACGCCCTTCATAACGTCGACAACGACACGCCGGGCACATTTCGCAGGCGGATGAAAGGCACCGACGGCTACGAGGACGTGACCTACAGTCCCTCGGGCAAGGCTTGGCTCGTGGTCTCCGGTTTCCGCGGCGAGCGCATATTCTACGAGAAATATTTCTTCAAGGACGGCGTCATCTCCGCCTTCGGGATCGACTTTCCGAAGGACAGGAAGCCGTTTTACGCGCCAATCGTGGAACGGATCGAGGACAGCTTCAAAGCGGGGCACTCGGACTGATGGCAGACTGGCGGTCTGATGGGCGATTCCTCTTCCATCCGTGACCGCGGGCCACCTTCCGGCGTGGGGGATCGCCGATGATCGTCCCGCGCTGGTTCGTCTGGCTCGTCGCCGGAGCGATCGTGCTGGTGATGCTGGCAGCGGGCCGGTCCTTCCTGATCCCGATCGCGGTCGCGCTGGTGCTCTTCAATCTCCTCACCGCGCTCATCAGTCACATCGCTGCGGTGCGCCTCGGCGGCTGGTCGATCCCGCGCCCGCTCGCGGTCGCCATAGGGCTCGCGGTCATCGTCTATCTCCCCTTCCTGATCACCTCCGTGCTCTCGTCGCAGATCGACGCCGTCGTCGCGGCAAGCCCCCGCTATGTCGGTCGCGTTCAGTCGATTGTCACCGCTGCGGGGGAATATTTCGGCCGCAATCTCGCTGAGGATCTGCGGATGGCGCTTTCCGACATCAACGTCGGCGCCCGTATTCCCGCCCTCCTCGGCTCGGCCGGCACGACGCTGACGACGATCACCCTGACTGCCCTCTACGTGGCCTTCATGTTCGTCGAGAGCCGCGCTTTCAAAACCAAGTTCGAGCGCCTCTTCCCCGATCCTGACCGCGCGGCGAATGTGCGCAGCGTGGTCGATTCCATCTCGCGCAGCGTGCAGCGCTATTTCGCCATCAAGCTTTTCGTCAGCGCGCTGACCGCGACCGCCGCCTATGCGGTGATGAGGCTGGTCGGGCTCGATTTCGCCGAGACCTGGGCGCTCCTCGCCTTCCTTCTGAACTTCATCCCGAACATCGGCTCAGCCGTCGCCACGATCCTGCCGTCGCTCGTCGCTTTGGTGCAGTTTGATAAGCCGGGGCCGGTTCTCATCGTCGCCGTCGGCATCGGCGCCATCCAGATCGTCGTCGGCAACTTCATCGAGCCGCCGCTGATGGGCCGCTCGCTCAACTTGAGCCCGCTCGTGATCATCCTCTCGCTCACCTTCTGGGCTTTCGTTTGGGGCATCGTCGGCATGTTCCTGTCGGTCCCGATCATGGTGATTGTGCTGATCGTCTGCTCGCACGTCCCCGCTTGGCGGCCGGTTGCCGTGCTCTTGTCCGGCGACGGGCGTATTCCGGAGGGCAGGAGTGCCCGCTCGTAACCCGGATAAAGCATCAGCGTAATCCGGGACACCGCTCAAACGCTCACCTCCGATACGCTCCGCGCCATCCGGCAACACGCCCAGTGCCGACCTCAAGCTCTGAGCTTTGCGTTCTCCGGATCGTAGGGGCTCTCCGGGATCACCGTCGCCTTGTAGCGCTCGCCGAGGATCTGGATATCGAGCTCCGTCCCATCCGCGCCGTGCTCCGGTTTCACCATTGCAAGCGCGAGAGACTTCCCGACGCGCCAACCGTAGGCACCGGAGGTGGCGCGGCCGACCAGCTCATCACCCATCCAGATCGGCTCGTTGCCGCGCGGGTCGGCGTCGGTGATGCCGTCAACCTCCATCGTCACGTATTTCCACTTGTCGCCCTCCGCATGCGCCTTCACCAGCGCGTCGCGGCCGAGGAAGTCCCCCTTGTTCGGATGCACAAAGCGGTCGAGGCCGGATTCGTAGGCCGAATACTCGATCGACAATTCGCGCGGGATCAGCCGGTAGGATTTTTCGATCGCCATCGACATCATGGCGCGGATGCCGAACGGCTTGATGCCGAACTCTTTGCCCGCCTGCATCACCGCGTCGAAGATGGCGTTCTGCATCTCGATCGGGTGATGCAGCTCGAAGCCCAGCTCGCCCACGAAGTTCACGCGGAGCGCATGCGCGGTCGCCGGCCCGACGTTTATCTCCTTGCCGGAGAGCCAGGGAAAGGCGGCATTGGAGAGGTCGGCGTCGGTCACTTTCGACAGCACGTCGCGCGCCCGAGGTCCGGCGAGCACCAGAACGCCCCACGCCGTGGTGACCGGAAAAACCCTGACGCTGCCGTCCGTCGGCATCAGCTTCAGCAGGATGTCGTGATCGTGGCGCTCGAGCGCACCGGCGGAGACCAGGTAATAGCCGCCCTTATGCACCTTGTAGACGGTGAACTCGGAGCGCACCCCGCCGTGCTTGGTCAGAGAGATGGCAGAGGTTCACGCGCCCGATCTTTTTCGGGATGCGGTTCGCCAGGATGGAATCGAGCCAGGCTTCCGCGCCCGGCCCGGAGACGTAGCATTTGGCGAAGGCCGTCATGTCCAGAAGTCCAACGTGCTCGGCCACGTGTCGGCATTCGTTGCCGACATGCTCGAAATAATTTGAGCGGCGGAACGACCAGCGCTCGCGCACCTTGCCGGTCCAGTCGGCCGGCGCGTGATTGTGGTTGGTCAGCGTGTTGTCGACGTCGAGCTCGTCGGCGGGAACTTCGTGGCCCTCCGGCGCGAACCAGTTCGGACGCTCCCAGCCGTAGATGCTTCCGAAGACCGCGCCGAGCTTCTGCATCCGCCCGTAGCAGGGCGCCGTCTTCAGAGGACGGGCGGCGGCGCGCTCCTCGTCGGGGTAATGCATGGTGAAGACGTTGGCATAGGCCTCCTCGTTCTTCGCCTTGAGATAGCCCTTCGTCGCGTAGGGGCCGAAGCGGCGCGGATCGACGCCCATCATGTCGATGGTCGGCTCGCCGTCGACGATCCATTCGGCAAGCTGCCAGCCGGCGCCGCCGGCGGCCGTCACGCCGAAGGAATGCCCTTCGTTCAGCCAGAAGTTCTTCAGCCCCCAGGCCGGGCCGACGATGGGAGAGCCGTCGGGCGTATAGGGAATGGCGCCGTTATAGACCTTCTTGATGCCGACCTCGCCGAAGGCCGGCACGCGCGCGATCGCCGTCTCTATGTGCGGCATCAGCCGCTCCAGGTCCTCCTGGAAGAGCTCGTATTCCGCCTCCTCCGACGGCCCGTCGACATAACAGACCGGCGCGCCCTTCTCATACGGACCGAGCAGCAGCCCACCCGCTTCCTCGCGCATGTACCAGGAGGAGTCGCTTTCGCGCAGCACGCCCATCTCCGGGAGGCCCTGTGCGTGCCGCTTCTGGATTTCCGGATGCGGCTCGGTCACGATGAACTGGTGCTCGACCGGTATCACCGGCACGTCGAGGCCGACCATGGCGCCGGTCCTGCGGCAGAAATTGCCGGTTGCCGAGACGACGTGCTCAGCTGTGATGTCGCCCTTGTCGGTCTTGACCAGCCATTCGCCCGACGGCGTCTGCTCGATGCCGATGACCTTGGTGTTGCGGTTGATTTCCGCCCCCATCGCCCGCGCGCCCTTCGCGAGCGCCTGGGTCAGGTCGGCGGGCTGGATGTAGCCGTCGTCGGGGTGCTGGATCGCGCCGATGATGCCGTCCGTCTCGCAGAGCGGCCAGATCTCCTTCACCTCATCCGGCGTCAGGATGTTGACGTCGATGCCGATCGTCCGCGCCACGCCGGCGTAGTACATGTACTCGTCCCAGCGGTCCTTGGTGCGCGCAAGCCGGATGTTGGAGCAGACGGAGAAGCCCACGCTCTGGTCGGTCTCCGCTTCGAGCGTCTTGTAGAGCGCGACGGAGTATTTGTGGATCTGCCCGACCGAGTAGCTCATGTTGAAGAGCGGCAGGAGGCCCGCCGCGTGCCAGGTCGAGCCGGAGGTCAGTTCCTTGCGCTCCACCAGCACCACGTCCGTCCAGCCCTTCTTGGCCAGATGGTAGAGCGTGGAGACGCCAACGACGCCGCCCCCGATGACCACTGCGCGCGCCTGCGTTCTCATGACCCCTCCCCGCCGTCTTTCCGGCCTGTCCTGCTAATATCGGTCCGACCCGCGATCGTCTCGCCCTAAAGGCGACACGCGGTTGTTCAGGTGCGGAGTTTGCAGCAGCCTTCCGACATCGGTGCCACGAGAGCCGCAACCAATTGACTTGCCCCGGACTCTGCGGCTAAATTCAACCGGTCAACTTGATTGGTCAATTCTATGAGGCACGTTCAGTCCTCCGACGCAAAGGCCCGGTTTGCCGAGCTTCTCGGCCAGGTTGAGCAGGGTGAGACCGTTGTCATCACGCGTCACGGCAAGCCCGTCGCGCGTATCGTCCCGGACGATGGTCGGCGTAGGGAAGAGGTCGAGGCGGCGCTCGAAGGCATAAGCGCCCTGCGAAAGACGATGCCGAAGCTCACCTTGGAAGAGATACTTTCCGCGCGGCATGAAGGCCACAAATACTGATGCCGTTCGTCGTCGACGCCTCGGTCGCCGCCAGCTGGTTTCTCCCTGAAGATCGACCCATGCAGGCCGAAGCGACCTATGCGCTGCTGACGGATGACTACGCCATGGCGCCGAACTTGTGGTGGTACGAGATGCGCAATCTCTTCGTGACAAACGAACGGCGCGGCAGGATCGATCGTGGCCGCACCGACCAGGCGCTCTCCCTTCTCGCGCGGCTCTCGATACGGCTGGACGGCGAGCCGATAGAGGGGGCGCTGCTGGAACTCGCACGCCGCCATCAGCTCACCGTTTATGACGCGGCCTATCTGGAACTTGCGCAGCGCAAGAACTTCTCACTCGCAACGCTGGATCGCGCGCTTGCGAGCGCGGCACGGGCCGAGGGCGTTTCATTGATCGGCGACTGACCGCGCCCGCCGTCTTCGTCGGATGCCGACCGCTAGGCCCGACTGACGACTCACTTCATGAAGACGCTCGATCGGCCGCCGGAGATCAGCGCGGTCACGTCGATCAGGGCGCTTGGAATGCCTAGCCCGCCGGCGCAGGCGACATATTGCGGCGTCCAGACCGGGTCGAATTTCTGTTTGAAGGCCTTCAGTCCCTCGAAGCGGTAGAACTCCTCCGCGTGGCGATAAAGCAGCGTGCCGACGCGGCTCCAGTTGGAAGCGAGAGGATGGTCGGCAAGCCCGGCGAGCGGAGCCGCGCCGAGATTGAACCATTGGTAGCCTTCCGCCTTTGCGTAAAGCAGAAGCCGCGCGAAGAGCGCGTCCATCAGATAGTTCGCGCGATTCGGAAGATAGCGCATCAGGTCGACCGACATCTCCTGCTTCCCGGCGCCGCGCCAGACATTGGCGAAGGCGAGAATCTCTTCCCCCTCCTTCAGAACCGCGCAGTCGAACTCGGCGATGTAGGCGTCGTCGAAGTGGCCGAGCGAGAACCCCTTCTCGTGCCCCGATTTGATCGCAAGCCATGCGTCGGAGACAGCGCGCAGCGCCTCGATACGGCCCGCAACCTCCGCCTTCGGAATGATGGCGAAGTCGATCCCCTCCCGCTCCGCCCGCTTGGCGGCCCGGCGGAAGTCGCCGCGCTGCGAGCCCTCCAGCGTGAAGGCCGGAAGCGCCACGCGTGCCACCTCGCCGATCTTCAGGATCGACAGGCCCATATCGATATAGACCGGCAGGAACGTTTGTCCGACCGCATAGAAGACCGGCCTGCCGCCGGCGCGGTCGGCAAGCTCCCGGAATGCCCAGATCAGATCGGTGGCCGCCGTTTCCTCGCCGATCGGATCGCCCATGGTGATCCAGCTCTTGCCAGCGCGGCCGTACATCAGGAAGCTCGTCCGATCGTCACTCAGAAGGAACTTCTTGTCGCCGAGGAGCGCAACGCTCGCCTGCGTATTCGTCGACGCAGCGACGAGCCGGCGGATGTCGTCGGTGACCGGGTCGGGCGCGAACTTCCGGTCGAAGCCGCGGCGCATGAAGAGATCGACCGCCGCCCAGACGAGCACGGCCGCCGCGACGACCGTGGCGCGCAGGAAGCGTGGCGCGTCGCCGTGCCAGGCGAATTGCCACCAGAGCTCCTGCGAATAAACGATGTGGCGATTGCTGAAGAAGCCGAGCCAGCCGGCCGCGATCGCCGCCGAAAGCGCCATCGCCAGCCAGCCCGGCGAGACGCGCAGCGCCGAGACCGGGCCGCCGCGGTAAAATGCGCCGCGGAAGAGATAGAGGATCGCCGCCGTCACGATGAGCAGCGCCGCGGCCTCCCCATCGAGTCCCTTCAAAAGCGACACGACCGCTCCGACAAGAAGCAGCACCTCGGTCAAGAGCCAGGCGGCGGAGAGCCGGCGGAGCAGTCCGCGCGCGACCAGGAGCAGCGCAACGCCGACGATGCTGCCGATCAGATGCGAGCCTTCGACGACGAAGAGCGGCAGCCACTCGCGCACGCTCTGCAGCCGGCCGAACTCAGGCCCGAGCGCGACGGAGAAGAGCAGCAGCGTGCCGGAGAGAAATGCGATCAGCGCCGCGGTCGTCGGGATGAGGGGACGCAGGAACCGCGCCGTCTGTGCGGTCGCCGCGGAGAGGTGGTGCTTGTTGCGGAAGCCCTCCCAGATCGCGAGGCCGGCCGCGGCAATGGCGAAGGGAACGGCGTAGTAGATGAGCCGGTAGGCGATCAGGCCCGCGACGACGCCGGCGCTCATCGTCTGCCCGAGTGCGGCGATGATCGCCGCTTCGAAGACCCCGAACCCGCCGGGAGCGTGGCTCAGGAGTCCGAGCAGCACCGCGCCGGCGAAGAGCACGATGAAATAGGGAAAGGCCGGCGTGACCTCCGGCGGCAGCAGAACGTAGAGGACGCCGGCCGAGGCGGCGAGGTCTATGGAGCCCGCGAGGATCTGCCCGATTGCCACGGTGCGCGGCGGCAGCGGCAGCGAGAAGCCCGCGAGCCGCAGGACGCGCCCGGTCGCCCCGAGCCAGACGACGACGATCGCGAGCGCCGCCGCGAGCGCGCCGCCGAGGATGATCTCGGCGCGGATTCCGAGCGGCGCGAGCGCCGTGACGTCGCCCGGATCGATCATCAGCGCGGCGGCGACCACGGCGATGAAGCCGAACCAGAACGTGACGGAGGAATTCGCGTAGATGCGCAGCACGTCGGCTGCGTCGAGCCCGGCCGCCGTATAGAGCCGATAGCGCATCACGCCGGCGGTCACGGCCCCGAAGCCGAGAAGATTTGAGACCGCCTGCGACGTGGCGCCGGCGATCGCGGCGCGGACACCGGAAATCTGACCGGGCGCCACGGCGCGGACCGCGAGCACGTCGAAGCTCGAAAGCGCCGCGAAGCTCACCGCGGTCAGGAGAAACGCCCACGCCACCTGCCCCGGCCGGATGGCGGCGAGGGCGGCGCGGATCTGCGCCGGTCCGACGTCCCTTAGGACGAGATGGACCGCGGTCACGGCGAGCACTGCGAAAACGACGGTGAGAAGCGGCACCAGCACGCTTCGAAGGCGCGCAAACCGTCGCGTCAAAGGCTCCGCGGCTCCGCGCTGACTTAAACCGCCGCTCCCTTCTGCCTGCGATTCGAAGACGGCGGCCAGTCTACCCTATTCGGCCGGCCGGTCCTCGCGGCGGAAGACCAGCGTCAGGTTGTTCGCCGGCATCTCCACCACCTCGTGGAGCCGCAGACCGTTCTCCGCCGCGAGCGCCTGCACGCTTTCCAGGTCGCGCACGCCCCATTCGGGATTGGCGTTCCGCAGCGAGGCGTCGAACGCGGCGTTACTCGGCGCGGTATGCACCCCGCCGCGTCTGAACGGCCCGTAGAGGAAAAGGAAGCCGCCGGGCTCCAGGTGCCTCCCCGCGATCCGCGCGATCCCTTCGCAGACGGCCCACGGCGAGATGTGGATTACGTTCATCGATACGACGGCGGCGAGCGCGCCAGGTGGCGCACCTTCGCCGGACGGAAGCGCGCCGCGCGAAGCGTCGAGCGCGAGCGGCGCCATGACGTTGGGCACGCCGATGTGGTCGCGCCATGCCGCGATGCTTCTTCGGTGATCGGGATTGGGATCGCTCGGCCACCAGGTCAGCGCAGGAAAGGCCTTCGCGAAGCCGACCACGTGCTGGCCGGTGCCGCTGCCGATCTCAAGCGCATGACCGGAGCGCTCCTTGAGAAAACGTTCGAGCACCGCGCGGACCGGCTCGAAGTTCCGGTGGAAGGTCGGCGCATCGAGCCGCGCGTCGGTGGGCTCCTCCCCTGCCCGCTTGTGGAATGCCGCCGCGAAATCCGGCATCGCTCAGGCCGTGTCGAGGCCGGCGGCGAGTTCTGCCCGCCCCGCTTTGCGCGCCGCGGCGGTCAGCGTGTTCGCCATCAGGAGCGCGATCGTCATCGGCCCCACGCCGCCGGGAACCGGCGTGATCGCACCGGCGACGCGCGCCGCCGCGGTGAAATCGACGTCGCCAACGAGCTTGGTCTTGCCCTCGCCCTTCTCCGGCGCCGGCACACGGTTGATGCCGACGTCGACGACGCAGGCGCCGGGCTTCACCCAGTCGCCCTTCACCATCTCCGGCGCGCCCGACGGCGGCGACGAGGATGTCGCCTCGCCGGCAGACCTCGGCGAGATCGCGCGTGCGGCTGTGGCAGATTGTGACGGTGCAGTTCTCGGCGAGCAGAAGCTGCGCCACCGGCTTGCCGACAATGTTGGAGCGTCCCACCACCACCGCCTCCATGCCGGAGAGATCGTTGCCGAGCGCATGCTTGGCGAGGATCACGCAGCCGGCGGGCGTGCACGGCACCAGCGCCTGGTCGCGCGCGCCGGAGGCGAGCCGCCCGACATTGATCGGATGGAAGCCGTCGACGTCCTTGTCGGGGTCGATGGCGAATAGCACCTTCGTCGCGTCGATCTGCTTCGGCAGCGGAAGCTGCACCAGGATGCCATGGATTGCGGGATCGGCATTGAGCTTGCCGACGAGAGCCAGGAGATCGGCCTCCGAGGTCTCCGCGGGAAGCGTGTGCTGCTCGGAGTGGAAGCCGCACTCCTCCGCCCGGCGGCTCTTGTTCTTCACGTAGACGGCGCTCGCCGGGTCCTCACCGACCAGCACCACGGCGAGGCCGGGATTGACCTTCGTCTCGGCGAGGAGCCGCGCCCGCGCGGCCTTCACCTTCTCGACCAGCGCCGCGGCGACGCTCTTCCCGTCGATCAGGTCGGCTCCATTCGTGCGTGCGTCCATCGCAAGATTCCCTTTCGCGGCGTTGCGGCGCTATCTAGCAGGAAGTCGCAGGGAGGCGTGTCCGTTTGCGACGCCGCCCGCTCTCCTGGTTCGCGCTTTCTTAATGTCGCTTCGGTAGTTCGCAAGCCGTGGCCATTTCGACCGAATCGACCGCTCCGGAGACGCGCGCGGAAATCCACCCGGCGGGCCGGGCGACGTTTCTCGTCGCCTGGGTGCTGACGCTCGCGATCGCGGCGCTCGCGATCCTGCCGATGGCGGTCGCGACGGTCGGCGATGGTAGGCTCCTCGACAACGACGACGCCATGCGGCTCGTGCAGATGCGCGAGTGGATGGGCGGCAAGAATTGGTTCGACGTGACGGAGCGCCGCGTCAATCCGCCCGAAGGCATGACGTCGCATTGGCCGCGGCTGATCGAGCTTCCGATGGTCGGCGGGACCTTGGCGCTTTCGGCGATCGTCGACCGCGACCTCGCGGAGCGGATCGTCATCGCAGCCTGGCCGTGCGTGCTTCTCGCCCTCTTGATGCTCGTGCTCCTCGCCATCGCCGCGCGTCTCTTCTCGCCGCCGACCCTTCTCGCCGCCGCGGCGATCCTCGGGCTGAACCCGCTTCTGCAGTTCCAGTCGCTGCCGGGGCGGATCGATCATCACGGTGTGCAGTTGGTGTTGTGTGCCGTGCTCGCGCTCGAAACGATCCGAGCCATCGCTGACGGCCGCCTGCGCGCCGCCGTTTTTGCCGGCCTTGCCGCCGCGCTGTCGATCGCGATCGGACTGGAGACGGTATTGCTCGTCGCCGTTGCCGTCGCGCTGTTCGGTGGCGCATGGATCGTGATCGGCGCACCATCGCGGCGTGTCGTTACCGGTTTCGGCGCATCCTTCGCGCTCGCCACCCCGCTTCTCTTCGCGCTCAGCGTGTCGCCGACGCGATGGACCGTCGCTGCGGCCGACGCGCTCTCACTGCCCTGGCTCTGGTTGGCGGTCGCGGGTGGGCTCGGGCTCGCCGGTCTCGCCTCATTGCACATAGGGAGCTGGAAGCGGCGCGTCGTCTGGGCCACTGCCGCAGCCGCGCTCGTCTGCGGCGTCTTCGTTGTGCTTTGGCCGCACGTCCTCGCCGGCCCCCTCGCCGACGTCGATCCGCTGGTGCGCGAATTGTGGCTGGACGGCGTGGGCGAAGCGAGGCCGCTCGCCTCCCTCGTCGCCGAACGGCCCGGCGACTTCCTCTATTTCCTTGTCTTTCCCACCTTTGGATGGCTCGGGCTGGCGGTCGCAGCACGGCGCGAGACGGCCATGAGGCCGGCCTTCCTCATTCTCCTTGCCTTTGCATCGATCGCCTTGGTGATGGCGATCGGAGCGATGCGCGGCGCGCCCCTTGCGGCGCTTTTCTGCATCTTCGGCTGGCTCTATGCGATCGACCGCGCCCTTGGCGGCTTCGGCCAAGGCGGCGCGTTGTCGGGCATGCTCATTCGTGGGATCGGCGTGCTGGTGCTGCTCGTCGCGACCCTGCCCTCCCCGTGGAGCGCGCTCGGAAACGCGGTGAAGGCGAGCCCGTCGTCTGACAACGCAGCGACGCAGAACTGCGGTGTGCGTGCCGACATGGCGGCGCTTGCCGCGGAGCCGCCAGGCCTGGTGCTCGCACCGCTCAGGCTCGGGCCGCGCATCCTCGTCGCGACAAAGGACGATGTCGTCGCGGCACCCTACCATCGCAACAATCGCGGCAACCGCTTCGCGCTGGAGACGCTGACCGCCGATCCGGCGACGGCGCACGCGGCGATCAAGAAGCGCGGCGTCAGCTACGTCGCGCTTTGCCTCGGCGACCCGGACCTGCCGCGCCTGACCGCCTACGCCAAGAACTCGCTGCTGCAATCGCTCGTCGATGGCGCAGCGCCGTCATGGCTCGCGCCGCTTCCCCCGCACGGACCCATCCGCGCCTGGCGCGTCGTCGACTGACACGCGGCCCGCGCGGGCCTGCAATTTCGTAAACCTTGCGAAGCCGCCTTCGACGGGCCACCATTCGCCGGATGGCGCGCATCCTCTTTGAATTTGCCGGCGTGAAGCTTGAGGCGGAAACGCTTCCGACGCCCACGGCCGACGCGATCCTCGCGGCACTGCCGCTCGAGGTTACCGTCTCGACCTGGGGCGACGAGGTCTATTTCGGCATCGGCGTCACGACGCCGCGCGAAGCGAACGCGCGCGACTTGGTGGATGCCGGAGAGATCGCCTACTGGCCGGATGGCGAGGCGATTGCGATCGGGTTCGGCCGCACGCCGATCTCCGCGCCGGGTGAGATACGGTTGGCGAGCCCGGTCAACGTCTGGGCCAACGCGATCGGCGACGTACGGTCTTTGAAAAGCGTGCGCGCCGGAAGCCGCGTCCGGGTCATGCGCGCGGACTGAGCCGCCGCGCATGCAAAGGCCGCCGGCCTTTGCGACCGGCGGCCCCGCGTCTCGTTCTACTGCGCTGTCAGATCGGGTTAGATCGGCCGTCGGCCGCGGACAGCCCCGGCGATCGCGGAAATCAGGAACAGCACGATCGCAATGAAGAAGATGATCTTGGCGATTCCGACGGCCGCGCCGGCGATCCCGCCGAAGCCAAGCAGCGCCGCGATCAACGCGACCACCAGAAAGGTGATTGCCCATCCCAGCATGAAATCCTCCATCTCCACGCGCCAAGCCGGCGCCTTCGCCAAGGAAACGCGTCCGGCCGGAATTGGTTTCACGGAGAGATCGTTCGTGCTCGTCCGGACGCTTAGGCCGCGCCGGCTTCCTCCAGCATCAGGCGCTGGACGATGATCAGCGTCTTCGCGTCCTGGATATCCCCGCTTCGCGCCATCGCGTAGAGCTTAGAAAGCGGAACCTCGACGACCTCGATGCTCTCGCCCTCATGTGCGACGCCGCCGCCGCTCTCCGTCATGTCCTTGTCCGTCACCTCGGCGATGAAGAGGTGCATGCGCTCCGTCAGCGTGCCGACCGAGGGCAGCACCGTGCCGATGCTGCGGAGCGCTCCGACCTTCAGCCCGATCTCCTCCTCCGCTTCACGGCGGGCGGCCGCCTCGGGCGTCTCGCCCGGATCGAGAATGCCGGCGCACGCTTCGAGAAGATAGGCGTCGTCGGTATGGAGCAGGCCGGCGCGCCACTGGCGGACGAGGATCGCCACTCCGCGCGTGCGATCGATCGTCAAGACCACCGCCGCGTGGCCGTGATCGATCAGCTCGCGCTTGTGCCGAGCGAGCGTGCCGTCGGGCTCCGGCGCTTCCACGGTCAGGATGTCGAGCTTGTTCCAGCCGTCATAAATGCGCGTCGTCTCCACGATGCGCGGTTTGGCGTCGGTCATGCGCGTCGCGCGCCCCGTCTAAATCGAAGTTTCCAGAATCGAACCGCGCCGGTTTCGGCCGGCGCGGAGCTTACGTCAACGATGGATGGCCGCGTGCGTCAGGCGGCCTGCACCTCGTAGGCGCGGAAATTGTTGACGATGTGATTTTCCAGCGCATCGAAGAGCGAGCCGCGCGCGCTCGCTGCGCGGCGAAGCTCGATCTCGTAGTGACCGATAAGCGGCAGGCCCAGATCATCGTCGATGATCTTCAGATCGCCCTTCACAGAGGACAGCGGAATGGGTGCGACGGCGAGCCCGCCCATGACGGCCGCGAGCTGGCCGAGATAGTGCTTGCTCGTATAGGCGAGCCGATAGGGAACCCCGGCGCGGTCAAGGGCGGCCAGCGCCTGCCGGCGCCAGCAGCACCCGACATGCGAGACGGCGACGGGAAGCGGCGACTTCTCGTGCGCGCAGCCATGCCCGAGCCCCGCCCAGACCAGCGGCTCGCGATGCACCGTCATGCCGGAGAGCTGACCGTGACCTGAGCTGACCAGCGCGATGTCGACCTCGTTCTGGTCGAGCAGCTTCAGGAGCTCCGAACTGGCTTGACAGGACAAGTCGACCTCGACGTCAGGGTGGCTTGCGGCGAAGCGTGCCAGGATGTCGGGAAGGAACTGAACGGCGTAGTCGTCCGGCGCGCCCAGCCGAATCGTGCCCTGGATCTGCGGCGCGCGGAAGCGCTGCATCGCCTCGTCGGCGAGCTTCAGGATGCGCCGCCCGTAGCCGACCAGCGCGTCGCCGTCCGGGGTCAGCGTGACGGAGCGCCCGTTCTTGGTGAAGAGCGGTCGCGACACCTGTTCTTCCAGCTTCTTCATCTGCATGGAGACCGCCGACGGCGTGCGGAAGACGGCACGCGCCGCCTTGTTGAAGCTGCCGGTGTCGGCGATCGCCACAAGCGTGCGCAGGAGGTCCAGCTCAAGGCCGGCAGCGCCGCGGAAATCCAGTGGTGTCTCAGTCTGTTGTGGCTGCGAATTCAGCGAAACGACGCTCATTTGCGTCTCCAAAATTAGTCAGATCCATTGATTGGATACATAAGATCAATTCGTTTGATTGAGCAATGGGAAATCGGCATATCTACACCAGGAAACGGGTGGCGCACCCGACTCCTCTTCAGCAGAGAGTTAAGCCAACGCCGGGATATCCGGCGAACAAAGGAGATTTGCCATGCGCAACGCAGCCTATTTCATCGCCAGCCAGGGAAGCGGCACACAGCCGAGTTTCCTGCAGTCCGTCTACGCCGCGATCCAGCGGGCCGTGCAGACCTGGAGGGACCGGCAGCAGGTTTCGCGGCTCGTCGAGTTCGACGATCACATGCTCTCCGACATCGGCCTGAGCCGGAACGATGTGCAGGCGGCACTCGATCTTCCGTTCTTGCACGATCCGAGCCGTGAGCTTCAGATCCGGGCCAAGCGCAATATCCACGGATGGAACGCTTGAACGCCCCCGCCGACCCCGCCGGTAAACGGCACGTATGTCCCCGCAGGCGCGCGGCGACCAAAAGTGACAGGCCCTCCTCCAACGGTGGGCCTGTTTCTTTTTGTCGTCTCGCCGCAATCGGCCTCGGTGTCACAGGTTCCAAGGGCGCGTGAAAATGCTATCGGGCTCCCGAGAAGGAACCCCCGATGCGCACCGAAAACCCACCCCCTATCCGGCTCGAAGACTACCGCCCGACCGACTACCTGATCGAAGCCGTCGATCTCGATTTCCGCCTCGCGCCGGAGGCGACGGAGATCACCGCGCGTCTGACGATCCGTCCGCGTGATGGCGCCGCGCCGCATACGCCGCTCGTGCTCGACGGCGACGGGCTGGTCCTGAAAAGCCTGAAACTCGATTCGGCGGTTCTTTCTGATGACGCCTTCACGGCGACGCCCGACCGGCTGACCGTGAACGCGCCGCCGGCGGCGCCGTTCGAGCTGACGATCGCCACCGAGGCGAACCCTTCGGCAAACAGCGCGCTGATGGGGCTCTACCGCTCAAGCGGCGTCTACACGACGCAGTGCGAAGCGGAGGGCTTCCGCCGCATCACTTATTTCTACGACCGCCCCGACGTCCTCGCCGTCTATACGACGCGCATCGAGGCGGAAAAGAGCGAAGCGCCGATCCTGCTTTCCAACGGCAACCTGATCGACGCAGGCGACATCGCGGGCACAACGCGTCATTTCGCCGTCTGGCACGACCCCTTCCCCAAGCCCTCCTACCTCTTCGCGGTGGTGGGCGGTGCGCTCGCCTCGATCCACGACACGTTCGTCACCCTCTCCGGCCGCCAGGTGGCGCTCGGCATCTATTGCGAGCCGGGCAAGGAGGAGCGCTGCCTCTACGCCATGGACGCGCTCAAGCGCTCGATGCGCTGGGACGAGGAGCGCTTCGGATGCGAATACGATCTCGACGTCTTCAACATCGTCGCCGTGTCGGACTTCAACATGGGAGCGATGGAGAACAAGGGCCTCAACGTCTTCAACGACAAATACGTGCTGGTCGACCCGGAGACCGGCACCGACCAGGACTACGCCCACGTCGAGGCCGTCATCGCGCACGAGTACTTCCACAATTGGACCGGCAACAGAATCACTTGCCGGAACTGGTTCCAGCTCTGCCTGAAGGAAGGGCTGACCGTCTTCCGCGACCAGGAATTTTCGAGCGACGTACGCTCGCGCGCGGTGAAGCGCATCGCCGACGTGGCGGCGCTCCGCCAGCACCAGTTCCCCGAGGATGCCGGACCGCTCGCCCATCCGGTGCGACCGACCAGCTATCGCGAGATCAACAACTTCTACACCGCGACCGTCTACGAGAAGGGCGCGGAGATCTGCCGCATGCTGCAGACCGTGCTCGGGCGCGAGGGCTTTCGCGCCGGCATGGACCTCTATCTGAAGCGTCACGACGGCGATGCCGCCACGATTGAGGATTTCCTCGCCTGCTTCGCCGACGCGACAGGGACCGACCTCTCGCAGTTCGCGCTCTGGTACAGCCAGGCCGGCACGCCCACGATCACCGTCGCACACCGCTACGATCCAAAAGCGGAGCGGCTGACGCTGGAACTGAGGCAGGACCTGCCGGAGACGCCGGATCGGTTGCCCAAGAAGCCGATGCATATCCCGATCGCCTTCGGCCTCGTCGGGCCTGATGGCCAGGATCTCAGCTATTCAAAGGCGCGCGGAAATGTCGGCGACGGCGTGATCCATCTCACCAAGGGTCGCGAGGAGATCGTGTTCGAGGGCGTGCGCGCGCGGCCAACCCCCTCGCTCTTCCGCGAGTTCTCCGCGCCCGTCCATCTGCATTCCGACCTTGAGCAGGAAGACCGCCTGTTCCTGATCGGCCACGATCCCGATCCGTTCAATCGCTGGGAGGCGGCGCAGCAGATCGGGCTTTCGATGCTGGAGGCCGCGACAGCGGCGATCCGGGCGAACGAAGAGCCCACCTTCGACATGCGTTTCTCCGAAGAGCTGCAGCGCCTCGCCGAGAACGAAGAGCTCGATTCCGCCTTCCGCGCGCTCGCGCTCACCCTGCCGAGCGAGACGGATATCGCGCAGGCGATCGGCCACGACGTCGATCCCGACGCAATCCACGACGCGCGCACCGCTTTGCAGGCGTTTCTCGGGCGCGCCATCGGGACATCCGTTGGCGAGGCCGCGGCGCGCTCGGCACCCGCGAAGCCCTATTCGCCCGATGCGGAGAGCGCCGGACGGCGGGCTTTTGCGCATGCGGCGTGGGGCCTTGAGGCCGCGGGCGGATCCCTGTCGGGAGCGGACCTTCTCGCCCGCTACGACGCCGCGGAGAACCTGACCGACCGCCTCGCGGCACTCCGCCTTCTCGTGCATCTCGGCCTCGACGGCGCGGACGAAGCGCTTGCGCGCTTTGAAAAGCGCTACCGCGAGAACCCGCTCGTGCTCGACAAGTGGTTCGCGGTGCAGGCGACGGCGCCGCGCCATTCAAGCCAGGAAGCGGTGGAGCGCCTCACCACGCATTCCGCCTTCTCGTTCAAGAATCCGAACCGCGTCTACGCGCTGGTGCGCTCCTTCGCGGCCTTCAATCCGGTCGGCTTCAACCGGCCGGATGGCGCGGGCTACCGCTTCGCGGCGCGCGCGATCGGTGACCTCGACCGCCACAACCCTTCCGTCGCGGCACGGATCGCCACCGCCTTTCGTTCCTGGCGCATGCTTGAACAGGGACGCCGCGACAAGGCGGAGAAGGCGCTTCGCGACCTGCAGGAGTCGCAGCCGCTCTCCCGCGACCTCGGCGATATCGTCGGTCGCACACTCGCCGGATAAGGTGTTAACGCGCCACGGATTCCCACTGCGATCGCGCGCGCGAAGAATTTTCTTGACCGGCTGTAGACAAGCGGACTCGTCCTGATTCAAATGAAGGTGATTCGGGGGGCGGCGCCCCGAACGTTTTCGAGGAGGGCGAGCATGGCGCGGCCGCGGGGGGCCATCGCGTCGGCGATCCGGCAAATACCTGATTTCCAGCGCCTCAACAGCGCGGCCCTTGCCGGTCACGCCCGGCTCTTCATCCATCCGGCCTATGCGCGGCTCGTCAACAGCGAGCCCTATCTCAAGCGCCTCATCCCGATCCTGATCATCCTCTTCGTCGTCGCGCTCGGCGCAATGCGCGTCGTGGCGCTCTACCAGGCGCGCACGGAGACGGAGAATGCAGCCGACCTCCGCTTGTCGCTGATTGCGACGGCGATCGTCAGCGAGCTGGCGCAGTCTAGCCTGCCGCTCTCCCTCGCGGAGCCCTCGGAGATGTTGCAGGGGCAGCTTGAGAACGCCCTTCCCCCGCTCGCCACCGACCAGGCGCGCCAGATCCTGCTCATGGACCCGCAGGGCATGGTGGTCGCGGCGGCGCCGCGCGATCCCGACCTGCTTCGGCGCTACGTCGACGAGATTCTCGGACCGAGCCAGCCGCTCACCACGCTTGGCGAGCGCGCTGGCGTGCTGCGGCTGACATTGACCTCCGGCGACGAGGTCATCGCCACCGTGCATCACAATTTAGACGGCGTCGGCGCAATCGCGGTGATGCAGCCGACGTCCGGCGTTTTCGCCGAGTGGCGGCGCACCGTATCGCGCGAGGCGACGGTCTTCGTCGCAACCAGCGTGGTGCTCGTCATCCTCGGCTTCGCCTATCACGCGCAGACGGCGCGCGCCCGCGAAGCCGACTTTATCTATGCGGCAACGCAGACGCGCTTTCACACCGCGCTCCGCCGCGGCCGCTCCGGGCTTTGGGAATGGGACCTTTCACGCGGCGCCATCTTCTGGTCGCCATCGATGTTCGAGATATTGGGGCTTGAGCCGGAGAACCGGCTCGTGTCGATCGGCGAAGTCGCCGATCTCACGCATCCCGACGACGTCGACCTTTCGCTGCTCGCAGACCGGCTGGTCGAAGCCGGCGCGGGCCAGTTCGACAGCGAGTTCCGCATGCGCCACGCGGAAGGGCACTGGGTGTGGATACGTGTGCGCGCCGAGGTCGTCGCCGATTCCCTGGACGAGCCGCATCTCGTCGGGATCGCCGTCGACGTCACCGAGCGGCGCCGGCTCGCCGAGGAATCGCGCACCGCCGACATGCGGCTCCGCGACGCGATCGAAGCCATCTCCGAGGCCTTCGTCCTGTGGGACGCGTCCAACCGCCTGGTTCTATGCAACAGCAAGTACCAGCAGCTTCACGGCCTTCCCGACGAGCTTGTCCGCCCCGGCACGCCCTATTCGGAAATCAAGGAGCACGGCCGCCGCTCCATCATCGCCGACCGTTCGCCCGCCGAGGGCGGCGGCGCCCGCTCCGTGGAGGCGCGCGTGGAGGACGGGCGCTGGCTGCAGATCAACGAGCGGCGCACCAAGGACGGCGGCTTCGTCTCCGTCGGCACGGACATCTCCGTGCTGAAGGACAAGGAATACGCGCTCCTGGAGAACGAGCGGGCGCTGCGCGAGACCGTCGCCGATCTCCGCCGTTCACGTCAGCAGCTTGAGAAACAGGCGCAGCAGCTCGTCGAACTGGCCGAGAAGTATGCGGTCGAGAAGGACAAGGCGGAGGACGCCAACCGGGTCAAGTCGGAGTTCCTCGCCAATGTCAGCCACGAGCTGAGGACGCCGTTGAACGCCATCATCGGCTTCTCGGACCTGATGCTCTCCGGCGCTTTCGGTCCGCTCGGCAACGACCAGTACGACGGCTATTGCCGCGACATCAACGAGGCCGGCACCTTCCTGCTCAGGATCATCTCCGACATCCTCGACATGGCGCGGCTCGAAGCCGGCCGGATCGAGATCGACCGGGAGCCGCTCGATCTCGACGCGCTGGTGAGGGAAACCATCGGCGCCTTCGCCGCGGAAGCGGAGCGCAGCCATCTCACCATCGTCGCCGCGCCGCGCGCCGAGGTCACGCTTCCGGCCGACAAGGAGGCCGTGCGCCAGGTCGTCGCAAACCTTATCTCCAACGCCGTGAAGTTCACGCCGGAAGGCGGCACCATCGCGGTCAAGACGGAGAAGCGCGCCGACGGCGCTCTGGTGACGGTGGCGGATACCGGCATCGGCATCGCGAGCGAGGCGTTTGAGAAGCTCGGCCGCCCGTTCGAGCAGGTCGAAGGACCGCTCACCCGCAGCCACAAGGGCTCCGGGCTCGGGCTCGCCATCTCGCGCTCGCTCGTCGCGCTCCATGGCGGCGAGATGACGATCGAATCGAAAGAAGGCGCCGGCACCACGGTGACCGTGTTCCTGCCGCTCCGCCCCGCCGCCACTACCGCCGCCAACGCGGCCTGACACAGGCCTCCGGCTTCCGTCTCGGAACGCCGCTACGCCACCTTCACTCCGAGCACTTTCTCCAGCGCCGCGCGGGTCTGAGCCTGAATCTGCGCGAGCCGCTCCGTCAACGCCTCGAACGTGCCGACGCCGGCGCGCTCCTCGCCGACCCCTGCCTCCTCGAGCGCACCGTTCGCCAGCGACAGCATCAACCGTTTCAGCGCCTCCGGCGCGTTCTCGGGCGCGAAGGTCCTTGGATCGGCGACGCGGGCAAGCTGCAGGATCGCGGTCTGCAGCGCGGCGGAAAGCACGAGCCGCTCCCCTTCCGCCGCTTCGACCAGTCCCTCCGCGCGGGCGCGCTCCAGCGTCTCCAGCGTTGTCGCGCCGGGTGAAGGTCCGAGACCGGTAAGCGCGAGAAACTGCGCGGCGAACTCGCAATCCATGAGCCCGCCCGGCGCGAGCTTCACGTCGAAGGGACCGGAGGCGGCCTTCTCGCGCTCGATACGGGCGCGCATCTCCGCGACGTCCTTGGCGAGCGCGGCGCGATCGCGCGGCTTAGCGACGAGCGCGTCGAGCACGTCCGAAACGCGCGCGCCAAGCCCCGCGTCGCCGGCGATGACGCGGCCGCGCGACATCGCCATGTGCTCCCAGGTCCAGGCCTCGGTGAGCTGATAGTCCTCAAACGCGGCAAGCCGTGTCGCGAGCGGCCCGGCGCGGCCCGAAGGGCGGAGCCGCAGATCGACCTCGTAGGCCACGCCCTCCGCCGTCGGCGCCGCGAGCGCCGCGATCAGGCGCTGCGTCAGCCGCGCATAATATTGCGACGGCGCAAGCGCGCGCTCGCCGTCGGAGGCCGAAGCATCCGCGTCGTGATCGTAGACGACGATCAGGTCGAGGTCGGAGCCGGCCGTCATCTCACGGCTCCCGAGCCGCCCGAACGCAACGATCGCCGTCTCGCCGCCGGGGAGCCGCCCGTGGCGCGCGGCGAATTCCTCCTCCGTCCGCTGCAACAGCGCGCGTACAACCGCTTCGGCGAGGTCGGAGAACGCCTTGCCGGCCTCCGTCGGCGTGTGCGCGCCGGTGAGCAGCCCGACCGCGATCAGGAAGCGCCGCTCCGCCGCAAAGAGCCGCGCGCGGTCGAGCATCTCCTCGTAGCGGCGCGCCTGCGCAAGGCTTTGATCCAGCGCCGCTTCGATCTCCTGCGGACCCGCCCCGCCGGCATCGTCGCTCGGGTCGAGCAGCGCGTCGGCGACGTGCGGACGGCGCGCGAAGATTTCCGCAAGCCGCGGCG
Source organism: uncultured Alphaproteobacteria bacterium (assembly GCA_963814905.1). Taxonomy (GTDB): domain Bacteria; phylum Pseudomonadota; class Alphaproteobacteria; order Rhizobiales; family Afifellaceae; genus DASWJZ01. The sequence continues at coordinate 39,852 of CAWFEM010000014.1, read as the reverse complement.
CCGCGGAAAGGATCGTCGCCAGCATGTCGAGGAGGTGCGGATTGTTGCGCAGGAGCGCGAAGAGCTGCGCGCCGGCGGGCAGTGCCTTCAGAAGGCTGTCGAAGGCGCGCACCGCCGCGTCCGGGTTGCCGGCGCGCGAGAAGGCCTGAAGCAGCGCCGGCGTAATCTCCGTCAGGCTTTCGCGCGCAGCGGTGGAACGCATCGCGGAAAAGCGCCCGAAATGCCAGCTCCTGACCGTCTCCGTCACCGTCTTCGGCGCCTCGAAGCCGAGCCCATTCAGGGTCTCCAGCGTCTCCGGATCGTCCTCCCCGCCGGTGAAGACCAGGTTTCCCGTCTCCGTGGAAAGCTCGCTTCCGGCTTCGAAGAGCCGCGAATAGCGTTTGGCGACCGTTTCCAGGACGTAGCGGAGCTGCGCTTCGAACGCATCGACATCGGGCTCGCGCATGAGCCGGCCGATCCGCGCCAGCTCCGCGCGGTCGCGCGGCATCGTATGCGTCTGCTCATCGCGCACCATCTGCAGGCGATGTTCGACGTTGCGCAGGAAGACGTAGGCCTCGTCCAGCTCCGTACGGATCGCCTCGTCGATCCACCCTTTCTCCGTCAGGGTGGCAAGCATCGCGCGCGTGCGTGTGCCGCGGAGCGCCGGGTCGCGTCCTCCGGCGATCAGCTGCTGCGTCTGCACGAAGAACTCGATCTCGCGGATGCCGCCGCGCCCGCGCTTGATGTCGTGGCCGGCGACGGCGACCGTGCCGTGTCCGCGATAAGCGTGCACCTGGCGCTTGATGGAATGGATGTCGGCGATCGCCGCGAAGTCGAGGTATTTGCGCCAGATGAACGGCGCGATCTCGCGCAGGAAGGCTTCGCCCGTAGCGATGTCGCCGGCAACCGCGCGCGCCTTGATGAGCGCGGCGCGCTCCCAGTTCTGCCCCATGCTTTCGTAGTAGATGAGGGCGGCGGGAGCGGCGATGGCGACGCGCGTTGCGCCCGGATCGGGCCGGAGGCGCAGGTCGGTGCGGAAGACGTAGCCGTCGGCCGTGCGCTCCTGCAGAAGCGTCACCAGGAGCCGGACGATCCTGACCCAGAAGGCGGACGGCTCGGCGCCGTCGGGCAGCCCAGGCGCGTCGGGCTCGAAGAACACGATGATGTCGATGTCGCTCGAGTAATTGAGCTCGCCTGCGCCGTACTTGCCCATGCCGAGGATGAAGAAGCCGGGCGCGTCGGCGCCCCCCAGCCATTTGCCGGCGCGCGCGGCATCGGCGAGCGCGAAGCGGAGTGCGGCGGAAAGTGCCGCGTCGGCGAAATGCGTCAGCAGCCCGGTGACCGCTTCCACGTCGAGCGCGCCGGCAAGGTCGGCGAGGCCGAGCGTCAGCGCCACGTCCTGTTTGGCGCGGCGGAGCGCCGACATGGCGCCTGCGCGCGCCTCCCATTCCGCGCTTCCGAGCGCTTCGATCGTCGCCGCAACCCGCGCCTCCGGTGCGTCGTTGAGGATCGCGGCGAGGCGCGCGACGTCCTTCACCGCGAGGTCGAGGAGATAGGGACAGTCGCCGAGCGCAGTGCCGAGAAAGGCGTGGATGTCGGGCGCACTCAGCAGGGCGTCGGGCCCGCCCTCCCCTTGTTTCTCCGCCGCCTCCGCGAGCCGCTCGTGGGCGGCTCCGGCGTTCGGCGATTGCGGCAGCGCCGTGATGCGGCGGGCTAGGCTTTCAGGCTGCACGACGATGCGCCGCCCCGGGCACCGTCAGGATCACGACAAGGCCCGGCGAATTATCGGCGAGCGTCAGTTTTCCCCCGTGCAGTTGCGCCACCGCGGACACCAGGCTCAGCCCCAGCCCCGCGCCCGGCTTTGAGCGGCTTTGCTCCAGCCGCACGAAGCGTTCCGTCGCCCGCTCCCGGTCGGCCTCGGCGATTCCCGCGCCGTTATCGGCGACGCGGAATTCGCTGCCGCCGTTTTTTCCCGCGACCGCGATGACAACCTCCGGCGTTTCGCTTCCCTCGCCGGCGTATTTGACGGCATTGTCGACCAGATTCGCAAGCGCCTGGCTGATTAGCTCGCGATGCGCGCGCACCATGACCGGTCCGTTTTCCTCCAGCCGCAAGGCGACGCCCGCCTCCTCGGCCACCGGCTCGTAGAGTTCCACGACGCCCCGCGCGACCTCGGTCGCGTCGAAGCTGTCGAACTCCGTGTCGGACGAGCCGGCCTCCGCGCGCGCGATCAGAAGCAGCGCGTTGAAGGTGCGGATAAGCTGGTCGGCTTCGTCGATCGTGGCGTGCAGCGCTTCGCGGTAGTCGGGCTCCGACTTGCCGCCGGTCAGAGCGCGCTCCAAGCGGTTGCGCATGCGGGTGAGCGGCGTCTTCAAATCGTGGGCGATGTTGTCGGAGACTTCCTTCAGCCCGAGCATCAGCCGCTCGATGCGCGCCAGCATGGCGTTCAGGCTCTCCGCGAGACGATCGAACTCGTCGCCCGTGCCGGTCACCTCCAGCCGCCCGGAAAGGTCCCCCTCGACAAAGCGCTGGCTGCTCTCGGTGATCGCGTCGATGCGCTTCAGCACGCGCCGCGAGACGAATATCCAGGAGAGCAGCCCGAGCGCCACCATCAGCGCCGCGGTCAAGATCAGCGAGCGCCTGACGAGCCCGACCAGCGCCTCGCGCTCGCTTACGTCGCGCCCGACCAGCACGCGCACGCCGTCGGGGAACTCGAAGACGCGCACCAGCGCCGAATGCGGCTTTGAGCCCTGCTCGTCGCGCCACATGTAGGGGACGACCTGGAAGGCGCTCTGCGAGCTTTTGAGGATTGAGGCGGGCACCGTCTCCACGTTGCCGGCGATGCGGTCGCCTTCAGCGTCGGTGACGAAATAGAGGCTGGCGCCGGGCTGCGCGCTTCTGAGCTCGACCACGCGCGCCAGCCAGGCCGGCCCACCGCGGGCGTACTGCAGTTCGATCGACTGCAGCTCCGCCTCCACGGAATCGACCATCTGCGTCTTCAGGATCTCGCTTGTGTTGCGCGCGATGTACCCGATCAGGAAGGCGGCGAAGACCGTGAAGACCGCCAGAAAGATCGCTGTGAGCTTGAACGCGGTCGTACGAAAGAGGCGCGTCCAGCCCGGGCTAGCCATCGTCCCGCATCACGTAGCCGGAGCCGCGCACCGTGTGCAGCAGCGGCCGATCGAAGCCCTTATCGATCTTGGCGCGCAGCCGCGACATGTGCACGTCGATGACGTTGGTCTGTGGATCGAAATGGTAGTCCCAGACCTTTTCGAGCAGCATGGTGCGGGTCACCACCGTGCCGGCGTTCTTCATCAGATATTCAAGCAGCCGGAATTCGCGTGGCTGCAGCACGATCGGCTCACCGCCGCGGCGCACCTTGCGCGCCAGACGGTCGAGCTCCAGGTTGGCGACGCGATAGACGGTGTCCGCCTCCTTCGGGGCGCTGCGCCGTCCGAGAACCTCCACCCGCGCCAGGAGCTCCGAGAACGAATAGGGCTTGGGCAGATAGTCGTCGCCGCCGGCCCGGAGGCCGGTGACGCGATCGTCGACCTGCCCGAGGGCGGAGAGGATCAGCACCGGGACCTGGCTTCCGGTTTCCCTGAGTTCGCTGATGACGGAGAGCCCGTCGCGCTTCGGCAGCATGCGGTCGACCACGAGGACGTCGTAGTCTTCCGCCTTCGCCCGCTCCAGGCCTTCCTCGCCGTCGAAAGCGCTGTCGGCGACGTGGCCGGCCTCGCCCATGGCTTTGACGAGATAGCTCGCCGTCTCGCGATCGTCTTCGATGACCAGGATTCTCATAGCGTTGAGATAGTCGGCTTGGTACATTTTCGCCAGTTCCTCAGACGACGCGACGGGCCGCTTGCGCGGCCCGCCTGCTGAAAACCGGGCGATGGGTGGGTGAGTACTCGCCCGGTCTCAGATCGTCGTTAGCTGCGCTCGAAAGGCACGCCCACGAAGTGGGTGCCGTTCTGGCCCTGCACGCGGAAGAGCACGGCGTCGCGGCCCTTGTCCTGTGCGTCGGCGATACCGGCCTCAAGGTCGGAGACGCTCTTCACTTCCTTGCTGCCCACCGCGACGATCACGTCGCCGGCCTCCAGGCCCTTGTCGGAAGCGGGGCTCTCGTCGGAGACGCCCGCGATGCGCACACCCTCACCGTCCGGATTCGGCTCGACCGTGATCCCGAGCGCGTCGAGCGAACCCGGCGTGACAGCCTCAGGGCCCGAGGTGTCGGCGCTCGCCTGCTGCGTCTGGTCGTAGTCGTTCAGGTTGCCGAGCGTCACGTCGACATCTTGCTTGCTGCCGTCGCGCAGGACGGTGATGGTCACCTTCTTGCCCGGATCCATATCGGCGATCGTCTCCGACAGGTCCTTCGGGGTCTTCACCTGCTTGCCGTCGACGGCGGTGATGATGTCGCCGGTCTGGATGCCGGCCTTCGACGCCGGTCCTGCCGACATCGCGTCGGCCACGATCGCGCCTTCGGTCTCCTTGACGCCGAGGCTATCGGCGATGTCGCTCGTCACCGGCTGGATCTGAACGCCGAGCCAGCCACGAGTGACTGCGCCCTTATCCTTCAGATCGCCGACGATCTCCGACACCATCTTTGCCGGAATGGCGAAAGCGATGCCGACATTGCCGCCGGAAGGCGAGTAGATCGCGGTGTTCATACCGACGACTTCGCCGTGCACGTTGAACGCAGGGCCACCGGAGTTGCCGCGGTTCACCGGCGCATCGATCTGCAGGAAGTTGTCGTAGGGGCCGGAGCCGATGTCGCGTCCTTCCGCGGAGATGATGCCGGCGGTGACGGTGCCGCCCAGGCCGAACGGGTTGCCGACGGCGAGGACCCACTGCCCGACCTTCGGCTCCTCGGAGGCGAACTTCACATACTTGAAGCCGCTGCCGTCGACCTTCAGGACCGCGACGTCCGTCCGCTTGTCGGTGCCGATCAGCTTGGCGTCGAGTTCGCGCCCGTCGTCCATCAGCACGGTGTAGTCGGTGCCGCCCTCAACGACGTGCGCATTGGTGACGAGGTAGCCGTCCTCGCTGACGAAGAAGCCGGAACCCTGGCTCATCCCTTGGTGGGGACGATGCGGCCGGAGCCCTTTGTTGTCATTGTTGTCGCCGGGGGCGCCCGGGATGTCGAAGCGGCGGAAGAATTCCTGCAGACCGGGAGGAAGATTGTCGAAGCCGTCCATGGAGAAGCGGTCGGCGACATCGGCGATTTTCGTCTTGACCTGCACGCTGACGACCGCCGGAGCGACTTGCTCAACGACGGCGGAGAAGTCGGCGGGTGTCGCAGCTTCGACACGAACCGGATCGGCGAAAGCGAGATGGTCGGTGGTGATGAGAGCGCCTGTGCCCGCGACAATGCCGAGGCTGAAGACGCTGGCGAGCAACGCATTACGGAGGCGGCGGCCCCGCGTGCTCGGGGTGGTAACGTTTGTCATGGGTCGCAAAAACTCCCGTCTGGAAAGTGGTCCGCCCCGGTTGGGGGGCGGACCGGAGGTCTGCGCCGGCGGTGTGGGGGGCGAAAACGACCGCTAACGCACGTTCATAGATAGGAGCCTTCGCCTTACGGTGCTGTGTCCGCCGCGTTAAATAACGGTAAGGTTTGAATTATTCCTGCCGGCGAAGAATGCGCGCCAACGCTTCCTCCTCCTCGCCGGAAAGTGCGTCTTTGCGCTCCGCGGGCCGGCGGAAACGGGTGAAAGCGACGAGCGCGCCGATCAGAAGTACACAGAACGGCGTCAACCATAACAGCAGCGTGGAAAGCTCGAACGGCGGCTTCAGCAGAATGAAGTCGCCGTAGCGTGCGACAAGATAGTTCCGCACGGCGTCGTTGCTGTCGCCGGCTTCCAGCCGCTCACGCACCAAGAGGCGAAGGTCGCGCGCAAGCGGGGCGTTGGAATCGTCGATCGACTGGTTCTGGCAGACGAGACAGCGAAGCCCTTCGGAGATTTCCCGCGCCCGCGCTTCGAGCACCGGATCGGCGAGCTGTTCGTCCGGCTGCACCGCAAAGGCGGAAGGCGAGAAGAGGAGGAGCGCGAGGAACGCGAGCCGGATCATATCGCCGCCTCCACCGCCTTGCGCGCGGCTGCGCGGCGCGGTGCTCCGACCCTGAGCCGCCGGTCGGAGAGCGACAGCGCGCCACCAAACGCCATCACCAGCGCACCAAGCCAGATCAGCGTGACGAGCGGCTTGTAGGAGGCGCGCACCGCCTGCGCGCCATTGTCCATGCGGTCGCCCAGCGAGAGGTAGAGCTGGGAGAACCCGATGGTCTTGATCGCGGCCTCGGTGGTGGAGCTTTGCCGCGCCGCATAGAACCGCTTCGCGGGCGTGAGCGGGAAGCCCGCGGCCCCGCCGCGCGATGCGGTGAAGAGTGACAGCTCCTCGCGGTAGTTTGGGCCGGTCGCCGGCGCGTTCCCCTGATAGCGCAGCGTGTAGCCGCCGACCTCGATCGTGTCGCCCGGCTTCATCGCCACGATCGTCTCGGTTTGATAGGCGCTCGCCGACACGATGCCGATCACGCAGATGCCCATGCCGCAATGCGCGACGACGGTGCCGAGCGCGGAACGCGGCAGACCGAAGAGCCGTGCAAGGCTTGCGCGGAACGGAGCGCGGAAAAGCGCCACGCGCTCACCGAGATCGACGAGGCTCCCGGCAAGGATCCAGACCCCGAGCGCCAGGCCGAGCGGCGCGAGCACGCTCTTGCCCCCGCTTGCGACAGCGGTCGCGACCGCGGCGAGAAGGGCCGCACCCATCGCCACGCCCAGACGCTGCGAGGCGCCGAGAAGATCGCCGCGCTTCCAGCCGAGCATCGGCCCGAAGGGCAGCGCCAGGAGCAGCGGGATCATCAAGGGCACGAAGGTCAGATGGAAGAACGGCGCGCCGACGGAGATCTTGGCGCCGGTCAGCGCTTCAAGCGCCAGCGGATAGAGCGTGCCGACGAAGACGGTGGAGACCGCCGCGACCAGGAAGAGGTTGTTGAAGACGAGCGCGCCCTCGCGGCTGATCGGCGCGAAGAGACCGCCCTGCTTCATGTCCGGCGCGCGCACGGCGAAGAGCGCAAGCGCGCCGCCGATGAAGAGGATCAGGATGGCGAGGATGAAGACGCCGCGCGTCGGATCGGTGGCGAAGGCATGGACCGACGTGAGCACGCCGGAGCGCACCAGGAAGGTGCCGAGCAGCGACAGCGAGAAGGTGAGGATCGCGAGGAGCACCGTCCACACCTTGAGCGCGCCGCGCTTCTCCATGACGACGGCGGAATGGAGCAGCGCCGTCCCGGCAAGCCACGGCATGAAGGAGGCGTTCTCCACCGGGTCCCAGAACCACCAGCCGCCCCAGCCGAGCTCGTAATAGGCCCAGTAGGAGCCCATCGCGATGCCGGCGGTCAGGAACATCCAGGCGACCAGCGTCCACGGTCTCACCCAGCGCGCCCAGGCCGCGTCGGTCTTGCCCTCCATCAGCGCCGCCACGGCGAAGGAGAAGGCGATCGAGAAGCCGACATAGCCGAGATAGAGAAGCGGCGGATGGATGGCGAGGCCGATATCCTGCAGGACCGGGTTCAGGTCGCGGCCTTGCAGCGGTGCAGGGACGAGCCGCGCGAACGGATTCGAAGTGAGGAGGATGAAGAGAAGGAAGGCGGAGCCGATCCAGCCCTGCACGGCGAGAACGCGGGCGCGCAGCGCGCTCGGCAGGTTCGACCCGAAACCGGCGACCAGCGCGCCGAAGAAGGAGAGGATCAGCACCCACAGAAGCATGGAGCCTTCGTGGTTGCCCCAGACCCCGGTGATCTTGAAGAGAAGCGGCTGCGCGGAATTGCTGTTCTCGAACACGTTCGCGACCGAGAAATCCGAAGTCACGTGCGCGGCGACGAGGGCGGCGAAAGCGATGGCGATGAAGCCGAAGCCGACGATCGGGGTCGTCCCCGAGACAGAGACGAGCCGCTCGTCGCGCCATGCGAGGCCGAGGAGCGGCACCGTCGACTGGATCAGCATCAGCATCAGCGCCAGCACCAGCGCATAATGCCCGAGCTCGGCAACGGAGAGCGTGCCCGTCATTGCACCGCCTCGCCTTCCTTCCACACGCCCTGCGCCTTCAGCGCGTCCACCACCTCGCGCGGCATATAGCGCTCGTCGTGCTTCGCAAGCACGGTGTCGGCGGCGACGCCGCCGTCAGCGGCGATCGCGCCCTCTGCGACGACCCCCTGCCCCTCGCGGAAGAGGTCCGGCAGGAGACCGTGAAATTCGACCGAGACGCTCTTCGCCGTGTCGGTGACGGAGAAGCGCACGCTGCCGTCGTCGGCGCGCACGACCGAGCCGTCCTCCACCAGCCCGCCGAGGCGCACGCGCGTTCCCGGCGCCAGGCTCTTCTCGGCGATTTCGGTCGGCGAATAGAAGAAGACGATCTGGTCCCTGAGCGCGAAGAGCACCAGCGCCGCGGCAACGGCGAGCACCGCGCCCGCGCCGGCGATCATCGTCAGCCGTTGCTGCTTGCGGGTCATTGCGTTGCCGCTCCGGCAGGCGCGACGCCGAGGCTCGCGAGAAGCGCCTCGACGCGCCCGCGCGCCGCAGGCTCGCTCAGGCCGGCAAGGGCGGCGCGTCCCGCCTCCTCTGCCGCCTCGGTGCGCCCGAGCACGGCATAGGAGCGGATAAGCCGGAGCCAGCCTTCGACGTCGTCCGGCTCCTCCTTCAGGCGCGCGGCGAGGCGCGTCACCATGCCGTCGATCATGGCCTCCTGGTCTGCCGTCGGCATGTCCTGCGCCGCGGCGACTTCATCGGCCGTCGGGCCCGGCGCCACGGCGCTCGGGTCGACGCGCGAAAGCGCCGCTTCGACCATGGGGCGCCAGGGCGCGTCGGCCGGTGTCTCGGCGAGAAGCGCGCGCCATTCGCGCGCCGCCTCTTCGGTCTTCCCTTCCTGCTCCGCCGCGAGCGCGAGATAGTGGCGTGGGCCTGGAGCCTTCGGGTCGAGGTCGCGGGCGGCCTCGAAGGCGGCGCGCGCATCGGCCGTCACGATGCCGCCCTCGGCCGCGAAGAGCGCCTCGCCGAGGCCGTTCTGGCGCGCCGCGTCGGAGCCGAGGATGCGGATGGCGTTGCGGTAGGCCTGGGCGGCATCGGCAGCGCGTCCAAGCCGCATATAGACCGGCGCGACCACGTCCCAGCCGCGGCCGTCCTCCGGCGCCGCCGCAAGATGCTCTTCGACCTTGGCGATCAGCGTGTCGATGTCCTGCGGCGTGTCAGGGGTCTCGAGCCGCGCGGCGAGCGGCAGGCCGGGCAGGGTTGGGCTTCCAAGCGTCAGATAGAGGGAGAGGGAAAGCGCGGGGATGCCGATCAGCGCCACGAGCGCAATGGCGCGGCGGGCCATTCGGCTCCCGCCGCGCGGCGCGGTCTTCTCCGCCTCCGCGTCGGCGGCGATCAGGCGGCGGGCGATCTCCGCGCGCGCAGCCTCCGCCTCGCTTTCGCTGATGCGGCCTTCGGCCTTGTCGCGCTCCAGCTCGTTGAGCTGGTCGCGATAGACGCGTGCCGCATGCACGGCGGATTCGTCGCCGTGCGGCCGGCGCGCCAGCGGCAAGAGCACGGCGAGGATCGCCGCGGCGGTCAGGAACGCGATCAGAACCCAGAGAAGCACGTCGGCCCGAAATCCTTTGGCCCAAAGACCTTTAGGGAGCCGATTTAGCTATGCGCACGCCTCGCGGCAATGCGATGGATCAACACGTTGGCGTCAGGTGAGACCCGAGGTGGACCGCCTCCCCCGAAACCGCCCTATCTGAGGATACGCCAAACCCCGTCCGGCTGGCGGCAAGCCGACCCGTCGATCAACCGGGTGCGGCCGCCGATCAGGACCCTGTGGGTGTAATGGCGGCAGTCCAGGCGGTTCACCCGGTAGACATTGCCGACCGTGATCACGCCGTTGAAGTCGCCTTCCGGGCTCTTCCATTCCGTCGGCCGGCCGGCATGCCCGTATTCGAGCGCCTCATATTCGGCTTTCTGGCCGGCCGCGCGCGCCGCGGCGTTCAGAGACCGCCCCACGTCAACGCCTGTCATCCCGCCTTCGACCGCTCCCACGTCGGGGTCGCCACTGCCGGTGGCAAGCGGGCTCCCGATCAGCCGCCCGGTATTCGCGCCCGGGACGGTCCCGGTCGTGATACCGGAACCGGCGCTGCAGCCGGCGAGAGCCAGCATTCCCGCCGCCGCGGCCACAAGCGCAACTCGCATGAAATCCTCTCTCGACGCCCCGACCGCCGCCCCGCGCCCGGCTTGAAAAACACTCGCGCCGGGTTCGATGGCGGAATTCAGGCGGAAGCGCAAATCGAATGCCCCAAAATCCTCAATCCCCCGCGGCGGGAAGCGTCAGCCGCGCGCTCAAGCCGCCGAGATCGGAACTCTCCAGGCTGAGGCCACCGCCATAGACGCGGGCGAGCTCCGCCACGATCGACAGCCCGAGGCCGGAACCGGGCTTGGTCTCGTCGAGGCGTTTTCCGCGCGATAGCGCCGCGGCGCGGCCTTCCGGCGGCAGCCCCGGTCCGTCGTCGTCGAATTGGAGGGTGAGGAACGGACGGCGTTCGCGTACTTCGCGGCGCGCTGTGACGCGCACCTGCGCAGTCCCCCATTTGCAGGCGTTGTCGAGAAGGTTTCCCGCCATCTCCTCCAGATCGTGCTTCTCGCCACGGAAGCGGAGCGTCGGCGGGATGTCGACCGCGATCGCGACTTTCCGGTCCTGATGCACTTTGGTCATCACGCGAGCGAGCGCTGCGAGCGCCGGCGCGACCGGTGTGACGACACCGAGCACATTCGTTTGCGCCGCGATCTGAGCGCGGTTCAGGTGATGCTCCACCTGGTCGCGCATGATGCCGACCTGCTCCCCCACCTTCGTCGCCAGTGGCCCCGACGCGCTCGCCGTCTCGTTCTGCAGCACCGCGAGCGGTGTCTTCAGCGCATGCGCGAGATTGCCGACATGCATGCGCGAGCGTTCCACGATCTCGCGGTTGGAATCGATTAGGGCGTTCAGATCGTGGATCAGCGGCTCTATCTCGCTCGGATAGTCGCCCTCCAGATGGCGGATGTCGCCGTCGCGGATCTTTCGGAGGTCGTCGCGCACGCGTCTGAGCGGGCGGAAGCCCCAGCGCATCAGAAGCGCGATCCCGAGCGCGAGCAGCGCCGCAAGCCCGCCAAGCCACCAGATCACCGAGTTCCGGAAGGCGCGGATATCGCTGACCATGGGCGCCGTATCGCCGGCGACGAGGAGCGAGAAGGTGTGGCCCGGCGCTAGCGTGACGAGCTGCTCGAGCGCGCGTAGCTGGCGCCCCGCGCTCGCCTCGATGGTGAAGCTGCGGGAGGGATTTTCGGGTGTGGGAAGGTCTTCGACCGGCAGAACGTCGTAGGCAAGCGACGGCGACCAGTCGATCGTGCGGCCGGTCTTCACGTCGCGGGTCTGCCAGTACCAGCCGGAGAGCGGACGGGAGAAGCTGCCGCCGCTCCTCCCCTCGACGGCGTTCTCATTGACGGTGCCATCCACATCGGTCGCAGCGATAAGCGCGAGAAGAAGGGTTTCCAGGCGTCCGTCGAAGTTGCGCTCGACCGCGTTGGAGAACTGCACGATGAACACCGCCCCCGCGACGATCAGCGCGACGGCGCTTCCGCCGGCGGCGATCAGCGCGGCGCGAAGCGAAAGGGAGCTAGTCTGCATGCCCCTTCGGCGCGGTCTCTTCGGGGACGATCCGGTAGCCCATGCCGCGCACGGTCTCGATCAGATCGATGCCGAGCTTCTTCCTGAGGCGGCCGACGAACACCTCGATCGTGTTGGAGTCGCGGTCGAAGTCCTGGTCGTAGAGATGCTCGGTCAGCTCGGTGCGCGAGATCACCTTGCCGGGATGGTGCATCAGGTATTCGAGCACCTTGTATTCGTGCGAGGTGAGCTTGATAGGCGCGCCGTCGACGGTGACGCGGCTGGCCTTCAGGTCGAGCTGCACCGGCCCGCTCACCAGCATGTTGGAGGCATGGCCGGCGGCGCGGCGGACGAGCGCGCGGACGCGCGCCAGCACCTCTTCGATATGGAAGGGCTTCGCCACGTAGTCGTCGGCGCCGGCGTCGATCCCCTGCACCTTGTCCGACCATCGGTCGCGCGCCGTCAGAAGGAGCACCGGCATGGTGCGCCCGTCGCGGCGCCATTGCTCAAGCACGGAGAGACCGTCAAGCTGCGGCAGGCCGATGTCCAGAACCACGGCATCGTACGGCTCGGTGTCGCCGAGGTGATGGCCTTCCTCACCGTTGAACGCGTAGTCGACGATGTAGCCCGCCTCGCGCAGCGCCTGGCTGAGCTGCTTGTTCAGGTCGCGGTCGTCCTCGACGACGAGTACGCGCATGCTCCTTCCCTTCCGCGCCGGCTCAATTCGCTGGAATGTTCTTCGTCCCACCCTGCCGGAGCTTGACCCGGTAGATATAACCGCCGCCACCGCGGCAGAGCGAGACGCTGACCACCTCGTTGCTGGCAATCCCCGCGCGGCTCGCCGCCACCGGGAAAGGCACGACCTGTCCTTGCGCGACCATCTGCTGGCCCTCGCCCTGTGACACGCAGGCCTGCGCCAGCGTCTCCGCCGGAAGACCGGTCAGCGCAAGGATGATGACGCCCGCCGCCGCAATGGTTCGAATTGCCTTCATGCCCCGCCGTTTACACCGCCCCGAATGAACCGTCCCTGAATGCACGTCCAGGGAGGCTTTAGGCATCGTAGGGGTAGCACCGGCCGGAATCTATCCGCTCCGGCGCTCTGTGGTTAGCCTCCTGAGCCGGCGCAAAAGGTCGTCTTCGCGGCGTTGTTGGCCTTCGCGTCCGCGATCGTGGCGGGTGTGTCGCGGCTCGACCAGGAGACAAAAGGCCATGCCGCGCAGACCGTTTTGATCCCCTCCGCGTCAATCGCGCCGGTGCCCGTCGTCGTGCAGGAGGTCAGGATCAGCGCGAGAAGCAGCGGCGGCAGCCTCCGCCTTGCGCCGGCGTTCATCGACGTCGCCCCGCCCGGCGGCGACGGCCGCGTCCCAGCCGGCCCGCCGTGCCCGGCGGTCGCGCAGGAGCCCGGTCAGGTTGGCGAGCAGGCCGAGAAGCGCGGAGACGAGCGACAGCCATCGCATCGCTCACGCCCGGCTCAGGCCGCCTGCCGGTTGGGCACGAGCCAGACGAGCAGCGGCGTCGCCGCGGCGATGATCGCCGTCACCGTCTCCTCCGACAGCCCGATGTCGATGCCGCCGAACGAGTTCAGAAGGTAGAGGACCGCCATGACGATCGCAGTCAGCGCCTTGTCGATTGAAGTGAACATCGTGCTTCCTTTCCGCCTGTCCGATCAGGCTTCGTTGGTGGAGAGCGCACCGCCGGCCGCGGCGTCGCGTTTCAGGACGCCGCCGTGCGCCGCCCGTGCGCTCAGCGGCCAGCGCGCGCCGAGGAGTCGCGCCTTGGCGATACGGGCGATGCTGACGGCGTTCGACTGGTTGCCCCCGAGCACGTGGAAGGCGCCGGCCGAGCCGGACCCGTCCGCACCGACACAGAAGCCGACATGCCCTGAGGTGCCGGACCGCGAGCCGCGCCAGAAGACCAGCACCGCGCCTTCCGCCGGCTCGCAAGCGACGCCAAACTTCAGCCAGTTGCGCGCGAGATAGGGGTTCGCCGGCAACGGCTCGTCGGGAAGCGCCAGCGCGATGCAGGTCTCCACGAAATCGCCGCACCAGGGAAGCTTCGCCGGGTCTCCGAGCGTGTGCCTGTCGCTGCGCAGGAATGCCTTCAGCACCGCGTTGTCGCGGCGCTCGTGCAGGCCTTTGCGGCGCTTCGCCTCGTCGAGCCAGGGGAACCACGACTTGGTCTTGGGCGCGCCGGACAGTGCCTGGAGAAAATCCTCGTCAGGCTCGCCGTCGGACTTCAAGCCATGCTTTGCCTCGAAGGCCGCAACGGCGCGGCGGGTCAGAGGTCCGATCAGACCGTCGAGCGGACCGGGGTCGAATCCGCTCCGCTTCAGCGCCCGCTGAATGTCGAGAGTGTTCATGTTTTTCCTGCTGGTCTGACGACGTCGGAGCTTTCGTCCGCCGCATCTGGAAGGGCGATTTTCGCCTGGGGACCCGTTCAACCCACACTTGCGGTAGACACTAATAAGTAGCAGTATCTATTTTATTCTTCTTATGCGTGTGTCATGCGAGCCGGCGATAAGCGAAGTGCCACCATGACCCTCGACGCCGTGCGCGAGGGAAACCGGAGCTGGTGGACAGCCCGTCCGATGGCGTATGACTGGCACGGCGAGTTGGCCTGTGAGCGTGGCAGCCCTTCCTGGTTCGACGCCATCGACGACCGCTTCCGCCACGGCGCCCGCCTTTTCGCCCATGGCGACGCCGCCTTCGACCGGATCATTCCCTTCGCCGACCTCGCCGGTAAGCGCGTGCTCGAGATCGGCTGCGGAATGGGCCTCCACACCGAGCTCATGCTGAAGGCTGGTGCGCGGGTCACTTCGGTCGACATCGCGGAAACTTCGATTGAGATGACGCGGCGGCGGCTCCAGCTCAAAGGGCTCGTCGGCGACCTTCATCGCTGCGACGCCGAATCGCTGCCGTTCGATGACGACAGCTTCGATTTCGTTTGGTCGTGGGGCGTGATCCACCACTCGCCGCGAACGGGTCGCATCGTTCGGCAGATCGCGCGCGTGACGAACCCCTCCGGCGAGGTGCGCGTCATGGTCTACAACCGTGACGGCATGCCGGCGTGGATCACGTTCTGGACGCGCTACGTCGGCCGGTTCGGCTTTGTGTCGCACAGCCTCGATGAGGAACTTTTCAAGAGTACGGACGGCTTCATGGCGCGCTACTACACGCGCGACCAGCTCGAAGATCTCTTCCGCACGTTCTTCGAGCACGTCTCGGTCGCCATCTTTGGGCAGGACGCGGACGCGATCCCCTTGCCGCGCAAGCCGCGCGCCGTGGCGTTACGCTTCTGCGACGAGAGCTACCTGCGCGCCGCGCAAGCCCGCCGCGGCGGGTTCCTCTTCCTTACGGCATCTGGAAGGACCTGACCCCGCGATATCCGCGATCAGCTCACCGGGGCCCGATCCGTGACCCGCCGCCAATCGGTCCCGTCCGAAAATGCCGGCACCGCCCCGCCCGTCTCGTCGCTCACGTAGATCATCGCTCCAGCGCCCGCCCCCGCGGCGGAAGGAACCGTCGCGACGGTATAGCCCGGCAACCGCGCCGGCACGCCGAAGGCGACCGCATTGTCATCGACCGCGATGCGCTCATTCCCGCCCGAAGGCGAGGATGCCTTGCAGAGCTTCCACTTGTCGCCGTCGGAATTGTCGATGCCGACGGCGTAACTGGTGACGCCGGTGACGGCGAAATAGATATGCGGATCGCCGCCATTCGCCCCGCCCACGCCGATCTGCAGGCGCGCAAAGGCCGTGCCGTTGACGGTGTCGCCGTTGAAGATCTGCTGGAAGAGCCCGGTCGTCGGCGAGCCGGTGATGCGCAGGCCTTCGACCGTCCCCGTGATCGTCGGCGACGCGATCGTCATCAGCTTCTGGCCGCTCGTCACGCCGGTCGGCGCATCGATCTGGATGAACGTGTTGGAGGACGGCATCGCTCCGCCGATGCGCAGCGGCACGCCGATGCGGCCGATGTCGGTGGAGTCCAGCCAGAGCAGGTCGAGATAGGAGCCGATCGAGCTGAGCTGCTTGATGAACCGCGTGTTGTTGGTGCTCTTGTTGAGCGTCAGCGGCGTGGAGATGATGCCGGAGCCGGCGACCATCTCGTAATAGAGATTGCCGGCCTGGTCGTAGAAATGAATGGTGTCGCCGCGCATCGTGGCGATGGAGCCCGCCGTGCCGGTGATCGGCAGGAAGAAGCTCAGCGGACGGAACCCGTCGGCCGTATCGTTGAAATGCTGGAGGTGGAATTCGGAGGCGAAGACGCCGGCATAATATTTCGATTCCCACTGGAGATAGAGCGCCGGCTTGCCCGCTTCGAGCACGCCGCCGCCTTCCGTGTTGAAGCCGAGCTGCCAAGTGTAATCGGTGTAGTTCTCTTCGCCGCCGGGACCGTTCGTCCAATCGATCGGGTTGTAGCTCCATTTGAAGAGCACGCCCTCCCCGCCGGTATTGCCGTCGTCGTGCGTGAAGACCGATCCGTCGTCATCGAGGTTGCTGGTGATCGTCTCGATCACGTCGAGCGCGCCTGAGTCCTTGTCGATGCGCAACGCCTCATACCAGGTCGCGCCGTCGGGCGAGACCTTGAAGAGCAGGTCGTCGTCGCCGATCAGCCCGATCTCGGCGCGGCCGGAATAGTCGGTCTGCAGAAGCAGCGAGAGCGTGTCCTCCGCCGCCTCCTTGTTCATCTTATAGCGCAGCGTGCCGTCGCCGCCTTCCGCGTCATACTTGGCAGTCCACAGCACGTTGTTGAGCTTCGCCGACAGCGGGTTGGTGGCATCCGCCGTCGTGCCGATGCCGAGCAGCGCGAGGTTCTGCAGGACGGCGATGAGCAGCGACAGATCGCTCCACGCCGACCCGGTCCAGATGAGGAGCACGCTCTCGTCCTCGACCCAGCAGCGCCATCCGGCCTGCGGAGCATGGAACGACCAGGCGCCGTCCTGCCAGGCGGCGACCTCGTCGTCGTGATCCGCCCATTCGTCGGTCGCACCGGCGCCCACGAGATAGCGATCGCCGTCGCTCGGGCTCCCCGGCGGCGCGGTCAGGTCGCGGTCGATGACGGAAAGCTGCACGATGGCGTCAAGCGCGGTCAGCGCCTCGTTGTGCGTGACGTGCTTCTGCGCCTGTTCCGCAACGAGCAGCGGCAGGCCCAGAGAGGATGTCTCAGGCATTCGAGATCGCTTTCTGAAGTTTCAGTCCGGGCCCCATCGTGGCGCTCAGCTGCGCCACGCGGAGCGTGAAGTCCGCCGCCGGCCCGCCGAAATCGGCAGCCTGTTCCGCGAGCGTATAAAGATAGGCCGGCGTCTCCGTTTCGACGGTCCGCACCACCGCCGCACCGTCGAGGATTTCCACGCGATAGGCTTCCGACGCCTCGTTGAGCGGCACCTCGACGAGCTCCCAGGCCGTGCCGCCGAAGCGGGTCCGGCGCACCCACGAAAGCGCGATGTCGCCGGAACCGTCATCGCGCCGCGCCTTCGCGTAGACCGGCGCGAAGGGAAGAAGCCCCGCGCCGCCTGCCGTTATGGTCAGCTCGGCGAAGCTCGATGACGCATTGTCGTCCTGCGCCGGGCCGATCCTGTAGCGAAGCGGCAGCCCGACCTGGTCGGCGCGAACGGGAAGCGGCGCGGCGGCCGCGTCAAGGAGCACAAAGTCCGCGTCGATGTCGGCCCCTGTCGCCATCGCCTGTTCGGTTCCCGCCTGCCCGCGCAGAAGCCGCGTCAGCCGGTAGAGCTGCTCCCCAATCAACTCCGCCTCGGCGAACTGCAGCACCTCCCAGCGGCCGCTTGTCGTCATCACCGCGGCGAGGTTCCCGCCGCCAAGGACGTCGATATCGGGCAGCGAAGCGACCGACCCGCCGAAGAGCTCCACCTCGATGGCGTTGGCGCGATCGAAGAGGCCGTGCGGTCCGGCGCCAAGCGGCGCGGTGAGCCGCCCCATCGTGGCCTGCGCCGTGACCGTCGTGGCGAGATTGAAGCCGCCGCCCTCCGCTGCGACGTAGACCGCCATCGTTCCCGGCCAGGGATCGGCGAAGACCAGGAGGCGGGGCGCATGCGGCTCGATGCCGTCGAGCGGCGCGATGTCGACGATGCGAACCTCCGGCGCACCGAAGAGCGTCGCGGTGGCCGGCGGCCGGCGCTCCGCCGTCTGCAGCATGGCCGCCCCGCCGATGTCGACACGGCGAAGCGCGAGGCTGCGGCCTTCGGCGTCCTCGATGCGCTCCGCGATCAGCCGCTCCGGCCGCGTCGCATCGGAAAGCGTAATGAGGTCACCGGCGTCGATCGCAAGCGCGCTCGGCGGCAGCTCGAATTCCGCCCGCTCGCGTCCCGTCCAGACATCGCGAAGCAGCGCGTCGGTCAGAAGCTCCGCATCTGAAAGCTCCAGGACGGCGGCCAGGTCGATGGCCGCCGTGCGCCGGCTTCCGCCCGCGAGCCGCCGCGAGGTCGCGGTGCTGACGCGATACTCCTTCCCCTCGTCGATGAACCGCAGCACCAGTTCCGACGCGAGCTCGGTCTCCTGCGCCCGTCGCCGCCTGATGAGCGGCGCATCGGCGCGCTCCACCAGCGTCGCCGTCGCGATCTCGGCGTCCGCCGGGCGTGCGAGGCTGCGAAAGAGCACGCGGTCGCCGGCATCCGCGGCATTGATCCGGAACGCCTGGATCAGCGGCTCGAGCGTGCCGCGCGCGGAGAGCACCTCATTCACGACATAGCCGTCGACCAGCGCGTAGATGTCGGCGATCGCGTAATCGGCGAAGCCGTGATCGATGAGCACCGACTCGATTACGCCGGCAAGCGTTGGCTGGCCGAGCCGTCCGTTCAGCCAGTGGCCGCGCTCCCAGTTCGCACCGTCCGACCACACGTCGGGCAGATCCGGAAAGTAGGGAAACGGCCGCGCGTCCCAGGCCCACAGCGTCATATGCGCCGGGTCGAGCATGCGTCCGCCGTAGACGGCGGAGACCGGGTTCGACCCGACGAAGTGCGGATGGTCGATGTCGAAGAAGCGCTGATAGGCGTCGATGAAGGCGCGCTGCTGAAGGTCGTCGCGCGCGCCGCTGGAAAAATACGGCAGCGCCAATTCCGCCGACTTCGGATCGTAGAAGACGTTCGGCTGGTTGGCGCCCTTGTCGATCGCCGGGCACCCGATCTCGGTCAGCCAGATCGGCTTTCCTTCCGCCTCCCAATCGGTCGGCGTCGCCGATTCAACGCCGCCCGGACGGTCGTAGTGCGCGTTCGCCCACCACGCCTCCACGTCCTTGAAGCGGAACACCCAGGGCTTGCCGGTGGCGCCGTCGGTGATCGGCGTGCGGACCTGCGCGGCGCGGTCCTCGTCGCTGGCATAGTACCAGTCGAAGCCCTCGCCGCCCCTCACGTTCCCGGTCAAATAGTCGAGATTGTAGGGCGAGCGCCCGCTCGCCTCGTCGGCGTGTCCGGCTTCGTCGCGCCAGTCGGTCAGCGGATGGTAGAGATCGATGCCGACGAAATCGATCTCCGCGTCCGCCCACAGCGGATCGAGATGGAAGTGGACGTCGCCGGATCCGTCCGCGGGTTGGTGGCCGAAATATTCGGTCCAGTCCGCCGCGTAGGAGAGCGCGGTGCTGTCGCCGACGACCGACCGCACGTCGGCGGCGAGCGTCTTCAGCCCGTCTACGAAGGGATAGGCGCTCGTGCCGGAGCGGAGCGTCGTCAGGCCGCGCAGCTCCGAGCCGAGCAGGAACGCATCGACCCCGCCCGCCGTCACCGCGAGGTGCGCGTAGTGCAGCACCATGCGCCGGTAGCTCCACTCGTCCGGGCCGGAATAACCGATCCCGCCGGCCGACTCGGGAAAGTCCCCCGGCGCCGCCGCGCCGAGAAAGCTGTCGACGATTGTCGTGACGGCCGCGCTCTTGTCCGGCGTTCCGGCTTCGCCGGGCGCGGGATCGCAGGTGATGCGGCCGCGCCAGGGATAGGCCGGCTGTCCCGCCGCTCCGGTGGTGGGATCGGTCAGCGTGTTGTCCGCGGCGATGTCCATCAGCACGAAGGGCGCGAGCGTCACCTTCAGCCCGCGCGCCTTCAGGTTCTGGATGGCGCGTATGACGGAGAGGTCGCTCGGGCTCCCGCCATAGGCCGGGCGGTCGTCGACCATGCTCACCGTCTCCGCCGTCAGGCGGAAGAGCCCGGAGACACGCCAGACAGCGCCGATCGTGATCTTGGATGTGCTGTCGACCTTCGGCCGTATCGTACATTGGTCGGCGCGGAGGTCGTCGCCGAACCACGCGACGACCAGCGTCACCCATTCGAGATTCGGGCAGAGCGCCTGCAGCGCGTCGATCGACTCCGTCCAGTCGGAGACGAGCCGCTTCACGTGCAGGTTTTCCGAACGCGTCACGCCGGGCCTGCCCAGGCGGAAGATCGCGAGCGGGTCGTAGCCGAACTCGCTCGAGCCGGGGATCAGGCAGACCGCGCGGACATGCTCCTCGATGCCGGCAACCGGGCGGAACACCTCGAAGGCGAGCTGCGGGAGCCGGTTGCCGAACTCGCCAAGCGGCATCCGCTCGAACACCACATAGGCGACGCCGCGATAGGCGGGCGCCGCGCCCCCCTGCTTCGCCGTGATCAGGCTGTCGGGCTCCTGCTCCTCGTCGCCGCGATAGACGCGGTAGGTGAACGGCGCCTCGTCGAGCAGTTTGCCGTCCGCCCAGATGCGGCCGATGCGCGTGATCGGTCCCTCGCAGAGCGCCACGGCGAAATTCGCGAAGTAGCTGTATTCGGTGATGGTGACCTGCGTGCCGCCCTTGCCTTGTGTCTCGGTCTTCTTCACCTCCTCGAACCGCGTCGCCCAGACGATCTCGCCGGCAAGCCGGGTGCGGCCGTAGAGGCGCGGGATCGGCGCGCCCTCGGTGGAGGACTGCACGTCGAGGTCGGTGAGCCGCGGCCCCTCGATGGAGCGGCGCGTACCGAAGAGCGCCTGGTCGAGCGAATAGCCCGCCAGCGCCCCGGCCGCGCGCCCGAGGACAGCGCCCGCCGGTCCGAAGACCGATCCAAGCGCGCCCCCGGCGATGCCGAGAACGAGCGTTGCCATTTAAGACCTTCGTGGAGGCGCGTGAGCGACGTACTCGCGCTACTTGCTCGACGCGAAGAGTTCGTCGCGCGCCTGTCTCAGCACCTCGGGCCACGCCGCGTCATTGGGACGAAAGCGCGGTGTCGCGCCGACGGCACCCGGAAAATGGGCGTAGTAGGCAAGCCCCGTCTCCTTGTCGAAGGCGACGAAGGCGCGGTCGTGATCGCCGGAAGCGACATAGAACCGGTCGTTCAGCCAATGGCCCGGCCGCCCTTGCCTGAGCCAGAGGTCCACGTAGGAGAACCCATCGCCGACCGTTTTCGCGAGCGCCGCGTTGGTGGAGCGGATG
This sequence comes from uncultured Alphaproteobacteria bacterium, assembly GCA_963814905.1. Lineage (GTDB taxonomy): Bacteria > Pseudomonadota > Alphaproteobacteria > Rhizobiales > Afifellaceae > DASWJZ01. The sequence goes on along the minus strand of CAWFEM010000014.1, from coordinate 18,829 downwards.
AAGAGGAGGTCGTAGGCCGTCTCGTCTTCAAGCGTCGCCCAATCCTTGTCCGCGCCGAACGGGTAAGGGAAGAGCGCTTCGCGCACGAGCTCGCCGTCGCGCTTCAAGAGCCACCGGCCCCCGTCGAGCCATGGCTGCGCGTCCCGCTCAAGCAGAATGCCCGCCCGCGTCTCGCGCTCCCGAAATCCGCCCTTGCAGGACTTCCCGAATTCGTCCTCGTAGAGCGTGCCGCGCCCGTCCTCGCGGCCGACCAGGATGACGGGATAGGCCTCGCACTCACCGCCGCCCCAGGTCAGCCAGACGAGCGCCTCGGTCGGCCCGCCGGCCAGCGCATAGCGGCGCATGATCTTGTGGACGTAGGTGATCGGCTGGCCGTCGAGGAAGATGCGACGCCCGAACCCGTCGGAGACCGCGACGAAGGTCGTCGCGCCGAGGCGTAGCGGCTCTCCCCCTGCCGGGAGATCGTCGGCTTTCGCCGTCGTCTGCAGGGCAAGGAGCCCCGCCAGGGCAAGGCCCGCATATGTCCAAGGCACACTCATCGGCCCAACGACGCTCGACACAGGCCAATGACAGCCCGGCATTGTGGCCAGAGCGGGACTCACGCGGATTCCTTCGATGTGAAGGTAAACGCAGCGGCCATCCGCCGTTTCCACCAGTCGCCGAGCGCCACCTCGCTCACCGCCGTCTTTTCCTGCGCATGCACCATGCGGCCCGGCGCGGTCAGGATGCCGGCGTGCTTCGCGGGCAGATGCGCGCGCCAGCGGAAGAGCACGATGTCGCCTTCCCGCGCCTCCGCCGGCGCGATCTCGTCGAGATGCCCGCGCAACCCGTCCGCCAGCGCCTCCCTTCCGTGCGCCTCCGCCCAGTCCGGCGTGTAGGGAGGGACGAGCGGATCGCGCCGCGGCGCGGAGCGCGACGGCCGGCCCAGCTCCCGCCACACGCCGATCAAAAGCCCGAGGCAGTCGCAGCCGACGCCTTTCAGCGACGCTTGATGCCGATACGGCGTCCCGATCCACGAGCGCGCAATGGTGACGGTGCGCTCGCGCTTCACTCCACCAGCCTCCCGCCGTTGTTGCCGTTTCCCGCCGTCGGATAGGAGAGCGCGAAGTCGTTCCCCGGAATATGCGGGAAGCCGCGAAAATTCTCCGCGTTCGCGAAGCGGTCGCGGCAGGTCGAAAAGCGCTTGTCGCACCCGGCGGAGACGGTGAACGCATCGCCCGCCTCGATCGCGTCGGCCATCGGCTGCCACAGCGTCAGATGATCGCCGTCGTCGTCGCGCTTGTGGCGCAGCACCTCGCTCCGCCGCCCGGCGTTCGCGCCGCTCGTGAAGGTGAGCGCGCCGGCGTCGAAGAAGCCGCTCGGCCGGTCGCCCGGCACGCTTGCGACGAGCGTCGAGAACCCGTCGGTCTCAACAACTGTCGCGCTGGCGCTCCAGTCGTCGCTCTCAAGATCGACGCCGCAGCGCGCGTCGCCGAGATCGGCGTCGCACGTGGCGCGGAAGATCCTGCCGCGCTCCTGGTCGAGCGCGTGGCTGAGGCTCCTCACCTCGGCGGTGAACGCTTCGCCCTCGCGCCGCACCTCGCCGATCGAGCCGATGCGCATCAGATGGCGCTCCTCCGGCGCCGCCCAGTTCACCAGCCACGCCTCCACGCGCGCATTGTCGTAGAGCCCCGCCTCCAGATCGTTCTCCGCGATCGTGTCGGAGGCGAACGCGCCGGTCACCTCAAGGCCACCCACCTGCAAGCCGGAATGGGAGACGGCCGCGGTCGCGTCGAGCCCCGTCTCCGGCTCGTGTTCGACATCGTCGAAGAGGATCGCGCGGTCGTGATCCGTGAAGCCGAGCACGACGCCGTCCCCGCGCGTCACCCGCCAGCACGTGCAAAGCGTCGTCGCGCCCGACGCGAGATGCGCGGCGAGGGCGGGAGAGAACGTCTTCATCGGATTTGCCCCGCGCGGGGTGAATGGTGAGTGGTGAATAGTGAGTAGGGGCGCACTTCACTCACCACTCACCACTCCCTCACACCCTGATTTCCACCAGCGGCACGTTCGGCGCATCGCCCGCTTCGAAGGTGGAAAGGTTCACGTCGAGTCGGTCCGTGTCGAACCGGACCGGCACGTCGAACTCGAAGCCCGCCGTCAGCTCCGCGTCCACGCCCGGAATGTGCCCGGGCTGGAAGGTCACGATCCCCGTCGCGGTGTCGACGAGGAAGTCGGTCCCCTCCTCCGCCTCCACGTCGTCGACCGCGATCCGCACCGTCCCCGCGACCGGCTTCGCGATCGTGCGCTGATAGGGCGCGATTGCGTCGCCGTAGGTTTTCACGAGCTGGAAGGCTGCGGTCGCGCCGTCGCCTGTTCCGATCGCCTGGTCGTCGGGCGCGGGAATCCCGTCCGGCGGACAGGATTTCCAATCCCCGCGGTCGCGCCAGCGGAAACCATAGAGCCGCCCGCGCCGCTCCTCGAAGAAGGCGATCAGCGTGTGCAGGTCGGCGAGCGAGTGCACGCCCGTCCCGGCATTGTAGCGGCGGCGGGAATCCGCCCAGCGCGTGTTGCGCTCCTCGTGGCCCGACGCGAGCAGCACGATATCGGTGCGCCGCTCCGGCCCGCCGCTCGATCCGAATCCGATCGCAAGCGGGAACCGCACTTCGTGGAAGGATGGCATGGATGCTCCAGCGATCGGTGAATGATGAGTAGTGAGTGGTGAGTAGGCTGCAGAGCCTTGGCGGCGTTGCTATTCACCGCTCACTATTCACCACTCACCTCCTCAAAGCCCCCGTTGACCCCGCGCCACGGCCCGCGCCAGCATCGCGGAGAGTTCCGTCTCCGTTCGCCGGAAGCTCGCGGCGTCGGGCGTTGTCACGTTGAAGGTGACGTTGACCGCACCGCCGCCTTGCGCGCGCACGCCGAGCCGCCCGTCGCTGCCGCGCGTCAGCGGCAGGATCGCCTCCGGCCCCGCCTCGCCAGCTAGGCCCAACCCCCCACGCAGCGGGAAGAAGCTCGGGCTTGCGATCACGCCGCCGGCCGCGAACGGCGTCACGCCCGCGCCGACGACGCCGCCCTTGGCGAAGCCGCGTCCGACCAGCCCGCCGAGCGCGCTCGTCAGCGCTCCCGACAGCGCATTGCCGACCGCCTGCCCGATCGGCGCAAGCGCCTGCGAAAGCGCGCGGCGCGACAGGCCGAGCGCCAGTGACTTCAACACGTCCTCAAGCCGCTTGCCGTCGACGGCCGCGCGGCGGAAGGCCGTCGTCAGCGCCCGGCCGAAGCCCTCCGCGAGCCCCTCCAGGTCCTGCAGCTGCGTGCGCAGCGGCTGCGTCTCCGCCGCGAGATTTTCGATATCGGATGCCATGCACCCACCGCCGATCGATCAAGCGCCAGCCTTCTCCCGAGACCGGGAGAAGGTGCCCGCGAATGCGGGCGGATGAGGGTTCAGTTCGAAAGTCCAGGCGATCACGTCGACGCCGGACCGCGATCCGGAAACCGCCGCATCAACTCCGCCAGCCGCCCCCGCTCCGGCGCACCGCGCTCCGGAACGACGCCCCGCAGCACCGCCGCCAGCTCCCGGAGGGTCATCCCCCAGAACGCCGCCGGCGGAAGCTTCAGCACACCAAGCCCGAACGCCATCAGCGCGTCCCAGGCGAGCGGCTCGCCGCGATGTTTGGCTGCGGAGGGTTTCCGCCCTCCCTCTCCTCCCCGCTTTCGTCACCGCGAACGTCGCGCGGATCAGCTCCGCTGCGATCGTCGCGAAGCCGGCCGCGCCGCCGTCGGTGCGCATCGCGGCGACCTCGTCGTCGCTCACCTTTTCGCCCGCGCCGCGCAGCCCGCACCCGATGATCTTCGCGATATCGCGCGCCGAGAGCCTTCCGCTCTCGAAGCGCGTCGCAAGCGCCACCAGGTCGTCGGCGCCGAACGCCGCTTCAAGCTCGGCGAGCGCGCCGAGCGTCAGGCAGAGCGTCCGCTCGCGCCCGTCGAGCACGGCGGAAATCTCGCCGCGATGTCGGTTCGGCATGGATCGACCTCTCGGGATTGTCGTCATTGCCGGGCTTGACCCGGCAATCCATTCCGTGACGGCCGAAGCTGGCCCGAGCGGCCGGGAATGGATGCCCGGATCAAGTCCGGGCATGACGACACTGGATACCGTTCAGTTCTCTCTCACGCCGCCGCGAAGGCGATCTCGCCCGCCGATTCCAGCGCGAGATCATATGCCACCTCGCCGTCATGCTCGCCGGCATATTCCAGCCCCGTCACCTGGAACGGACCGGAGATCGTCCCGAAGTCGGGCACGATCACCTGCCAGTCGCGGATGCCGCCGTCGAAGAAGAGCGAGCGCACGCTCTCGTCCGACGCCGCATCCTTGAAGATGCCGGAGCCGGAGATCCCCGCCCGCCGCACGCCGGCGCCCTCGAGCAGCTCGCGCCAGCGCCCGGCGCTGTCGGCATTGGTGATGTCGACAGCCTCGGCGTTGAACGCGATTCTGCGCGTCCGCATCCCCGCCACGGTCGCGAACGTCGCGGTCTGCGTGAAGTCGACCTTCAAAAGCAGGTCCTTGCCCTTCTGGGCGCCCATGCGTGTCTCCTATCTCCAAGAAATTCTGGAGGTCCGGCGATGACGACGAATGAGCGCCGTGACCGCTACGCCGCCTCCACCCGCGCCCTGAACCGCGCAACCGTCCTCCGCCCCTCCGGCTTCTCCACCCGCGCGGTCTCCGTCGAGAGATGCCGCAAGTTCACGAGCCGCCACCCATCGAGCGTCAGCGCCGCATCGTGCAGCAGCGCGACGGCGCGGTCGGCGATGGCGAGCCCCTCCGACCGCCCCTCCGTCCGCGACCAGGCGACCACCGCGAACGTGATCTCCGTCCCCGCTTCCGTCGACGTCGACCAGTCGCGCGCCGTCAGCTCGCCGAGATGCACATAAGGTGCCGGCTGGTTGCGCGGCACGCCGTCGAAGACGTTGGCGCCGCCGAGAAGCGTCGCGAGCGTCGCATCGCCGGAGAGCGTGTCGAACACCGCCTCCTGCAGCGCGCGGGACGGCGCCGTCATGGCATCCCTCCCGTAGCCCGGATGGAGCGAAGCGCAATCCGGGAGTCTTCGCTCCCCGCCATTCCCGGATTTCGCTTCGCTCCATCCGGGCTACGGCACTCGCCCATCATGACGCGCCCTCCTCTTCGCACACGCACGCGAAATAGCGCCCGTCCTCCTGGGCGTCCGTCATGCTCTTGATGCGGAACACGCGCGCGCCGAGCGTGAAGCGGTCCCCGGCGGAAATGTCGTCACGCTTGCGGATCGTGATCCTGTGCAGCGTCACGTCGCCCAAACCTTCGGCGACCTCACGCTCGTCCGCCTTCAACGGAACGATCTCCGCCCAGAGGCTCGCGACCGTGTTCCACGAGAGCGTCGCGCCGCCGGCGCCGTCCGGTGTCGAGGTCGCCGTCTCCAGCGTCAGCCGGTGTCTCAGCCGCCCGGGCGCGCTGTCGCCCTTCCTGCTCAGCACAGCGCCAACTTCCTGTAAGGGGCCACGAGCTCGCGATAGCCGAGCGGTGTCGCCGTCGCCGCATCGTCGTCCGCCACGGCCGATCGGTGCTCGTACCAATGCGTCACGAGCAGGCGGATCGCCTGCCTCAACGGCTGCGGCACGTCGACGCCCGACGTGCCATAGCCCGCGGTGAAGTCGACTTCGTATCGCACCGCGCCGGCGACCGGATCGAGCGTCACGGAGAAATCCGCCGGGTCGAACTCGTAGGACTCGGAGCCGAGCTCCGTCGCGATGTCGTCTGCGTCGATCGTGCGCACCGCGTCGACCGAGATCACCGGCAGGACCGGGAGGATCACGCCGTCGGCCGGCCAGGCATCGAGGATGGCGCGCCAGCTCTGCGCGATCAGCACGCGGCGGAGCTCGCTTTCCACCTGCACCCGCGCCGCGACGATCAGCGCGCCGAGGAGATCGTCTTCGTCGTCGGTGTCGAGTCTCAGATGCGCCTTCGCCTCGGTCAGGAGCACGGGCTCCACCGCCGGGCCTTCGAGAAGGAGACGTTTCATGGAGTGCTCCAAATCCTTCTCCCATAGGGAGAAGGTGGCTGCGGAGCAGCCGGATGAGGGGATGCGGCCTCTTGCCGACGGACGCTGCGTTCCAAGGATTGTCGTCATGCCCGGACTTGATCCGGGCATCCATTCCGTAACGGTCGAGCTGCCCCGGCGGCGTCGGAATGGATTGCCGGGTCAAGCCCGGCCATGACGACACAACGAAGCGATATTCTCCGCTCTCCTCCCCCGCGATCGCTCGCGGAGGAGGAGCTTCCAGCACGGCTCCGGGGAGGAGCGGGGATCAGGCCGTGCCGAACTTGATGAGCTTGATCGCGTCGAAATCCTGGACGCCGCCGCCGACGCGCTTGGTCGTGTAGAAGAGCACGTAGGGCTTTTGGCTGTAGGGATCGCGCAGCACGCGAACGCCGATGCGATCGACGATCAGGTATCCGCGCGAGAAATCGCCGAACGCGATTGACAGCGAATCCGCGCCGATGTCCGGCATGTCTTCCGCTTCCGCGACCGGGAAATTCATGATCGTGGCGCGGTCGCCGGCGGTCGCCGGCGGCGACCAGATGTAGTTGCCGTCGACGTCCTTGAGCTTGCGGATCGCGCCCTGCGTCTTGCGGTTCATGACCCAGTGGGCGTTCTGCCGATAGCCGGCCTTCAGCGCGTAGATCGCGTCGACGAGAACGTCGGAGGCCTCCTGGTCGGCGGCAAAGTCGGCGGAAACGCCGGTCACGAGATAGCCGAGGCTGCCCCACGCCCAGCTCGCCTCGGCAACCGTTGCGTAGTCGAGAAAGCCCTTCGGCTTCTTGTCGGCGTCGCCATTGACAAAGGCGGCCGATTCCTGCTCGGCGAACGCCATCTCCACCTCCCCCGCGATCCACTGGTCGATGTCGATCGCGGTGTCGTCGAGGAGCGTCTGCGTCGCGGCGGGCATGGCGTAGAGCTCCATCACCGGATATTCGAGCTCCACCAGCGTCGGGGTTGTAGTCTCGCCGCGCGTGTCGGTCTCGCCGACCCAGCCGGTCTCGAAGCCGGTCGTGGCGAAGGGCTTGCGATAGGCGTTGGACGACACCGTGCGGATGCCGGCGATGGAACGGATGGGCGAGACGATTGCGAGCCTCCGCCCGATCTCCGCCTCCACCTCCGGCGGCGCCAGGTAGCCGGAGTCGGGCGAGGTGACGGTGGAGACGGCCTTCGCCTCCAACCGCTTCAGTCCGGTCATCTCCCCCGACCGCACATAGGCGTCGAACGCCGCCTTGTGCTCGCTTGCGTCGAGCACGCGCCCCGTGCCGGGCGAGCCGAGATCCGGACGCCTGCCCTTCAGGACGAGGCGGTCGAGCAGGCGTTTCTGACTATCGAGCGCATCGTTGATGCGCTCGACCTTCTCCTCGGTGATGACGTCGGCGGAGAGCTTCCGCTCGATCTCGTCGAGCCGCACGTCGTTCGCTTCCCTGAAATCACCGAAGGCGCTCAGGAAATCGTCGAAGGCGTCCTTCAGCTCGAGCGCCGCGGCGCCCTCGCCCGCCGCTTTCGTCTCCGGCGCCGGCGCGAAGGCCTTCATCTCCCTGTCCTCATTGCGGCGCGCGTCATCGCGGCCGCTCAGCTGAGCTTCCATTTTTCTTCTCCGTTGTTCGAGAAACACTTCGTCGGTGCAGCGCGCCTTAACCTCCCCCTTGAGGGGAGGTCGAAATTCAAGGAGCCGCAGGCGGATTGAATTTCGGGAGGGGGCTTCGCAGCCACAACATCAACCGTCTTGGAGCCCCCAACCTCCCTCAAGCTGAGGTGCTCAATTCCGCCCCTTCGAGGTTCGCTTCGCTCGCACCTCAGGATGAGGGCGGAATGGAGCCTCGACGCACGCAGGTACGCTGCTCCGATCCGAATTCTTTCTCGCCGGGACGTCACGCCGCGTCAGCGACGCATCGCGTCCGTCGCCCGGCGGATTGTCACCACCAGCGCCTCCCGGCCCACCCCCTTCACCGCCGACACCCTTGCCGCCGGCAGCATCGGAAACGTGACCACCGAGATCTCCCAGAGATCGACCTCGATCAGTTGCCGCACGCCGCTCTTGGCATCCGTGCGCCCGCGCACCGTGCGGAAGCCGATCGAGAGCCCATCGATCGCGCCGGCGCGCATCAGCGCCAGAACCTCGCGCGCCTTCGCCACCTCCGGCATCAGCCGCCCGCTGACGAAGAGGCCGCGCGCATCCTCGCGCACCTCGCGCCACACCCCGATCGGCGCCGCCGGGTCGTGCTGGAAGAGCATGCGGATGCCACCCGGCCCGCGCTTGCCGATCGACTTCAGGAACGCGCCGGGCTGCACCACGTCGCGGTTCAGGTCGGTCTCGCCGAAGAGGCTCGCATAGCCGGAGAAGCTGCCGTCCGCCTCCACCTCCGACAACTCCGCCGCCGCGAACTTCGTCTCCCGCGCCAAAGCATTCCCTCCCCCCTTGCGGGGGAGACTCAGGGAGGGGGGAAGCATCAAGGCTGCAGACCGCCCTCTCTCCTCGCGGGAGAGGGTGAGCCCTCCGCGCTTGCGCGGAAGGTCGGGAGGGGGAAAGGCCAAGCTTGGCCACGTTCGCATTCATCGCACCACCCTCAGTCTCGCTCTACCCTTGCGCGTCGCGAGGTGCTCGGCGCGCAGGAAGATCAGCATCATCGCGAACTCGGCGAACACCTCGCGGTGATCGCGTGCGCCCCGCCTGAGCGATTTGAAGAAGTCGCGCATATCGGACTCCACGATGGGTGGTCGCATGACAAAGGACGCGGCACATCAGGACTGTCGTCATTGCCGGACTTGATCCGGCAATCCATTCCGTGACCGCCGCCCTGCCAACATCGGTTTCGGAATGGATGCCCGGGTCGAGCTCGGGCATGACGACGGTGATGTTGAAGCCTGAAACCAGGCGCTCGCTTTCAGTGATCCCGGAACAGCTGGTTCAGCCGCGCGATCTCGTTGACGAAGTCGTTGAACCTTCGGTTCGACGCCGCGAGCTCGCGCAGCGCCCACACGAGCAGCCCCGACGCGCCGGTCGCCCACAGAAAGAGCGCCAGATGCGCGAGGTCCCCGCGCTCGGCGAACTGACGCGTCACATCCGGCATTCGTCGGTCTCCCGGGGGAGAAGCATTCATGGACGCGCCGCCCGGCCCGCCCCTATGATCGAGCCGAGTCGACAGATGGAGCGGCCAGTGATCCGGCGTCGGCGCAGACCTTGGTTCGGCCTTGCGATACTTCTGTCGCTTGTCGTGCTGGCGACCGCGGTGATCTCTCTCAATGTCTCCGGCATATGCTGGAAGACACGTCAATTCCTCACCGATCAGGATGCAATCAGAGCAGCGATCGAGGACGGAATCCTGCGCAGCCAGAGTGCAAACGTCAACTCCGAAGACGTGCCCCAGCTTCCTTATCGCGATGCCGCCGAATTCCTCGCACTCAACCCGGCCTGCTGCAGCACCACGGACATGTCGAGCAGCGAGGGCCGCCGGCCTCCGCCGTCTCTCACCGACCGCGCATTCGGGTTCGTCAGCAGGATCGTCAACGTGCGCTATTTGCAGCGTTACCTGGACGCAGCCGGAGAAATCGCCTCCCGCCCGGCGCAGAGGTTCTTCAGAGTGACAGCCTGCGGCGGCGTTCATTGAGGCGGCAGCAATAAAAACTGTCGAAGCCGTCCTATTCCCTACTCATCGCCCCATACCCGACCGCCTCGCGCTTCTCGTCCGGCGTCAGGAAGTCCGCCTCGTTGACGCGCCGCCACAGCGCCTCGCGCTCAAGCGTCAGCGCCTCCACCTGGTCGCCGTCATAAGCGAGCCGCAGCCCCTCCCCCCAGGCCGGCCCGAGCCAGCCGCCGACGGCGCTCGCGAAGCGGCCGACGAGCGGCAGCACCGTCTGCCGCCAGAAGGCGAGGTTCGCCTCGCGATAGTTCGCATAGGTGTTGTCGCCGGGAATGCCGAGGAGCATCGGCGGCACGCCGAAGGCGAGCGCGATCTCGCGCGCCGCGCCGTGCTTCAGCTGCATGAAGTCCATGTCCTTCGGCGAAAGGCTCATCGTCTGCCACGAGAGTCCGCCTTCAAGCAGCAGCGGCCGCCCGGCGTTCCCCGCGCCGGAGAAATTCGTCTGCAGCTCTTCGCGCAGCCTCTCGAATTGCTCTTCCGAAAGGTTCGATCCGTTCTCGCCCTTATAGACCAGCGCGCCGGAGGGCCGCGCCGCGTTGTCGAGGAGCGCCTTGTTCCAGGCGTTGGCGGCGTTGTGGACGTCGAGCGAAACCTGCGCCGCCTCAAGCGGAGGAAAGCCGTAATAGTCGTCGAGCGGATGGAAGGCGGCGATGTGCAGGATCGGCGGCACCGGTCCGTCGCCCTCCTGGGTGAAGCGCACCGTGCGCCCGTTCGCGGCATATTCGAAGGCGGCCGGCCAGCCGCTTTGATCCGGCACCACGCTCATCCGGTCGGGGCGGAGCGCGTAGAGCTCGCGCACCGCGCCTTCCATGACCACCGCCTCCGCGTAGGCGTTGCCGGCGATCAAGAGGTGCCCGTAAAGCGCCTCCAGGAATTCGGCGCCGCTTTGATGCGCGTTCGGCGTCTTGAGGAGCGTGAGCAGCGGGTGGTCGTCGAGCTCCCTCGCCCCGTCATAGAGCAGCCAGGGGATGGAGGCCGCCGCCTCCGCCACCATCCGCACGGCGCGGTAGACGACGGCGTTCTTCATGTAGCCGGCGCGGGCGAGGGCCGCGTAGGTCCGCGGCGTCCAGACCGGCCGGCCGGCGGTGTGGAGCGCCACGATCGCGCCGGTCTTGGAGGCTTTGCCCTCCGGCGCCGCGCCGCCGCCGGGGCGCGGGCTTCGTTCTTTCAACCAGCCAAGCATGCGGTCTCCATGTCGCCGCCCCATGTCGCCGCCCCCATGTCGCCGCCCGGAGCGTTACGCGCCCCGCGCAGTGAAACACGACTATTCCCGTCCAGGTTTATTGGTGAGCAAAAGCCCAGAGTTCCGGGCATTTGCCTGCGGCCTCTCGTCATCCCTCATGCGCGTGGTGCATAGCAGCATCGCGCCACCATACTTGTTGCAGCGCAGCGAGAAGGCTATATCTGGCTTGCCCTCATTGGGCGTTTCCTCCCTAGACTTAGGGCCGCACGGCAAGCCGTTGCGGCTCTTTTTTTGTCCTGCGGCCAGGGCCCGCCCCCGCGCGAATCAATCGCTCCGCGGATGCGCCGCAGCGAGCCTCTCAACCGAAAGTCGGCGAGGCAGTTGTGCACAACTTCCGCTGAAACGCCTAAAACTGCGACGAAAATGTCACGTGCCCATGCATTGTGCACGTCCAGAGAATGGTTTTTCCGCCTCGCCCTTGTGCATGTGAGCGGTCCCACCTACTTCGGGAGACGCCCTCATAGGGCGTTTCCTCCCTAGACTTGGGCCGCCGGCGCCAGCCGCGCGGCCCTTCTTTCCGTCAGGCCGCGGGGAACGTGCGAATTTGAGTGATCCGGCCAATTTGAATGAATTTCGCCGCGAGCCTCTTCACGCGACCTCCACACCTAGGGGTATAGAAACGCCTTCAGAGTGCCATCACCGATGGCATCTCCTCCCTGGACTTGGGCCGCCGGCATCCGCTGCGCGGCCCTTTTTCGGGAGGTGAGTGGTGAGTAGTGAGTGGTGAATGGGAGAGACACTCGCCGCCGTCCCCGCCACTCACTATTCCCTATTCACCACTCACTCCTCCTTCACATCCCCCTCACCCGCGGCTTCCCCTCTCTTATCAGCATCAGCGCGGAGAGCGCCCAGACCAGCGCGTCGAGCCGGTCCGGCGAGCGTCCCGAGGAGAGGCCGCCGAGCGCGAAGTCGCACATCTCGTCCTCAAGCGCCGGGAAGGCGCCGACATGCCTGACCTTCGCCCGCTCGTAGAGCGCCGCCACCGGCTCCGCCCTCAGATACTTTCCGCGGCTCGCGCGCACGGTCTGAACCGGCACGCTCTCGTCCGCCTGGCGGATGACGGCTTCGACCATCTCGCCGCCCTGGTTCACCTCCGCGACGATGCGGTCGGCCTCCAGCCGATGGAAAAGATCGACCGCGCGCTTCGCCCAGCGCGCCGGGGTCAGCCGCTCCGCCGTCGCGTCGACGAGCACGTAGCAGATGCCTTCGCTCCCAAGCCCGGCGGCGACGATGCCGCACGCATCGGATCCCGCGCCCGAGGAGGCCGGCGGATCGACGCCGACGACGATGCGCTTCAGGTCCGGCGCCGCGGCGATGCGGCACGCCTCGATCGCGTCGCGGTGCCAGAGCGCGTCGGTGCGCTCCTCGATCAGCTCCGCGTCGAGCTCCTGCCGCCCGAGCCGCGTTCCCTCGTAGCGCGCCACGACCGCGCTCAAAAATGCCGCCGCGAGATAATCCGCGTTGTCGGCGGTCTTCGCATGCGTCGTCACGGTGCCCGGATCGGCGAGGAGCCGCTTCACCAGCGGGATCGGCCGCGGCGTGGTCGTCGCCACCTGGCGCGGCCGGGCGCCGAGCCTGAGCCCGAACTGCAGCATGTCGAAGGTCGCCTCGGCGTAGCGCCACTTGGCGAGCTCGTCGCACCACGCCGCCTCGAATTGCGGCCCGCGCAGGCTTTCCGGATCCTCCGACGAGAAGGCGAGCGCCACCGCGCCGTTCGGCCAGGCAAGCTGGCGCTTCGAGCCGAGCCATTTCGGCCGCTCGCTCGGCGGATGGATTCCGAGCAGGCCGGATTCGCCGTGCACCATCACGTCGCGCACGTCGGCGATCGTCTCGCCGACCAGCGCGATGCGCTCCACCGGTCTTGCAAACGGCGCACGCCCGAGCGCCGCCGCCCGCACCCATTCGGCGCCGGCGCGGGTCTTGCCCGCGCCGCGCCCGCCGAGCATCAGCCAGGTCGTCCAGTCGCCCTCCGGCGCAAGCTGGTCGGCGCGCGCCTTGAGACGCCATTCCTCCGCCGCGCGAAGATGCTCCGCCGGCGCCTCGTCGAGCTCAGCCTCCCAATCCGGCTGCTGTGCGAATCCGGAGAATTCGCTTCTTGAGCTCAGCGCGGAGCCAAGCGGTATCCTCTTCGTCGGAGTCGCGTCCGCCATCCTTGGTCTTCTTCTCGCGGCTTGCCTTCACGATCGCGCTCGTTTCCGTCCGGCCCTGCTTGCTCATCGTCACCTCTGAAAGATCGCGCAGCGCGCCGCACATCAGCGCAAGCGCCCGCGCCTCGCCCTCGTCGAACGCCCCGCCCCGCGCGGCCTGCCGTTCGAGGCGTTTCAGCATCGTGCTGTGAAGGAGCAGGAGGCGCGCGCGCAGCCGCGCCGGCGCATGCCCGGGCTGCCGCTTCTCGGCGGCCGCATCGCGCGCCGCCCATTCCTCGCGCTCCCGCCGCCAGCGCAGCGCCGACGGCGTCAGCCCGAAATTCCTCAGAATATCGACGGTCGGAAGGTCGGTCAGCTCGTAGAGATGGCGGACCGCCTCCCAGTCGACCTCCGCGGCAACGTCCTCGGCGGCAACGTCCTCGCCCGCGGCGCCCCGCGCACCCTCTTCCCTCCCCCTCATCCTGAGGTGCTCCGCGTCAGCGGAGCCTCGAAGGGGCGGCGGAGGGTCAGGGCTTGTCCGCCGTAGCCTTTGCGAAGGCGGAAGGGGGAAGGATGCCGGCCCGATACGTCCTCAGCTCCGCCTCTCCGTCGTCCACGGAGCCTCCAATGACGATGCGGCCCGCCGCACTCAATGCGCTGCCGACACTCCAACCAAAGATGTCCTGGAGAACCTTCGCGCCGCCCCGGCGCCCCCCGGCCGCAATTCCTCGACCGTGCCCAGACCATGCCGAAACGGCGTACGGTGGTCAAGGATTTTTTTCCTATCGCCGAATGTTACTGAAGCAATCGGCCCAGCGGACCACTTCAACCAACTGATTTTTCTACGACATTCCGCCGCCCGATCCGGCTCGCGCATTTACGCGCCACGCCGTTGTCATCCTTCGTGGCTCCCGAAGACCGAATTCCCGGGGATAGATTTCATCGCTGTCCACATACGTCGGGCCTGCGAAGTTGGGACTTCAATGGCGTATGTAGTTCGCAAACGCGGCGAGGCATCCCTATGATTGTGGGATGCAGTGGTTTTGGACCGCAGTCTTCGCCGCAGGCGCGGTCCTTGTGGGGGCCAGCGTGAGTATTCCTTCGTGGTGGCTGGCGCTGTTGGGCTACGCGCTTATGCTTCTAGCCGCGGTCCAAGCGTATCGTGGCCGGCTGGGTATCTGATTTTGCTTCAGCTTTTCGCCACCGATCCGGCTCGTGCATCTATGCGCCACGCCGTTTCTCATCCCTCGCGGCTTCGGAGAGCCGATTCCCGGGGATATCGCCGTTCCACAAAAACCCCGGGCCTACGAACTTAGGACTTCAATCCTATTATGCACTTGACATAGCATCCAGCGAAGCCGATATTAAGGGCAGAGGGCATGCCATGCCTCTGGAATCTCAAAAGGCGGAATTGCTTCGGGGTTATAAAGTCTTCCCGATGCCAAACAATCCAAGCCTACGGGTCGACACTGAAAACGAAGCGCATTGGGTACTTGTGACGAAGGAAATTCTCCTGATGCTTGCCGATGAATTGGTGAAGCAAGCGAAGAAGATGGAATTGACGAATTAGCCATGACTGACCTAACTGCCCCTATGTTCCACGATGAAGACAAGGCCCGCGCCTACTTCGAAAAGATGCGCTGGCCGGATGGCCCCTACTGCCCGCATTGCGGCAATTCAGATCAGGACAAGATCACCAAGCTTGAAGGCAAGTCGCATCGGCCTGGCCTCTATGCCTGCAACGAATGCCGTGGGCATTTCTCCGTCACGGTCGGCTCCGTCATGGAGCGCTCGCATATCCCGCTGACGAAGTGGGCCGCTGCGTTCCATCTCATGTGCTCGTCCAAGAAGGGCGTCAGCGCTCACCAGTTGATGCGCACGCTTGGCATCGGCTCCTACCGCACGGCTTGGTTCATGGCGCATCGTATCCGCGAGGCGATGGCCACCCCGAACGCTGGTCCGATCGGTGGCGAGGGCAAGTCCGTGGAAGTGGACGAAACCTATTTTGGCCCCAAGGATCGCGTCACGACGCGCACCAAGAAGGGCAAGCCCGGCCTCGCCTCAAAGCGCGCCGTGGTCGCCCTTGTCGAACGCGGTGGCGAAAGTGCGCATGTTCTACGCGGACAAGGCCACGGCCTCGGAAGTACGCGAGATCATGGTCCGCAACATCGACCGCAAGTCTCACCTGCATACAGACGAAAGCAGGCTCTACACCGCCACTGGCGAAGAGTTCGGATCGCATCGCACGGTCACGCATTCGGCCGGCGAATACGTCCGCTACGACGGCGACTACGCGATCCATACCAACACGGTCGAGAACGTGTTCTCAGTCTTCAAGCGCGGCATGACGGGCGTCTATCAGCATTGCGGCGAGGCCCATTTGCACCGCTATCTGGCGGAATTCGAGTTCCGCTATAACAACCGCTCAGGGCTTGGCATCGAAGACACGGAGCGCACCGCAAAGGCCGTGCACGGCACCGGCGGAAAGCGGCTCACCTATCACCAATCTGGTCAAGCCGCGCACGCTTAGGCAGTTGGCGCGAAGGCTCTTTCGAAAACGTCAGCGGTCCGCTAAGCCTACCCTTAGTGGTAGAAATACCACCTATTAATCATTTTACCGGTAGGGAACAATTGCGTGTTGACATTTGTTGACAGGCATCCACATATGCGGGCGACCGATGGCTAAACGGCCCCGGCACCCGAATGGGGATATCGAAGATGCTGTTCGATATGCCGAAGATGTGGGATGGCGGGTAATTATGTCCAAGGGACACTCTTGGGCTAAATTACTGTGTCCCTTCGCTGACCGCGAAGGTTGCACGGTGTTCGTTTGGTCTACACCCAAAAACCCTGGAAACCACGCAAAGGCGGTTCGCCGAACTGTCGACCGCTGTACTCATGAGCACGATCAAGAGGAGGAGCACGATGAGAACGTATGAGTTCACCATCATTGCCTCTGGTCTCAATCCTGACTCGGATGGTTTCGCAGATCGCTTCTTTGAAAACGGCTGCGATGATGCAACGCTTTCGTTTCAGAGGGGAGTCATCGTGCTTGAGTTTGGGCGCGAGGCGCGGAACTTTGTTCATGCGGTAGTGTCGGCAGTTTTTGACGTGATGAGAACTGGTGCGAAAATCGAGCGCATAGAGCCTGACTACTTAGTAAGCCTCTCAGAAATAGCCAAGCGCTCGGGACTATCGCGTTCAGCAGTCTCCCTTTTCGCAAAGGGTGAGCGCGGAGCTGACTTCCCGCTGCCGATTGCTCGCGTCACAACGGACAGCCCTCTCTGGGATTGGGTAGACGTTTCACGCTGGATGCGACAACGCGGCAAAATTTCTTCTTCTGTCGTTGTGGAAGCGCAGGTGGTCAGAACTTTGAACAGAGTTACCGTTGAGCGGGCATTGGACGAAGAACTAGCTCCGCTTGAGGCCGTGCTGCTAAAGACGATGAGGGAGCAAGAAGGGGTCGCGCTCTAGCGCCCCTTCGCCGCGTTCTTTTTAGCGCCGCTCTTCGTCGTCTTCTTCATCGCCTTTTTGGGCTGAGGTGGCGTGCTCAGCGCGCGGCGCACCGCATCGTCGCGGCGGCGCTCGATTTCCCGCTCGTCCAAAGGAATGTTCTCTGTGTCGCGGATCATCTCTACCTTCGAAATGAAGCTATCGGATGTCACGACCCGGCAAACAGCCGGTGTCTGCATCTATTGCGGATCGACGTCCTACAATCTAGCGAATGATCGGCCACTTGGCGAGGAACACGTCATTGCAGAGAGTATGGGCGGATGTTTGGCCCTAGAACTCGCCGCCTGCGAGGACTGCGAACGACGGATCAATTCCTTCGAGCAACCAATTCAGAAGACCGTTTTTCACACCACCCGTATTCGAATGAATGTGCGTCGCAAGAGGCGAAAGCGGACCGGTGATTCTCTCACCTTTATGGCAACAGTCGGCGGCATAAATCTGAATGTAGAGCTGCCAATCGATAGGGTTCCCTCGCTACTCTTTCTACCTATCCTCGGCCCGCCAGGCATTTTGGTCGGACGCAGCCCCGAGCATGCTCACTTCCACGGGGGATGGATCTGTAAGGCGATTCCAAGCGACTCTTGGCGACCCAACATCCCCTTACTTGAGGGCTTCTCCAGCCCTGTGATTGATACAAAAAAATTCGTCCAATTCTTAGCAAAGATCGGTCATTGCTTCGCGGTCTATGCGCTAGGCCTCCATAATTTTGAGCCACTTCTGCTTGAACTAATTCGAGAGGGAAACGCTGTCGGACCATATCATTTCATCGGCGGTCTAACCGAAGTGCCCCCGCCTGCCCCGAACCTTCACGAGCTAGGCCTCGGCGTCGAAAATTTCAAGGGAACGGATTACATCGTCGCGCGCATCAGGCTTTTCTCGGTTCTCGGCACGCCTATCTATTCTATATGCGTGGGCAAACCCAGTTACAGCCAGAATGGTGGCCCTCTCTAGGAACAGCCCGTCGATCACTGATCGATAGTAGTCTCGCTCCGCATCTTCGAGCGATCCCCAGTCTCCTGATTCCGGGTCGATCTTGTCCATGCATTCGTAAAGCTTGCGAGCGAGTTGCTCCCGGCCTCTTGAAGCTTCCTTTCTGCACATAGCGGACCAACCTTTCTAGTTGGCCCAATCACGCGCTTAACTCAGCCGGCCTGTCGGTATCTTGATACCGTTCCAATTCTTGCTATGTCAAGTGCATAATTAGGACTTCAATCCTATCAAAAGTGCGCCAAGCCTGTAGGCGGAGATGGCTCAGTTCCGCCCCGTCTCCCCCCTCCTCGGCGCCTGCGCGTCGACCGGCGGCGGCTCCTTCGATGTGCCGTCGTTGGCGCGGCGGAGGCGCGAGGCCGACCCCCGCTACCCGGCATCGTAGACGCAGGTTCCGGCACACGATCCCGGATGCGGGAACGTGTCCCCTGGACTTTCGCCATTTGGCACATATATTATCGTCAGTTGGCGAAATGGAGGATGATGTGCCCGCCTTAGCGACTCGCGCGGAGCCCCTGCCCGATCCCCGGCGCGACGAGGTCGCCGTCAAGGCGCTCGTCCGCATCTTCGCCGCGTGGAAGGCGAACGGCGCGGAGGCCGCCAGGCTCGCCGGCGTCTCCGGCCGCACCTGGAGCCGGATGAAGGCCGGCGGCCGGGCCGGCTCGCCGAGCGAGGATCAGCGCATGCGGGCGAGCGCGATCGTCGGCATCTACAAGGGCCTGCATCTCTATTTCGGCGACCCGCTCGCCGACGCCTGGGTGAAGATGCCGAACCGCGGCCCGCTCTTCGGCGGGCAGTCGCCGCTCGCCTACATGCTCGAGAACGGCTTTCCCGGCATCCTCGCCACGCGCGACTATATCGACGCGCTACGAGGCGGCATGTGATCGTTCCGGTCTCGGAGATCGCTCAGCAGCGAACGGTGCGGCTGATCCCGACGGCGCACTACAAGGCGCCGGTCTTGCGAGCGCTCGTCGACAGCGACGAAGAGATGGAGGCGCTGGCCGAGGTCGAGGGGCTCACCAGCAGGCGCCTGACCGCCGCGGCCGAGGCGCTGTCCGACTACGACGCCTGGGGCCGCACCTATATCGCGGCGGCGTTCACCTATACGCGGAAGGGCGGCAACCGCTTCAACGACGAGCGGCGCGGCGCCTGGTATGCCGCCTTCGACGATCGCACCGCGCTGACCGAGGTCGCGTTCCACAAGACCCGGGAGCTTGGCTTCATCGACCACTATCACGACGAAGTGCAGTACCGGGCGCTCAACGCCTC
>CAWFEM010000013.1:0-505042 GCA_963814905.1 uncultured Alphaproteobacteria bacterium | reverse complement strand
GTCTTCGACCCGACCTATGTCTGGCATGACTTGGCGCAGGCCTGGCAACGCCCGAGATGGCGAGCAGGCGGTTGCCCAGATGTTGGGCGCGCCCATCGAGGCCAACGCGCAGTTATATCAAAGTCTTGGAATGAGTTCCGGGGTCGCGCTACGGGTGGCGGAAGGCGCGAATGACGATATGGGCAGGGCAATCCTGGCGCTCTACCGATCGGCAACCCAACCGGTGATGAAGGAACTCGGCACCGGGCTTGAAAGGGCAGCGAAGAAACCCGGCTTGGTGCTGATCGCGACCGAAGATCACTATTGCGGCGGAGAAGCGCTCGCGCGCCGTTCCGCAAAACGTGCGAGGGCGGAGGTTGCCGTGCTTGAAGGCGCGGGGCACTGGTGGATGAGCGAACAACCGGAAAAAGGCGCTCGCGTGATCAACGCCTTCCTGGCGAAGCTTAACTGACCGGGAACGCAGCAGGCTCTGCCGGCGGCGGGAGGCGGTCATCTCTTTCAACGTCAACATCGGACCATGAATCTCGATCGACCTGCCGCTCGGGCACAAGGACAATCCCCTGGTCCTTCGATCACTTCGACACCATGACGCTGACCGTGCCCGATGGCCCACTCCCGGACGAGATCGTGATGTGCCTTGCCTATGTCGACCGGTGCCGCCCCCATACCCAGATGCGGAAGGGGACCGGTGAAGATTTGGTTTCTCCTCCTGGCGCCAAACAGACCCGCAAGCCCAGCTCGTGCTTGTCCGCTCACTGAGGTAAAGCAGACGCCAACGCTGACGCTTTGACTTCCGAATCTGACCCAATCCGGAAATCGAACGCTCGCCGAAGATGGTCCTGCACTTGGCCGGACACCCTGTGCCATCCTCTGCCTGTCAGTCATGCAGCGGTCCTGGGCGCAATTGTCTTTGATGCGATGACTTCACCACCGCGCATGAGTAACGCGAAGTCATCGGCTACCAGGGGCCTGGCGAAATAGTAGCCTTGCATCTGGGGGCAGCCCCACCCTTTGAGCAATTCTACTTGCCGAGCGGTTTCGACACCTTCGGCAATTGCGACTATGCTCAATTCCCGGGCGAGCGCGATAATTGCCCGCACAATTGCCGCGCTGCTTGGGTCAGTCTCGATCCCCGCAACAAAAACCTGGGCGATCTTGATCCGGTCGACTGGGAACCGACGCAGATAGTCGAGCGAAGAATACCCGGTGCCGAAATCGTCAATCGCAAATTTGACGCCGCTTCGGCGCAATCGCGCAAGTACGTCGC
This sequence comes from uncultured Alphaproteobacteria bacterium, assembly GCA_963814905.1. Taxonomy (GTDB): domain Bacteria; phylum Pseudomonadota; class Alphaproteobacteria; order Rhizobiales; family Afifellaceae; genus DASWJZ01. Next base: position 503,775 of record CAWFEM010000013.1, on the reverse strand, counting down.
TTTGTTCCTGCGCAGCCTCCATGAGGATAGTTTCAGTTAGTTCCAATTCAAGCAGCTGAGGCGGCAGCTTTGAGTTCGCAAGGACGACTGCGACATCATTTTCTAGATCCATCGCGCGTCTAAACTGCGCCCCCGATACATTCACCGACATCACCAGGGGCGGGAGGCCTGCATCCATCCACGCTTTTGCCTGCCTGCAAGCTTCGCGGTTTACCCAGTGATCAATCGCCACAATGAGATTGGATTTCTCGGCGATCGGTATGAATTCGGACGGCGGCAGCACCCCCCTCGTAGGGTGGCGCCAACGTACCAGCAACTCGACGCCGATGATTCGCCCAGTGGCCGAATCAATTTGCGGCTGGTACAGTAAAAAGAGCTGTCCGGAAGGAATCGCTTCGCGAAGCTCAGACGTCACAGCAACTCGGGTTCTGACCTCCGCTTCCATTGAATCAGTGAAGAACCGGTAGGTGGCCCGTCCATCCGATTTTGCTTGGTAGAGCGCCACGTCGGCCTGAGATAGCATTGACTCCGGTTCGACGGGGCCACCCTCGTAAACAGAAATTCCGATACTAACGTCACAGCGGATGTCGCTCCCTTCAATAAAAATCGGGCGACCAACTGCTTCGACAATCTTGTCAGCCACGTTCGCAGCGTCAGCCGGCTCGTTGATAGATGTGGTCAGCACCGCGAATTCATCCCCTCCGAAGCGCGCGGCGAGATCGGTCTCACGAATGTTCTGCTGAATCCGCCCAGCGACCTCGCAAAGGAGGGCGTCTCCAGCCGGGTGACCAAGTGTATCGTTGACATCCTTGAAATGGTCGAGATCCAGATAGAGCACCGCGAAGCTTTTCTCGGCTCTGTCTGCCCGCGCGATTGCTTGCAGGACCGCCTTCATGAAGACCTGTCGATTGGCAAGCCCGGTGAGTGCGTCGTGACGTGCCGTGAACTCGAGCTTCTCCTGCGCCTTCTTGCGTTCTGTGACGTCCATCACCACGCCGACGATTGCGCGCTTCCCGTGAAATGTCGTCAGCGAACCCTGAGCGAGAACATCGATCGCGCCGCCTCGCCTCAACTGGATTGACGCCGCAACCTCAGCGCTTGGTGCTCCGCCAGAGAGCAACGCGGCCATCGCTTCCGCCACCGCCGGCTTGTCGGCGTCGGAGATGAAGTCGATGAGCGAGTGACCGATAAACTCTGCCCCCGAATCGTATCCGATCATCTTCGCAAAACGCGGATTGACGTAGGCGATCTTTCCATCCTCGTCAGCGACAAAGATGCCCGATATACCCTGCTCGACGAGGCCGCGGATCGTGCTCTCGTTTTCGCGAATGTGTTCTTCGGCCAGCTTGCGGTCGGTAATGTCGAGGGTGACGCACACCAGGTATTGCGGATTTCCGTCCGCGTCATACATCGGCCGCTTGAACGTATATCCCGTTCTATTCTCCTGCTTGGCCGCGCTCCAGAACGCCTCCTCAAATTCAACGGGTTGCCGCCCCTCAAAAATGGATCGATCCGATGCGAGGAAATGTTTCATCTGATCGGGGGGAAATATCTGGCTCGCGTCGGTGTCGCGCAGATCGGAGAAAGACATCCCCCATTGTTCCTCGCACGCGCGGTTCATGAGAAAGAAACGGCTCCGGTGATCCTTCACGAAGAACGCCACCGGTATCAAATCAATGATTGCCAGCAGCAGTTCGCGGTTCTCTCCAAGCGACCGAACTTCCTGCTCAATTCGTTCGCTGGAAATGCGCACCTCATCGAGCAATGCTCGCCATTCTTCCTTTGGGGAGATTGTCTCGCCGAACTCCGACTGGAGTCTATTAATGGCGGCGCTGATGGTATTCACAGGTCCCACCTCGGACTCGCCCGAACGAATATGAGCCTGGCTCATGGGAGCCACCTCCCGGTTGGCTGGCCGCTCGTTGTCGGACGAGATCTCTTGCGCCCATGACTTTCATGCCGACGAGGGCAGGAGCATCGTCCCACGCTCGCGCTTAAGCGATTGCCTGCATTTCGACGACAATTCGCCGGATAGATGGATTCTGCGCCTCCGGCGGCGACGGTCGTGAAGATCGCCATGACGAAGCCGACCGCGGCATGACCAAGGTCATTCTTAACTTGCCTGCCATCACAGCGATGTCGACGGGACGCTGATGACTGCCGAAGAGCAGCGGGAGGCCGCGGCGGTCTTGAGGGAAGCGGCCGAGCGCCTCTCCGGCTCAAAGGCGTGATCCCGTGACAGTGCGCGGTGAGGGCGAGCTTCCTTCAAGGACCTCGCAACGTCCCCTTCTGACGCGAAGCAGACATAGCCAAGCGGGTCCGCGGGGTCCGCTTCTGGACCCAAACCGGACATCGACAAACGACGAGCTGTCAGGGGACGGCGAGTTGGGTCCGACTATCGCAGTCGTGATATGGTCGAATGCGAAACAGCGTAGGAGCGCCCAATCTCTGTGAGAGGCTCTCCCGCTTCGCGGCGCGCGAGAGCCTCCACTCGCGATTCGATCGGCGTGAGCGAGGTGACGTACTATCGCTGGCGGCAGGAGTTTGGCGGCTGAAGAGCGATCAGGTGAAGCGTCTGAAGGACCTTGAGACGGAGAACCAGAGGCTTCGTCGGGCGGTGTCGGATCTGACGCTCGACAAGCTGATCCTGCAGGAGGCGGCCCGGGGAAACTACTAAGTCCCGCGCGGCGCTGCGCCTGCATCGAGCATGTTCGACGCGCGTATTGTCGGTCTCCGAGCGCCGCGCCTGTGCGGCACTCCAACGCCAACATGCGGCATCCGAGCGGTTGACCGAGGAGAGAACTCTGAGCCCTGCGAGAACGCGACATCCCGAGAACCAAAGCCTTGACCAGTGCGATTAGAGAACTTCGGCGGGGGAGGATCACTTTTGTGCTCCGCGCGATAAGGGCTGAAAAATGATTCCCGCTCGGCGGTCCGGCGTCCCCGTCGCCAGGGTCAGGCTATCCGATCGTGATCACACCGACCATAAATTTGCCATTTTGGATTGCAGATTATTCTCCTCGAAATAGCGGCTCAACGTCCAAAAGCTCGCGTTGCGCAGCAGGGCTTGCGTGCATCAGGGTAGGCGCCGCCGGTCGCCGCCTTAGTCGGCGAGACCGCCCCTTACCTCGCTTCGCCTGTCAGTTACGGGAGGAGGATCGGGCATGTCGACAACACTTAAGACCCTCGTCACGATATGCGCAGCATTCGCAGCATCGTCCGTCATTGCGTTATCCGGTTTGCCGTGCGCACACGCGCAGCAGACCTCGCAAGCGGCTGAGGCCGCCGCGCCGCTATTCTCCTACACGACGATGTCGCGCGCTGACCTGCCCGCAGACATGCAGGCCCAGCTGCAAGCTTACGAGGCCGATCCCTCCAGCGGCGCAGTCAGCTTCATCAAAATCAACGAAGACATCCTCAAAACGGCAGACCGAGTGTCACTGAACATCGGCGGAAGAACCGTCGTGCTTGACAACGTCGCCACCGAGCAGCGCGCACCGAACGACTACAGCTTCATCGCCCGTAGCTCCGAGACGCCGCCAAGCGGCGTCCCCGATGACGCGATGCTCGTCGTCAAGGGCAACGATGTGGTGGGCACCATCCACGCAGGCGGCAAGCTCTACCGCGTACGCCCCCTCGGGCAGGAGCAGGCGCTCATTGAGGTCGACCAAGCCGCCCTTCCTCCGGACGAGCCGCCGGAGTTCGAGCAGTTGGAGCACGGCTCTTCTGCCATGCCCCTTCGCGACATGCAGCGAGCCGCGGGCACGGCGGATGCCTGCAACGACTACAAGGCAATCGTCGCTTACACGCCGACGGCCAAAGCGCAGGCCGGCAACATCGCCGCGCTAATACAGCTCGCCATCGACGAAACCAACCAGGGCTACACCCACAGCCAGATCAATACGCACATAGCCCTCGCTCACTCCTATCAGACGAGCTACACCGAGAGCGGCAACATGGCCACGGATCGCGATCGCTTTCGGATCAACGGTGACGGCCAGATGGATGAAGTGCATGCGCTGCGCGACGCGCATCACGCGGACGTCGCTGTGCTGATTACTGGAAACGGAGACTACTGCGGCATCGCGGCGGCCATCGGCGCCACGGCGGACACCGCCTTCGCCGTTGTCGGACAGAACTGCGCGACGGGTTACTACTCATTCGCTCACGAGATCGGGCACTTGCAGGGCGCACGGCACAATCCAGAGGCCGACTCGACGAGTTCGCCTTTTGCCTATGGGCACGGCTACTACTATCAGCCGGGTAACTGGCGGACGATCATGTCATATGCTTGTCCGAGCGGTTGCACGAGGCTGAACTACTGGTCCAACCCCAACGTCGCCTACGGCGCAGTCGCCATGGGCACGGCGGCGACGCACAACAACGCTCGTGTCTTGAACGAGACTGCCTGCACCGTCGCCAACTTCCGCATGGACGCGACGACCGCCAGCGGCCCGCTGGCTTTCGGAACGATCCTGGCGAACGGAGCGAAGGCGTCCGGGACCAACAACTGGAGCAGCGCTTACAACGCCACGTACAAGCGCTACGAGATCAGCGTCAATGCCGAGAGCTACTATTACCTGAAGTACAGCACGGCAGTGACCCCGGCAGGCGACATCCGCTTCTGCAAGACCGACAGCGTTGGCGGAAAGCTTCTCATCACGTGCCACGGCAGCAACGGCAACCCGACCACGTCGCGTTTCGCCTTCGTCATCTACAAAAAGTAGGGCCCGCGCGGGGTCATTAAGGATATTTTGCTCGAACAGAGGGAGCGCGAAAATGAGATCATCACTCCTATTTGCGACGGTGTTCCTTTTCGCCAGCGGCCCGGCAGCGATCGGGCAGGAGAACAGCCTTCCGGTCGACGATGCGGCCGCCGGTGCCGCGACCGCCGAAGTGACCGACGCGGAAGCCGATGCCGCTGCCGATGCCGCCAATGCGCTTGCCGATGTCTCAGGGCCCCTCGCTTTCGGTGTGGTCTACTCCAACGGCGCAAAACAATCCGGAACCGGAAACTGGTCTTCGACGTACAACGCCACCTACAAGCGCTACGAGATCGGCATCGACAGTGAGAGCTACTACTACACGAACTACTCGACGGTGATCACGCCCGCAGGCGACACGCGGTTTTGCCGCTCATCCAGCGTCAGCGGCAAGCTCCTTGTCTACTGCTACGATTCGAACGGCGTCGGCCAGACCGCGCGCTTCGGCTTCGTCACGTTCAAGCCGTAGGCGTCCACGGGGGGCGGTGAGGCCGTATCGGGCGACTCGCGCTATACTGACGCCGCCAAACTTCAAGCATGTATCTGGGAAATCCCAGCTGGAGGCATTTTTCATCCACTCCGCAGGTTCGATTGTGAAAAGAGCCTTTTGATCATGCGTCAAGGAGGAATCTCAATGTTCGCACAAATCGTGCTGGCGATGGTCTTAATGCTGAGCGGCGTGGCGACTTCGCAAGCCAGCGAAACTAAGCCGTTGTTTCTCTATTACTCGGATACTCGTGGCGATAATTTCTCCACGGCAACCGCCGACGGCGTGCAGTCGGCACAGGCCGCGGGATACCGCTACGTGCGGAAACAGGCTTGTGTGTTCGCTAACCAGGCGCCCGGGACGGTCCCACTTAAGCTATACTGGAGCGGAGCAAGGGGCGACAACTTCACAACCGCGACACCGGAGGGTGAAAGGGATGCGCTGGCCGCAGGGTACGAGTTTGTTCGGATCGAAGGGTACGTCTATCCAGTGGATACTCCTGATTCGGCACAATTAGTGCTCTATTGGGGCCGAGGGAGGGGAGACAACTTCACAACAACTACGGCGCGTGGTGTTCAGGATGCTCGTGCCGCTGGGTATGTACGAGTAAGGGTGGAGGGCTACGGTTTTTATGCGGAGACGTGCCGATAAGCCATGACTTCGCCAATGAGGAAGCGCCCCGGGACGCCACGAGGCCGCTTCCCTGGCCTGGGTTTGAAAACGCCTTGCCCGGGCGGGGCAGGTCATACATTTCTTGTCAGAAGTTCCTTCAAGGCGGCGTTGTCGAGCATCGACTCCGCCAGCAGCTTATTCAGCTTCCGGTTCTCCTCCTCGAGACCCTTCAGCCGCTTAGCCTCCAACACGTCGAGCCCGCCATACTTGGCCTTCCAGTTGTAAAGTGTGGCCTCCGAAACCCCGTGCTTGCCTGCCAGATCTGCCGTCTTCGCACCCGCCTCGTGCTCACGCAAAACCGCGATTAGAGTCTTGTTCGGTAAAGGTGTGATCGTGCCCCTGATTTGAACCTTCACTGGCTCCAGGCTCAAACGAGTGCCCGGCAGAACCGACTGGACTTCGCGGCGGAACGAAGCATTGCTGTCCGTGTGGCCGCCCCGGGGTTGGCGGCCTGGTTGAACCTCCAGGACGACTGCGCCCGGCCTTGGCCGGGCTTGCGGCGGTGCAAGCGCTGCATCGGGTATCGCGAGGTTGGAGGATCGGACATGTCGACAAAGACGAAGGCACCGGGACGGAAGACGCCGACGCAGGTGCGCACGACGCCAAAGACGAAGGCACCGGGACGGAAGGCGCCGACGCGGGTGCGCACGACGCCAAAGCACCGGACGGAGGAGAGCGGCAGTCGCAGCAACGGATTGTCTAGCTCACAGACGAGCGCCGCCGGCAACTTGGGCTCCAAACAGTCGCTGCTGGTGACGCGGCTCGGCCAGCCGGCAGGCGCGAAGATCGCCGACTTGACGAAGGATCTGAACTGGCTGCCGCACACGGTGCGCGCCGCCCTGACCAGGCTGCGACAACGGGGCTACGCCGTCATCCGCTCGAAGAGCGAGGAGGGCATTACTATCTACCGCGCCACGCTGCCGGCCACCGAGAAGAAGCGGCACCGGGCGGCGGCAAAGACCGCTGCGTGATGTTGGAGCCTGATAACCAGGCGAACGGCTGTAATGGACGATGGGCGGCGGATGGGAGCGGACCTCTCAGAACTCTCCCGCGCCGACCTCGCCAAGCGGTGGGAGGCGATCTACGGATCGCCTCCGTCGCGCACCATCAAGCGACCACTGCTGGAGCGGGCCGTTGCGTGGCACCTGCAGGCCAAGCGCTATGGCGGCCTGCCAGCGAAGACGAGGCGCCAGCTTGCGGCGATCAGCCTCGGTGGCGGAGGGCCTCAAAAGGGAGTCCCGTCAGGGAAGGGCGGTGACCGCGGGCCTGAAGCACTTTTCTCGCCGATCGCCCCCGGAACCCGGCTGGTGCGCGAGTGGCGCGGTCGCACCCATGTGGTCGAGGTGTTGCGGGACGGTTTTCGATGGAACGGTGAGGAACACGCCTCGCTGTCGGCCATCGCCCGCAAAATCACCGGCGCCCGCTGGTCGGGGCCGCGCTTCTTCGGCCTATGAGCAGCACCCGCAGCCAGCGGCGGCGCTGTGCCATCTACACCCGCAAATCCTCCGAAGAGGGCTTAGAGCAGGATTTCAACTCGCTCGATGCGCAGCGCGAGGCGTGTCAGGCCTTCATCCTCAGCCAGAAGCACGAGGGATGGGCGGCACTGGCGGCTCAGTATGACGATGGCGGCTTCTCGGGCGGCTCGATGAGCCGTCCGGCCCTTGAGGGGTTGCTGGAGGACGTGAAGGCCGGGCGGGTCGATGTAGTCGTGGTCTACAAGGTCGACCGGCTCACCCGCTCGCTCACCGACTTCGCCCAAATCGTAGAGGTGTTCGACGCGAACGGCGTCTCCTTCGTCTCCGTCACTCAGCAGTTCAATACGACCTCTTCGATGGGGCGGCTGACATTGAACGTGCTGCTCTCATTCGCGCAGTTCGAGCGGGAGGTGACGGCGGAACGGATCCGCGACAAGATCGCCGCCTCCAAGCAAAAGGGCCTGTGGATGGGCGGCCTGCCGCCGCTCGGCTACGACGTCCAAGTCAAGCAGCTCGTCGTAAACGCGGTGGAGGCAGAGGCGGTCCGAGAAGTGTTCCGGCTCTACCTCGAGATCGGCTCGGTGCGGCGGTTGAAGGAAGAGCTGGACCGGCGCGGCATGGTCACCAAGCGCCGCTGCCAAGCTGCGGGGGAGGACGTGGGAGGCAAGCCGTTCAGCCGCGGCCACCTTTACGCGCTGCTGTCGAACCCGCTCTACGTCGGCAAGGTCCGGCATCAGGGTGTTCACTATGAGGGACGGCATGATCCGATCGTAGATGATGCGACCTTCGCGGCTGCACAGGCCCAGCTCACCGCGCAGGCGCCATCCAGACGGATTACAACGAACCAGCCGAGTTCGCATCTGTTGACCGGCCTGCTCTTCGACGAGAGCGGGGATCGGCTGTCGCCGACCCATGCCGTCAAGCAGGGGAGGCGCTACCGCTATTACGTCTCGCATCGGCTGATCGCAGCGCGCCGCAAGGAGAGAGACGGCTGGCGGCTGCCGGCAGATGAGATCGAGCATCTGATCGTGAAGGAATTGGCCGCTCTTCTGAGCGATGGAGGAAGGCTCGTCGACCTTCTTCAGTTGGAGACATCCTCAGCGGGGATCGACATCGCACTGACAAACGCCACGCGCGCCTGCGAGGACATCGCGCGCAACAACGCGCAGGAAGTTCGGGCGCTGCTTCAGGCAGTGCTGCACCGCGTCTCGGTGCATCCCGACGGCATCCGGCTGGAGCTGTCGCCGTACGCCCTCAAGAACTGGCTACTGGGCAAGCTGGGACCCCAACAATCGGCTTCTGCCTCCGATGACACCGCTGCTCCTTTGGTCATTCGCATCGACGCGGCATTTCGTCGGCGCGGGGTTGAGTCGCGCTTTGTGCTGAATGGCGGCTCGGCGCGGAGAGGATTTCCGGACGCTAATTTGACAGCGCTGATCGCCCGAGCCCACCGCTGCCTGTCGCTGCTCACCACGGGCGGCCTCGGATCGATGGATGCAGTCGCCAAGGCCGTTGGCACTGCCTGCGTCGGAGGTGAGCCGCATCCTGCCGCTGGCGTTCCTGGCCCCGGACATCGTGCGCGCCATCCTGGCTGGCGATCAGCCGGTGACCCTGACCGCCGAGCGATTGAAGCGCCTGCCGTCGCTGCCGTTCGACTGGACGCGCGCAGCGCAGGCTGCTCGGGTTCAGCAAGTCAGCCGTGGCTTAGCCGATCCTCCGCAGTCCCAATTCCAAGGATTGGCTTGCATCGCATCGCGACGCGTCTCGCTGTGGAAATCGGCCAGGTGGAGACGAATGCCCAAAACCCGCCCCACAGCACGCGGAGACGCGCTTGCTCCGCCAGACGTGGTGCCCGAAACCCGCGGAAACCGGCGGGCCTTCGAAGGCTGCGCCGGAAAGTGCACGAATAGTGGGACTGCTGTGGTGGGTCCGCCAGGACTCGAACCTGGAACCAGACGGTTATGAGCCGTCGGCTCTAACCATTGAGCTACGGACCCGCGCGGGACGCCGGTTACGCTGTTCCGCGGCAAGGGGCAAGACGGCGGGCAAGACGGCGGGCAGACTCGCGGGCGAGACGGGCGGGCAAGACTGGACGAAAGCCGCTTGTCGCTGCTCCCTGCTCGCACTCCACACACGGTGGCCCGCGTCCCAGCGTGGCGCCTTGCCTGGTCCTGCGCTCCGAATCTCGCAATTGCCGCATTCGGGGGTTGAAACCCCGGGTCGAGGCGGCGCTCGCAGGAGATTTGAAGATGAGGACGCATTTCGGCGCATTGTTCTTGGCGGTCGCGCTCGCCGTTCCGATGGGCGCCGCGCCCGCTCTGGCGCAGGACCAGGCGGTGCACGAGCGCCTGCTTTCGGTGACGGGCGAGGGGCGCGTGCGGGCGCAGGCCGACATGGCGCTGATCACGCTCGGCGTCGTCAGCCAGGCGGTCGCCGCGCGCGACGCGCTCACCACCAACACCGAATCGATGAACCGCATCGTCGCGGCGCTGAAGGCGGACGGCCTTCAGCCGCGCGACCTGCAGACCTCGGGCTTCTCCGTCGATCCGGTCTATTCGCAGCCGCCGCGAGACTATGACGGCTCCGAGCCGTTCGAGCCGAAGATCGTGGGCTATCGCGTCAGCAACAATCTGACCGTGCGCGTGCGCGAGCTCGACCGCGTCGGCACGATCCTCGACAAGGTGGTGACGCTCGGCGCGAACTCCATCTCCGGTCCGACCTTCGGCGTCGCCGATCCGGCGCCGCTCGAAGACCAGGCGCGCCGCGCCGCGATGCGCGACGCCCTCGACAAGAGCACGCTCTACTCGGAGGCGGCGAAGGTGACGCTCGGGCCGATCTTCCGCATCGAGGAGGGCTTCACGCGCGCTCCGCAGCCGCTCGGCCGCGACGTGATGATGCGCATGGAGGCCGCCGCGAGCCCGGTGCCGATCGAGAGCGGCGAGCTCACCTTCGAGGCGCAGGTCTCCGTCTCCTGGCTGCTCGCGGATTAGGCGCCCAGCGTATATCTCTTCGCCTGTCGTCATTGCCGGGCTCGACCCGGCAATCCATTCCGTTGCAGATGCGATTTGGAATGGATGCCCGCTATCCAAGTCCGGGCATGACGACAGGAGGGATTTGTTCTTCCCGTTCAGAACCCCGGAAGCACCAGCACTTTGGGGCTCTCCGGCAGCGTGCGCGTGGAGACCGTGATCTCCGGCGTCTTCGACAGCTCCACCTCGAATTCCTCGCCGAGCCGCAGGAGGAACCGGTTCAGCGTCGCCGCCCCGAAATAGTGCATCGGCAGCACCAGCCGCGCGCGCAGCACCTTGAGCGTCTCGATCATCGCCCCCTGGTCCATCGTGAAGGAGCCGTCGACCGGCACCATGACGACGTCGAGCTGACCGATGACGCCGAGGTCCTCCGGCGCGAGCACGTGGTGGAGGTGCCCGAGATGGCCGATGCAGAGCTGCGCCACTTCGAAGATGAAGATCGAGTTGCCGTCCGGCTCGCGCACCCCGAAGCGGCGGATGTCGGTCGTGACGTTGCGGATCTTCACGTCGTCGACCTGCAGGTTGTACTCCGCCTTGCCGCCGGCCGGGTTCCAGCCGCGCAGCACGTATTCGATGCGCGAATCGGGATGGTCTGTGAAGTGCGAGGTATGCGCGTGGTTCATCGTGACGACGCGCGGAATGACGCCCGGCCCGGCGTAGCCGTTATAGTCGGTGGCGATGGTGACGCCGCGCGGGCTGGTGATCAGGAAGGTCGAGTGCCCGACGAAGCGGATATTCACCTCTTCCGCCACCGGCGCTTCGAGCCCGTCCTGCACACGGACATAAGCGACCGGCACGATTTTCGGGAGCGCCTGCGCGATCGCCAGGCAGCGGCTCTCCGCCACCGGCGCGTTCGTCTGCGCAAGGCTCGCCGGCGCGGCGCAGGTGAGGATGGCGAACGCCGCGGCGAGTCGGGCAAGAGCGATCATGCGGGGCCTCCGGTGACGGCGACAGTGTAGCGTCGCGACGGGAAGCCTCAACGAGGGTATCGAGCCTCGCAAAAAAATGAACGCGCCAGCCACGCCTTTCTAAGCTTTTCATGCGTTCTATTCCAACGCGCTCAAACGGCATGACATCGAGATCAGGAGGAACCCATGCAACGGCCCGCTTCGATTCTTGTCGCCGCAATGATTGTCGCCGTGTCGGCCGCTTCCGTCGGCGCGCCCGTCCAGGCCTCGACGGTCCGGATTGTGCCGTCCGCCGGCATCGAAGCGGCAACGGGGAATGCGGTGGAAAAAGTCGGCAATCGGAAACGGCACCACAATCGGCATCATAGGCGGCACCACCGGCGCCACCACGTTCAGCCGTTCTTCTTTGGCTTTCCGTTCGTCTTCCCGCCGCACCATTACGGCCGTCGGCTGCCGCGGGATTGTTTCCGCACGCGCGACGGCAGGGTTTATTGCCGACGCTATTACTAGGCGAAGCCCGTTCGGCTCCCATTTGGGAGCCGAGACGAGCTCCAACTCATCTCGTGCAGGTCGCGGTCGTGCGGGCCTGGGAAGTGCGCCGCGTCAGCTTCATCAGCGCATTAGAATGTGATCATCGCTTACGAGGGCTTCCATTCTCCCGCTGCTGTTCTTGCAGATGCCGCTCAAGGCGGTCGAACGAGACGTTCCAGAAGCGGCGCTGGCGCGACACCCAATCCTCAACGGCGGCGAGCGCTTCCTCGCGCACGCGACAGACGCGCCATTGCCGCTCCACCCGCCGCTCGATGAGGCCCGCCGTCTCCAGGACGGCGATGTGGCGCGAAATGGCGGGGCCGGAGATGGCGAAGGGCTCGGCGAGCTCCCCGACGGTCTTCTCACCCTCCGACGTGAGGCGCTCGAAGATCGCCAGGCGATGCGGATCGGAAAGCGCCGCGAAGACGCAGGCAAGCGCCTCGGGGCCGGAGCTGGTCTGCAGGTTCATAAAATAACAAATGCATTAAATAACGGACGGTCAAGCGCCGTTAGAGAGCGACCTGCGCCCAGAAGGTGATGAGGCAGGCGCAGTCGAGCGGCATTTCGGGGTTGGTGTAGATCATCCGGGTGTGGCGTCCGCGTTCCGCGAAGACCGCGTTCACGAGATGCGATGCGCCATTCAGAACCTGCGGCGTATCGATGAAGCCGGGAGCGACGTTGAGAACGCCCTCGATACGCAGAATGCGCTCGACCTTTTCCAGTGTTCCGAGCGCGGCCTTCAGTTGCGCGATGGCGTTGAGCGCGGCGAGCTGGCAAGCGCGATAGCCCTCTTCGGGTAAGAGGTCGGCTCCGATCTTGCCCTTGTAGCGAAGGTCGCCGTCGACCCAGGGAAGCTGGCCGGAGGTGTAGAGAATGCCGTTGGCGATCGCCCAGGGCTCGTAGGCCGCAACGGCGCCGGCTGCACTCGGCAGGGTGAGCTTCAGCGAGGCCAGCCGCTCCTCGGCCGTATCGCCCGTTGCATCGGCGAGCTGCATCGTCGTCCTCCCAAGGTTTTGGGGACGATACGTGCCCGCTTCGATTGGCATTGGCAATTCCGGCTCACGCCGGGGAGGGGGCGGAAATACAAACCGTCGCGGCGGCCGGCACGAGAGGGGGGCGGGTGATCGTGCCGGAACGCCGCGACGGCTGTCCCTTTGTTGGGGTCGGCGGGCCTTTGCCCGTCGGAATTCTATTCGCTCTGCAGGATCGGTTCGCTGGTGACGCCCGCGACCGTCATCGGCACCATCCGCATCAGCGTGGAGGTGCTGCCGTGGCGCGTTTCGACGATGACCGTCCCCGCGTCGGGCTCGTAGGCGACGTCCATGCACTCATCCTGCGCGTCGCCGGAGACATCGGCGCAGCCGAGCGGAACGGGAAGGTCGCCCTTCATCGCAACCGGCACGCGCACGGGGTCCACGACCGGCATGGCGGCGACGAGGGTGAACGCTGCATCGACGCGCCAGCGCGCGTAGCTCGCCTGGTCTTGCGGGAAAACGGTTCCGGCCTGCGCCGCAGTGGTGAGGCCAATCGCGACAAGCGCTGCAAACGCCGTCTTTGTCTTGGTGTATTTGGCCATTTGACGCTCCATGAGCCCATGCAGGGCCTTCTTGATTTCCTTCGTAGCCAACTATTGCTTCATCCTTCATACGCGCGAGAGCCAAAATGGTTTCGCGGTTGCCCAATTGTTGCTTCGATAGGGCAGTTAACGAAACAAATGCAGTAAACGGGCGCCTCAGGTCGAAAGACTGGCGAATCAGCCTCTTACGGGCGCGCAGGAAGCGGAACAGGTTCTGAGAAGGGGATTCGCATGCGGTTTTTCTCTCTTGTGGTGACAGGTCTGGCGATTGTCATGCTGGCAGCTTTGCCGGCAAAAGAAGCCCGCGCTGCGGTTTCCGGCGACGCGGCCGCCGGCAAGGCGTTGGCCGAGAGTTCCTGCGCGTCATGCCATCTCGTTTCGCCCGATCAGACGAGTGCGACGACCGAGGCGCCCCCCTTCGAGACCATCGCCAAGCGACCGCCCGAGGAGATCGAGAACCTGCCGGCGTTCCTTGCCGCGCCGCATCCGCCGATGCCGCCGATCAGCCTGACGCGGCGCCAGATCGACGATATCGTCGCTTACATCGAAAGCCTGAAATAGCCGAGCCGCGCTCGTCGCCCGGATCAGGCGAGGTTCGGGGGCGGGACGCCGTTCTTCTGCTGCTTGGCGGCGATGCCGTAGAGCTGCCGCCTGCGCTGCAGTTCCCCGCACACCGTATCGAAGGTGATGCCAAGGCCTTCGAGCAACACGACGAAATTGTAGAGGAGGTCGGCGGCCTCCGCGAGCGCCGCCTCGCGGTCGCTGCGCACTGCCTCGATGGCGAGCTCGGCCGCTTCCTCCACCACCTTCTTGGCCTGCTGTGGTGCGCCAGCCGAAAGCAGCTTGGTCGTGCGGGGAAAGCGCAACGGATCGGCGGCGACGTGCTTCAGATCCATCTCAAGCTGATGGATCGCATCGAGGTCGCTCTGGCTCAAATCGCGCGAGGCGGCCATCGGGGCCTTCCTGAAGCTCAGTTTCGGGCGAATGGCCCCCTGGTTGGGCGCTCGAATCACCGCCTCCCGGTTGTGCGTGTCGCCGCGGCAAGATGTCCAGCCCAATGCCTAACGAAAGGTTAACGCCCGCCCTTCTGCGGCTCCGGCAGGACATCGACGCGGTGGAGCCAGGGCTTGATGTCGAGAACCGGCGTGCCGTCGAGGCAATCGAGCGCGTCGACGTCGAGCCGCCCGGCGGCCGGGTCGCAGGCGATGAGGCGCACAGCGTGGAGCGCGATCGGGTTCGGCCTGACCGGCGAGCGCAGCGAGAAGACGCCGCGTGGCGTCGGACCGTGGCGCGGCGACTGGACGACGAGGTCGCGGCGCGCGCGGTCCATCCAGGTCATGACGACGATGCCGTCGCCCGCCGCAAGATCGCGCAGGCCCGGCCGCCAGGGCGGATCGATCTCGATCCACGCCACGCCGCCGCGCTCGCGCGCCTCCGCTAGGTTCTTCGGGCAGTCGTCCCTGCTGGTCCACGGCGTGTGCGCGCGGCCGATGAAGACAAGCGTTGCATCGCCGGCAAGCGCTGCAGGATCGATCTCAGCGCGGATCTCGCCGGGCCGTGCGTTCTTTTCCATGACGTTCGTGGCTTAGCGCCGCTCCCTCTCGCATGCCAGGATGTCGCCTGCGAATCGGCGAGTTTTTCGATGCGTTTCGACATATCCGAAGTGGCACAAGATTTCCCCGACACCGTCGTCGCGGTGGTCGTGGCGAGCGGGCTCACCATCCCCGCATCGCGCTCGCCCGCGCTCTCCGCCTTCGTGACGCGGACAGAGGCAGAAGCGCGTGAGGGCTTCGCCGCAACCGACCTCTCCGCGATACCGGGCGTCGCCGCCTGGCGCCGGGCCTACCGCGCATTCGGCATCAAGAAGACGAGCTATCGCTCGTCCGTCGAGCGGCTGATGAAGAATACGCTCGCCGGAACGCCGCTCCCCGCCATCAACGGTTTCGTCGACGCCTACAATGCCGTGTCGCTCGCCTATGTCATGCCGGCCGGCGCCGACGACCTCGATCGTGTCGTCGGTGATCTTGCGTTCCGCTACGCGCGGCCGGGCGACGACTTCCGCGATATGGGCGCGCTCGACGCCGAGGGCAGGCCGCTCGCCGATCCGCCCAAGGTCGGGGAAGTGGTCTACGCCGACGCGGAGAAGGTGCTTTGCCGGCGCTGGAACTGGCGGCAGGACGCGCGCTCCGCGATTCGCACCGATACCGGCCGCGCCGTCGTGACGCTGCAGGCGAATGGCGCCCGTGAGTCTGGATGCGATCCTGCCAAGGCGGCGGAGGAACTCGTCGGCCTGCTGACGGCGGAATGCGGCGGCGGCTACGCGGTGACGGTTCTGAGCGCCGCCGACCCGGTGAGAGTGCTGGCCGAGCCCTAGTCTCGACGCTGTTCTCAACAGCTCAATCCCCAACCGACGAGGCGTCTGCTCCACCGTTCTTGACGCGCCCGCGTAACGATATAAAGATATCTCTATATCGTTCTTGGCTTGGGCGCGCATATGGGACTTTCCGTCGACCTCGTCGTCAACCAGTTGAAAGCCGCCGGCGACGAGACGCGCATCCGTCTCCTTGCGCTCCTGCAGCGCGGCGAGCGGACGGTGAAGGAACTGACCGAGATCCTCGGCCAGTCGCAGCCCCGCATCTCCCGTCACCTGAAGGTGCTCGCCGAGGCGGGGCTCGTGGCGCGCAGCCCGGAAGGGTCGTGGGTCTATTATCGCCTCTCCGACGAGGATGCGGAGCGCGCGGTGGCGCTGGCGATTGTGGAGAGCCTCGACGCAGCCGATCCGCGGCTCAGACGCGACGGCGAGCGCCTGGCGGCGCTGCGCGAGCAGAATCGCGCCGATGCCGAACGCTACTTCGCCGAACATGCGAGCCGCTGGGACGCCATCCGCTCGCTGCATGTGCCGGAGCGGCAGGTCGAGGCGGCGATGCTGGAGCGGGCAGGCGAGGGGCCGTTCCGCGCCATGCTCGATATCGGCACCGGCACCGGGCGTATGTTGGAGCTCTTCGCCGGGCGCTACGAGCGCGCCCTCGGCATCGATCTTTCGCCTGCCATGCTTTCGGTGGCGCGCGCCAATCTCGACCGCGCGACGATCGAGAATGCGCGCGTCCGGCTCGGCGACGTGATGAACCTGCCGGTCGTGCGCGAGGCCTACGACCTCGTCGTGATCCACCAGGTGCTGCACTTCCTGGAAGAGCCGACGATGGCGATCGCGGAAGCCGCCGCGGCGCTCTCGGCGGGCGGGCGGCTCCTGATCGTCGATTTCGCACCGCATGCGCTTGAGCATCTCCGCGAGACCCAGGCGCATCGGCGGCTCGGATTCAGCCACGCCCAGATGAAGCAGTGGATCGCCGCCGCGGGACTGCGGCTCGACGCCGCCGAAGACCTGGTGCCCGAAGCGGAGTCTGGCGGTCTTACCGTCACCGTCTGGACCGCGCGCGACCGCCGTGCCGCCGGCGCCGACCGCGGCAAGGCCGAGGCGCGGCTATGAGCGGGCCGGAGGCGAACGTCGCAGCACGGCTGCCAGCGGTCTCGTTCGAGTTTTTTCCGCCGAAGACGGAAGCGCAGACGACGACCCTCGAGCAGACCGTTCGCCGGCTCGCTCGGTTCAAGCCAAGCTACGTCTCCGTCACCTATGGTGCCGGCGGCTCGTCGCAGGAGCGCTCGCTCGGGACGGTCGGGCGCATGCAGGATCATGGCCTCGCCACCGCCGCCCACATCACGTGCGCCGGGGCGAGCAAGGATGCCGTCGCGCAGGCAATCGACTGGTTTCGCTCGCTCGGCATCGATCGATTCGTGGCGTTGCGTGGCGATCCGCCGGGCGGACTGTCGGAGCGCTATCTCCCGCATCCGGCCGGCTATCGCGATACCGCCGAGTTGGTTGCCGCACTGAAGCGCGCGGGCGCGGCGGAGGTTTCCGTCTCCGCCTATCCGGAGCGGCATCCGCACAGCCCCGACTGGGATACCGAGATCGCCGTCCTTAAACGCAAGATCGACGCGGGCGCCGACTGCGCCATCACACAGTTCTTTTTCGACAACGATTGCTTCGAAGCCTATCGCGACCGCCTGCACGTCGCCGGCATCTCAATCCCGATCGTGCCGGGCATCATGCCGATCCATCGCTTTCCATCGGTGCGCGATTTTGCATCGCGATGCGGCGCGACGATTCCGGACTGGCTGTCGCAGCGCTTCGCAGATCTCGATTCGGATTCCGAGACGCACAGTCTTGTCGCGTCCGCCGTCGCCAGCGAGCAGATCGCCGACCTCATCCGGCGCGGCGTCGACGCCTTTCACATCTACACGTTGAACCGCGCGGAGCTGACCGAATCGGTCTGCCGCGTGCTCGGCCTTGCGTGTGAGAAAACTGGTGCCGCCGCCTGCGCCGCCTAAGGCGGCGCCTCCTCAAAGAACCCCGAAGATGATCGCTCCGAGGAAAATAAACGCAGCACAAACGGCAACCAAATTAAGAGGCTTGATGAAGGTCATCGGGTGGCCTCCCTCTGCTTCGTGGCCGCATATTAACGCCAAAGTGGCGCAACCAGAACACAAAATATGTGATGCACTGCAAAAGGTTCCAGGCCGGGGCAAAGTTTGATCTCAGTTTTAACCAATTTTATCAATCCCTTAACCACGAAATACCGGTCCGGATAATTCCTCCACAAGCCCCAACCCGTGCTGCACTTTCGAAATCCCGGCCGGCCGCGCCTTTTGCGCGTTCGGGCGGTAGATTTCCGGGACTTTTCGGGGCGGTGAAGACCGCCGGCCGGCGCGGCGGAAGCCGCCTATTCCGGCATCTCCACGGTCACCTTCAGGCTGGAATACCAGGCGGCGAGATTCGCGATGTCCTCATCGCTCAGACTGCCCGCGATGATAGACATTTGCGGGTCCTTGCGGACGCCCTTTTTGAAGGCGTTGAGCTGCTTGATCAGATAGTTCGCGTTGTCCCCGGCGAGATTGGGCGCGTCAGGGTTCTTCGCGATCCCGTTCAGCCCGTGGCAGACGGCGCACATGGAGGCCTTCTGCTTGCCGGCGGCGGCGTCCGCCGCGACCGCGTGGCCTGTCGAAAGCGTGAGCACGGCCAGCGCGGCGAACCGGACAGCAAAACGAATCATCGAGATGGCTCCGAGAGGGGTGAGGGCCACGGCGGTTCGCCGTGGCCCCGGATCGATCACTGTCCGTAGGAGATGCGATATACCGCTCCGGCGAAATCGTCGGAGACGAGCACCGAGCCGTCACGCAGCATGGCGAGCCCGACCGGACGGCCGATATATTCGCCGTTCGAGGTCAGCCATCCGGCGGCGAGCTCTTCCTCAGGTCCCGCCGTTCCGTCGTCGTTGATCGGCGTGAACAGAACCCGCGCGCCCACCGGCACCGTGCGGTTCCACGAGCCGTGTTGCGTGCTGATGACGCCGTGCTTGTAGCGATTGGGGAACATGTTCCCGTTGTAGAACAGCAGGCCGAGATCGGCGGCGTGCGCGACACGCTCGACAACCGGCGGCACTGCGTCTGCAGGCGGCTCGCTGTCCTTGTACTCGTTCGTGCGGGTGCTGCCGCCGCCGTACCACGGGAAGCCGAAATTCTGGCCCATCGCGGTGATGTGATTCAGTTCGCCCGGCGGGATGTCGTCGCCCATGCCGTCGACCTGATTGTCGTTCGCCCACAGATCGCCGGTCGCGGGATCGAAATCCATGCCGACCGGATTGCGCATGCCATCGGCATAGATCTCCCGGTCGCTGCCGTCCTGGTTCATGCGGATGATGCCGCCGATCCCGAGCTGCTTGAACTCCTCCTGCTTGTCGGGGGGCGGGACGTTGAAGGGCTGGCCGACCTCCACGTAGAGCTTCTTGTCCGGCCCGACCTTGCAGACGCGCGCAGTGTGATTGTACGACTCGTCGGCGCCGGGAATGAGCTCGCCTTCCGCCACCACGTCGCCGACTGCCACGTCGGGGCTCTCATAGAAGAACTCCGCGGCCGGGAAGACGCGGATGCGATTGCGTTCGGCGATGTAGAGGAAGCCGTCCTTGGAGAAGCACACGCCGTTCGGAATGGCGAAGGTGAGCGAGGGCGCGAAGCGCTTCACTTCGTCCGCGGTTCCGTCCTTGTTGCGGTCGGTTACCGACCAAACGGCGTCCTTGCGTGTGCCGACGAAGGTCACCACGCCTTGCGGCCCGACCGCCATGTGGCGGGCATCGGGGACGACAGCGTAGAGATTGATCTTGAAGCCGGCCGGGAGCTTGATCTGCTCGAGATTCTTGCGAAGCTGCGCCGCGTAATCGTCGTTCTGCGGTACGTAGCCGAACGCGTCCGACCCCGTACCAGTCGCCTGCATGGCCTCCAACTTCTGCATGTTATCCTGGGCCTGGACCGGGCCTGCCAAGGCAAGCGCGACAGCCGCCGTAGACGCAAACAAGAATGCTCTCATTTCCTCCTCCATTATCGTTATTGGCGTCCCGTTTTGGGCGGCGAAAAATTACCACGAAAGCCGAATCCGACAAGCCCTTCTGCCAGAATTGTTGCGTTTTATCAGTCTACTAGCGACGGTCGCCGTAAGTCGGCCGAGCGTGTTACAAGTGATCTCATCGATAAGGAGGCCATCTAATCGATACGTTTGATTCCGGACGGCGCGCGGCGCTCTCTTTGCGCCCCGATTCGCCGATCTATTGCTTCCGTCCTTCGGTGCTATCGGAGGATGCAAAAGCTTTCGTGAAGGCATTCCCCGGCAAGACCGCCTACGCAGTGAAGACGAACGGCGAGCCGCTCGTGCTGCGCACTTTGTCGGATGCGGGGATCAGGGCCTTCGATGTTGCGAGCCCGGGCGAGTTTCAGGCCGTGCGCTCCGTCGTGCCGGATGCGGAGCTCATCTACATGCATCCGGTCAAGGCGCAGTCCGACATAAGGCTCGCCTTCGAAGACTACGGCATCCGCGTGCTTTCGCTCGACCACGAGGACGAGATCGCGAAGCTCCTGCGCATCGTCCGCGCGCTCGATCTCGACCCGACCGAGATCACGCTCTTCGTGCGCCTGCAGACCAAGGGCTCCGCCGCCTACGAGCTGTCGAAGAAGTTCGGCGCTGCACCCTCGCACGCGGTGGAGCTTCTGGAGCGCATCCACAGGATCGGCTTTCGCGCCGGCCTTTGCTTTCATGTCGGCAGCCAGATCGAGGATCCGGAAGTCTATCAGCGCGCCCTTGCTTCCGCCGACTGGGTCCGGAACCGCGCCGGAGTCGCGCTTGCGGGTCTCGACATCGGCGGCGGCTTTCCCGCGCCTTACGGACACGATCCGAAACGCGCCAAGCGTGCGATGCCGGACCTGCCGAATCTCATGGCGGCGATCCGCGCGTCGATCGAGGAATGGGGATTCTTCGACGTGCCGCTGATCGCCGAGCCCGGGCGCGTCATCGTCGCGCGGTCGCTTTCCGTCATCGTGCGCGTGCTCCTGAAGAAGGGGCGCCGCCTCTACATCAATGACGGCATCTGGGGCTCGCTCTCCGATTCCTGGACCGGCAAGATCACGTTGCCCGCGCGCCTCATCCACGACCCGGCCCGGCGGCGCCGCGCGGGCGATGGTGAGAAGCTCGTGCCGTTCCGCGTCTGCGGCGCGACTTGCGACTCCGTCGACATCCTGTCGCGCCCATTCTGGCTTCCGGAAACCGTCGATACCGGCGACTGGATCGAGATCGGGCACATCGGCGCCTACAGCCTGGCGCTCCGCACGCGCTTCAACGGCTTTTATCCCGACACCTTCGTGGAGGTGACGACGCCATTCGAGACGGCGGAGGGCGGCGAGGGCTTCGCCACGATCGAGACCATGGCGGATTAGCGGGGGAGGAGAATGAAGAAGATCGACATGGCCGCCGCGCCGGTGGTTCGCGGCACGCTCTATCCGCCGCCTTTCGATGAGCCGTGCCGGGCGCGGAGCCGCACCAGGCTCGGCGACGCTGCCGGGCTCGATCAGTTCGGCGTCAATCTCTGCCGCCTGCCACCCGGCGCCTGGTCGAGCCAGCGGCACTGGCACACGAAGGGGGACGAGTTCGTCTATGTGTTGGAAGGCGAGGTGGTGCTGGTCACGGATGCCGGGGAGGAGGTTCTCAAGGCGGGCGACTGCGCCGGCTTCAAAGCGGGCGATCCCGACGGCCATTGTTTCCAGAACCGTTCGTCGGGTGATGCGCTGATCCTTGAGGTCGGCAGCCGGCTACCCGGCGACGCGGCGTACTACGCCGACATCGATATGAAGGTGGAAGACGCCCGATACCTGCATCGCGACGGAACGCCCTATCCGGAAAATCCCCGCAGCACATGACGCTGCTCGCAGGCGGCTCGCTTGTATCGCTCAGGGCGCTCAGGCAGGCTCGCGCGAAAGGTGAGGAATGCCGAAGAGATCGCGCTCCAGTTTGCCGGCGTCGATGGCGGTCGCAGCGATGCTCGCTGCGGCGCTGTTCGGAGCGCCGACGGATGCGGCGGAATTCTCCACCGGCGGCTACAGCTTCTCCGACGAGCTCGGCGGCTTCCGTCTCCTCTCCGCGTCGGGTACCGGCACGGCAGACGACCCGATCGTCGTGCGCGAGGAACTGATCGACGTCGCGCCCGTCACGCTCGTCATTCGTCTCCAGGATCCGCAAAGGCGCTGGATCGGGCAGTCGCAGCTCACCCTCGTCAAGGAGGTCGTCAATCGCTCGCGCCGTGTCTGGGGCGGTTTCGAGCTTGAACTCCAGGAAGTGCTCGGCAAGCCAAGCGACTACGGCGACGGCCTCTCCTTCAAGCAGTTCGCCGCCGAGCCGCCCGACGTCGCCTCCGATACGTTCATGAAGAACGATCGTCTGTTCGAGCCGGCCGACCGCATCGAATTCCACGACGGTTCCGTCGACCCCGACGCCGCGGCCTCATTCCGCGTGACGATCACCGATCCGACGCCGGTCAAGGAGTACGATCTGGTCCAGGATCCGAAGCTCCTGTCCGTGTCGCTGCCGCCCGCGCGGAACTTCGCATCGCTTCCATCAGCGCTGCGGGTTTCCCGCGTCGGAACTAGAAAAGCATCGGCACGGTCGCCGCGAGCAGCAGTCCCATCGCGATATTGAAGATGCGCAGCGTGCGATCGGTGCGCAGCAGCCGCTGCATCGCCGCGCCGAAGCTGAGCCAAAGAAGCATGCACGGCACGCCGACCACGACCTCGATCGCGCCGAAGAGCGCCGCTTGCGCAATCGGCGGCGGCCCGTCCACCTGGATGAAGCTCACCGCGCTCGCGCAGATCAGCCAGGCCTTCGGGTTGACCCACTGGAAGAGCACGGCGTCGAAGAAGCCGATCGGCCGCTCGCGCGTCGCCGCTTTGCTCCGCCCCGCCGTCGCGATCTTCCAGGAAAGCCACAGAAGCACGGCGACGCCGGCAACACGCAGCACCAGCAGCGCGCGCGGGCTGTGGGCGAGCGCCGTCCCGACCGTCACCGTCAGGAGCGCCAGCATGAACGCAAAGCCGAAGGCGACGCCGAAAAGGTGCGGCAGGCCGCGGCGAATCCCGACATTCGCGCCGGTCGCCGTCAGCATCACGTTGTTCGGCCCCGGCGTGACGGTGGTCACGACGGCGAAAATCGTGAAGGCGAAGAGGGCATCGAACGGCATGACGGCACATAAGTCAGTATGACTGACCGATATGCCGTGGCCGGCGCATGTGCAAGGGCAGGGGGCGTGCGCCCCCGCCCCCTGATCAGATCACATAGGAGGCGAGCGGCGCGAAGCCGTTGAAGGCGACCGCCGAATAGGTCGTCGTATAGGCGCCCGTGCCTTCGATCAGCACCTCGTCGCCGATCGTCAGCGAGAGCGGCAGATCGTAGGGCACCTTCTCGTAGAGCACGTCCATGGAATCGCAGGTCGGGCCGGCGACGACGCAAGGCCCGGTCGCGGTCTCCACGCCAACGCCCGCGTCGTGGCGCGTGCGGATCGGATAGCGGATCGCCTCGTCCATCGTCTCCGCCAGGCCGCCGAACTTGCCGACATCGAGATAGACCCAGCGCAGCGTGTCTCCGCGCGACTTTTTCGAGATGAGGACGACCTCGGCCTTCAGGACCCCGGCGTCGCCGACCATGCCGCGGCCGGGCTCGATGATCGTCTCCGGGATGCGGTTGCCGAAATGGCGGCGCAGGCCGCGGAAGATCGCGCGGCCGTAGTCGTCGGCAGCCGGCACGTCCTTCAGATAGCGGGTGGGGAAGCCGCCGCCGAGATTGAGCATCTGAAGCTGGATGCCGCGCTCCGAGGCGGCGCGGAAGACGCTCGCCGCGTCGCTGAGAGCCCGGTTCCAGGCTTTGAGATCGGTCTGCTGCGAGCCGACATGAAAGGAAACGCCGTGCGGCGCGAGGCCGAGGCCGGCAGCATGCGCGAGCACGTCGACCGCTTCGTTGGCGACGCAGCCGAACTTCCGTGAAAGCGGCCACTCGGCGCCCGCGCCGTCGGTCAGGATGCGGCAGAAGACCTTGGAGCCGGGGGCGACGCGCGCGATCTTCTCCACCTCTTCCACGCAGTCGACGGCGAAGAGCCTGACGCCCAGCTCAAACGCGCGGGCGATATCGCGCTCCTTCTTGATGGTGTTGCCGTAGGAGATGCGCTCCGGCGTTGCGCCGGTTGCGAGCACCATCTCGATTTCGGCAACGGAGGCGGCGTCGAAGGAGGAGCCGAGCGAGGCGAGGAGGTTCAGGATCTCCGGCGCCGGATTGGCCTTCACCGCGTAGAAGATGCGGCTGTCCGGCATGACGCGGGCGAAGGCTTCGTAGTTCTTGCGGACGATTTCGAGGTCGACCACGAGGCAGGGGCCGTCGGGTCGTCGCTCGTTCAGGAACGAGCGGATGCGGTCGGTCATCATCGGGCGAGATTCCCCGTTTCCAAGCGTTGCAGCCCGGGAGTCCTGCGTCAGCCGCGCGCCCCGCGATGGAAACGGGTCGGCAGCCCCTGGATCCCCCAACCGGCGAAAGGCCGGGTGGTTCGCGCCGAAAGGCTCCTCGGAACGGACAGATATCCGTGCCTCGTGAGCCATCGCTTGGAGCGGGGAAAGTCCCGATCCGCACGTCCGGCAATGAGAGTGTGTGCCTCTTCAGTGTCGCCGGCCTTTGGAGGGCCGGTAGAGACCAAAAAAGCCCGCCACCGTCGTTGCTTTAAGTCGCGGCCCGCTGAGCGGAGCGACCACAGGCACGTGCGAATTTGGGCAAGGCGCGATCTATGTGCTTCGCCTTGAGAATGCAAGCGAAATCTGAGCCGGGGCGGGGAGGCGGAATGAAAGGGCGCGGAAAAAGGGACGGAAAAAAAGAAGGGGCGGCTGAGGCCGCCCCTCCGATCGCCCCCCGATCGGAATAAGTCAGATTCTGGTTCAATTCCCGCGCGCCTTACGGCAACGCGTCAGGAAAGTTTCTACACGAACGAGATTGCAGAGTCCTGCCCATCTCCCTGTCGGTGAAGCATTTTCCGAGTCTGTGCCCGGCCTGCAACACCCCCGCCCGCGACACGGCGGGAAACGGCGCGTCGTCGAAACGATAAGCCGAGGCGATCGCGGCGCCGACTGCAGGCCGCAGCGTCCAACATGGTTTCCCGTTACCTAAGACCGATGCGGCAACTGTTGGCGCGCTCTTCAGAAGCGGTCCATGGCGGGAACGAAGCGGCGACGAATCGGCGAGCTTGTGGATATTCCGGGCCTGTTCTCACCGCATGTTGGGGTGCCGCGACGCCCGGCCACTAAGCGGTCGCCACAGCGGGTGTGTTTCGCGCGGCGCAGCTTCTGGTGGGTTAACGAATTTGCTCCAAAACGGCACAACGCGAGGTGACCCGAGCTAGCCCTTAGAGAGGTCGACGCCGTTCAGGCCGGCGATATGGTCCGACAGCATCGGCAGGTAGTCGCCGCCTTTGCCCATCGCCTCCGCGCTCGCCAGGTAGCCCTTCACGA
Source organism: uncultured Alphaproteobacteria bacterium (assembly GCA_963814905.1). Classification (GTDB taxonomy): domain Bacteria; phylum Pseudomonadota; class Alphaproteobacteria; order Rhizobiales; family Afifellaceae; genus DASWJZ01. The sequence continues at coordinate 478,421 of CAWFEM010000013.1, read as the reverse complement.
CTGGCGCGACGACATTCGCCGAGCCCGCCGCGTTGGCGAGATTCATCAGATAGCGCATGTCCTTGTGGGCGTTCTTGATCGTGAACTTGTGGGCGTCGCGGTCACGCTCCACGACATATTTCATGAACGTCTCGTAGAAGCCGCAGCTCATGCGCCCGCCGCCGATGACGGCGTGGAACTGCTTCGGTCCGACGCCGACGCGCTTCCCGAGCGCCATCGCCTCCGAATAGATCGCCGCGTAGCTGATCGAGACGAAGTTGTTGAGAAGTTTCATCGTGTGGCCGGCGCCGACCGGGCCGACATGCACGATCTTTCCCGCGAAGCAGTCGATGATCGGCTTCGCCTTGGCGAAGGCCTCGTCCGACGCGCCGACCATGACATCGAGCGTGCCCGCTTCCGCCTCTTTCGGCGTGCGGGAGAGCGGCGCGTCGACAAGCGTGATGCCAACCGCTTCAAGCTCCGCGGCGAGCGCGGCGGTCGAGACCGGATCGGCCGTGGAGGAATCGATGATCATGAGGCCGGGCTTGGCGCCTGCCTTGATGCCCGTCTCGCCGCGCACGACGGCTTCCACTTCCCGGCTGCCGGTGACGCAGATCACGATAATTTCGGCTTCGCCGGCCATCTCGGCCGCCGATTTCACCTCCTTGGCGCCCATTTTGACGAGCGCTTCGATCGGCGCGCGGTTCTTGTGCGCCATGACGAGAAGGTCGTTGCCCTTCTGAAGAATGTTCTTCGCCATGCCGTGACCCATCAGGCCGAGGCCGATGAAGCCGACTTTCGTCTTGGCCATGCTCTTTTTCCTCTCTTGCAGATATGACGTCCCGACGCCGCGCGCCCACGGCGCCGGCCGAGATGGGCGGGGGAGCCTAGACTATCAGGCGCCGCGCTTCAGATCGAACGTGCCGCCGCCGCTTTGAATGCAACTCACCATGTCGGGTGAGACGGTGGTGCAATTGGCAGTCCGCTGCTGCTGGGTTGCGACGGAGATCCAGCTCAGGACCACCGTGTTGCCAGACACCGTGTAGGAGCCCTGCGCAAGCACTTCGTTGGTTTGGGTGAAGCGGGATGTGAAGTTGCCGTTCTCGAAAGCCGCGTAGAAGACGCCGTCATTCGACAGCCAGGTACCGTCCATCGCCGTCGCGCCCGCTGTGGCGCGGGGTGTCGAATAGCCCGGTGTCGCGTAGCTCGGCGTTGAATAGTCGGCGGTCTGACATCCGCAAAGCAGCAGCGCGAGCGGCAGCGCCAAGCGCGCGCCCTTACCGCAAGTCATGAAACGCCCCCTCGAATTCGTTTTTTAGAGTCCGCACAATCTCTAGGGTAGAGAACCGTGCCCACGCCGCCAAGTGTCGAGAGACCACGCTCCCGCACCAAACGCCGTCAGCAGCAGGAATCCTCCTGCGATCGCCAGGTTCTTCATGAAATGAATAACTTGGTCGGGGTCCCCAAAGTTCCAGTGAAAGAAAAGGGCGGTCAGGAGCGCAAAGCCGGCGAGGGCGAAGGCCGCATAACGCGCGAAAAGGCCGAAAGCCACCAGAAGCCCGCCGCCGAGCTCGGTCAAGATCACAAGCGGCAGGAGTATTCCCGGCACGCCGTACGACTCCATGTAGCCGACAGTGCCCGTGTAATTGGTTATCTTCAGCCAGCCCTCGTCCACGAAGATGAAGGCGAGAAGGAGTTGCGCGAGGAGCACGACGAGGTTTTGCAGGTTCTGCATTTCCGGTTTTCCACACTACATTCCGCAGGATGAGCCGAGCATTCGTCAAAGAGACCGACACGGTCCCCGAATTACCCGACCGGCCGGTCAGCGCGCATCGCAATTTCGTGACTTCGCGCGGCTTCGCCTTGATCGAGGCTGAATTGGAGCGCGCGCGTGCGGCGCGCGCCGAGGCGCACGCGGCCGGGGACCGCGACGCCGTGGCTTCCGCGGCGCGCGAGCTTCGTTACTGGAGCGCACGCCGTGCGAGTGCGGAGCTTCAGCCGCCGCCCGCCGACAGCGAGGTTGTGCGCTTCGGTTCGCGCGTCACGATTGAGCGCGACGCGCCGGCCGGAAGCCCGGAGCGTAACCAGACCTTCACCATCGTGGGAGAGGACGAAGCCGATCCGCCCACCGGAACGCTATCCTATGTCTCGCCGCTCGCCCGCGCGCTTCTCGGCAAGGCGGTCGGCGATGTCGTGAAGGCAGGCCAGAGGGAGGCTGAGATACTGCTGATCGAGGTGCCCGACGACGAGGCTGCCGAGGGCGCGGGTGGGCACCGCCCAAATTGAGCCGCAACCTTCTCATGCGATCGCCATCGCTCTGTTGTCGTTTCGACTCGGTCTCTGAGAAGACTGCGCACCGGGGACGCCGATAAGAGGAGGCATCGATGTCGAACGCATCGAGCTGTCTGTCGCGAGCCACCCACTACGCCGCGCTCGCGGAACGGGCTGAAGACCTGGAAACGCGCCGTGCATGTCAGATGCTTGCCGCGACCTGGCGGGAGATGGCCGGTTTCGCGGCGGATTTCGATCGCCGACCCGACGCGCTGGCAAAGCAGCGCATCTACGAGCTTATCGACGTCATCGCGGAGGAGCAGCGCAAGGTCGCATAGCGCCAGGAGCGGGCGTTGCACCTCATAACCTCCACCTTGCATGGAAGGCGCGAGCGCGGCGCGTGGCGCACAGCCTCTTCGCAAATGGGAGGCAAGGCAGAAGTGGGGTAGCGATGCACGAGGCGAGCCCGTATAGGCTCGCCCCTTCGCGGTTCGGCCCATTTCATGCGTGGAAATCGTTCTCTTCTCGGTCTGATGCTCGGCATCGTCGCCGTCATCCTCTTCGGCGGCTCGTTGCCGGCGACGCGGCTTGCCGTGCGCACGCTCGACCCGTTCTTCGTGACCGCGGCGCGCGGCGCTGCCGCCGGCCTCGTTGCCGCCTGCGTTCTGGGCCTGCTTCGCCGCCCCATCCCCTGGCCCGACCTGCCGCGTATCGCCGTGATCGCGCTCTGCCTCGTGTTGGGATTTCCGCTCCTGATGGCGATCGCGATGACGACCGTTCCGTCCGCGCATGGCGGTGTCGTGCTCGGCCTGCTCCCGATCGCGACGGCTGTCGCGGCGAGCTTCGTCGCCGGAGAACGGCCATCCGTGCTGTTCTGGGCGCTATCGCTTGTCGGCGCCGCGCTGGTCGTCGCCTTTTCGCTGCGCGACGGAGCGCTCGTTCCGGCGTCCGGCGATCTTCTTCTCTTTGTGGCGGTCGCGATCTGCAGCACGGGTTACGCGGTGTCAGGGACGCTGGCGCGCCGCATGCCCGGCTGGGAAGTGATTTCCTGGGCGGTTGTGCTGACGCTGCCGGTGCTCCTGCCGCTGACGCTTGTGCTTTGGCCGGACGACGCGTTCGCCGCGCCCTGGTCGTCCTGGGTCGCGCTCGCTTATGCCGCGCTCGTCGCGCAGTACCTGGCCTTCTATCTTTGGAACAACGCGCTTGCGATCGGCGGCGTCGCGCACATCGGACAGCTGCAGCTTCTGCAAACCTTCGCGACGCTGGCGATCGCAGCGGTCTTCGTTGGCGAGACGATCGACCTTCGCACGATCCATTTCGCGGTTGCCGTCGTCGTGGTCGTGGCGCTCGGCCAGCGAGCCCGCGTGTCGAGCCGCGGCGCGGACGTTGCGCCGGCCTCCGCCGGAGGGGGCTGAGCCTTGCCCGCGGGCGCGTCCGGCACGTGGGACTTCTGGGTCGATCGCGGCGGCACCTTTACCGACGTCGTGGCGCGCGATCCGGATGGGCGGCTCACCGCCATGAAGCTCCTGTCGGAGAACCCGGAGGCCTATCGCGACGCAGCGGTTGAGGCGATCCGCCGCTTGCTCGATGTCGCACCCGGTGTACCGATCCCAAGTGAGCGGATCGGCGCGGTGAAGATGGGAACGACCGTCGCGACCAATGCGCTGCTTGAGCGCAAAGGCGAACGCACGGCTCTTCTCGTGACGCGCGGCTTTCGCGATGCGCTTCGGATCGGCTACCAGGCGCGCCCCGACATCTTCGCCAAAAAGATCGTGCTGCCGGAGCTTCTCTACGCGCGCGTCGAGGAGGTGGAGGAGCGCGTGCGCGCCGACGGCACGGTTGAAGCAGTGCCTAACGAGGACGAGGTCACGCGCGCGCTGGAAGCGCTGCGCGACGACGGCTACCGATCGCTCGCAATCGTCTTCATGCATGCGTGGAAGTATCCCGAGCACGAAGCGACGGTCGCGCGCCTTGCGCGCGAGATGGGCTTTCCGCAAGTCTCCGTCAGTCATGAGGTCTCGCCGCTCGTCAAGCTCGTCGGGCGCGGCGATACGACCGTCGTCGACGCCTATCTGACGCCGATCCTTCGCCGCTATGTCGACCAGGTCGCGGGCGACCTCGGCGTCATGGCCTCGAAGCACGCACCCGATGATCCCCGCCTGATGTTCATGATGTCGTCGGGCGGGCTCACCGCGGCGCATCTCTTCCAAGGCAAGGACGCGATCCTCTCAGGCCCGGCGGGCGGCGTCGTGGGCGCCGTGGAGACGGCCAGGATGGCAGGGCTCGACCGCGTCATCGGCTTCGACATGGGCGGCACTTCCACCGACGTCTCGCACTATGCCGGCGAGCTTGAGCGCGCCTTCGAGACGGAGGTCGCGGGCGTCAGGATGCGCGCGCCGATGATGCGCATCCACACTGTCGCGGCCGGCGGCGGTTCCATCCTGCACTACGCGGCGGGACGCTTCTCCGTCGGGCCCGATTCCGCCGGCGCCGATCCCGGCCCCGCCGCCTACCGCCGCGGCGGGCCGCTCACCGTCACCGATGCCAACGTCATGGTGGGAAAACTCCTGCCGGAGCATTTTCCGGCGATCTTCGGTCCGGGCCAGGACCAGCCTCTCGACGCCGAAATCGTGCGCTGGAAATTCGCCGAACTCGCCGAGCGGATATCGGCGGAGGAGGGCAAGCCGAAGACGCCGGAGGAGGTCGCCGACGGCTTTCTCGCCGTGGCGGTGGAGAACATGGCGAACGCCATCAAGAAGATCTCGGTCGCACGGGGGTACGACGTTACGCGCTATGCGCTCGCGTGCTTTGGCGGGGCGGGCGGGCAGCATGCGTGCTCGATTGCGGACCGTCTCGGCATGCTTCTGGTGCATGTGCACCCTCTGTCGGGCGTGCTTTCCGCCTACGGTATGGGGCTCGCCGACATCCGCGCAAATCGCAGCCGCGCCGTGGTGTTGCCGCTGGTTGCTGAATTGGAATTGGAATTGAAACAAACGCGGGCGGCGCTCGAGGCCGAAGTTCGCGCGGAGCTTCAGGAACAGGGCCTAAGCGAATCCGACGTTTCGGTGTCGGCGCGCGTGCATGTCCGCTACGACGGCACCGACATGGCGCTGCCGGTGCCGCTCGGCGTGAGCGAGGCCATGCGCGAAGCCTTCGAGACTGAGCACCGCGCCCGCTTCGGCTTCGTCTATGACGGCAAGCCGCTCGTCGCGGAGGCGGTGGAGGTGGAAGGCGAGGGCGGTGGCGCCGACATCTCCGAGCCCGACTCGCCGCTGACGGAAGCAGACGCAAAGCCCGCCAGGACCACGGAAGTCTTCTCCGAAGGCGCGCGCCACGCGGCCGGCATCTATCCCCGCGACACGCTTCGTCCGGGTCAACCGCGTCGCCGGTCCGGCGCTCATCATGGAGCCGCACCAGACGATCGTGGTGGAAGCCGGCTGGCAGGCGGAGGTGACGGCGAAGGACCATATCGTGCTGCGCCGCGTCGAGCCCCGCGCCACGGCCCACGCGGTCGGCACCGACGCCGATCCGGTGATGCTGGAGGTCTTCAACAATCTCTTCATGTCGATCGCCGAGCAGATGGGTGTGACGCTTCAGAACACCGCCTATTCGGTGAACATCAAGGAGCGCCTCGATTTCTCCTGCGCGCTCTTCGACCAGACGGGCGCGCTGGTCGCAAACGCGCCGCACATGCCGGTTCATCTCGGCTCGATGGACCGCTCCGTCGACATCGTGCGGCGGCTCAACCCCGACATCGCGCCCGGCGACGTCTACGCGCTGAACGCGCCCTATAACGGCGGCACCCATCTTCCCGACATCACGGTGGTGACGCCGGTGTTCGATGACGCCAACGGGCGCATCCTCTTCTGGGTCGCCTCGCGTGGGCATCACGCCGACGTTGGCGGCACGGCGCCGGGATCGATGACGCCGCGCGCCACCGTGGTCGACGAAGAGGGCGTGCTGATCGACAATTTCAAGCTCGTCGATCGCGGTCACTTCCGGGAAGACGCGCTCCACGCGCTCCTGACCGAGCATCCCTATCCGTGCCGCAACCCGGCGCAGAACATCGCCGACCTGAAAGCGCAGATCGCGGCGAACGAGAAAGGCGTCGCCGAGATCAGAAAGATGGTGGCGCAGTTCGGCCTCGACGTGGTGCAGGCCTATATGCGCCACGTGCGCGACAACGCCGCGGAGAGCGTGCGCCGCGTCATCGAGAACGCTGAAGGATTCGGAGTTCGAATATCCGACCGACCAGGGCTCAATGATCCGCGTGAAGATCACCGTCGACAAGAAGACGCGCTCCGCCAAGGTCGATTTCACCGGCACGTCGCCCGCGCAGGAAAATAACTTCAACGCGCCCGCGCCGGTGACGCGCGCCGCGGTGCTCTATTCCTTCCGCGTGATGGTGGAAGGCTCGATCCCGATGAATGCCGGTTGCCTTGAGCCGATCGAGATCGTGATTCCCGAAGGCTCGATGCTCGCGCCGCAATATCCGCGTGCGGTCGTCGCGGGGAACGTCGAGACCAGCCAGCACGTGACGAACGCGCTCTTCGGTGCGCTCGGGAGCCTCTCCTCCGCGCAGGGCTCGATGAACAACCTGACCTTCGGCAACGACAAGTACCAGGTACTACGAGACGATTTGCTCCGGTTCGCCGGCCGGCGTCTTCAATTCCGGCGAGGGCTTCGACGGCACCGACGGCGTCCACACGCACATGACCAATTCGCGCCTGACCGACCCGGAGGTCCTGGAGATGCGCTTCCCGGTGCTCCTGGAGGATTTCCACATCCGGCACGAGCGGGATGAGTGGCCACCAGTAACCTCCCCCTTGAGGGGAGGTCGAGATTTGCAAGCCGAAGGCGCAGCAAATCTCGGGAGGGGGGATGACTTATCCGCGCTACGCGCCCCCCTCCCGAAGCCTGCTTCGCAGCCTTCGACCTCCCCTCGAGGGGGAGGTTACTCCCGGGAGCCCTCCGAGCGAGGGGGTGCACAATCGGGCTCCGGCGGGCGCGGGGAATGGTCGGCGGGCTCCGGCACGATGCGCACGATCCGCTTTCTGGAGACGATGGACTGCGCGATCCTCTCCTCGCACAGGAAGGTCCATCCGCACGGCCTTCTTGGCGGTGAGCCGGGCGAGCTCGGCGCGACTTTCGTTCGCCGCAGGGATGGCCGCCTGGAAGAGCTTCAAGGTGCGGACCAGACGGTGCTGGAGGCCGGCGAAGCGGTGATCGTGAAGACACCGACCGGCGGCGGGTTCGGGAGAGCGTGAAGCGCCGCGCCGGCGGCGCCAGGGGGAACCGCAAATGACGTTGCTTCGCCTCTATTCCGGCCCGCTCTCCATGTTCGGGGCAAAGGCCGAGATCGCGCTCCGGGAGAAGGGCGTCGATTTCGAGCTGGCGATGGTCCCCTTCGCCAAGGGCGACCGCTACGATCCAAAGCATCCGGAGGTCTTGCGCATCAACCCGAAGGGCCAGGTGCCGGTGCTCACGCACGGCGACGTCGAGATCTTCGATTCAACGTTGATCTTCGAGTATCTGGAAGATGCCTTTCCCAAGCCGCCACTCTGGCCTTCCGCGCCGGCCGCGCGGGCCGAAGCGCGGCTATTGGAGCTGAAGGCTGACGACGTCGTCTTTATGAACATCGCGCGGCTCTTCGGCCTTGAGGAGACGCCCGACGATCCAGTGGCAGTCGCCGCTCGCGCCAAGGCGCGTGACCATTACGCCGAGTTGGAGGCACGGCTGACCGGCCGCGATCATCTTGCCGGGCCTTTCTCCTTTGCCGATATCGCCCTCTTCATGGCGCAGTTCTTCGGCGAGCGGAAAGGTGCGGTGCTTGACGATACGACGCCGCGCCTTCTCGCCTGGCGCGCGCGCGTCCTGGCAAGGCCGGCGGTCCGCACGGTGATCGGCCGCATGGGTGGCTGGCTCGCGACGGAAGGACGCCCCGTGCCGGATTACATCGCCGCGGCGGTTGCGGCCGGCGCAGACGCGACAATGCTCTAAGCGGGCGCGGCGGTGATCGTGAAGACGTCGACGCGAGACGGGTTCGGCGCGCCCGGCACCCGAGCAACGATTTCTTTTCTCCGGACGGTTAGCCTTTCAAGAAATCACCTTTGGGGCATCGATTGCCGTTCTTCGTGCGCATCATTCCGATCGCTCTTGCGGCGCTTTTCGTGTCCGCTTCCGCATGGGCCGCGTCCCCCGAGGTGAGCGTCATCGGCAGCTACCCCGGCCTTTCCGGAGAGCTCGGCCGCGACGAGCCGCTCTACCTCCGCCTTTCGTACAAGAGCGACACGCCGATCCGCGTGCAGGCGAGCGGGTATTTCGACGGTATCGAGGTTCGCAAGGACGTACGGTGGAATCCTTCGCCCGCCTATCCCGCTGGTGAAGGCGAGGCGTTGGTCTGGATCGCCTATGCCGGGGCAACCCACCTCGACACGATCCACATCGAGGTCGCCGATGCGAACTGGCATCCGCTGATCGTCGCGAAGCTGCCCGTCGCCGTCGCATGGAGCAGCGAGAAGAAGGCGCCACGACAGGCGGCGCCCGAATGGGTCGCGCGGTTGAGCGCTCCGCAGCAGAAGTCGGTCGCGGCCGCGGCCGCCGCGGCATCGGAGTCCGACTCCCTCTTCACCGAGCTGCTGCTCGGCCCGCTGCTGGCTGTCGGCTTCCCGGGTTATTTCGTGCTGCAGGGACTGTTCGCCTGGCGCTTCTCCGGAGGCTGGTGGATCGCAGCACTTCTGCCGCTCCTCGTCGCGGTGCCGGCGCTCGTCCATGCGGGCATTGCACTGTCGATGGGCTCCAATATCTGGCCGATCTTCATCGTCCTGACCGCCCCCTTCCTCTTCCTCTATCTTTGCGCCCTCGGGATCGCCCGCTTCCTGGTGCGCGGGGTGTTCGCCTGATCGAATGCCGCATCTATGAACAGCCCGCTCCTGCTGCTTCTCGGCACCGGCGCCGTGCTCGGCCTGAACTTCCCGCTCGGCAAGCTCGCCATGGCGGCGGGGATCGACGCGGCGCTCTGGGCGGCAATCATCTCGCTTGGCGCGGGACTGGCGATGCTGATCGTCTCAAGCTTTGCCGCGCGCGACGGAGTCGCCGGCGCGCCGGTGCTGCGCTACGCGATCGTGTCGGGCTTCATCTCCTATGTCGTGCCGAACTTTCTCACCTTTTCGGTCATCCCCAAGCTCGGCAGCGGCCTCGCGGCGATCATGTTCGCGCTCTCCCCGGTCGCGACGGCGCTGCTTTCGATCCTTTTCAAGGTGAGGCCGCCGAGCCTGTTCGGCATCGTCGGCATCGCGCTTGGGCTGATCGGCGCGACCGTCATCATCGTCGGGCAGAACGCCGGCCTAGCGCTCGGCGGCGGTTGGTGGCTCGCCGCCGGGCTGCTCATCCCTGTGTTTCTCGCCACCGGCAACGTCTATCGGACGCTCGGATGGCCCGAAGGCGCCAGTCCGAAGCGGCTCGCCGCCATGACCAACCTTGCCGCCGTGCCGCCGCTCATCCTTGTCGCGCTCGTTCAGACGGGCGCGCTGCACCTTGCGCCGCTTGTTGCCGCGCCCGGCCTTATCGCAACGCAGGTTGCAGCGTCGACTCTGATGTTCCTCATGCTCTTCCGGCTGCAATGGCTTGGCGGGCCGACCTATCTGAGCCAGATCGGCTATGTCGGCGCAGCGGTCGGAGTGGTGATCGGCGTCGCCTATTTCGGAGAATCCTATCCCGCGAGCGTCTGGGTCGGGACGGGCTTCATCGCCATTGGCATCGCGCTATCCACCGTCGCTCAATTTCGCCAGGCGCGGGTCTGATTACCGGGAGGGGACGGGCGTTCCTCAGTTCGACGAAGGTGGCGCGGGCGCCTCGATCTTGACGTTGATGTCTTTTCCGCCTCCGCCGCCGCTGCGGAAAATGTCGGTGCCGAAGTAGAAAAGCAGCCCCACGGCGACGACGAGGCCGCCGACGATCATGGCGAGACCGTTGTTATTCATAAGTTGTTTCCCGTCGAAAGTTCGCGATCAGCGGGGAAACGAGCCGCCTCGGCGGAAGTTCCTCGGCTAAGGACGGGCACATCGGCCCGAGCGCATGGCTGGGATGCGCCGCTCGTCCTATATGTACATGGACCTTATGCCTTGTCCCGGAGCCGTCATGTCCCAGACAGCCGCGAACTCGAACGTGAAGAAATCCGCTTCCGGCTACGATCTCGGCCCGCTTCCGGCCGCCGAGATCGAGCGGCTGGCTGAAAAGCTCACGCCGGAGGAGCGCCACATCCTTCTCGACCACGGCACGGAGACGCCGTTCTGCGGCGTGCTGCTCGATAACAAGGAGAAGGGCAACTACGTCTGCCGCCTCTGCGGCCTACCGCTTTTCCGCTCCGGCGAGAAGTTCGAGTCCGGCACCGGCTGGCCGAGCTTCTATCAACCGTTCGACAACGACCACATCCGCGAGATCGTCGACAGTTCATACGGCATGGTCAGGACGGAGATCCGCTGCGCCCGCTGTGACAGCCATCTCGGCCACGTCTTCCCCGACGGCCCGCCGCCGACGGGAAAACGCTATTGCATGAACTCCGCCGCGCTGGAGTTTGAGAAGGCGGAATAGGCGCCGGCCGGCGCCCGCGGCGGAGGTATCGGCGCGCCGGCATTCCCGCAGGCGCACTCCTTGCGCCGGTTTCACTTCGCATCACGCCCGCCTCCAGACACTTTGACAGGGATTGATGCGGGCCCGCGATCCGGCCGGGCGTAGCGTCCTCCGCGCGGCGCAGCAGCGTCGCGATTGAGGAGAATCACCGATGCGCGATCTGTTGCGGAAGAAAAGCGGCGTCGCCGCCGTCTTTGCGGGATTGTTCATGGCAAGCATCGCCATCGCCCCCGCATTTGCCGCGGGAGGTGGCGGCGGAGGGAGCTCCGGCGGGAGCCGCAATCGGCGGCGGCGGCTGCGGGTCCGGCGGCAATACGGGGGTCGACGATCTCCACTGCCGCGAGGGCTACGTCCCCGACCCGAAGAAGCACATCTGCGTGCGCGCCCAGTCGGGCATCCTGCCGGACCAGGACCTGACCAACTACGCCTTCGCGCTGGCGAAGAAGGAGCGCTTCCAGGAAGCGCTCGACGTGCTTGACCTCCTTCAGAACCCGAATACGGCGGTGGCGCTCAACTATCGCGGCTATGCCACGCGGAAGCTCGGGCGGACCGACGAAGGCATCGGCTACTACCTGCAATCCGTCGCCGTCGACCCGGCTTACCCGCAGGTGCGCGAGTATCTGGGCGAAGCCTACGTCATCAAGGGCCGCCTCGATCTCGCCGAGGAGCAACTCACCCAGATCGCCTCGCTCTGCGGCACGACCTGCGAATACTACACCGACCTCGCCGAAGTGATCGCCGCCGCGAACTAGGCGACCGCAACAGCCGGACCTTCTCCCAAGCTTGGGAGAAGGTCGAGCGCCCCTGAGCGCGCTTCAGGGCCGCTTCGGCTGCGGGTTTTTCCTGCCCCCTTGCGCCCCCGACCCGCCCGTCCCACCTGACCGCGCCTCTGGCTCGGTTCTTGCTGCGCTAGGGGATGGGCCGAATCCGCTTTAAATACCCGACATTGCCGGCGCTCACGCAGGAAGCCGCGCCGGCCGAGAAGCTTGAGACATGCCGATATTCAGCGTCCGCCACCTCACCACCTACCGCTACCGCCGGCCGGTCGCGTTCGGGGAGCATCGCATGATGTTCTCGCCGCGCGAGGGGCATGACCAGCGGCTGCTCTCCGCGACGCTGAAGATCACGCCGGAGCCGGCGAGCCTGCGCTTCTCCGACGATGCGCTCGGCAACCGCGTCGGCGTCGCGCGCTTTTCCGGCCACGCCGACACGCTGGTCTTTGAATCGAACATCCGCGTGGAGCTCTGGCGCTCGCACCCGAAGGGCCTCGACATCGACGATCGCGCGGTGGAGTTTCCCGTCGCCTTTGACGAGGACGAGCTTTCCGACCTTCGCCCCTACATGACGCCGCGTCACTTCGACCCGGATGGCGTGCTCGACGCCTGGGCGCGGAGCTTCCTGCGCGACGGCGAGCCGACGCCGACGCTTGAGCTTCTGACCGGCATGATCGACGGTATCCATCGCGGCCTTACCTATGTACGCCGTCACGAGAAGGGCATCCAGAGCCCGGCCGAGACGCTCTCGCGTGGGTCCGGCACCTGCCGCGACTTCACCGAGCTGATGATCGAGGCGCTGCGCGTGCTCGGCCTGCCGGCGCGCTTCGTCTCCGGCTATCTCTATGTTCCGGCGCGCGACCGCGGCGAGATTCACGGCGGCGGCTCCACCCATGCCTGGGTCGAGGTCTATCTTCCCGGCGCCGGGTGGATCGACATCGACCCCACCAATGCCATACTCGGCAATGACGGGCTGATCCGTATCGCGGTGGCGCGCGAGCCGAGCGAGGCGCTGCCGCTCTACGGCTCCTATGTGGGCGCTGCGTCGGACGATCTCGGGATGGAGGTCATGGTGAAGGTGGTACGGGAGGATTCCGCCGCGATGGAACCTTCCGTCAGCCTTCGCGCTTGAGAGGGACCATGCAGATCCGCGCCGGCTACGAGATCGAATACGACTGTCCGCAGCCGACGCCGATGCTGCTAGTGCTTTCGGTGCATCCCTCGCGGCTTCCCGATCTTTCGACGCCGCACCGGATCAAGTTCGATCCGGCAATCCCGTCGAGCAACTACGAGGACGGCTTCGGCAACATCTGCACGCGCATCGTCGCGCCGGCCGGGCGATTGAAGATCTCCGCCGATTTCCAGATCGGCGATACCGGGCTGCCGGACCTCGTCGCGCCGGAGGCGAAGCAGATACCCGTCGAGCAACTGCCGCAGGACGTGCTCGTCTTCCTCCTCGGCAGCCGCTATTGCGAGACCGACGCGCTCTCCGATATCGCCTGGTCCCTGTTCGGCGCCACGCCGACGGGCTGGGCGCGCGTGCAGGCGATCTGCGACTACGCCAAAGACCGCATCGCCTTCGATTACATGAAAGCCAATCCGCAGCGCACGGCCTGGGGCGCGAACCATGAGCAGGTCGGGGTATGCCGCGACTACGCCCACCTCGCCGTCACCTTCTGCCGCTGCATGAACATCCCGGCGCGCTACTGCACCGGCTATCTCGGCGATATCGGCGTGCCGCCCGACCCGAACCCGATGGATTTCTCCGCCTGGTTCGAGGCCTTCCTCGACGGCCGCTGGTACACCTTCGATGCGCGCAACAACACGCCACGCATCGGCCGCATCCTGATGGCGCGCGGGCGCGATGCGACCGACGTCGCCCTCTCCACGAGCTTCGGCCCCACGACGCTTGCCGGCTTCAAGGTGTTCACCGACGAAGTGACGGGCTGAGCCGCCGCGCGACGCGCGCGGCGAACTGGACCGGGCGGCGAACTGGACCGAAGAATGCGGCCCGTGTATTTGCTTGCGGCCCCCGCATGCGGTCCTTTGGCTCCGCGCGCTCGGGCCGTTTAGTCTGGAGGACGAAACCGCATGCCGACGCGTGGCTTCACCGGTCGGGCCGAGAACCGGCAAATCGCCCACCGCATGCCGCCGGGTCAGTACCTGGCGCTGGATTTTCCGGTACTTTCCTTCGGTCCGACGCCGCATGTCGCGACGGCCGACTGGACGTTCGCGCTCAAGGTCGGGCCGCGGCCGGTCGCGAAGTGGAACTGGGCGGAGTTCAACGCGCTGCCGCAGACCGCATGGACGCGCGACATCCACTGCGTCACCAAATGGTCGAAGCTCGACACGCTTTGGGAAGGCGTGCTGATCGACGACGTTCTCGCCGCCGCCGACCTGACGCCGCCGACCGACTTCATGCTCGCGCATTCCTCCGACGACTACACCACAAACGTGCCCGTCGCGGACCTCGTGAGCGGCAAGGCGATGGTCGCGCTCAAATACGACGGCAAGCCGATCGAACCGGATCACGGCGGCCCGGCGCGGCTCCTCGTCCCGCACCTCTATCTATGGAAGTCGGCGAAGTGGATAAACGGCCTGCAATTCACCGAGCGCGACGAGCCCGGCTTCTGGGAGCTTCGCGGCTATCACATCTATGGCGATCCCTGGCGTGAGCAGCGTTTCACCGGCGACTGAGGCAGCGAACCGGAAGCTCCTTTGGCAAGACGCGACGATCTCAGCCATCGTGCCGCGGACGCCGACAATCGTGAGCTTCATGCTGACCCCGTCGCGGCCGTTCACGTGGCGCGCCGGCCAACACGTCGACGTGCGCCTCACCGCGGAGGACGGCTATCAGGCGCAGCGCTCCTACTCGATTGCCTCTTCGCACGCGAAAGAGGACGCCTTTGAGCTCGCGATCGAGCGGATGCACGAGGGTGAGGTTTCCGACTATTTCCACGAGATCGCGCGGGTCGGCGACGTTGTCGAGATACGCGGGCCGATCGGCGGCCGCTTCATCTGGGAAGCGCGGGACGGGGGGCCGATCCTTCTGCTCGGCGGCGGCTCCGGCCTGGTACCGCTGATGGCGATGATCCGCCATCGGGCGGAGATCGGCTCCCGCGCGCCGATGCTTCTCCTTCTTTCGGCGCGCTCCTGGGCCGACCTTCTTTATCGCGACGAGATCCTGGCGCTCGCGGCGCGGCGCGACGGCTTCGACGCAGCCTTCGCGGTTACGCGCGAGGCGACGCCGCGTCCCGGCCACTACACGCGCCGGCTCGACCCGCCGATGATCGACGAGCTTCTCGCGCGCCTGCCCGAGCCGCCGAAGATCGTCTACGTCTGCGGCTCGAACCGCTTTGCGGAGGCAGGCGCGCAGGC
Organism: uncultured Alphaproteobacteria bacterium; assembly: GCA_963814905.1. Taxonomy (GTDB): domain Bacteria; phylum Pseudomonadota; class Alphaproteobacteria; order Rhizobiales; family Afifellaceae; genus DASWJZ01. Next base: position 463,389 of record CAWFEM010000013.1, on the reverse strand, counting down.
CGCGCTCGCCGCCGGCATCCCCCGCGCCGCGATCCGCATCGAGAGGTACGGCGGCTGAGCATGATCCCGAAAAGTGGGGACCGGTTTTCGGACAAGATCATGCTCAAACAGCAAATACCGAGTTGCGCGCCGTTGGTTGATTTTCAACGGCTTCGGTGCCACGTCTCTCCCGCCAGCCGGCCGGACGGCCGCCTCGCGCAAGCGGGGAGGAAAGTCCGGGCTCCATGGACGAACGGTGCCGGGTAACGCCCGGCGGGGGTGACCCCAGGGAAAGTGCCACAGAAAGCAAACCGCCCGCCTTCCTGATCTTCGGAGGCTATCGCGGGAAGGCCCCTAAAGGGCCGCCTCGCGCGACATTTGCCGAAGGCGTGAAGGCGGGGAAGGGTGAAAGGGTGGGGTAAGAGCCCACCGCGGACCCGGCAACGGGGACGGCACGGTAAACCCCACCGGGAGCAAGACCAAGAAGGGATAGCGCGGGTCTTTCTTCGGAAAGGCCCAGCCTGGTCCAGGCGAGCTATCCGGGTCGGTCGCGTGAAGCGTCGGGTAACCGGCGCTCCAGATGAATGGCCGTCGCGCCGTTGGCCTCGGTCAGCGGCCTTACAGAACCCGGCTTACAGGCCGGCTGGCGCTTTCACTCTTCCGGCTCGTCAAGAACCGCCTCGCGAAAGGCGGCTCCGAGTGCGCCTGTCACCGGATGACGCGGTCGGGCAACGGCAGCGTGTCCGCCCGCGCCCAGGAGAGACCGCTCACCACCACAATCGCTGCAATCAAGGCTATCCGTCGCATCGGGTTCGTCCTTCACCGACATTCACCGGATAACCGGTATGGCGCGCACCCTAATCCCTGCCGCAGGGAGGGGCCAGTCATGGCAGTGCCTCAAGCAGCGCTTTCAGCGTCTCGATGGTGGAGCGGTCGGCGACGCCGTCGACCTGTTTCTGCCGAAAGTGCCGCTGGAAGGCGGCGACGACGTCGTCCGTGCGCTGGTCGAATTCTCCGCTGACCTCGATCCCATAACCGTAAAGCGCGAGCATCGCTTGGAGGGCCTCGATCGGCGGTCCGGTATCGCCGCGCTGGAAGAAGCGCCCGTCTACGATCGCGACCGGCTCGACGAAGTGCCCGACGCCGTCTCTAGCAAGGCGCGCCCAGGGAAAGCGCTCGCCCGGATCGAGCTTGCGTCCTGGCGAAACATCGGAATGTGCCAGCACGCGGTTGGGCGGAATCGCATGGCGGGCCAGAACGTCGCGGCAGAGCGCAACGACTGCGTCGATCTGCGTGGCGGGAAAATCCGGCAGCCCGCCGGGGTGCCCGCCATTGGCGATCTCGATCCCGATTGCGCGCGAATTGACGTCGGCCGCGGTGCCCCAGCGTGACGCGCCGGCGTGCCAGGCGCGCCGCTCCTCCGGCACGAGGGAAAGCACCCGCCCGTCCTGATGCACGAAATAGTGCGACGAGACCTGGCTCTTCGGGTCGCAAAGCCACGAAAGCGCCTGCTCGTCGTCCGGCATGCCGGTGTAGTGCAGGAGCAGGATGTCGGTTGGCCCGTCCGTGCGCTCGCCGTGATTGGGGGAAGGCATCTCCTCGATGACGAGACCGCTCATGCGCCCCACCGCGCGGCCGATGGAGCCCACCCATCTCCCTCATGCTGAGGTGCGATCCCGGACCGGGTCCGGGGGAGCCTCGAAGCACGCACGATGGCGGCTCCAAAGCCTACTCGCCCCTTCGAGGCAACGCCGACTGCGTCGGCGTTGCACCTCAGGATGAGGGAGGTGGAAGTTTGGGACCCCCTCACGCGTTGACCCGCGGGCGTTCGATCTGGTCCCACGCGGCGTTGATGGCGGCGAGGCGGTCGTTGGCGATGCGCACGAATTCCTGCGGCACGCCATGCGCGATCAATTTGTCGGGATGGTTCTCCGTGACCAGACGCCGGTAGTGCCGGCGCAGCGTTTCACGGTCCCACGAGCGGTCGGCGCCGAGCACGAGATAAGGGTCGCTCTCGCCGATCGCGTGGCGCGCGCGGATCGTCCCGAACGCGTGCTCGTCGAAGCCGAAGATCTGCGCGACCTCCGCGAGATAGGAGAGCTCGCGCTCGTGGACGGCGCCGTCGGCGCGGGCGATATCGAAGAGACCGTCGAGCACGGCTTCGAGCATCGCCGGGTCGTCGGCGAAGAGCCGCGCCACGTCGCGCGCATAGGAATCGAAGCCCGCGACGTCGCGCTTGGCGAGATTGTAGACGCGGCTCACGTTCCGCTCCTCGCCGGGCGGGATCGCGAAGAAGCGGCAGAAGGCGTCGACCTCCGAGCGGCGCACGACACCGTCGGCCTTCGCCATCTTGGCGGAAAGCGCGATCATGGCGATGGCGAAGGCGGCCTCGCGACGCAGCTCCGGATTGGTGAGCCCGGTCAGGAGCGAGCGCAGCCCCGACATCACGGCGCCGACACGTCCGGCGCCGCCTGCCATCGTCGCTGCGATGCGTGAGAAAATCCCCATGCGCCTTCCCTAACTGCGTCGGCGAGAGCTGGAAAGAGGCGGCGGCGCGACCGGAATCTTCTCGCCTGCGGCGTGATTTAGGCGCCGGCGCTTACGCGGCGTTTACCCTGTTCGCGCACTCTTCGCCGATGCGTCGCAACCGTCTCCACACCGCCGTCGGGATTCCGGTTGGCCCATGGTGTTCCATTGACCACCCATAAATTCCCATGATACTCCATTCCATCCCGGCCGAAGAGCCCGGTCGCGTCCGTCGGAAGCGCCGCCCGAAGAGGGCAGAAAGTGCGCGTTTCCCGCGGGAACGAGGCTCGAGCCGGCAGCGTCGTCCGTTCACGGGCTCGCCGTCGGATCTTGCGGGAACGAGGGGCAATGGACGGTTTTGTGGCCACATTCGTGAACCGGCTCGACCAGAAAGGTCGAGTATCGGTTCCGGCTCCCTTCCGCGCGGTGCTGGCGCGCGAGGGCGAGGACGGCCTCTATTGCTATCCCGCTCTCGACAGACAGGCGATCGACGGCGGTGGGGCGCGCCTGAAGCAGGCGATCGACGAGCGGCTCGCGATCTTCGAGACCTTTTCGGAGGACCACGAGAGCCTGGCGACGGCGTTCTACGGCGAGAGCCGTGTCCTCAAGATCGATTCAGACGGCCGCGTGGTGCTGCCGGAAGAGTTCCGCACCTATGCCGGGATCGGCGACACCGCGGTCTTCGTCGGTCAGGGCTTCAAGTTCCAGATCTGGGAGCCGGAGCGCTTCGCGATCCGGCAGCGCGAAACACGCGCGCATCTTCGTTCCGTTACACGCGGTCTCGGCAAGACCGCTTCCCCGGCTTCGGGCAGGGGAGACCCGACATGAATGCGGGCCGCAGCAACGAGGCTGCTGGCGGACCGGCTCGCCACATTCCGGTCCTCCTGCCCGAAATGCTTGAGCATCTGAACGTCGTCGAGGGCGGCCGCTATATCGACGGCACCTTCGGCGGCGGCGGTTACTCTCGCGCCATTCTGGAGCGCGGCGGCAACGTGCTCGCGCTCGACCGCGACCGCGCGGCGATCGAAGCCGGCGCGACGATGGTGGCGGAATTCGCCGGGCGGCTGATCCTGGTCGAAGGCCGCTTCGCCGACCTCGATGCGCATGCGCGCGCCGCCGGCTTCTTCCCCGTCGACGGGATCGTGCTCGATATCGGCGTCTCCTCCATGCAGCTCGACGAGGCGGAGCGCGGCTTCTCCTTCCGCTTCGACGGACCGCTCGACATGCGCATGGGGCCGGGCGGCGCCGACGCGGCGGCGGTGGTCAACAATGCCAGCCCCAAGGAGCTCGCGGCGATCATCCGCGTCTACGGCGAGGAGCGGAAGGCGGGCCGCATCGCCCGCGCCATCGAGAGAGCACGCGCCGAGGCGCCGATCGTGCGCACGGCGAAGCTTGCGCAGATCGTGGCGTCGGCGGCGGGGCCGGCCGGCGCCTCGCGCATCCATCCCGCTACGCGCACCTTTCAGGCGCTGCGCATCTTCATCAACCGCGAGCTCGACGAGCTTGCCGAGGCGCTCGCCGCGGCGGAGGCCGTGCTTCGCGAAGGCGGACGGCTTGTCGTCGTCGCGTTCCATTCCCTTGAGGACCGCATCGTGAAGCGCTTTCTGCAGGAACGCGCGCGCGAGGCGCGCGGCTCTCGCCACCTGCCGTCCGTCGACGGCGCACCGCCGACGTTCACGCTCCTGACCCGCGGCGCCGTCGAGCCGTCGGAGGCGGAAACGGCGAACAACCCGCGCGCCCGCTCGGCGCGCCTCAGAGCCGCCATGCGCACCGCCGCGTCCGCGCGCGCCGTCGATTTCAGCGCGATCGGTGTGCCGCAATTGCATGGAGTCGCTGGCCCGGAGGCTTATCAATGATCCGTTGGCTGCAGGTCGTATCGGTCGTCGCCGCCGCCAGCTCGGCGGTCTTCGTCTTCCAGATAAAATACCGCGCCGAGGCGGTCGCCGATCGCGCCGCCCAATTGCAGCGCGACATCGACCAGGAGAAGGAGACGCAGTCGCTCCTCGCCGCCGAGTGGAGCCTCCTGATCCAGCCGGCGCGCGTGCAGGAACTGGTGGGGCGGCATCACGAGCTGCTCAAGCTGCAGCCGCTCGACCCCAATCAGATCACCAAGATCGAGAACCTGCCCATGCGGCCGACCGGCCCTGCGCCGGACGACGAGGCGGCGCTTTCCGCGATCCTTGAAGCACCGGCGGAGGGCCTGCAATGAACGCCCCTATCACTGCGCCTGTTGCTGCCTCCGCGTGGCGCCACCAGCGCGCCGCGCCGGTCGCCGAGACCCGCGATCCGGAACGGCGCGGGCGGCTTCGCGTCGTGATCGCGATGCTCGGCTTCGGGCTTATTTATTCCGTGCTTGCCGCGCGGCTCGTCTTTCTCGGCCTCGGCGCGGACGGCGACAAGGACGGCAGCGCGAGCTTCGCGCGTACCGCGTCCCAGGCGCGCCCCGACATCGTCGACCGCAACGGCGAGACGCTTGCGACCGACATCCGCACCGCTTCGCTCTTCGCAGAGCCGCGCTACGTCGTCGATGCCGATGAGGCGACGGAGCAATTGGCCTCGGTGCTGCCCGACCTCGACCGAAAGCGGCTCAGGCAACAACTCGCGAGCGATGCGAAGTTTGCCTACATCAAGCGAGAAATCACGCCGCGCCAACAGCAGGCGATCCACAAGCTCGGCATTCCCGGCATCGGCTTCCGCGTCGAGAACCGGCGTTTCTATCCCGGCGGCCCCGCTGCTGCGCATGTGCTCGGCACCGTCAATGTCGACAACCAGGGCATCGCGGGGATCGAGAAGTATATAGACAAGTCGTTCCTCGACGATCTGCACGCGGCCGGCTTCGGCGCCGACAACAACCTCGCGCCGGTCAAGCTGGCGCTCGACCTTCGCGTCCAGCATGTCGTGCGCGACGAACTGGTCGGAGCGATGGGGCGCTACAATGCGATCGCGGCGATCGGCATCGTGCTCGACGTGAACACCGGCGAGGTGCTCGGCATGAGCTCGGTGCCGGATTTCGATGCCAACAACCGCGATGAAGCGCTCGACAAGGACAAGATGAACCGCGCCATGGTCGGCGTCTACGAGATGGGCTCCACCTTCAAGGGCTTCACGGCCGCGATGACGCTCGATTCCGGTGCGGCGCGGATCACCAATTCCTTCGATGCCTCGCACGGTCTGAGGGTCGGTGGCTTCACCATCGAGGACTTCCACGGAAAGCACCGTCGGCTGACCGTTCCGGAGATCTTCATCTATTCCTCCAATATCGGCGCCGCCCGCATGGCGCTCGCCACCGGCCTGGAGGGGCAGCACGATTATCTGAAGCGTTTCGGGCTGCTCGACGAGCTTCACACCGAATTGCCGGAAGCCGGCGCCCCAATCGTCCCAAAAATGCCTTGGCCGACGGTCACATGCGTGACCATGGCTTTTGGACACGGGATTTCCGTCTCGCCGATGCAGACCGCCGCTGCCGGGGCGGCGTTGATCAATGGCGGCTATTACATCACGCCGACCTTCCTGCCGCGCAGCCTCGACGAGGCGAAGGCGGTCGCCAAGCCGATCCTTCAGCCGCATACGAGCGAACTCATGCGCCAGCTCTTCCGCCTGAACGTCTTGAAGGGTTCCGGCAGGCGCGCGGCCGTTCCGGGCTACAGCGTCGGCGGCAAGACCGGCACCGCGGAGAAGGTCGAGAACGGGCGTTATTCCTCCAACAAGCGTCGCAACGCTTTTCTCGCCGCTTTCCCGATGGACGCGCCGAAATATCTGGTTCTGGTGGTGGTCGACGAACCGAAGCCGGAAAAGCCCGGCATGGGAGCCACCGCCGGAATGAACGCCGCGCCTACCGTCGGCAACATCATCCGGCGCATCGCCCCGATGCTTGGCGTCGAGCCGAAGCCGGACAGCCCGGCGGACGGTCCGGCGATGGCGCTCGCCTTTGCACAGTGAGGTGCGCGCGATGAGGGAGCGGGATTGAGCGAGGAAAGACGCTATGGCCCGCGCCGGTTGGCATCGCTCCTTTCGAACGACGTCGAAATCCCCGACGAACAGGGCAATGTCTGGATCCAGGGCCTGACCGCCGACAGCCGGACGGTCGGCCAGGGCATGCTTTTCGCCGCACTGCCGGGCACGAAGTCCGACGGCGCTGGTTTCGTGCCCGCGGCGGTGGAGGCGGGTGCCGCCGCCATCCTGATTGGCCGGCAGCCGCTTGAAGGCAGCTATACGATCCCCGTCATCCGCGTCGACGATCCGCGCCACACGCTGGCGCTGATGTCGTCGCGCTATTTCGCGCGCCAGCCGCGTACCGTCGCGGCGATCACCGGCACCAACGGCAAGACCTCCGTCAGCGTGTTCCTGCGCCAGATATGGGAGAAGGCCGGGCACAAGGCGGCAAGCCTCGGAACGATCGGCCTGGTCGCGCCGGGCATGTCGGTCGCCGCCAACCTGACAACGCCCGATCCGGTCAAGCTGCACGAGATCATGGCCGACCTTGCGGCCGCCGAGGTGACGCATCTGGCGCTGGAGGCATCGAGCCACGGCCTGGAGCAGCGACGGCTCGACGGCGTGCGGTTCTCCGCCGGCGCCTTCACCAATCTGACGCGCGACCACCTGGACTATCATCCGTCGATGGAGGCCTATCTCGCCGCCAAGCTCAGGCTCTTCGACACGCTTCTGCCGAAGGGCACCGCCGCCGTCGCCGACGCCGATCATCCGGAAGCGGACAAGGTGCAGGCGATCGCCAAGGCACGCGAGCTCGACTATTTCAGCGTTGGCCGCAGGGGCGAGACGCTGCGGCTCGTCTCCGCGACGCGCATGCATGACGGCTCGCGGCTCCTCATCGAGGCCTTCGGCGAGAAGCATTACGTGCCGCTTCCGCTGGTCGGCGATTTCCAGATAGCGAATGCACTCGTCGCCGCCGGGCTCGCCATCGCCACCGGGACGGAGGCGCGCAAGGTGCTCGCCGCCCTATCCGAGCTTAAAGGCGCGAGCGGTCGGCTGGAGCGTGTCGGGACGCACCCCTCCGGCGCGCAGGTGTTCGTGGACTATGCCCATACGCCGGACGCGCTCGCCAATGCACTGCAGGCGTTGCGCGGGCATGCCGCGGGACGGCTTGTCGTCGTCTTCGGCGCCGGCGGCGATCGTGATCCGGGCAAGCGCCCGCTTATGGGCGAGGCGGCGGCCGGTGTCGCCGACCACCTGATCGTCACCGACGACAATCCGCGCACCGAAGATCCTGCGGCGATCCGCAAGGCGGTTGTCGGCGGGGCGCCGGGAGCGGAGGAGATCGGCGACAGGCGCGCCGCGATTCGCGCCGCCGTTTCCGGCCTGCAAGCCGGCGACGTGCTCCTCATCGCTGGCAAGGGGCACGAGACCGGGCAGGCGATCGGCGACAAGATTTTGCCCTTCTCTGACCAGGAAGAGGCGCGAAAAGCGCTTCAGTCCATCGGGGGGAGGGCATGAGCGCGCTCTGGACGACGCGGGATTTCGTCGCCGCGTCGGGCGGTTCTTTGCAAGGCAATGCGCCCGACGCGATCACGGGCGTCTCCATCGATTCCCGCTCGATCGGGCATGGCGAGGCCTTCGTCGCGATCCGAGGCGTCAGCCGCGACGGCCACGAATTCGTCGAGGCGGCGCTGAAGACCGGCGCGGCGCTTGCGCTGGTCGAGGAAGGGCATGTGCCACCGGGCGCCGGACCGTTTCTCGTCGTGCCCGACGATCCGCTCGCCGCGCTGCGCCGCATAGCCGTCGCCGCGCGCGCGCGCATGCGCGGCTCGGTCGTCGCCGTGACCGGTTCGGTGGGCAAGACCGGTACGACGGAAATGCTGCGCATGGCGCTTTCCACACTCGGGCCGACGCATTCGCCGGTCGGCTCCTTCAACAATCAATGGGGCGTTCCGCTGACCCTTGCGCGCATGCCGGCCGAGACCCGCTACGGGATTTTCGAGATCGGCATGAACCACGCGGACGAGATCCGGCCGCTGACGAAGCTGGTTCGACCGAATGTCGCGATCGTCACCACGGTCGGCCCTGTGCATCTTGAGTATTTCGACAGCGAAGCCGCGATCGCTGAAGCCAAGGCGGAGATCTTCGAAGGCCTTGAGCCCGACGGCGTCGCCGTCCTCAACCGTGACAACACATGGTTCGACCTTCTCGCCGAACGTGCCCGCGCCAACGGTGCGCGCGTCGTCGCGTTCGGCGAAGATGCCTCCGCCGACGTCAGGCTGATGCGCGCCGCGCTCGGCGAGGACGGGTCGAGCGTCAGCGCGGAGCTCTTCGGCGAGCCGATCGCCTATAAGGTCGGCGCGCCCGGCGCGCACCTCGTGGCGAATTCGCTTGCCGTCATCGCCGCCTGCCGCGCAATCGGCGCGGATCTGGCGCGCGTCATGTTGGCGCTCGGCGCGTTTCGCGCGCCGAAGGGGCGGGGGCAGCGGCTCCGCCTCAACCATCCCGGCGGCGCCTTTACGCTGATCGACGAGAGCTACAACGCCAACCCGACCTCCATGCGCGCCGCTCTGGCGCTCCTCGGCCAGGCCCGTCCGGAGGGGCGGGGACGGCGGATCGCGGTCATCGGCGACATGCTGGAGCTCGGCGAGGCGTCCTCCGATCTGCACCGCGCGCTGGCCCCGGCCGTCGCGGAATCGGGCGCCGATCTCGTCTTCCTCGCCGGGCCGAAAATGGGCGGTCTCTGGCAGGACTTGCCCGAGCAGCGCCGGGGAGCCTATTCGGAGGACGCGGCGGAGCTTGAATCGATTCTCTTGAAGACCATCGGGCCGGGCGACGTGGTGATGATGAAGGCCTCTCTCGGCACGCGGCTTGGGCCGGTCGTTGAGGCGGTCAAACGCTATTTCGCGGGGGAGGCGGAATGACGCCGGCGCGCCAGGGCGGGACCCGATGCTGACCTATCTGAGTTCGCTCGGCGACGACGTCCAGGTCTTCAACGTCTTCCGCTACATCACCTTCCGGACCGGCGCGGCGACGATGACGGCGCTGCTCTTCGTCTTCCTGTTCGGCCCCGGCATCATCCAGGCGCTGAAGCTTCGCCAGGGACGCGGCCAGCCGATCCGCGCCGACGGGCCGCAGACGCATCTCGCCAAGGCCGGCACGCCCACGATGGGTGGGCTGATGATCATGTCGGGCGTGCTCGTCTCGACCCTGCTTTGGGCGAGCCTTTCCAACGTCTATGTCTGGGCCGTGCTCCTCGTCACCACCGGCTTCGGGCTGATCGGCTTCTATGACGACTATCTGAAGATCACCAAGGCGACGGCCAAGCATGCCTTCTCCGGCAGGGTGCGCATCGGGCTCGAAGCGCTGATCGCGGCCGCGGCCGTCCTCATCATGATCGTCTTCGGCGACCAGGCGCTGCACACCTCCATCGCGCTTCCATTCTTCAAGGACTGGGCGATCAACCTCGGCTATTTCTACATCATCTTCGGCGCCTTCGTGATCGTCGGCGCCGGCAACGCCGTGAACCTGACGGATGGGCTCGACGGGCTCGCCATCGTGCCGGTCATCATCGCCGGCGCGAGCTTCGGGCTGATCGCCTATCTCGCCGGCCGTGTCGACTTCGCCGAATATTTGCAGATCAATCACGTGCCGGGCACCGGCGAACTGTCGGTGCTGGTCGGCGCGATGATGGGGGCGGGGCTCGGCTTCCTGTGGTTCAACGCGCCGCCCGCGGCGATCTTCATGGGCGACACGGGGTCCCTGTCTCTGGGAGGCATGCTCGGCGCCATCGCCGTCGCCACCAAGCACGAGATCGTGCTCGCCATCATCGGCGGCATCTTCGTGATGGAGGCGCTTTCCGTCATCATCCAGGTGGCGTCGTTCAAGATGACCGGCCGCCGCGTCTTCAAGATGGCGCCGATCCACCATCATTTCGAACAGCTCGGCTGGACCGAGCCGCAGGTCGTGATCCGCTTCTGGATCGTGGCGGTGGTGCTCGCTCTGATCGGCCTTTCGACCCTGAAGCTGAGGTAGGACCGTGGTTCCGCTCACGCATCTCCAGGGACGGTCGATCGGCGTTTTCGGGCTGGCGCGGAGCGGGCTTGCGACGGTGCGCGCGGCGATCGCCGGTGGTGCGGCGGATGTCGTCGTGTGGGACGATAAGGACGATGCGCGTGCCAATGCCGAAGAGCTCGGCGGCATCGCCATTCCGCCTGAGCATTGGCCTTGGGAACGTCTGGAGTGCCTCGTTCTTGCGCCCGGCGTGCCGCTGACCCATCCGGCCCCGCATCCGATCGTCGGCCTCGCCAAGGCGGCGCAGGTGGAGATCATCTGCGACGTTGAGCTTCTGTGGCGCGAGACAGAAGGCCAGGCGCGCTTCGTCGCCATCACCGGCACCAACGGCAAGTCCACGACGACGGCGCTGCTCGGCCATATCCTCACTCTCGCAGGCCCGGTCTCCGTCGGCGGCAATATCGGCCGCGCGGCGCTCGACCTTGAGCCGCCCGGCGCGAAGCGCACCTACGTGTTGGAGATGTCGTCCTATCAGCTCGATCTGACACGTCGCTTCCGGCCCGACGTCGCGATCTGGCTGAACCTCACGCTCGACCATATGGAGCGCCACGGCGACCTTCGCGGCTACGCCAAGGCGAAGGCGCGCATCTTCGTCAACATGGGCCCGGAAGAAACCGCCATCGTCGGCATTGACGAGCCGCCCATGAACGCCGTCGCCGCTGCCCTGAAGAGCCCCGGCCGGCCGAAGCTCATCACCGTATCCGTCGGCAAGAACAAGGGCGCCAGCATCTATGTGGACGCGAACGGCGCGCTTTGGGAGAACGGCAAAAACGGCGCCTCTTTCGCCGACCTTCCGACACTGCGCGGCCAGCACAATTGGCAGAACGCCGCGGTCGCGTGGGCGGCGGCGAAAGCGCTCGGCCTTTACGCCGGCATCATCCATTCCGCGATGTTGAGTTTCCCCGGCCTCGCCCACCGCATGGAGGTGATCGGGCGGCGCGGCACGGTGCTCTTCGTGAACGATTCCAAGGCGACCAACGCAGACGCAGCCGCGCGCGCGCTCCTCACCTTCGATCCGATCTACTGGATCGCCGGCGGGCAGGCGAAGGAGGGCGGGATCGACAGCTTGAAGGAGCAGTTCCCGCGCGTCGCCAAGGCCTACCTGATCGGCAAAGCGGCGGACGCTTTTTCCGCGACGCTCGCGCGCGAGGTGCCGCATGTGATTGCCGGCGATTTGGAAAGCGCGGTCAAGATGGCGGCCGAGGACGCGGCGATCGATCGCCGCCCCGAGCCCACTGTGCTCCTGTCGCCGGCTTGCGCTTCTTTCGACCAGTTCGCCGATTTCGAGGATCGGGGCGAGGCGTTCCGCAGGATCGTCTCCGCGCTCGACGAACCGCCGTTGGAGGCCGTCGCATGATCAGCCGCGCGCATCGCTCTCCTCTTTCCGACTGGTGGTGGACGGTCGACAGGCCGATGCTCTCACTTGTCCTCGTACTTTTCCTGAGCGGGTTCGTGCTCTCCTTCGCCGCAAGTCCGCCGGTCGCCGAGCGGCTCGGGCTGGACAGCCTGCACTTCGTCTTCCGGCACGCGTTTTATGCGCCGCTCGCCGCCGCCGTGATGATCGGCCTTTCCTTCCTCGACCCGCGTCAGGTGCGCCGCGTGGCGCTCGTCCTTCTCATCGTCTGCCTGGCCATGATGGTGGCCGTGCTTTTCATCGGCGAGGAGATCAAGGGATCGCGGCGCTGGCTTTTCCTCGCCGGCATGTCGATCCAGCCGTCGGAACTGGTGAAGCCGGCCTTCATCGTCATTACCGCGTGGCTCTTTGCGGAAGGCAGCAAGCGGCCGGACGTGCCGGGCAAGCTTCTCGCCGTCGCGCTCCTCGTGATCACCGGGGCGCTGCTCGTCGCCGAACCGGATCTCGGCCAGACGGTTCTGATCGTCACCGTCTGGGGCGCGCTCTTCTTCCTGGCCGGCGCCAACACGTTCATCTTCGCCGGCCTCGCCGGCCTCGGCGCTTTCGGCTTGCTTGGCGCCTATTACGTGTTCCCGCACGTGGCCGGCCGCATCAACCGTTTCCTCGATCCCGACAGTGGCGACAACTTCCAGATCATGACCGCCATGCAGTCCTTCGAACGCGGCGGGTGGTCGGGAACCGGGCCGGGCGAGGGGATCATGAAGCGGGTCTTGCCGGATTCGCACACCGATTTCGTGTTCGCCGTAGTCGGCGAAGAGTTCGGCATCGTGCTTTGCCTTCTGATCGTGGCGCTGTTCTCGCTTCTCGTCATGCGCGGCCTCTACCAGGCGATGAGGCGCGGCAGCGCGTTTGAGCGCATGGCGATCGCCGGCCTGACGACGCAGATCGGCATCCAGGCCTTCATCAACATGGGCGTGAACCTTCATCTCCTGCCGGCCAAGGGCATGACGCTGCCCTTCATCTCTTATGGCGGCTCCGCGCTCATTTCCTCCGCCATCACGATGGGCTTCCTGCTCGCCCTCTCGCGCCGTTACGCCGACGCGCGGGTGACCGTCGTGCCGCGCCCGCCGCTCGCCGCGGAGGCCTGACGCTTGGCGCGGCGCGCGCTCCTGGTCGCCGGGGGAACCGGCGGCCATCTCTTTCCGGCGCTTGCGCTGCGCGAGGTGCTGGTGCGCCGCGGCTGGGCCGCACATATCGCCACCGATCCGCGCGTCACCGAGATGATCGCCGGTGTGCCGCCGGAGGAAGTCTACCGCATCGAATTGTCGAGCCTCTCGCGCGCCTCGCTTGGCGACTCGGTGCGCTCGCTTCTCAGTCTCGCCAAGGGCGTCATGCAGTCGCGCAAGCTCCTGAAGCGCTACCGTCCATCCGTCGTCGTCGGCTTCGGCGGCTATCCCACCGTGCCGCCGGCCGTTGCGGCGCGCATGGCGCATATCGCGATGATCGCGCACGAGCAGAACGCCGTCGTCGGGCGCGCCAACCGGCTGGTGGTCAATCTCGGCGCGACACTCGCCACCGGCTTCCGCAACCCGAAAGGCGGGGAGCGTGCGCTGAAAAGCGTCTATGTCGGCAATCCCGTCCGCAAGGCCATCATCGAGGCGGTGCGCGTCTATCACGCTCCCGCCGCGGACGAGCCTTTCCGCCTTCTGGTTTTCGGCGGAAGCCAGGGCGCGCGCGTTTTCTCCGAGCTGGTGCCGGGGGCGCTGGCGCTGCTTCCGCCCGATAAGCGGCTGCGCATCCTGGTGACGCAGCAGGCGCGGGCGGAGGATGTGAAAGCCACGCGCCAGTCCTATCTCGGAATGGGGGTGGAATTGGATGTGGCGCCGTTCTTCGACAATATGGGCGAGCGGATCGCCGACGCGCATCTCGTCATCTGCCGCGCCGGAGCGTCCACCGTCGCCGAGCTTGCGGTGATCGGACGGCCGGCGATCCTGGTTCCCTATCCGCATGCCCTCGATCACGACCAGGCGGAGAATGCGCGCATGCTCGCAGATGTCGGCGGCGCCTGGCTGATGCCGGAGCGGGGCCTGACCGCCGACATGCTGGCGCGGCGACTGTCGACGCTCCTCGATACCCCGGACGAGCTGGAGCACGCGGCCGCCTGCGCGCTTGAGGAAGGTCGGATCGACGCAGCGGAAAAACTCGCCGATCTCGTGGAAGAGGCGGGCGGCGAGCGCACCCCGTAATTCCCGCCTTCCGCCCTAAAGGATAGGCTATAGAGCGGCCGGAACGGCGCCCCGGTACGTCCCTCGGGTCTGTCGAAGGAGAGATTTCGCATGAAGCTGCCGCGCGACATCGGCCCTGTTCATTTCGTCGGGATCGGCGGCATCGGCATGAGCGGCATCGCCGAGGTGCTTGCCGATCAAGGTTATCGGGTGCGTGGCTCCGACGTTGCCGACAGCACCAACGTACAGCGCCTGCGCGACCTCGGCATCGAGGTCACGATTGGCCACGACGCGGCGAATCTCGGCGACGCGGCGGTGGTCGTGGTTTCCTCCGCCATTAAGGGGGGCAATCCGGAACTGAAGGAGGCGCGTGCCCGCGGGCTCCCGGTGGTACGTCGCGCCGAGATGCTGGCGGAGCTGATGCGGCTTAAATCCGCCATCGCCATCGGCGGCACGCACGGCAAGACGACCACGACCTCGATGGTGGCGGCGCTGCTCGACGCCGGCGGCCTCGACCCGACCGTCATCAACGGCGGCATCATCAATTCATACGGCACCAATGCGCGCATGGGCGGCGGCGACTGGATGGTGGTGGAATTGGACGAGTCCGACGGCACCTTCGTGAAGCTTCCCGCCGACATCGTCGTGGTCACCAATATCGACCCGGAGCATCTCGACCATTACGGCACGTTCGACGCGTTGCGCGAGGCGTTCTGCGCCTTCGTGGAGAACGTGCCGTTCTATGGCTTTGCCGTCATGTGCCTCGATCACCCGGAGGTGCAGGCGCTGGTCGCCAAGATCGAGGACCGGCGCATCATCACCTACGGCCGCAACCCGCAGGCGGAAGTGCGCTACCGCGACATGCGCTTCGAGGGCGGCAAGTCGCATTTCACCGTGGAGCGGCGCGACCGGGTAACCGGCGAGACGGAGACGATCGAGGACGTCGCCATCGCGATGCCGGGCGAGCACAACGTCTCCAACGCCACCGCGGCGGTTGCCGTCGCGCTGTCGATCGGCATCGACGCGGCGGCAGTCCGCAAGGGCCTCGCGGCGTTCGGCGGCGTGAAGCGGCGCTTCACCCATACCGGCGACTGGAACGGCGTCGCGATCTACGACGATTACGGGCATCACCCGGTGGAGATCGCGGCGGTGCTGCATGCCGCGCGATCCGCCGCCTCCGGGCGGATCGTGGCGGTCGTGCAGCCGCATCGCTATTCGCGGCTGAAGAATCTCTTCGCCGATTTCTGCACCTGCTTCAACGAGGCGGACACGGTCATTGTCGCGGATGTGTATCCGGCGGGCGAGGCGCCGATCGAAGGTGCCAGCCGCGACGCGCTCGTGGAGGGCGTGCGCTCCGGCGGCCATCGCGACGTGCGAGCGCTAGCCGACGAAGAGGCGCTGCCGGCGCTGATCGCCTCCATCGTCCAGCCGGGCGACATGGTCGTCTGCCTAGGGGCGGGCTCGATCACCAAATGGGCCAACGCGTTGCCGCAAGCGCTGGCCGAGTTGGGGAAATAAGGTGAGACCGGGACGCGCGATAACCTCCCCTCAAGGGGAAGGTTCCGTGGCGCTGCTGTCTGGCCATGCCTGAGCACCTCCTCGATCGCCTTCGCACGAATCTCGCCGGCTTCCGCGGCACGCTTCAGGCCGATCAGCCGCTCGCGCCGGTCGTGTGGTTCCGCGCCGGCGGCCCGGCGGAGATCCTCGCCATGCCGGCGGACGCCGACGACCTCGCCTTCCTGATGCGGGCGCTGCCGGAGGAGGTGCCGGTCTCGGTGATCGGCCTCGGCTCCAATCTTCTTGTGCGAGACGGCGGCGTGGACGGCGTCGTGGTGCGGCTTACCGCGCGCGGCTTCGGCAAAGTGACGGTTGAGGGAAACCGCATAACGGTCGGCGCGGCGATGGCCGACAAGCGCCTCGCCGCGCACGCCTTGGAAGCCGGGATCGGCGGCTTCGCGTTCTATCACGGCATCCCCGGCGCCATCGGCGGCGCGCTCAGGATGAACGCCGGCGCGAACGACGTGGAGACCTGTGAGCGCGTGGTGGAAGTGGTCGCGATCGACCGTCGTGGGGCGCGGCACATACTGAGCAATGCCGACATGGGCTACACCTACCGCCATGCGGCGGCGCCGGACGATCTCATATTCGTGGAAGCGACTTACGAGGGCGTCTTCGAGGATGCTGCCAGCATCCGCGCCGCGATGGACGCGGTGCAGGCGCATCGGGAGGCGGCGCAGCCGGTGAAGACGCGCACGGGCGGCTCGACCTTCAAGAACCCGGAAGGCGGCAAGGCCTGGCAGCTCGTCGACGCTGCCGGCTGCCGCGGCCTCACGATCGGCGACGCGCAGGTCTCAAAGATGCACTGCAACTTCCTCATCAACACCGGGAAGGCGAGCGGTTACGACCTTGAGCTGCTTGGCGAAACGGTGCGCGCGCGTGTGCTGAACAATTCCGGCGTGAAGCTCGACTGGGAGATCAAGCGCATCGGAAGGTTCGAGCCGGGTCGGGAAGTGGAGCCGTTCCTGGGGCGGGGGTGAGCCCGCGCGGTTGCAGAAGGGCGAAACATGACCCTCGTCACCAACAACCGCCGCGAATTCGACCGCATTCCCGGTCTTCGGATCGAGAACTGGGTCTAGCGGATCGCCGTTCAAGGCGTGGGCAGGCGGTGGCTTTTTCGTGCTGCGCCCGATGCGAGCGCCGCGCCTTTCATTAGTTAACGCTTTCTCACCAATTTCCCGCCCAACCTGCTCGCCACGATTTGCTTTTTCGCGCTTCGGAGAGGGTGGGCGTCATGGCGGAGAAGAAGCACGTCGCTGTTCTGATGGGCGGATGGTCGCCCGAGCGGCCCGTTAGCCTCAATACCGGTAAGGAATGCGCCGACAATCTCGAAGCCGCCGGCTACCGGGTTACGCGCATCGATGTCGGCCGCGACATCGCCGAGGTGCTTGCCAGGCTCCGGCCCGACGTCGTGTTCAACGCGCTGCACGGGCCCTTCGGCGAGGACGGCACGATCCAGGGTCTCCTGGAAATCCTCGGGGTTCCCTACACGCATTCCGGCGTTCTCGCCTCCGCCCTCGCCATGAACAAGGAGAAGGCGAAGTGCATCGCGGCCGCTGCCGGTATCCCGGTCGCCGAACATAAGATCGTCACGCGTTTCCAGGCCGCCAAGGAGCACGTCCTGGAGCCGCCTTACGTGGTGAAGCCGATCGCCGAGGGGTCTTCCTTCGGCGTCATCATCGTAGCGGAAGACCAGGCGCATCCGCCGCAATCGCTCGGCCGCGACGACTGGACCTACGGCGATCAGGTGATGGCGGAGCGCTTCATTGCCGGGCGCGAGCTCACCTGCGCGGTCATGGGGGAGGAGGCGCTCGGCGTCACCGAGATCGTGCCGATTGGACACGGCTTCTACGATTACGACGCTAAATATGCCGCTGGCGGATCAAAACATCTCTGCCCAGCGCCACTTAAACCCTTTGTTTACCAAAATATTCGCACGCTGGCGCTTGAAGCGCATCGTGCCGTCGGTTGTCGCGGCGTATCCCGTTCCGACTTCCGCTACGACGAGGCGGGGACGGGCGAGATTATCTGGCTGGAGGTCAACACGCAGCCCGGCATGACGCGCACGTCGCTGGTTCCAGAACTCGCCGCACATGCCGGCCTGAGCTTTCCGGAGCTGGTTGCCTGGATGGTGGAGGACGCGTCGTGCGGACGGTGAGAGTAGCGAGTGACGTGGGAGCGACTTTCGTCGACACCCTCGATCGTGCGCTTGGCCGCCTCTTGCGTCCGCTCGCCAATCTGCTGCCGCGCCGTCTTCGCCGCGCCGCCGAGAAGATCGAGCGCCAGCGCCGCAAGCCGATCGGCCAGATGGCCGCGGCCGGCTTTCTCCTCGCCGCCTTCCTCTATGCCCTCGTCGTCGGCGGTCAGATCGGGCGCCTCGCCGATTCGCTTCTCGTCGTAGCCGGCTTCGGCATCGACGACGTCCGCATCACCGGTGAGAAGGAGACCTCCGAGATATCCGTCCTGGAGAAGCTCGATATCGCCGGCTCGCTGATCGCCTTCGACGCCGCCAAGGCGCAGGAGCGCCTCGCCGAGCTTCCCTGGATCGAGCATGCCGTCGTGCGCAAGTTCTACCCCGGCACGCTCGCGGTGGAGATCACCGAGCGCCAGCCTTTCGCGCTGTGGCAGCAGGACGGCGAGGTGAGCGTCATCGACCGCAGCGGAACGTCGATCGTGCCGCTCGACGAGCAACGTTTCTCCGGCCTGCCCCTGATGGTGGGCGGCGGGGCCAACCAGACGGCGCCGGATTTTCTCGTCGACCTCCTCGCCGAGCCTTCGATCGTCGCGCAACTTCGCGCCGCGGTGCTCGTCGCCGGCCGCCGCTGGGACCTGCACCTTGATCACGGCGTCACCGTCAAGCTGCCGGAGAAGCACGTGCGCCAGGCGCTCGCCGAGCTCGTGCGGCTCGACAAGGAGCACGGGCTTCTCACCCGCGACGTCGTCGTGGTCGATCTCCGGCTTCCCGATCGCGTGACCGTGCGCCTGCCGGAGGGCCGCACCCTCGATGACGTCACCTCCGACGGCGCGCCCGTCCTGAACCAGGGCAAGACACGCACGTGAGCAGCCGCCGCACCCATTCACCGACAGGCGTGTCGAGGGTGAAGCCCCTCGGCTCGCGGCGCTCCGCCACCGTGAGCGTGCTCGATGTCGGCTCCACCAAGGTCTGCTGCATGATCGCCCGGCTGAAGCCGCGCGACAGCGAGCAGCTTCGCCGCCGCACCCACGCGGTGGAGGTGCTCGGCTTCGCCGCGACCCGCTCACGCGGCATCAAGTCCGGCGTCGTGGTCGATCTCGACGAGGCGGAAAAGGCCATCCGGCTCGCCGTCGACGCCGCCGAGCGCATGGCGGAAGTCACCGTCAACAGTCTCATCGTCAATCTTTCCTGCGGCCGCCTGAAGAGCGAAGCCTTTTCGGCAAACGTCGATCTCACCGGAGCGGTAAGCGAAGCCGACATACAGCGCGTGCTTGGCGCCGGCGGCGCGCATTCTGTGAGTGAAGGGCGCATCGTGCTGCACGCACTGCCGATCGGCTATGCGCTCGACGGCAATCGCGGGCTCGCCGATCCGGTCGGCATGCTCGGCCAATCGCTCGGCGTCGACATCCATGTCGTCACCGCCGAAGAAGCCCCGCTCAGGAATCTCGAGCTTGCCGTCAACCGCTGCCATCTTGAGGTGGAGACGGTGGTGGCGACGCCCTATGCCTCCGGGCTCGCCGCGCTCGTCGACGACGAGTCGGAGCTCGGCGTCGCCTGCATCGACATGGGCGGCGGCACGACGACGCTCTCCGTCTTCCACGAAGGCGAATTCGTGCATACCGACGCGATCGCCATCGGCGGCCATCACGTCACGCTCGATATCGCGCGCGGCCTCTCCACCAATCTCGCCGACGCGGAGCGCATCAAGGCGCGCCACGGCTCAGCACTTTCCTCCACCTCCGACGAGCGCGACATCCTGACGATTCCACCCGTCGGCGAGGACGAGCGCGACCATCCGAACACCGTGTCGCGCTCCGCCCTGATCGGCATCATCCGCCCGCGCGTGGAAGAGACGCTGGAGATGACGCGCGACATGCTGACCAAGTCGGGCTTCGCCGACCATGTCGGCAAGCGCGTCGTGCTGACCGGCGGCGCCAGCCAGCTGACGGGTCTGGCGGAGACCGCGCGGCGCATCTTCGGACGAAACGTCCGCGTCGGCCGACCGCTCGGCATTCAGGGTCTGCCGGAAGCGGCGAAGAGCCCGGCTTTCTCCGCGGCGGTCGGGCTGGTGCTCTACCCGCAGGCGGCACGCATCGAGCAGTTCCACGCTCGAAGTCCGGGTCGCACGGCGATGACGGGGACGGACGGTTATTTCGCGCGCGTTGGGCGCTGGTTCAAGGACAGCTTCTGACGAAGCGACATCAAAGGAACGGTTCAGGTTGGCCACGGCCGGGCCTGGCGGAAAGGCGGAAGAGGACGGAACAATGAGTATCAATCTCAAGATGCCGGACATCACGGAACTGAAGCCGAGGATCACCGTCTTCGGCGTCGGTGGCGCCGGTTGCAATGCCGTGAACAACATGATCGAGGCCGGCCTGCAGGGCGTCGAGTTCGTCGTCGCCAACACCGACGCCCAGGCGCTCACGCTGTCCAAGGCCGACCGCATGATCCAGATGGGCGTGGCGGTCACACAAGGGCTCGGCGCCGGTTCGCAGCCGGAGATCGGCCGCGCCGCGGCCGAAGAGACGATGGACGAGATCACCGATCATCTGAACGGTGCGCACATGGCCTTCATCACCGCCGGCATGGGCGGCGGCACCGGCACGGGTGCGGCGCCGATCGTGGCGCGCGCGGCACGCGAGGCGGGCATCCTCACCGTCGGCGTCGTGACCAAGCCGTTCCAGTTCGAGGGCCAGCGCCGCATGCGTCTTGCCGATGCCGGCATCATCGAGCTGCAGAAGAACGTCGATACGCTGATCGTCATTCCGAACCAGAACCTCTTCCGTGTCGCCAACGACAAGACCACCTTCGCCGACGCCTTCGCCATGGCCGACGAGGTGCTCTATTCCGGCGTCGCCTGCATCACCGACCTGATGGTGAAGGACGGCCTCATCAATCTCGACTTCGCCGACGTTCGCTCGGTGATGCGCGAGATGGGCAAGGCCATGATGGGAACCGGCGAAGCCTCGGGCGACAAGCGCGCCGTGGAAGCGGCGGAGAAGGCGATCGCCAATCCGCTCCTCGACGACGTCAACATGCGCGGCGCTCGCGGGCTGCTGATCTCGATCACAGGCGGCCGCGACATGACCCTCTTCGAGGTCGACGAGGCGGCAAGCCGCGTGCGCGAGGAAGTCGACAGCGACGCCAACATCATCTTCGGCGCCACGTTCGACGAAAGCCTGGAAGGCATCATCCGCGTCTCCGTCGTGGCGACGGGGATCGAGGAGGAGCGGGTGCAGGAGCAGATCGCCCCGCCCACCGCCGGCATGGCGGAGCTGACGCGCCGGCTGAAGTCGGTCGGCGCGCCGCCGGCGCAGCAGGCGCCCGCGCCGCAGCAGGCGGTCGCCCAGGCGCCCGCCCAGCCGCAACGGGCACAGGCGGCCGACTACGCGATGGATAGCCTGGAGCAGGAGATCGCGAGCCAGCATCAGCAGCGCCAGCCCCAGCGGCCGGCAAAGCAGCCCGCTCCCGCCGCGCGTGCGCCGGAGCCCGCGCGGGCGGCTGGCGAAGTCCGCATCGGGCCTTTCCGTCCGGACCCCTCGCTGGCCGCGGCGCGGCAGCGGCACGAAATCGATCCGGAGGAGGCCCGCATGCATGAGGAGATGCGGGCGGCGGCCGCCGCGGCCTTCATCCCCCAGGCGGCTGAGCGGCCCGACCACATGCAGCCGCGCATGCCGAAGGTGGAGGACTTTCCGCCGGTCGCGCAGCGCCAGCTTCGCGCCAAGCAGGCGCCGGCACGCGGCGCCGACGAGGAACGGCGTCCGCGCGGGCTTTTGGCGCGGATTGCGAGCGGTCTCGGTCGCCGTGAGGACGCGGAATACGACGAGCACGACGCGCATGCCGAGGAGGAGCCGCGCGTCGTCCAAGCGCAGCCGCCGATTCAGCACGCCCCGGCGCCGGCCCCGGCTTCAGAATTCGCCAAGCAGCCGCAACCGCGGCGCATGGGCGAGCAGCCCGGAGCCGCCGGCGCGCTGGACCCGCGCGGCCGGCCCGTCCCCGTCGATCCGAATCGCGACGACCATCTCGAGATTCCGGCCTTCCTGCGCCGCCAATCGAGCTGACATCGGAGACGGCAGAGCCATGTGACAAAAGGCCCGGCGGCCGCGGCGCGCCGGGCTTTTTTGGCGTCGGTCAGCCCCGCGCATGCGTAACAAAGGGTAAAAATCGTTGATTGGCGTCCCCTGCGCCCTGTCGGTAGCTTCTCGGGAAACGAGGAAGGCAGTCGAACAGATTCGGGCAAGAGACCGCAAAGGCGGGCCTGATCGTCGTTCTGACCTTAGGGGGCGACAAGCAGTTTCATGGGTGGCATCAAGGAACGCGGGCAGCGGACGCTCAAGGGGCGCGTGAATCTTACGGGAATCGGCGTCCACAGCGGCTCTCCTGTTACGATTGTGATCGGACCGGGCGATCCCGGGACCGGCATCGTCTTCCTCCGCACCAACGTTGCGAATTCCCCCGACGTGGAGATTCCGGCGCGCTCCGAATCGGTGGGCTCGACCGAGCTCTGCACGGTCCTCGGCGACCCGAACGGCGCCTCGGTTGCCACGGTGGAGCACCTGATGGGGGCGCTCTCCGGCCTTTCCATCGACAACGCGGTGATCGAGATCGACGGGCCGGAAGTGCCGGTCATGGACGGCAGCGCCAGAGCCTTCGTCGATGCCATCGACCAGGCCGGCATCGTCTCCCAGAGTGCCCCGCGGCGCTTCATCCGCATCGACAAGCCGGTGCGCGTCGTGCTTGGCGACGCATGGGCCGAATTCCGGCCCTTCAGCCGTTTGCGGCTTGAGATCAGCATCGACTACGACTGCCCGGTCGTCGGAAAGCAGGCGCTCGCCATCGACGTGACGCCGAAAAGCTTCCGCAAGGAGATCGCCCGCGCCCGCACCTATGGCTATATGCGCGACGTGGAGAGGCTCTGGGCCGCCGGCTTCGCGCTTGGCTCGTCGCTGGAGAATTCCGTCGTCATCGGCGAGGGAGCGGTGGTCAACCCCGAGGGGCTCCGCTTCCCCGACGAGTTCGTGCGCCACAAGGTGCTGGATACGATCGGCGACCTCTCGCTTTCCGGGGCGCCGATCGTCGGCCTTTATCGCTCCCACAAAGGCGGCCACAAGCTGAACGCGCTGGCGCTTTCCTCGCTTCTTCAACGCCGCGACGCCTGGACGCCGATCGCCGAGCCGGCCGAGCGTGAGGCGCGGCCGGACGCGCACGCGGAGCTTTCTGGCCTGGCGGTGCCGGTTTTCGCCCCGGAAGTGCTCTAACCCGGTCTGACGCCCGCCCCACGGGGCCGTGACCGTCGTTGGCCACAGCCCGGCCATCATTGCGTGGTGAACGGCTTTGACAGTCGCGCGGCGTCCTATATCAAAAAGGGGTCGCCCTCACGGAATTGGATTTCATGGCTACTCGGACCTTCGCCGCCGTCAGATATCGCCGCGCCACGGCGCTCTTTGTCGTGCCGGCTGTCGCGCTGATGCTGGCCGGGTGCTGGGGCAAGAAAAAGCCGGAGGCGGAGGTCAACGTCGATCCGCCTGACGTCCTCTACAATCAGGCCCTCGCCAACCTCGAAGCGGGCGACCCGAGCCGTGCGTCCAAGAAATTCGAGACGATCGACAAGGAACATCCTTATTCCGACTACGCACGCCGCGCGATGCTGATGTCGGCGTTCCTGAACTTCCGCCGCGGGAAATACACGGACGCGATCAACGACGCGAACCGCTTCGTGACGCTCTTCCCGGCGAGCGAAGACGCCGCCTATGCCCAGTATCTGATCGGCGAATCGTATTTCCGCCAGATCCCCGACGTCACCCGCGACCAGGACATCGCCCACAAGGCGATGGACGCGATGAACGTCATCCTGCAGAAATATCCGGATTCCGAATACGCCGAGGATGCGCGCAACAAGATCGACGTGGCGCGCGACCAGCTTGCCGGCAAGGAGATGCAGATCGGCCGCTACTACCTGGAGCGGCGCGAATATCTCGCCGCCGTCAATCGTTTCCGCTTCGTCGTGCAGGAGTACCAGACCACGCGCCATGTCGAGGAGGCGTTGGAGCGGCTTGTGGAAGCCTACCTCGCGCTCGGCCTCGTCCAGGACGCGCAGACCGCCGCCGCCGTGCTCGGCCACAACTTCCCGGACAGCCAGTGGTATAAGGACAGCTACGCGCAGCTCGCCAAAGTGGGTGTCGTGCCTGAGGAGCACAAAGGCTCCTGGGTTTCCCGGGCGTTCGGCCGGGGCTAGCGGATGATCCCGAAAAGTGGGGACCGGTTTTCGGATGAGATCGTGCGCAGGCAGAGCGCCATGATCCCGAACAGTGGGGTGCGGTTTTCGGATGAGATCATCCACCTTCTGATTCAATCAGAACGCAAAGCGCTTTAGAATTCGGCCCGCCATGCTGGCGAGTCTCACCGTTCAGGATATCGTCCTCATCGACAGGCTCGGCATCGATTTCGGTGCCGGGCTGACCGTGCTGACCGGTGAGACCGGGGCCGGGAAATCCATTCTTCTCGACGCGCTTTCGCTGGCGCTCGGCTCGCGCGGCGACGCCGCCCTGGTGCGCGCCGGCGCCGAGCGCGGTCAGATCACGGCGATCTTCGAGCCGGCGTCGGATCATCCCGTCTTCGCGCTTGTGGCTGAGAACGGCATCGAGGCGGAGGGTTCGCTGATCCTGCGGCGCGTGCAGACCGCCGACGGCAAGACCCGCGCCTTCATCAACGACCAGCCCTGCGGTGTCGCGCTGCTCAGAACGATCGGCGCGATGCTGGTGGAGATTCACGGCCAGCACGACGATCGCGCGCTGGTCGGCGCGGAGGAGCATCGCCGGCTGCTCGACGCTTTCGGCGGGCTGGAGCCCGACTCGGAGGATGTCACGCGGCGCTATCGCGCGCTGAGGACACTTGAAGGCGAGGCGGCGGCGCTTCGCGCGGCGATCGAGGAATCCGCCCGCGAAGCCGACTACCTCCGCGCCTCGGTGGAGGAGCTTGAGGCGCTTGCGCCGGAGGCGGGGGAGGAGACGACGCTCGCCGACCGACGTCAGTTTCTGATGCGCGCGGAGCGGATCGCCACCGATTTGAACGAGGCGCATGAGATCGTCGGCGGCGCGGGCTCGCCGATACCGGATCTCGTCGGCCTGGCGCGACGGCTTGAACGCAAGGCGGCGGAACTGCCCGGCCTGCTTGAGCCGACCATCACGGCGTTAGGCGCCGCGCTCGACAATCTCGAGGAGACGCGCCGCGGCCTGGAAGAGGCGATGCGCGCCTGCGAATTCGACCAGAACGAGCTGGAGCGGAGCGAGGAGCGCCTCTTCGCGCTGCGCGCCGCCGGGCGCAAGCATCAGGTGCCGGTGGACGACCTGCCGGCGGTGGCGGCGGAATTCGCCGCGCGTCTTGCCGATATCGACGTCGGCGGCGGCCGGCTGAGGGCTCTGGAGGCCTCCGTGGCGGAGGCGCTCGCATCCTATCGAAGGGCCGCCGGGACATTGTCGAAGCGCCGCCGCGAGGCGGCGAAGGCGCTGGAGGCTGCCGTCAACGCCGAGCTTCCGGCGCTGAAGCTCGAAGCGGCGCGCTTCATCGTCGCGCAGGAGACGGATGCGGACGCGGTTTCGCCTGAGGGGCTCGATCGCGTCGCCTTCCATGTCCGCACCAATCCCGGCACGGAGCCGGGCCCGCTGATGAAGGTCGCGTCGGGCGGCGAGCTCTCGCGCTTTCTCCTGGCGCTGAAGGTGGCGCTCGCCGATCGCGGCTCTGCGCCGACGCTCGTCTTCGATGAGATCGACGCAGGCGCAGGCGGCGCCGTCGCGGAGGCGATCGGGACGGCGGCTCGCGCGGCTGGCGGAACGCGTGCAGGTGCTCTCCGTCACGCACGCGCCGCAGGTCGCCGCACAGGCGGCCGCGCATTTCCTCATCACCAAGGCGGCGGTGGAAAAGGGCAAGCGCGTCGCCACCGAAGTGACGCCGGTCTCCGGTGGCGTGCGCCGCGAGGAGATCGCCCGCATGCTTGCCGGGGAAACGATCTCCGACGAAGCGCGCGCCGCCGCGGAGCGGCTGATCAAGGGTGCGGCTTAAACCGGAAACGCACCCTGCGCCCGCGGTCAGGACGCAAGAATAGACGCGGTCGGTTGGAACGGGCGACCTCTGCCAACGTTATGTGGTGCCAATTTCTTGGGCATGGAGGTGTGTCGTGGGCCGCGGAATTCTTCTTTGGCTGCTGGGTGTTCCGATCCCGGTGATTATTCTTCTCGCACTCTTTTGGCATTGATCGGGGGCCACAATGGCAACGCAGGTTTATGAAACGGCCGTCGTTGAGACGGCTGAACTGCCGAACATCGAATTGCCGGTCTCGGGGATTTCATGGGGAGCGATCGCCGGAGGCGCTGTCGGCGCGGTAGCGGTATCCGTCGTGCTTGCAGCGCTCGGTTCTGCGCTCGGCTTTGCATCCGTATCGCCTTGGCAGGGGGCAGGTGCTTCGGCCGCCGCGATTGGCGTCGGCGCGGCGATCTGGATCGTCGTCATCCAGTGGCTTTCGTCGGCGTTCGGCGGATATCTGACCGGCCGGCTTCGGACGAAATGGGCGGCGATGGGAACCGACGAGGTCCTCTTCCGCGATACCGCGCATGGCTTTCTCGCCTGGGGGCTGGCGACGATTTTCGTCGTCGGATTGGCAGCTTCCGTTGCGGGCGGCGGCGCGAGCATCGTCTCGAGCGTCGCTTCCGGCGCCCTTCAAGGCGGCGTGCAAGCGGCGGCCGATCCGAACGCGTATTTTGTCGATACGCTCTTCCGGCCGGGTCCGTCCGCCGCGGGAGAAGCGGCCGCCGAACCGATGACGTCCGATACCGCAAGCAGCGGCGCGACGGCACCGGCGTCAACGGCTGCGACCGCGGGCTCCATGGCCTCTCCGACGTCGCCTTCACAGGGTCGGATGGACACCGGGGAGCGCGACGTCGGCGCCAGGATCGTCGCACGCTCCATGGGATCGGATATGCCGGCTGAAGACCGGACGTATCTCGCTCAGGTCGTGGCGCAGCGTACGGGCATGACGCAGGCCGACGCGGAAGCGCGCGTCGATCAGGTGATCGGCCAGATGAAGGAGAGCGCGGAGGCGGCGCGCAAGACCGCCGTGACCGTCTCCTTCCTGACTGCCCTTTCGCTTGTCATCGGCGCCTTCGTGGCGGCGGCGGCGGGTGCCCTCGGCGGACGCCACCGGGACGAGATCTAGGCTCAACCCCTCCCGCCTCGTCCGGCGGGAGGGCCACTTTACGACCTGCCATCCTTCCGGCGGCAGACGATCTCGCTCTGACGCTTGACCGCTCCGATCTGCGGGGCCATAGCCGCTGACCTTGCTGGTCCGGTTCCCTCGATGGCGCGTGCACCCACGGCAAAATCGGTCGACGATCTCACCGAAGCGGAAGCGGCGGCGGAGCTTGAACGCCTGGCCGGCGAGATCGCCGAGCACGACAAGCGCTATTATCAGGAAGACCAGCCGACAGTCTCCGACGCAGATTACGACGCGCTGCGCCAGCGCAACCTCGCCATCGAAGCGCGCTTCCCGGAACTCATGCGCGCAGATTCTCCGTCAAAGAAGGTGGGCACGGCGCCAACCGGTAAGTTTGCCACCGTCCGTCATGCACAACCCATGCTGTCGCTGGAGAACGCCTTTTCGGACGACGACGTGCGCGACTTCGCGGCCCAGATGATGCGCTTCCTCGGCCGCCCGGCCGAGGAGCCGATTGCGATCACGGCGGAACCCAAGATCGACGGACTTTCCATGTCGCTCCGCTACGAGGACGGCAAGCTTAAGCTCGGCGCAACGCGCGGCGACGGCGTCACCGGCGAGGACGTCACCGCCAACGTCAAAACCATCAAGGACATCCCGCACGCCCTGCCGAAGAACGCGCCTTCAGTGGTCGAGGTTCGCGGCGAGATCTATCTCGGCAAGGCCGATTTCCGGAAGCTCAACGCGCTTCAGGAGAAGGAGGGGAAGCCGCTCTACGTCAATCCGCGCAACACCGCGGCCGGCTCACTCCGCCAGAAGGACCCGAAGGTCACCGCGTCGCGGCCGCTGCGCTTCTTCGCCTATGCCTGGGGCGAGATGAGCGACATGCCGGCGGACACGCAGATGGGCATGGTCGGGGTCTTCAAGAAATGGGGCTTCAAGATCAATCCGCTGATGAAGCTCTGCGACGACGTGGAGGCGGCGCTTGCGGTCTATCGCGACATCGAGCGCCAGCGCGCCAGTCTCGACTACGATATCGATGGCGTCGTCTATAAGGCCAATTCGCTCGCCTTGCAGGCGCGCCTCGGCCTTCGCACCCGCTCGCCGCGCTGGGCGATCGCTCACAAGTTCCCGGCGGAGAAGGCGACGACGGAGCTGCTCGCCATCGACATCCAGGTTGGGCGCACTGGCGCGCTGACCCCCGTCGCGCGACTAAAGCCGGTCACCGTCGGCGGCGTCGTGGTGGAGAATGCGACGCTCCACAACGAGGACTACATCCGCGGCTTCGGCCGTGATGGTGAGCCGCTGCGCGTCGATGATAAGGGCAAGCCCATCGATATCCGCGTCGGCGATACGGTTGCCGTGCAGCGCGCCGGCGACGTGATCCCGCAGGTGCTGTCGGTCGACCTCGCGCTCCGTCCGAAGAACGCAAAGCCTTTCGACTTTCCCAAGGTCTGTCCCTGTCCGCTGAGGACGCCGGTGGTGCGGGAGGAGACGGCGACGGGCGGGGAGGGGATCGTGCGCCGCTGCTCAGGCGAGTTTGCCTGTCCGTTTCAGCGCAAGGAGCATCTCCGCCATTTCGTGTCGCGTTCCGCCTTCGACATCGAAGGCCTCGGCGAGAAGCAGATCGAATATTTCTACGAAGAGAGCGAAGACCTGCCGGTCAAGGCGCCGGCCGACATCTTCACTCTCGCGACACGCGACGAGAAAAACCTCAAGAAGCTGAAGGACGTCGACGGCTTTGGCACCGTCTCGGTGCGCAACCTCTTCGATGCCATTGAGGCGCGCCGCACGATCCCGCTGGAGCGGTTCCTGAACGCCCTCGGCATTCGCCACGTCGGCGAGACGACGGCGCGCCAGCTCGCCCGCGCCTATGGCTCTTGGGCCGCGTTCCACGACGCGGCGCTGAGGATCGCCGAAGGCGATGAAGCGGCGCGCGAAGAGATGGATGCGATCGACCAGATCGGTGGGACCGTGGTCGAGGCGGTGGCACGCTATTTTGGCGAGAGCCACAATCGCAAGCTGGTCGAGGATCTGAGCGCCCAGGTGAGGGTCGAGGATGCCGAACCGGCGGCAACCGATTCCCCCGTCGCCGGCAAGACCATCGTCTTCACCGGGTCGCTCGAAAAAATGACACGCGACGAAGCGAAGGCGATGGCGGAGCGCCTCGGCGCGCGCACCGCAGGCTCCGTCTCCGCCAAGACCGACCTTGTCGTCGCCGGGCCAGGCGCCGGCTCCAAGCTCAAGAAGGCGACGGAGCTCGGCATCGAAGTGATCGACGAGGATGCCTGGCTGAAGCGCGTCGGCGGCTAGACCGGGCGGCAGCTACGCCGCGGCAACGATGACGTGGCCCTGTATCTTGCCGGCGACCGCTCCGGTTCCGTGCCGCTCGGCGATCGCCTCCGTCGCGCGGTCCGTGGCGTGCGCAAGCAGGCTCGCGTCGCGCGCTTCGATCTCGTTCCTAAGTGGCGTTCCCTGGCAATAGGCGATCGCCGGATCGCGCGGCGAGGGCGCGCGGCTGACCTCTTCGATCGTCGTGACCGCGATATTCGTGAAGCCCGCCTCCGACAGCTCGTCGCGGATAAGCGCCACGTCGTGATAGCCGTGCGGCGTGCGGGCGAGAAAGAGCGGGGGATCGGCGGGAAAGAGCTGTCCGACCGCCTGCGTCACGACGTCGGCGAAGACGTTCTCCTCGATGCGGTCCCAGACGTTGAAGAGGAAGTGCCCGCCCGGCTTCAGCACACGCTTCGCCTCCCTGTATCCGGCGATCCGGTCGGGAAAGAACATCACCCCGAACTGGCAGCAGACCGCCTCGAACGAAGCGTCGTCGAACGGGAGGCTGAGCGCATCCGCCTGCCGCCATTCGATGCGCGCATCCGCCCCCTGCAACCGCGCGGCGTGGTCGAGCATCGGCTGGTTCAGATCGGTGACGACATAGCGGCAGCGATCCGCAAGCGCTGGAGCAAGCGCGCGCGTGACCACGCCGCTGCCGGCCGCGGTCTCAAGAACTGAGTTCGGGTGAAAGCGACGCCGTGCGCTGCGCGAGGTCGATCGCATAGGGTTGGAAGATCAGCGGGACCATGTAGGTGTCATAGAACTCGGGGATCGCGCCGCCGAATACCTTGTCCGCCGCCGACATGAACGCCTCCACGAGTTCCGCCTGAGCGAGCATACACGGCCCCGATCTCGCCGTCCCTTGGGCCGCGCGTCGGCTGTCGAGCCTCAGGCGAAAAAGGTCCGCCGGACGAATCCGGCGGACCCTTCGCGTCGTATCTGCGGTCGGCCGCTTATTGAGCGGGGGCCGGCTCCGGTTGCGGGATCGGGACGACAGCGCCCGGGCCCTGATCGACCGTCGGAGGCTGTTGGGCCTGCAGTTCCGCCAGCTTCTGCGCGGAAGTGACGAATTCAGGCGCCGCCGCAAGCTCGTCCGAGGTGGCGTCGAGAACGAGCTTCTTGTTGCCGTTCTCATCGGTCGTGACGTTGATCGCGTCGTAGTTGACGGCGACGTTTTTCTCGCCGATGCCGAGGAAGCCGCCGACGCCGACGATCACGCCTTCGATCTTGCCGTCGTCGGTCCAAACGATGTCGTTGACGTCACCGAGCGATTCGTCACCCGCGTCGTAGACGGTCTTGCCGATGAGCTCCGTCGCAAGGATGGCGTCGTCGCTTTGTTCGGTGATGAACTTCCCGCCGCTATCCGCCGTCTGCGCGGTCAGGTCCTGCGACTTGTCGCCTTGCGTGGCGGCCGACTCGTCCGGCTGCGCCGGCAGGCTGCCTGTCGTATCAGGCCCCGTTGCGTCGGGCGCCATCGCGTCGGGCGCGGTCGCATCGGACGGGCATGTCTCGCCCGCCGGGCAGGTCGGCGAGGCCTGCATCTCCTGCATTTGTCCAGGCTGTTGATCCGCCTGGGCGAGCTGCTGCCACTTGCCCCCGGCAAGGGCCGGAGAGCCGGCAATAAGCGCGGCGAGCGCGATACCGGTCATGATCGTCTTCATGGCTGATCTCCTTTCAGACCTCCAAGCCGGCAAAACGCGGGACGCGTCTTTTGGTTGTGTCCGAAAGGTGAAATCATCGGGGAATCTTCGGGAGCGATTGCGGCGAAAAGGGCCTCACGCCGCTGCCGCCTTTCGTTGAAGGCTTTGGCCGGCCAAGAGAAGCGGCTTATGCGCCTCTTCAGCGCGGCTGACTTTCCGCCTCAATGGAATGAACGCGACACGTCAGCGTGCCTGACCTAAGCTTGATCGAATGCTTCAGAAGTCCGCTCCCGAGTCCGACCGTCGCCACTCCGTCGCGGAGTTCCTTCGCGGCTTTCGCGACATCGTTCCGGTCATGGTCGCGACGATCCCGTTTGGGCTTCTCTTCGGTGCGGTCGCGGTGAAAGAGGGGATGACGGCCGCGGAGGCGACCGCGATGAGCGCCATCACCTATGGCGGCGCGGCGCAGTTCGCGGTGCTGGAGTTCTGGGCCAATCCGCTGCCGTTCTGGACGGTTCTGATGTCCGGGCTCGCGGTCAATCTCAGGAACGTCCTCTACAGCGCCTCGCTCGGCCGCAAGATGACGCACTGGCGTCCGGCGACGCGCTACGCGGCCTTCGCGTTCCTCACCGATCCGAGCTTCGCCATCTCCGAGTTGAAGGAAGGCAAGCACCTTAGCGCCCCCTACTATTTCGGGCTTGGCATTCCGCTCTACGTCAGCTGGATCGTGACGACCGTAATCGGCGCGATCCTCGGCAATCTGATCGCGCATCCGGAGGCCGTCGGGATCGACTTTCTGGTGACCGCGTATTTCCTCTACATCGTCGTCGGCTTCCGCAAGCGGGCGAACGCGCTGCCGGTCATCGGCGCGAGCGCCGGTGCTGCGATTGCCGCCTACCTGACCGTCGGCGCGCCCTGGCACTTCTTCGCCGGGGCGATCGCGGGCATGGCCGTCGCCGTGTCTCTGGCGCCGAAGGAGGTGCCGCAATGACGGTGCTTCTCATATTGGCGCTCGGGATCGGGACCTACGTCACGCGCGCCGCCGGGCACGTGATCCTGTCGCGCTTCGAGCGTCTCGATCCGCGCGTCGAGGCTGCGCTTGAGGCAATGCCGGCCGCAGTCATCACGGCCCTGGTTGCGCCCGCGGTGCTGGCGACGGGAATCGCGGAGACGATCGCCGCGGCGGTGACGGTCCTTGCCGCGATGCGCCTGCCGATCATGCCGACGCTCCTGATCGCGGCGCTGACCGTGTCGCTGCTGCGGGCGACGGGACTCTGAAACAGCGCCTTCAGGAAGCCGAAGGAGCCCGCCAGATACGCCGGCGGGCTCCTTCCCGGGCCATTATGGAACGGGCGTCGGCCGGGCCAAGCCGCCGCCCGTCGGATCTATCGGAGGCCCATGACGGACCCACGTCTAAAGGCGGCGCACGAAGGAGGAATGTCGCTCCGATGACGCGTCGATGGCGCCGCACTACCGCCGCCACGTATAGGGCCACGCGCCGCCGGCGATGACGGCTGTCTTTGCGTGCAGCGCGGCGGGAAGGGCGGACGCCGCCGTTCGCACCGCGGGCTTTGCGGCAAGCATTTGCGATACCGCGGCGTCGATCCGGTCGGGCTCGATGCCGATGTCACGCAACACGTCCGGCGAAAGGGCGCGAAGGTCACGGGCCGCCTGCCTGCGGCGGTGGGCTTCGCGGATATTCTCGATGATGTGCATGATAGCTCTCCATGACCAACATTCAGGCTGAGCCGCTTTTCGGCGTCTTGCCTCGTCGCTTATCTAGACGGCCAGCAGCGAATGCGCTAACGCACAGCACGCATGAGTACATGAACGGCGTTCACACTGGAGGCGCCAATGTCGGAAGAACGGCTTTTCCCGCTCCCGCCGCTCCATGCGCTGCGGAGTTTCCATGCCGCGGCGCGATTCGGCCGTTTCCGCGAGGCCGCTGCCGCGCTCGGCCTGTCGGAATCGGCGGTCAGCCACCAGGTCCGCAAGCTGGAGGACTATCTCGGCGTGCAACTCTTCGAGCGCGCCGGCAACGCCGTCCAGCTGACGCTCGTCGGCCAGACGTATTTCGAGGAGATCGATCCAGCCTTTGGGCGCATCCGCCGCGCCACCGAATCGCTCTCCGGCCCGTGCTGCCGCGTCTCTCTCACGCTGACGACTTCGCTCGCCACGCTCTGGCTGATCCCGCGGCTCGGGCAGCTTGAGGCAGCGCTGCCTGAGGTGAACGTGCAGATGGTGCCCACCGGCCGGGTCGTCGACCTGAGGCGCGAGCAGATCGACTTGGCGATCCGCTACGGCAGAGGCCACTGGCCCGGCTACGCCGCAAATCACCTGTTCGACGAGCAGGCGTTTCCGGTATGCCGCCCGGGGCTGCTCGCCGAGGACGTGGATCCGCAGGCGGCACTCGGAACAGCCCGGTTGATCGTCGATGCCTCATATCGGGAGGAATGGCGCGAGTGGGCGCAGGCGCACGGACTCGAGCCTCCGTCGCTCGACGGCGCGCTGGCTCTCGACGGCGCGGAACAGATCCTGCGCGCTGCGGCGGAGGGGCTCGGCGTGGCGATCGGCCGGCGCCCCCTCGTCGACGCCTGGCTCGCCGATGGCGATCTCGCCGCGCCCTTCGGCACAGCCGACGAGAGCGGCTGCGCCTACTATCTTCTCTACGCCGACGCGGAAGAGTTGAGCGTGCCGGCGCGCCGCGTCGCGCGCTGGCTGGTCGGCGTTTGCAAAGGCGCGGAAGCGGCCGCGGCGCTCTTCGCTCAGCCGACGATGGGCCGGCAGGCCGCTTCAAGCCAGACGCGCTCCTCCGTGGAAAGAGACCGCCAGCCGGAAAGCGCGCCATAGACGCGCGCATGATAGGTGTCGAGCCAGGCAAGCTCCTCCGCGGTCATCAGCAGCGGATCGATGAGCCGCCGGTCGATCGGCGCAAGCGTGATCGTCTCGAAGCTGTGCATCGGCCGGTCGCCGCCCGGCACCGGCTCCGCCTCGCGCACCACGACCAGGTTCTCGATGCGGATGCCGAAATCGCCGCCGCGGTAATAGCCGGGCTCGTTGGAGATGATCATGCCCGGCTCGAGCGGCGTGTGGCCGGCTTTGGAAATGCGTTGCGGGCCTTCGTGCACGGAGAGATAGGCGCCGACGCCGTGTCCGGTGCCGTGGTCGAATTCGAGCCCCGCCTGCCACAGAGCATGACGCGCGAAAGGATCGAGCTGCGCCCCCGTCGCGCCCTTCGGGAAGCGCGCGGACGCGATGGCGATATGCCCCTTGAGAACGCGCGTGAATTGGTCGCGGTAGAGGTCGAGCCGTTCGCGTGAGGGTTCGCCGATCGGCACCGTGCGCGTGATGTCGGTGGTGCCGTCGCGGTACTGCCCGCCGGAATCGACCAGGTAGAGGTCGCCCGCTTCGAGCCGGCGATTGGTCCGCTCCGTGACGCGGTAGTGATTGATGGCGCCGTTCGGACCGGTGGAGGAGATCGTATCGAATGCGATGTCGGCCAGCGGCACATCCGCTTCCGCGGCGGTCTCGGTGCGGCATGCCTCCAGCGTCTTCGCCGCGTCGATCTCGGTGAGCGAGCCGGGCGCGCTCGTCTCGATGAAGCGAAGAAAGCGCAGCATGGCGACGCCGTCGCGAAGCTGTGCCGCACGCGCGCCCTTAAGCTCCGCCGCATTCTTCTTCGCCTTCGGGAGCGCCACCGGATCGGTGCCGGTCACGATCGTGCCGCCGGCCGTTTCCACGAGGCTCGCGACGGCGTCGGCCGAACCTTGCGGATCGAAAAGGACCTTTTGGCCCGCTTTCCCAAGCTCGGTCAGGCGCATGGAAAATTCGCGGGTCTCGCGCACATCGGCGGAGGATTCCAGCCGGTCGCGAACGGCGTTGGAGAGCTTGCGCCCGTCGATGAAGAGCTCGGGCCGGCCTTCCGCGTGGAGCATGGCGAAGGCGAGCGGGGAGGGCGTGTGTGCGATGTCGGCGCCACGGATATTGAAGAGCCAGGCGACCGACGCCGGGTCGGTCAGCACGGCGGTATCGGCGCGCTTCTCCGCCACGATCTTGCTCGTCTCGGCGATTTTTTCCGCGACCGATTTGCCGGCGAGCGCTTCCGGCTGCTCCGACACTGCCGCGGTCGGCGGTTCCGGTCGGTCGCCCCACACGGCGTCGAGCGGGTTGGCATCGACCGCGACAAGCTCCGCGCCGACGGGCTCCAGTCCCTTCCTGGCTTGGCGAACCTGCGTGCGGGTCAGAAGCCACGGATCGTAGCCGATGCGCGCGCTCTTCCCGACATTCGCCGCCAGCCACTTTGCGACCGGAACATCCATGATCGCGACGGGCTCGAACACGTCCGTGTCGACCTGCTCGCGCACCTGCAAGGTGTAGCGCCCGTCAACGAAGACCGCCGCCTTGTCGGCAAGCACCACCGCCATGCCGGCGGAGCCGGTGAAGCCCGTCAGCCACGCGAGCCGCTCCGCCGATTTCGGCACGTATTCGCCCTGATGCTCATCGGCGCGCGGGACGATGAAGCCGTCGAGCCCCATCTCCTTCAGCTTGGCGCGGAGCGCTTGCACGCGCTCGGCGCATTTCGACGGGTCGGCGGTCTCTTCGAAGCTCTGGAACATGCCGGCTCCTTAGCAGGGGCGGCGCGCGCATGCCACACGGATGGAAGGCTCAGGGTTTGCGCAGCACCAGCACCGACCAACCGTCGAAGATGCGGGCGCGGACGAGGCGCATTCCCTGCGCCCGATAGGCTGCGACGATGCGCTCCCGCTGGGCCGGGAGAAGGCCGGAGAGCACGAGCATGCCGCCATTCGCGATGAGCGGCGTGAGGCGCGGCGCCAGAAGACGGAGCGGCTCGGCGAGGATGTTGGCGGCGACGAAGATCGTATGGCGCGGCAGCGCGGATCGCGGCTGAATCCACATCCGGCGCCCGGATGGCGCGCACCAGGCCGGCGACGCCGTTCAATCGCGCATTCTCCTTGGCCACTGCGACGGCCACCGGGTCGATGTCGGTCGCAACGATCGGGCGCCGCAGAACCTTGGCCATGGCGATGGCGAGCACGCCGGAGCCGGTGCCGAGGTCGAGCGGGCGGCGGAAGCGGCGGGCGCGCATCAGCCGGTCGATCACGGCAAGCGTTCCGGCCGTCGTCGCGTGGTGGCCAGTGCCGAAAGCCTGGCCGGCATCGATCAGAAGCGCGATCCGCCCGCCGGGGACCGATTCGCGGTCATGGCTGCCGTAGAGGAGGAAGCGCCCCGCGGAGACAGGCGCGAGCGCCTTCAGGCCCTCGCCGACCCAATCGGCGTCCGGCAGCGGCTCGACGCGAAGCGGCGCGCCGAAGGCGTCGGCGCCGAGCCGGTCGCGGATCGTGTCCGCCAGCGCTCCCGCCTCGCCGGTTTCGAAATAGGCGTCGACCGACCAGAGCCCGTCGCCCCGCTCGTCGAGCGACACCGCGACGCCGTCGCCGCCATAGTCGCGCTCCAGGAAGTTCGAGATGCGTCGCGCCTCGGGAAATGCGGCGGTGAGCGTGGCCTTCAAGGTCATGGGGTTTTCAGTGTTGCGGCAGGTCAAATCGCGGCGGTCGAAGCGCCTTCATACTCCTTCCCGTCCCAAAGGGGAGCCAGGGCATGTCCCAGGACGCGGCAAAGCGCATCGTCATCGTGGAGGGGCATCCCGATCCGAGCCCGGAGCGATTCTGCCACGCGCTGGCGAGTGCCTATGTGCGCGGCGCGCTTGCCGCCGGGCGGGAAGTCCGGCGGATATCCGTCACGGCGCTCGACTTCGATCTCATACGGTCGCAGGCGGAGTGGATGTCCGCGGAGCCGCCGGCCGACATTCGCGCGGCGCAGGACGATATCCGCTGGGCGGAGCATGTCGTCCTGATCTACCCGCTTTGGCTCGGCACCATGCCGGCGCTGGTGAAAGCATTTCTGGAGCAGCTCCTGCGGCCGGGCTTCGCCGTTCCTGATGTCGGGGATGCGCAGAGCCTTCCGCGCGAAGGGCTCCTCAAGGGGCGCTCGGCGCGCATCGTGGTGACGATGGGCATGCCGGCGCTCGCCTATCGCTGGTTCTTCGGCGCGCACAGCCTGAAGAACCTGGAGCGCAACATCCTGAAATTCGTCGGCATCAAGCCGATCCGCGAAAGCCTCGTCGGCCTCGTCGCGGCGAAGGATGACAAGGGGCGCGAGAAATGGCTGGCGAAGATGGAGGCGCTGGGGAAAGAGGGGCGGTGAGACCGCCTCATGAGGCATCGCGAAAGCCGAGAATGAACGCGAGCCTCCGATCGATTTCGGCCATGTCCGAATCGCTCAGGTGGCCGACGGGTGCGCCGACGCGCGTGACCCTGGAGGTCATGAGCTTGTCCACCATCGCTTGAGACGGCGCGCGGAGTCCGTTGGCCGAGTTCGGCTCGATTGTCGGACGCAGCGTCAGACCTTCGGTCACCGTCGTTGTGAGCGGACATACAATAACTGTGTCCAGCCCTATCAGCGCATCGGATTGGACAACGACCGCCGGTCGAGGCTTCCCGAAATCTCCCGGAAGAGAGACGATGACGATATCGCCGCGTCTCACTCCTGGAATAAATCCTCAGCCGCGCGATCAAGAAACGTCAGGATGTCCTCGCTATCACGGTTTTGATTGATCGCCTTGATCTGACGCTGCAAATCGTCATGGAAGCCGGGCGCCTCCGTATCCGGTACCCACACGACCACTGGCCGCAGCCCCTGATCTCGAAGCTTCGGATTTTCGCGGAGCAACCGCTCTTCAAGGGTCTTCGCCGTGCGAGACATGGTCCAGTATTTATACCTCCCGATGGAAGATTCCAACTTCCACCGGCAAGTGTGCGAACGCGCTGCTTGTCGCCGCTTCACTCCACCGGATAGGGCCCCTCGGCAAACGCCTCCGTGTGGTAGCCCTTTGAGCCGATGGCGCG
Organism: uncultured Alphaproteobacteria bacterium; assembly: GCA_963814905.1. Classification (GTDB taxonomy): domain Bacteria; phylum Pseudomonadota; class Alphaproteobacteria; order Rhizobiales; family Afifellaceae; genus DASWJZ01. Next base: position 425,442 of record CAWFEM010000013.1, on the reverse strand, counting down.
CGCAAGCGGGCTGCGCATGTCCTTCCCCGCGCGGAGGCGCCCCACCACGGCGGCGAAATCGTATCGCGGCCGCCAGCCGAGATCGCTCCGCGCCCTCTCGTTGACATAGACGCGGTCGATGCCGGGGAACATTCGCCAGCCCCGACGCGCATATTCGACCTCGAATTCCGGGACGTGCCGCCGTACGACCGCGGCCGCGTCGGTGCGAAGCGCGTGAAGGTCGTCCGGCGTGAACGGCGTCGTCGCGCTGACGATGTAGGTGCCGAAGCCGAGCGCCGGTGCGCGTTCGGCCGCCAGGAGATGCGCGCGGACCGCGTCCTCGACGTCGACACGGCGGAAGAGAAATTCGTTCGCCTTGACGTTTTCGTCCGCATAGCCGTCGCGAACGCCCCTGTTGTCGTCCTCCTCCGGAAAGAACCGCGATGTCCGGAGCACGACGCAGGCGAGCCCGTGGTTGCGGTGGAAAAGCCGGCAGAGATCCTCCGCCGCGGCCTTGGTCGCGCCGTAGATGTTCTTGGCGATCGGCGCGACGTCCTCCGTGACCCACGCCGCGGGCGCACCCGCCGGCGGCACGAGCGCGTCGCCGAAGACGCTCGTCGTGCTGGTGAAGACGAATGCGTTCACACCCGCCGCCGTCGCTTCCTCCAGGAGGTTGAGCGTGCCGGTGATGTTGGTGTCGACGAAATCCTGGCGGCTGTGGGTCGCGACATGCGGCTTATGGAGCGTCGCGGCGTGAAGGACGGTGTCGACGCCCTTCATGCAGCGTTTCACGCAGGCCCGGTCGGCGATCGAGTCGACATGCGTCGTGAAGGGCGAGGCGAGCACGTCGAGGCCGACCACCTCGTGCCCGAACTCGCGCAGGGCGCGCACCAGCCCCTCGCCGAGATGTCCGGCGCTTCCGGTGACAAGAGCTTTCATCGTGGCGGAACTTCTCTCGCAGGAACCGCGCAGCAGCTCACGCCGCCTCGACGAAGGAATCCACCACGCGCTTCTGTCCGGCCTTGTCGAAGTCGACGGTGAGCTTGTTGCCGTCGACGGCGGCGACGGTGCCGGGTCCGAATTTCTGGTGGAACACGCGGTCGCCGGTAGCGAACCGCGCTTTGCCGCCGATGACGCTTCGCGCCACGAGCTCGCCCTCGATCGTCACCGGCTCGCGCTCCACGCGCTTCCTCGGATCGTGGTTGCCGCGATTGGCCTGCGCCCGCTGCCAGCCGGGCGTGCGGTAGGCGGAGTTGAACGGCTCCATATTGTCGAAGCGCGAGACACCGTAGCCCCCCATACCGCCGCCCGCGCCATAGCCGCCATAGCTCGCGGGTTCCGACACCTCGACATGCGCTTCCGGCAGGTCATCGAGGAAACGCGACGGCACGGTCGATTGCCACAGGCCGTGCGTGCGGCGGTTGGCGACGAACCAGATCTTGGCGTGCTTCTTTGCCCGCGTCAGGCCGACATAGGCGAGGCGTCGCTCCTCCTCGAGGCCGGCCTTGCCGTTCTCGTCGATCGTCCGCTGCGAGGGAAAGAGCCCTTCCTCCCAGCCGGGGAGGTAGATGATGTCGAATTCTAACCCCTTGGCGGAGTGGAGCGTCATGATCGAGACCGCCTCGTCGTTCTCGCCGCGCTCCGCATCCATCACCAGCGAGACGTGCTCCAGGAAGCCACCGAGCGATTCGTACTCGCCCATGTTGTTGATGAGCTCTTTCAGATTCTCCAGCCGCCCGGGCGCTTCCGCCGAGCGGTCCATCTGCCACATCTCCGTGTAGCCGGATTCCTCCAAAATCATCTCGGCGAGATCGATGTGGCGCGTCGATTCCACCAGTCCCGACCAGCGCGCAAAGCTCTTCAGAAGATCGGTCATTGCCTGGCGCTGCTTCGGCTTGATCTCCTCCGACTGTACCAACTCGCCCGCCGCCACCATCAGCGGCGCGTTGCGGGCGCGGGCGTGGCTGTGGATGAGCTGGATCGTGGAGGCGCCGAGGCCGCGCTTCGGCGTGTTGACGATGCGCTCGAAGGCAAGGTCGTCGGCCGGGTTCACCGTTGCGCGGAGATAGGCGAGCGCGTCGCGGATTTCCATGCGCTCGTAGAAGCGCGGCCCGCCGATCACGCGATAGTTCAGCCCGAGCGTGATGAAGCGATCCTCGAACTCGCGCATCTGGTAGGAGGCGCGCACCAGGATCGCCATGTCGTTCAGCGAGACGCCCTGCCGCTGCAGCTGTTCGATGTCCTCGCCGACGGCGCGCGCTTCCTCCGACGAGTCCCATCCGGAAGTGACAGAGACCTTGGCGCCCATCTCCGCGGTATCGGTGAAAAGCGTCTTGCCGAGCCGTCCCTCGTTCTGGGCGATCAGGCCGGAAGCGGCGGCGAGGATATGGCCGGTGGAGCGGTAATTGCGCTCAAGCCGGATGACGGTCGCGCCGGGGAAGTCGCGCTCGAAGCGCAGGATGTTGTCCACCTCCGCGCCGCGCCAGCCGTAGATCGACTGGTCGTCGTCGCCGACGCAGCAGATGTTCTTGTTCCCCTGCGCGAGCAGGCGGAGCCACAGATACTGCGCGACGTTGGTGTCCTGATATTCGTCCACCAGCATGTAGCGGAAGCGCTTCTGGAAATCGGCGAGGACGTCGGCGTGCTCGCGGAATACTCTGAGGCACTCCAGAAGCAGGTCGCCGAAATCGGCGGCGTTCAACGTCTTCAGCCGCTGCTGATATTCTGCGTAGAGCTCGCGCCCCTTGCCGTTCGCGTAAGCGTAAGCCTCGCCGTCCGGCACCTTGTCGGGGGTGAGCCCGCGGTTCTTCCAGCCGTCGATTGCCGCGGCGAGCTGGCGCGCCGGCCAGCGCTTCTCGTCGATGTTGTTGGCGGTGACGATCTGCTTCAGGAGCCGGATCTGGTCGTCTGTGTCGAGGATGGTGAAGTCGGTCCTGAGGCCCACCATCTCCGCGTGACGGCGGAGAATCTTCACGCCGATCGAATGGAAGGTGCCGAGCCAGGGCATGCCTTCCGCGCGATCTTCGCCGATCAGCCCGGCCACGCGCGACTTCATCTCGCGTGCCGCTTTGTTGGTGAAGGTGACGGCGAGGATCTGCGAAGGCCAGGCGCGGCCGGTGGCGAGGATGTTGGCGATCCGCGCCGTCAGCACGCGCGTCTTCCCAGTACCCGCGCCGGCGAGAACCAGGAGCGGCCCATCGGTATGCTCCACCGCCTGCAGCTGCTCCGGATTGAGTTTTTCCAGCCACGGCTTGGCGGCGCCGGCCATCGCGCGCGCGGCTATGCCGCCGGGGCGTGGGGCAGGGAGGTCGTCGGAATCCTGGCGGCGGGCGATTTCCGTCATCTCTTTCGGCAAGCGCGATTCGGGAGCGTCGGAGAACAATAGGGCAACGCAGCGGCGGAGGCGAGGCGGGAGAGCCGGGCCTCGCTCCGTCAGCGCATATAGGGTCGAAGCAGCGCCTTTGCCGCCCCGGTCTAGCGCGCGCCGGTCACTTCCAGATTGGTGCCGGAGACGTAGGAGGCAGCGTCCGACAGGAGCCAGACGATCGCCTCGGCGACCTCCTTCGCGCTGCCGATGCGCTGCATCGGGACCACGGAGCGCAGCCGCTGCGTCCGCTCCGGGTCGCCGCCGAGCGTGTGGATGTCCGTTTCGATCAGCCCCGGCCGCACCGCGTTGACGCGGATGCCTTCCGCCGCCACTTCGCGCGCCAGCCCGAGCGTGAAGGAATCGATCCCGCCCTTGGAGGCGGCGTAGTCGAGAAATTCGCCGGCCCCGCCCATCCGCGCGGCAACGGAGGAGAGGTTCACGATAGCACCACCTTTCCCTCCGCTGGCCGTGGACATGCGTTTGACCGCCTCGCGCGCGCAGATGATGGAGCCGAAGAGGTTGACCGTCAGCACGCGTTCGATCCCCGCCGCCGTCATGTCCGCGAGGCGGGAGGCTTTGTTGAGCATCCCGGCATTGTTGACGAGCGCGGTGAGCGGGCCGAACGTTTCGTCGCAAGCGCGGAAGAGCTTCAGGATATCGTCCTCGCTGGCCACGTCCGCCTGCACGGCGACGGCTTTGCCGCCGGCTTTCTCGACCGCCGCCGCGACGGCCTCGGCCGCTTTCGCGTCGCGTGCATAGTTCACCACCACCGAATAGCCCCGCGCGCCGAGAAGCTCGCATGCGGCGGCGCCGATCCCGCGGCTTCCGCCGGTGACGATTGCGATTTTGCTCATGCCCTCTCCCGGTTTTTCAGGCGTTCCCGTGCCATTTGGCGCGGGATGGCGCAAGGCGGGGAGCGCGAACGCCGCCTTTCGCGTTAGGGTCGGAAGAGCTCAAGCCGAACCGAGGGGATCCAGTGTCGGAAACCGTTCAACATTTCGCCTTCGCGCCGGACGGCGAGATACCGAACAACAGCCTGCCGCTCCTCTTCTATCCGCAGGTGCTTGCGGTCGACCTGCGGGTCGCGAGTGCATGCCAAGCGCTCTTCCGCGAGAATGCCTGGGTCGGCAACTGGGTCGACGGCGTCTTCGACTATTGGCACTTCCACGTTACCGGCCACGAGGTGCTCGGCTGCGTGGAGGGCGAGGCGGAAATCGGCTTTGGCGGCGACGGCGGGACGGTCGTCACCTTCCGCGCCGGCGACGTGGTGGCGATTCCGGCCGGCGTCGGTCACAAGCGGCTCTCGGAGAAGCGCGGCGGCTTCACCGTGGTCGGCGGCTATCCGCCGGGCCAGAGCGGCCGGATCACGCGGCCGGGCGAATACCCGCTTGGCGAGGCGCAGCGCCTGATTGCCGCACTCGATTTGCCGCAGGGCGACCCGGTTTCGGGGCCGGAAGGCCCGCTGCCGCAGGCCTGGGGCGTGCGCTAGAGGCAACGCTCAAGCGTGCGATCGGCTGAGACCACGGGAAATGCCGCCTGTTGCCTTGACCGCCGGGGCCTTGCGGTGCAGGAGGTGCGGGCCCCCGGCACCGGCTCGGATTCCTTTCCTTCGAAGACGCTCGTCGTCCGACGCCGCTCAAGCTGTGGCGGTCGAGCGACAGGAATGACACGTGACGGACCTTCCCGCCGAGGCGGTGACCGCGAAACCTGCGTCGCTCGCATCCGATAGCGAACCTGAGGATCGGACCCTCGCCCTTCCGGCGCTCTGCGTCGTGGCCTTCCTGATCGGAGCGGTCGCCGCGGCGGGCGCGGTGATCTTCCGGCTGATGATCTCGGTCGTACACAACCTCTTCTTCAACGGCACCTTTTCCTTCCACTACGACGCCAACCAGTTCGAGCCGGCGAGCCCCTTCGGCGCGTTCATCATCCTCGCCCCGGTGATCGGCGGCCTGATCGTCGTGTTTCTGGTGAAGACGTTCGCGCCCGAAGCGAAGGGCCACGGCGTGCCGGAAGTGATGTACGCGGTCTATCACAACAACGGCAACGTCCGCGGCATCGTGGCGGTGGTGAAGTCCATCGCCTCGGCGATCTCGATCGGCAGCGGCGCCTCGGTCGGGCGCGAAGGGCCCATCATCCAGATCGGCGCCTCTTTCGGCTCCACGATCGCGCGTGCGCTGAGCCTGGCGCGCTGGCAGAAGATCACGCTTCTTGCGGCAGGCGCCGGCGCCGGCATTGCCGCCACCTTCAACACGCCGCTCGGGGGCGTGATGTTCGCCGTCGAGCTGCTTCTGCCGGAGGTGAGCGCCCGCACCTTCCTGCCCGTGGTCGTGGCGACCGCCACCGCCACCTATCTCGGCCGCATCGCGCTCGGGCTCGATCCGGCGTTCTTCGTGCCGCTCTCTTTCGCGCAGCCGCAGGAGGCGATCAACGCGCTGGAACTCGTCGGCTTCGCCGTTCTCGGCATTCTCGCCGGCCTGGTGTGCTGGGCGTTCGTGCGGCTTCTCGCCTATAGCGAGGACGCTTTTCCGAAGCTCCCCGGCAACGCCTACACCCAGAACATCGTCGGCATGCTCGCCATCGGCGTGATGAGCTACATCTTCGTGTTGACCAGCGGTCAGCCGCACACCGCTGGCGTCGGCTACGCCACCATCCAGGCGATCGTGAGCGGCGGCCACTACACGCTGCTGCTCTTCATCGCGCTTCTCATCGGCAAGCTCCTGGCGACCACGATCAGCCTCGGCGCGGGCGCGTCGGGCGGGGTCTTTTCGCCCTCGCTCTTCATCGGCGCGGCGCTTGGCGGAACGGTCGGCACGATCGGGTCGCTGATCGCTCCGACCGCGGGCTTCTCGGTGGCGGAATTCGCCGTCGTCGGCATGGGCGCGGTGGTCGGCGGCGCCACCGGCGCTTCGATGACGGCGATCGTGATGATCTTCGAGATGACCCGCGACTACAACGTCATCGTGCCGCTGGTGCTGGCGGTGGCGCTCTCCGTCGGGATCAGGCGCTGGCTCATCACCGAGAACATCTACACGGTCAAGCTGCGCAATCGCGGGCGGCCGATCCCTACCATCCGGCACACGAACATGTACCTCGTGCAGCAGGCGCGCGACCTGATGAGCACGCGCTTCGTGGTACTGCCCGCCGAATCGAAGGTGGAGGAGGCGCTGAAGGTGGTGAGCGATCAGCCCGGCACGCATATCGTCGTGTCGGAGGGCGGACGCATTCTCGGTTACGTGCGGTTCGGCTCGGTTCCCTATAAGCCGGCGCACGGAAAACAGACGCTGCGCGACCTCGTTTCCACCGACTTCGTGATTGCACCCGAGACCAGCATCCTGAACACGATCGTTTCCCGCATGAGCCGGCGCGACCGCGGCTTTGCGATCGTCGTCAAGCCGGCCGGAGCCGTGCCGCGGCCCGACGATGTCGTCGGAGTGATCGATTCCCCCGAGATCGCCGGCGCCGTGATCCGCAACCATTACGCCTGACGCCGGCCGGGCGCCCCCGGCCGGGCGCGCAAATACGGCCGGATTCCGAGCCCACCGTCGCCGGAGAGGCGGCGTTCTTACGATTGCTGTTGCGGACGAGGGCTTTGGACAGCATTGGAGTCTTCTTGCTATTTTCGGCAGCAAACCAGGAATCGGACTGAAGCAATGATGCCGGCGCGGGCTGTGAAACTGAACGGGGGCGGGATCGCCCTCGCGGTCTCGGTCTTGAAACAACGGTTCGGCGAGCGCCTGAGCGAGGCGGCCTCCGTTCGCGAGCAGCATGGCCACACCACGACCTGGCTCACCAATCAGCCGCCCGACGCGGTCGTCTTCGCCGAAAACGCGGAGGAAGTGCAGGAGATCGTGCGCATCTGCGCCGACCACCGTGCGCCGGTCATCCCGTTCGGTGCCGGCTCGTCCTTAGAGGGGCATCTGAATGCGCCGTATGGCGGGGTGTCGGTTGACCTGTCGCGGATGAACCGGATTCTCGCCGTCCACGCCGAAGACCTCGACTGCGTGGTGGAGCCGGGTGTGACCCGCAAGCAGCTCAACATACATCTGCGTGACCAGGGGCTGTTCTTTCCGATCGACCCGGGCGCCGATGCAAGTCTAGGTGGTATGGCGTCAACGCGCGCGTCTGGTACCAATGCCGTGCGTTACGGCACCATGAAGGACAACGTTCTGAACCTGACCGCGGTCATGCCCGACGGGTCGCTCGTGAAGACTGCGAACCGCGCCCGGAAGACGGCGGCCGGTTACGATCTGACCCGGCTCCTGATCGGCTCGGAGGGGACGCTCGGGATCATCACCGAGCTGACGCTTCGCCTGCAGGGCATCCCGCAGGCGATCTCCGCGGCGGTGTGCAGCTTCCCCGACGTCCCGTCCGCCTGCAACACCGTCATCGCGACGATCCAGTACGGCATTCCGATGGCGCGGATCGAGCTTCTCGACGCGTTGCAGGTGAAGGCCTGCAACATCCACTCAAAGCTCGACCTGCCGGAGAGCCCGGCGCTCTTCCTCGAGTTCCACGGCACACCGGCCGGCGTGAAGGAGCAGGCGGAGGAGTTCGGCGCCATCGCCGCGGAGTTCGGCGGCGACCGCTTTCGCTGGGAGACCCGCGAGGAGGATCGCCTGAAGCTTTGGCAGGCGCGCCACGACGCCTATTTCGCGGTCAGGGAGCTCAGGCCCGGCGCCGATCTTTTCGCGACCGACGTCTGCGTGCCGATATCGCGCCTAGCCGACTGCGTCGCGGAGACGCAGGCTGACCTTCAGCGGCTCGGCCTGATCGCCCCGATCGTCGGCCATGCCGGCGATGGCAACTTTCACCTGAGCGTGCTGGTCGATACCGGCGATGCCGGCGAGATGCGCGCCGCGGAGGAGCTTCTGGCCGGGCTCGCCGCGCGCGCCATCGCCATGGACGGGACCTGCACTGGCGAGCATGGGATCGGGCAGGGCAAGATAGAGTTCCTCGAAAGCGAGGCAGGTTCGGCGCTCGCCGTGATGCGCGCCATCAAAACGGCCATTGATCCGTTGAACATCATGAATCCGGGGAAGATCGTTCGGCTGAACGCCCAGTCGACGTAAGGGAGATCCGCGCTGAGCAAGTTTTTCATTGCTGCCGGCAGTCTCATCATCCTGGTGCTATTCACGGCTCTGATCGGGCCGCATTTCGTCGACTGGACCTCGTATCGCGAGAGCTTCGAGCGCCAGGCCTCAGCCTATGTCGGCCAGCCGGTGAGGGTCGCCGGCAAGGTCGGCGTCCGCCTCCTGCCGACGCCGGTGGTGAGCTTCACCGACATCACCGTCGGAGACACGGAGGCGCCGGCCGCGAAGATGGAGCGCTTCCGCGCCGAGATCGACCTGATGCCGCTTCTGAGCGGCCAGGTGCACGTCGTTCAGATGACGATGGAGCACCCCGTCTTCCGTCTCGACATCGCGGATATCGCTGCCGGACGCGGGTTCTTCGGGCCTCGGCGCGGGCCCAACCCCGAGCACGTATCGCTGGAGCATCTGGAGATTGCCGGCGGAAGCGCGCTCATCACCAACGGTCCGGCCGGCCGCCAATGGCGCGCGGAGAACATCGACGGCGTCATCGAGGCCGACACCCTGATGGGCCCGGCAAAGCTTGAGGCGAGCTTCGCGCTCGACGGTGCGCCGATGCAGATGGCGCTCAGTCTTGGGCGGTTCGCCGACGGCGCCGTCGCCACCAAGCTTTCGCTGCGCTCTCCGAACTATCCCGTCGCGCTTTCGACGGACGGCCGGCTCGTCCTCACCGGGGACGCGCCGCCGAAATACGAGGGAACCGCGACCGTGGTCGGCGCGCCGCCCGCGGACAAGGACGCCGCGCGCTCGCCGTGGGCGGATTTTCGCGCCAGCGGCGGCTTCGAGCTGCTTCCCACGGCGCTCTCCGTCAAAGCGATGCAGCTTTCCTATGGCGCCATTGAACGGCCGCTCATCCTGGAAGCGGCAGGTACGCTCGACTTCGAAACGGAGCCGAGCTTCGACGTGACGCTCACTGCGCGACAGATCGATATCGATCGCACACTGGGCGGCGGCGCTGGAGGGCAGATCGCAATCGAATCGGCGATTCCGCAACTTGGCGACATGCTGCCCGGCCTCCCGACGCCTCCGATACCGGGCCGGCTGCGCTTCGAGGCGCAAGGCGTCGTCGTCGGCGGCGGGGTGGTGCAGGGAGTTCGCGCCGGCCTTACGACGGGCGCGGATTCCTGGCGGGTCGACGATTTCTCCGCGACCCTGCCCGGGGAGACACAGGTGGACCTCACGGGGAGGCTCGGCGTGCGCCCCGACCCCACCTTCAGCGGCCACGCGCGCGTCGTCTCGCGACGCCCGGCAGCGTTCGCCGCCTGGTGGCGCGGCGAGGTCGGGTCGGCGGGCGAGATCGGGCGTTTCACGCTGGAATCGGATGTCGACCTTCGGCCCGGCGAGCAACAGCTCCAGAACCTCGCTGCCACGACCGGCGCGGGCACGATGAACGGCTCGCTCGATGTCCGGCGCTTCCCGCAATCGGGACGCTATTTCGTCACCGTCGATTTAAGTGCCGACCGCGCCGACCTGGTGCAGACCCGGGCGCTCGCGGAGCTCTTCGCGGGGAAATCGCTGGCGGCCGGCAAGATCGAGCAGATGACGCTGTCGCTCAGCGCCGACACGTTGAGCGCCGGCGATATCGAGGCGCACTCAGTCGCGGTGGAAGGCGGACTGGAGGACGGTCGTTTCAATATCCGCCGCTTTTCGGTCGCCGATCTCGCCGGCGCCGATATCGAGGCGCATGGCAGCATCCGCGATCCGCTCGGCAAGCCGTCCGGCAGCATCGAGGCGTCGATCCGGGCGGAGAATTTCAGCGGCGCGGCCGATTTTCTGGCGAGCCTCGCGCCGGAAGCCCGTATCGCGCGCCACCTGCGCAACGTCGCGCCGATCCTTTCGCCGGTCGTCGCCGAGGTATCGGCGGAAGCCGATGAGAGCGGCGAACGGCTTTCGCTCGCGATGACCGGAAGCTTCGGCGCCACGCATCTCAGTCTCGACGCGGACGGAAAGGGCAAGATCGATGATCTCGCCTCGCTCTCCGGCTCCTTGAAGGTTCACGCCGACGGCGAAGACAGCAGCGCCGTCTTGCGCCAGTTCGGCCTTCCGGCACTTCCTGTGCAGTCGCCGCCGCTCAACCTCGATGCCGACTTCGAAGGCGCGGTGGCGGAAGGCGGCAAGCTGACTGTTGGCGGCACGCTCGCGGGGATCGACGTCTCTTATGACGGCACGACCGCGCTGCAAGATGGGCGTCCGACCATTTCGGGGGCCTTCAAGGCGGAAAGCGCCGACATCGATCCCGCGCTGCTTCTCGCGGGGATCGCCATTCCCGGCGTCGGGGAGGGGCATGCCGCCACCGCCGCGGGACAGCTCGATTATTCGCAGCGTAGCGCGAGCGTCAGGCTCGACGAAGGCAGCTTCGCCGGACAGGCGGTGGGCGGCGCGCTTCAGGCGGCGTTCGGGCCGAGGATCAAGATAACCGGCGCGCTCGACCTTGCGAATGTCTCGCTGCCGGCGCTGACCGGCCTCGCCATCGGCACGACGCCGGGTGCGGCCGCCGAGGGTTGGAGCGATGCGCCGTTCGCCCCGCCGCTTCCCGACAATGTCGCGCTCGACCTGACGCTCTCCGCTGCGGCGCTCGACATCGGCGTGCCGGAGCCGGCGACCGACGCGAAGCTCGCTTTTCAGCTCGCTGACGGCGCGCTGCAGATCGACCTCAGCTCCGCCACCTTCGCAGGCGGGACCTTGAAGGGCGCACTCAGCGCGACGCTGCGCGACGGCGAAGCGGATCTGAGCCTGCGCGGCGGCTTGCAGGGCGGCGTGCTGGACTCGCTCGTATGGGAGCGTTCGGCCCTGCCGGTGGCGTCGGGAATGCTCGACGCGTCGTTCGATCTCGTGGGGCGGGGCAGAAGCACAGCGGCGATCGTCGCGGCGCTCGCCGGCAGCGGCACATTCACCATCGACAACGGACGCATCAATGCGCTCAATCCGGAGGCGCTCGACGCGGTGATGCAGGCGGCGGAGGGGACGCGAGAGCCGAACGAGGCGAAGGCGCGCGAGACCTTCGCCTCGCTCTTCGGTTCTGGCGCGCTGGAATTCGGGCGCGCGACGGGCTCGTTCGCGATCGCCAACGGGATCATGACCGTCCCGACCGTCTCGCTCAATTCCGGCGACACCGCGATCCTCACCGACGCGACCTTCGACCTGAACCGGCGCACGCTCTCAAGCCAGTGGGTGGTGCGCAACGAAGGCGGCGCGGACGAGTCGCAGCCCTATGTGCAGATACGCTTTTCCGGCCCGATCGCCGATCCGACGCGGCAGATCGATCTCGACCCGCTTCTGAACCTCATGCGCAGCCGCTTCGTGCAGCGTCAGCTCGATCAGATCCAGGTGCTGGAGGCGGAGCGCCGCCGCGTCCAGGCGGAGGAGGCGGCACGCCAGGCGGAGGAAGAGCGCCGGGCCGAGGAGGAAGCGGCGCGGCAGGTGGAGGAGGAGCGCCGGGCCGCGGCGGAAAGGCGCGCGGAGGAGGAAAGACGTGCGGCGGAAGAGCGCGCCGCGCCGAGCGATCCGCCGGGGACGGAGGCGACCCCGGACGCCGTCATCGATCCGTCGCTGCTTGCGCCGCCAATCGCAATCGATCCGTCGAACCCGGAGCCGGTGCAGGAGGCGCCGGCAACAGCGCCGCCCATCGAGCTCATGCCCGAGCCCGCGCCGGAGCCTGCGCCCGCCGTAAGGCCCGCACCGCAACCCGCCGCGCCGGCCCCGACGCGAAGGACGGCGCCGCCTCCCGCGCGCAGCGCAACGCCGACGCCACCGCTGCCGGAATATCGCACCCTGCCGAACGGCACGATCGTCAAGATCCGCTAGAGCTTTTGCGCCTCAGCGCCCACCTGCGCGCGCGCTTTCAGATCGGCAAGGACGGCGAGGCGCAGCGCCGAGGATAGGTTGTCGCTCGTCCGCGTCGCGTCGAGTCGCTCGATCAGCTCCGCCAGGGACGTCCCAGCCTCCGCCGCCATGCGCTTCAGCTCACGCCAATATTCGTCTTCGAGCGAGACGCTGGTCGGATGTCCCTTGAGCTTGACGGAGCGCTTCCGGATCATTGCTGCGGCACCCGCGCCGATCAGTCGTTGCCGCCCGGCTCGCCATCCTCGCGGCGATGGGCTTCGAGCCGCTTCTCCGCGAGCGTGCGAAGCAGAATCGCCTTCGTGCGCTCGGACTTTGGCGTTCCGTGCTCCCGCCGGCTCGCTTCCGCGGCACTCTCCTTGTCGGCGCGGCGGCGGCGCTTACGGGCTTGGCGGAGGTTGACGATCTCGCTCATCGGGCGCCTCCCTCAGGCCATCTCTCGGCGGCCTCTCAACGAGGCCCGATCATCTTCTCGGGGCGCACGAGCGCGTCGAACTCCTCCTCGGTGACGAAACCGAGGCCGACTGCCTCCTGCTTGAGCGTCGTCCCGTTCTTGTGCGCCGTCTTCGCCACCTTGGTCGCGTTGTCGTAGCCGATCTTCGGAGCGAGCGCCGTGACGAGCATCAGCGAGCGCTCCATCAGGGCGCGGATGTGCTCCTCGTTCGCCACGATTCCGGCGACGCAATTGTCGGCGAAGGAGTTGCAGGCGTCGCCGAGAAGCCGGATCGATTGCAGCATGTCGTAGGCGAGCACCGGCTTATAGACGTTGAGCTCGAAATGGCCCTGGCTGCCTGCGACCGAGATCGTGGTCTGGTTCCCCATCACCTGCGCACAGACCATGGTCATCGCCTCCGACTGCGTCGGGTTGACCTTGCCGGGCATGATGGAGGAGCCGGGCTCGTTCTCCGGCAGACTGATCTCGCCGAACCCGGAACGCGGGCCGGAGCCGAGCAGGCGGATGTCGTTGGCGATCTTGAAGAGCGAGACGGCAAGCGTGTTGAGCGCGCCGTGGGCAAAGACATAGGCGTCGTGCGCGGCAAGCGCCTCGAACTTGTTCGGCGCGGTACGGAAAGGGAGCCCCGTGATCTCCGCGACGATCTCCGCGAAGCGCTCCGGAAAGCCGGGCGGGCAGTTCAGCCCGGTGCCGACCGCGGTCCCGCCCTGCGCCAGCTCGAAGAGGTATTCGGCCGATTCCTTGATGCGGCGGAGCCCGTATTGGAGCTGCGCGACGTAGCCGGAAAACTCCTGCCCGAGCGTCAGCGGCGTCGCGTCCTGCGTATGGGTGCGGCCGATCTTGATGATGTGATCGAACTGCGCGGCCTTGCGCTCCAGCGTGTCGCGCAGGTGCCGAACCGCCGGCAGCAAGTGCTGAACGATCGATTCCGCCGCGGCGATGTGCATCGCGGTCGGAAAGGAATCGTTCGACGACTGGCTCCTGTTCACGTGGTCGTTCGGGTGGACCGGGTCCTTCGACCCGAGCGTCCCGCCGAGAATCTCGATCGCCCGATTGGCGATGACCTCGTTGGCGTTCATGTTCGTCTGGGTGCCGGAGCCGGTCTGCCAGACGACGAGCGGGAAGTTGTCGTCGAGCTTGCCGTCGATGACGTCCTGTGCCGCTTCAGCGATGGCGTCGGCGAGCCGCGGCTCAAGCTTGCCGAGCTCCTTGTTGGTGAGCGCCGCCGCGCGCTTGATGATGCCGAAGGCGCGGATCAGAGGGATCGGCATCGTCTCCGTGCCGATGCGGAAATTCATCAGCGAGCGTGCCGTTTGCGCGCCCCAATACTTGTCGCCGGGCACTTCCAGGGGACCGAAAGAATCGGTCTCCGTACGTGTCTCTGCCATCCCGCTCCCCGTCACCTTCGAGGTGCCCCCACGGAAATGCTTCTGTCATCGCGGCGGCACGGAAGCAAGGCGGTCTCCGCCCCGCGCGAAAGCCGCCGGGGGCGGCGCTTCAGCCGTTCTTCTTGCGGAAGGCGTCGAGCGAGACGACGGAGGCCGTCCCTTGCTCCGCTGTCTGCGGCGCGGCGGGCTCCGCGCCCGCGACGGCGGTATCCGTCGCGTCCGGCACAGGGGCGGCCTCTGCGGGAGCCGACTCTCCCTCCACCGCCTCCATCACGATCGCTTCCGGCGTGGTGTCGAATTTCACCTGGAAGCCCGCCTGCGGGTCGACGAAGCTCGCAATGGCGCGGAACGGAACGTAAAGCGCCTCCGGAACGCCCTTGAAGGAGAGCCCGACCTCGAAGGCGGAATCGTTGACCGAAAGGTCCCAGAACTGGTGCTGGAGGACGACCGTCATTTCCTCCGGGTATTCCGCGATCAGGCGCTGCGAGATACGCACGCCCGGAAAACGCGTCGCGAAGGTGACGAAGAAATGGTGCTCGCCGGGAAGACCCGCCTGCGCCACTTCCGTCAGCACCTTTTTCACGACGCCGCGAAGCGCTTCCTGCACCAGGACGTCGTAGCGGATCAGGTCTTCTGCCATCGGTGCGAAACTAGATTGACGTTTCCGCGCTTGCAACAAGCGCGCCAAGGAGCTGCGATGATCGGGGAGAAGTGGAGGCTTCTGTTGCCAGGTGCCTCCGAACCCCGCCTGAAGGGGCTAACCTTCAGGGCTTTGATTCGGTGTCCCGAACCGCATTACGCGGCAAGGGCAACCGGAGCATAGTTGTCATTCGCAACTATAGGATGGCCCGATAACGGCGGAACCATGCCGAGCGAAAAAGCAACCTTTACGCCCTCGTCGATCCTGTTTCGCCCCCAGCATCAGCCCTGCGCAGCGCTATTGCGCGAAGCAGGGTTCATGGTGGAGGCGCCGGGTACTGCCCCCGGGTCCGATAGGTTTATTACGTAGCCCGTTTATCGCCATAGCCGGGTTTCCCCGGCACCTCGGAATATAGGCATTCGCGGGGCCGAGGAAAAGCGCCACGGAACGCCAGGGTTTCCGCGATCTTCGCCGCTTGAGCCGGCGCTGATAGGAACTGGCGCGGAATCGCACTACATTTCCTTCCGATGCAGCAATATCTCGACCTTCTCCGCCGTGCGCTCGACCAGGGCGTCCAAAAATCCGACCGCACCGGAACCGGCACGCTCTCCGTCTTTGGCCACCAGATGCGCTTCGATCTCGCGGAGGGCTTCCCGCTGGTGACGACCAAGAAGCTGCATGTGAAGTCGATCGTCCACGAGCTTCTGTGGTTCCTCGCCGGCGACACCAACGTCCGCACTTTGCAGGAAAACGGCGTCCGCATCTGGGACGAATGGGCGGACGAGAACGGCGATCTCGGCCCGGTCTACGGCAAGCAATGGCGCTCCTGGGCCACACCCGACGGTCGGACGATCGACCAGATTTCCGACGTGATCGAGGCAATCCGGCAAAACCCGGATTCCCGCCGCCTGATCGTCAGCGCCTGGAACCCGGCCGACCTCGACAAGATGGCGCTCGCGCCCTGTCATTGCCTCTTCCAGTTCTACGTCGTGGAGGGGCGGCTCTCCTGTCAGCTCTACCAGCGCTCCGGCGACATCTTCCTCGGCGTGCCGTTCAACATCGCCTCCTACGCGCTGCTGACCCTGATGGTGGCGCAGGTGACCGGGCTTGAGCCGGGCGATTTCGTCCACACCTTTGGCGATGCGCACCTTTATCTGAACCACCTCGACCAGGCGCGCGAGCAATTGAGCCGCACGCCGCGCCGGCTCCCCACGATGCGGCTCAACCCGGAAATCCACCGCATCTTCGATTTCGTCTATGGCGACTTCGAGCTTTGCGACTACGACCCGCACCCGCACATCAAGGCGGGGGTCTCCGTTTGAGCTTCATCCCGCGGGCGGCGGACGGATGACCTGCCACCTCTCTCTCATTGCCGCCGTCGCCGAGAATGGCGTGATCGGCGCGGATGGCGGCCTGCCGTGGCGGGTGAGGGCCGACATGCGCAAGTTCCGCGCCGTCACCATGGGCAAACCCGTCATCATGGGCCGCAAGACCTACGAATTGATCGGCCGGCCCCTCGACGGGCGCGACGTCATCGTGGTGACGCGCCAGCCCGGCTTCGCGGCGGATGGCGTTTTCGTCGCCGCCGGCCTCAGCGAGGCGCTCGCCCTTGCCCAGGCGCGCGCCGCCGTCCTGAAGGCCGACGAGATCTGCGTCGCCGGGGGAGGCGAGGTCTATGCGGAATCGCTTCCGCTCGCCGATCGGCTCTACGTGACCCACGTCGCCGCGACGCCGAAAGGCGACACGCTTTTCCCGGAAATCCTGCCGGACGAATGGGAGGAGACGTCGCGCGAGGCGCTTCCCTTGAACGACGGCGACACGGCGGCTGCCGTCCATGTCGCCTATCGCCGGCGTGGCAGACCCTCCGCGCCGCATTAAGCCCTTCACTTGCCTGACATTGCCAGTCCTGCCGGGCGTCCCTATAACCCGCGCGAGTGTCGCGGGGGCCCGCGAACCATAAGGAGCACGGATGCCCTGGAGCAACAATTCCGGCGGGGGCGGCTGGAAAGGCGGAAGTGGGGGACCGTGGGGCGGCGGTCCGCAGCAACGGGGTCCGCAGACGCCTGATCTGGAAGAACTTCTGAAGCGAAGCCAGGACCGCTTGCGCACGGTGCTTCCGGGCGGCGGCCGCGGCAATTGGCTCGTCGTCATCCTCGCGGCGGTGGTGATCGTCGCCTTCTGGGCGTTCAACAGCTTCTACATGGTGCAGCCGGACGAACTCGGGCAGGAACTGGTCTTCGGTAAGCCGAAGCCGGAGGTCTCGACCCAGGGACTGCATTTCATTTTCTGGCCGGTCGAGACCGTCGAGATCGTCTCCACACGTGTGCAGCGGGATTTCTTTGGTTCCGACGCGGCGCGGCGCAACGCGACGGACACCAGCCTGATGCTCTCCGGCGACCAGAATATCGTGGATGTGAACTTCACGGTGCTCTGGCGGGTGATCGATCCGAAGAAGTTTCTTTTCGACGTTGACGCGCCTCAGGCTTTCTTGCGCCGTGTCGCGGAGAGCGCCATGCGCGAGCTCGTGGGACGCTCGACCGCCGAGGAGGTGCGCACCGAGCGCCGTGCCGAGGTGGAAGAGGGCGTCCGTGTGCTCCTTCAGACCACGCTCGACACCTATGACGCCGGCATCACGATCGTTGGCGTCCAGCTTGAGCGCGCCGACCCGCCGGCCGAAGTGGCCGATGCGTTCGAAGAAGTGCAGCGCGCGCAGCAGGATCTCGACCGCTTCCAGCGAGAGGCGGAGCAATACGCCAACAAGCGTCTCGGCGACGCGCGTGGCGAGGCGGCGAGGGTGACGGAGACCGCGCAGGGCTACAAACAGCAGGTCGTGGCCCAGGCGGAGGGCGAATCGCAGCGCTTTCTGTCGATCCTGACCGAATACGAGCAGGCGAAAGACGTCACGCGGACCCGACTTTATCTAGAGACGATGGAAAGGGTCTTCCAGAACTCGAACAAGATCATTCTGGAGAGCGGCAGCGGCGTGCTGCCTTATCTGCCGCTCGATCAGTTGCAGCGCGACCGGCCGCTGGCGCCAACCGCCGCTCCGACGGCGTCCTCGGTGTCGAATCCGCAGAATCAGGGAGCCGGACAATGAGAAAGGCTTCCTTCGCCCTGATCGGCGTTCTGATCGCCGCGGTTCTGCTCTACTCGTCGATCTTCATCGTCAATCCACGAGAACAGGCCCTGGTCCTGCGCTTCGGGGAAATTACGCGGGTCATCCAGAAGCCGGGAATCTATTTCAAGCTGCCGACCAACTTCGTCGACACCGTCCAGATCATCGAGAACCGGCTTCTGAGCTTCGACCTGGAGGATATCCGCGTCCTGGTGCGCGATGGCCGTCGCTACATCGTCGACGCTTTCGTCGCCTACAAGATTACCGACCCGCGGAAGTTTCGCGAGAACGTCTCCGGAAGCATCATCATTGCGCAGGAGAACATGCGCACCCGGCTCGACGCGGCCCTACGGCGCGTCTACGGCCAGCGCAGCTTCGAGGCGGCGCTTTCCGAACAGCGCGCCGACATGATGCTGGAAGTTCGCGACCAGCTGCGTCCGCTGACCGCGGAAGTGGGCATCGAGGTTGTCGACGTCCGCATCAAGCGCACCGACCTCCTTCCGGAGGTGTCGCAACAGACCTTCGAGCGCATGCGCGCGGAGCGTCTGGCCGAGGCGGCGCAGCTGCGCGCGCGCGGCACCGAGCTGGCGGCGCGCATCCGGGCGGAGGCCGATCGCGAGGCGGTGGTGACCGTCGCGGAGGCGCAACGGCAGGCCGATATCCTGCGCGGACAGGGCGACGCGGAGCGCAGCCGCGTCTTCGCCGATGCCTATCAGCGCGACCCGTCCTTCTTCGAATTCTATCGTTCGATGCAGGCCTATGAGCAGGCGCTGCCGGCAAACAACACGTCGCTCGTGTTGTCTCCGAATTCGGAGTTCTTCCGCTTCTTCCGCAACCAGCTCCCGACCGCGTCGGGAGCCGGCGCGACGATGATGCCGGCGCTGGGCGAGGCGGGAAGCAGCGACGAAACGCCGCCCGCATCCGAATCAGCGGTTGAATCGGCGCCTGCGACGACTTCCGCGTCGGAGGCGCCTTCGGAACCCACGGCTCAGCCTGAGCCGCCTGAACCGGCATCGGCGCTCGAACCGGAGCCGGCGTCACCGGCGCAATGAAGGACGTCGCCACGGCGATTGGCCTGATTCTGGCATTGGAAGGAGCGCTTTACGCGCTCTTTCCGGATTTCATGAAGCGGATGGCGGCACAAGTGATCCAATCGCCAGGAGACTCGCTCAGGGTCGCGGGCGTAGTATCGGCAGCCATCGGAGTCGCGCTCGTCTGGCTTGTGCGCGGGTGAACCAAAAAGTGAAGCGGCGGGCCGTGCATTCGCCCGGTTTTGCGTCAAAATCCCGTCGCTTCTCGGCGGAGAGATTCGAATGAGCTCTGGACTGATCTGGCGGGGGGCCGTCGCGGTTGCGCTCATCCTGGCGGCTGCTTCGGCATCGGCGTTGCCGGTTGTACCTTTCGCTGACGGGCAGGCCGAAGGCCAGCCTGCTGCGCGGCACGCCACGCCGGCACAGGCGGAGCCCCCTTCCACGCCTGGCGAGGCGGAGGCTCCCGCCGAGACCGCCCCTCCGCCGCCAATGCTTCCGGCCCCCGACCTGCCGGGCGACGATCCGGTAGTGACGCTCCCGCCCAAGGAAGAAGGCTCAGCGGCGGGCACGAAGGAGATGGCCGCGCCGGCCGCGCCGTTGCTCCCGACGACCCCCGCCGGCGGCGTGTTCTCCTTCGCCGATCTCGCCGAGCAGCTCCTCGATTCCGTTGTCTATATCTCCACATCCCAGCACGTCGCCATCTCGCGGCGCACGCCGAAGCCGGATGCCCCGAACTCTGCTCCGGGCGACGATTTCTTCGATGACTTCTTCGGCGATGAGGGCGGAGGTGATGGCAGCGGCCAACCCGAGGGCCAAGCCGTTCAGTCCCTTGGTTCCGGCTTCGTCATCGACGCTTCCGGCCTGATCGTCACCAACAACCACGTCATCGCGGACGCCGACGAGATCCAGGCCAATTTCACCAACGGCGAGAAGCTGAAGGCGAACGTGGTCGGCGTGGACGAGAAGACCGACCTTGCCGTGCTCAAGGTCAATTCGCCATTGCCTCTTAAGGCGGCGAAATTCGGCCGCTCTGAGGGACTGCGCGTTGGCGACTGGGTACTGGCGATCGGCAATCC
The DNA here is from genome assembly GCA_963814905.1 of uncultured Alphaproteobacteria bacterium. Lineage (GTDB taxonomy): Bacteria > Pseudomonadota > Alphaproteobacteria > Rhizobiales > Afifellaceae > DASWJZ01. The sequence goes on along the minus strand of CAWFEM010000013.1, from coordinate 405,465 downwards.
GTTCGGGTTCGGCGGCACGGTCACGGCCGGCATCGTCTCTGCCCTCGACCGCGACATCAATTCCGGCCCCTACGACCACTACATACAGACCGACGCCTCCATCAACCGTGGTAATTCCGGCGGCCCGCTCTTCAACATCCAAGGCGAAGTGGTCGGCATCAACACCGCGATCATGTCGCCGACCGGCGGCTCTATCGGCATCGGCTTCTCCGTGCCCTCCGAGATCGCGGTCCCGGTGATCCAGCAATTGCGCCGCTTCGGCGAGGTGAGGCGCGGCTGGATCGGCGTCAGCATTCAGGACGTCACCGACGACGTCGCCGCGGGTCTCGGCATGGACCAGGCCACCGGCGCCTTCGTCGCGGGGCTGACCGATGACGGCCCGGCCGCCAAAGCCGGCATCAAGGAAGGCGACATCGTCGTCGAGTTCGACAGCAAGAAAGTCGACACGATGCGCGCTCTGCCGCGCCTCGTCGCCGATACGCCGCCCGGCGACAGGGTCGAGATCGTCGTCATGCGCGACGGCCAGCGCGTCAGGCTGTCGATCGAGGTGGGGCTGCTTGAGGACAAGCCGGTCGAGGCCTCGCTCTCCACGGAGGAGCAGAAGGGCGACGCCACCGAGCCCCCCGACGACGCGGCGAAGATGTTCGGGCTCACGCTCGGCCCCATCACCGACGACGCGCGCAAGGAATTCGCCATCGACGACAGCGTCGAAGGCGTGCTCGTCACCGAGGTCGATAGCGGCAGCGAGGCTGACGACAAGAGCCTCAAGCCCGGCGAGGTCATCGTTCAGGTGAGCCAGACCGATGTTTCGAGCGCGGAAGAGGTGGTCGCCCGCATCGAGGAGCTGAAGGCGGAGGGCCGCCGCACGGTGATGCTGCTCGTGTCGGGCGAGGACAAGAAAATGCGCTTCGTCTCGCTGCGCTTCGCGGACGAACCGCAGCAGTAGGCGTGGTCGAGGATCACTCGCCCTCGACGAACTCTTCTCTTCGGTAGCCTTGCAGGAAAAGAAGCCCCGTCAGGTCGGCGTGGTCGATCGCGGCATCGGCGACGGCGCGAAGAGTCGCCTTGGCGCGGTAGGCGACGCCGAGTCCGGCGCGTTTCACCATCGCCGCGTCGTTGGCGCCGTCGCCGACGGCAAGCGTCGCCTCCGGCGACAGGCCGAGGCGCTCGCGAAGCGCGATCAGCGCGGCCTCCTTGGCGTTCGCGCCCAGGATCGGCTCCGCCACCCCGCCACTCAGTCGCCCTTTCTCGACAAGCAGCGTATTGGCGCGCGATTCGTCGAAGCCGATGCGCTCCGCGACAGGCCCGACAAAGACGGTCAAGCCGCCGGAAACGAGCATGGTATGGGCGCCGGCGGCGCGCATCGTCGCGACCAGGGTGCGGGCGCCCGGTGTCATCGTAATCCGTTCCCTGAGCACCTTGTCGACCACCGTGAGCGGCAAACCCTTCAGCAGCGCGACGCGCTCACGCAGCGCCGGCACGAAGGCGATCTCCCCGCGCATGGCGCGTTCGGTGATCGCCGCCACTTGCTCGCGCAGGCCCACTTCCGCCGCGAGCTCGTCCACGCACTCCTGCCCGATCATGGTGGAATCCATGTCGGCCAGGAAAAGCGCCTTGCGGCGGTCGAAAGCGGCCACGACGTTGACGTCGATCTGCCGCCCTGCAAGCGCGTTCCGCGCCGCGTCGAGCGCCGGCGCGGCATCACCCGAAAAGGCGATGTCGCAAGCCTCGCCCGGCGATAGCCAGTCAACCTCGCCGCAATCCGCGCCGGCCTCGGCAACGGCCGCTCGCGCGCGATCGACGTCGGCCGCAGCAAGTGGCGCCTTCGCTTTGGCGGCGATGAGCGATAGGACGAGGCTCATGGAGATTTCTTCTGGCGCTGTGCGGTCGGCGCGCGTGGTGCTGATAGCCGGCCCCACGGCGAGCGGCAAGTCGGCGGCCGCACTTCGGCTTGCCGAGGCGGTGGCGCGCGAAGGCCGCGCGGCGTGGATCGTCAACGTCGACGCGATGCAGGTCTATGACGCACTTCGCGTCCTGACGGCGCGCCCGTCGTTTGAGGAGGAGGCGCGTGCGCCGCACCGGCTCTACGGCCACGTCCCCGCGGCGACGCGCTATTCCGTCGGCATGTGGCTCGCCGACGCGAAAGGCGTTCTTGCAGAAGCGGAGCGCGCCGGTGCGCTCGCCATTCTTACCGGGGGGACGGGCCTTTACTTCAGGGCGCTTACGGAAGGGCTCGCCGAAATCCCCGCGATCCCGCGCGAGACGCACGCCGTCTGGGCGGCGCGGCTGAAGGCGGAGGGCGTTGAGCGGCTGCATGACACTCTTGCCGAGCGCGACCCGGTTTCCGCCGCCGCGATCCGCCGCAACGACCGGCAGCGGACGCTGCGTGCTTTGGAAGTGCTCGATGCGACCGGGCGCACGCTCGACGAATGGCGGAGCGCGCCGGCTGTCCCGCCGGTTGTTGGGGCCGACGCGCCGCGCGTGGTGCTGGAGCCGGATCGCGCCGAACTCCATCGCCGCATCGAGGCGCGTTTCGACCACATGGCGGAGGCCGGCGCGCTCGACGAGGTCGTCGCATTGCTTGCGCAGAACCTCGATCCGGAACTGCCGGCGATGAAGGCGATCGGCGTCCGCGCCTTCGCGGCGCATCTCAGCGGCGAGATTTCGCTTGCCGCCGCAATCGCCAGGGCAAAGACGGAGACGCGACGCTACGCCAAGCGGCAGACGACCTGGTTCCGCAACCAGGCGCCGGACTGGCCGCGGGCGGCGGCTTGAGCCGCGTCTAGCTCACCCGCGCCTGACGCCGAATTTCGACGACCGGCGGCTCGAGCTTGAGCTGCGTGTTCACGAAGCCTGGATCCTTGTCCGTGGAATAGACGAGACTATGGATCTCAGACAGCGGCACTGGCCTCCCGAAAAGGTAGCCCTGCGCCTGCGCGCACGCTTCGCTGTCGAGGAAGGAGCGCTGCTCCTCGCTCTCCACACCTTCGGCGAGTACCGGGATGTCGAGACTGCGACCAAGCCCGAGGACCGCTGTGACGATGACCGTGGCCTGCTGCCGCGAGCCGATCTTGTCCACGAAGCTCTTGTCGATCTTGAGCTTGTCGAACGGGAAGGCTTGCAGCGTCGAGAGCGACGAATAGCCGGTGCCGAAATCGTCCATGGCGATGGCGACGCCAAGCGCCTTGATCTTGCGGAGCATGTCGAGCGTGCGCTGCAGGTCCTCGATAAGCGCGCTCTCGGTGATCTCAAGCTCCAGCCGATGCGGCGGCATGCCGGTTTCCAAGAGGATCTCGTGGACGAGCTCCGGCAGATTGGCGAGCTTGAACTGGATCGGCGAAAGGTTGACGGCAACCGTATAGGGCTTCGTCCAGTTCGCTGCTTCCTGGCAGACCTTGCGCAGGATCCACTCGCCGAGATGCAGGATCAGGTCGGTCTCCTCCGCGATCGGGATGAAATGCGAAGGGCCGATATATCCCTGGGTCGGATGGTTCCAGCGCGCCAGCGCCTCGAAGCCGATGATCTCGCCTGTCGCGATCGACGCCTGCGCCTGGTAGTGCACCTCCAGTTCGTCGTTCTCGATGGCCTGGGTGAGCTGCTGCGCCAGGATGCGGCGCTCGCGCACGGTTTCGTCCATGTCCGGCGTGAAGAAGCAGGCGCGGGCGCGTCCATGCTCCTTGGCGCGATACAGCGCGAGGTCGGCGTTGGCGAGAAGCTTGCGCGTGTCCTCGCCGTCGCGCGGATAGACGGCGACGCCGATCGTGAGCCCGACATGGAAGGGCTGGCCGCCGAGAAGCACCGGCTTGGAGAAGACCTCAAGCATCTTGTCGGCGAGGCGCGCGGCCGAAGCGGGCTGGTCGCGCCCCGTCTGCACGACGACGAACTCGTCGCCGCCGAGCCGTGCGGCGAATTCCGTGTGCGATAGAAGTGCGGTGATGCGCGCCGCAGTCGCCTTCAGGAGCTCGTCGCCGGCGGCATGGCCGTGTACGTCGTTGATCTCCTTGAAGCGGTCGAGGTCGACGATCATCAGCGCGAGCTCGCCGTCGCGCGCCTTCATGGCGGCGATGTCGTTCTCCAGCCGGTCCTGGAAGGAAGCGCGGTTCGGAAGGCCGGTCAGCGTGTCGAAATGCGCCAGGAAGAGGATGCGCTGCTCCGCGGCGCGACGCTCGCGAAGGTCGCGGATGGCGAAGATGCGTCGGACCTTGCCCTCAGCTTCGGTGTTGCGAGAGATCACCTCGACCGGAATCAGCCCGTCGTCGGTCCGCATTTGCGCTTCAAAGCGAGACGCTTCGCGATCGCCGGAATAATCCAGGCATTCCCAGATCGGAGCATTGAGGAGCCGTGCCGACCGCGCGAAGCCGACGAGAACGCGGATGCTCTCGTTGAAGTCGAGGATTTTTGCGCCGTCGGTCAGGATGAGCCCTTCCACGGAGGCGTCGGCGATGTTGCGGAGCTGCGTTTGCGCTTCGATGCGCGCCCCGCGCGCGATGAGCGTCGTGGCGACGCCCGTGCCGATGAGCAGCATCACCATGGCGGCGACGAAGTAGCCGAGCACTGTCGGATCGATTGATTTGGACGGGATCGGAATCGTGGTGTTCGGCGTGATGGTAATCGCGGCCATGCCGACGAAGTGCATGATGACAAGGCCAGCCGCGAGCAGCAGCGGCGCGATGATCTGAACGTTGCGGCCCTCGTTTCTGGCGCGCGCGATGGCAAGCGTGGAGGCGGTTATGCAAAGCACCGCTCCCATGAACACCAGCGTCACGTTCCACTCGATCTGGCCGGCGATGCGAAGGCTGGCCATCGCCGTGAAGTGCAGCGCCACCGCCGCGACGCCGACCACCGCGCCACCCACCAGGCCCGAGTGCCCCGGTCCGTAGGCGGCGATCGCCATGCCGATCGTGGAAAGCAGCACCGCGACGAAGAACGCCCCGCCGGTCATGGCGGGATCGTAGGCGAGGCTGATGTCCGGCTGGAAGGCGAGCAGCGCCACGAAGTGCGTGGTCCACATCACCGCGCCGGCGGAGAAGCCTGAGAGGAAGAGCCATCCTCCGCGTCCCTGGCCGTGCATCTCGCGCGCCTGGGTGAAGAGGAAGATGGCGACAAAGCTTCCGAGCGCGCAGATGGCGGTTGCCAGGAGGACGAGCTTCGGATCGTGGCTGTGCAGAACCTGGCTGCCGGTAAGGAACACGTGGAGAGCTCCATCAAATCGTGTCGAGAATTTCGCGTCGAATAAACCGGAAAGCCGTGAAGACGAGGTTAGGTGGGAAACTTAACGAGACGTTTCATCGCGACGTGGAGGCCGGCTTTGCGCGGAAATAATTCGGATAAGGCTCATGCCACGGCCTGCTCCCGGGGCGTGTCCCTGGCGCTCCGCTCGGAAAGGAGACGCGCGATCTCTTCGGTCGGCCGCGGCCGACCGAACAAGAAGCCCTGCACCTCCGTGCAGCCCTCCGCCTTCACCCGCGCAAGCTGCTCCGGCGTTTCAACGCCTTCCGCGGTGGTGACTATGCCGAGGCTCTTGCCGAGCGCGGCAACGGCCCGGACGATCGCGGCGCTATCTTCGCGCAGGACAAGGTCACGGATGAAGGAGCGGTCGATCTTAAGCTTGTCGAACGGAAAGCGCCTGAGATAGCTGAGCGAAGAATAGCCGGTGCCGAAATCGTCCATCGAGATGCTTGCGCCGAGGTCGCGCAGGCGATGCAGCGTGGCAAGCGTCGCCTCGCTTTCCTGCATGAGCACGGTCTCCGTGATCTCGAACTCGAGCCGCTCCGCCTTGAGGCCGGACCGCGCAAGCGCCGACATGACGGTCGGAACGAGGTTGGCGCTTCTGAGCTGCACCGGCGAAAGGTTGACCGCCACCTTGGCGTCGCCGGGCCAACGCGCCGCGTCCGCGCAGGCCCGCTCGATCACCCATTCGCCGAGTGGAACGATGAGGCCTGTATCCTCGGCGACCGGGATGAATTCGGCCGGCGCCACGGCCCCACGCACGCTGTGCTGCCAACGCAATAGAGCCTCGAAGCCTTTGATCGTGCCGCTCTCCAGGTCGATGATCGACTGATAGTGAAGCGCGAACTCGCCAGCCGCGATCGCGGTTCGAAGATCGTCTTCCAGCGAACGCCGCGCCCGCATGCGCGCATCCATCTCCGGCTCGAAGAAGCGGTAGGTGCCGCGGCCATCGGCCTTGGCGCGATAGAGCGCGAGGTCCGCGTTCTTCAGGAGGCGTTGCGCGTTGGCTCCGTCGCCGGGGGCGATCGCGATCCCGATGCTGGCGCCGGACGTAACCTGGGACCCTTCTATCGTGTAGGGCGCCTCGATCGCTTCCACGATGCGCCGGGCAAGCGCCGTCGCTTCGTCCGGTACGCCAGCGCTCATCTGCACGATGGCGAACTCGTCGCCGCTCAGCCGCGCGACGAAATCGATCTCGCGCACGCAGCTTCGCAGTCTGGACGCGACCTCGCTCAGCAGCAGGTCGCCGACGTGATGCCCAAGCGAGTCGTTGACGCTCTTGAAGCGGTCTAGATCGAGACAGAGGATGGCGAGGCCCTCGCCTTCTTCGAGCCGCCCGAGCAGGAGCTCAAGCCGGTCGCGGAACGCGATGCGGTTCGGCAGATCGGTGAGCGAATCGTGCCGCGCCATATGGACGATCTTGGCTTCGGCGTCGCGGCGGTCGGTAATGTCCTGATGGGTGGCAACCCAGCTGCCGTCGCTGAGCGGCGCGTAACCGAGCAGGAACACGCGGCCGTCCTCCTGCTCAACGATCGTCTCTGCCGGCTCGCCACGTTCGACGAGCTCAGCCAAGTGCAGGCGCAGCGCCGCCTCGCCGATGGACGGGACATTACCGGCGGCGAAGCGATTGCTCACGATCTCCGTGAGCGCCATTCCCGGCTGCACCTGATCGTGCGGAAGGTTGTAGAGATCCGCATAGCGCGCATTCGAAACCAGCAACCGGCTGTCCGGGCCGAACATGCAGAGCCCTTGCGACATGTTGTCGATCGCCGCTTGCAGACGGTGGAGCTGCCGCTCGTGGACCGCCCGAGCGGCGCGAAGGGTCCGCTTCGTTGCGGCGAGTTCACGGCGCGTGCGGTCGAGCCTGATCGAAAGACCACAGGCGGTGGCGATGAAGCCCAGAGCGAGCAGACTGCAGATCGCCAGGGAGAAAACGTCGAGGAAAAGGGAAGGCGAGGCCAGAACGTAGGCCGTGGCGGCGGTCGCCATGATCGCGAATCCAATCAAGAATCCTACCAGGCGGGTCCAGCCGGTGCGCTGCGGTGCTTCGACCGCGCCTTTGAGCCGATGCGACATTCTTCGCCGAGTGTTCTTCTTGCGGGGATCGATCAAGCCGGGACGCTGGCCGAAAAAGGCTAAGAAAGCCGCTAAAAGCCGCGCGAAAATACGAACGACTGGGAAGAGGATTTGTTGTTCTTGAGGCGTGCGCAGGGCCGAAAGTCCGGGGAAGGCTCGCAGGCTCGCCGGCGATCCGTGCTTGACCGCGGCGAGCTCGCGCCGCTAAAAGACCTGCATCATGCGACGTGAGCTTATCGTAATGCTGCGCACTGCCGAGGTGGCCTGACAGGGTCGCCGCGAACGGTGGTGCGCGTCACAAGGGTCCCTGAGGGGCCCTTTTTTGTTGTTTCGGGGCGGGTGACCGGCTGGACGGGCCCAAGCACGGAGTGAGGGAAATGCCTGAGCAGATGACCGGCGCGGAGATGGTCATGCGGGCCTTGGCCGACCAGGGCGTCGAGCACATTTTCGGCTATCCGGGGGGCGCGGTTCTGCCGATCTACGACGCGCTGATCCAGCAGGACGCAGTGAAGCACATCCTTGTCCGCCATGAGCAGGGCGCGGGCCACGCCGCGGAGGGCTACGCCCGCTCCACAGGCCGGGCGGGTGTGGCGCTCGTCACTTCCGGACCGGGCGCCACCAACATGGTGACGCCGCTCACCGATGCGCTCATGGATTCCATTCCGATCGTCTGCATCACCGGCCAGGTGCCGACGCATCTGATCGGCAACGACGCCTTCCAGGAATGCGACACGGTCGGCATCACGCGCCCCTGCACGAAGCACAACTGGCTTGTGAAGGACGTGAACGATCTCGCGCGCGTGCTGCACGAGGCGTTCTATGTGGCGACGACGGGACGGCCGGGGCCGGTCGTCGTCGATATCCCGAAAGACGTGCAATTCGCCAAGGGCACTTATTGGGGACCGGACGAGGTGCGCCGCGCGCATACCGGCTACCGCCCGGCCGGCAAGGGGTCGGCGGAAGCGATCCGCCACGCCGTCGCACTGATGGCGCGCGCCGAGCGGCCGGTCTTCTATACCGGTGGCGGCATCGTCAATTCAGGTCCGCGCGCGAGCCAGCTCCTGCGCGAGCTCGTCGCCGCGACCGGCTTTCCGATCACCTCCACGCTGCTCGGCCTCGGGGCTTATCCGGCGTCCGGCAAGAACTGGCTCGGCATGCTCGGCATGCACGGCACCTACGAAGCCAACATGGCGATGCACGATTGCGACCTGATGGTGTGCATCGGCGCGCGCTTCGACGACCGCATCACCGGGCGCACGGACGCCTTCTCGCCCGGCTCGCGCAAGATCCACGTCGACGTCGACGCTTCCTCCATCAACAAGAACATCCACGTCGACGTGCCGATCGTCGGCGACGCGGCGCAGGTGATGGAGGACATGCTGATCGTCTGGCAGAAGGAGATCGGCAAGCCGCGCGGCACGGCGATCGCCAAATGGTGGGATCAGATCGAGCGCTGGCGGGCGCGCAACTCGCTCGCCTATCGGCCCTCGGATCGGTCCATCATGCCGCAATACGCCATCCAGCGCCTTTATCAGGCGACCAAGGATCGCGACGTCTACATCACCACCGAGGTCGGCCAGCACCAGATGTGGGCGGCACAGTTCTACGGCTTCGAGGAGCCCAACCGCTGGATGACCTCAGGTGGCCTCGGCACGATGGGCTACGGCCTGCCGGCTGCGCTCGGCGTGCAGGTGGCGCATCCGGAGAGCCTCGTCATCGACATCGCCGGCGACGCCTCGGTGCTCATGACCATGCAGGAGATGTCGACCGCGGTTCAGCACGATCTGCCGATCAAGATATTCATTCTGAACAACCAATATATGGGCATGGTCAGGCAGTGGCAGCAGCTGCTGCACGGCAACCGGCTGTCGCATTCCTACACGGACTCGCTGCCGGACTTCGTGAAGCTGGCGGAGGCCTACGGCTGCGTCGGCCTGCGCGCCGAGCATCCGGGTGAGCTCGACGACGCGATCGACGAGATGATCGCGGTCAGGAAACCGGTGATCTTCGACTGCCGCGTCGCCAATCTCGAAAACTGCTTCCCGATGATCCCGTCGGGCAAGGCGCATAACGAGATGCTGCTTCCGGCCGAGGCAAGCGACGAGGCGGCCGTGGCGGAGTCCTTCGCCGGCGGCAAGGCCTTGGTGTAGGGGCGGGACGCTCATGGGCACGCCGTGACTACGCCGCTTCCCCGCGCCACCGACTATATGCTCCTCGTCGCGCTCGCCGCGATCTGGGGCGGGTCGTTCATGCTGATCAAGCTGGCGATCGACACTGTGCCGCCGGTCACCGTGACCGCGGCGCGGGTCGTGGTCGGGGCGCTTCTGTTCGTTGCCATCGTCATCGCCAGCGGGCGGCGGTTGCCCACCGGTCGGCGATTCTGGGTTACCGCGACGCTTTCGGGTTTTTTCGGCCTCGCTTTGCCGTTTTCGCTGATATCGTGGGGCGAGGCGCGCATCGATGCGGGGCTTGCGGCGATCCTCATGGCCGGCATGCCGCTGATGACGCTGATCCTGGCGCGCTTCGCGGCGAACGAGCCCTTCACCTTAAATAAGCTGATCGGCGTCGGACTCGGCATTGTCGGGCTCGTCATCCTCATCGGACCGGAGAAGCTCGCCGCGCTTGGCGGCGACACCGCGCGGCAGCTCGCGGTCCTTGGCGCGTCTTTCTGCTACGCGGTGAACGCGGTGGTGACGAAGCGCATCGCCGGCGGCGATCCCTACGCCGTCTCAGCCGCCATCCTGCTTGCCGGGATGGCGATGCTCGTGCCCGCAAGCCTCGTGCTCGAAGCGCCATGGACGCTGCATCCGGCCGGCGTGGCGTGGCTGGCGCTGGTTCTTCTCGGCTTTTTCCCGACCGGGTTCGCGAGCCTCATCCTCCTGGCGATCCTCAGGCGCCAGGGCGCCGGCTTCTTCGCCCAGATCAACTTTCTCGTGCCGATCTTCGGCGTCGCCTGGGGCTTCGCCATTCTGTCGGAACGTCCGCCCGCGTCGGCTCTGATGGCGCTCGCGGTCATCCTTGCCGGCGTTGCAATCTCGCGCGGAACCCAGCGCCTGCCGCGCGCCTCATTCGTGGAGACACCCAAATGAACGATACGCTCACCGCACAGCCCGCGCTGACACCGCCGGCCTCGGCCTATTTCATCGAGGACAGGCACGATCCGAAGGAGACGCACACGCTCTCCGTCGTCGTCGACAACGAGCCGGGCGTCTTGGCGCGTGTGATCGGGCTCTTCTCCGGGCGCGGCTACAACATCGAGAGCCTGACGGTGTCGGAGACGCAGCACGAGCAGCATCTTTCCCGCATCACGGTGGTGACGACGGGGACGAAGGCGGTTTTGGAGCAGATCAGGAACCAGCTCGACCGGCTCGTCTCCGTGCACCGGGTGACGGACCTGACGACGCTTGCCGTCGTGCGCGGGCAGGAGAAGCCGCTGGAACGCGAGCTGGCGCTGGTCAAGGTGGCCGGCAGCGGCCAGGACCGTATCGAGGCGCTGCGCCTCGCCGACGCCTTCAAGGCGGAGGTGGTCGACGCCACCACCGAGCACTTCATCTTCCAGCTCACCGGCCGCACCACCAAGATCGAGCAGTTCATCGCCATCATGCAGCCGCTCGGGCTGGTCGAGGTCTGCCGTACCGGCGTCGCCGCGCTCGGCCGCGGCATGGAGGCGATGTAAGCGGCTGGCGGTAACCAAAGAAAAATGTAGCGAAGTCTGTTGCGTAGTCTGAACAAGACAATTCGATACAAATTCTCGTCCAGCGCTCGTTGATCCCGCTGCGGCCGGTTCCCTTTTTAGCTCTCTCGAAGGAGCTTTGGAGGAACCGAGATGACTGCCCACAATTTTCCGACCTTGGCGAAGGCCGCACTCGTTGTCTTGCCGATCATCGCGGCGGGATTTGGCGCGTCCTCCGGCGCTTTGGCCCACGACATACGTGAGCTTGGTGATGGCAAGATATCCACCTCGCCGAAGAATGGATATCTCGATGCGTGCCAGACTCGGTTCGCACCGGCTCCCACGATTACCGGCCCCTGGATCCATGGTGACACCTACGATGCCGACGAGAAGCCAACCATCGCCGGCGCGGTCGACTGGCCGAATGCATCAATCTCAGTCACTTTAGAAGGCGACACTCACGTTGTGCGGGCCAACAACCTGCCGACCCATCCGACCGGCGTCTATCCGGTCTCGCCGAGTGATCCCGCTTATCAATACGACCGCAACCCGAACTCGATCCGCGAGCAGAACATCCTGCTTCGTCTGCCCGCTAACCCCGAGGTGGCGGCACAGCCGAGCTGCGTGCCGATGGGCATGGTCGGTTTCACGCTCGTCGGTGGGGCCATCTACAACGCGGTCGACGCAGGGGGGAATGACGCCCCCGCTCACGAAGTGCAGGATTCGTGCGACGGCCACCCGCAGAGGAACGGCCAGTACCATTATCACAGCCTGTCGCCGTGCATGCCGCAAGGGCGCGACGCGTCGGGCGGCAGCGAACTGATCGGCTACGCGCTCGACGGCTTTGGCATCTACGGGCCCTACGATGCGAGCGGGCGAGAGCTGACGAACGCCGACCTCGATGCCTGCCACGGAAGTGTCGGACCCGTCATGTGGGACGGCGAGCTCGTCACGATGTACCACTACGTCATGACCGACGAGTATCCGGTACTCGATTGGCTGCTTCAAAGGCACGCCCGTGTCGACCGGAATGAGAACGGCGAGCGTCCAGCCGCCGCAGGATCAACTCGGCGGACTGCCTCCGCGGCTGGGCGCGGGTGGCGCGCAATTGAGTGCGCGCGCCCGGCCGCAAGGCCCGCGCGGCGGCGGCGATCCGCTTGCCGCCATCGCCAAGGACCTCGGCATTGACGTGGAGACGCTGCGCCAGGCCGTCGGCGCGCCGCCTCCGAACCTCCAGCGCGCGTCGCGGACGCTCGGTATCGACATCGCAACTCTCCGCGCGGCCTTCATGCGGCATCCGCCACGCTGATCGCACATCGTTCCCGAAGCGGCGCCGAAACTTTTCGGCGCCGCTGTCATCTTCGGGCCAGATTCCCCGCTCGTAATACGAGCATCCGGCATGCGTCCGGAACGGGGAGGAAGTGTAATGTCGCGTATTAGTGTTGCAGCAATTATTGCATTCGCAGCCGGCGTTGTGATCGGCGCGCCCGCGGGCGCCGCCGACCTCTGCCTCGGGCTGAAGTTCAAATGCGACGGGTTTGAACCGAGTTGGGAATTCATCACCGGGACGGACAGCGCCGGGGCGAAAGTCGTCACCTTCATCGATCCGGAGAACCCGAACTGGGAGAGCGAGCCGCTCGTCGTCGACGATTGTGTGCTTCAGGGCAGCCCGAACGATTTTGAGGTGACGAGCGATGCGCCGCTGTCGCTGATCGCCAATATTGTCGGCCAGGGCTGCACCAAGCCGAACGACGAGCAGACGAATTTCTCCGTGACGGTGACCTATACGCAGGGTGCGCTTTCGAGCCACCCGATGACGGTCCAGGGCACCGGCTGCTGCGAAATGCTGCAATAGCCGCCGCCCCAACGGTTCTTGTTGTGTTCTCTCCGTCTAGATGATATCTGTCATTCGTCTAGACGGAGTGCCGGCAATGGCCTTCCATATTCGCGATCCGGAGACCGACCGGCTGGCGCGCGAACTCGCGCGGCTCCAGGGCGACGGCATCACCAATGCCGTGAAGTCCGCGCTTGAGGCGAAGCTTCGCGAGGAGCGCCGCAAAGTGCCGCTCATGGAACGGATCAAAGACATCACGGACGAGATTGCCGCTGCGCCCGACACCGGCCTCAAGGCCGACAAGGCTTTTTATGACTGGCTTTCCGGCGAGGAGGACGAGTGATGTTCGTAGATGCCTCCGCGATCGTCGCGATCCTTTCTCAGGAAGATGATCATGCGGCGCTTGTGGCGCGGTTGGATGACGCCGATGCGCCGATAACCTCGGCGCTTGCGATTTTCGAGGCCGTGACCGCCATCGTTCGCAAGACCGGGCTTGCGGTGCCGCATGCGCTTTCGCTTGTTCATCGGTTCATCGATCGCAGTGATATCGACATCGTAAATATCGAAGCGGATGCGGCAGTCTCGGCCCTCGGGGCTTTTGCACAATTTGGAAAAGGACGCGGGCATCCCGCTCGGTTGAACCTTTGCGACTGCTTCGCCTACGCCATGGCGAAACAGCACGGCGTTCCGCTGCTCCACAAGGGCGACGATTTCTCTCAAACCGATCTCGCCTGAGCGCGGGCGAATGGATGTCTCCCCGCAGCAGGACGCAGCACTCCTCGCCGTCTCGCGCTGGCTGAAATCGCCGGCTCCACAGGTCTTCCGTCTCTTCGGCTTTGCCGGCACGGGCAAGACGACGCTGGCGAAGACAATCGCGGAGGATTCCGGTGGCGAGGTGCTCTTCGCCGCCTTCACCGGCAAGGCCGCGCAGGTGATGCGCAATCGCGGCTGCGCCAATGCCCGCACGCTGCACTCGCTGATCTACCGGCCGCGCGGCGAGAAGGCGGAGGAGGAAACGGGCGAGATGCAGCCCGCCTTCTCGCTCAACCGCTCAAGCGAGGTGAAGAAGGCGAAGCTCGTCATCGTCGACGAATGCTCCATGGTCGATGAGAAGCTCGGCCGTGATCTCCTTTCCTTCGGCACCAAGGTGCTCGTCCTTGGCGATCCGGGGCAGCTGCCGCCGGTGAAGGCGGGGGAGGGCGGTGGCGGTTTCTTCACCGAGCACGAGCCCGACGTCATGCTCACCGAGATCCATCGCCAGGCGCGCGAGAACCCGATCATCCAACTTGCGGCGACGGTGCGCGAGGGCGGCCGCCCCGATTACGGACGCTACGGCGAGAGCCGTGTGATCGGCCGCGACGACATCGACGCCGATGACGTGCTCGCCGCCGACCAGGTGCTCGTCGGGCGGAACCGCACGAGGCAGAATTTCAACCGACGCATCCGTACCCTGAAAGGCTTCGAGGATATGCTGCCGGCCGCCGGCGACAAGCTGGTCTGCCTCAGGAACAGCTCCGAGAAAGGCCTGCTGAACGGCGGGCTCTGGCGCGTGACCTCCGTCGGCGCGCGCGCCGGGCTTGCGATAAACATGCTGGTCAAGTCGGAGGACGAAGGCCCGCACGGCTCGTCTGCGAAGATACGCGTTCTGAAGGCGATGTTCGAGGACGGGCCGGAAGCCGTCCCCTTCGATCGTCGCCGCCGCACCGACGAGTTCGATTACGGTTACGCGCTCACCGTCCACAAGGCGCAAGGGTCGCAGTGGGACCGGCTCGTGCTCTTCGACGAGAGCTTCGCCTTCCGCGACACCCGCGACCGCTGGCTCTATACGGCCATCACCCGCGCCGCGGAGGCGATCACCATCGTGCGGTAGCGCGCTCAGTTGCCGCGCGGGGCTGCTATTGCCCCACCCGGTAATCCGCGACGACTTCGCCCGCTGCACGCGCAAGATCCTCGTAGCGCTCGATGCGCCAGGTCTCGGCCAGTCCCGCCTCGTACCATTCCCGCATTACCGGCAATGCCAAGAGCCGTTCCGCATAAGCCTTCGCGTCTCCTTGAAGCGGCAATCCGTAGGTCTGCGCGCGGAAAGCCACCGGACAGAAGAACGCATCGACGTTGGAGAAATCGTGGCCGGCGAGGAACGGCCCACCGAATTTGTTGAGCCCGTCCGACCAGAGCGCGGCGAGGCGGGAGAGATCCTCTTGGAGCGCCGGCGTGACCTCCTTGAGCTTCACGCGGATGCCGCAGTTCATGTTGCAGACGCCACGGAGCGTCATGAAACCGGAGTGGATTTCCGCCGAAGCCGAGCGGGCCCACGCGCGCGCCTTCGCATCCTCAGGCCACACGCCCGCGTGGCGCTCGGCCAGATATTCAGCGATGGCGAGCGAATCCCACACCACGGTGTCGCCGTCGATCAGGCACGGTACCTGGCCGCTCGGCGAGAATGCGCCGAAGGCCGTCCTTCCCGGGGCGGATGCGGGAAACGGCGTGACCCGCTCTTGAAACGGAATGCCGAGCGCCTTCATCAGGACCCACGGCCTGAGCGACCACGAGGAATAGTTCTTGTTTGCAATGTGGAGCTCGTACATGGCGCGGCAGCCTCCCGAAAGCACAATGATAGCTGACTGCCGCCGCGTGCGCTAAGCGAAGACGTTCCTCGGCGCGCCGCGCTCCGACATGTGGACCTCCGCGTGCATTTTCCCAAGGAGTGGCGGACGTTGCGGCGGTTTCGGCCGCAAACCCGCCCCGCGTTTCACGCCTGCGCCGCGCGCAGATGACGCGGCGGCGGGTCTATTCATGCGACAATCGTCGTACTTCCTTGCTATAAGATATGCATTCGTACGCCTGCCAACACGAAACGTTGTGGCTGATCGGGATCCTCCGGTGCTGCCTCGCTGAACCGGAGCTTCCATGCCGAATGCTACGCCTATTTGCGGCAAGGCCGCCGACCTTGACGTGCGCGCCTTGGCCAAAGATCTCGCGCAATACAAAAAGCCGAACACGACGCGCGGCATCCTCGAAATCGCGATCACGGCGGTGCCGCTGGTGGCGATCTGGTTCTTGATGTGGGCGTCCGTGCATTTCGGATATCTGTGGCTCTGCCTCATCCTCTCAGTTCCCGCCGCCGGCTTTCTCGTGCGGCTCTTCATGATCCAGCACGATTGCGGGCACGGCGCTTTCTTCCCGGCGCGCGCCGCGAATGACTGGGTCGGCCGCGTCGCCGGTGTGTTGACGCTCACGCCATACGATTGCTGGCGCCGCTCGCACGCGATCCACCACGCGACCTCCGGCAATCTCGATCAGCGTGGCATTGGCGACGTGGAAACCTGGACGGTGCAAGAATATCTTTCCCGTTCCGCTCTGCGCCGGTTCGGATATCGCCTCTATCGGCATCCGCTGGTGATGTTCGGCGTCGGTCCGGCCTATCTATTCATCCTGCAGAATCGGCTCCCGATCGGCTTGATGCGACGCGGCTGGCTGCCTTGGGTGAGCACGATGGCGACGAACCTTGCGATTATGCTCGTCGTCGCCGGGCTCATATGGGCGGTCGGGATCGGGCCGTTTCTACTGGTGCATCTCCCCATCACGCTGGTTGCCGCCTCGATCGGCGTTTGGCTCTTCTATGTGCAGCATCAGTTCGAGGAGACCGCCTGGGAGGACGGCCGCACGTGGAATCTGCACGAGACCGCGCTGCACGGGAGCTCCCACTACGACCTGCCGGCTGTGCTGCGCTGGTTCTCAGCCAATATCGGCGTGCACCACGTCCACCATTTGAGCAGCCGCATTCCGTTCTATCGGCTGGGCCACGTGCTGCGTGACAATCCCGAGCTGCGCGGCGTCAGCAGGCTGACGCTTGCGGAAAGCCTTGGCTGCGTCCGCCTGGTCCTCTGGGACGAGGCGGAGCGGCGGCTCATCTCGTTTCGCGAGGCCGCGGTCCGCTATGGCCGCGCCGAACGCGTCCTCCATGCCGCGGCTCGGTCGCGGGTGCCGGCGCGATGAAGAGCTGATCCCGAGGCGTTTTACGCGGCCGTCACAGCGGCCGCGTCTTCGTGAAACTAGGGGCCAACACCCATCGCGCTGAGGGCGTCTCGGCAGGCCGGGGCCAGTCTCGGCCAGTGGACCTCAAGGCAAAACAGCACGTTGCCATGCCCAATCGGCAGATTGGGGCACAACAGCCGGAAGTCGACCGCACAGGATCCGCCGGCAATCCTCATCTCCTGCCTGAAGGTCAGCTTCGGCTCGCTCGCCGGCGGCTTCGCGGCAGCCGCGGCCGGAGCGGTTGTCTTGTCGGCCTCGGCGGGCTTTGGAGCGGCCGGGGCAGGAGCGGTCGCGGTTTCGGCGGGCTTGGCTGCCGCCTCGGGCGCCGGGGCCGAAGCGGGCTCTACCGCCTCAACCGCCGATTTGCAGGCCGGCGACAGGCTGTCGGAATGCTGCTCCAGGCAAATCAGGGCGTCCATGCCGCCGGTCGGGACGCCGGAGCAATTCGCCCGATAATCGCTGACGCAATTCGAGCGGATGGCCTGCTGTTGCGCCGGCGTCGGCGCCTCGGCAAGGGCCGGTACGATGGTCGAAAGCGAGATGCCGAGCGTCAGGCAAAGCAGGTTGATCGTCCGCATTTTTGGAATCCTCCCGATATTAGGTCCGGCAGCAGCGGGACCGTCACTACCGTAACCGTCATATCTTGAACACCGTCGATAGAATTTCCGACGTTTTTGAGACCCCTGGGGCTTGCCCCTCAGGTTGCAGTCCGTACACCCGCAGGCCCGAGCGGCACCGCCCGTAACGCGCAGGTTGCCCGGCCCGCCGCCGAAAGCTAGAACCCCGCCAGCTTCATCAAAATGACGGCAATCGGAAGGCCGGCTGAACGAGCGGGAAGGGTGAGATATGCGCGTGTACTACGACCGCGATGCGGACGTGAATCTGATCAAGGGTAAGAAGGTCGCAATCGTCGGCTTCGGCAGCCAGGGGCACGCGCATGCGCTGAACCTCCGCGATTCCGGGGTGAAAGACGTCGTCATCGCTCTTCGCGAGGGCTCCGCTTCCGCCAAGAAGGCCGAGGCCGCCGGTCTTAAGGTCATGTCGGTCGCCGACGCCTCCGCCGCCGCGGACCTCATCATGTTCTGCGCGCCCGACGAGCTTCAATCCGACATCTACCGCGATCACGTCGCCGCCAATGTGCGCGACGGTGCCGCGGTCGCCTTCGCGCACGGGCTGAACGTCCACTTCAACCTGATCGAGCCGAAGGCGAGCGTCGACGTCATCATGATCGCGCCGAAGGGCCCCGGCCACACGGTCAGGAGCGAATACCAGAAGGGCGGCGGCGTTCCCTGCCTGATCGCGATCGCGCAGGACGCGACCGGCAACGCCCACGACCTCGCGCTCTCCTACGCGTCAGCCATCGGCGGCGGGCGTTCCGGCGTCATCGAGACGACCTTCAAGGAGGAATGCGAGACGGACCTGTTCGGCGAGCAGGTGGTGCTCTGCGGTGGTCTCGTGGAATTGATCCGCGGCGGATACGAGACGCTGGTCGAAGCCGGCTACGCACCTGAGATGGCGTATTTCGAGTGCCTGCACGAGGTGAAGCTCATCGTCGACCTGATCTACGAGGGCGGCATCGCCAACATGAACTACTCGATCTCCAACACCGCCGAGTTCGGCGAGTATGTCTCAGGCCCGCGCATCATCACCGAGGAGACGAAGGCGGAGATGAAGCGCGTGCTGCACGACATTCAGAGCGGCGCTTTCACGTCCAAATGGATCGGTGAGGTTAAGTCCGGCATGCCGATGTTCAAGGCGACGCGGCGCATGCATGACGCGCATCCGATCGAGGAGGTCGGCGAGAAGCTGCGCGCCATGATGCCGTGGATCGGCGCCAACAAGCTCGTGGACAAGGCGAAGAACTGAGGCGCCGCAATCGCGATGGGGAGGTCGCCGCTGCTGATTCGCCGCGCGCGGGTCGACGAAGCGCCGCTCCTGACAGCGCTCGCCATGCGGTCGAAGGCCGTTTGGGGTTATGATGACGCCTTCATGGCCGCCTGCCTTGCGGAACTGACCGTTCAGCCCGCCGCGATCAAGGCTGGCGAGGTGTGGGTCGCCGAGGAGGGCGACACGGCCGTCGGCCTGCTTGAGCTGGTACCCGGCGCGGAGGAGGCGGAGGTCCGCCTCATCTTCGTTGCGCCGGAGCGCGTCGGCTCAGGAGTCGGCGCCGCCCTCTGGCGGCACATGGAGGAACGCGCGTGCGCTCTCGGGGCAGAGCGGATCGGCCTCGACGCCGATCCGAACGCTGTCCCGTTCTACGAACGCATGGGGATGCGGGTCACCGGCGAATCGCCCTCCGGCTCGATTCCTGGCCGCGCACTGCCGCGCATGGCGAAACGGCTTTCGAAGCGCTTGGCTCGCCGCGGCGGTTAGCCGTCGCGGCGAGCGTTTTCGACAATGCGAGGCCTCCCCGGCAGGGCCGGGGAGGCGGATATCGTGGGCCGGTCTCGCTAGTCGAGATACTTCGAATACGGCGAGATGCAGTAGCGCGGGCCGTTGTTGCTCATGAACATGTCCGTCTCCGGATCGTAGGTCTTCCACCGCCTCATGCAGTAGGCGATGTGCTCCCTGAGATAGTCGTCGGACACGGCCGGCTGCGCATAAATCCGCGGCGCGATCGTCACGCCGAAGCCGCCACCCCAGCCACCGCCCCAGCCGGGTCCGCCCCAGCCGGGCCCGCCGCCGCCACCGCCACCGCCGCCCCCGCCGCCGCCCCCACCGCCACCCGGCGGTGTCGGAGCGAATCCACCCGGAGGCGTGGGAGGCGGTGGGCCGCCCCCGCCGGGGGCGAAACCGCCCGGCCCGGGAGGCATTGCATTCGCGGCGGCAGCCATCCCCACCGTGAGCAGGGCGGCGGTGAGTGCAGCGGTCAGAATCTTCCTCATCTGCTTTCTCCCCAAAATCTCGGTGCGCCGTGTCTGGCGACACACCTCCAATGACCATCGAAGGGCGTAATCAGGAGCCTTCTCCGGTCGAAGTAGCGGAACCGAGGTTCCGCCGGCTCAACGGGGAGAGTTATAGAACAACAATGTCGCCTGTTGTTTTCGCCGTAGGAGTATCGTGTTTCAAAGAGAGATGAAAGTGTTTCTCTATTCTGAAATAATCAAGAATATCAAAGCAGCGTGGAAATTGTCATCTTGTTTTTGCGCCACAAACGAAAGAGCCTCCCCGGGGGGCGGGGAGGCTCTTCCGTGACCGTGCCGTAAGGCTCAGGCGAAAGGCGAGTGGCAGTACTTCTTGTGGCCGTACTGATTGATGTACTTGTTGGTGTTCGGGTTGTAGGACGGGCCCTTGTGGTCGTAGCACCACTGGACGTGCGCCTGCCAGTTGTTCCCCGGATACGGATTGCCGACATAGACGCCGCCGCCGTAGTAGGGACCCCAACCCGGGCCCCAACCCGGCCCGTAGCCGTAGCCGCCGAGGCCGAGCGTGAAGTTGAAGTTGCCGGCGCTGGCAGGGGCCGCGGAGGCGGTGATCGCGATGGCGCCGATGATGGCTGCGGAAGCGGTGACCAGAATCTTTCTCATTTTCGTTCTCCCCAAAAGTGGTGCCCGCTTGTGGCGACACACCCTGTAGACCTCGCGGGTGGAGGACCGTTCGGTTCCTCCGGTTTATTCCGGGCGGCGGTGTCTGCCGCCTGCTTCGGTGATGCAGGTTTTAGGGGTGTTCCGCTTCTGCACGTTTTCGCGGAAGCGGGATAAAGGTTTCGCCGGAACGCTCTTCGTTTGCGTTCATCCGCGGAATGTTTCATGCGCACGGTCAACGCTGCGGAGGTGTAAGTATTTGAATTAATGTGGGATTTTTGAACGCCGCTGTATCGGCCGAATGTTTCGCCGCCTTCGGTTTGGGTGCTGCGCGATCTGCGAGACCGCGAGTTCCGTTGCTCCCGCTTTAAGAAAAAGCCCCGCCGCTCGCGCGACGGGGCCTCGCTCTTTCCCTTGCGGGTTACTCAGATGAAGGGCGAGCGGCACTGGCGCCAGTGGCCGTGCGAGGTTCGAAAGAGGTTGGTCGAGCGGTCGTAGCTCCGGTGGCGGTGCTCGCACCAGCGGACATGCGCCCGCCAAGAACTGCGCTGTCCGTACCAGCGATCGTCCCAACGATAGTCGTAGACCCAGTGATTTTTGTGGCGCCAGCCATGGCCGTGGCCGCCGGCGCTGGCGGGGACCGCCGACGTGGCAAGCGCCGATGCGGTCACCAGGGCGGCGAATCCGATGGTCAGGATCTTCTTCATCTCGTCTCTCCTCATTTTCCGCGCTGCTTTCTGCGGCGCATGACGTTCCTGCTTGAGCTTCGATACGCGGGCGCCGGGGGCGGCGGTGTCCGCATGGCTGCCGTGTAAGGAGAGGCGGCGCGTCGAGCTTGCAGGCGAGCTGGAGAGTTTGTGGAGAATTTCGAAAGGGTCGCTCCGGCGCTGAAACAAAAGCTGCCGCTAAGTTTCCGCGTTGGGCTCGAGCGCGCGGCTTTGCGGCGAAGCCGCCGCGCGAGCCGCGTAATATGGGCGTGTGCTCTGGTGCGGGCGATCTATCGGCGCTACGAGCACGGGTCATGCTCAGCCTCTTTGAAATCGCGGCGCTGCTTCTGGTCTTTTCAGCGTTCTTCGCGTGGATCAACGTCCGCTTCATCGGCCTGCCGCGGTCGATCGGCCTCTTGGTGATGGCGCTGCTCGTCTCGCTGGCGCTGATCCTGATCGACAATTTCCTGCCGGGTTCGAACGTGCGCGAGACGGTCACCGGGGCCGTAGCGCAGATCGACTTCTTCGACACGCTGATGCACGGCATGTTGGCCTTTCTGCTCTTCGCCGGCGCGCTGCATGTCGATTTCAGCATGCTGAAGAATGTCCGCTGGCCGGTTGGCGTTCTGGCGACGATCGGCGTGATCATCTCGACCGCGATCGTGGGGACCGCCATCTGGCTTGCCGCCCGCGCAATGGCCGTTGAGCTGCCGCTCGCCTGGGCGCTGGTCTTCGGCGCGCTCATCAGCCCGACCGACCCCGTCGCCGTCCTCTCGCTCTTGAAGTCCGTGCGCATCCCGGAGCGGTTGGAGATGAAGATCGCCGGCGAGAGCCTTTTCAACGACGGTGTCGGCGTCGTCGTCTTCACCGTCCTGCTTTCGATCGCGATCCGGGGCGCTGAACCGGACTTCATCCAAACGGCGGAAGTGTTGCTCCGCGAAGCGGTCGGCGGCGTCCTGCTCGGGCTCGTCGCGTCCTTCGTCGCGGTGCGCGCCATGCAGGCGATCGACGACTACCCGACCGAGATCCTGCTTTCGCTCGCTCTGGTGACCGGCACTTATGCCCTGGCGACGGAACTCCACACGTCCGGGCCGCTCGCCGTGGTGGTCGCGGGGCTCCTCGTCGGCAACCGCGGCGCCGCGACCGCCATGAGCGAGACGACGCACCGCCATCTCTTCGAGTTCTGGGAGGTCATCGACGAGCTTCTGAATTCCGTCCTCTTCCTGCTGATCGGGCTGGAAGTGCTGGTCATCGGCATTCAGCGCCCGTTTCTCGGGCTGGCGCTGGCGGCGATCCCGATCGTGCTCGCAGCGCGCTTCGCCGCGATCGTGCTGCCGCTCGGGATTCCGGCGCTGCGCCGCGCCTTCTCGCGCGGATCGGTGCCGGTGCTGACCTGGGGGGGCGTGCGCGGCGGCATTTCGGTGGCCCTCGCGCTTTCAATTCCGTACGGGACCTTCCGCGATCCGATCCTTGTCGCTACCTACGCCGTCGTCATCTTCTCAGTCATCGTGCAGGGACTGACGATTCGCGGCCTCGTCCGCCGCCTCGATTTCGAATGAGGGACCATGAAACGCCGCTATGAAATCTACGACGTCTTTACCGATCGTCCCCTTGCCGGAAATCCGCTTGCCGTCGTGCTCGACGCGGAGGACCTCGACGACCGGGCGATGCAGGGAATCGCGCGGGAGCTCAACCTGTCGGAGACGGTGTTCATCCGCCCGGCCGCAAACCCGGCGCATTCCGCCGCCGTGCGGATCTTCACGCCGACCCGGGAACTGCCCTTTGCCGGACATCCGACCGTCGGCGCGGCGGTTTGCCTGGCGTCCGCGCGCTTCGACGGGGCGGGCGAACAGGACGCCGTCATCGTGCTTGAGGAGGAGGTCGGGCCGATCCGCTGCGGCGTGAAGCTCTCCGATTCCGTCGGCTTCGCGGAGTTCGACTCGCCCAGACTGCCCGAGCCGGCCGGCGAGGCGGCGCCGAAGGAGTTCCTCGCCGCCGCGCTCGGCCTCTCGCCGACCGATATCGGCTTTGAGAACCACGTCGCGAGCATCTGGTCGGCGGGAATGCCCTTCCATTTCGTGCCGATGCGCAACATGGCGGCGCTCGCGCAAGCGCAGGTCAACCACGCCAATTGGGCGCGCGGCTTCCAGGACGGGTCGGTCTTTGTCTATACGCGCGAGACGGAGGGCCACGATCACGCTTTCCGCGCCCGCATGTTCGCGCCCGCCATGGGGATCGACGAGGATCCCGCGACCGGCGCCGCCAATGCCGCGCTTCCCGGCCCGATCCACCATTTCGACGGACTGCCCGACGGCGAGCACGCCGTGATCGTGGAGCAGGGCTTCGAGATGGGCCGCCCGTCGCTGATCCGCCTCGAAATCTCGGTCGCCGGCAGCCGGCTCCACGCCGTGCGGATCGGCGGCAAGGCGGTCAGGGTCGCTGAGGGCATGCTCTCGATCTGAAGGGCACTGCCGCCGGCAAGCCTCCTTTTCGTTGCGAAAAGGCGCGGAAAATTGTAGAAGCTCCCGGCGAAACACCGAAGGCTCGGCCGTGCGGTTCGACGATTTTCCGCTCTGCGACCTCCCCGCGCTCAACGCGCGGAGCCTTTCGCTCGCCCTCGCGCTCCTTCTTAGGCGCCCCTGAAGCGCCGACAGCCCGGGCTCGGTTCACGAGCCGCGCAGGGCGGGTCTTCAGGGGATGAAAAGCAAAACCTGAGATGTGACATGCGGCCAAGCGCGCCGCCCGACTCCGAAGGAATCTTGAGATGAGCGCAACCAGACGAGCGCATAGCGACGAAAACCGCGTGTTGATTTTCGACACCACGCTGCGCGACGGCGAGCAATGCCCCGGCGCGACGATGACGTTGGACGAGAAGCTGGAGGTCGCGGACCTCCTCGACGAGATGGGCGTCGATATCATCGAGGCCGGATTTCCAATCGCCTCGCAAGGCGATTTCGAAGCGGTCGCCGAGATCGCGCGGCGTGTGAAGAATGCGGTCGTGGCCGGCCTTGCCCGGGCCATCTCCGCCGACATCGCCCGCGCCGGCGAGGCGGTTCGCCACGCCAAGCACCCGCGCATCCACACCTTCGTCTCCACCTCGCCCATCCACCTCGCGCACCAGATGCGCAAAGGCGAGGACGAGGTGGTCGAGATCATCCAGACGACCGTGGCGCAGGCCCGGAACCTCGTGGAAAACGTCGAATGGTCGGCGATGGACGCGACGCGCACGCCGCTCGACTATCTCTGCCGCTGCGTCGATCAGGCGATCCGCGCCGGCGCCACGACGATCAACCTTCCCGATACGGTCGGCTACGCGACGCCGGCCGAGTACGGTGCGATGTTCCGCACCGTGCGCGAACGCGTGCCCGATTCCGACAAGGCGGTCTTCTCCGTACATTGTCATGACGATCTTGGGCTCGCCGTCGCCAATTCCATCGCCGGGATAGAGGCGGGTGCGCGCCAGGTGGAGTGCACCATCAACGGGCTCGGCGAGCGCGCCGGCAACGCGGCGCTCGAAGAGATCGTGATGGCGCTGAAAACGCGCGGCGACGCGCTGCCCTATGTGACCGGCATCGACACGACACAGCTCACCCGCGCCTCGCGGCGGGTCTCCGCGGTGACCTCGTTCCCGGTGCAGTACAACAAGGCGATCGTCGGCCGCAACGCGTTTGCGCATGAGAGCGGCATCCACCAGGACGGGATGCTGAAGAACGCCAGCACCTACGAGATCATGACGCCGGAATTGGTGGGCGTCTCCAAGACCTCGCTGATCATGGGCAAGCATTCCGGGCGCGCCGCCTTCAAGTCGAAGCTGAAGGAGCTCGGCTACCAGCTCGGCGACAACGCGATCGAGGACGCCTTCAATCGCTTCAAGGCGCTCGCCGACCGCAAGAAGCATGTCTACGACGAGGACATCGAAGCGCTGGTCGACGAGGAGATCGCCTCCGCGCATGACCGCATCCGCGTCCTCTCGCTCACCATCATCGCCGGAACGATGGGGCCGCAATCGGCCACCATGACCCTCGACATCGATGGCGAGCACAAGACCGTGCAGGCGACGGGCAACGGCCCCGTCGACGCAATCTTCAACGCCATCAAGGCGCTCGTCCCGCATGAGGCCGTGCTGGAGCTCTATCAGGTGAGCGCCGTCACCGAAGGCACGGACGCGCAGGCCGAAGTGTCGGTGCGTCTGCAGGCCCAGGGAAAGACCTATACCGGCCGCGCCGCCGACACCGACACGCTGGTCGCGTCGGCGAAGGCCTACCTCACGGCGCTGAACAAGCTCGCGGCGCGGCGCGACCGCATTCACGCACAGGCGATGCAGACCGCCTGAACAATCGGCGTCGCGTTCGACTATTCACACGCGGCGTCGGTCAGCTCGACGCACAGGGGCTCGGCCGGGCAACTCCAGCCGTCCCCGCTCATCGTGACGCTGAGGCAGGCCTCCTGGCCGGTATTCGGTCGCGTGATGACGAGGCCCTGCCCGGGGGCGATTTCTCCGGCCTCGCCGTAGCGAAGGTCCGTTCCGACGCGAAGCGGCGAGCCGGCGAGATCGTCTCCGGCGATCTCGATGTCGGTAGCCCGACGACCGAACGGGTTCTGGTTGATCGGCGAAAGCTTCAGCCGGTAGCGCATGCGGCCGTCCGTGCATCCGAGCTCGGTGATCTCCGGCGTCGCCGACGGCGGTGCGCAGGCCCGCGTCAAGGGCAGCGGGCTTTGCGGCGCGGCTTTCGCACCCGGGGTGGGCTGGCTGAAGGGAACGCGCGTATAGATGTTGCGCGGCATCAGCTTGATGCCGCTCCACATCGTCATCGTCATGTTTTCGGGCGCCCTCTCCTTGTAGTCGGGAGCGCCGGGGTGGACGATGAAATCCTCTGCCCGCGGAATGTGGGCGAATGTCGAGTAGACATAGATGGCGACATCTTGGTCGACGACGGATTTGCCGTTCAGGATATCGTTGAGCGTCTTTGTCGATTCATTCCGGAAAGGCTGCACCGACCGCTCCTCCGGACGGTCCCGCACGACGGCGAAGTCGTAGGTCGGGCTTGAGCTGCGCTTTCCGTCCGGCATGCGGTGGCGCGGAACCCCCTCCGTCAGAAGCGTCAGGACGTAGGCGTTCTCCTGCGGCGGCTTGCCGGGCGCCGCATCGTTGAAACTGCTCGGGTCGGAGATCAGAAGCCGCGTGAGCTGCGACGCATCATAGGCGATGCCCGCTTCGAAGGTGACGGGATCGACCAGAAAGTTCTCGTTTCGATGTCCGTCGAGTCTCGCATGCTGATCGTAGCGGATGACGGAGATGGAATTGTCGGCCGCGGCGTCCCCGACCGTGGGCCGCATCCGCCACAGAACCGTATGCACATGAGGCGTATTTCCCGATAGTGCGCGATTAGGAGGCCCGACCGGGGTGTTCCAGCCGGTCGCGCCCATCATCGCGACCACGGTCCCATCGTTGCGGAAGTGATAGGAGATGACGTTGTCGTAGTTGGCTGAATCGATGAAGCCCCAGATCACCAGCTCCGATCCGCGTTGCATGATGGGTGGACGTGCCGGGTTGTCGGTGCCGAAGCCGTTATAGCCGGCACCGGCGACGTCGGTATCGCGAATCTCCTTCACGTAGATCGAGCGGAGAGAGCCGGGCTCCGCGTTGTCGCGCTTGGCCGCTCCCTCGTTGCGGGGATAGATGGCGGGCCCTACTGCACCGCAGGGCGCAAGCGCCGCCTCGTTTTCCGTCAGCGAAATGAGCGGCTGATCGTACCAGATATCGGCGAGGACGTCGGGGGAAAGTGCGTAGGGAACGATGATCTGCTGCGGCCAAAGCCCGCCGAGCACGTGGATGCGCTTGCCTTCGCTCGTAGTGTAGATCGCCTCCTCGACGGCGGGCACGAGATTTTCCTCGGTTCCGACAGTGGAACGCTGCCCGATGCGCACCGACCATGCGGCGACGGAGTCGACATGCGGGAAGCCGGAGAATGGGAACTCCTGGTAGACCCACTCGCCGTAATGCTCGGGGTTCCCCTTCGGCGTCACTTCCGCCGGAGGCTCCAGAAGGGAATCCTCAAGGTTCGTGAATGCCGGACATCCGGCGAATGCACCTGGCGATTGCGCGGTCAGTCCAAGGGCGAGGAACAGAAGTGGCAAGACGCCGAAACGAGGCATGGACCATTCATTTGCCGCGGCGGTGCTCGCCGTCAATCCACGAACTGCGGCATAAGGAGGCGGGGCAGCCAAAGCGAGACCGACGGAAACAAGATGACCAGCGCCAGGATGGCGAGCATCGGCGCCAGGATGATCGCCGTGTCGCGCAAGGCCTCGCGCACCGATATCTGGCCGATGGCGCAGGAGATGAGAAGGCAAAGCCCGTAGGGGGGCGTCACCAGGCCAAAGGCGAGGCTGATCACCCCGATGATGGCGAAATGGATCGGATGCATGCCGACCGCCTGGGTCACCGGCCACAGCACTGTTCCCAGAATTATGATGGCGGGAATCGCGTCGATGAAGCACCCGATGACAAGGAAGGCGACGGCGACCGCCACCCCCATCTCCGTCACGCCGAGATTTATCGCCTGCACGTAGGCGACCAGAGCCGCCGGCACCTTGAAATAGGCGAGCAGCCAGCCGAAGGCGCTCGCCGTGCCGATGCAGAAGAGAGCGATGCCGGCGAAGCGCCCGGTATCGTAGAGGACGAACGCGAGCTTCTTCGCCCCCACCGTGCGATAAACAATCATGCCGAGGATCATCGCGTAGAGCGCGGCGACCACCGACGCTTCGGTCGGCGTGAAGAACCCGCCGACGATGCCGCCCACGATGATGATCGGCGTCGCAAGGGCCAGGATCGACCCGGCGACGGCTACCGCCAGCTCACGCAAAGTAGCGCGCGCATGCAGCCCCATCCCGTGCCGCCGCGCGTAGACATAGACGGTAATCATCTGCGCCGCCGCGATCAGCACGCCTGGAATGACGCCAGCGAGAAACAGCCCGCCGATCGAGACCGACATCAGCCCGCCCCACACCACCATCAGGATGGAGGGCGGAATGATGACCCCCATCACCGACGAGCAGGCGGTCACGGCGACCGCGAAGGAGGACGTGAAGCCCTCCTTCTTCATCTGCGGGATCAAGAGCGAGCCGATGCCCGCCGCGTCGGCCGTGGAACTCCCCGATATGCCGGCGAAGAACATCGAGACGACGACGTTGACGTGCCCGAGCCCGCCGGGGAGGTGCCCCACCAAAGCGCGCGAGAGCCGTATGAGCCGGTCCGTGATCCCGGCCGCGTTCATCAGATTGGCGGCAAGCAGGAAGAACGGCACCGCCAGAAGCACGAAGGCGTTATACGATTTGAACATCTCCTGCAGGAGCAGGATCGGGGTCAGCCGCGGCTCGAGAAAGAAGATCGGAAGGCATGCGAGCGCCAGGGCGAAGGCGACCGGCACCCTGAAGACGATGAAGAAGAGAAAGAGGCCGAAGAGGATAGAGGCGACGACGGTCGGCGTCATGGCGCTTCACCGCGCGCGCCCTGGACCTCATGGACAATCTTCTCGATCAGGAAGATTCCGATGACGAGCCCTGCAATCGGCCACGCGGCGAAGATCCAGTTCATCGGCAGACTGAAGATCTCCGAGGTCTGGTACCAGCCGAACTTGATGAGGCCCCATCCGTACCAGACGAATATCCCGGCGATCACGAGCATCATGAGGTGGACGAAGATGCGCTTCGCCGCCTCGACCTTCGGATTGGACGACCGCGGCAGCAGGTCGAGGTCGAAATGCGTGCCGTCGCGCGCGGCGCACATGGCACCCACCATCACCATCCAGATGAAGCAGAAGCGTGCGATCTCCTCCGTCCAGATGTAGCGCGGGATGAGACCCGTGTAGCGCGACAGAACCTGCATCGAGACCGGGATGATCAGCCCGCCGACAAGCGTGCCGAGAAGCAGCTTCAGGCAGAGGTGAAGGATGTCGAGGATGCGGGTCATCGAAGGCACGCTTGGCTGCATCCGCCGGTGCTGCCGGCGTGGCGGGGGGTGAAGGCCGGGGCCCCGGAGTGACCGGAGCCCCGATACCTCAAACGCGCGGCAAGGCCGCTACTTGATCGCCTGGATCGACTTCAGCACGTCCGCCGCGCCGAGCTCTTCCGCATAGGCTTCAAGCACCGGATTGGCGGCCGCCAGCATCTTGTCGCGGTCGGTGAACTCGACAATCGTCAGCCAGCCCTTGTCCGCCATCGCCTGCAGCTTGGCGGAATCCTCACCGCTTTCGATCTCGCGGCCGTATTTGCCGGCCTCCGGCCCCGCCTGATCGATGCATTGCTGCAGCTTCGGCGGCAGGCGCTGATATGTCTTGTTGGAGATGAAGAGCGGGCGCACGGTGATGGCGTGCTTAGTCAGCGACAGATAGGGGCCGACCTCGTAGAACTTCATCTGCTCAACGCCGGCGGCTTCGTTCTCGGCCGCCTTGATGACGCCGGTCTGGATGGCGTTGTAGACCTCATTATAGGCGATCACCGTCGGGGCGGCGCCGAGCGCATCGAAGACGCGCGTCCAGATCGGTGCGCCCTGCATGCGGATCGGCACGCCCTTCAGCTCTTCCATGTTGTGGATCGGGATGTTGGCGAAGACGTTGCGCGTGCCGCCTCCGGCATAGCCTAGAAGCCGGATGTCGGCGGTCTTCAAGATGTCGTCGGCGACCGGCTTCAGGCCGTCGGCTTCGAGCACCTTGCGCCAATGATCCTCGTCGCGGAAGAGGAACGGCATGTCCATCAACGGCGCCATCTTGGAGAACGTCGACATGTGGGCGGGCGAGGCGACGGCGTAGTCGACGGACAGGCCCTGGTTCATGTAGGCGACGTAGTCCTTCTCAAGCCCGAGCTCGGAGTTCAGATGCATCTCGAACTCGATCGGCTCGTCCGTGTAGCAGGCCGTCACCAGCTCCTCGAATTTGCGCATCGTCTTTGTGAAAGCGTGGTTCTCGTCGAACTGGCTCGCGCCGACGAGCTTGATCTGCGCCGCGGCGGGACCGGCCGCGGCGAGCGCCAATCCGAAGGCGCCGGCAGCGCACACGGCAAGCGTTCTCGACGACCAATGGGTCGATGCTTTCATGGTTTCCTCCCTTGCGCCCGGTTTGGGCGTTCTATGTTGTCCGTCCCGAACGCAAATCTGAGCATCCGACCGGGCTTCTTTTTTTCGACTATAGCTGGCAGGAGGTGGCCGGCAAGCCTGCGGAAGCGGAATCACTTTTCAAATGCCGACAGCATGTTCTGAGGCCCAAGCGCTGTTCGGCGCCGCACAACGGCGCGCGGCGAAGCGCATGGGACGTTCACGCCCGTGAGGATCGACGCCGCCTCCGCGGTCGCACCGCCGAAACGCCTGCAGCTAATCGATGCGGCGCGCGGCGCGGCCGTCGCTGCGATGGTCGTCTACCACCTGTCTTGGGACCTTCGCTATTTCGGTTTCATCGCCGCGGACGTTGAAGGCGGCCTCGGCTGGCGGATTTTTGCGCGCACCATCGCTGGAACCTTTCTTTTCATCGTCGGCGTGAGTCTTGTGCTTGCCAGCCGTCGCGGGATCGATTGGCGACGCTTCTTCCGCCGGCTCGCGGTCGTCGCGGCGGGCGCCGCCGCGATCACGGTGGCGACCTGGTTCACCTTCCGCGATACGTTCGTGTTCTTCGGCATTCTCCACAACATCGCCGTCGCCAGCGTGCTCGGGCTCGCATTCCTGCGCGTCCCAATTGCCGTTACGATCGCCGCCGCGCTCTTCTCTTTCTTCGCGCCGGCGCTTCTGACCGGTCCGCCCTTCAACCACTGGGCGCTCGTCTGGCTCGGTTTTTCCGACCTCCCACTGCGCAGCAACGACTTCGTGCCGATCTTCCCTTGGTTCGGCGTCGTACTCGCGGGCATTGTGGCGGCGCGGCTTTGGCCGCTCTTCGGCCTCGATCGTAGGCCGCGGTGGCAGGCGAAACACATACCGCCGGCGCTCCTGTGGGTCGGCCGGCACAGCCTCGTCATCTACCTGCTGCACCAGCCGGTGCTTTTCGGGCTGGTCGACCTCGCCGCCCGTATCCACCCGCCCGACATGCTCAGCTTCGAGCCGGCTTATCTCGAAAGCTGCGAGGCGTCATGTGACGAGACGGAGGAGAATCCCGCCATCTGCCGGCTCAGTTGCGCCTGCGTTGCCGATCGCGCGCAGGCAGAGGGGCTCTGGCGCGATCTCATGCGCCAGACGGCGAGCGTGGAGCAGGAGCTGCGCTACTTCACGCTGGTCGATGAGTGCCGCGCCGCGGCGGAGGCGCAATAAGCGCGCCCTACAAACCCGGGTTACGAAGTTGTCACCGCCCGTGATTGGCGCGCGGGCGTCGTCTCGGCACAGGATGCGTTGCCCGCCCCTTTGCTGCGTTACGGACGCGCCGGGCGCGGCCATGCCCCCAAAGTCCGTTTAGGAGGTAACGTCGATGCGTATTGCGATCGGCCTGTCCGCCGCACTTCTCGCGCTCTCCGCTGCGCCGTCACTCGCCGCCGAACCGGCGATGGTGATGGATTCCAGCATGGGCAAGATCTACTCCGACTCCAACGACATGACCCTTTATACGTTCGACAAGGACGAGATGGGGAAGTCGAATTGCTACGACCAGTGCGCGGTAAACTGGCCACCCTTCATGGCTGCGGCGGACGCCATGGCCGAGGGAAATTGGACGATTGTCGAGCGGACCGACGGCACCAAGCAATGGGCCTATGACGGCAAGCCGCTCTACACCTTCATCCAGGACAAGGCGCCCGGCGACATGACCGGCGAGGGCAAGGCGAACGGCGCCTGGCACGTCGCCCACCCGGAATAGCTGAAGAACGATTCGAAGCGGCGCCCGCCTGGGCGCCGCTACTGCGCGCCGATCTGCGCTGCCGGCGCAGTTTCGCCGCCCGACGACATGACATGCACGACGCGCTGCGGGAAGGGGATGGTGATCCCCGCCGCCTCGAGCCGCTTCTTGCCGTTTTCCGTAAGATCCCAGCGGGTGTTCCAGAAGACCGGGTTGGGCGACCAGGCGCGGAGCTGGAGCACGACGGCGCTGTCGCCGAGACTGAGCGGCACGACGGCCGGCGGCGGCTCCTTCAGCACGTCGGGATGCGCTTCCGCCATCTCCCGCAGGACGCGGCGGCCCTCCGCTATGTCGTCCTCATAGGCGATGCCGAATTCGATCAGCACCAGTCGCGTCGGGTTGCGCGTGTAGTTGGTGACGGGCGTGTTCCACAGGTTGGCGTTCGGCACGAATTTGTAGATGCCGTCCCACGTTCGGATTTTGCAGGCGAAAAGCCCGAGCTCCTCCGCCGTGCCGGCTACATCGTTTGTCTCGATATAATCGCCGACCTCGAAGGGCCTGAGCCACAGGAGCATGATGCCGGCGGCGATATTGGAGAGCGTGCCTTGCAGCGCCAGACCGATGGCGAGGCCGATGGCGCCGATCGCCGCAAGGATCGACGCGGTCTGCACGCCAAGCTGACCGAGCGCGGCGACGAAAACGATCACCAGGATGCCGTAGCGGACGACCGCCTTGACGATCGGCTTCAGCGTGGCGTCGACGCGCGTCGAGCGCTTGAGCATCTGGTAGACGGCGCGGCTTGCCCAACTCGCGACGAAAAGGCCGACGATCACCAGGATGACGGCGCCGCCGAGCCGCGGCAGGAACTCCGCCGCCCAGGTCCATGCCATGGTCGCCAGCGCGCCGAGCTGATCGGGAGCCTGGGTCAGGTCCATCGTCACTCTCCCAAGGTCTTGGGCCGCGAATGCCGCAATTCCCGCGCTTCTGTCAAATTCGCTGCCGTCGGCGTGTTAATCTTTCCACGATACGGGAGGCTGCGTTCCGCTCGCGAGCCTTGCGGAGGCGGGGTCGCGTCCCTATAAAACGCGCCGGCGGCCGGGTGTATAGCTCAGTTGGTAGAGCAGCTGACTCTTAATCAGCGGGTCCACGGTTCGAGTCCGTGTACACCCACCAACCGTCTCAGATGCCTGGCGATCTGCGGATAGGGGCGGAGCGGGAGACCGGTCGCTCAGCGGTCAGAAGGCCGAACCTTCAGTTTTCATTCTTCGAGGCGCGACCATCGGCGCGAGACGGGGTGCGTGCCGCGGGGGAACCGCGCGCGGCGGCACGCCGGATTGGCCGGGCCGCAAGCGTCCACGGCGAGCGGCGCTCGCAAGCAAGCTCGGGAGAAACGTCAACGGCGCCAGCAGCACAAGATTGCGGACACTGACGAAGTGCCCGACCAACTCCGTTTCGATACTGAAGGCTACCCAGAAGAACGTGCCGAGCACGGCGATCTGGAAGATTCCGAACTGGCCCCCGCGCCCGAGCAGCTTGGCGAGAACGTAAAGCAAGAGCGCTGTATAGGCGCCGGCGAGAAGCATGCCGAGGCCTCCGAAATCGACATAGAGAACGAGCGGAATGGAGTTTGCGTCGTCGAGGACACGCATGTGCGCCAGGCGTTGGATCATCCCCTCGGCTTGCAGCACGGGCTTGTCCGCGAAGATCGAGGGAATAGCCCAGAGGACGGAGACGCGGGTCAGTTCTCCGAGCTGGAGCGGTACATTGCGGGAAGCGACCGAGAGGAAGAAAGAGCCGGCGCTTCCGCGCTCGGCGATATTGGTCGCGACTTCGTTGAAACCGGTCTCGCCGGTAACAAGAGAATCGATCGCCCGATATGTGCCGCCGAGGAGGGCGGCGACGGGCGAATAGCCCCGGCTCTCCAGGAAGTGTGAAATCCCCCTGGCCTGCACGAAAACCGGCCCGACGAGGATGAAGACCGCCAGCGCGCCGCTCGCGATCCAGACGAGCCGCCGGCTCAGCCTGACGCCAAGCGAAAATTCGCGCAGCACGAAGAGCGTAACGAGCGTCATCAACATGGCGCGCCGGCCGTCCGAAATCAGGACGTAGGGCACATAGGTGAGACAAGGGATCAGGAGCATGCGGACGCGCGCGGAAAGAACGGCAAGGTAGCAGAAGAGCCCAAAGATGAGGGTCGACAGCAACGAGAGCGCTGCCGAGACGGAATAGGGAAGCTGCGTCATCTTCACCACCGTACCCGATCCGCTGATCAGGATTCCGTAGGTGAGCTTGAGGAGAACTTCGGTGCCGAGCACGGCGAGGAAGAGCAGAAGCCAGATAACCCTGAACCGCTGCGCCGCCAACGTTCGCTCTACGTCGGCGAGGACACGGGAATCGCGGAAGAGGTAGGCGGCGGCGAGAACACCGAGCCCGTAGAGGGCGAAGAGGTAGGCGTGCGCGGTGAAGGCATCCGCCATCGCCTCCGAATAGAGATCCTGCCCGATCAGAACCCGGGCGTTCACCTTGCCGGTGTAGAGCCAAGCCGTCGCGAGCGGCAGGGCGGCGAAATACACCCAGACGACGAGGACGTGCAGGCAAACGGTCCGCGCGTAACGAAACGCCAGAACCGCGAAACCGGCGAGCAGCAGGCCGGCGAAGCTGATGGCATAGACGAAGGTCATTCCACGGTCCGGCCGAGGGTGGCGTTTTTCTCCGCCGCAGCCGCTCTGCCAC
Organism: uncultured Alphaproteobacteria bacterium; assembly: GCA_963814905.1. Classification (GTDB taxonomy): domain Bacteria; phylum Pseudomonadota; class Alphaproteobacteria; order Rhizobiales; family Afifellaceae; genus DASWJZ01. The sequence goes on along the minus strand of CAWFEM010000013.1, from coordinate 370,846 downwards.
ATCTGGCAAAGGAGACACAACCTATGCTCTAATAAATTATGCTACACAACCGTATTTCCGCGATTGTAGGAGGCCTCGGGCTCTTCGCCGCGGTGCTGGGATTCACCGGCGCTTCGGTGGCGCCGAGCGAGGAGGCAAGCTACACCTGGGGCACCGTGATGGTGTTCGGGATCGTCGCTTTCTTCTTTTCGCTTCTCATTGGCTCCGCGCGGCGGTCCGACAAGCCCTGAGCGACGGTCGAGCGACGCTCTGCCGGCGAACCGTAGGGTCGGCGAGGGGGTTCTCCACAACCCCCGTTCCGTGCCATCACGCCGCCGGGGAAATGAACCAGAGCCTGAGATGACAGTTCTTGTGACCGGTGTGGCTGGCTTCATCGGCTATCACGTCGCGCGCCGGCTGGCGGAGCGCGGCGAGCGCCTGCTTGGCATCGACAGCCTGAACGATTTCTACGGCGTGGAGCTCAAGCGGCGGCGCCTGGTCCAGCTCTCCACCTTCCCGAATTACAGGTTCGAGCAGGTCGACCTGACCGACCGGGAGGCGCTCGCCAACGCGCTCGGCGGGGAGCCGATCCGTTCCGTCATCCATCTCGCGGCGCAGGCGAACGTCCGCTATTCGCTTGAGAACCCACGCGCCTACGTCGATTCCAACATCGTCGCGCACCTCAACATGCTCGAACATTGCCGCCACGCCGGCTCGGTGGAGAATTTCGTCTACGCTTCGTCCAGCTCCGTCTATGGGCGCAGCGACGATGTCCCGTTCCGCGAGGACGGCGATACCGACAATCCGACGTCGCTCTACGCGGCGACGAAGAAGTCGCAGGAGCTGATGAGCACGGCCTATGCGGACCTCTTCCGCATCCCGCAGATCGGGCTGCGCTTCTTCACCGTCTACGGACCGTGGGGCCGGCCGGACATGGCCTACTGGCTGTTCACCGAGTCGATCCTGAAGGGCCGGCCGATCCAGGTTTTCAACGACGGCGAGATGAAGCGTGACTTCACCTATATCGACGACATCGTCACCGGGGTCGTCGCCGCGCATGACCATCCCGCCGGTCTCGGCGAGCTCACGCATCGAATCTACAATCTCGGAAACAACCGTCCGGTCGCGCTGATGGATATGATCGCGATCCTGGAAGAGAACATCGGCCGGCGCGCCGAGATCGAGATGATGCCGATCCAGCCCGGCGAGATGACCATCACCTACGCCGACATATCCCGTGCCGAGGCCGATCTCGGCTACCGCCCGCGCACGTCGATCGAGGAAGGGCTGAGGCGCTTCGTCGACTGGTACGTGCGCTATCACGGCGACCTGCGGGCGCGCGGCCGGCGCTAAAGCATGATCCCGAAAAGTGGATGCCGGTTTTCGGAAAAGATCATGCTCCAACAAAGGTAGAGCCTCCATTCTGATTCGATCAGAATGGAAAGGCGCTAGCGCCCCGCCTGAAAGGGGGAACGATTCGGCTTCAGAGCCGGAAGAGTGTTCCGATCCGCGGCCAGCGCACGGCCGGGTGACGCGCGGTCAGACCGAAAAGCGTGTCGAGCAGCGCCCAGCTCTCTTCCGTATGCACGAGATGATGGGTGAGGATGCCGACCGGCTCGTCGTTGCCTTTAAGGCGACGCTCGATCTCCCCGGCGAGGCGCTGGCAGGCTTCGGCGCGCGAAAGCGGTCGGCGGACCGGCTTCCACGCAAAGATATCGAGATGCGTATTGACCCATCGCGGATCGTCCGCCGGCGCCGGCCCATAAGTGGAAAGGCCGACGAGACCGAGCTCTCCGCGCGCGGCCTGTAGCTCTTCCGCGATGCGGTTCCACGGCGGGACCAGCACCGGCAGGAACTTTTCGGGGAAGAGCGCCTGCAGCTTCTCCTTGCCGCGTCGCAGTTCGTCGAGCGTTTCGGCGAGCGGACGCGCGCCCCCGAGCTCGATCTTCTTCTCCCCGGGCTCCGCGTGGTTGCGATGCTCCCATCCGTGCTGAAGCACAGCGACCTTCGCTTCCGATAGGAGCCGGTCGCGAAGCGCTTCGCTCGCTTGCGCTGGGACCACGGCAAGCCCCAGCGGAAGGCCGTGGCGCACAGCCGTTTGAAGCAACCGGTCGAGTGCGGGGGTCGCGGTCTCCGCGTCGTCGTCGCGCCACCAGAAATCGATCCGCCGCGAGGCGGCGGCGGCCGCGTCGAGCAAAGCGGCGAGACGGTCCTTCGCCGCGTCGTCCTCGCTTGCGCTCATGCGGCCTTGCGCCGCGCCCGCGACGCGGTGAGCTTCTTCGCGACGCGGTCGATACCGGGCTCGGAAGAGAAGCGCGCACGCACGTTCTTGGCGCCGGCTTCGGCGAGGCGAAGGCGCAGGTCCGGATCGTCCATCATCAGGCGGATCGCCTGTCCAAGACCCGCCGGATCATGCTCCGCGACGAGCCAGCCGGTCTTGCCGTGCGTCACCAGCTCAGGGATGCCGGAGACGTCGGTCGCGACGACGGGAAGCGCGAAAGCCTGCGCCTCCATCAGAACGTTCGGGAGTCCGTCACGGTCGCCTGAGCGCGTCAATCGCGACGGCAGCACGAAGAGGTCCGCGCGCTTCAGCAGGTCGAAAATGAAGCCACGGTCCTGCGCCCCGTGCCAGGTCATGCGCTCCGCGATGCCGAGCCGTTGCGCCTCTGCTTTGAGCCGCTTGGAAAGCGCGCCTCCGCCCGCATGCTCGAAGCGCCAGCGCGGATCGTCCTTAAGAGCGGCAAGTGCACGCAGAAGATCGGAGTAGCCCTTCTTCTCCACCGCGCGCCCGACCGAGACGATCGTGAAGGCGCCGCCCTTTTTTGGTCGGCGCGTCGGGGCAGGGGGGAAGCGCGAGAAGTCGAGGCCGTGATAGACGAGATCGATCTTCTCCGGCGCGCGGGCGAGGGCACGCAGATAGTCGAGATTGGCGCGCGTGCAGGTGACGCCCCATTGGGCGTCGGCGAGCTTCTCCTTCAGCTCCCATTTCGGCGTCGTCCAGATGTCCTTGGCGTGCGCGGAGAAGGACCAGCCGATGCCGAGGATCGTCGCCGCGTAGCGGGCGACGGAGGCCGGCGTATGAAGATAGTGCGTATGGATCCAGTCGACGTCGGCGGGGAGCTCATGCGCGAGCACGCAGGCCTGACCGAAGCGGCGGCGGCGGTTGACCGAGCCGTCGCGCTTCAGGTCGGCGGAAAACGCCTTCAGAGCGCGCCGATATCCGGGCTGCTTCTCCGCCCAGACCCGCCCGGCGCGGACGCGCGCCGGGTCGTCCTTCAGGTATTCCGGCAGGTAGAGCACCGCCGCCGCGATCTCGCGGTTCAGATCGTGCACCTTGCCCTCGGTCGGATGCCTGAGCGAGACGATGAGCTGGGCGACGCCGCGCTTTTCCAGGCCCAGGATCTCCTGCGCAATGAACGTCTCCGAAAGCCGGGGATAGCCCTTCACGATCGTGGCGATCCGGTTCATGGTCTGCCGCTTCAAGTCCCGGCCGGGCTCTTTGCGCCCGCCGCCCTTCAGTTGTCGGATGGGTCCATTGCTATCTTCGAGCCCGGGCGGGCGCGCAAGCTTTAAGACGGTGCATCTCGATTTCGAGAGCGGCACGTTCGAGGGGTGGAGCGTGAAGCGGCTTTCCGCCGACCATTCCGCCGAGATCCAATCCGACGTGGTGCGCACGGGCACCCGCGCGTGCCGTTTTGAGCTTCGCCCGGGCGACTATGTCTCGCAGGGGCACCGCGCCGAGCTTCGCGACCCTTATAACGTCGTCTGGGACGAGGAGGTCTGGTACGGATTCGCGACGCTGATATCAGAGGATTTCTGGCTTCCCGACACGGCCGGCTGCGTCTTCGCGCAATGGCACGACCAGGCAAAGCTCGGCGACCCGTCGGGCAAGCCGCCGCTCGCCATCCGCTATCGCGGCGGGCGGCTCTTCTTCACCGGCGCCTATGGGCGCTTCGCCTCTCCCGACCCCGACATCCGCTACGAGTTCGCAAGCATCGCCGACTTCCCGAAAGGCGTCTGGCACGATTTCGTCGTCCGCGTCTTCTGGTCGCGCCACGCGACCTCGGAGATCGAAATCTGGCTGAACGGGACGCGGGTGGTCGAGTGGCACGGGCCGCTTTCCTACGAGAACGAAGTGGAAGGGCCATATTTCAAGCTCGGCCTCTATTGGTCGCCGCCCGGCTCGCGGCCGATCGTCGCCTATCACGACAATTACAGCCGTGGGCATTCGTTCGACGAGGTCGATCCGTCGAAAGAGCATCTTCAGGGTGAGAGCTGAAATGCGCTGCGCAGTTGTCGTGCTGCCGGCGGAAGGCGGGGATACCGAGCGGCTTTTGCGCTCGTTCGACGTGGCCAAGGCCGTCGGCATGGGCGATTTCTCCGAGGCTGTGTCGCTTCCGCAGGGTAGGGGCGGCGCGCGGGAAGTCCTCACCGCGGCGGCAAAGCATGCGGACGCCGAAGGCTTCGACTGGCTCCTCGCCGTCACCGCGGCGGAGACACTCACGCCCGATATCTTCGTGAAAACCCAGCCGGCCTTGCGCGTCCACGACGCGGTCTGGGGCGGTGCCGCGCTTGCCGTTGAAGGCGGTCCGCCGCCGAAGCTCGAGCGCATCACGCGGCTCGCCGCGCAGGATCTCCCGACCTTCTTCCATGCCGCGCTCGCCTGGTGGATCGGGCCGAGCCATTTCATCAGGCCGCGAGCCGCGCTTTCAGCGCTTAGCGCGCCCGACACACAAGAATGGTACGCCGACTACATGCTCGATCTCTGGCGAACCGACCGCGCCTACAAGACCGCGCAATGCCTGACGCATTTTCACGGCGGCCTTCCGCCGGTCGCCGCGCCGGTCCGCGAGCGGCTCATCGCCTGTCTTGAGGCGACGCCGGTCTTCATGCCGATCCACTACGACGGCCACACGCTGAAGCTGCCCTATACGGGGCTCAACCCGGTCATCGAGCGGGAGCAGATGCGCGGCCTTTTCTTCGAGGAAGAGGAGCTCCGCTTCCTCGCCGAGCGGCTGCCGCGCGGGCTCCGCATCGTCGATGCCGGCGCCAACACCGGGAACCACACCCTCTTCTTCGCGGCGGTCATGCAAGCGGAGGTCGTGACGCCGATCGAGCCAGTCCCGCGGGCCGTCGCCGCGATCAGGGCGATGGTCGCGGAGAACCGGCTGACGAATGTCGATCTGTCGTGCCTCGGCACGGCGATCGGCGCTTCGTCGGGCAGGCTGACCGCCGTTCCCTCCACAACCGCCGGTCTCGGTGCGACGCACTTCGTGCCCGACCCGCACGGCGCGATCCCGCAGGTTCCGCTCGACGCTCTTGCGCCGGGCCGCGTTGATCTTCTCAAGATCGACGTGGAAGGCATGGAGATGCAAGCCCTCGCGGGCGCAGCATCGCTTATCGCAGCGCAACATCCGTTTCTCTACGTTGAAGTTGTGGACGGGCAGATTGCGGAATTCATGCGCTGGGTCGACGGCAACCTCTATGCCGTGGAAAAGCTCTTTCCTGACAAGACCCATTGCAATTACCTTCTGGTCCCAACGGATAAGCGAAGAGGGGTGTCGGGATGAGGCTTCGGACAATCAGCGGCGTCGTGGCGTTTGCCGTGCTCGGGATGCTCTTTTCGGTATCCGGGGCTTTTGCGCAGTCGACGCCGAAGATGGTGGAGCCGCCCTTCTATGAGGATGCGGTGAAAGCGGGCGACCTGCCGCCCGTCGCTGAGCGCATCCCGGAGCATCCGTTCGTCGTCAGCTACGAGGGCACCGACAAGGTTCCGGGCAAATACGGCGGCACACTGCGCATCCTCGGCGGCAGCGCCAAGGACACGCGGCTGATGGTCATCTACGGCTATGCGCGCCTCGTCGGCTATACGCCCGACTACGACATCGTCGCCGACCTGGCGGAGAGCTTCGAGGTGGAGAACGACGGGCGCGTCTTCACGTTTCATCTGCGGCCGGGGCACAAATGGTCGGACGGCGAGCCGTTCACCACGGAGGACTTCCGCTTCTACTGGGAGGACATGGCCGACGATGAGCAAGTGTCGCGCTTCGGTCCGCCCAAGGAGCTTCTGGTCGATGGCGAGAAGCCGAAGGTGGAGATCATCGATCCGCTCACCGTCCGCTACTCCTGGTCCAAGCCGAATTCGTATTTCCTGGCGGCACTCGCCGCGGCGCAGCCGCTCGAGCTCTTCCGTCCGGCGCATTATCTGAAGCAGTTCCACGCCAAATATATCGGCGAGGAGAAGGCGGAGGCGATGGCGGAGGAGGCCGGGGAGCGGAATTGGGTCGCGCTCCTCTACAGCAAAGACCGCTCCTACCGGAACGACAACCTCGACTATCCGACGGTGCAGCCGTGGGTGCTGCAGACGCAGCCGCCGTCGGACCGCTACGTGTCGATCAGAAATCCCTATTTTCACCGGGTCGACGAGAACGGTTTGCAGCTTCCCTACATCGACCAGGTGGCAATTTCCGTCGCGAGTTCCGACCTCATTCCGGCGAAAGTGGCGGCCGGCGAGGCGGATCTGCAGGGCGCCTATCTCGGCTTCTCCAATTTCACCTTCCTGAAGGAGGCGGAAGAGCGCAGCGACTACGAGGTCCGCCGCTGGCTGGCGACCAAGGGTGCGCGCGTGGCGCTTTATCCTGACCTGAACAACATCGATCCGGTCTATCGCAAGCTGTTCCGCGAGGCCGATTTCCGCCGCGCGCTTTCCGTTGCGATCGACCGCGACGAGATCAACAACACCATCTTCTACGGTGTCGCCGTTCCGTCCAACAACACGGTGCTGCCCGAATCGCCGCTTTTCCGCGAGGAGTACCAAACCGAGTGGACGCAGTACGATCCCGACCTCGCCAACGAGCTCCTCGACGGCCTCGGCCTGACCGAGCGTGACAGCAACGGCATCCGCCTCCTTCCCGATGGGCGGCCGCTGCAGATCGTGGTGGAGACCTCCGGCGAGGAGACCGAGCAGACCGACGTGCTGGAGCTGGTCGCCGACCATTGGAAGCAGGTCGGCGTGTCGCTCTTCATCAAGCCCACGCAGCGCGAGGTCTTCTACAATCGCATCAACGCCGGCGAGACGCAGATGGCGGTCTGGTGGGGGCTGGAGAACGGGCTTCTGACGCCGGACATGTCGCCCGCGGAGTTCGCGCCGTTCTCGCCCGATCAGTTCGAGTGGCCGGCCTGGGGCCTGTGGGCGCAGACGAGCGGCCAGATGGGCGAGGAGCCCGACATGGATTCCATCAAGCAGATGATGGCGCTGATCAAGGAATGGGGCCAGGCGGAGACGACGGAGGGGCGCGAGGAGGTGTGGCACAAGGTGCTCGCCCTGTGGGCCGATCAGGTCTTCACGATCGGCATCGTGTCGGGCGTCGAGCAGCTCGTGGTCGTCAACAACAAGCTCAAGAACGTCCCGGAGCACGGCACCTACAACTTCGATCCAGGCGCCTATTTCGGCATGTATCGTCCTGACACCTTCTGGTTCGAGCAGTAGGGACCGCACCCGTGATCGCCTTTCTGGTTCGGCGCGTGATAACGATGTTCTGGACGCTGCTCGGGATCAGCGTCCTCGTCTTCATCATCATCCAGCTCCCGCCGGGCGACTACCTGAGCACCTACATCGCCGAGATCCAGGCGATGGGCGAACGCATCGGCGACGAGAAGATCGCCTTTCTGCGTGAGCAGTACGGCCTCGATAGGCCGCTTTGGCAGCAGTACCTGGTCTGGGTGACCGGGCTCCTGCACGGCGATCTCGGCTACTCCTTCGAATACAATCAGCCTGTGGCCGACGTCATCGGCGACCGATTATTTCTGACGATGTTGCTGAATTTCGTCACCGTGCTTTTCATCTACGTCGTCTCGTTTCCGATCGGCGTCTATTCAGCCACGCACCAATACAGCGCCGCCGACCACGGCCTCTCCTTTCTCGGCTTCCTCGGGCTGGCGACGCCGAACTTCCTGCTCGCGCTGATTCTCCTCTATCTCGCCAATGTCTGGTTCGGCACCTCGATCGGCGGCCTCATGGATCCGCAATATGTCGATCAGCCATGGTCGCTCGGCAAAGCGCAATCGGTGCTGGAGCACTTATGGGTCCCGGTCGTCGTCATCGGAACGTCCGGCACCGCCGGCATGATCCGGCGGCTTCGCGCCAATCTGCTCGACGAGCTGCAGAAGCAGTATGTGACGACGGCGCGCGCCAAGGGTGTGCCCGAGCGCCGGCTCCTGATCCGCTACCCGCTCAGGATGGCGCTCAACCCCTTCATCGCCGACATCGGCAGCCTTCTGCCGCAGATCGTGTCGAGCTCGGTCATCGTTTCCGCGGTCATGTCGCTGCCGACGACCGGGCCGATGCTGCTCTCATCGCTGCAAAGCCAGGACATGTACCTCGCCGGCTCGTTCCTGATGTTCCTCGCGGTGCTCACCGTCGTCGGCATGCTGGTCTCCGACATCCTGCTCGCCGTGCTCGACCCGCGCATCCGCCTCGCCGGAGGTGCCGCGCGATGAATACGCGGCTTGCGCACTACGTCTCCACCGAGCCGTTCGATCCGGATGCGACGGTTGCCGCCGGCTCCGAACCGTCAGAGCGTTATCAGAATGCCTCGCAAGGGCAGATCATCTGGTGGCGGTTCCTGCGGCATCGGCTGGCGGTCGTCTCGCTGCTCTTTCTGGCGCTCAGCTATGGCTCGGTCCTGATTTCAGAATTCATCGCGCCGTATGATCTCCATAGCCGCCATTCGAAATACATCTACGCGCCCCCGCAGCCCCTGCACCTGATCCACGAGGGGCGTCTCGTCGGACCGTTCGTCTACCCGCTCACCTTCAAGCTCAACATGGAGACGCTGAAGCGCGATTACGTCGTCGATCGCTCCAAGCCGCAGCGGATCCGCTATTTCTGCTCGGGCGAGAAGTACAATTTCTGGGGGCTCTTCGACTCCCACTTCCACTTTGTCTGCCCGCCCGAGCACGGAACGATGTTCCTGTTCGGAACCGACCGGCTCGGGCGTGACATGTTCTCGCGCCTGACCTATGGCGCGCGCATTTCGCTGACGATCGGGCTCGTCGGCGTCACTTTGAGCTACACGATCGGCATCATCGTCGGCGGCATCGCGGGCTATTACGGCGGCCTCTTCGATTCCATCGTGCAGCGGCTGACGGAGATTCTGCGCTCGATTCCGGAGCTGCCGCTGTGGATGGCACTGGCGGCCGCACTTCCCGTCACCTGGGACCCGCGCCTCATCTATTTCGGCATCACGCTGATCCTGGCGCTGCTCGACTGGCCGTCGATCGCGCGCGCCGTGCGCTCAAAGCTCTTCGCGCTGCGCGAGGAGGACTATGTCGCCGCCGCGGAGATGATGGGTGCCAAGCCGGGCCGCATCATCGGACGCCATCTCGTGCCGAACTTCACCAGCCACTTGATCGCGTCGGCATCGCTGACGATCCCCTCCATGATCCTGGCGGAGACGTCGCTGTCCTTCCTCGGCCTCGGCCTGCGGCCGCCGATCACGAGCTGGGGCGTGCTTCTGAACGAGGCGCAGAACATCGAGGCGGTGGCGCTTTATCCGTGGCTGCTCGCGCCGATGCTGCCGGTGATGCTGGTGGTGCTCGCCTTCTCGTTCCTGGGCGATGGCCTGCGCGACGCGATCGACCCGCACGAATAGCGGTGGCGCCGCTCTCCCTCCTTGAGGGGGGAGGGTGGGCCGCAGGCTGTCCTACACCTTCACCATCCACAGGCTCGCCTCGTGGGCGCCGCGCTTGGTCTCGATCGCACCGACCGCGCTGTTCCCAACGGCGACCGACATGCGTGTCGCCGCGTAATGGCTCGACCACAGCAGCCGGAATGCGCCTCCCTGAATGAGCGTGGCGACGGCAAGCTGCTCGTTATAGCCGCGCCACTCCCATTTGGGCGGATAGTCGTCGGGGAGGAACACGTCGTGCACATGAACGAGAACGCCGCGCCGAAGGTTCGGCAGGATGTGATTGAGAATGAGGTCGACGTCCGTTCCGGGCATCAGGATGTGGCTTGAATCGACGAAGAGGATGTCGCCTTCGACGAGCCCTTCGAAGACGTCGAGGCCCGCGTCCTGCACGGTCTTTCGGATGAGCGTCGCGCCGGTTCCCGCGATGTCGGCGCGCGGCTCCGGATCGATCGCGGTGATCTCGACGGCAAGGCCGCCGTCGCGGGCGGCCCGCGCCATGAAGCGTGTGGAATGGCCGGAGCCGATCTCGATGATGCGTCGCGGACGCGACTCGCGCACGAAGACGTAGAGCGTGGCTGCGTCGAGGCGCGGGAACCAGTCCTGGTTCCAACGCGGCTCGGGCGGGGCCTCGTTGCCGATCGCCTGCAGCTGATCGGCATAGGTGCTGAGCGACTTGATGAGCGCCATGAAAGTCGGCTCGGCTTCCAGGAAGAGCGGCTCGAGCGCCACGTAGGACGCGCGGTCCCGCCGTCGCGGCACCTGGTCGGCGTAGCGATAGGGAATAAAGAAGCCTCGCCTCGCAAGACCGAGCACGGTCGCAAGCCCAAGGCGCAGCCGACGGATGCGCTTCATAGCCCCCCAACGTTTTCCGCGCCGTCTTGCTCCCCCGAGCGCGACGCCGCGTTCTCCCGCGCGCGATCGCGACCGTTAAGCCGCCGCGCGCCCAGCATTCTCCTCGCGGAGCCCGAAGAGCTCCTGCGCCTCGCCCGTGCCCTCAAGGCGATGCTCCCCCATCGATTGCCAAAGATGCGGGTCGATGGAAGCGAGCCGCTTCGTCGCGAGTACGCGCGCGCCGATCGTCTTGGTCAGCTTCTCGATGCGTGCGACCTCGATCACGGTCGGTCCGATGGCGGAGAAGGCGAGCCGTTCCGGCACGCCGATATTGCCGTACATCACCGTGCCGACGTTGAGTCCGATCCCGTAGCGGATCGGTTCCTGGTTCAGCGCGATACGCGCTGTGTTGATGCGCTCGCAGAGGGCCAGGGATTCGTTCAGCGCCGCGGTGACCCGGCGCGTCAGCTCCGGAAGCTCAGATTCCTTTTCGAGCGGGAAGATCGCCAGCACCGCATCGCCGATGAAGGCGAGCACCTCGCCGCCGGCCGCAATCGCAGGACGGGCGGAGCACTCGAAATAGACGTTGAGGAGGTCCAAGAAAGCGTCGCTGTCCATGCTCTCGGCAAGCCGCGTCGAGCTTCTCAGGTCGGAATACCAGACGAGCGCGCGGGTTTGCTCGCCGTCGCCGAGACGGATGGAGCCGGAAAGCACCCTGCGGCCCGTCTCGCGGCCGAGATAGGCCTCCGCGATGTTGCGGGAGATACGCGACTGGATGACGGTCTTGCAGGCGATCGCCAGGCGGCGCTGGATGCGCTGGAGAGCAGAGAGGTCTTCATCGACGAATCCACCCGGCCGGTTCGACGCCCAGGTGACGAAGATGCCGCGACGATCGCTGTTGCTCAACGTGGAGCGGGAGAAGAGATCTGTGCTCATGATGAGATAGTCGGTGTAGCCCTGCTCCTGGAGGTCCTGCGTGATGCCGAAATCGAGCAGCGCGCCGGGCCCTGTCAGTTGCCGGCGGAGGACCGTGATGTCTTCCGACAGCATGTGATGCATCGGGCTGCGTAGCCATTGCTCCGAGATGTCGTCCTGATGCAGGAATTGGCCGAGCTCGGCCGGCTTGCCCTGCTGCCACAGGACGCTCTCCGCCCGGAAGAGGGGATGCAACGTCGACCACATCAGCATGGCGCGGTTGACGGGGATGCCGATCGCGTGGAGCCGTTTGCAGACACCCTCGAACAACTCGACGATGTCGGGTTCGCCGAGCGACTGGTCAACCAGCCAGTCGGTGATCTTGGTGAGGAGGCTCGCGTCGGCCATGGTAGCGATCAGATCATCATCTCAGGGCCTGAGTTCAAGGCCCGTTCGGGCCACGATGGCGCCGGGAAAGCGCGCCTGCGCGTCCGCCTCGATCTTGCGCAGATCCGCGTCTTCCCGCCCCGGGCGATGGTGGAAGATGACGAGCCGCTTCACCCCCGCCGCCTCGCACAGCCTGACGCCTTCCTCCCAGGTCGAATGGCCGAAGCCCAGCCACGACTTGAATTCCGCGTCCGTGTACATGCAGTCGTAGATCAGAATATCGGCACCTTGCAGGAGTTCCAGAAGGTTCGGATCTGGATGACCGGAAATGTGCTCGTGATCGGTGACGTAGCAGACTGCGCGCTCGGCATAGTTCACGCGGTAGCCGACCGCCCCGTTCGGATGATTGAGCCGCACCGTCTGGATCGTGATCCCGGGCTTCGGCGTCAGCGTGTCGGGCGGGCGGAAATCGATGAAATCGACATTCGCGTGGAACACCGACGGCGTGATCGGAAAGAAGGGCGGCGCCATGAAGCGCTCCGCCATCTCGATACCGGTCATGTCGTCGAGGAAGTGGCCGGCATAGAGCCGCACATGAACCGACTCGTCGTAGAGCGGCTTCAGGAACGGCAACCCCATGACGTGATCGAAATGGCAGTGGGACAGGAAGATGTCGAAGTCCTTCACACCCTCCCGCTTCAGGAGCACGCCGAGACTTTCCGCGCCGGACCCGACGTCGAAGACGAGGACATGCGGTCCGCAGCGCATCTCGACGCAAGGGGAGTCCGTGCCGAACTCGCAATTGTTCGCGGCCGGCGCGGGAAGGCTTCCACGCGCGCCCCAAATCCTCACCAGAAAGGGGGCTTCGGTCATCGAACCTCTTACGAGGCCATCCGGCTCTGTGCGTCGACCAGTTCGGCAGTCGTGCGCGCGAGACGATCGGCCAGAACCCGCGTCATCTCCACTGCCATTTCGGGAAACTGACGCAAAAGCTCGAAGAAAGGCTCCTTGCGGATGCGAAGCGCCTTGACGTCCGATTTGGCTGAGACCGTCGCGGTGCGCGGCGTGTCGCACAGGATCGCGATCTCGCCGACGAAATCGCCGTCTTTCAGCGAGGCAACCTTGATCTCGCCCTTGTCGGAATTGATGGAGACGTCCGCCTCGCCTTGGATGATGACGTAGGCGGCGTCGCCGAGATCGCCTTTGCGGAACATGATCTGTCCGGCCTGATAGGTCACGACGTCGGACGTGTACGCGAGCAGCTTCAGCCTCGACGGCTCGATGCCGGAGAACAGCGGAACCCGGCGCAGCAGCTCGACTTCGTTGCTCAGCAAACTCACGTGACCCCCACCTCAGTCCAGCCCGTTGGCATCAAAGCGCGCGGCGAGGCTATTTCGCCGCCTCCATTTGGCGTTTCTCCTCCTCGGTCTCCGGCGCTCGCACGTCGGAGCCGGCGATCCGGCCGTTCTCGAATGTCAGCACCCGGTCAAACCATTGCCCGGCACCGGGATGGCTGAGCACCCAGAACACCGCGAAATGCGGGCCGCCCTCGGCGTGCGAATAGTCAAGCACCCGTGTGACAGTCGCATCCTGGGCGTTGGCGTCGAGCGCGGCGAGGGCGCGGTTGACGATGAGCACGTCCGGTCGCTTCACCAAGGCGCGTCCGAGCGCGAGCTTCTGTTGTTGCGCACTCGACAGGCGCTTGGCGCCGCTGCCGATATCGAAGGCGAGGCCAAGCTCGATGACCGGTCCGGTCAGGGCGAGCGCATCCATCGTCTCACGCAGGATCGCGTTCACGCGATCGTTGGCCTCCGCGTAGGTGTCGACGATACGCCCGAAGAGGACGTTGTCTTGTACCGTCGCCGCGGAATTGACCACACCCGTCTGGTAGAACTCGATGACGCCCTTCAGGTCGTCCGGAAGCTCCGCGCCAAAAACCTTGCGCGCCGCCACGATCTCCGCCTGCAGCGTCTCGTCGAGCAGACCGTGGCGTTGCCGCGGTTCGATGTAACCGTAGGCAAGCCGCAACAGGGCCTGGCGGTCGGCTTCGTCCATCGTCGCGTTGGCGGCTCCGCCCCCCGCGCGCCGCACGATGGTGCGGTAGGTTTCGATCTCCTCCGGCGCCATCAAATCCATCCGCTCCATCAGCGGATTGTTGGGCTCAAGGTCACCGAAAAGATCGATGAGGGTCTCTGCCACGTTGAGGCCCATTGTCAGGAGCTTCCCTTCCAGTCCCGTCTCCTTGATGACGGAAGTCAGGTAGGGGTTGTCCTCGATGCGGCCATTGAGTGCGTCCTGATCGGCCACGCCGAAGATGAGGTTCTCCTTGATCGACGCGTTCACCACGTATCGGTCGGGATCGAACATCTCCACGTAGTGCTCGGTCTGCGAGGCGGCCAGGCGCTCCCGCAGATCGTCGCGCGCCGCCAGTATTTTGCTGGAAAGAACCGCGATCTGGTCCTCCGGCATGGGGCTCCTGAGGCCGAGCTTGTAGACGTCGCCCTCAAGGTCGACCACCGTCAGGATCTCGCGCAGGCGCTCCAGCAGGTCGTCCGGCCCGGTGGCGGCCGCCGCCTCGTAGTCGATCCAGTCGTCGGTGATGTCTGTCTCGGGATTGCCGGCAGCCAGCGCCTCCAGGCGGCGCAGCCGCTCGTCGCGTGCATCCTTCTCCTGCTCCCGCAAGGGAGCGTGGCGCAGGCCGTAGACAAGGCTGTCGAGCATGCTCGATTGCGGAAAATAGGTATGCGCCTCGGCGTAGCCGATACGGCGCCCGGTGACGGAATCCGGCAGCGTCTCGATCGGCACCCCGTCGACAAGAACGCGGCCGGCATCAGGCTCGACCAGGCGCGCCAGGGCCTCCGCCACGTACTCGCCGCCAGCGCCGACAGGTCCTACTGCCGCCACCGACTCGCCGCACTTCAATTCAAGCGTCGTCTGTTCGAGCATCGTGGCGCCGGACTCGTCGCGGATCACGATGCCGGAGGCGGAGATGCCGCTCTCGATCCGCTTCGGCGTGACCGACTCCAGCTTCTGCAGCTCCGGATCGAGCACCTTCGCCAAGGTGAAGCTTTCCACCACCTGCGTGTATTTGACCTGCACGTCGAGACGCTGCTGGTCCCAATCGATCAGGTCCTTGAGCGGGGAGGGAAGTTCCTTGTAGGCGGCAATGACGGCGACGAGCTGGCCGATGTCGAGCCGGCCCGTGATCGCGAGGTAGCCGCCCGCCAGATAAAAGACGAAGGGGGTGACCTGGGCGAGCAGGTTGTTGATGAATTTGACCAGGAACTTCCACTGATAAATGTCGAAGCGAATGAAGAATATCCGCCCAAGACGGCTGACGATCTCCGCCCGTTCCCAGTTCGAGGTGTCGTTGACACGGATGCCGATTATTCCCTCGACAATCTCGCCGACGCGGCCGGCCAATTGACGGGCAGTCAACTGGCGCTGCCGTCCGAGAACCAGAAGACGACGGCGCAAGCGCGGGATGAGAACGATCTGCACGGCGACGATGGCGCCAGCGACGAGGCCGAGCGTGATGCTCTGCAACAGAATGAAGACCATCGCGGTGACGGCCTGGCTCATCAGGAAGGCGGGCTGGACGAAGGCGTCGCCGATGAAGCCGCCGAGCGGCTCCACCTCGTCCTTCACCATGGTGGCGATCTCCGACGAGCGTAGACGCCGGAACTGCGGCAGCGGAAAGCGCAGCAGCGTGTCGATGAGCTGATAGCGCATGCGCCGCAGCATGCGTTCCCCGAGCCGGCCCTTGAACGTCGAGATGTAGAGCTTGAAGTAGCCGTTCACGAGAACGAAGAAGAGGAACAGGCAGCAGAGATAGATGAGCGTCGGGATGCGCCCGAACTCAAGCCCGCTGAAAAGCACGATCTCGCCACCGCCGAACAGCCACGAGGGCAGGTCGAGCGCGATGCGCATCACCGTTTCGGTGTCTGTCGGGCTGGAGAATCCATTGCCCTGGATCGGGCCGTTGACAATCGACTTGGGCAGGTCGAGCGACAGGAAATAGAACGGCAGCGAGAAGACGACGACGATGAGCAGCCAAATCTGGTCGCGGCTGGAATGCCTCCAGGTGTAACGGAAAATGTTGGCGTCCATTGTGGTCGGAAGCATCTTCCTTGAGCCCTCGCGGCCGCCCCGTCGGTGACCGCCGGCGGCCTCCGCAAAACCTTTCTTACAGGACGCCCGCTTTGCTGTCTAACCAGCGCGCCGGCTGGGGAAAAAAGGCCTGTGCGCCGTGCCGCACGGCCTAGGTATGGGCGGGCACCGCGATAACCGGCCTCGCCGCCCGTTTCGGATTGGAGGCGGCGCGTACAAAATGCCCCTCCGATACTTCCAGCATGGGCGGATCGCCGCCCTCCTTGTCGCAGCGGAAGGGGTCCGCCCAGGCATAGGGGTTGGACTGGCGATGCGCGCCGATAGCCTCGAAGTCGAGCGGGCGCTCGGGGTCGGGGTAGGGCACCGCCGACATCAGCGCGCGGGTGTAGGGATGCAGCGGGTTGCGGAACAGTTCGCCCCGGGGCGCAAGCTCCACGAGCCGGCCCGCGCACATCACCGCGATACGGTCGGCGATATAATTGATGACCGCCAGATTATGCGAGATGAACAGATAGGTGAGCCCGATCTCCTGCTGCAAATCCTTCAGAAGGTTCAGGATCTGTGCCTGGATCGAGACGTCGAGCGCGGAGACCGGCTCGTCGCAGATGACCAGCTCCGGCTGCAGCGCGAGCGCGCGCGCGATACCGATGCGCTGCCGCTGGCCGCCGGAGAAGCTGTGCGGATAGCGGTTCAGATGCTGCGCGCCGAGCCCCACCATCTCCAAGAGGCGCACCGCGGCGGCGCGGCGGGTCACGTCGTTGCCGATGCTCTGGATGACGAAAGGCTCGGCGAGGATGGCGCCGATCGTCATGCGCGGGTTGAGCGAGGAATAGGGGTCCTGGAAGATGTACTGGATCTTCCGCCGGATCGGCTCCATCTGCCTGAGGTCGAGCGTCATCAGGTCGACCGTCTTACCGCGGTCGTGGAAGACGATCTCGCCCTCATCCATCGGCACCGCGCGCATGATCGCCTTCGAGACGGTGGTCTTGCCGGAGCCCGATTCGCCAACCAGGCCGAGGCATTCGCCGCGCTCGATGGTGAACGAGACATCGTTCAACGCCAGCACCATCTGCTCCTGGCCGCGCGACAACCATTTCAGCTTCTTGCGCATGCCGAAGTGCTTGCTGATCCCGCGCACTTCCAGAAGCGTGCCTTCGCTGCGGTCGATGAGCGGCGAGCCGGCGAGCCGCTCCATCGACGTTGAAATCTCGCGAATGGGCTTCAGCCGCTCACCCGGCTTCATATCGAAATGCGGAACTGCGTCGAGAAGCGCCTTCAGATAGGGGTGCGACGGATGCTCGAAGATATCATCCAGCGTGCCCGACTCCACCACCTTGCCGTGATGCGCCACCACCACTTCTTCCGCCATGTTGGCGACAACGCCGAGGTCGTGCGTGATCAGGAGCACGGCCATGCCGAGCTCTTCCTGCACGTCGCGAATAAGCTTCAGGATTTGCGCCTGCACGGTGACGTCGAGCGCGGTCGTGGGCTCGTCGGCGATCAGGAGGGCAGGGCGGCATATCAGCGCCATTGCGATCATCGCCCGTTGGCGCAGGCCGCCGGACAGCTCGAAGGGGTAGGTGTCGATGGTCTCGTCCGGCCGCGGGAACTCCACCAGCTTCAGCATCTCGATCGTGCGCGCGCGCTTCTCCTCCGCCGTCACCTTGCGGTGCACCGACAGCGCCTCGCCGATCTGGTCGCCGATCGTGTGGAGCGGTGAGAACGAGGTCATCGGCTCCTGGAAGATCATGCCGATGCGATCGCCGCGGATCGCGTTGAAATCCTTGGAGCGCGGCGAAAGCTTGGCGATGTCGCGCGCCCCCGTCTCCGGGTCGTTGAACAGGATCTCGCCGCCGGTGATGTGGGCGGTGCGCGGCAGGATGCCCATGATGGATTGCGCGGTCACCGACTTGCCCGACCCGGACTCGCCGACGAGGGCGACGGTGCTGCCCGGCCGTATGCGCATGGACAACTTGTCCACAGCCTTGACGCGTCCGGCGAGCGTGCGGAATTCGACAGAAAGGTTGCGAATTGTCAGGAGCTCGCCCGCAGCCCCGGCCTGATCCTGGTTCAGCACGTTCATGTCCCTATGGGGCCATGGAATCGTTGAACTGGCAATGACTGCCAGGTGACGGTCCGCCGGTTCATCATGCGCATACAACACGCTGCGCGGCGAGTTCGCCGACGATGCGCGCCGTCGCGGCGGCGCCGTCGACATCGACTTCGGGCTCGTTCGCGGTATCCTTCAACGCGCTGCGCACCGCCTGGACGATGCGGTCGGGAGAGAGCTCCGCCGCCGGCACGACGGTCAGGAGCCCCTTGCGGGCCAGGATTTCCGCCCTGAGCCGCTGTTCTGTCTCGCCCTTCGCCTCGTAGGGCACGACAATGGCGCGAGCGCCCGAACTCAGAATATCCATGGTTGTATTATAGCCGGCCTGCGAGATGGAAAGCGTGCAAACGCGCAGCCGTTCGGCGAAGTCGTTACGGAAACGCTCCACGATCGTGTGCTCGGTCGCGTGCGTGGCGAGCGCCTTGAAATCGTCGTCGCCGAGATTGGGGCCGGTCAGGAAATGCCAGACGTGGCCGGCGAGCGCCGTCAGGGGCCGCGCGGTCATCGCCGCCTTGAGTAGCGGCGCGCCGACCGCCCCGCCGCCCGCCGAGACCACGACCTCGCCGCCGCCTTTGGGCGACGCATTCTTCCCCGCCGTCGGCGCGACGTAGCCGGTATAGCGGATCAGGTCCGCGATGCGCCCGGCCTCCTCGAACGTCGCGTCGAAGGGGATCAGCGTCGGATCGCCGTGCACGAGGACGGCGTCGAAGAAGCGGCGAAGCATCGCGACGGTCTCCGCGTCGCGGCCGGGCCGTTTGGAGGCGACGAGAATGTCGCGCACCGAGCAGGCGACGTGCGGCCGCTTCTTCTCTGCACGGATCGCTTCCAAAAGCGGGATCAGCTCGAAGCGAAACTGCCGGCGTCCGAAGGGAAAGAGCTCGATCAGCACGACGTCGGGGTCGGTCTTCCGCCAGAGATCGAGGAGCGCGTCGCGACGCTTCTCCTTCCAGGCGTCGTCGATCGGCTTCCCCTGCGCGTCGAGGAGCTCGGAAAAATTCTCGCCGGCGATCGTCGCGGCGGGGAGGGTCGCGATCGTCGCGCCGTTAAACGGCGCTTCGCGCACGGCGCGTCCGCCGAAGGCGACCGTCACGTCCATCCCGGCCTTGGTCATCGCGCGCACGAGAATCTCGGCGCGCTTCAGGTGTCCGATCCCAAGCAGATGCTGGACGTAGAAAAGTACGCGTTTCCTCATGTCCCCCGATCCAGCGGGATGTTGAGCTCCGCCACCGTCGGCACGCCGTTCGCGTCGATGCGGAAGGCGTGGGCCGAGCCGTCGCGGAGCCTGTCTTGTCCCTTTTCGGTCATGCTCCATCCTGTCGCAAGCGCGTAGATGGCGCGCAGCACGCCCTTATGCGTTACGAAGACGGTCGGGCCGGCGAGCTTCTTCAGGAGAGGCGCCACGCGCGCCTGCACGTCGCGCGGGCTTTCCCCGCCCGGCGGGCGGAAATCGAGCCCACGCGCCTCGTTCGCCGCCATCGCCTCGCCGAGTGCTGCGCGAAGGTCGGAAAGGCGGCGGCCTTCCCATTCGCCCCATGCCATCTCGATCAGCCGCGGCTCCGGGCTCGGGTCCAGACCGAGAAGCTGGGCCGTCTCCATGGCGCGTTTCAGCGGACTTGCAAGGCAGGGCGCGCCCTCCCAACCCGGCGGCAGTGCGGCGGCGCGCATAGCCGCGCGGCCGGAATCGTCCAGCGGCCGGTCGGTGCGCCCTTGGATCAGCCCGGCTGCGTTCCAGTCGGTCGTGGCGTGGCGGATGACGAGAAGCGGGATCATGACGCCGCGACCAGACGACGGAGGTGACGGTCGAGTGTCTTCGCCCCCGCTTCGATGTCATGGACACGCGCGGCCCTTCGCTCCGCGGCGCGCCGCATCGCCGCGCGACGCGACGGATCGTCGAGGAGCGTCGCCACAGCCTCGGCGAAGGCGGCGGCATCGCCTTCGGCCGCGAGCAGCCCCGTCTCGCCATCGGCGACGACCGCCGGCACCCCGCCGCTTCGCCCCGCGACCACGGGCAGGCCGGCCGCCTGCGCTTCAAGCAGCGCCATGCCCCAGGCCTCCTTGATCGCCGGCCAGACATAGATGTCGGCGCCGCGATAGATGCGCTTGAGCAGGTCCGGCGCGACGACGCCCGGCCAGCGCACCCGTCCGCCGAAGCTCGCGAGGAGCGCCCGCACCTTGTCCTCGGCCGGTCCGGCGCCGGCGACGATCAGCTGCCAGCGGCGGTCCTCGATCTTCGTGAGCGCCTCGGCGAGCACGCGATAGGAGAGAAGCTTCTGGTCGTCGCGCATCATGGCGACGGCAAGAAGCCATGGCGCGTCAGGATCGAGGTCGAAGAGCTCCGCGGTCGCCGCGCGCGATGCGCTGCGATCCGGCGCGCGGAAGGGTGCGGTCTCGAGGAACGGCGTAAGCGGCACGAGCCGGTCCGGCGTGGCGAGAAGCGGGCGTACGCATTCCGCGTCCGCCGGGTTCGGCAGAAGCACGAGATCGGCGCGGCGGATCGCATCGGCGCTCGCCCGATGGCCGATGTCCCAGGGCCCGCCTGCCTGCTTCGGCGCAAACGACGCCTCGGCGACGACATAGGGGATGCCGAGCGCTTCCGTGACGAGAGGCCCGAGCCAGTCCGGCGCCTTGTGATAGAGGTGATAGGTGAACCAGAGATCGGGCCGCGGCGCGC
This sequence comes from uncultured Alphaproteobacteria bacterium, assembly GCA_963814905.1. GTDB lineage: Bacteria > Pseudomonadota > Alphaproteobacteria > Rhizobiales > Afifellaceae > DASWJZ01. Next base: position 350,151 of record CAWFEM010000013.1, on the reverse strand, counting down.
CGGCCTCGACGCGTCTGACGAAGCGCGCCGCGAGCTTCCCGCCGAGAGCGCAAAGCCGCGCCTGGCGCACCGCGTCGCCCGTGTCGCGGCTGCGGAAGCGCGAGGCGATCGCCACATCGTGGCCGGCAAGCGTCAGCGCGTGGATGAGCGCGCGCGCCATCGCTCGGTCGCCGGATGCGACCGGATGATCAGGCGGTTTCAGGGGGGCGTAGAACGCGATCCGCATCCGGTTCAGGCCCCAGGGCCGCGTTCATTCGGCGCGCAGCAGCGCGTGGCCGGATTTCGGGCAGCCGGGCGGGCGCGGCAGGTTCTCGAACGCGCCGTCGAGCGGCCGGTCGGCGAGGACGACCGTCCCCGGCTCGCACCATTTGGCGACCAGCGGCGAAAGCCAGGCGCGGGTGATCAGATCCTGCGTTGGGTCGCCGGAACCGAGGTCGACATGGATGAAAACGGGCTTCGCCGGGATGCGCGGCCCGCAGAATTCCAGCGTCTCGCGGATTTCCCCCAGAATCATGTGATCGCCGTCGGGAATGCATTTCGGGTGCGCCGCGATCGCGCGGTCGAAGGCGAAGATTTCGCGGCCGGGAAGAATCTGGCGCAAATGATCGAAGGTGCGGCCGCTGCCGAGCCCGAGCTCGAACACCGGGCCGGGCCGATTGGCGATAAGCCGCGCCGCCTCCTCCATCAGAACGCGCTGCGCCGTCAGACGGCTGATCATGAAGTCGAGGCGGCTCACGATGACGTCATCCGTCTTTCGATATGCGGCGGCCGGTTCGGTCGCAGCCCCGTCACCCGCTTCCGCCGACCACCGAGAGCCGCCGCGAGCGCGCGTCCGCGGGCGTCTTGTCGCCGAGATACTGGTCGACCAGTGCGTTGATCACCGAAAGCCCGTCGAGCAGGCCCGGCACATGCACCTTCGACGGCCGGCGGCGATAGGGAAGGGCGCGCATCGCCTCCACCATCTGGCCGGGGTCGGTCGTCTCGTCGGGGACGAGCATGGAGATGAGGCCGAGCTCGCTGGCGCGCTTTGCGCGGATATGCTGCTCCGCGCGCGGCGCGGTGCGCGGCAGGATGAGCGCGCGCTTGTCGAGCGACAGGATTTCGCAAAACGTGTTGTAGCCGCCCATCGCGACGACCGCGAGCGCACGCTGCATCAGCGCTTCCATGTTCGCCTCGAAGGCGATCGCCTCCAGGTGCTTGATCCGCGCCACGCGCTCCATGAAGCCGGTCTGCTGGCTCGTCCCCATGAACGGCCCAAGCACGATCTTCGCCGGCATGTCGAAGTTCGGGTCGAACTCGTAGGCTCGAAGCACCCAGTCGACCAGCATGGCGCCGTCGCCGCCGCCGCCGGTCGTCACCAGGTAAAATGGCTCCTCGATCTCGTGCGGGGGCGGATAGAGGCCTGAAGGCGTCTTGCCGCGCCGGAGATAGCCGGTGAAGCGCGTCTTCTGCCGCACCGATTCGGAAACCGTGATCCCTTCCAGCGGATCGTAGATTTCCGGCATGCCGTAGGCCCAGATGTGGTCGTAGAGGTTCTCAAGCGCCGGCACCGCGCGCTTGCGCTCCCATTCCTCGGCAAGCCGTACCGGCTCGTCCATGACGTCGCGCAGCCCGAGGACCAGCGTCTTGCCCTTGCCCTTCAGGAACTCCAGCGTCGATTCCACCTCGCCGCGCAGGCCCAGCGGCTCCTTATCGACCAGGAAGATGTCGGGCTCGAAAATACGCGCCGTCTCCAGAATGATGGCGGAGCGGATAGCGATCAGGTCTTCGATGGAGAGCCCGGGGCTGTGCGGCTGGTAGCTCTCGTTGGAGAGCTTCACCACACCGGGCACGCGGATGAACTCCACGTTGGGCGAAAAACTGAAGGCGCCGACGATCGGCGAGCCGACGATCATCAGGATCGACAGGTCGTCGCGATAACCGACGAGCGACTGCGCGATGGCGCGACAGCGGCGGAGATGCCCGAGCCCGAAGGAATTGTGGCTGTAGATCAGCATGCGCGGCGGACGGCTGCTCATCGGGTCCTCCTCGAAGGCTCATGATCCGCTGGGCGCGGAGATCGGCATTTTTTCACGGCCGGCGCAAGTGAAGAACGGGAAAGAATGCACGCCCTCAGCGGGTTATTTAGTCCTAGATACCGGATTTATTTAACATTTCTTCTTCAGCCGGACGTTCGGCCGCCGCCCAAGTCTTCCTGATGCCCGCCGTCCTGGTTCGGCGTAGAATGGGAGGAATGAGCGAAACCCAGGCAATGTTCGCGCTGCTCCGCCAGTCGGCGGACGCTTCCGTTGCGGAGGCAATCGAGCGGCATGTCGCCGATGCGCCCGACCGCAAGGTCGTCCGCATCAACGCGCTGGCTTTCGCGGCTGAGAAGGGCCTCGATCCCGAGCGCGTCATCGCGGCCTTCCTGCATGCGTCGAAGATCGGCCTCTTCGAAATGTCGTGGAACGTGCTCTGCCCCGGCTGCGGCGGCGTGCTCGATTCGGGAACGACGCTGAAGACGGTGCGCAGCGACGCCTATGCATGCACCCTCTGCGCGGCCGATTACGAGCCAACGCTTGACGAGATGGTTGAGGTTACCTTTACGGTCGCCCCGCGTATCCGGCGGATCGAGGCGCACAACCCGGATGCGATGCCGCCGATGGAGTATTTCAGGCAGCTCTATTTCGGATCAGAGCTCGATCTTCCCGAAGACTTCGATCGGCTCTGGGATTCAATTGCGTTAGAGTCGCTTGACCTGCCGCCGGGCGACAAGGCGATCGTCTCGCTGCACCTCCCGGAGAAATTCATCATCGTCTTCGATCCGGTCACGCACTCCGCTCAGTTCCTCGACGTCAAGGGCGAGCCGATCAAGGAGCGGCAGAGTTTCACCGTGATCTTCGAGACCGAGCATGCGCAGCATCAGACGGCGGAGATGCGGCCCGGACCGTTGCGCCTCTCGCTCGAAAACCGCACCGACCGCAGGCTCATCCCGACCATCTTCATCGCCGACCAAGAGCTGCATGACATGATGCACAATCGGCGTCCGTTCCTGACCGCCAACCGGCTTCTCTCCAACCAGACGTTCCGCGACCTCTACCGCACCGACACGCTCGACATCGATCAGCGGCTGAAGATCACCAGCCTGACCTTTCTCTTCACCGACCTGCGCGGCTCAACCGCGCTCTATGAACGGGTTGGGGACCTCGCCGCTTTCGACCTCGTGCGCGCGCATTTCGACGTGCTGCACGAGATCGTTGCCGCGGAGGCCGGCGCGGTGGTGAAGACGATCGGCGACGCCGTGATGGCGACATTCGCCACCCCCGACCGTGCCGTCGCCGCGGCGCTCAAGATGCGCGAGGCGATGCGCAGGCTGAACGACGCGCGCGGCCGCGAGGACCTGATCCTGAAGATCGGCCTGCACGAGGGACCCTGTATCGCCGTCACGCTGAACGAGCGGCAGGACTATTTCGGGCAGACCGTGAATATCGCCTCGCGCGTCCAGCACCTGGCGACCTCGCGCGAGATATTCGCGACCGGCGCGGTGGTGGAGGATACGGACGCGACCGCGGTGCTTAAGGCCGAAGGCCTGACCCCGACCGCGCACAATACGTCGCTCCGCGGCATCGCCAACGAGGTCAGCGTCTACGCGATTCCGTGAGGCGCTCGCGTTGAGTGTCTATCCGCCGTCAGGCGACGAGGGGTGGGTCGCGGCGCAAAGACCGTGGCATTTCCGGCCCATGACCGAAGCGCATGACAAGGTTCGGCCGCTTTGAGCCGAGTCCAAGCAGCGTCTGCAGATCACGGCGCGCCTGTAGATCCTCGACCGTTTGGTTGATGAAGGCGACCTTGAGCCCGTCCGCCGTTGCCTGCAGCGCAAAGCGCTGGCAGGCGCGCCCCGCGGAGACCCATCCAGCTCGGTCGTTTGTCGGCGCCACGAAGATGACGACGCCTGCCGATGACCGGATTTGATCGGCATACTTTCTGTTCTCCTCCTCCTTGGAGTAGGCCAAGTCGTACATGATCGACCCGATCCAGGTTGGGAGCACCGGGTTGCCGGACCCGGCACTGAAAAGGCCGTCACGTGTTCTTGCCGCTTCGCGCTTGTTGAACCGCACCCACGATTTCAGCTCTTCGATGAAAGCGGGATTGTCCATCTGCCGGCTGTTGCCCGCAATGACCAACGAGAGGATTTTCTCCGTGCGCGCCCGGTCGGTGAGGAAAATCGCTTCCACCCCTCCAATCCTTGTCGCAGCCTCGAGGCGCGCCATTCCCGCGGCGGATATCGCCGTGCCGTCGTAAACAGCTCGGGTGCATTGACGACGTGGAATCGCGGCGAGCAGGGGCGTCTCGTCGCGAGTTCCCGGCGCGAGATCGACTAGGACGTGGCCGTCGCGGTCCTCCGCAAAGCTGATCTCTCCGGACATACCGCGCGATCGTGAGGCGATGTGCAGATTTTCGGCGGCGCAGCCGAGGCTCGCGTAGAGGTGATGGTCGTCAGGATCGACCACAGGCGTCCGCCGCGAGAAATCCGGCACAATCGCGATGCTTCCTTGACCGATACCGAACTTCCAGGGCTGCGTGTTGTGGCCGTTTGCGGCAAGCGTCGCGTAGCGGATCAGTTCGGCGACGTCCGGGACTTCGGGAAGCGGACGGGACATTTCCGCAAGCACGCCTTCATAGCCGCCGTCGGACATCGAATACCGTCCAAGCGCGAATATCCCGGCCCCCGCGAGAGTAGCCCCCAAGACCGCGCGTCTCGTTGCGACCGACCGCATTCCTTCGCCCCTCTTGTGCGCTATGATGCTTCCGGATTTAGCCTAGTATTCCGCATGATGATGTGGCGAACATCTCGCTCGGGCAACCCGGCGCACCGAGGCGCGGCGGGTGCCGAAACACCGGGTCCGCAGACCCTTGGCTTGTCGGTCGCGTTCTTTGTCGGCCTTTGGCTCGTTCTCGACCAGACAGCAAGCCTCCTTGGAAGCACGCGCGGCGAACATGGCGTCGCCGTCTGCGCGGCGGTCTTGATCGCCGCGATGGGGAGCGAGTATCTGCTCGCCGGCCGCCGTCCGGTCCCGGCGCTTGCCGCTCTCGGTCTCGGCAGGCCACGCATCTCGACGCTCGGCATGACCGTGCTGCTGGTCAGCTTGCTTCTGTGTTTCTTTCCGCTCTTCTCGCTTGTCACGGGGGCGCCACTTTCGCTTCGCTCTGACGCGGGTTGGCTCGCCATCGGGATGTTTGCGCAAGGTGGTGTCGCTGAAGAAGTCATCTTCCGCGGCTTCCTGTTTCGTCGATTTCGCGAAGGGCGGACATTCTGGCGCGCGGCAACGCTGTCCGCGGTTCCGTTCACAATCGTTCATCTAGCGCTGTTTCTGACGCTCGACTTTCCACTCGCCCTTGTCTCTCTGTTGCTGGCCGTTTCGCTCTCGTTTCCACTCGCGTGGCTCTTCGAGGCGAGCGGCTGTACGATCTGGCCCTCCGCCGTTCTCCACAGCGTCGTGCAAGCGTCGATCAAGCTCGTCGAGACAACCGGCGACGCCTTTCCGACGCTTGCCGTCGGTTGGATCGCGATCGCGGCGCTGGTTCCCTGGACAGCCTTCGTGCTGACTCGCCCGCCGCTTCGTCACGACACGAAGCATCCATCGTGACCGTGGCAGAAAAGAGTGCCGCTACTCCGCCGCCTGCGGCAGAGAGACGTCCTCGCCGTCGCGGGGCGGTAGGATGCCGTCGCGTGCCGCAAGCCGCGCCTCGCGCCTTGCGCCGCGCCGCTCCTTCCGCTTCTGACGCCACGCCGCGAGGTTGGCGATCGCCATCAGCGACGCCGGCGTGACGATGAGCGTCAGGATCGTCGCAAAGCCGAGGCCGAAGACGATCGCCGTGGAGAGATGGATCCACCATTGTGTCGACGGTGCGCCGATCGCGACGGAGCGGGTCACGAAATCGATGTTGATGCCGAAAGCGATGGCGAGCACGCCGAGCATGGCGGTGACCGCGGTCAGCACCACAGGCCGCGCACGCTCGCGGCAGGTCTCCAGGATCGCCTCATAGGCGGCGCGGCCCTCGCGTCGGAGCCGATCGTAGGTGTCGATCAGAACGATGTTGTTGTTCACGATGACGCCGGCATTGGCGATGATGCCGACCCCGGTCATCACCACGCCGAAGGCCTGGCCCATCACCATGAGCCCGATCAGGACGCCGATGGTGGAAAGGAGCACGGCGGAAAGCACCAGCATCACGCTGGTGAACTTGTTGAACTGCGCAAGCAGGATCGCGAAGATCAGGAAGAGTGCCGCGCCGAAGGCCTTCATCAGGAAGGCGCCGGCCTTCTCGCGCTCCTCGTCCTCGCCCTTCATCTTGTAGGTGACGCCTGAGCCGAGATCGGCGTCCTTGAGCTGGTCGAGAACCTGCTGCTGCACGACGGCCGACTGAACGCCTTCCGCCACGTTGGCGGTGACGGTCACGACGCGCGAGCCGGCGATGCGGTTGATGAGCCCCACCTTCGGCGCCGCCGTGCGGGTGACGAAATTGCCGATCGGCACTGCGCCAGCGCTGGTGTTGACGGTGAGCTGGTCGAGCTCGTCGAGGCTCCGCCGGTTCTCCGGGAAGCGCACCAGGATGTCGACCGACTTGTCGGTCGAAGAGGGGCGATATTCGGAGACCTTTACGCCGTTCGTCACGAGCTGGACGGCGGTGCCGACCGTGATCGGGCTGGCGCCGTATTTCGCCGCCTCCGCCTTGTCAACGTCGAGCTTCCAATCGATGCCGGGAAGCGGCAGACCGTCGTCGACGTCGCGCGTCTCGGGATTGGCGGCGACGATCGCCGCCACCTTGCGCGCCGCCGGATAAAGGAGGTCCGGATCGACGGAGGCGATTTCCAGCGTCACCGGCTTGCCCGTCGGCGGGCCGGCCTGCGGCTTGTTGACCTCCACGATCACGCCGGGGATGTCCTTCGTCTTGGCGCGGATCTCGTCGAGGATGACGCCGGCCTTGCGCCGCTTCTTCCAGTCGACGAGCTCGAACTGCACGGTCCCGACGGTGTCCTCCGTCACTTCGTCGGAGCCGCGCTGGCCTTCGCCGGCGCGCGCATAGACGGTCAGCAGCTCCGGCATGCCGAGAAGCCGGTTCTCCACCTGCCGCACCAGAGCGTCCTTCTCCTGGATGGAGAGGTTGCCGCGCGCCCTGACCTGCACGAGCCCGTAGTCGGGCTCGATGTCGGGGAAGAACTCCACCCCATTGCCGAACGTGCCGTAGGCCTGGATGACGCCGACGAGAAGCAGGACGGCGAGGCCGAGCGTGGCGAGCGGACGGCGGAGCGCGAGCTTCACCGTGCGCATGTAGAGGCCGCGGTCGCGCATGTGCTCTTCGGGCTTCGGAGCGCTCGCGCGGCCGAGGATGGAGCCGAGCGTCGGCGTGAAGAAGAGCGCCACGGCGAGCGACGCGGAAAGCGTCGCGATCAGCGTCAGCGGCAGGTATTTCATGAACTGGCCGACGATGCCGGGCCAGAAGAGGAGCGGCGAGAACGCCGCGACGCGCGTCGCCGTGGCGGCGATCACGGGCCCCGCCATGCGCTTCGCCGCGAGCGAATAGGCGTCGCGCGGCTGCATGCCTTCCGACATGCGCCGCTCCGCGAATTCCGACACGATGATCGCGTCGTCGACGAGCATGCCGACGGCGAGGATCAGCGAGAACAGCACGACGATGTTGACCGTCAGCCCGGCGAGCTGCAGCGCCAGGATGCCGGTCAGGAACGAGGCAGGAATGGCGATCCCGATGAAGATCGAGGCGCGCCCGCCAAGCACCATCAGCATGATCACAACGACGAGGAGAACGGCGGTGATCACGCTGTTCTGCAGCTCGTGCAGCATGGTGCGGATGTCTTTCGACTTGTCCTGCGTGAACGACACGTCGACCGTCGAAGGCCAGGTCTTGGCGAGGTCTTCCACCACCTTGCGCGTGGCATCGACCGTCTCCACCAGGTTGGCGCCGCTGCGCTTGGAGACCTCGATCGTGATCGCCGGCTTTCCGTTGACGCGCGTGATGGAGGTGGGGTCCTTGAAGGTCGGGCGCACCTCCGCCACGTCGCCGAGCTTGACCGTCGTCGCGCCGGACGCCGTGATCGGGAAGTTCATGATGTCGTCCGGCGTCTCGATCAGCGACGGCACCTTGACGGCGAAGCGCCCGGATTCGCTCTCAAGCGCCCCCGCCGCGACCAGGCTGTTGCCGAGGTTGAAGGACGAGATGAGCCGGTCGATCGGGACGTTATAGCTCTGGAGAAGCGTCGGCTCGGTGATGATCTCCACCGCCTCGTCGCGCGCGCCCTTGAGCTCCGCGGACAGCACACCCGGAATCTGCTCGATCGCGGTTTCGGCCTGGCGCGCGAGCTGCAGGAGCGTGCGCTCCGGGACATCCCCGCCAAGTGCCACGACAAGCACCGGGAAGAGCGAAAGGTTGACCTCCTGCACGTGCGGCTCGTCGGCGTCGCTCGGCAGGTCGCTCTTGGCGTCGTCCACCTTGGCGCGCACGTCGGCAAGCGCGGCGTCGGAATCAAAGCCCGCCTCGAACTCAAGCAGAACGTAGCCGCCGCCCTCAAAGGCGGCGGAGCGCATCTCCTTGACGTTCTCCACCGACTTCAGGCTGGTCTCGAGCGGCTTGAGGATGAGCCGCTCCGCGTCTTCCGGGCTGATGCCGCGCTGCGTGACGTTGACGTAGACGATCGGGATGGTGACGTCCGGTTCCGCCTCTTTCGGGATCGAGACATAGGCCGCAAAGCCCGCCACGAGCAGGAAGAGGAGGATAGCGAGCGTCAGGCGCGCGTGACTGATCGCGTAGTCGACGGGATTGCCCATGGGGGAGACCTTCGCGGCTTACGGTCTTCAGGACTTCGACAGGAGCTCGGACGGCGCGTTCGACACGTCGACCGGCGCGACGACCTGGCCGTCCTTCACGAAGTCCTGACCGCGGACGATGACCGTCGCGCCGTCTTTCGGTCCGGCGAGCCAGATCTCGTCGCGCGAGTCTTCCACGATCTTGACCGGCACGGAGGCGACGACGTTGTCCTTGCCGACCGTGCGCACGCTGAGCTCGCCCGCCGCGGAAAAGGTGAGGGCGGAGCGCGGCACGCGCATCGCGGCGACCGGCGCAAGCTGGAACTCCACCTCGGCGGTGACGCCGTCGGCGATGCCATGGTCGGAATTGTCGAGCGCGACTTCGACGCGGTAGGTGCGCGTTCCTTCGCTCGCCGTCGGCGAGACGTAGCGAACCTTGCCCACCGCCGTCTGCCCGGTGACGAGCCGCGCGGTCGCGGTCTGGCCGACCTTGACGAAGGCGAGCTGGCGCTCGGCCACCTCGGCAACCGCGAGCATCGGATCGAGCGCGATCACCTCCGCGACCATGGTGCCGGGCTGGATCGCCTGTCCCTTCGTCATCGGCACGTCGCTGACGACGCCCGTGATCGGCGCGCGCACGAGCCCGCGCTCACGCTCCGCTTCGGCCGTGGCGAGCGCGGCTTCCGCGCCGCGCAACTCGGCCTGGAGCTGGTTCTTCTCGTTGGCCGGCGTGATGCCGCGCTTGATGAGCTGCATCTTGGCTTCGAGGTCGGCCTGGCGCTGCGCAACCATCGCTTCCGCCTGCGCGACCTGCGCGTCGCGAGCCTCGTCGGACAACGTGGCGATGATGTCGCCTTCCTTGACCTGGTCGCCGCGATCGACCTTGAGGTCGACGATGGACCCGGTCGCGCGGGCGACGGCGCTGGCGCGATTATCCGCCTCGGTATGGCCGGAGAGGATGAGCCCGCGCGAATGCGGCTCTTCGTGCGCCGTGATCACGGCGACCTGGAAGGGCTTCACGGCGGCTGGCTGCGCCGTCTCCGCCGTTGCGTCCTTTACCGATTCGGTGCGTCCGAAGACGCCCGATCCGATCCACAGCGTCGCGACGACGACGATGACGATCGCGAGAATACGACTGAAGGTCATGACGTGCTCTCAGAATCTGAAGTGGAACAATTGAAATCGACAGCGCCCTTCACGAGCGCGCAGATAACCGCAAAGACCTCTCCGATCTCGCGCTCCGCGTCGAAATCGGAGGCGACCGCGCGGCGGACGAAGAGGCCGTCGCCGAGCTTGCCGATGATTGAGGCGACGGCCCGCAGGTCGACGTCGGGCGCAATCGCGCCCTGTTTCTTGCCAACCTCCAGAGCGGCTGTGAGCTGCTCCTCGAAGGTCTGATCGAACTTCGTCTGCATCGCGGCGATTTCCGGATTGCGCGTCGCCTCCGCCCAGATTTCCAGGCAGAGCTTGGACTTGTCGCGCATGTCCTCGCGGAAATGCCGTTCGCCAAGCGCGCGGAACGCTTCCATGAAGTCGCCGCCGACTTCGCGCATTTCCGCGAACTCGCTGGAAAGGCTGAGGCGGTCGCGCTCCGCCAGGCCGACGACCAGCGCATCCTTGGACGGGAAGTAGCGATAGAGGTTGCCGGGGCTCATCCCGGCTTCCGACGCGACGTCCTGCATCGTCGTACGATGAAAGCCGGCGCGCGAGAAGCTGCGCTCCGCGGCGTCGAGGATGTGCTGGTGGCGCTCGGATGTGTCGTCTGACGCCAAGCGCGGCGCGGGCGAAGACATGGGCGATCGAAGCTCTTGTGAGAGTGAACGGTCATTCATGAGAATGAACGTTCATTCTCATTGCTGCAGATCGTGTCATTGTCAAGGGTCGTTTCGCGGGTGCGAATGGCGATATTGCGGCACGGTAGGCCTTGGCGGATTGAGCCTCGACGAGCGGATTACCTGCCTTTCGGCGCGAAAACCCGGGGACGCCGCTGCTGTGGGAGAAAATCCTGAACGATCCGGCATCCGGTCGCCGGCGGCCCCGCACCGCTTTGTCTTGCTCTTGCCGCAGGCGGACGCCATCCTTCCTGGGCATCTCATTTTGGCGGCGAGCAATGAGCAATCCGAATCGAGGGGCGTGGCGCCCGATACACGACGTGCCCAAGGACGGGACGACCGTTCTCGCGCAGGTGCGCGCCAGCGAGCAGGGACCGGCGGAGGTCGACGTGGTGCGCTGGGCGATCGGCGACGAGCGCTGGATCGCGGCCGATTCCGATCCGGGCTGCGTCATCGTCTATGCCGACGCGGAGCTGACGGCCTGGATGCCGCTGCCGGATGCCCTGCCCAAGCTGCGCGAGTTGAAGAGCGCCGGGCGGCGCGTGCGCGGCCGCTTCGAAGACGAGATCGGCGGCTCCGGGATTTGAGCCGACGCGCCGTGGGCGGTCGAAGAGCCGACGACCTGGGACACTCGGTCCCTCTTGCACCGGCGGCACGGAACGCGCTCAAAGGAACGGGATTTTCCGAGCAGGATCGAAGGTGAAGACGTGAAGCACGCATCCGTCCAGAACGTTCCCACGCAGCTCTTCCTTGGCGGCGAATGGCGCGACGCCTCCGACGGCGGCACGTTCGCGGTCGACAATCCGGCGACCGGCGAGATTCTTGCCGAGGTCGCCAGCGCCACGGTCGAGGACGGCCTCGCGGCGCTCGACGCGGCCGAAAAGGCGTTCCCGGCCTTTGCCGCGCTGAAACCGCGCGAGCGCGGTGAAATGCTGCGCAAGGCCTTTGAGCTGATGACGGCGGAGAAGGAAGAGTTCGCCCGCCTGATCACGCTGGAGAACGGCAAGGCGCTGTCGGATTCGCGCGGCGAAGCCGCCTACGCCGCCGAGTTCTTCCGCTGGAGCTCCGAAGAGGCGGCGCGCGCCACGGGTGACTTCTATCGCGGTCCTTCGACCGGGGCGCGCATCGTGGTCGGACACAAGCCGGCCGGCATCGCGGTGCTCGTTACGCCGTGGAATTTTCCCGCCGCCATGGCGACCCGCAAGATGGGTCCGGCGCTCGCGGCCGGCTGCCCGGTGATTCTGAAGCCGGCCTCGGCAACGCCGCTCACCATGCTGAAGCTGATGGAGATCATGGAGAAGGCTGGCGTGCCGAAGGGCATCGTCAGCGTGCTTCCCTCCGCCCATACCGGCAAGCTCGTCGACACGCTGTTGCACGACCAGCGCGTGCGCGTCGTTTCGTTCACCGGCTCCACCGAGGTCGGGCGCAAGCTCCTGCACTCGGCGGCGGACAACATCGTCAACCCGGCGATGGAGCTCGGCGGCAACGCGCCGTTCGTCGTCTTCGAGGATGCCGATGTCGACGCGGCGGTCGAAGGCGCGATCGTCGCCAAGATGCGTAATATCGGCGAGGCCTGCACGGCCGCCAACCGGTTCTACGTGCACGACAAGGTGCACGACCGTTTCGCCAAGAAGCTCGCCGACCGGATGGGCGGGATGAAGGTCGGCGACGGTCTTGAAGAGGGGATCGAGGTCGGCTCGCTCGTCAACGCGGAGACGCGCGACAAGGTCGTGGAGCTCGTCGAGGACGCGTTGAAGCGCGGCGCGAAGGTGCTGACCGGCGGCTCGATCCGCAACGGACCCGGCTATTTCTATCAGCCGACCGTGCTCGTCGACGTGCCTGACGACGCGCGCTGCTTCCGCGAGGAGATCTTCGGCCCGGTCGCGGCGCTCACGCGGTTCACCGACGAGGCGGATGCCGTCACGCGTTGCAACGATACCGAATACGGGCTCGTCGCCTACGTCTTCACCGGCGACTTGAAGCGCGGCCTGGCTTTCTCCGAGAAGCTCGACTTCGGCATGATCGGGCTGAACCGCGGTATCGTCTCCGATCCCGCGGCGCCCTTCGGCGGCATGAAGCAGTCCGGCATCGGCCGCGAGGGCGCGCATCACGGCATCATGGAGTTCCTGGAGACCCAGTACATCTCCGTGGAATGGTAAGGCGACGCCCGCGCGGGCGGACGTGATCGCACCGCCATAGCCGGCCCCGCCCCGCATTGCCGCCGCCCCGAGTACCCAGCTGGCTCGATTTTCTGAGCCGGCAAGGAACTTCCGCCGCGGCCGGCGGGTTATGTCCGCCGTGCGGGACGCGGGCAATTCATGAATCTGATTCTGATCCTCAATCGCAGCGCGGGAACGCTCGCCGGTCTCAACGCCGAGGAGGTGGCGGAGGAGCTTGGCGCGATCTTCCGCGAGCGCGGTCACGCGATCGCCGTGGAGGCGCATGCGGGGGCCGACGCGGTTGAGGCGGTCAGGCGCGCCTGCGGCCAGGAGGGTATCGACGCGGTGATCGTTGGCGGCGGAGACGGGACGATATCGGCCGCCGCCGCGGCCGCGGCCGAATGCGGGACGGCCCTCGGCATCCTGCCGCTCGGCACGATGAACCTTTTCGCGCGCTCGCTTGGCATCCCGCTCGACATGCGCGCCGCGGCGCTGGAACTTGCGGACGGCACGCTCGCCTCGGTCGACATTTGCGACGTGAACGGTCGCCTTTTCGTCCACCACGTCGCACTCGGGCTGCACGCCAAGGTTCTGAGGGTGCGGGAGCGGCTCGACTACGGTTCGCGCTACGGCAAGCTGTGGGCGAGCCTGCAGGCCTGGTGGATGGTGGTTGGCCGGCCGCCGCGCCTCGACACCAAGATCAGCATCGCAGGCGCCCCCGACTTCCGACGCCGGACCGCGGCCGTGCTCGTATCCAACAATCCGCTCGGCGAAGGACATCTTCCCTATGCCGACGACCCGACGGAGGGCGCGCTCGGCCTGTATGTCGTGAAGTCCCGACGGCTGCCGGATCTGATGAAGCTCGCCGCCGGCCTCGCCGTGGGCGCCGTCGCCGACAATCCGCATCTTGAGCAATGGCGGGTGAGGGAGGTGGTGATCGCGTTACCACATGCGACCGTTCACGCGTCCGTCGATGGCGAGGTGGTGTCGCTTGACACCCCCGTGCGCTGCCGCTCGCTCAGCGGCGGGTTGAAAGTCCTGCGCCCAGCGACCGCCGATCGCTGAGACGCGACGCCTCCGGCGCACCGCCGCACCGTCCGGAACTCCTGTGGTTTCAAGACGTTCCCACCCGAACGGCCGCCCGAAACGGCCTGAAATGCCCAAATTGAAGGAGTCGGCATGACACAGGAACTCCGCACGACCGAGGCACGCCAGGGCGATCATCGCCGCATGAATATGTGGGCGCTCTTCTGGGGCGTCCCCGGCGCCGTCGTTCTCCTCGCCGTGCTCGCGCTGCTCTGGTCGGGCGCGGTATAGCGCCGTGGCAAAAGGCCCGGACTTGGAAAGGGTCCCGGCCGACCAGCGAGGGGAAGGGGGAAAGAAGGCCGGCCGGGATTCCTGATGCACGTCTCCGGTCTCAGCCCGTTTAGGAGGGGTCGGGTTCTGATCTCAGGGACGCACGACCCGCATCGATCTTCGCGAATTCGGGCTGCAGGAAAACGGACGGTTGCCAAAACCGTTCCATATCCGGCGATTTTCCTTGCGTGCGAGGAAAGAGACGCTAAGCCTTTGGAGAAGCTTGAGTTCCCGCACCGCGCGGGCAAGAAGATTGACCAAATGAACTGGGAGGCGGGACCGCGTCGGAACAACAGCGCGATATCGCCGTTGAGCCGCATGGCCCAACGTGGCCATTCGCCATTCGGACACGGTCCCGACCGATGACACGAGCCCTGAGGATACGGGCAATACGGGCTCGCTGGGAGCGACGGGAATGGTGAAAGCAAGTCGGGGGCCGCGTGACGCTAAACGAAAACAAAGCGACCAGATGAGAAATGCAACGGCCGAACAGTCCGACAAATCGGGGGCGCGGATTGATCCTCGTATTCAGCGTGAGATCGGGCGGCATCTGCGCGCCCACTACGACGACCTCGTAAACGAGCCGGTGCCCGACAAATTCATGCAACTCCTCCAGCAGCTTGAGAAATCAGTCGAGAAGAAGAGCTAGAGATCGTAGATGGCGGTTTCCAAGGCCCTTCGGGAGGATCTTCTTGCGTCGATTCCCAATCTGCGCGCCTTCGCCGTATCGCTCACCGGTAACGGCGAACGCGCCGACGATCTCGTGCAGGAGACGCTGATGAAGGCGTGGGCCAAGTTCCACACCTTCCAGGAGGGCACGAATCTGCGTGCCTGGCTTTTCACCATCCTTCGCAACGAGTTCTACTCGCAGCTCCGCAAGCGTGGACGCGAGGTTGAGGACGCGGAGGGAACCTACGCGGCGCGTCTTGCCTCCCAGCCCGCGCAGTCCGGGCATATGGACATGCGCGATTTCCGCGAAGCGCTCGCCGAACTCCCGGCGGATCAGCGCGAGGCCCTGATCCTGGTCGGCGCCTCCGGCTTTTCCTATGAAGAGGCCGCGGAGATATGCGAATGCGCCGTCGGCACGATCAAGAGCCGCGTCAGTCGTGCGCGCACGCGCCTCGCCGAGCTCCTGAAGCTGGAGCCGGGCGAGACCTACGGCGCCGATCCGACATCGACCAGCGTGATCACCCGCACCGTCGCGTAAGGCCTGCCATGCGCGCCGAGGCGGTTGTCTGAGGGCGGCCGAATGTGCCAGAAATGGTTCGTTCGGCACGGGCCTCCTGCCGGGCTCCGACCTCGCCTGTTTCATCCGCACTCTTGTCGAACCCTCGGGATCATCAGCCATGAACGTTTCCGCTCCGCCCAAGTTCGGAATGGGCGCTTCGCCGCGCCGCATCGAGGACGCGTCACTGATCCGTGGGAAGGGCCGCTACACGACGGATGTGACGCCCAAGGGCACGCTCACCGCCTATGTGCTTCGCTCCTCCGCCGCGCATGCGCGCATCAAGGTCGGCGGCGTGTCGGAAGCGCGCGCCGCGCCGGGCGTGCACCTAGTCTGGACCGCTGAGGACATCACCGACCTTGACCTGATGCCGATGGCGGCGATCGGGCCTACGAAGGACCCGGTCGAGGCGCCGCCTTATCCGGTCCTCTGCGGCGACGTCGTGCGCCATGTGGGCGATGCGATCGCCTTCATCGTCGCCGACGATCTGAACAGCGCCAAATCCGCCGCCGAGCTGATCGAGGTTGATTACGATGCGCTGCCGGCGATCGCCGATACCGGCAAGGCGCTCGATGCCGACGCGCCGCTCGTCTGGCCCGAGCGCAAGACGAACCTCGCGCTTACCTACGAGACGGGCGACAAGGCGGCGACCGACGCGGCTTTTGCCAAGGCGGCGCACATCGCGGAGCTGCGCGTCGTCAACAGCCGCATCGTCTGCAACTACATGGAGCCGCGGGCGATCGTCGCGGAGCACGACAAGGCGAGCGGCCGCTACACCGTGACGGTCGGGTCACAGGGCGTGCACGGCATGCGCGACACTATGTGCGGGGTCCTGAAGATCGATCCGAAGACGATGCGCGTGCTGACTCCCGATGTCGGCGGCGGCTTCGGCACGAAGGCCTTCAATTATCGCGAATACCCTCTGACGGTGCGGGCCGCGGAGAAGCTCGGCCGGCCGGTCAAGTGGATGTCCGACCGCAGCGAGCACTTTCTCGCCGACGCGCACGGGCGCGACCACGTCACGGTCGGCGCGCTCGCCCTCGACGCGGACGGGCGCATCCAGGCGCTTCGCGTCGATATCACCGCCAACATGGGCTCCTACTTCAATCAGTTCGGCGCACTGATCCCCTGGTTCGCCATCGTCATGATGACCGGCGTCTACGACATCCAAACCGCCTATGCCGTCTGCCGTGGCGTCTTCACAAATACCGTTCCGACGGACGCTTATCGCGGAGCCGGGCGACCGGAAGCGGCGTACCTGATCGAGCGCCTGATGGACGAGGCGGCGCGCGTGACCGGCCTCGCGCCGACGGAGATCAGGCGGCGGAACTTCATCCCGCCCGATCAGATGCCCTACAAGACGATCACCGATCACACCTACGATACAGGCGAGTTCGCCGCCCACATGGACATGGCGATGAGCCGCGCGGAGGCCGGTACCTTCGAGGCGCGTCTCGCCGAAAGCAAGAAGCGCGGGAAAATCCGCGGCCTCGGCATCAGCACCTATGTCGAGATCTGCGCCTTCCGCGACAAGGAGCCGGCCCGGGTCGTGCTTGAGCCGGACGGAACGGCGAGCATCCACATTGGTACGCAGTCGAACGGGCAGGGCCATCAGACCGCCTACGCCCAGTTCGTCGGCGGACGTCTTGGGCTCGACTACGACAAGATCCGCGTGGTGCAGGGAGATTCCGACGACATGCCGACCGGCGGCGGCACCGGAGGATCGCGCTCCATTCCGCTCGGAGCGCCTTCGGTGGACAGAGCCGCGACCACGCTCGCCGAGCAGCTCAGGGAGATCGCCGCGGAGGAGCTTGAAGCGGGCGTCGGCGACATCGAGCTCGTTGACGGCAGCGCGCGCGTCGTCGGCACCGATCGGCGCATCGCCTACACCGAGCTCGTCGGCAAGGCGAAGGACAAGTCGAAGCTCACCGCCACCGGCGCATTTGAGGCGAAAGAGGAGACCTATCCGAACGGCACGCATATCTGCGAGGTCGAGATCGACCCGGAGACCGGTCATACGGAAATCGAGCGCTACACCATCGTCGACGATTTCGGGGCGGTGGTGAACCCGATGCTTCTGACCGGGCAGGTGCATGGCGGCGTCGCGCAGTCGATCGGTCAGGTTCTGCTTGAGCACACCGTCTACGATTCCGACGCACAGCTCGTTACCGGCACGTTCAACGATTATGCGATGCCGCGAGCGGGCGACCTTCCGTCCTTCGATTTCCAGACACGCAACGTGCCCTGCAAATGGAACGCGCTCGGCATCAAGGGTGCGGGAGAGGCCGGCACGATCGGCTCGACGCCGAGCGTGATGAACGCGGTGGTCGACGCGCTTTACCGGGCCTATGGCGTCCGCAATATCGATATGCCGGCGACGCCGCTGCGCATCTGGGAGACGATCCAGGCGGCCAAGGCGTAAACAGCTTATCGGTCTGCCCGGCGGGGAGGGTCCCTTCGCCGGGCGTAACGGGGAAGACTTGACCCACAGGGGACGGAACGTGCGGAGCGTGCCGGGCGGCGTTGGATGAATCCGAGCCGCGGCATCGCGCTCAAGATCGCGTCCACCCTCGTCTTCACCCTGATGTCGGTCTGCGTGAAGCTTGTCGCCGACCGCGTGCCGGCGGGCGAGATCGTTTTTGCCCGCTCCTTCTTCGCGCTGATCCCGGTCGTCGGCATGCTCCTCTGGCAGCGTCAGCTCGCGGCGGCGCTGCGAACCAGCAAGCCGATCATGCATCTCAGCCGTGGGGCGATCGGGATCACGGCGATGGCGTGCGGCTTCCTGGCGCTCGGCTATCTGCCGCTTCCCGAAGCGATGATGATCGGCTACGCGGCGCCGCTCATGGTCGTGGCGCTCTCCGCCATCGTCCTCCACGAGGTGGTGCGCGTCTATCGCTGGACGGCGACGATCGTCGGCTTCGCCGGCATCGTCGTCATTCTGTGGCCGCGCCTCACCGTCCTTGAGGGCGTGGCCATGGAGGACGCGGCGTTTCTCGGCGCCGTCCTGGCGCTTTGCGGCGCCTTCGCCGCGGCCTTCGCCGCGATCTTCGTCCGCTCCATGACGAAGACGGAATCGACCGGCTCGATCGTCGTCTATTTCTCGCTGAGCGGTTCTGTCCTGGCGCTCCTCACCTTGCCGCTCGGCTGGGTCGTGCCGGAGCCGCGCGAGGCGCTTCTCCTGCTCGCGGTCGGGCTGCTCGGCGGCACCGGGCAGATGCTGATGACGTCGGCCTATCGTCACGCCGACGCCGCCACGGTCGCCTCGTTCGAATATGTGTCGATGCTCTGGGGGCTGAGCTTCGGCTATCTCGTCTTCGGCGAAGTGCCGAGCGCCAGCGTCATTCTAGGCGGCGCGATCGTCATCGCCGCCGGCATCTTCATCATCTTCCGCGAGCGCAGCCTGGGCCTTCAGCGCGAGCGCGAGCGCAAGGCCGTGCGCCCGTCGCCAGTTTGACCGGCCGGCATCAGCCTTTGTAGGCGACGACCTTCTGCTTCTGCTTGCCGAGTTTTTCGACGCCAAGCTCCATCACGTCGCCGGCCTTAAGGAAGATAGGCTCCGGCTTCTTGCCCTGGCCGACGCCGGGCGGCGTTCCGGTCGTCACCACGTCGCCGGGCTCCAGCACCATCTTGCCGGAAAGATAGGAGACGAGCTCCGCGACGCCGAAGATCATCGTGCTGGTGTTGCCGGTCTGCATGCGTGTCCCGTTCACGTCGAGCCACATGTCGAGCTTCTGCGGATCGCCGACCTCGTCCGCGGTGACGAGCCACGGTCCGAGCGGCCCGAAGGTCTCCGCGCTCTTGCCCTTGATCCACTGGCCGGTGCCTTCAAGCTGCCAGAAGCGCTCCGAGACGTCGTTGCAGATCATGTAGGCGAGCACGTAGTCGAGCGCTTCCGCCTCGCTCACATAGGATGCGCGCTTGCCGATGACGAAAGCGAGCTCCACCTCCCAGTCGAGCTTCTTGGAGCCCTTCGGGATGATGACGTCGTCGTCCGGTCCGCAGGCCGAGCTCGGCGCCTTGGAGAAGAGCACGGGCTCCGCCGGCACGGCCATGCCCGACTCCGCCGCGTGGTCGGCATAGTTCAGGCCGATAGCGATGAAATGTCCGGTGCGCGAAACCGGCGCGCCGAGGCGCGGGTTGCCGCTGACCGCGGGCAGGTTCTTCGGATCGAGCTTCGACAGCCGCTCGGTGAGCGCGAAGGTCATCAGTTCGGGGCGGAAGTCCTCAACCTCGCCGGAGAGGTCTCGGAGCGTCCCTCCCGCGTCGATCAGGCCTGGCTTCTCGGCGCCCCTGGCGCCATGGCGGACGAGCTTCATTGGACTATCCGGATTGTTTCGTGGCGGGATTGCTTCGCATCGCCACCGGCGCAATTGCAAGTACGGAGGTGCGAAGCGCCCGTTTCGTCGGCAAAAGCGCGCCGTCGGGCGGTCATCTGTTGCCGTTCCGCCACGGCAGGTTCCGCGCCGTACTCCTCGAAGCCAAAGGCGTGGCTCGCACCGCTTACTCGTCCGCCGTGTCGATCCCGCTCTTAACCATAAGCATAGCCGCGAGCGGTCGACGGCCGCGCCTGTCACAAAATTGCTAAGCGAATCAGCCATTAAGGCGCGAAACAGGGGAATCGATGCCCGCAGCGCTTCCGGCGCGCCACGTGCGCACCTTGTTCATTTCTGATGTGCATCTGGGTACGCGTGGCTGCCAGGCGGATCTGCTCCTGGACTTTCTCCGCTATCATGACGCCGAGACGATCTACCTCGTCGGCGATATCGTCGATGGTTGGCGGATGCGGCGTAACTGGTATTGGCCGCAGTCTCACAACGACGTTGCTCAGAAGCTTCTACGCAAGGCGCGCAAGGGCGCCCGTCTCGTCTATGTCCCCGGCAATCACGACGAGTTCCTGCGCGATTACGTCGGCACGCATTTCGGCGGGATCGAGGTGCGCTCGACCGATATCCACGTAACGGCGGACGGCCGCAGGCTGCTCGTCATCCACGGCGATCAGTTCGACGTCGTCGTGCGCCATGCGCGCTGGCTCGCGCATCTCGGGGACTGGGCCTATGTCGCGGCGCTCGGCCTCAACACTCACGTCAACATCGTTCGCCGCCGTCTCGGATTCTCCTACTGGTCGCTTTCCGCCTGGGCGAAGCTGAAGGTGAAGAACGCGGTCAATTTCATCGGCGCCTTCGAGGAGGCGCTGACGCGCGAGGCGCGCAAGTATGAGATCGACGGCGTCATCTGCGGCCACATCCACTACGCCGCGATGCACAACGACTTCGGCATCGCCTACTACAATTGCGGCGACTGGGTCGAAAGCTGCACGGCGCTGGTGGAGCATCACGACGGGCGCTTCGAGATCATCCGCTGGGCGGAGAGCATGAACGCCGACCGGCTGCGCACCGGCGCGCCCCGGCAGGAACCCGTCGCCGCGTGAGCACCATCCCCATCCGGCTTGTGGTCGTCTCCGACGCCTGGTTCCCGCAGGTGAACGGCGTGGTGAACTCCATCGACAAGGTGACCCGCATCCTGCGCGATTGGGGAGACGAGGTGACGATCGTCGGGCCCGACCGCTTCCGTACGCTGCCCTGTCCGACTTATCCGCAGATCCCGCTTGCGCTCGCGCGCCCGAGCGAGATCGCGCGTCTGATCGAAGCGGAGGGCGAAGCCTTCCTCCATATCGCGACCGAAGGGCCGCTCGGCCTTCTCGCGCGCCGCTACGCGATGTCGGCGGGCCGCGGCTTCACCACCAGCTACCACACCAAGTTCCCCGAATATCTCTCCGCGCGCGTGCCGGTGCCGCTCTCCTGGGGCTACGCGTTCATGCGCCGCTTTCACAATGCCGGGCTCGGCTGCATGGTGGCGACGGAATCGCTGCGCGACGATCTTGCGGGACGCGGCTTCAGGAATCTCTGTTTCTGGTCGCGCGGCGTCGACCACGCGCTCTTTCATCCGCGTCCCGACGCCGATCTCGGTCTGCCGCGGCCGATCTTCCTTTCCGTCGGCCGCGTCGCGGTGGAGAAGAACCTCGAAGCGTTCCTGAAGCTCGACCTTCCGGGCTCCAAGGTCGTCGTTGGCGACGGGCCGGCGCGGGCGGAGCTTACGAAGGCGTTTCCCGATACCCACTTCCTCGGCGCATTGCCGATCGACGCGCTTGCCGAGGCCTATGCCGCCGCGGACGTCTTCGTCTTTCCGAGCCTCACCGATACCTTCGGAAACGTGCTGCTTGAGGGCCTCGCCTCGGGTCTTCCCGTCGCCGCCTTCCCGGTGACCGGACCGAAGGACGTCGTCACCGATCCGCGCGCAGGCGTCCTCGATTCCGATTTGCGCAAGGCGGCGCTCGGCGCGCTCAGGCTCTCCAGCGAGGCGGCGCGCGCCTTCTCGCTCACCTATTCCTGGGAGGCGAGCGCACGCGCCTTTCGCGACAACATCCTCGCCGCCCACGGAGCGAAGGAGCGCCAGGCGGCCTGAAGCATGATCCCGAAAAGTGGATACCGGTTTTCGGAGGAGATCATGCTCAAATAAAGAAGCGGAGTTGCCTGGAGCGCGCGCCTCCGCTATCGGCCCCGCGATGACTGCCGCACCAACCATCGCCGACGTTAAGCGCGCGCGCGAGCGCATTGCCGGCGAAGCGATCCGCACGCCGCTGCTCTTCTCGTCGTTCCTTTCGGAGCGGCTTTCCGCCCACGTCTACCTGAAGCCGGAGTGCCTGCAGCGCACGGGCTCCTTCAAGTTCCGCGGGGCCTATAACGCGGTTTCCGCGCTCGACCCGGCCGCGCGGGCGCGCGGCGTCATCGCCGTCTCCTCCGGAAACCATGGACAGGGCGTGGCGGAGGCGGCGCGGCTCTTCGGCGTTCCGGCGACCATCGTCATGCCCTCCGATGCGCCCGCCCCGAAGCGGCGGCGCACCGAGCGGAGCGGCGCGCGTGTCGTCGCGTACGACCGCGCCACGGAGGACCGCGACATCATCGTGACGCGCGTGCTCGCAGAGGTCGGCGGTGCCTTCATTCATCCCTACAACGACCCTTTCGTCATCGCCGGGCAGGGGACGGTCGGGCTGGAGATCGCCGACGACTGTGCCGCGCTCGGAATTGCGCCGGACATCGTCGCCGTGCCGTGCAGCGGCGGCGGGCTCACCGCCGGCGTCACGCTCGCGGTGACTGAGCGCTTCCCCGAGGCGGCGATCTATACGGCCGAGCCCGCCGGCTTCGACGACTATGCGCGATCGCTGAAAGCGGGTGTGCCGGAGCGCAACGCCTCCCAAGCCGGCTCCATCTGCGACGCGCTGATGGCGCCGGAGCCGGGCGCGATCGGCTGGGAGATCAACCGCGCACGGCTCGCCGGCGGGCTTGTCGCGAGTGACGCGGAGACGCTCGTCGCCGTCGGCTGTGCCTTCGACGAGCTGCGGCTGGTCGTGGAGCCGGGCGGCGCCGTCGGCCTCGCGGCGCTCCTCGCCGGCCGGCTCGACACGGCCGGGCGAACGATCGTCATTGTCCTCTCCGGCGGCAATATCGGCGATGCGATGCTGGCGGACGGCCGCGCGGCGTATCGGGCGGGCGCGCCCACCGCGTAGAAGCTTCAGCGCGGCTCGTCGGCCTTCTTCGGGTCCGCCGGCGTGTTGACGAGGGTCTGCGTCAGCGCCTGCAGCTCGCGCCGGACGCGCGCGACAAGCGCGAAACGGCGCGCCGTTTCGTCGCCCTCCGGATCGGCCTCCACACCTTCGAGCGCGATATCGAGCGTCATCGCGACGTGCTGCAGCTCTCCGGCAATCCGCTCCGGTTGCAACTGGCTGCGGACGCCTTCCATGGTGGTCTCGATCCGCTGCAGCGAATCCAAGAGCCCGAGCGTTTCGGCCGGCTGGCAGCGGCGCCGGTATTCCTGCAGGAACGAGCGCCCCTTGGTCGTATCGGAAAGCGCCTGTAGAAGGCTGTCGAAATCGGACTCGCTGATATGCCCGAGGCTCTTTCGGCCGGCCATTTCGATACTCCGTGACGCGCGTTTTCCGGCGCCAGGAAAGCGGAAAACGCTTTAAGAAATGGCTTACGCGATGCCCCCCGCCGCTGGACGTGCCGCTGGACGCACCTACGCCATCCGCGCCGGCGCGTTCTGCGCCTCCATATTCTTCGCCAACGGCATCTACCTGCCGTTCTTCCCGATCTGGCTTCATTCCAGGGCGCTCGGGCCGGGCGAGATCAGCGTGATCCTGGCGCTTCCGCTCATCGTGCGCATTCTCGTCTCTCCGGCGCTGGTCGGGTTCGCCGACCGGCTCCCATCGTTGCGCGCCGCCGGCGCGCTCTACGCCTTCCTCGCCGCTTCGCTCTTCGTCGCGCCACTCCTAGCTTCCGGCTTCTGGCCGATCCTGCTCTTTACCGGCGCCGCGCTGATGTTCTGGAGCACGCTTGGCCCGTTCAGCGAGGCGGTGATCCTTTTCGGCGTCCGCCTGCACGGGATCGACTATGGCCGCGTACGGCTGTGGGGCTCCGCGGGCTTCATCGGGGGGAGCCTTGCCGCCGCGGCAGTCGTGCAGCGTTTCACCGGCGACGCGGTGCTTGCCGTGCTCGTCGCCGCCTACGCGGCCGCCGGCGTGATGGCGCTGGCCGCGCCGCGCGTGCCGGCGCCCCCCGTCGCGTCGGAGAAATTCGGCTTGAAGAAGGCGTTTTCGGATCCGACGCTTCGCCGCGCGCTTGTCGCCGGCACGCTCACGCTCGGCGCGCATGGCGTCTTCTACACGTTCGGCACGCTCTATTGGCAGGCGAACGGCTTCTCCGGCGCGCTGATCGGTGCGCTCTGGGCCTACGCCGTCGCGGTAGAGGTTGCGCTCTTCGGCGTCGTGAAGAAGCTTCTGCCGAACTGGGGCGCGCGGCGTTTCATCCTGGCCGGCAGCATTGCGGCGCTCGTGCGCTGGTCGCTCTTTCCCTTCGCCACTGAACCGGCCGCGGCCTTCGCGCTGCAGACCCTGCACGCCGCGACCTTCGGCATGACCCATCTCGGCGTCATGATGACGATTGGGGCCGTGGCGACGCCCGGTCATACGGCGCGTTTGCAGGCGGCCTATCAGTTCTGCCAGAGTTCCGGCCTGGCGGTGGCGATGACGGCCGGCGGGCTGCTCTTTCGTATCTCGCCGACCTTCGCCTTCATCGCGGCCGCGGCGGTCGCTCTGCCGGCCGCCTGGATCGCCAACGGCCTGCCGCGTGGGCTTCAGCCCCAGAGCGCCGGTTCTGGCGGCGAGACAAGCGCACCGGAATAGGCGAGCCCCGGGACGCGGTCCTTCGACAGGAGCAACGGCCCGTCGAGATCCACGAAGTCGGCCGCCTGCGCCACCAGCATGGCCGGGGCCATGGCGAGCGAGGTGGCGAGCATGCAGCCGACCATGACGAGAAGCTCGCGCTGCCGTGCGGCACGTGCGAGCTCCAGCGCCTCCGTTAGCCCGCCGGCCTTGTCGAGCTTCACGTTCACCGCGTCGTATTTGCCGGCGAGCGCGTCGAGGTCGGCGGCGACATGCACGCTTTCGTCGGCGCAGATCGGAACGACGTGCTCGACGTTCCGCAGCATTTCGTCGGCATCCGCCGGCAGCGGCTGCTCGATCAGCGCGACATGCGCCTCCGCGCAGGCCCGCATGTTCTCCGCGAAGGTCTCCGCCGACCACGCCTCATTGGCGTCGACGACGAGTTCGGCATCCGGCGCAGCGCGCCTGACGGCATGGATGCGGGCCGGATCGCCTTCGCCGCCGAGCTTTACCTTCAGGAGCGGCAGGTCGGCCGCCTTCCGTGCCGCCTCGGCCATGGAGTCCGGCGTACCGAGGCTTAGCGTGAAGCAGGTGACGGCCGGCCTCAGTGGGCCAAGCCCGGCAAGCTTCCAGGCGGGCGCGCCGCTCTTCTTGGCTTCAAGGTCCCAGAGCGCGCAGTCGAGGGCGTTGCGCGCCGCGCCGGGCGGCATCGCGCGCCTGAGCGCTTCGCGGTCGCCATCGAGGGGCGCGGCTTCGATCGCCGCAAGCACGCTCTCGATCGTCTCGCCGTAACGGGAATAGGGCACGCATTCGCCGCGCCCGGCATGCGCGCCTTCGCGGATTTCGGCGACGACGACCGTCACCTCGGTGCGCGCGCCGCGCGATATCACGAAGGAGCCGGCGATCGGCCAGGTCTCGGCCCGGGCTTTGACGGAAATCGTCATGGCTTGCCGAAAAGTGCCTCGATGCGGTCGACCAGGGGCTCGACGCCGATGCGGATCGGGTCGACCGCCGGCATGCCATGCGCCTCCGCCGCCTCCGCCAGACAGCGTTCCGCCGCCGCGTCCTCGAGCGCGGCGGTGTTGATGGCGATGCCGACCGGACGGATGTCGGGGTTCGTCAGCCGTCCGAGCGAGACCGTCTCGTCGATCACCGCCTGAATAGAGGGGAGAGGATGCGCCACGCCGCGCATGGTCTTGCGTGTCGGCTCATGGCAGACGACGAAGCCGTCCGGCTGCGCGCCATGCAGGAGCCCGAGCGATACGCCGGCGAAGGAAGGATGGAAGAGCGACCCCTGGCCCTCCACGATCTGCCAGTGGCTCTCATCGGCGGCGGGCGCGATCCATTCCACCGCGCCGGAGATGAAGTCGGCGGCGACCGCGTCGATCGCGGCGCCGCGCTCGGCGATCAGGACACCGGTCTGTCCGGTCGCGCAGAAGGCGGCGTCGTAGCCGCGCGCGATCATCGCCTTCTCCAGCGCCAATGCCGCGTATTTCTTGCCGACCGAGCAATCCGTGCCGACCGTCAGGAGCCGCTTTCCCGGCCGGCGCGTCCCTTTGCCGGTGGCGAACAGACGGCCCGCATGGCGGACGT
The DNA here is from genome assembly GCA_963814905.1 of uncultured Alphaproteobacteria bacterium. Lineage (GTDB taxonomy): Bacteria > Pseudomonadota > Alphaproteobacteria > Rhizobiales > Afifellaceae > DASWJZ01. Next base: position 323,965 of record CAWFEM010000013.1, on the reverse strand, counting down.
CGTGGAGCGCGGCGCCGTGCTTTTCCGCCGCCGCGGCGATCGCCGGGACGGAGGAAAGCCGGTCGTGCAGGCCGCTCGCGACATCCATGCCGGCTTCGATCGCCTGAACGATCGAGGCGATCCATTTCTCCGGGAGCACGCCGCCGGCATTGACCGCGCCGACGACGAGCGTCTTCGCGCCGGCCGCGCGCGCGGCCGCGATATCCATGTCGGGGAGGCCCGTATCGGCCTTGCAGCCGGGGAGCCTGAGCTGGCCCACGCACCAGTCGCGCCGCCAATCGACGACGCCGTAAGCGGTCTTGGCGGCGAGCGCATCGTGCACATCGCCGAGGAAAAGGAGGTAGGGTTTCTCGATTGCCATCGCGCTGTGCCCGCCTTGCGCTTGTGGGTGTGTCGCGGATTGGCCAAACTTGCCGTCTCCGCGGCATCTGCTAGCACGGCGGCGGCGCATTCGTCAGCGGGTTGGGACGCCTTTCATGTCGGCAACGCTTGAGCACCATTTCGAGGCGGGCCGCCTGTTTCTGTTTCCCGGCGGCGGCTGGGTCATCGAGCAGGCGCGTAGTCTCGATCAGCGCATCGGCGATATCTTCCTGAAGTTGCCCGAGAGCGAGCCGCAGCAGCTTGTGCTCGATCTTTCGGAGGTCGGCGCGCTCGACACCGCCGGCGCTTTCCTGCTCGCCAAGCTTGAGCGCGAGGCGATCGACGGCGGCGGCCGCGTCGCCTGGCGTGGGGTCGCCCCGGAGCGCGCCCTGCTTCTGACCCGCGTGCGCGACGTGTTGGCGCGCGGCGAGCCGGAGCGGCGGCGCGTCCGGCGCTCTGTGCTGGAGGATATTGGCGAGACCGTCCTGTCGGTGACGGCCGACGGCGAGAAGCTCTTGCGCATGCTCGGCGGCACGATGCGCGAGTTCGGCAACGTCGTCGTCCACCCGTTCACCTTCCGCGTCATGGCCGTGCTCCGCCAGGCCGAGCTGACCGGAGTGCGCGCCGTTCCGATCATCGCGGTGATGTCGTTCCTGATCGGCTGCATCGTGGCGCAGCAAGGCGCCTTCCAGCTCCGCTTCTTCGGCGCCAGCGTGTTCACCGTCGATCTCGTCGGCATCCTGACGGTGCGCGAGCTTGCGCCGCTCCTGACCGCGATCATGGTGGCCGGCCGCTCCGGCAGCGCCATCACCGCCGAGCTCGGCTCCATGCAGATGCGCGAGGAGATCGACGCGCTGCGTGTCATGGGGCTCGATCCGGTGAACGTTCTGGTGCTGCCGCGCGCGCTGGCGCTGATCCTGACCGTCCCGCTTTTGAGCTTCCTGTCGGTGCTGGCCACGCTTGCCGGCGCCATGCTGACGCTTTGGGCCTACGTCGACATACCGCCCGTCGCCTTCCTGCAGCGACTGCAGGGGGCGGTGACCTTCGCTTCGCTCTGGGGCGGTCTCATCAAGGCGCCGTTCATGGCGCTGATCGTCTCGCTCATCGCCTGCACGGAGGGAATGGCGGTGCGTGGCAGCGCGGAGTTGCTCGGCCGGCACACGACCGCCTCTGTGGTGAAGTCGATCTTCATGGTGATCGTGGTCGATGGCGTGTTCGCCATCTTCTACGGCGCGATCGATTTCTGATGGCTCTCAACGGCAAAGGCGTGGGCGAGCCGATCATCCGCGTGCGCGGCCTGACGGTCGGGTTCGGCGATGGGACGGTGCTGGAGAACCTCGATTTCGAGGTGAGGCGTGGCGAGATCCTGGCGATCGTCGGTGCGTCCGGCACCGGAAAATCGGTGCTGATGCGCTCCATCCTCGGCCTGGTGCAGCCGCAGGCCGGCGACATCGAGGCCTTCGGCAAGCTGCACGGGCCGGACGGGCCGGATGTCGATATCGAGCGGCGCTGGGGCGTGCTCTTCCAGTTCGGGGCGCTCTTCTCCTCGCTCACGGTGGCGCAGAACGTCGAAATCCCGATGCGCGAATATCTCGATCTGCCCGGCCGGCTGGTGCGCGCTCTCGCGAATGTGAAGGTTGAGCTCGTGGGCCTCAAGGAAAGCGACGGCGGAAAGTTTCCGGCCGAGCTCTCCGGCGGCATGATCAAGCGCGCCGCGCTCGCCCGCGCGCTCGCCCTCGATCCCGACATTCTCTTTCTCGACGAACCGACCGCCGGGCTCGACCCGATCTCCGCGTCCGCCTTCGACACCCTGATCGAGGACCTCAGAAACACTTTGGGCCTCACGGTGGTCATGGTAACCCACGATCTCGACACGCTTGACGCGATCGTCGACCGGATCGCGGTGATCGGCGACAAGCGTGTCCTGGTCGAGGGCGACCTCGACGAAATGCGGCGGTTCGACCATCCTTGGGTGAAGGACTATTTCACCGGCAAAAGGGCGCGCGCGGCGTTTGCGTAAGGTAGAGTGACGCGATGGAAACCAAGGCCAACACGGCTCTGATCGGCGCCTTCACGCTTGTCGTGCTGGCGCTCGGCTTCGTGTTCATCTACTGGCTCGCGAGCGCCTCCGGCGATACGGCTGACTCGCCGCTCACCGTGATCTTCGAGGACCCGGTCACCGGGCTTTCCGTCGGCAGCCAGGTCGTTTTCAACGGCATCAAGATCGGCGACGTGAAGACGCTCGATCTCGATCCCAAGAACCCGCGCGTCGTGATCGCCAGCCTGCGCGTCCAGCCCAAGCCTTCCGTCAAGGCCGACACCCAGGTCACCCTCGGCTTCCAGGGCCTGACCGGCGTCGGCTATATCGAGATGGCCGGAGGTTCGCCGAACCTGCCGCCGATCTGGGAGGCGCAGCCCGACCCGACCATTATCGCGACGCGCTCCTCCATGCAGGACCTGATGGCCGGTGCCCGCACGCTCCTGTCACGCGCCGACGAAACGCTGCAGAAGCTCGAATCCACGATCTCCGACAATTCCGACGACATCTCGCTGGCGATCCTCGACATCCGCAAATTCACCGGCGCGCTGGCGGAAAATTCCGAGGGCATCGGCGAGCTGGTCGCCAACGGCTCCGCCGCGGCGAAGGGGATCGCCGACGCCTCCACCAAGCTCGACGGCATCGTCACCAAGGGCGAGGCGCTGCTTTCCGCGATCGACCCGGACGACGTCAACGCGACGCTCAAGAACATCCGCGCGACAAGCGACACCCTGGCGAAGCAGGGCGAGGCGCTCGATTCCATCATGTCGAAGGTCGATTCCGTGGTCGCCAACGCGCAGACCTTCTCCGAAAGCCTGCCGGCGCTCGGCGAGAAATCCAAGAGCCTGATCGCCGCGATCGATCCGGAGAAGCTGTCGCGTTCGCTCGACAATCTCGACAAGTTCGCCGCCTCGCTCGGCGGCAGCAGCGAGGACATCAAGCAGGTCGTCGCCAACGCGCGCGCCGTCTCCGAGCGCTTCTCCTCGCTCGGCGAGCGCGCGGATTCGCTGCTGACCAAGCTCGACAACATGGCCGGCCAAGGCCCCGGCGGCCTCCTGGAGGACGCGACCGCGACGCTGGCGTCGATCAAGGCAGCGGCCGACAATTTCAATGCGCAGATCGGGACTTTGGGCACCGGGCTCAACGACTTCAGCGACCGCGGCCTGCGCGATCTCCAAAGTCTCGTCTCCGAGGGACAGCGGACGATCGGGCGGCTTGACCGCGTGATCTCCAACCTGGAGCAGAACCCGACCGGATTCCTGCTCGGCGGAGAGAACGTGCCGGAATATGGTGGGCGGCGGCGATAGGCTGCGGCTGATATGGTCCGCGGCCAGGCGGCGGATGAGTTGGGGGGGCGTGTGAGGCCAGAAAAAGCGTCAGCGCGGCGGAATGTGCCGCCGCGAGCTCGGATTGTCGTCGCGCCGCTCGTGGCGGCCCTTCTTTTCGGCTGCACCACGATGCTCGCCGGCGCCCCGAACTCCATCTACGACCTGAGCGCGCCGGTCATCGCCAATGACGCGCCGTCGCAGCGCCGCAGCATCCAGGTGCTTGTGCCCGAGCCCACTGCCGTGCGTGCACTCGACACCGATCGCATCGCGGGCCGACCGACGCCGTCGCAATACGCCTATCTTCCGGGTGCTGTCTGGAGCGACCGGCTGCCCAAGCTCTTGCAGGCGCGGCTGGTGCAGACGCTCCAGAACAGCGGCCGCGTGCGCGCCGTCGCGGTGCCGGGGCAGGGGCTCCTGATCGACTATCAGATCGTGCTGGACGTGCGCGCCTTCGAGCTGACGCCTGAGGGCGCGGTCGCCGATTTCGACGTGCGCGTCATGAACGACCGCGATGGCCGCGTGCTGCGCTCGCGCATCTTCCGCTACGTGGTGCCGGTCACCCAGCGCGGAACCGCCGCCGTCGTCACCGCGCTCGACCAGGCGATGGAGCAGGCTTTCACCGACATCGCCGGCTGGGCGTTCGGATAGAGCGGAAAGCCTCCATCCTGACTCCGAGGCGTTCCAGCGGCTCGGAGGTCAATGCCGGAGGGCGATGATCAGGATCAGGACAGCCAGGAGGCTGATCCAGGTTGCGAGACTTAGCGTGACCGCCTTCCGTGCGCTCTTTCGCTCGTGCCACAGCCGGGGCCGAATTCCCTTCGCGACGAACACCAGCTGAGCGGCGAGGTTGATGCACGCTACGTTGGCGCCAAGCAACATCAAGGCCCCCGCCGCAAGGTCGGGCCGATGGGCGGCCATCATGATGCCGACCGTTGCCGCCGGAGGAAGCAAGGCAACCGCGACCATCACACCGACCAGAGTGGCCGATAGACCAGTGGTCACGGAAAGGGCCGCTGCCGCGCCGGATGCGAGGGCGAGAACGATCCCATCATAGTCGAGCGACGTTCGGGCAAGAAGCTCCGGGCTTGTGGCATTCGGCCCGATGAGAACCGCCAACGCGCCGGCAACAATCACACTTAGGGCAATGCCCACCAGGCTCGATCGCGTTGCAGAGAACATGAGAGAGCGGTCGGCGATCGCAGTGGCGAATGCGAATGCGACATTAGGACCGAGAAGAGGAGCAATCACCATTGCTCCGATCACGACGGCAACACTATCGTGCTCAAGCCCCACCGTTGCGACGACGGTCGAGAGGAAGACAAGCAGCAAGAAATTCTGATCAATGTGAACGCCGCTCGCGACCAGGTTGTACAATTCCTCCCTCGATGCGCGCTCCCGGTCCCGCTCCTCCTCAGCCTCGGTGCTTGGCTCCGGTTCCTCTTCTTCGACCTCCCTCGGGATCACCACGTCCGTGGGCATCATTACGATGTTCCAATTCTCGGACTCGCCGAGTGCCGCCTGTAGCCGGTCGAGGAGCGCCTGACGGTCCATCTCGCCGACCAAGAGCCGGATCAGCCGACGGCCGTCGCCGAGCGGCTGGCTCACCTGAACATCGGCGACCTCCATCTCCTTCGCAATCGATGCGATGGCGCGCGTCCGCTCTTCGGCCGCTGTGACCTCAATCAGCTTGAATGCCATAGCCGCCCCACCGCGTTGTGGCGGCTAGTTATACTAGCGCCGCCAATTCTTGTGCACGGGTTGTGGGGAACGCCGGAGAGGGTTCAGCGGCGGGCCGGCTGTGCGGTGCATGGCTACCAAGCCGAGACAATGCAGAGCGCACCGTCTCTCTCCACCATGCCTAGCTGAGCCGCCCCGCTGCGTGGGCGAGCATGGTGTAGACCTTGCCGGTGTCGGAGGTCAGGTACATGCGCGAGACCGCCGGGTCGGAATCGTCCTTGGAGACCTGCGACAGAAGCCGTTCGAAGTCGCCGATGTAATTGTCGACCGCGCGGCGGAAGTCCGTGTCGCGCTCATATTTGCGCCTGAGCTCGTCGAAGGTCTTCTGTCCCTGCAGCGTATAGAGCCGGCGGGTGAAGACGTTGCGCTCCCCGCGCTTGTAGCGGTCCCACAGCTCCACCGAAGCCTCGTGGTCGATCGCCCGCGCGATGTCGATGGAGAGCGAGTTCAGCGACTCCACCACCTGCGCCGGCGAACGCTTGCCCGCCGCCGCGATCTCCGCGGCATCCGGCTCCGCGGCCGGTGTCGTTTTCGGCTCGTCGGTGGACGCGCGCCTGAGAAGGTCGGCCACCCATCCGCGCGCCTCGCCGTTGCGCCGTCCCGACGATTTGCCCGGCAGCGGCTCGGCGGCCGGGGCGGCCGCTGTCGGCGCGGGCTTTGACGCCGTCTCCGCGACCTTCACACCGGCTTGCGCGCCGGACGGCTTTCCGAACGGCTCGGGCGGCGCGCTCTTCGCGGGCGCAGGCGCAGGCGCGGCCCGCGCCGGAGCCGGCATCGTGGGAGCGGCCGCCTGGGGCATCGTCGGGCGCGGCGGAGGCGGCGTCGGAATCGACTCGCCCGCGCTCCGGGCCACGATCTTGGTCAGCTCGTTGATGGCGTCGATCTGCTCGGCGATGGCGCGGCGCATCGCACCGGAAGCCTCGATCGCTTCCGCCGGCATTTCGAGCACACCCTTCTGCAACTCGTCGCGCGTCTGCGCGAGATCCCGCTGCATGTCGAGGGCGGCCTTGCGCAGGTCTTCGGTTGTCGTGGCGAAGCGGCGCGTCGCTTCCGCTACGGCTTCGCTGATCTCGCCGACCAGCCCGCTCGCGGCGGTGCGAAGCTCGTCGCTCGACGCGTTCGTCGCCTCGCGCACCTTCTCTTCAAGCGCGAGCCGCGCCGCCTGCACGCCTTCCACGGCGCGCTGGCCTTCCGCGACTGCGGCAAGGCGCATCGTTTCGAACTGGCCGATGGCGTTGCGCGCCGCTTCCTCGGCCTTCTCGCCAAGCTGGTCGTTCAGCGCCGCGACGCGCTTCTCCGCGTCGGTCAACGCGTCCGACAGAACGCTCGACGATCCGCCGGCCGCTTCCTGGGTGATGCGGGCGATGGCCTCGGCGACCTCGGTGACGCGCGTCTCCGCGTCCCTCATGACCTCGCTGATGCGGCTCGAAGCGCTGCGCGTCGATTCCTCCGTAACGCGGCCGAGGCTTTCGCCCAGGCGGAAGAGTTCGGAGGAGAGCGTCGCGATCTGCTCCTGCGCGTCGCCGAGCCGCTCGGTGAGAAGCTCCGCCGCGCGCTTCGTCGTCTCCTCGGCGCGGTCGCGCACGGTGTTGGCGACGCTGGTGATGCGGGTTTCGGCGGTGCCGAGCGTCTCGGAGAGAAGCGTGGTCAGCCGGTTGAGACGCGCCTCGACCGCTTCCGCCTGCTGCGCAAGCCCCGTGGCGATCGCCTCCAGCGCCTCGCGGCGCTCCGATAGGCCGGTCTGCACCAGCTCGTTGGTTTGCGTGAGCTGCGTGTTGACGCCGGAAAGCTCCTGCGTCTGTTCGCCGAACTGCGTCGACATGGCGGAGATGTCGCGCAACACGAAGGTGGAGACCTCGCGCAGCGTCTTAACCTGCTCGGCAAGGAGCTGGTGCGACTGGCCGGTATCCGTGGCGGCGGCGGAAAGCGCCTCGCGCAGCGTGGAGACCTGCTCCGTCAACGTGGACTCGATGCTGGCGAGCTGCTGCGAGGTGTCGCCGAGCACGGTCTGCAGCGCGGTGTTGGCCGTCTCCAGGCGCCCGACCATGTCCTGCACTTCGCCGCGGACGCGCTCGTTGGTGCCTTCCACCGCCTCCATGATGGCGGTCGACTGCGTGCCCAACGTGTCGAGCAAAGTGCGGACATTGGAATCGAACGCCGCCGTCGACTGCTCGCCCTGGCGGCTGATCGTATCGACGACGTTCTTGCCGTGGCCGACGAGCTCGTCGACAAGCCGCTCGCGACGCTGATCGAGATCGTCGAGAAGCGTTTTCGTGCCGGTCGCGAAGTTCTCCGAAATCCCCTTGGCGCGGCCGTCGACGCCGTCGAGCAGCGAACTTGAACGGGTGTCGAGCGCTTCCAGGAGCGCGCTTGAGCGGTTGTCGAGCAGCCGGTCGAGGTCGGTATGGCGCGCCTGCAGCGTGGTCTGCAGATGGTCGGTGCGCTCGTTCAGCATCTCGCTGGTGCCGCTGAGCGCCGCCTGCAGCGAGTTGGCGCGGTCGCTGAAGTCGCTCTCCAGCGCCAGGAGCCGCTCGCCGAAGCCCTGATTGATCTCCATCATCCGGTTGGCGATCGTCTCGGTAAGCTCCGTCGTGCGCACCTGAAGCTGGTCGCCGAGGGTCTGCAGGCGCGTATCGAGCGCCGCCGACATCTCGTTGTGGCCGTCATGGAAGGCGGCGGCCATTTCGCGCGTGCGCGCGACCAGCGTCTCGCTGATCTGGCGGGCGCGCACGTCGAGCGTGGAGTTGATGCGCTCCAGGCGGTCGTCGAGCGTATTGGCGAAGCCGTCGGCGCGCTGCGCGAAGTTCTGCGTCACCTCGCCGATGCGCGCGGTGACGCGGTTCTCGAAGCCGGCAAGGCGGCCTTCCACCGCGATCTCGATGGTGGAGGCGGAGGAGGCGAGGCGGATGGCGGCGGCTTCCGCGCTCTCCGACAGGCGGCTCTCAAAGCCGGTCAGGCGGGAGTCGAGCGTCTCGCCGATCTGCGCGACGCGGGTATCGATCAGCGAGCCGAGAGCGGCGCTACGCTCGCCGAGCGTGGAGGCAAGGCTGCCGCCGCGCGTGTCGAGCACCTCGGAGATGCGCTCGATGTTCGACTCGATCTGGCCCCGCAGCTCTTCCCCGCGCGACAGAAGGCTCGCCGCCGTCTGCTCGCCGGTATTGGCGATCACGTCCTTCAGCGCCCCCATCTGGTCGCTGATGACGGTGGCGGTGTCGCGGCCGGAGCTTTCGAAGCGGCCCTGCGCGTCGCGCAGCGTGTTCTCCACGACGTTCATCTGCTCGCCGATATGGTCGGCGACCTCGCGGCCGGCGGTGGCGAGCCGCTCGTCGGCGAGCGCCAGCGCCGCCTCGATCGAGCCGAGCTGCTGCACGACGTTGCCGGCGATGCGGTCGCCGGAATTATTGAGCCGGTCGTTGGCGCGGGCGAGCCGGCCTTCGACGTTCTCGACCTTCTCGTCGATATTGGCGCCGATGCGGTCGCCGGTGGCGGAGAAGCGGTCGTTGGCGGAGGCGAGCACCGCGTCGATCGAGCCGACCTGGCGGTTGATGTCGCCGACGAGCTTTTCACCGGAATCGCCGAGCGTGCGGCCGGCGGCCTCCAACGCGCCCTCGATGCGCTCAACCTGGATGCCGACGTCGAGCGTCATGTCGACGCCCGCTTTCTGGAAGCGCTCGCTGGCGGAATCGAGCGCCGCATGGACATTGCCGATCTGGCTCTCGATGTCGCCGACGATGCGCGCGCCGCCCTGGTCGAGCTGGGAGCTGGCGGAGGCAACCGTGTCCTCGATGCGGTCGACCTGCGCGGCGAAAGCCTGGCTCACCGTCTCGCCGGTCTTGCCCACGCGGTCGTTGGCGGCCCCAAGCGCCGCCTCCACCGCGCCGGACTGGCGGTTGATGTCGCCGATGATGCTGGCGGCCGCGGCCGCGAGCGCGCTGTCGACGGCGCCGATCTGGCTGTTGATCTCCACCACCAGCCTCTCGCCGGTCGTGTCGAGGCCCTGCTTGGCGAGGTCGACCGAGGCATCGATGAGTGCGATCTGAGCGGCGACGCCGGCGCCGACTTCCGAGCCGACCTGCCGGAAGCGCTGGTCGGCGGCTTCCAGCGCGGAGTCGATCGAACCGAGCTGCTCGTGGACGTCTCCGACGATGCGCTCGCCCGCCGATCCGATCCGCTGGCTGCCCGATTCCACGGCGGAATCGATGCGGTCGATCTGCACGATGATGTTGCGCTCCGTATCCGCGCCGATGCCGGTGAAGCGCTCGGCCGCCGCGGCAAGCTCGCTCTCCACGACCTCGATCTGGTTGCGCAGCCGCTCCTCAACCGCGTGGCCGGTCTCAACCATCCGGTCGTTGGCGGAGACGAGGAGGGTCTCCGCCTCGTTGATGTGGCGCTCCAGCGATTCCACCACGGAGCGGCCGGTGCCGTCGAGCCGGTCGCCGGCGCCGACCAGTGAGGACTGCGCCTCCTGAAGCTGCGAGCTCATGGCGCGGGCGACGGCCTGGCCGGTCTGCCCGAGATGCTCGATCACCGCCTTGGAGCGCGCCTCAAGCGCCGTGTTGACGATCTCCGCGGCGCGCTCGATGCGGCCGGTGGTGCTGTCGGCCTGGTTAGAGACGAGGTCGACGATTTCCTCGGCGCGCTGCCCGAGGCGCTGGACCAGCGCCTCGCCGTCGACGGTCACGGCCTGGTAGATCTTGTCGCCGGCCGCCTGGAAGCGGTCGATCACGGTGCCGGCGCGGTCGGTGAGGGTGGTGTCGAGGCGGTCCTGCGCCTGGCGCAGGCGGGCATCGATCTCCTTGGTCTGCGCGCCCATGGCGTCGATGAAGGCGCTGCCGGCCTCGCGCATCTGCTGCGTCGCCTCGTGGCCGCTCGCGGTCACGCTGCGCGACAGCGCGTCGCCCGCCTGCTGTATCTCGTCGACGAGATCGACGCCGCGTTGGCTGAAGGCGTCGAGCGTTCGGCCGCTCGATGTCTCCATGCGCATCAGGAGGTCGTCGCCGCGCGCCAGCATGGCGTCGGTAAAGCCTTCGCTGGTGACGGTGATGCGCTCCAGGAGCCCTTCCGCGCGCTCCGAGAAGCTGTCGGAAAGGCTGCTCGTGGTGCGGCTCAGCCGGTCGACCAGGACGTCGCTGTTCTCCAGGAACGTGTCGGAGACGCTGGCGACGGAATTATTGAGACGCTCCACCAGGAGGTCGCCGCGGTTGATGATGGTGTCGGAAAGCTTGTCGCCCGCCTCGTTCAGGCGGTGGAAGAGGCTGTCGCTGCGTGTTGCGAGAAGCTCCACAACCTGATCGCCGGTCTGGCTGATCGACTGGGTGATCGCCTGGCTGCGGCCGGCGAGGAGGTCGGAGATGCGCTTGGCGGAGCTGTCGGCGGCGAGCGCGATCTGGTCGGTGATGCCGGCGAGGTCGGCGGAGAAGGAATCGTGCGAGCCGCGGATCGCCTGGCGCACGCGTTCCGCGTTCTGGACGATCGCCTCGCGCTCGGTGACGAGCTCGTCGATCAGGCGCCGCACGCGCAGCTCGTTGTCGGTGTAGGAGCGCTCCAGCGACGCCACCTCGTTATGGACCAGCACCTCCAGCTCGCTGGCCCGCGCCAGCGCGCGTTCGATGCCGTCGCCCATCGCCGCGACCTCGCGGCGGATCGCCTGGCTGACCGTGACGATCGATTCCTTGGCGATGTTCTCCGGCTCCGCGAGCCGCAGCGCCACTTCCGTCATCGTGCGCGAGACAAGGCGCATCTCCTGGCCGCGCCAGACGAGAACGGCGATGCCCCAGAACAGGAGGACGGGGCCGACAATGCCGATCGCGAGGCCGAGCAGATGCGGTGCGGACCGGACGTCCTCCACGCCGCCGAGAGCGGAAAACTCGTCGCCCCAGACGGAGAGGCCGAACGAAAGGCCGAGACCGATCCAGGCGAGCGAAACGATCAGCGCGGCCCAGAAGGGCGTGTATGCCGGGCGCCGCTGCAGCGCATAGAGGAGGTTGCCGATCGTGCGGACGTCGTCATTGGCCGCGCGCCGCGTGCGCGTCCGTTCCGGCTGCTTACGCTCCGTCACGCTTCGATTTCGCTCCGGCCCGGTGATGGATTCCGACTGCTCCTCCGCCGCTTTGTTCTGCCGCGTCGTCGGCGCTCCAGTCCCTGTCGCCATTCTTCTGACCTTCTGTGCAACGCCCGCAACGGACGGCCTGAGGCCGCCCTTGAAGTCGATCTTAAGCGCCTCTTCCACGGCGTGGAGAGCCGATTCCGTCGTATCCGACTTTCGGAACTTACTCATTTAGCACTCGTCTTCGTCCGTACACAAAACACAACGGACGCGCTGCCGCACGGCGGCAGGCGACGGCATAGAGGATCGAGGTCGAGCATCAGCCGGCGCGACTTCATCCACAGTTTCGTCGGCCATCATTCCACCTCACTCTCGTCCTGGCCTTGGAACCGAAAGTAGGCAGAAAGCTGACCGCCTGGTCCGCCCCCCCGCGCTTGTCCGCTGGCAATTGTAGTGCCACACTCTCAGGGTTAAAAGGAAAAAACCGTTGCGATTGCTTATTGTGCAACGGAAAGACGTGAAATGGTAACGGCCTGGGACGAGCGACGGAAGTGAAGTCTCAGTTCTCTAAGCGATTCGCAGACGGTCGCGGGCGATGCTGACGCCGACCGCGACCACGGTGCCCGTTTTCGACGCCGTCCAGCTGAATCGGTACACAAATGGCGACTCGAACATGCAGGTCGAGGTGCTCGCCCTGTTTGTGGCCGAGGTGGAACGGTTAATGCAGCAGATCGACGCCGCGCTCGACGCGGAGATGCGGGCACAGCGCATGAGTGCGCTCGCCGGCTTGGCCCGGACGACAGGAGCGACGTTGCTCGCGCAACGGGCGCGCGCGGCCGCCGCGGATATCGGCAAGGAAGACTTCGATATGGCGCCGCTGGAGGATGCCGTCGCGCAGACGCTCGCCTACGTGCGCCGCACCGGAATCTGATCGTCCCGTTTTGGCACACCGTGACGGGGCGCATTGCCGCTCCCCGGGCGCCGCGACGTGCCTTGACTCGCCTTCGCGTCCGTCTAAACCCCGGTCGGTTCTCTCCCACGACCCACGGATGCTGTCGCGTCCCGGAGCAGCATGGCAAAGATCACCTATATTGGAGCCGACGGAACCCGCTACGAGGTGGAAGCGGAGAACGGCTCCACCGTTATGGAAAACGCCATCCGCAACGGCGTTCCCGGGATCGAGGCTGAGTGCGGAGGCGCCTGTGCCTGCGCGACCTGCCATGTCTACGTGGCGGAGGAATGGCGCGAAAAGACCGGCGAGGCGGGGCCGATGGAGGAGGACATGCTGGATTTCGCCTACGAGCTCCAGCCGAATTCCAGGCTCTCCTGCCAAATCCACGTGACCGACGAGCTCGATGGACTGGTGGTCACGGTGCCTGCCAAGCAGGCGTGAACTGGCCGCCCGACGGCGGCGCTGGGAAACTGCGATGACCTCGAATTTCGTCGAAACCGATGTCCTGATCGTCGGCGCAGGCCCGGTCGGGCTCTTCGCCGTCTTCGAACTCGGCCTGCTCGACGTGAAGTGCCACCTGGTCGACATCCTCGACCGCGCTGGCGGGCAATGCGCCGAACTCTATCCGGAAAAACCGATCTACGACATTCCCGGCTGGCCGGAGATCAGCGCGCAGGGGCTGGTCGACAAGCTCATGGAGCAGATCAGGCCGTTCGCACCGGAATTCCATTTCGGCGAAATGGTGAGCGAACTGGAGCGTACGGAAACCGGCTTCCGCGTGCGCACCGATCTTGGCACGACGGTCGCCTGCAAGGTCGTTGTCGTCGCCGCTGGCGGCGGGTCGTTTCAGCCGAAGCGCCCGCCCATCCCCGGCATCGACGCCTTTGAGGGAAGGAGCGTCTTCTACGCCGTCCGCCGCATGGAGGATTTCCGCGACCACGACCTCATGATCGTCGGCGGCGGCGATTCCGCGCTCGACTGGGTGTTGAACCTGGAGCCGGTCGCCAACAGCGTCACGCTCGTACATCGGCGGCCGGAATTCCGCGCCGCGCCGGATAGCGTCAACAAGATGCTGGCGCTGCGCGACGCCGGCCGCGTGCGGTTCGAGATCGGCCAGGTCGCCGCGCTCGTGGGGCGCGACGGTGTGCTCGAGGGGGCGGTCGTCAAGGGGCCCGGCGGCGACGTCGAGATCGGCGCGACGCGGCTCCTGCCGTTCTTCGGGCTCACTATGAAGCTCGGCCCGGTCGCCGACTGGGGCCTGAACCTCACCGAGAACCGCATCGAGGTCGACACCGTCCGCTACGAGACCTCCGAGCCGGGCATCTTTGCGATCGGCGACATCAACTTCTATCCGGGCAAGCTGAAGCTCATCCTGTGCGGTTTCCACGAAGCGGCGTTGATGGCGCAAGCGGCGAAGCGGATCGTGCATCCGAACGAGCGGGTGGTCTTCCAGTACACGACGTCTTCGACGAGCCTGCAAAAAAAGCTCGGCGTCGCGTAGCGGTACGGCGTCTCAGATATTGACGAAGAGCGCGGCCGCGAGCGAGCGCATCGGTTTCGGCATGCGCTCAAAGAGGCGCTTCATGCCGGGACGGACCCGCTCCAGGTATATCTCCGCGTAGGCGCGCCCGGCGCCCGTGAGGGGCAGGGTGTAGTCCGCAGAACCGACCTCCTGCCGGCACCAGTCGCGCTTGTGGCGCCCTTCCGGCGGGAGCATGTCGAGCCGCCCGATCCCGCGCGTCCAGAAGCCGGAAATGCAATGTTCCATCAGGAGCTTGCCCGGCGAGACGTCGGCGAAACGCGGATCATAGGCGCTCATGTAAGCGAAATGCGTGCCGCGATATTCGAAGCCGAAGCGTATCGCGGCCGTTTCCCCGCCGACGACGAGGCGCGCGACCGTCGCGCTGCTTTCGTGGCTGTCGGCAAGGTCGAGCAGGCAGGCCTTTGTCGCCGGATCGAGGAAGGCGCTGGAGATGTTGCCCCGCTGCACCAGCCATTTGCGCTTCATGTCCAGGGCGTCGGCGACGATCGCACGCGCTTCCGTCCCGCCGCCCAGCATCTCGAAGGAGAAATTGCCGCCGTTCTCCAGATGATTGCGCCGGTGGCGGAGCGCCCGGCGAACCTTCTTGGAGAGGCTTTCGCGGTAGGCCGTGAAGTCGGCGAAGCCGGAAAGGTCGGCGAACGGTGCGACGGTGCGTGCCGTCGCCGGCCGAAGTGAGGGCCCGGCGAGCCTGAGAAGCTCGGAATCGTCGCGCACGCCGCGCAGCACGATCGCGTCGGCGCCGGCAGCCCTGACCGAGGCGAGGGCCGCCTCGAAGGCGCCGCGCGATACGCGCGCCGGGTCGGCCAGCACGTCCGCATATTGCGCGACCGGATCGCCGGCGACATCGGCGATACGGAGGAGACGCGAGCCGGATATCGCGAGCGGGAGGACAAGGACGGGGCGGCCCGCCTCGCGGACCACCGCGACATGCAGGTGCGTCGCGCGCTCTTTGCCGATGAAATGACGCGCCCAGATACGGACGTGGGCGAAGCTCTGGAAGATCGCGCTCGGCTCAGAGGCGCTTTCAAGCACTGCCCAGTCCCCGGCGATGGCGTCGAGGGCTTCGAGGCTGGAGATGACGTCCACGTGGAACCCGGAAACGTCGCAGATGCCGGAATGTGCTGCCAGTGTTTCCGGAACCGCCGGCTTGTCGGGAGCGAAATCTGCGACGATCTGCATGGCAGTTTCCGCCGAGCTACATTCTGAGCGCCAGCCCGGCGAGCGACGAGCGGAGTGGCACGGGGAGGGCGTAAAAGCCGTCGCGCAGCGCGGGCGCGAGTCGTTTCAGCACGATTTCAGCGTAGAAGCGGCCGCCGGGCGTCATTGGCAGGGCAAAGTCGAAGACGGCCACTTCGCCCGACTGCCATTCGCCCTTGTTGCGCGAGCGCGGCGCCAGCATGTCGTAGTGGCCGATGCCGTTCTCCGCGCACCAGCCGAGCATGATCTCGGTCAAGACGTTGCCGGGTCCGAAGACGGAAAGCTCCGGCGAGAAGGCGCGCAGATAGAGATAGAAGACGCCGTCACGGTGAAAGCCGGCCTCGTAAGCGGCCGGCGTTGCCTTCGAGCGTGAGCTTCGCGACGATCATGCGCGGCGCGGGGCCGGAGCCGAAGAGGTCGCTGGCAAGCTCACTCAGGCAATGCCCGCTTCCGGTCCTGACGAAGGCGCGGCTGATGCGGCCGGTGTCCTTCAGCCAGCCGCGTTTCAGCGTCAGCGCCTCGCCGAGCCATTTCTGCGCCGTCTCGGGATCGTCGGCGACCGCGAACGCGACCTCGCCTTCCTTGCGAAAGCGGCGCACGCGCTTGCGCTGCTTCTTGGCGACCGCCGGCTTCAGACCGGCGAGCGCCGTGGCCATGCCGCGCGAGAGATCGACATAAGGCGCGCCCTCGCTCGTGCCGAACGGCGCGGTGTCGCCGAGCGCGGCGCGGAGCGGACCGTCGGCGCGCACGCGTTCAAGCAACACGAGGTCCGGCCGCACGGCGGCGCGGAGGCCGTCGAGGGCTGCACGCAGAGCCGCCGCGGCATTCGCGGCGGGGTCGATGAGCAGCTCGTCATATTGGCCGATCGGCGTGCCGGCGCCGCGCGCCACGCGAAAAAGTGCATGTCTTTCCACGGCGAGCGGCCAGATCATGACCGGCTCGCGGTCCTCGCGGACGACGAGCGTGACGAGCCGCCGGCCGCCGGCGAAATGCCGCGCCCAGGCGCTCAGAAATTCCGGTGTCTGGAAGAAAGTCGCACCGCCACTGCGCTCGGCGAGGCGCTGCCAATCGGGACGGAGCGTCTCGTAGGCGTCCACGCCGTCCAGGACCTCGGCCTGAAAGGTGCGCCGTGGTGCGGGGGTCTCAAGGGCGTGTTGGGCCGGAACCCGCCGGGACAGCGCAACGGCAGCTTCGTTCATTGAGTGGCTCCGACGTCTCGCCGGAGACAACTAACAGGCGGTTCCCACCGATTGGTAAACCCCCGCGAATTAACCTTTCTGCGCGGACGAATCCTCCGCCACGCGCCGCCCGGCGCGTCCGCGCCTGCGCCGCCCCTCATCCGCCTCGCCCCCGGCGGAGCGCCGCGCCGGGAGCTTCACCGCGGCGGCGAGATTGGGGAACGGCTCGGTCTTGTTCGGGAACGCCATGGCGCTCACGAAATGTTCCTGGAAGCGCGGCTCGAGCGCCGTCTCGATCTTCTCGATCCGCCGCACGAGGTCCTCGATCTCGTGTCGATAGCCCTTGTTCAGGAGCGCCATGCGCGCACCGGTGCCGGCCGCATTGCCGACGCCCGCGACGCGATCCAGTGGGCAATCGGGGACGAGCCCGATCACCATCGCGTATTTCGGGTCGATGTAGGTGCCGAACGCGCCTGCGAGCTTGATCCGGTCCACCTTGTCGATGCCGAGCTTGTCCATCAGGAGCCGCGCGCCGGCGTAAAGCGCGGCCTTGGCGAGCTGGATCGCGCGCACGTCGGTCTGCAGGACGCGGATCTCCGGCATCTGCCGCAGCGGATCGGCGCGCCGCAGCACGTAGGCGAAGGTGCGGCCGGTCTGGACGATGCGGTCGCTTTTCGCCGCGAGCGCGCCGTCGATGACGCCGTCCTCCGAGACGATGCCGGCCAGGAACATTTCGCCAATCGCCTCGATGATGCCGGAACCGCAGATGCCCGTTACGCCGACATCCGCCGCGGTCTGCTCGAAAGCCGGGGTGTCCGACCATTCGTCGCCGCCGATCACCTTCACCTTCGGCTCCAGCGTCTCCGGGTCGATCCTGACGCGCTCGATCGCGCCGGGCGCGGCGCGCTGCCCGCCGGAGATCTCCGCGCCCTCGAAGGCCGGGCCGGTCGGAGAGGAGGCGGCGACCAGCCGCTCCTTGTTGCCGAGCACGATCTCCGCGTTGGTGCCGACGTCGACGAGAAGCGTGATCTCCTCGCCGCGATGCGGGCCTTCGGCGAGCGTCGCGCCGGCGGCGTCGGCGCCGACATGGCCGGCAATGCAGGGGAGCACGTAGACGCGCGCGCCCTCGTTCACCGGAAGCCCGATATCGCGGGCGCGGAAGTTGAGCGCGTTGGAGACGGCAAGCGCGAACGGGGCACCGCCGAGCTCGGTCGGATCGATGCCGAGGAAGAGATGGTGCATGATCGGGTTCCCGACGAAGACGCAGTCGAGGATGTCGTCGGCCGCGATGCCGGCTTCCCCGCAGACCTTGCCGATCAGGACGCCGATCGCCTCGCGCACGGCTTTGGTCATCGCCTCGCGCCCCTCCGGATTCATCATCACGTAGGAGACGCGGCTCATCAGGTCTTCGCCGAAGCGGATCTGCGGATTGGGCAGGCCGGCGGAGGCGAGGGTGCGCCCGGAAAGGAGCGAGGAGAGGTGGCAGGCGATCGTCGTGGAACCGATATCGACGGCGATGCCGCAGGCGAAGTTCTTCAGGCCCGGCCAGAGCCCGATCACTTCCGGCCCGCCCTGCGACAGGTGCACGGCCGCGGTCACTTTCCATTCGCCTTCGCGCAGGATCTTCTGCACCTTCGGCAGGAGGTCGAAATCGATCCTGAGCCCGTCGAAGCGCCACTCCCCGGAAAGCGCGCGCAGAAGCCGGTCGGTGTCGCCGAGCGGCTTCTCCATGTCCGGCTCGTCCACCTCCACGTAGCAGAGCTGTGTGATCGGATCGCGCTCGATGACGCGCGTCTCGGCACGCTTTCTGACGATCTGGCGGTTGATCTGAACGTCCTGCGGCACGTCGATGACGAGGTCGCCCTGGATCGTCGCGGAGCAGGAGAGGCGGCGCGGACCGGCAAGCTCGCCGCGCTTCGCGACGTAGCGCGCTTCGGTATCGGTGAAGGCCGAAAGGTGGTCGTTCGACGAAGTGATCTGATGCTTGGCGAACTGTCCTTCCTGCACCTCGATCTGGCAGCGCCCGCAAATGCCGCGTCCGCCGCAGACGCTCTCGATATAGACGCCGAGCGCGCGCGCGGCATCGAGCACCGGCGTGCCGACGGGAAAGCGCCCGCGCCGGCCCGACGGCATGAAGAGGATCAGGGGTTCTCGCGTGGGCGCGTTCATGGAGAGAGGGCTAGGCGCCCATCCTTCCGCGGCGCGCTTCGCGGCCTCCGCGGCGGCGGCCGCCGCTTTCCGCGCCTGCCGCCTCGGCGGAGGCATGCGCCTGCTCGCCGCTGATCGGCGAAGGTGCGCCGGCCGTGTTCGGTGCGTAGTCGCGGTAGGTCTTGATCCACGCCATGCAGTCGCGGTCCGTGCCCATCAGCACGTTGGCGCCCCGGACCGCCTCCATCTCCTGCGGCCGGCAGGGGTTCATGATCGCCGAGGTCATGCCCGACGCGATCGCCATCGGCAGGAAGGCGGCGTTGATGCCGTGCCGGTGCGGAAGGCCGAAGGAGATGTTCGACGCGCCGCAGCTCGTATTGACCTTGAGCTCCTCGCGAAGCCGCCTGACCAGCGCGAAGACCTGCTTGCCGGCCGTCCCCATCGCGCCGATCGGCATGACCAGCGGATCGACGACGATGTCCTCCGGCTTGATGCCGTAATCCATGGCGCGTTCGACGATCTTCTTGGCGACGGCGAAGCGCACGTCGGGGTCTTCGGAGATGCCGGTCTCGTCGTTGGAGATGGCGATGACCGGCACGTCGTATTTCTTGATGAGCGGCAGGATCGCCTCCAGCCGGTCTTCTTCGCCGGTCACCGAATTGACCAGCGGCCGTCCGACGGCGACCTCAAGCCCCGCCTTCAGCGCCGCCGGCACCGAGGAATTGATCGAGATCGGGCATCTGACGAGGCTCTGCACGATCTTGATTGTTTCCACCAGGAGCGGCGGCTCGCTCGTGTTCGGGTCGACGGCGGTGACGCCGGCGTTGACGTCGAGGACGAGCGCGCCGGCCGCGACTTGCTCCAGCGCGTCCTTCTTCACCGTCTCGAAATTGCCTACCACCATCTCCGCCGCGAGCTTCTTGCGCCCGGTCGGATTGATGCGCTCGCCGATCACGCAGAACGGCTGGTCGAAGCCGATCACCACCTCTTTCGTGGCCGACGCAAGCACGGTACGGGTCATGAAGCCTTCCCCTCAAACATATAAAGAGTTCCTTATATCGTTATGTGTTGTGCATCAAGAGACCGGCTCGCCGGGCTTCTTGGCGTCGGCGAGGAGGGTCTGCAGGCGCTCCGCGACGCGGGCATCGTCCGGGCTCGCCTCGCGCCGCCACGGCCGCCGCCCGGCAAGAACGCCGGATTCATGGACGATCTCGGAGACGAACTCCTCCTGCCGGTAGGCCATGACATGCACGCCGGAAACGCCTGCGATCTCGCGGCACTGCTGGATGATCTCGATGCAGAGCTTCTTGCCTTCGAGCTTCTGGTTCTGCGCGCCTTCGAGCCGCGCGATGACGGAGTCGGGAATGTGGATGCCGGGCACGTTTGAGCGGATCCAGCGCGCCGTCTTGGCCGAGGCGAGGGGGCCGACCCCGACCAGGATGAAGCAGCGCTCGTGCAGGCCGAGATCGCGCACCTGGCGCATGAAGCTCTCGAACATCGGAACGTCGAAGCAGTACTGCGTCTGCGCGAACTGCGCCCCCGCATCGATCTTCTTGGCGAGACGCAGCGCGCGGAATTCGTACGGCGGCGCGAAAGGATTGGAGGCGGCGCCGAGGAAGACATGCGGCGGCGAAGTGATTTTGCGGCCGGAAAGAAAGCGCGCCTCGTCGCGCATGGTCCGCACGGTTTCCAAAAGCGAGATCGAGTCGAGGTCGAAGACCGGCATCGCGCCGGGCTGGTCGCCCGCCTGCACGCCGTCGCCGGTCAGGCAGAGCACGTTGGCGACGCCCATCGCCGCGGCGCCAAGGATGTCGCCCTGAATGGCGATGCGGTTCCTGTCGCGGCATGCGGCCTGCATGACGACCGCGTAGCCCATTCGGGTCAGGAGCGCGCAGATGCCGACCGAGGACATGTGGCAATTGGCGCCCGACGCATCGACCGCGTTGATGGCGTCGACCCAGCCCTCGAAGACGGCGGCGCGATCGTAGACGTCCTGCGGATCGGCGGAATCGGGTGGGTTCAGCTCCGCCGTCACCGCGAACTCACCACGCCGAAGCACCCGCTCCAGCCGTCCGCGCGAGGTGTGACCGGGAAGCGGATCGAGCGGCAGGTCGGCGCCCGCCGGGTTCTCGTCGCGATGGATCATGCCCCCGCCTTCCGCGCTTCCGCCGCCTGCGCCGTGACGCGCAGCCACGCCGAGGTCTCGCGCAGCGATTGGTCGACCGGCTTTTGCAGCGCGAGGATCGCGTCGCCGCCCTGCATGCGGCGGCTCCCCTCCCACGCCTGCACCCACACGCAGGGCATCTCCGGTTCCACCTCGCAATGGCCGTTGGCCCGCACGCCGCCGCAGGGCCCGTTCCGAAGCCGCTTGGGGCAATTCATCGGACAGGACATGCCGGTCGATGAGAGGATGCATTGGCCGCACATGCGGCAGTCGAAGAGGAGGCCCTTCACCCGCCGCTCGACGAATTTGACCGGCGCCTCGGCGCGGCTGTAGCCGATGGATTTCCATACCGGATCGAGCTTCAGGAAGAGGTCCGCGAAGAGCCGGTAGACGCGCTCAAGGAAGCCGGCGTGGCGCACAGACCATAGGCGGATCGTGTACGGCTTCCTGAGCCGCCGGGTGACCGATACGTGCTGAGGCTGATAGGCGCCGGCCGGCTTATTCTTCCTGCCGGCCGCCGTTATCGACCAATTGCCGAAGCCGATCCCTGCCATAGTCGCTCTCCAGGCGCGCAAGCGCTGCGTCCGCCTCGGCTTCCAGATCGTCGCCGCAGGGCTCCGGCGCTCCGCGCCGCCACTCCGCGAGATAGGCGTCCGTGCCGACCGCGCCGACCCGCATGGCGCATTGGTCGATCGCCTGCACGAAGCGTTCCGGCAGTTCACGTTTCGCCGCCTTGCGCCCCGCCTTGACGATCACTTGAGCCGGGATGTCGCGCCAGTAGACGATGATCCGTTCCGCCAAGGAATCCTCCGTTCGCCGTCACTCTCAAGCGGTTGCGGGTGGGGGCGGTCGCTTCGCCACGACACGCGGGGCGCGGAATGCGACGCCGGGGCTTGTATTCGGAGACTATGAGACGGCGGCGAGAAAGCCTGGAAGGTCGCCCATGCCGGTGACGCGCTTCTCGAACCTGAGGCCGAGCGTCTTCGCAGCTTCTCGCGCCTTCGCCTCAAGTTCCGCGTCCTCCGTCTGGGCGAGGAAGACGAGCCGGTTGTAATTGCCGAAATACATGTCGCGGAGTTCTGGATGCCGGTCTAGGCCGAGCGGCTCGATGACGAAGCTCTCGAACTGTCGCGCAAGGAAGTCGGTCAGGAAGAACGCGTCGATATCGTCTTCCGCGCGTGCCGCGAAGGCGTCGTTCCCCCAATAGAAGGAATAGCAGTGCGGGCCGGCGATTCTTTCGACGCCTTCCTCGGCGCAGACCTTGTCGAGCTCGCCCTGCGTCCCGCACTCCGCGTAGGCGACTGCGATCTTCTTGTAGCGCTCCCGGTTCTCACGGATCAGCGCGCGCACGCCGGGCGCAATCTTCTCCGGCCGGTTGTGCCAGATCGCCGGCAGGCATGTCAGCTCGATGTGGTTGAGCCCGTTTGCATCCACGATGGCTCCGATCTCGCGCGCCAACGCCCCGCAGGCGATGACGAGGACCTTCTCGGCGTTGACGCCCACACTCTCTCCCTTTGAGGAAGTGGTTTCTCTGCAAAGTAAGGTCGCGGTCGCGTTCATGGCGCGCATATGGCATTTCCGGGCTTCGCAGGCCAGAGAGTCGCCGAGGTTGCGTGAGCTACAATTTGTATATACATTATCGGTGATGGATGCTTTTCGAGTGGGACGAAGACAAGCGTGTCGCGACGCTCAAAGAACGCGGTCTCGACTTCGCTGACGCCGATCTGTTCTTCAACGGCCGGCCGGTCACAGTCCTTGCATCACCGCGTGGCGGCGAAGAGCGCTGGAGAACGACTGCTCAGGTTGAGGGTAGCTACTACACGCTTGTCTGGACGTGGCGCGGCGAAGCGGTCCGGGTCATATCGATGAGGAGAGCCCATGAAGGCGAAGAAAGAGCGCATCGTACGCTACAC
The DNA here is from genome assembly GCA_963814905.1 of uncultured Alphaproteobacteria bacterium. Lineage (GTDB taxonomy): Bacteria > Pseudomonadota > Alphaproteobacteria > Rhizobiales > Afifellaceae > DASWJZ01. The sequence goes on along the minus strand of CAWFEM010000013.1, from coordinate 301,361 downwards.
CGCTGATGAATTGAGGGCGATGAAGGCGCGCGGCGAAGCCGGCTCTGACTGGAAGCGGGCGGCGAAGAGCCCACTGCCCGACGAAAGCGATGTTGACGACGCCGTTGAGCCAGTGCGCATGGATTGGATCAGCACGGAGCTTCCCATGCCGCGCCGCAAGGTTCACGCTTCGATCAGGATCGATGCCGATGTGTTTGATTGGTTCCGCGCCCAGGGGCGCGGCTATCAAACACGGATCAATGCCATCCTCAGGAGTTATTTCGAGCAGCACGGCCGGTGAAGGCGCCTTCCATGGCAACCGCGAAGGATTTCCGAGACGTCGCGCTCTCGTTGGAGGGCACGACCGAGGCGCCGCATTTCGACCGCATCGCGTTCAAGGCGCGACGCATCTACACCACGCTTGCCGCCGACGGGCTCAGCGCCAACATCCGCTTCCCGCCGGAGGAACAGGAATTCCGCTGTGAGGCGCAGGCGGACGCCTATCGCAAGATTCCGAACAAATGGGGCGACTCCGGCTGGACGACAGCCGTCCTCTCAGCCCTGACGGTCGACGATCTCCGCGTGGCGCTGACCAGCGCCTGGCGGCATCAGGCGACGCCCCCGAAGAAGGGCCGAGCGAGCCGGAAGCGCGGCTAATCCGCCGCCTCAATCCGCAGGGGGCCGATTGTGCTTCCGCTTGATGAGCTCTTTCGCCGTCTCCACGGTCACGGCCGCGTCGCGGCAATAGGCGTCGGCGCCGACCGCCTTGCCGAACTCCTCGTTCAAGGGCGCGCCGCCGACCAGCACGATATAGTTGTCGCGCATGCCCTTCTCCTTCAGCGTGTCGATGACGACCTTCATGTAGGGCATGGTCGTGGTGAGCAGCGCCGACATGCCGATGATGTCGGGCTGATGCTCCTCGATCGCCGCGAGATAGTTCTCCACCGGGTTGTTGATCCCGATATTGATGACCTCGAAGCCGGCGCCTTCCATCATCATGGCGACGAGGTTCTTGCCGATGTCGTGGATGTCGCCCTTGACCGTGCCGATCACCATCTTGCCGATCTTCGGCGCCCCGGTCTCGGCGAGGAGCGGGCGCAGGATCGCCATCCCGGCCTTCATGGCGTTGGCGGAAAGCAGCACCTCCGGCACGAAGAGGATGCCGTCGCGGAAGTCTTCGCCGACGATGCGCATGCCTTCGACAAGCGCCTTGGTCAGCACGTCATAAGGCGTCCAGTCCCGCCCGAGCAGGATGTTCACGCCTTGCTGAATCTCCTCCAGAAGGCCGTCATAGAGGTCGTCGTGCATCTGCAGGACGAGGTCGTCGTCGGAGAGCGATGCAAGATCGATATCGTCGTCGGCCATTCCGGGCTCCACAACAAAAGCGCCGCGAAGCGCGGCGCGACCTCTCTCTATAATGAGCGGATGCGGTTGGGAACCTCGCTTGGAAGCGACGCGTGCCCGCCCGGTCTGCGACTTGAGTGGGCCTTCTGCGCCCGGCGGGTCAGTCCGCGCCCTTCAGCGCCTCCCGATGCGCTTCCGCCAGCGCTGCCATGGAGGTGAAGCGGAAGTCGGTGCGCGGCATGGCGCCGGGGTTCATCGTCGCCCCAAAGCCCTCGCGGTCGTGGCGGCGGTGGATCCAGCAGGACGCGAGGCCGAAATCGTTGGCCGGGCCGTGGTCGTGGAAGAGGCTTTCGGCGGTGTGCAGGATGTCGGCCTTTCCGATCCCCCGCGCCGCGAGCTTCTCCAGCATGTACTGGAAATTCTGCGGCGCCGGCTTGTAGGAGCCGATGTCCTCGGCGGTGAAGATCGCGTCGAACGCCACGGCGAGCTTGCGGTTGGAGAAGGAGAAGGAATCGTTGTCGACATTCGACAGGATGACGAGCTTGTAGTGCTCCTTCAGATAGCGAAGGGCTGCGGCGGAATCCTCGAAGGCAGGCCAGTCGCGGACTGAGCGCCCGTAATCGACGCAATCGTCCCAGTTGACCGACACGCCCCAGTCTTCCGCGAGGCGTTTGTAGACGACGGCGAGAAGCTCCCGGTAGGGCTTCGTCGGTGTCTGCAGCTGCTGCGCGGATTCATGCCGCGCATGCGCCTGCAGTATCTCGTCGCGGGACAGCGGACGGTCGGCCTTGGCGACGAGCTGGCGGAGCGCCGCGAACATGCCGCTCTCCCAATCGATGAGCGTGCCGTAGCAGTCGAAGGTCAGCACGTTGAAATCGGTCAGACGCATGGAGAGACGCTCCTTGAAGTCGGGCCGCTAGAGCACGGCGGCGGCGGAAATCCAAGTGTTTCCGCGTCCTCGCGTATCCACCGAGCGTCACACGCTGCCGTTCGCGAGCGCGCGGCTCCGCCAAGGCGCGCCTACGGTCGGCTGAAATCGGGGGTCGCCCCCGAGGATCGGGATGAAACATGTCGCTTTCCGGCACGGATCAGGGTGTTGAGCCAGGCGCGGGCCGTCGCCAGCGCGGCGGCGGGGCAGAGGCGCGCCGTGCGCGCCGCCAGGCCGGCGGTCGCGTGCAGCTTCCTTTCATCCGCCGCAAGCTGAAGAACTTCGAGGTCCTCGACGAGGAGGGGCTGGCGCTGATCGAGGCCAACGCCGACCTGATCCTGGAGGAGATCGGCATCGAGTTCCGCGACGACGAGGAGGCGCTGGCGCTCTGGAAGGACGCCGGCGCCGACGTGAAGGGCACGCGCGTGCATTTCCCGAAGGGGCTCTGCCGTTCGCTTCTGAAGACCGCGCCGACAATCTTCACCCAGCACGCGCGCAATCCGGAGCGCAGCGTCGAGATCGGCGGCAACGCCACCGTCTTCGCCCCGGTCTACGGACCCCCCTTCGTGCGCGACCTCGACAACGGCCGCCGTTACGGCACGGTGGAGGATTTCCGCAACTTCGTGAAGCTCGCCTACATGGCGCCGGCGATCCACCATTCCGGCGGCACCGTCTGCGAGCCGGTCGACGTGCCCGTCAACAAGCGGCACCTCGACATGGTCTATTCGCACATCCGCTATTCCGACAAACCTTTCATGGGATCCGTGACTCATCCGGAGCGCGCGGCGGATTCGGTGACCATGGCGGAGATGGTCTTCGGCAAGGAATTCGTCGCCGAGAACTGCGTGATGATCTCGCTCATCAACGCCAACTCGCCGATGGTCTTCGACGGCACCATGCTCGGCGCGCTCAAGGTCTATGCGCGGGCCGGGCAGGGGACGATCGTCACCCCCTTCATTCTCGCCGGCGCGATGTCGCCGGTCACCGTCGCCGGCACGCTGGCACAGGTGCTCGCCGAAGTTCTCGCCGGCGCGGCGCTGACGCAGCTCTGCCGGCCCGGCGCTCCGGTCATCTTCGGCTGCTTCGCGGCGTCGATCTCCATGCAGTCCGGTGCGCCGACCTTCGGCACGCCGGAGCCGTCGCTCGTCTCCTACGGCGCAGCACAGCTTGCCCGCCGCCTCGGCATCCCGTTCCGCACCGGCGGCGGTCTGTGCGCCTCCAAGGTCTCCGATGCGCAGGCGGCTTATGAAAGCGCCAACACGCTCAACACCACGCTTCTCGCCGGCACCAATTTCGTCCTCCACGCCGCCGGCTGGCTGGAGGGCGGGCTTTCCTCCGGCTACGAAAAATTCGTCATGGATTGCGATCAGCTCGCCATGCTGCAGCGCTTCGCCGACGGCGTCGACCTGACCGAGAACGGCCAGGCGCTTTCGGCAATCCGCGAGGTCGGACCGGGCTCGCACTATCTCGGCTGCGAGCACACGCAGGCGAATTTCGAGACGGCGTTCTACCGCTCCACCATCGCCGACAACAATTCCTATGAGCAGTGGCTGGCGGAGGGCGAGAAGACCGCGGAGCAGCGCGCCAATCCGATCTGGAAGAAGTGGCTCGCGGACTATGAGGCTCCGACGATCGACCCCGGCGTCGACGAGGCGCTGACCGACTTCATCGCAAAGAAGAAAGCCTCGATGCCCGACGCTTTTGCCTGAGGGCAAAGCGGTAGAGTGACGTCTGAAGTCAGATGCTCGCCGATCTGGAAACCGCGCTCGTTCCCCACGGCCTGATCCTGCGCGGCGGGTTTTGTCCCGAGGCGGGGGAGGCGGGGCTTGAGGACGTCGGCACGGTCATCCTCATCGGCAATGCCGGCTCCGCCATGTGGGAGGCCTTTGCGCCGCATGTGGACGGCGCGCCGAACCCACTCGACCGCTGGACGCAGCAGGCCGTCGATCCGCTGGCGGAGAAATTTGGCGCACGCGCCCGCTACCCCTTCGGTCCCGATGCACCGCCCTTCCAGCGCTGGGCGCTTCGCGCAGAGACGCTCTACTCTTCGCCCCTCGGGATTCTAATCCATCCGGAATACGGCCTCTGGCACGCCTGGCGGGCCGCGTTGCTCTTCGCCCAGCGGCTCGATCTCCCGCCGCGATCCGATGCGCCGAGCCCGTGTGAGAGCTGCGCTGAGAAGCCCTGCCTCTCAGCCTGTCCGGTCGGCGCATTCAGTGGCAGCGCCTACGATGTGCCGGCCTGCGCCGATCATATCGCAAGGCCGGAAGCCGACTGCCTCGAGGTCGGCTGCCATGCCCGCAACGCCTGCCCTGTCGGGACGGAGTGGCGCTACGCGGAGGCGCAGACGCGCTTCCACATGGCGGCCTTCGGGCGTTCGGTCGTGTCGCGATAGGGATAATCTCGCTACAATTTCGACGGAGTCTCGCACCCGAGCCTCGGGAGGAATTCATGGCCGAGAACGAAAAAGACGTACCGGGCGTCATTGTCTTCCCCCCGCTCATTCCGTTGACCGTGCTCGTCGTCGGCGTCGCACTCGATTGGCTCATTCCGCTGGCGATGATCTCGGTCGTGCCGTTTTGGGCGAGGATCGTGGTCGGCGTCCTCCTGTTCGCGCTCGGCGTTTCGATGCTGATACGCGCCGATCGCGCCTTCAAGCGCGTCGGCACAAACGTCAATCCGTTCCAGCCGTCCCTCGCGATAGCGCGCGACAGCATCTACGCCCGCCTGCGGAATCCGATGTATGTCGGCGGGAGCATCGCTCTCCTCGGGATCATCATCGCCTTCGGGCTCGAATGGACCTTCGTGCTCTTTGTCCTGAGCTGCTTCGCGCTCCATTACGGCGTGGTGCTGCGCGAGGAACGCTACCTTGAGCGGAAATTCGGCGACGACTACCGTGCCTACAAGGAACACGTGCCGCGCTACGGCTTCAAGCTGTGAGCCGGGCCACTACCATAGGCGAGAACGGCGACCGGTTGCGCGCGGCCCCTGATAGCCACTTCGCCGCGCTCCACGAAGCCCGCAAGCAGCGTCTCTGCTTCATCGGCGGGCGCCGCCTCGCGAACGGCGTCCACGGCGCTGCGTGAGATCAAGGCCGCGCAGTTGAGCTCGCGCGTCATCGCCTCCAGTCGGCTCGCGACGTTGACGGTGTCGCCGAGGACGGCGAATTCGAGCCGCCTGTCGGTGCCGATATTCCCAACGACCACCGGGCCGTAATGCAGGCCGATGGCGATCTCGATCGGCGCCTTGCCGCGTGTTCGCCGGCGTTCGTTCCAGGCCGCGAAGTCGTCGGCCATCAAGCGCAGGCACTTGACCCCGTTGACGACGTCGCGCGGGCCTGGGTCGGGCGTGCCGAAGGTGGCCATCAGGCCGTCGCCGATGAACTTGTCGAGCGTCCCGTCGCAACGGAACACTTCGTCCTCCAGCCGCGCATGCACTTCACGGAGCAGACCGATCGCCTCTTGCGGCGTATGCCGCTCGGCCCAGGCCGTGAACCCGACGAGGTCGGCGAAAAGGACAGCGGCGTCCTGCTCGCGCACCTGCGCCAGCGCCTGATCCTGCCGGGCGAGGCGGTCGACGGTGGCCGGCGGGAAATAGCGCGCAAGATTGCCGCGCTCGCGTTCCAGCGACGCCTGTCGAAGCACCAGGTCGCGCGAGCGCGCGACGACGAGGGCCAGAAGGGCGGAGACGATCAGGAACACCACGATGTCCTGGATCGGCCGGTTCAGGTCGACGAAGGTCGGCAGCGTCAGCCGCGACATGATGGCATCGGCCGTCTCGCTTGCCGGCAGCTTCAGTATCGTGTCGGGCAGGAGCACGATCCACGTGACCGCAGCACCCCATGCGGCCGCCCCCGTGATGCCGCCCCAGATGACGAGCTTCGGCTGATAGCCGAAGACGAGAACCACGAGCAGGACGTAGAAGTAGACGAAATTGTCGAAGCGCAGGGCCATCTGCGGAGGAAGCGTGACCTCCGCGAGCGGGTTCGGGACAGTCAGCGTGAAGGCGAGGAGCGCTGAATCGAGCGCGATCTGCGCATAAGGCTGCCACCAGCGGAAGAGGCCCAGGCGCTCCACCGCGTACCGGCCGTAGCCGGCAATGATGAAGAGGGCGAGCAGGAACTCGTAGAAAAGCACGTCCGGGAACGGCACAAGAAAAAGCAGGAGAAAGGCGATCACGACAATCGCGACTGTGCGCCCCCTGAGCGCGAGCAGCCGCCCCGCGGCTTCCTCGCTCGCAAGGCTTTCCGCGATACGCGCGCTCTGGCGCTTCTTGAGCTGTTGCCGCGAAATGACCGCTGGGTCTGCGACCGCGTCGATGGCCATGGCGATATCCTCCCGCGTCCGACGGGTCGGACGAGTCGTTCGCCGGCTAGGATATCAGTCTTGCGGCTTTTGCGCGGCGGTCAGTGCGCCAATTCGGCGAAGCGCGCGTAGTCGCGATAGAGCGGACGCAAGGTGAGGCGGCCGCCATGCGTGGCGGCAAGCGCGGCAAGCGCTGCCTTGAGCTCGGCGCGCGGCGTGACGTGGAATTTTGCAAGCCACGCGAAAAGCAAGCGGCGGAACCAGGCAGGGAGTCTCTCCTGCTCGCCGAAATCGACGACGAGAAGCCGTCCGCCGCCGCGATCGAGGAGTGAAGCGCCTTGCGTCAGCGCATCGCGCCACGCGGGGATCATCGACAGGCTGTATGAGAAGAAGACGCGGTCGAATTTGGCGCGGCCAAAGAGCGCCTGCGGATCGAAACGGGCGGCGTCGCCGAGCGCCAGCGTAATGCGGCCTTCCAGCCCGGCGCTGCGCAGATTGGCGCGCGCCGTCGACAGCATCGCGGTCGAGACATCGAGCCCGAAAAGACGGGCGTCCGGATAGGCCCGCGCCGCGGCGATCAGGTTGCGCCCCGTGCCGCATCCGATCTCGATGATCGTGCCCTCCGGCGGCGGATTGAGCGCGGCGATCAGCGTGTCGCGCCCGAGCAGATAGTATTTTCGCGTGAGGTCGTAGAAGTGACGCTGACGCCGATAGACGGTGTCCATCAGGACGTCGGCGGTCGGTGTGTCCGGCGTGCTCATCGCCCGAACGAGCTCATCCGTTGAAGACATAAAGGTGGAAGCCGCCATAGATCGACGAGCGGTCCTCGCGCCCGAGCGCACGGCTCTCCTCCGCCTGGTACCGCCAGCGGCCGAGGATCGGCTCATCCACCCGGCCCGGGAGCAACGACGGCTCCGCGGCGGTGCGGAAGACGACGCGCGCACCTTGTTTCGCGGTGCGGGTGATCGCCTGCCACAGCGCATTGAGCTGCGCGTCGGTCATCCAGTCCTGCGCGTCGAGAAGCACGTAGGCGTCGACGCTCGCCGGCTTCTCTTGCATCAGCGCGTCGGTAACGGAGCTGCGCACCACGTTCACGCGGCCGGCGCGGCCGCGGATGCTCTCGAAGTTCTGTGGCCTGAGATAGGGCGGAAGCGGACCGGTCCCGCTCTCGGGATAAGCGCGGCCGAAGGCCTGCCAGGCGAAATAATTGTCGGAGAACGAGAAATCGCAGGCAAGGCGCTGCAGCCGCGTGCGCAGCACCGTCGCGATGTCGCCGTCCGCGGCCAGCGCCTCATATTGCGCCGGTGGGATGCCGAGCCCGTAGAGCGATGTCTTCTTCGCCGTCAGCCAGCGCACTAGCCGTTTGTCGAAAAGCGGGGCGAGCGTCGCGTCGAAGATGCTCCGCTGCTCGTCGAGCGTCGTCGCCAGCATCATCTTCCGCGGATTGGCGCCGTAGAGACGCGCCACGAAGTGCGCCGCCCCGATGAAGCTGCCGAGCAGGCCGTGACGGTAGATGTCGCGTTTGAAGAGTGACACGCGCCGGCGTCCGAGAATGTCGCGGCTGTCCCAGTAGCGGCGCGTCTCCGGATCGACGGCAAAGCGCAGAAAGCGGCGGTAGGCCTTCATGTTCTCGCGCGCATCGGCCTCGCCGAAGAACCGATAGAACGCGTGGTAGGAGGGGAGCTGGCGGATCGCCGCGAGCTTCAGCTTCGTCAGCGCGACATGCGCGCGATTGAGATCGACGGCGAGGATAGAGGCCGGGTCGGCGGTCAGATAGGAGAGCACGTTGCAGCCGCCCGACGCGATCGCGACGACGCGCGAATCTGGCGCCAGGTCCAAGGCCCTCAGATCGACGTCGGGGTCCTCCCAGATCTGCGGATAGACAAGGCCCTTGAAGGCGAACGTGAAAAGGCGCTCACGGATTCCGTCGAAGGAGGCGGCCCTGAAGCGATGCACCGCTTCGCGGAGTGCGTCGGGTGGAGGAAGAGCCTCCGACGCCTGATCGGTCAATGACAAGCCGGCCCCCGAATCACGTTGCAAAACGTGCGAAAGCGCTACGCCAGCGAGATGAAAGGTTGGTGACGGACAAGCCCTTGCGAAAGCCGGGAACCCGCCGAGACGCTCAGCCGTTGATCCCACGAACGAACACGTGAGGAGCGTTACATGAATTGGGATCGTGTCGAAGGCAACTGGAAGCAGTTCAAGGGTAAGGCCAAAGAGCAGTGGGGCAAGCTCACCGACGACGACCTCGATGTCGCCGCCGGCAAGCGCGACCAGCTCGCCGGCCGCATCCAGGAGCGCTACGGTGTCGCCAAGGACGAGGCGGAGAGGCAGGTCGACCGCTGGCTCGACAGCGCCAGCATGTAAGGCGGGTTCAGCCGAATCCGATAAGAAAGGCCGCGAGTTGCGCGGCCTTTCGACGTTCCTATCCGGCGTGCGCCTCGGCGTCTCCACGCCGCCCGCGCCGCTCGCGCTTCCGCCCCTCCGACGGCGGGCTGACGAGCGCGCCGATGCGCTCCTCGATCTGGGCGCGATCCGGCGGTGTGCCGCGCGTATGCTGGTCGATCGCCGAGCGCATGGCGCGCAGATGTTCCGTCGTCGTGCCGCAGCAGCCGCCGATGATGCGCGCGCCTGAATCGATGGCGAGCCGGGCGTAGTCGGCCATCAGCTCGGGCGTGCCGGAATAGTGCACGTGCTCGCCGAGGACCTGTGGAATCCCGCAATTCGATTTCGCGATATAAGCAAGGCCCGGGCTCGCGTTCGTCATCTGTAAGAGCGCGTGAAGCAGGTCGGATGCGCCGACGCCGCAATTCGCGCCCATCGCCACCGGCTGCTCAGGAAGCTCGGCGAAGACCGCCGGCAGGTCGGCCGGCGAGAGCCCCATCATCGTGCGCCCGGCGGTATCGAAGCTCGCCGTCACCGTGTAGGGCATGCCGACGGAGATCGCCGCCTTCGCCGCCGCGCGCATCTCTTCCGCCGCCGACATCGTCTCAATCCAGCAGACGTCGGCGCCGCCTTCCTTGAGCCCTTTCGCCTGCTCCGCGAAAGCCGCGATCGCATCTTCCTCTGTCATCGCGCCGAGCGGCACGAAGAGCTCGCCCGTCGGGCCTATCGATCCCGCCACCACCACCGGCCGGCCGGCCGCATCCGCGACGGCGCGCGCAAGCCTTGCGCCCGCCGCGTTGATCTCGAACACCCGGTCTTCCGCCTTGTGCAGCTTCAGCCGCGGCGCGTTCGCACCGAACGTGTTGGTGAGGATGACGTCCGCCCCGGCGTCCACGAAGGACCGGTAAAGCCCGGTAATCGCTTCCGGCCGCTCGATGTTCCACAGATCGGGCGGGTCGCCCGCGGTCAGGCCGGCGGCGAAGAGATTGGTGCCGGTCGCCCCGTCGGCGAGCAGCACGCCCTTTTCCTGCAGCAGATCGGCAAGTGCAACCATGACGCCTTGATCCTTGTTGCGGCGCGATAGAGCACCTTCGTACGCACTCCGCAAGACAGGAGTCCGAAGCTTGGCAGACGCGCGGCAGGGCGGATCGGCCGGAGCGCGCGACTAATGCACGTCGAGCGCGCGGATGAATTCCGCGCTTGCGTTGGCGCTGACCACGGCGTTGCGGATCAGATTGTCGAAATGGCGGGTAAGCGCGCGGATGTGGTCGATCGCGTTCAGCACCAGGTACATCTCGCCCACGTAGATCGCCGCACGCTTCGGGCCGAACACCGTGTAGGGAATGGAGTAGGTGCGGCGCTGGTCGTAGAGGAAGAGGCGGAAGCCGGGATAAAGCTCCTCCACCAGGCGCGCCATGTAGTCGATCTGCGCCTTGCGCGCCGCGCGCGGCAGCTCCGTCCAATGTCCTTTGCCCTCCGCCAGCAGCTCCAGCCGCTGGCGCGGCATGCAGACCTCCATGTCGGTCTCCGGCCGCCGATTGTAATCGATGCGGAACTCGGCGTTGCGCAGCTGCCATGAGGGGCTCGGCGTCTCGCGTCCGGAATATTCGTAGGCGATGACGTCGGCGGTCCTGAGGAGGTCCGGAATCTGCGCCGGCACGTAACGGATCTTGTAGCCGGCGGCATCCTTGTGCCAGCGCTCAAGCAGCGTGTCGTTGGTTGCCGCCTGCGTTTCGGCGATCTCCAGCGCCGGCTTGATCTCCGCGGCGAGCGTCTCGTCCTGCGAAAGCCCGAGCAGCCAGTCGAGGCTGACGGAATACGCGGCGGAGATACGGCGCAGCGTCTCCGCGCGGGGCAGGCGGAGCGACCGGCCGGAAAGAAGCTGGGTGAGGGCGGAGCGATCGATGTCTATGGACTTGGCGAAACCCGCACGCGTCAGTCCGGCGCGGTCGATGACCACCTGCAGCCTTTCGCGGAAGACGGGACCGAGCTCGCGTGTGTCCATGTGCTTGTTGTGTTCTGTAAACACTAGGCGTCTTATCACATCATTCTCAGGAAATGCAATCCAAATGCAACATACGGTGCGCAATCTCACATTGTCGTGATGGAAAGAATTGTGTTTTCTCAACGACATGCGAATACGGAGATTATCGATTCGCGCTGTGGAGTGGCCGACGCTCGGCTTGCTTGTCGGCTGCTACGCGCTCTGGGCCCTGGCGGTCACGTTCCACCGGGAAATCGGTCCGCTGTTCTTCGTCATCTTCGTGGCGCCGCTCATCACGCTTCACTCTTCGTTGCAGCATGAGGCCGCGCACGGCCATCCGACCCGCATCGCGGTGTTGAACGAAGCGCTCGTCTTTCTGCCGCTCGGGCTTCTCTTCCCCTATCGCCGCTTCAAGTCGCTGCATCTGCGCCACCACAACGACTCGGCGCTGACCGACCCGTACGACGATCCGGAGACCTTCTATTATGCGATCACCGACTGGGAGAAGCTCCCGGCGCCGATCCAGAAGGTGCTTGACGTGAACAACACCTTCCTCGGGCGGATGACGATCGGGCCGGCGGTGATGGCGGTGGGCTTCGCGGCGAGCGAAATCCGCTTGATCCGCGCCGGCGACCGCCAGGTGCTCGCAGCCTGGGTTCGTCATGTCGCCGGGATCGCGCTCGTGCTCGGCTTCGCCGTCGGCGTCTGCGGCGTTCCGCTCTGGCTCTACGCCGCCACCGCCTATGTCGGTCTCGCGATCTTGAACATCCGCACCTTCGCCGAGCATCAGGCGCACGAGACGCAGGGCGGGCGCACGGTGATCGTCGAGAATGCGTCACCGCTTTTCGGGCTTCTCTTCCTCAACAACAATCTGCACTTCGTCCACCATGAGAACCCGCGGGTTCCGTGGTATGCCTTGCCGGCGCTTTTCCGCGCCAACCGGGCGGCGTTTCTCGCTGCGAACGAAAGTTATTCGTTTCGAGGCTATGGCGAGATGATCCGCAGCTACCTCTTCCGCGCAAAGGCGCCCGTTCCGCATCCGTATCTGAGACGGGGCTGACCGCGTTGGCCCGGCATGTGCCGGTCGCGTCCTTGCCCATGTACGACTGGGAAGAGGTCGCATGGGCGCACGATGTTCTTTGGGACGCCGTGTCGGGAAGGCTGAACGACGCCGGCGTTGCGGCACCCGCTTCGATGGACCGCTCACGCTCCGCCGATTCCGTGTGGCGCGATCCCGGCCTGGTTCTCTCGCAGACCTGCGGCTTCCCGTTCTCAACCCGGCTGCGCGCCATGGTGCGCCTCGTCGCCGCGCCGGTCTACGCCGCCGCCGGCTGCGAGGGACCGAATTATTCCAGCATGATCGTCACGCGCCAGGCCGAGCCCGCCGACAATGTCGGTGCGTTCGCCGGGCGCCGCGTCGCCTATAACAGCGCCGACTCGCTCTCCGGCTATCTCGCGCTGCGCGGAGCGATGAAGGAGGCGGGGGTCGATCTCACCAAGGTGGAATGGATCGAGACCGGCAGCCACCGCGCCTCCATCCGCGCGGTCGCCGTCGAAGGCGCCGACATCGCGGCGATCGACTCCGTCTGCTGGGCGCTGGCGCAAAGTCACGAAAAGGAATCGGTCTCCGCGTTGAAGGTGATCGCCGAGACGCCGCTTCGTCCCGGCCTGCCGTTCATCACGGCGGTCGAGCGCACCGATCGCGAGGTGGCGACGATCCGCGCCGCGCTCCACGATACGATCGTTGACCAAGCGACTGAGCCCGCACGTAAGGCGCTGCACCTCGTCGGCATCGCGACCTTGGACGAGTGGGACTATCTGCCGATCGCCGCGCTCGCCCGCCGCGTCGGCTGACGGGCTCAGCCGCGCGCTGCGAGGCGCGCGTCGCGGGGATAGCGCGAGAGCTGCTCGTTCCCCGCCTCGGTGATGAGCACCTGCTCCTCGAGCTTCACCCCCTCGTGCCCGCCATGGCGGCCGACATAGCTTTCGACGCACACGACCATGCCGGGCTCAAGCACGCCGTCATAGCCGGATCGCGCGAAGTCCTCGGGGTAGGGGACGGAAGGATATTCGTCGCAGAGACCGACTCCGTGGAAGAGCACCGAATAGCGGTTCGGCAGATACTCGGCGGGAAGGATCGCCGCCGCGTGCGACAGCTCGCTGAAGCTCACGCCCGGCTTCAGTATTGCCGTGTTGGCAGCAAGCTGCTCCTCCGCCATCGCATAGATCGACCGCTGCTCGTTGGTTGCCCGCTTCGTGCCGGCGAGCCACGTGCGGGAGATGTCGCAGCAATAGCCGTAGGCCCCGATCAGATCGGTGTCGAAGGCGACGATGTCGCCGTCCTCGATGACCCTCGCGGAGCATTCCTGGAACCAGGGATTGGTGCGCGGACCTGAGGAAAGCAGCCGCGTCTCGATCCACTCGCCGCCGCGGCGGATGTTTTCCGCGTGCAGGATGGCCCACAGGTCGTTCTCCGTCATGCCGGGCGTGAGCGCGTCCTCCATGATGCGCATCGACGCCTCGCACGCGGCGATCGCACGGCGCATGGCTTTGAGCTCGTCGGCGCTCTTCACCGAACGCGCGTGCTCCATGACCTCCTGGCCGTCGAAGACGCCGATGCCCTCCGAGGCAAGCGCCTCAACGCCCGCCGGATTGATCTGATCCACGGCAAGGCGGCGGTTGCCGCCACCATAGCTCTTGACGACATCGGCGATCTCCGCCGCCCAGCGCTTCGCCCGCTCCTTCAGATGTCCGCCCGCCTCGAAATAGAACCAGGCGGTGCCATGGCGGATCTCGTCGACCAGTTCCAGGTGCCAGGACAGGTGCTCGCAATTGTGGAAGTCCCACAGGATCACCGGTCCTTCGGTCGCGACGAAGGCGTAGCGCACGGCGTTGTGGGTGCACCAGACCTGCATGCCGCTGGAATCCGTCGCGTAGCGGACGTTGAGCGGGTCGTAGACGAGGACGCCGGCGAGGTCGCGCTTCTTAAGCTCGGCGCGGACGCGGTCGAGCCGGGTGCGTCGCATCGCATCCAGGTTTGGAGCGTCGAGCCCGAGCGCCGCCCATTCGCCTTCGGCAAGCGCGCCGTAGCCGATCACGTGCTGATTGAGGCCAGCCGCCTTTTCCATGGCGTAGAGGTCGAGCGCGTCGCGCGCGGCTGTCTCGCCCGGATGCTCGGGCAATTGGAACGGCGCGATCTTGCGCCGCCGGCCGGGGAAGGGCAGTGGGGCTGTGCTCAAGGATGCTCCCGTCAGGCATGGAGCCCGCGTCGCTCCGTCCGCACCGTGCTAGACGAGAGGCGAATGAAGCGGCAAGGGAAATGCGAGCGCAAACGGGAATGCCGCACGCAGACCGCCGGCCGCTACGAGCAATGGGCGTCGGCGTCGGTGTTGATATGCGTCAATGCGGTCGAGGGCGTGCCCCCCGCTATTGGAGTCATGGCACAAATCCATTCACTGCCCAGAACTTGGCGGGAAATTTCGACTGCCCCGGCGGGCGTAGATTTGGAGGTGTGTGTAATAGACAAGCGAGGGGTGCACGCGCTGGTGTTCCCTTGTCAAAAGGAGGGACGCGCATGGCTCGATCCCTCAACGAAAGGGCGCGTAGAAATTCAGCCGACACATTGGCGGCTTTGGGGCGAGGATCTTCAGATCACTTCCTAAGCAGCTCCTTGTTTTTGATTTCGAATCTGTATTTTTCGTTCTCCTCCGCCAAGAGCCGAAGAATCATCGCGCGCTTTGTGGGATCGGTTTCGGTTTTGAGCAGCAGGTTGAATTTATCGATGTTGGCTTGCACGATCATCAGCATGACAGCCTCCGTCACCTACTCTTCCATCGCGATCGAGTGGATATGCGTTTCCTAAGCCGGTGACTGTGCTGTTTTGCTCAATCACCGCTGAAGGTGATGGTTGCGGATTGCAAGGAGAGGCCTTCGAGGCGGCCCGCCGTTGAGTATACAATTCTATGGAGTTTCGGGGGGAGAAGCCAAACTCCCTTGACCCTCCTCTCGTCGTTTCAAGATCGGAAAGACGCGTCACCGCGCAGCCGCCGGCGCATTGCAAGAAGGATCGCGCCGCCGCGCCGTAACCACACATGACATGGATTCGTCGCTCGCATCCTGTAACTTCAGGTAGCGCTCGCGCCGTCAAGGCGCAGGTTGACGTAAGGGAGGGATGGGTGACCAGGTTTCCGCTCTATGCCGTGCTCGCGCTCGTCGCGCTAACAGCACCTGCTGCCGCACAGCAGGTCCATCTCAACGGCTACTTCATCGCGCTCGACGACTGCGCCGCGAACAAGAAGAAGGACAGCGACAACCCCGGCAACGTCCACGTGGAGAGAATGCGTGCCTACCCGATGATCGCACGCAACGCGACGCCGGGGACGCACTATCAGATCACGGTGCCGGGCGCGCCGGTGACCGAGTCGCGCTGGGTGCCGATGAGCTGCGGCGCCTACGCGCCGCAAAGCGCACTGGTGCTTGCCCAGGGGCGGAGGCGGCGGAGGGGAGCGGCGGTGGGCGGAGGCGGAACGGGCGGAACGTCGGGTCTAGCGCCGGACGGTATCGAATATGTTCTCGCCGCAAGCTGGGAGCCGGCTTTCTGCGCCACCTCCGCCGGTCGCAGCAAGACGGAGTGCGAGACGCAGACCCCCGACCGCTTCGACGCCACGCATCTCTCGCTGCACGGCCTGTGGCCGGACGATCTCGACGACAAGGCGATCTTCCCCTGCTACTGCGACCGCGGCGCGCCGGTCTCCTGCGGCGGCACGCAGGCGCGCGATACGTCGATCTCGCTGTCGCCGAGCCTGCTGCAAGAACTTACGACCGTGATGCCCGGCGTGATGTCCGGCCTGCAGCTGCACGAATGGCCGAAGCACGGCTCGTGCTACGAGGACGACAAGACGGGCGACGACAGAGGCGCCGATCCGGAGGAATATTTCACCGAAGCGCTGGCGCTGATGGCGCAGCTCAACGCCTCGCCGGTCAAGGCGCTCTTCGCCGACAATATCGGTGGCAGGCTGACGCGCGATCAGATCGAGACGGCGTTCGACGAGGCCTTCGGCGCCGGTGCTTCCGACCGCCTCATCATCCGCTGCAATGGCAGCGGGGCGAATGCGGTGATCTCAGAGCTTTGGATCGGCCTCAAGGGCGATATCACACCGCAGAGCAACCTTGGTGGTCTGATCCTCGCGGCGCCGACCACGGCGGTCTCAACCAACAACAAGAGCTGCACCGGCGGCAAGGTCCTCGCGGTGAAGGCAAATTGAGCCTTGCCGGCTCTTCCCTCGTCTGAAAAAGCGCTGTTTTAGTCGGGCAGCGGGATGAATTCCGTCTCCCCGGGGACCGGCGCGAAGCGGCCGGTCTTCCAGTCCTCTTTCGCCTGCTCGATGCGCTCCTTGCGCGAGGAGACGAAGTTCCACCAGATATGGCGCGGACCTTCCAGCGCCGTTCCTCCGAGGAACATCATGCGCGCGCGGCTCTTTGCGGTAACCGTGATGCGGTCGCCGGGGCGGAAGATCAGAAGCTGCGCACCTTTGAAGCTTTCTCCCGCGACATCGATCTCGCCCTCTACCAGATAGATCGCCCGTTCTTCGTAGTCGGGATCGAGGGGCGCGCTCGCGCCGGGCTCCAGGACCACCTCGGCATAGAGCCATTCGGAGCGCATCGTGACCGGGGCCCGCATGCCGAAGGCGGAGCCGGCGATGACGCGTGCCTGAAGTCCGCCATCCTCGACGCTAGGCAGGTCCGCCGCGCTGAAATGCTGGAAGGTGGGATCGATCTCTTCGTCCTCGGCGGGGAGTGCGATCCAGCTCTGGATGCCGAACATTCCACCCCCGCTGGCACGAAAGGCGTCGGGCGAGCGCTCCGAGTGGGCGATGCCGCGCCCCGCGGTCATCAGGTTCATCTCGCCCGGTGTGATCTCAAGCGCGTTGCCTTCGCTGTCGCGGTGCAAGACGCGCCCGTCGAAGAGATAGGTGACGGTGGCAAGCCCGATGTGCGGATGCGGCCGCACGTCGATTCCCTGGCCGGCGATGAACTGTACCGGCCCCATCTGGTCGAAGAAGATGAAGGGGCCCACCATCTGCCGTTTGCCGTGGGGAAGCGCGCGGCGGACGTTGAAGCCGCCGAGATCGCGCACGCGCGGCACGATGACGAGCTCCAGCGCGTCGCAGGAGCGCGCGTCGCCGAGCACCGGGTCTTTGTCAGCAAGCCAGCTCATGGGATTACTCCGGCGTGGTCGCGCTATCCGTGCAGAGCGTCTGCCGTCGCGGGCCCGATGTCGAGAGGGGAGAAGCGCGCGGTGAACCCGGCGCGTTGCGGAGAACAGCACATCGGGCCGACGCGGAGGGAACTGCTTTCCGGCAGATAGGCGAGGCGGAAGAGGGCGAAATCCCGCTCCCCGTCCGACCATTCCAGGCGCACCGCTGAAGCCGCGCGCGTGCACCGGAGATGAAGCCGTTCCAGACTCGCGCTGAGCGGCATCGTCGACCAGTCGGACTGGTCGCGGGTGACGACGGCGCTCAGCATCTGGACGCCGCCGACCAGCTCGATCCCGGCCTTGATCCAGTTCTGCGCGTCGATCCGGAGCATGAGCCCCGCCTGATCGTAGAGCTCCCGGTATTCGCCGCTGAATGCGAGCGTCGCCGTGAAGTCGCCTTCAACGTCGCAATAGCGGAAGTGCCCGTCGTCGCGGATGAAGTCGTAGTGCGTCTTGCGCCAGAAGTCGGTCTTGTCGCCGGTCGTGACTTCAAGCTCGCCGCCCGTTTCCTTCCAGGCCGGAGGCTCGTTCAGCCAGCGAAATTCAGGCGTCATAAAGATGGTTTCCTTCCGCCTCAGACCCTGAGCTGGCGATGCGGCCGAGCTGCGATCACCCCCGCATCCTTTGGCCTTCCGGATCGAAGAGCGGCTCCGCCTGGATCGTCGCTTTGCGCTGCTCGCCGAGGATCTCGATCTCGAACCCGCCGCTGCCGTCGGCCGCGAGCTCTTTCGGGATATAGCCCTGCGCAAGCGAGCGGTCGACGTAGTGCGCGTAGCCGCCGGACGTGATCCAGCCGACCACCTTTCCGTCGTGCCAGACCGGCTCGTCGCCGAGCACATCGGCATCGTCCGCGTCGACGACAAAGGTGACGCGCCTGAGCGTCCCGCCGCTCTCCTTCTCCTCCGCCGCCTTCTCGCGCCCGATGAAGTCGTTCTTCTTCAGGTCGATGAAGCGGCCGACATCTGCCTCGTAGGGCCCGTAGATCGGACGCAGCTCGCGGAACCAGGTCGGCCAGTTCTTCTCCAGCCTGAGCGAGAGAAGCGCGCGCATGCCGAAATTCGCGATGCCGAATTCCTCGCCCGCCTCCATCACCTTCGCATAGAGGCGGCGCTGATATTCCGGGCGGACCCAGATCTCGTAGCCGAGGTCGCCGGTATAGGTAACGCGGTTCACCTTCGCCGGCACCGCGGCGAGATGCGTCTCGCGGAAATCGAGGAAGCGAAACGCCTCGGCCGACACGTCCTCATCGGTGAGCTTGGCGAGCACGTCGCGTGCTTTCGGCCCGGCGATGGAGAGCCCGACGAGGCCCATGCCGAGTGGTTGGATGGAGACCGACTTGTCGACGGGAAGATGCCGCTCGAACCAGCGCATGTGATGCATCTGCGCCTGGCTCGATCCCCACATGAAGAAGCGGTCGTCTCCGGCTTTCGCGATCGTGAAGTCGCCAATCAGTTTGCCCTTCTCGTTCAGCATCGGCGTTAGCACGATGCGCCCCGTCTTGGGCATGCGGTTCGCCATCACATGCGAGAGGAAGGCTTCCGCGCCCGGCCCCGTGATCGCGTATTTTGCGAAGTTCGCGATCTCGGTGACGCCGACGCGCTGGCGCACCGCCATGCACTCCGCCTTCACATGCGGAAAATCGTTGGAGCGGCGGAAGGAGACGACATCCTTCGGCTCAACGCCCTTCGGCGCGAACCAGAGCGGCGTCTCAAGCCCCCAGCTGTCGCCCATCACCGCGCCCTGCGCGATCATCGTGTCGTAGAGCGCCGTCGTCTGCATCGGCCGGCCGGCCGGCAGCTCCTCGTTCGGGAAGCGGATGCGGAAGCGGCGCGAATAGTTCTCGCGCACCTTGGCGTTGGTGTAGCCGAGCGTCGCCCAGTCGCCGAACCGGCCGACATCCATGGCCCAGACGTCGAAGCCCGGATCGCCTTCCACCATCCAGTTGGACAGCGCGAGGCCGACGCCGCCGCCCTGGCTGAAGCCCGCCATCACGGCGCAGGCGCACCAGTAGTTCCTGAGGCCCGCAACCGGCCCGACCAGCGGATTGCCGTCCGGCGAGAAGGTGAAGGGGCCGTTCACGATCCTGCGGATGCCGGTCTTCTCAAGCGCCGGGAAATGCTTGAAGCCGACCTCCAGCGAAGGCGCGATGCGGTCGAGATCGGGCTCAAGCAGGTCCTGCCCGAAATCCCACGGCGTCTCTTTCGCAGACCACGGCGTCGCCGCCTTCTCGTAGGTGCCCAGCAGCAGGCCCTGCCGCTCCTGGCGCGTATAGATCTCGCCGGCGAAGTCGATCGTGTGGACGACCTCCTTGCCTGTCTCGCGGACGACCTCGGCGACCTCCGGCATGTCCTCCGTCAGGATGTAGTGGTGCTCCATGGCGAGCACCGGCAGCTCCAGCCCGACCATGCGCCCGACCTCGCGTGCCCACAGCCCGCCGGCATTGACCACGTGCTCCGCCTCGATCGTCCCCTGCTCGGTGACGACCTTCCAGGTGCCGTCGACGTTCTGCACGAGCTCCTTCACACGGTTGTGGAGGACGATTTCAGCGCCGGCGAGGCGCGCCGACTTGGCGTAGGCGTGCGTCGTTCCGTAGGGGTCGAGGTGGCCTTCGATCGGGTCCCACATCGCGCCGACGAAATATTTCTCGTCGATCAGCGGCATCAGCTTCTTCGCCTCGGCGGCGGAGATGATCTCCGTCTCCATGCCGAGATAACGGCCGCGCGCATGCGCCATCTTCAACCAGTCGAGCCGCTCCGGCGTGTCGGCAAGCTGCAGGCCGCCCGTCAGGTGCAGCCCGCACGACTGGCCGGAGATTTCCTCGATCTCCTTGTAGAGCCCGACGGTATAGGCCTGCAGGCGGGCGACGTTCGGGTCGGAATTGAGCGTATGGAAGCCGCCGGCGGCATGCCAGGTTGAGCCGGAGGTGAGCTCGGCCCGCTCGATCAGCGTGACGTCTTTCCAGCCGGCCTTTGTCAGATGATAGAGCACCGAGCAGCCGACGACGCCCCCGCCGATCACCGCGACCTGTGTATGGGATTTCATCGGCGGTCAGCCTCCCAGCCTGCCAGAAATATGTCTCAGAAATCCGTCGGCGCGCCGCCTTCGCGCTTGCGCCTTTCGACGAAGCTCGAAAGCTCTTCGGCGATCGCCGGGTCGAGCGGCGGCGGCTCGAACTCCGCCAGGATCGCCTTCCAGATGCGGTTGGCTCGTTTCGGCGTCTCCTCCGCTCCGGAGAGCGACCAGGACTCGTAGTTGCGCCAGTCGGAGAGGAACGGGCTGTAGAACGCCGTCTCGTAGCGCGCCTGCGTGTGGTCGGCGCCGAAGAAGTGGCTCCGCGGCCCGACCGCGGCGATCGCATCGACCGCGAGGTCGTCGTCCGTCATCGGGATCGGCTTCATGTAGTGCATGACCTGCTGCAGCGTCTCGCAGTCGATGACGAACTTCTCGTAGGAGGCGATCAGCCCGCCTTCGAGCCAGCCGGCGGCGTGGTAGACGACGTTCGCCTTTGCGGTGATGCAGGCCCACAGCGAGTTGGCGCTCTCCCAGGCGGCCTGTGCGTCGGGCGCGTTGGCGGCGCAGGCGTTCGAGGCGCGCAGCGGCAGCCCGTAGTAGCGAGCCATCTGCCCGGAGATTTGCGTCGCGCGCACATATTCCGGCGTGCCGAAGGCGGGCGCGCCCGACTTCATGTCGACGTTGGACGTGAACGAGCCGTAGACGACGGGCGTGCCCGGCCTGATGCATTGAAGCAGCACGACGACGCACAGCGCCTCTGCGGTCTGCTGCGCGACGGCGCCGGCAATCGTCACCGGCGCCATGGCGCCGGCAAGCGTGAACGGCGTCACGATCACCGGCTGCCCGCGCCGCGCCAGCCGCATGGCCCCGTCGAGCATCGGGAAATCGTGCTTCAGCGGGGAGGAGGAGTTGATGTTCGTGTACATACGCGGCGACGCCTCGAATTCCTCGTGGCTCAAGCCGCCCGCGATGCGGACCATCTCCATCGCGTCTTCGACGCGTTCCTTGCCGAGCGAATACGCATGCACGACCTTGTCGGTGAGCGTCAGCTTGTCGTGGATCGCATCGAGATGGCGGATGGAGGCGTGGATGTCGATCGGCTCGACCGGATAGCCGCCAGCCAGATGGATACAATTGAAATATTGCGTGAGCTTCATGAGGTCGCGGAAGCTCTCACGGTCGCCGACCCTTCGTCCGCGGTCGAGATCCATCGCGTTGGGCGGGCTCGACACATTGACGAAAAGCATGTTGTCGCCGCCGACCGTGACGGCGTGCGCCGGATTGCGCGGCGTGATCGTGAAGGAGGAGGGGGCCTTCGCGACCTGCTCCATCACGAACGCGCGATCCATACGCACGCGCTGCGTCTCCATGTCGACGTCGCAGCCGGCGTCCTTGAGGATGCCCAGCGCTTCCTCGTTCAGGAACAGGATGCCGATCTCTTCCAGGATGCGCATGGCGGCGTTGTGGATGCGCTCAACCCCTTCCGCGTCGATCGGCTCGATCGCCCGGTCGCGGTTCGACGGGATCGTCCACGGCGCCTGATGGATGGCGCCGCCGCCGGAGCGGCGCAAATTTCCGGCACGGCCGCCGGAACGCCGCGCGCGGCGCTCTTGAGGCTCATCACTCGCGTCGAGCATCCAACGCGCCTCTCGCGAGCTCCGCGTGGAGTGCGGCCCGCAACGTGTTGCACGGCAAAATGAACGGCACCGCCGCTCAAATGCACCCAAAGCTGAATCGAAACCGGGAAACGATCTGATCGCGACATTCGCTAATCCCATCACGACACGAGGAAGTGAAATCTCCGCTCAGCGGGATCGGGGGGTTGTTACAACGCCGGTTCCGCATGTTAGTCTTCAGTTAGAAGAGAGCGCACGATCCCGTGGCGGGGCCGGCAAGAGCGCGCCTCTGTTTGAAATGAGACCGCGCTGCGGTTCCAAGACAGGGAGAAAAGAAGATGTCGTCTTCGCGTGAATCCGAAGGTCGCCTCCATCCGAAAGCCAAGGAGGCGTTCGAGTTGATGGAGCGTGGTCGGCTAAGCCGACGCGAGTTCATCCGAGTTGCGGCGCTGACCGGCGCCTCCGCCGCCGCCGCTTATGCCATGGCCGGTCTGCCGGCGCCTGCCCATGCCGCAATGGGCGAGCTGCCATTCATGGACGACCCGAGCGCCCAGAAGGGCGGCATCCTGCGCGTCGCCATGGAAATCCAGAAGATGGAGGACCCGGCGAACTACGACTGGACGCAGATGTCGAACGTCTCGCGCCAGATGGTCGAATACATCGCCTTTACCGATCCGGACAACGTCACCCATCCGATGCTGGCGGAGAGCTGGGAGGTCTCCGACGACTTGAAGACCTGGACCCTGCATCTGAGGCCGGGCGTCAAATGGTCGAACGGCGACGACTTCACCGCCGACGACGTGATCTTCAACTTCAGCCGCTGGATGGATCCCGCCATCGCCTCGTCGAACGCCGGCCTGTCGACCTTCGCCGCGATGCTCGAGGAGGTCGATTCCGGCCAGAAGAACGACGACGGCACGCCGAAGATGACGAAGAAGATGATCGACGGCTCGCTGGAGCGCGTCGACGACAACACGGTGGTGCTGCATCTGCAGAAGTCGGTGCTGTCGGTGCCGGAGGACCTCTACAACTATCCGACCGCGATCCTGCATCGCGATTTCCAGCCGCCTTTCTCGGCGAACCATGTCGGCACCGGCCCTTACCAGCTCGCGGAGTTCGCCGTTACCGACAAGGCGATCCTGAAACGTCGCGACGGTGATTATTGGGGCGGCGACGTCTATCTCGACGAAATCCACTACCTGCACTACGACGCCGACAACCAGCTCACGGCTTTTGCCTCAGGCGAGGTCGACGCGATCTATCAGTTCGGCATTGAGCAGATGCCTCTCGCTCAGTCGATCGACGGCAACATCATCGCCGCGCGTACCGCGCAGACGCTTTGCTGCCGCTTCCATGTCGACGAGGCGCCTTTCGACGACAAGCGCGTACGCCAGGCGATCGCCATGTCGGTCGACAACGCCGCCATGAAGGCGCTCATATTCCCGGACGGCGGAGACGTCGGCGAGAACCATCACGTCGCCCCGATCCATCCGGAATATTTCGCGCTGCCGCCGATGAAACGCGACATCGAGGGCGCCAAGAAGCTGCTCGCCGACGCTGGCAAGGAGAACCTGGAGATCACCATCGACGTCGGCAACACGGACGGGCCGTGGCAGCAGGCGGCAGCGGAGTTCATGCGCGATCAGGTTGCCGATGCCGGCATCAAGCTTAACGTCAACGTCATGCCGGCTTCCAAATACTGGGAGGTCTGGCTGACCACGCCGTTCGGGGCCACTTCGTGGACACACCGCCCGCTCGGCACCATGGTGCTCTCGCTCGCCTACCGTGGCGGTGTCGCGTGGAACGAGACGCACTACAACAACCCGGAATGGGAGAAGCATCTCGACGCCGCGGAAGCGACCTTCGACGTTGAGGAGCGCAGGGCGTTGATGGAGCCGGTCGAGAAGATCCTGCAGGACGACTCCATCATGGTGCAGCCGGTCTGGCGGCCGGTCTTCACGATCACGACCGCGAAGGTGCATAACTACCCTGCGCATCCGACCCAGTATCATCAGTTCAACAAGGTCTGGATCGAGTCCTGATCTTGCCGAAGATTCCGACCCGCGCCCCTGACGACCGGGCGCGGGTCACTACGCCCGCTATCGATTTCTGCGGGCGCGATGCGGGGGGGACGATGGGGGGCCGACCGCGATGCTGAAGCTAATCGGTCAGCGGCTTCTGCAGATGGCGCTGATCATGTTCGTGGTCTCGCTGGTTCTCTTCGTCGTCTTCGACAGCCCGAAGTTCAAGAAGCAACTCGCCGTCAGCGATCTCGGCGGCTTCGCTGTAGCCACCCTGACCGAAGCCGACTATCAGAATTGGCTGGACAAGAAGGGGCTGAACGTCCCGATCTACGAGCGCTACGGCAAATGGGTCTTGGGGCTCGCCCACGGCGACTTCGGCGAGTCCTACCAACGAAACGTCCCCGTCGGTCCGCTTCTCGGCCATGCACTGATCAAGACCGGCATTCTGGCGTTCTGGGTCTTCGCCTTGATGATACCCCTCTCGCTTTTGACCGGCGTGCTCGCCGGCATACGCGAGGGCAAGTTCCAGGATCGCGCCATCACCTTCATATCGGTGTTGTTCACATCGGTACCGGAGATCGCGACCGCGATCATCCTGACCGTCATCCTGGCGCTTGGCCTGCACTGGCTGCCGGCGAAATCGAAGGGCGACGGCCTCGTCTACATCGTGCTGCCGGTCCTGACGCTGGTGCTTTACGACTTCGGCTACGTGGCGCGCATGACACGAGCGTCGGTCGCCGAGGTGATGACCTCGCAATATGTCCGCACAGCGGTCCTGAAGGGCATTCCCTATCGCCGCGTGATCTTGAAGCACGTGCTTCGCAACGCACTGATCGCGCCCTTCACGGTGATCGTGCTGCAGCTCAACTGGCTTCTGTCGGGCGTGGTCGTGGTGGAGGTCTTCTTCCAGTACCCGGGCTTCGGGAAGCTTCTGCTCGACGCGGCGCTCTACGGTGACCTCTATGTCGTGCAGGCGGCGACGCTCGCCGCCGTTCTCGTCGCCGTCCTTTCGCAGCTCATCTCCGACGTGGGCTACACTTTCCTGAACCCACGCATCCGCTTCAGTTAGAGGAATGTGATGGCCGTCGTCGCAGCACCGGCTCCGACCCGCCCGCTTCTCGAGCGGCTCGCGCAGCCGCGCATCGCTCTTGTGCTGCTGCTCGTGATGTGGGTGCCGCTCGTCGTCTACGTGATGTTCGGGAACGCTTTTCCCGATTACAAACACCTCGTGCTGATCCCGGCCATCCCGGCGACGCTCGTCCTCTATGCGGTCGCGGTCTGGAACTGGCGCGAGTCGCCGATTGCAGTGATCGGCGTCACCCTCGTCTTCATCTGGCTGTTCCTGGCGGTAACGGCGCCCTACCTGCCGCTTCCCGACCCGAACAAGCCGGTGGCGCCCTTCGTCACGCCGTTCTCCAGCAAGAACGGCGTCTTCTATTGGCTCGGCACCGACTCGCGCGGGCGTGACATGCTGGCGCGCGATATCTGGGGCTGCCAGCGGGTCATTGTCTGGGGAATCACCGCGACGGTCGTCGCCTACATCGTCGGCACCATGCTCGGCCTCATCGCCGGCTATCTGGGCGGCTGGTGGGACGAACTCGTCTCCTTCTTCGCGAACGTGCTCCTGTCGTTCCCGGTGATGGTGCTCTTCATCCTGATCCTGAACTATCTCGGACCTTCGGGGTTCAACATCGTCATCGCGGTCACGTTCTCCTCGGCGCCGGCTATCATGCGCATCGTGCGCGGGCTAGCTCTCGACGTGAAGACGCGCGACTACATCTTCGCGGCGCAGACGCGCGGCGAGTTGTCGCTTTGGATCATGGTGATCGAGCTTCTGCCGAACGTGCGCGGGCCGCTCATCGTCGATGCGTGCCTGCGCCTCGGCTATACGACGGTCGCCATCACCACGCTCACGTTCCTCGGCCTCGGCCTGCAGCCGCCCGACCCGGACTGGGGCTTGATGATCAAGGAGGCGTCGTCCACGGCGCTCGTATTCAAGTTCTCCTATATGCTTCTGGTCCCGGCGCTGTCGGTGTCGAGCCTGATCCTCGGCTTCAACCTGATGGCTGACGGCCTGCGCGAAATGAGCATGAGGGACTGATGTCGGTAGCCACGGAAGCCGCCCACCTACCCCACGACGTGAGGGAGACACCCGGCGAGGTGCCGGTTCTGGAGTGCCGCAACCTCTGCATTTCCTACTTCACCCGCGCTGGCGAGATACCCGCGGTCGTCGACTTCAACATGAAGCTGATGCCGGGTGAGGCACAGGGGATCGTCGGGGAGTCCGGCTGCGGCAAGTCCACGGTGGCGCTCGCCATCATGCAATATATGGGCTCCAACGGGCGCATCGTCTCCGGAGAGATTTTCTTCGAAGGGCGCGACATGCGCACCATGAGCGAGGAGGAGCTCCGGCATATCCGCGGCTCCAAGATCGCCATGGTCTATCAGGAGCCGATGGCCTCCCTGAACCCGTCGATGACCTGCGGCGAGCAGCTCGCCGAGGTCCCGGTCTACCACGATGGCATCGGCAAGGCGGAGGCGATGGAGCGCGCGCGCAAGATGCTTGCGAGCGTCCGCCTGCCCGATCCCGACCGCATCATGGGCTCCTATCCGCATCAGATTTCGGGCGGCCAGCAGCAGCGTGTCGTCATTGCCATGGCGCTGCTTTCAAACCCGAGGCTCCTCCTTCTCGACGAGCCGACCACGGCGCTCGACGTGACGGTGGAAGCGGGGATCGTCGAGCTCATCAAGGAGATCGCCGAGGAGTTCGGTACCTCGATGATCTATATCTCCCACAATCTCGGGCTGATCCTTGAGACCTGCGACCGTATCACGGTCATGTATTCCGGCGAGGCGGTGGAGGTCGGATCGATCGCGGAAGTCTTCGAGGCGATGCGCCATCCGTACACGCGCGGCCTCTTCGCTTCCATTCCGGTACCGGGCGCCGACAAGAACTCGCATCCGCTCGTCGCCATTCCCGGCCAGCTACCGCTCCCGCATGAGCGTCCCCCCGGCTGCAATTTCGGTCCGCGCTGCGATTACTTTGTCGCCGGCGTCTGCGACACTGGGCCGATCCCGATGGTGCCGGTCAAGAGCCGCGATTTCCACGCCTCGCGCTGCGTGCGTGTCGATGAGATCGATTGGGCGGCTTCGGCCGGCGAAGGCACGCATCGAGAGGCGACCCCGCCGGGCGACGTCGTCTTGAGAGTCGACGACCTCACCAAGCACTACGAGGTCGAGCAGGGCGCGCTCTTCTTCGCCGGCGAAACGGTGACGGTCAAAGCCAACGAGAAGATCAGCTTCGAGGCGCGCGAGGCCGAGACGGTGGCGATCGTCGGCGAGTCGGGCTGCGGCAAGTCCACGTTCGCCAAGGTGCTGATGGGGCTTGAAGGGGCAACCGACGGCCACGTCGTGCTCGGCAACCTCGAACTCGGCAACCTGCCGGTCGACAGGCGCGGCAAAAACACCATCGCCGACCTGCAGATGATCTTCCAGAATCCGTTCGACACGCTCAATCCGAGCCATTCCGTCGGCGGGCAGATCGCGCGTGTCATCCGCAAGTTCGGTGTGGAGACGGACGAGGAGAAGGTTCAGCAGCGCGTGATGGAGCTGCTCGACATCGTCAAACTGCCGCGCGACTTCGCCAAGCGGCGGCCGCGTCAGCTTTCCGGCGGCCAGAAGCAGCGCGTCGGAATCGCCCGCGCCTTCGCCGGCAATCCCGAAGTGGTGATCGCCGACGAGCCGGTCTCCGCACTCGACGTCTCCGTCCAGGCGGCGGTGACCGAGCTCCTGATGGACATCCAGCGCGACCACCGCACGACGCTTCTGTTCATCAGTCACGACCTGTCGGTCGTGCGCTATCTCGCCGACCGCATCGTGGTCATGTATCTCGGGCAGATCATGGAGCAGGGGACGACGGACGAGATTTTCTCGCCGCCCTATCACCCCTACACCGAGGCGCTTCTCTCCGCGGTCCCGATAGCCGACACGAAGGTGAAGAAGCGCAAGGTTCTCTTGACCGGCGAGATTCCTTCGCCTTCCAATCCGCCTAAGGGCTGTCCGTTCTCCACGCGTTGCGCCTACATGATCCCCGGCAAGTGCGACGTGATCCCGCCGCCGATCTTCGAGCCCTCGCCCGGCCACCGCATCCTCTGCCACCTGCCGCACGAGCAGCTGATGGCGATGGAGCCGGTGATCCAGATGGAGGGGGAGTCCTCCGCGACGCACTGACGCTGCGGATTGCGACTAGCGGTCTGGGAAGGGGCCTCCTCCCGGCCATCCGATCTGCTAAGGATCGGCGATGTCCTTCCACGACGTCTCCTACGGCCCGCGCATCGTTTCCGGCCCCGGTTCGCTCGACGGCCTCGGCGAGGCGGTGCGTGAGCTTGTCGGCGAACGCGCGCCCGTCCTTCTCGTCGCCGATTCCGGCCTGAAGCCCTTCGGCATCGTAAAACGCACGGCCGAGGCGCTGAGAGCCGCCGGTCTCTTCGTTGCGACCTACGCCGACATTGCCGGCGAGCCGAAGGAGGCGCAGGTGGAAGCCGCGCGGACCGTCGGCAGGCTCGCCGAAGTGAAGGCCGTCATCTGTCTCGGCGGCGGCTCGGCGCTCGATGCCGGCAAGCTCGCGGCGGTGATGCTTGGCACCGACGCGCCGGTTTCCGCCTTCCGCCTCGCGGCCGAGCCGCTGCCCGAAAGATCCGCGGCAATCGTCTGCGTGCCGACGACCGCGGGTACCGGCTCGGAGATGACCGGCATCTCGGTCATCTCCGACGACAGCAAGACCAAATACTGGTTCTGGGGCACGCCGCTTGAAGCCGACCTCGCTTTGCTCGATCCCACGCTCACGGTCGGCCTTTCGCCGGGCTTCACCGCCGCCACCGGCATGGATGCGCTGGTCCATGCGATCGAAGCAGCGACGAACCGCCACGCGACGCCGGAGAGCGACGTCGCGGCCTACGCGGCGATCCCGCTCGTCTTCGAGAATCTCCCGGCCGCCGTGCGTGAGCCGGAGAACCTTGCGGCGCGCGCAGCCATGCTTGAAGCGGCGGCGCTCGGCGGCCTTGCCATCCACAAGGCCGGCACCGCGCTCGCCCATAATATCGGCCATGCGCTCGGCAGCCTCGCCCCCGTGCCGCATGGCCTCGCCGTCACGCTTGCGATGGCCGCGACGGCTGAATGGGTTGTCGAAGGGAACCGCGAGGCCTTCGCCCGCGTCGCCGCGGCGATGGGGGAGGGCAACGACGCCGACGCCGTTCCCGCCGCCTTCCGCCGGCTTGCGAACGACATCGGGCTTCGCCTCCACACGGCCGCCGCAGCACCCGGGCTGACCGCGGGCCGGCTTGCCGCCGCCATGGCCGCGCCGGAAAACGCCGCCATGCGCAAGTCGACGGCTCGCTTCGTCAACGACGAAGACCTCTTGCCGCTCGCCGAGATGACGCTGGCACTCGATCGCAGCTCCTAGCTATCAGAACTGTCGTCATTGCCGGGCTTGACCCGGCAATCCATTCCGTCACCGTGACAATCGATCGGCCGTTCCGGAATGGATGCCCGGATCAAGTCCGGGCATGACGACGATCAAACGTGTTTGGCCAGGGCCCATGAAAATCTCCGCCATAGAAATCACCAATCATCGCCTCCCGCTCGATCCGCCGTTCCGGCCGAGCTGGGATTTTCGGCCGCGCGAGTATTTCGACGCGACCATCGTGCGCGTCAGGACCGACGACGGCCTGGAAGGCATCGGCTCCGGCGACACGATGACCGGCTTTGCCGGCCACGAGCATCTCTTCCTCGGCCGCGACCCGCGCGACGTGGAGCGCCACGCCAGGATCCTCGACAACATCCAGTTCCATTACGGACGCTGCTGGCCGCTCGACCTCGCGCTCTGGGACCTGTGCGGCAAGATCGCGGACGAGCCGGTGTGGAAGCTCCTCGGCGGGCGGCGCGATCGTGTCCCCGCCTACGCTTCCTCCGCGACGTTGCGCGATCCCGGCGAAATGGCGGCAGCGGCGGAGCGTTATCTTGCGCGCGGCTTCCGCGGCATGAAGGTGCGCTTCCACCGTGGCGACTGGCGCGACGACATCCGCGCGCTCGAGGCAGTGCGCGGGCGCGTCGGCGACAGGCTGGAGCTGATGGTCGACTGCAATCAGGGCTGGCGCATGAGCCATGACGACGAGACGCCATGGACCTTCGACGAGGCGCTGCCCGTCGCGCGCGAGCTTGAGCGCCTTTCCGTCTACTGGATGGAGGAGCCGCTTCACCGCGGCGACCGCAAGGGCATGCGCCGGCTCCGTGAGGCGACCGAGATCAAGATCGCCGGCGGCGAGATGAACCGCGAGCTTTACGAGTTCCGCGACCTGATCGAGGAGGGCTGCCTCGACGTGCTGCAGCCCGACGTTGCGCTGACCGGCGGCATCACCGGGCTCAGGCCCGTCGCGCAAGCCGCGGAGGCAGCCGGCATGATCTTCACGCCGCACACCTGGTCGAACGGGCTTTCCTACGTGGCGAACGCGCATTTTACCTGCGGGCTCGCGAACGCGCCGTTCCTGGAGTTTCCCTTCGATCCGCCCGAGTGGTCGCTTGCGCGCCGCGACTACATGATGACGGAGGTCTCCGACATCACCGCCGACGGCATGATCGTGCTTTCGGACGCGCCGGGCTTCGGGGTTAAGCTCGATGAGGAGCGGCTGAAGACGACGCGGATCGGCTGATGGAGGTCAAGATGATCGAAGGCACCTGTCTCTGCGGTGCGGTTCGTTGGAGCTTCGATGGCCCACTTGAGAGCGCCACCGCCTGCAACTGCTCGGCCTGCCGCCGCTACGGCACGCTGTGGGCCTACGGATACGAAGGGGAAGAGATCAAGGTCACCGGCCCGACGCAGGTCTATTCGCGCGGCCGCGCCAATCTCGGCTTTCATTTCTGCGGAACGTGCGGCTGCGTCGTATCGTGGCGCGCGACGTCGCCCGGCGATGACGGCCGCCGGCGCATCGCCGTCAACCTGCGCCTCGCGAACGATCCGGACCAGGTCTCGTCGCTGCTCATCGATCACTTCGACGGCCTCGTGAACTTCGAGGACCTGCCGCGTGACGGTAAATGCGTGAAGGACCTTTGGTTTTGAAGCGGGGAGGACCTGCCACAAAATTGACAGCCCGGTAAAAGAAAGGCTTCGTTGCTTGGGAGAGACGAATTGCGGCTCTTGGCAACGAGATTCGGCCGCGGCGTCATCGCAGGGAGGAAGCTATGCCGACAATTATTGGGCACCATAAGATTACAAAAGGCACCGAACACTGGCTCAAGTCACCGAAGCGCAAAGAACTATTCGGTTCGGTCGGGGTGACCAACATCCGGACATTCGTCGATCCACAGGACCCGACTCGGGTGGCCGTGATGATGGACGTTCCGGACATGGATGCCTTGATGAAGGCGATGCAGAGCAAGGCAGCCGCCGATGCGATGGCCCATGATGGCGTGGACCCCGACTCCCTGGTGATCCTGGTCGAATCGTAGGGGTCATCGCTCTCTCCGTGCGGTGATAGGGAGACGGCAAGGAAAGGACGACAATGCGGTGGGTGTTTTACCTTCTCATTGTCGGTGCGTTTCTGCTGCTGTGCGCATATCTCCGAATTCCCCCGGTCGTCGCGGCGCTGCTCGGCGCCACGATCGGGGTCATCTTTGCGGTCATTGACAGACGACGAAAGAATAAGCTTCGGGATTGAGCCGAACCGAAGGCCGATCCATCAAGCGACCGTTGGACGCAGATCGAGTTCCCATGTCTCGCCCACCAGGTCCTTCCCGAAGGAATGGTGCTTCTCTTCGGCGACCAGCCTGAACCCCGCCTTCTCGTAAACCGCGCGCGCCGCGGTAAGATTGCTCTGCGTCCACAGCGTCATCGTGCGATAGCCCTTGGCGCGGGCGAACGCGACGCATTCGTCCACCAGCCGCCGCCCGATCCCCAATCCGCGCGCGGACGGCTCGACATAGAGGAGGCGGAGCTTCGCGACGCGCTTCGACTTCCGCACCGCGAACACCGACCCGACCGGAACGCCGTCTCGCTCCGCGACCCAGCCGCGCTCCCATTCCGGATCGAAGTCGCGCACGAACGCGCCCAGGATTTCCGCGACCAGTGCTTCGAAGGACGCATCCCAGCCATACTCCGTTGCATAGAGCAGGCCCTGCCGGTGTGCGATCCAGCCCACGTCGCCGACGCGCGGCGGGCGAAGCGTGAAGGCGGCGCGCGCAGGCGTCTCCTTGCCAAGCAGACGCTCGATCTTTGCCATCGCTGAAACGAGCGCCGCGCGGTCGCGCGCCGAACGGGTGGCGAGCTTCAGGCGTGCGTCCTCGCTTGAAGCGCGGTCGAGACCTGCATAGGCCTCGCGCCCGGCGGCGGTCAGCGTCAGAAGCGCCCTTCGGGCATCGTCCTTGTCGGCCGCCCGCTCCACGAGGCCGCGCGCTGAGAAGCGTTTCAGGATGCGGCTGAGATACCCGGCGTCGAGATTGAGATCGCGCTTCAGATCGCTCGCCGTTGCGTCCTCCCGGTGCGCGAGCTCGTAGAGAACGCGCGCCTCGGTGAGCGAGAACTCGCTCTTCAGGAGCCCGTCGGCGAGGAGGCCGGCTTCGACCGTGTAGAAGCGGTTGAAGCGGCGGAGCGCGGCGATCTCGTGTGCGATTTCGGCGGCCATGGTAATCGCAAACATCGCGCCAATAGTTGACGGAGTCAACGATTAGACCCAATCCTATCGTCGCGCCATCCGCTCGTGATATTCGATCTCGCGCAAGAGCTTCCGGCGGATCGCCGCGGGAAAGTTGGAATAGTCGGTGGCGGTGATCACGAAGCTCCCAGGTCCGGCGATCACGTTGTCGCGGTACCAGGTCGCTAGGCTCAGGTCCTCTTCGTTGATGATGGCGAGACCGTTGACGGTGACGCCCCTCGCCACGGCGAGCGCGCGCGCCATCGGGATCAGGACCACGTTCTCGCGCGGCGGCGTCTCACGTCCGTCGCCGGAGACGTCGACCACCTGGCGTGGCGCAACGAATCCGTTGCGCTCGAATTTCCGGATCGCCGCTGCAAGTCCTGCGCCGACGCCGGTGCCGCCCTCGGGAATGCGCGGCAGCGCCGCCATGAAGGCTGCCATGCGGTTGCCGTCCTCCGGCGTCGAAAGCACGAACCACTCGCTCTCCCAGCGCGGCACGGTGGCGTCGGCCCAGACGACGACGGAGACCGCCACCCGCCTGTTCGGACCGGAGGCGAATGCCGCCTGGATTTCCGGATCGCTGAACGCAGCCGCGTAGCCCTCGCGCTGCAACTGCCATTCCCACGGATCGACCGAGCTCGACGCGTCGATGGCGAGCACCAGTTCCAGGTCGACCGGAGTCTCCTGGGCGGGAGCGGGAGATGCGAAGAGGAGCGCTGCGAGAAGAACGAGATCGGAGAGGGTTGAGCGCACCGCGCCTGCGTGCGCTCTCAATTCCGCGGCGTGATCGACCCCGTGATGACTTCCCGGCGCGTGAAGCCCATGGCGACGACCGGAGTCTCGGTCTTCGAGCGCGGGTCGCGGTAGTAGATCACCACCTTCATCTGGTCGTGGCCGACGGTCTCGGCGGAGAGCCGACCCTGCATCGCGCCGCGTACAAGCCTGAGCGAGAAGCCGTCGCCGGCCCGCTGACCGACGAGGTCGACGCCGTTGCCCTGGGCGCCGTCCATGAACTCGCCGTAGTACTGGCGGGTGTCGGAATTGTAGCGGATCTTCGCAAAGATCGGCGCGGAGAAGCCGCCCATACGGCACTGGCCCGTCATCCCGAACGAGGAATTGGCGCCGCCCGAATCGCCGTTCAGCTCGCAGGCGAATTCCGCCTGGGGCTGGCCGAAGAGGAGCTGGCCGCTGCCGATCCATTGGCCGGAGAAGCGATCCATGAATGCGGCCGCGTCTTCGGCGCGCGCCGAAAGCGTTGAGGCGGTGAGTACGAGAGCGGCGGAAAGGGCGAGCAAGGCGGCGCGGGGCATCGAGGGCTCCGAAATAGCGACTGAGTTCCGCCAGGACTCTAGGAAACAATGACTGAACGGATTGTTAAGCCTAACGCTTCGTCGCCGCCTCGTCAGTACCGCTTTCGCCGAGCGCGACCAGATTTCCGGCGAGGTCCTTGAGCCGTGGCCGCTCAGCCGCCAGGAACGGGAGCGGGCGGCAGACATCCATGGCGGAAAGCCCGATCCGCGCCGTCATCAGCCCGTTCACCACCCCTTCGCCGAGCTTCGCGGAGAGCCGTCCGGCGAGCCCATGCCCGACGAATTGCTGCAGGATCGTGTCGCCGACGGCGATCGACCCGGTGACGGCGAGGTGGCTCAAGACGGCCTTGAGCAGCCGGAACAGCCCGAGCGTGCCCGGCCGTCCGCCATAGATCGCGGCGATGCGGCGGATGAGCCGCACGCTTTCGAAGAGCACGAAGGCGACGTCGAAGAAGGCGCGCGGGCTGACCGCCGTCACCACCGAGACACGCCTTGCTGCGGCGGAGGCGAGCGCCTTGGCGCGCTGGTCGAGCGGCGCGACGAGATCGCGCTCCGCAAGCTCCAGCAGGTCGCGCCCGTCGATGATCTCGCCAAGGTGCGCGGCGATGGCCTTCCGCGCCCGCGCGGTATCGGGTCGACCGCGATAAAGCGCAAGCACGGCGCGGAGCGCCGCCACGGCTTCGTTGCGATTGTTGCTCATTGCGGCCGCGTCGCAGGCGAGGCGAAGGCGCGCCAGCCGCTTCAGCCGGAAGAGACCCGCCACTTCGCGCCCGACCACGGCGAGGAGCGCAACGAGGAAGAGCGCGATCAGCGCGAGCCCGAGCCAGCCGAGCCATTCGGCGCGGTCGAAGAGATCGCGCACCAGCGCGTCGAAGGCGACGCCGATCGCAAGCGAGACGATGGCGCCGCCGGCGGCGATTAGCAGCGCGCCCCAGCGGATGCCGCGCCGCGCCGGATGCACGATCTCTTCCACCGCCTGATGCGCATCCGCCTCGACGGGCTCCAGCTCGTCGAGCGCCTCGATCGCCTCCACCGACGGATGGTCGATCGGGACGGCGCCGGGG
This sequence comes from uncultured Alphaproteobacteria bacterium, assembly GCA_963814905.1. Classification (GTDB taxonomy): domain Bacteria; phylum Pseudomonadota; class Alphaproteobacteria; order Rhizobiales; family Afifellaceae; genus DASWJZ01. The sequence continues at coordinate 266,468 of CAWFEM010000013.1, read as the reverse complement.
AGTCGGCGTTTCTGCACGGTCGGTTTCACTGGAGCTTGTCCCCGATCAGGAATTCCAACGTCTGGTCGAGGCGGATATGCGGCAGCGACAGTGTCAGCCCCTCCGCCGTCGCCTCGAGATGCGGCGGACGAAAGCGCAGGAAGCGAAGCGCGAACGCTTCCTCCTGCAGCTCGCGCGCGTCGGTCGGGCCGGGCACCTCGAAGATCGCCTCCGGATCCTCCGGAAGGTCGCCGGGGAAGAGCGCGATCTCCGCCTCGCCGTCATAGAGCTCGCCGCCGACGCGCTCGCCCGCCATCGGGATGCCGGCGATCGCGGGCAGGCGCTCGCCGCCGCGCTTGACGCTGACCTCGCGCGTAGCGCGCACCGCCGCAAGCGGCACGACGCGCACCTTGGCGCCGGAGAAGGCGGCGCGCTCCGCCGCGCGGCGCGTCAGCCGCTCCAGGAGCCGCGCCATGTTGTCGTGGTCGGTGTGATGCACGTGATCGGCCTTGGTGGCGGCAAAGAGAATACGATCGATCTTCCGAGTCAGGATGGAGGTGAGCCAGCTCGCGCGACCGGGGCGGAAGGCGGAGAGCACGTCGGCGAGCGCCGTCTCCAGATCGCGCAGCGCCGCCGGTCCGGCATTGAGCGCCGCCAGCATGTCGACCAGCACGATCTGCCGGTCGAGCCGCGCGAAGTGATCGCGGAAGAACGGCTTCACCACGTGCGTCTTATAGGCCTCGTAGCGCCGCGCCATCATCGCCGCGAGCGTATCCGCCTTCACTCTGCCGTCGGCCGGAACGTCGAGCGGCGCGAAGGTCAATGCCGGCGAGCCTTCGAGATCGCCCGGCATCAGGAAGCGTCCCGGCGGCAGCATGGAGAGCGCGTGCTCGTCGGCGCGCGCCGCGGAGAGATAACCGGCGAACGCGGTGGCAAGCTCGCGCGCCTTCGCTTCGTCCTCCGGCCCGTCCGGTTCGACGCCATGAAGTGCGGCATGCCATCCGGCGGCGACGCCGGCGCGATGCGTCTCATGCGAAAGCGCCAGCGATTCCGCCGACCACTCCGCGTAGCTCTTTCCGAGCAGCGCCAGATCGAGCAGCCATTCGCCGGGATAGTCGACGATATCGAGATTGAGTGTCCCGCGCCCGATCTGGCGCTTCAGGAAGCGACCGAACTCGTACTCCACGACGACGCGAAGCTCGCTGATCCGCTTGGTCGATTGCGGCCATACGCGCCGCCCGACGAGATCGCGCACATGCGCCTCGTAATCGAAGCGCGGCACCTCGTCGTCGGGCTGCGGCTTGAGCCGCGCTTCGGCGAGCCGGCCCTCGCGGTAGGCGGTGAAGAGCGGCAGGCGGCCGCCATGCACCAGATTGTGGACGAGCGCGGTGATGAAGACGGTCTTGCCCGCGCGGGAGAGGCCGGTGACGCCGAGCCTGACGGTCGGCGTGCCGCCGCCGATGACGGCGTCGAGCACGTTGGCGGCGATGATCTTCGCCTCGTCGGTGACAGTGGTGATGGCCGGCAAGGCGTTCTCCCGCTACCAATATGGGCGTGTTTGCCGGCGTGACAATCCGCTGCCCGCCCGGAGCGCCCGCGCCGCGGTGTCCGGCTCCCGAAGCTCCAATCCACGGAGTCCCCGCATGAAACCGCTCCTCGTCTCCTGGCAATTCTGGGCCGTGCTGTCGGCTGTTTTCGCGGCCCTGACGGCGATTTTCGCGAAAATCGGCGTGGAGAACGTCGGCTCCGACTTCGCCACCTTCCTGCGGACGATCGTCATTCTCCTCGCGTTTGCCGCGATCCTGACGCTGGAGGGATCGTGGGAGCGGATCGATGCGGTCGCGCCGCGAAGCCTCGCATTCCTCGTTCTCTCGGGGCTGGCGACCGGCGCGTCGTGGCTCTGCTATTTCCGCGCGCTCAAGATCGGCGATGCGGCGCGGGTCGCGCCGATCGACCGGCTGAGCGTGGTGCTGGTGGCGATCTTCGGCGTCGGCCTTCCTGGGCGAGCGCCTGGCGCTGCCGAACTGGCTCGGCGTCGGAATGATCGCCCTGGGTGCGGTGCTGGTCGCATACAAATGGTAGGGCCGGCGCTCCGAAGCGCTCAGGCGTCGGCTTCGACAAATGCAACGAGCCGCAGCGAGCCGGGCCGGAGGCCGCCCCAACTGCCGTCGAAATCGAAGATCGCCAGCGCCGCTTTCGGGAAGCCGGCGCGCAGCCTCTCGCCGTCGCGCCCGGCAAGATTCTCCGCAAGCGTCAGCGCGGTCGAGTGCATTGCCGGATTGTGCCCGACGACGAGAACGGCTTCTGCCTCGCCGCCCTCCGCCTTGATGGTCGGCACGTAGTTCTGTGCCTCGAAGAGTGAGCGCAGAAAGCGGACCTCCGGCGCCGCACCGAATTTCTCGGCGACGCCCTCCCACGTCTCGCGCGTCCGTTTCGAATCGGAGGCGAGCACGAGATCGACCGTCTCGCCGCTTTTGGCGAGGAACTTTCCGACCGCCTTCGATTCCTTCCGCCCGCCCTTGGTAAGCGCGCGCTCGTGATCGGTCTCGCCCCGTTGGGCGCGCTCGGCGGTGGCGTGGCGAAGGAGGAGAAGGCGGGGCATTGGGCTTATTGCGGCTTCACGCGTCGGAGGCGGTTGGATCGTGACGGAAACGATCGCCGGGTCAAGCCGGCAATGACGGCCGGCATCAAGAGTGCTTGCTCGCCGCCTTTGTCCCCTCGACCTTCGTCGCGAGCTTCAACCCGATCAGTTCCTCCGGCGTGAAGAGGTAGAGCTTCTCCTTCGGCGTCGACATCGCGCGTGTCCACACCAGCGGATCGACGCCGAAGCCGGCGAGGAGGTCCTGCGCCTCCGCGCTCACGGCCTGCGCCTGCTCCATGCCGTCGGCGAGCGATCCGAAGGCGGTTGTCAGCGCGAAGACCTGATGCACGCCGATCCACGAAGTCCGGTCGGCGACACGCCGGATCCCGGCGGCGAAGACGAGCGGGCAGGAGGACGCGCAATAGCCGTCGGGAAGGATGCGCGTGTCGAGCTTCTGCCCATGGATGATGCGCGCCATCTCTCTTGCGTCGTTGACCGATCCGCCGGGCGAATGCAGCACGATCTCGGTGACGTGGGTGGCGCGCTCGCTCGCCAGGAACTCGGCGAAAGCCTCCGCCGTGCCGGGCGTGATCGTGCCCTCCGCGAAGGCCGCGCCGTGCGTGCCGAGGCGGAACTGCATGGGCGCCGCCTCGCTCTCCTCGCGCGGACGCGAGCGCTGTTCCTCGCTCGTCTCGTCCGGAGCCATCGGCCGCGCCGCCGGCAGATACGGGCGGATCTGGTTGTCGCGCTCCGGCCGCGCCATGCGCACCGGCGAGAGCGCCGGCATGGCGAACGGGTCGTTTCCGTCGTTCGCCGCCCTCAAATCGCGGAAGTCGAGGAAGAGCGCCGCGATGGTCAGCGCCAGAAGCGCGTGGAAGACATGCTTCAGGATCGTCCCTTCGGGAAGCGTCTTCAGCTGCGCGCTGGATGTCTTGAAGCGGGCCATGTCATCCGGCCTCGCCGCGGCCGCGCTGCGAAGAAAGCGGCGTCACCTTCTGCGCGTCGGCCCGCTCCTGCGCCGGGATGGGTGGCGTCGGAGCAACCGGTGTCGCCGGTGCTTGCGGCACCTCCGGCTCCGCGTCGCCGATCTGCTCGGTCAGGATCGCCTCGCGGCGCATGCGCTCATAGAGCCGCATCGCCTGCATCATGTCGGCCGCCGTCATCACGTTGTCGACGACCTCCGGGTCCTCCTCGCGGCGGATGGCGCTGTAGACGACGACGAGGATCAGGACGAGCACCGCGGGAAGCAGGTCGATGGAGATCGCGCCCGCCCACGACGGCAGGAAGTCGCCGGCATATTTGAGGACGGCGGCGGGCCGGGAGAGCGGCACGAACCGCTCCGGCCTGACCGTCTCGGTGGCGAGCACCTGGTCGGCGGCGGCGGCGAGCGCCTTCGACTGCGCGGCGACCGCGGTGGAGACGTTCTCCACCACCGTCTCCTGGCGGCTGCGCAAATCCTCCGTGCCGCCGTCGGCGACCGGAGCGATGAAGGTGGTCGCGAGATCGTCGGCGGCGCGGCGCACGGCGGGTGCGACAGAGGTCTGCTGCAGGCTGGCGATCACGCCGGCGAGTGCGACGGCCTCCTCGCCGAAAAGGTCGGCGCGCTGCGCCACCGGCCCGGCGGCGGAGACGAGCGCCCGCATACGGGCAATGTGATCGCCGCCTTCGCTGTAGAGCGTCTTCACCGTCTCGCGCGAGTTCTCGATCTCGGCGCCGAGGCTCTGGAGATCGTTCGACATCTGCGTCAGCAGTTGCACCACCGTGCCGGAGCCCGACGTGCCGGTCAGCGCACCCGACGCGCGCTCTTCCTGGGCGAGCCTCGCAAAGCGGGCAGAGGCGAGCTGGATGTCGGGGAGCAGCGACTGCGCGGCAAGCGCGTTCGAGTGCGCCTTGTCGAGCGCCTCCGCGTAGCCCTCCGCGGCGCGCGAAAGATGCTGCTCGATCGCCGCGGAGCCGGCGAGCGCCGCTGCGTTCAGCCACGACGACATGGCCATGATCATGACCGAGCCGAGCACGATCGCGCCGACCAGCGCATTGCGATGGGAGGCGAGCCGCACATGCGGCATCAGCCGCATCAGGAACGTCCAGAAGGCGTAGATGCCGACAGAGACGGCGGCCGAATAGATGAACGCGCCGAGGAAGACGACCGTGGCGGAGCCGTCGAGCAGGTCGCGCACGCCGATATAGGTGTAGACGCCCGATGCGAGCGCCAGCACGGCGAGCGTCATCTTCGAGGTGAGTTCGAGGGCTTCGATCCCTTCGCGCAGCGGCCGCGCCATGCGTCTCTCCGCGCACGGGTTCGCGCCCGCGCCTGAAGCCCCCGCGGGCATCATGGAGAGTTAACGCACGCTTTTCAATCGCGCCTGCGGGGCGGCCATTCGGAAAATTGAATTTGTTGGAAATCAAGGCAGGTCGGGCCGACCCGCGGGTCTCATTTCAGCATGGCCCCGTTCCTCTTCCGCTGCCCGTTGACGCGAATGCGCGTCCAGGGATTCCACGAAAAGGACTCTTCGTCGGAGCGCGACGAACAGACCGGCCGGGATTTCATCAGCGTCGAATGCCTGTCATGCGGCGGCACCCACTTGGTCGACCCGACCACCGGAGAGGTGCTGGGGCGCGACGACGGGTAGGGGAGCTGTATCGGGAGCCGGGAAGCGGCGCGAATTAGCCGGCGCGGCGGCGTCTCTGGCGGCGGGGCGTCATCCTGACCACCGGCGCCGCCCTTAGCGGCGCGGCGGGCGGCATGGTCGGGCGGGACGACAAGCTGGGCCCATGGTTCATGGCATTGCGTTCCGCCGCGAGCACCGCAAGCTCGACCCGCAGCAGCGCGCCGAAGGCGGAACGTCGCGTGTCGAGATGCTTGGTGACGCCCGGCAGCACCTGCTCCAGGGTCCACATCGAGGCGCGCGCCGCGCGCATCAGATTGACATAGAGCTTGGCTGCGTCGCGCAGGCGAACCCTCAGCGCCTGCGCCGCGAGCATCTGCCCGGCGCGGAGCGCCTCGCATTCACGCTCGATGGAAGAGACGATCACGCCTTCGGCCGCCTCGAGAGCTTGGATCAGCTCGCTGGCTTGTGCCTCGGCCTGCGCCCGGAAACTCGATACTACGCCGCGCATTCCCGGAGCCTGCCACGGCAAGGTTAAAGTTCGGCAAATGCCGGTGCCCGGCTAACGTGTTAAGTTTGCGGTTCTTTTCACAAATCATTCAAACCAATCTGCTTGCAACCCCCGCACCTTCTCCCGTATATGCGCGCGCAGCGGGGAGTGAGGGATAGCGTCGACCATGCCGGTACTGAGTAAGGTAAACGGCTACAGGCCGAACGACCGCGAGCCGTTCATGAACGAGCGGCAGCGGGAGTACTTCCGGAAGAAACTCATACAGTGGCGAGATGAGATCCTGGCGGAGAGCCGGGAGACCCTGGAGACCCTCCAGGCGGAGAGCCACAATCATCCTGACTACGCGGATCGCGCCTCTTCTGAGACCGACCGCTCCATCGAGCTCCGTGCGCGGGATCGGCAGCGCAAGCTCATTTCCAAGATCAATTCCGCGCTGAAGCGAATCGACGACGGCACTTATGGCTATTGCGAGGAGACGGGCGAGCCGATCAGCCTGAAGCGCCTCGACGCCCGGCCGATCGCCACGCTCTCGATCGAGGCGCAGGAACGTCACGAGCGGCGCGAGCGGGTCTACCGCGACGAGTAGAAGCGACGAGGCTTTTCACCCGTGGCGGAGAGGGAGCGAGAGTCCCTAACTCTGTGTGGTTCTGCTAAGCCGGCGCCATGAACCTCGAGAAATTCCCCCGCCACACGCTCACCTTTGGCCCGACGCCGATTGAGAAGCTCGACCGGCTTTCCGCTCACCTTGGCGGAAAGGTCGAAATCTACGCCAAGCGCGAAGACTGCAACTCCGGCCTTGCCTTCGGCGGCAACAAAGTCCGCAAGATGGAATATCTCGTGCCCGACGCGTTGGCGCAGGGATGCGACACGCTCGTCACCATCGGCGGCATCCAGTCGAACCATACGCGGCAGGTGGCCGCAATTGCCGCCAAGCTCGGCATGAAATGCCGGCTCGTCCAGGAGAACTGGGTCGACTACCACGACGCCGTCTACGACCGTGTCGGCAACATCCTGATGAGCCGGCTCATGGGCGCACAGGTCGAACTGGTCGACGAGGGCTTCGGCATCAATTTCAAGCAAAGCTGGGAAGAGGCGCTCGAATTGGTGCGCCGCGACGGCGGCAAGCCCTACGCGATTCCGGCCGGCGCTTCCGACCACAAGCTGGGCGGTCTGGGCTTCGTGGGTTTTGCGGAGGAGGTGCGGGCGCAGGAGAAGACGCTCGGCTTCGCCTTCGACTACATCTTCGTGTGCTCGGTGACCGGCTCCACGCAGGCCGGAATGGTCGTCGGCTTTGCCGCGGACGGCCGGGCCGAGCGTGTCATCGGCATCGACGGCTCGGCCACGCCGGACGAGACGCATGCACAGATTCTGAGAATTGCGCAGCGGACCGCCGATCTGGTGGAGCTCGGCCGTCCGATCGAGGCGAAGGACATCGTGCTCGACCGTCGCTACGCCTATCCGGCCTACGGGCTGCCCTCCAAGGAGACCAACGAGGCGATCCGGCTCTCCGCGCGCCTGGAGGGGATGATCACCGACCCCGTCTACGAAGGAAAGTCGATGCAGGGCATGATCGACATGATCCGTCGTGAGGAAATACCCACGGGCTCGCGCGTCCTCTACGCCCATCTTGGCGGCGTGCCCGCGATCAACGCCTACAGCTTCCTTTACCGCAACGGCTGACCCGCGTGCCGCTGGCCGAAAGCGACGTCGAGGCGATCGCCGGCGACATTCTGGCCGCCGGCGATAGGGCACGGCCCACCCCGCCAATCACCGACGGACGCCCCGGTTTCGATCTCGCCGACGCCTACGCCGTTTCGGCGGAAATCGTGCGGCGTCGCATGGCGCGCGGCGAGAGGCCGATCGGCTGGAAGATCGGCTTCACCAACGAGACGATCTGGGATGAATACGGCGTCCACGCGCCGATCTGGGGACCGATGTACGATTCGACCGCGGCGGCGGCCGATCCGGCCGGCTCGGCGTGCCCGATCGGCGCGCTGTCGGAGCCCCGGATCGAGCCTGAGGTCGCGCTCAGGATCGCGGAGACGCCCGGCCCGGACATGGACGAGCGCACGCTTCTCGGCTGCGTCGACGCCGTGGCGCACGGCTTCGAGATCGTGCAGTCGGTCTTTCCCGGCTGGCGCTTCAAGGCCGCCGACACCGTCGCGGCCTTCGCGCTGCACGGCTGCTACCGGCACGGTCCTTTCGTCGGCATCGATCCCGACGCGCGCGCGGATTGGCTCACCGCGCTCTCCGATTTTTCGATCGCGCTTTTCCGCGACGGCGTCGAGATCGACCGCGGCGCCGCCCGCAATGTCCTCGGCGGGGGTCCGCTGACGGCGCTCAGACACTTCGTGCGCGGGCTCGCCGACTACTCACCGGATTGGCGCCTGAGCCCCGGCGACATCGTCACGACGGGGACGGTGACGCGCGCCTTTCCCGTCGCGCCGGGCGAAAGCTGGAGCACCAGGATCGAGGGCCTGGATCTCCCAGGAATGAGCCTGAGGTTCGCCTAGCGCCCCTTGGTGTCGCCGGTCAGCTCGCCGAGGAGCCGCGCCATCTCGTCTTCGAGCGGATCGGAAGCCTCGCGGCGGCGCGCGTTCAGGCTGATGACCGGCGCCTCCTCGCGACGATCGGGCTGAGGCGCCTCGCGCCGGCTCTCCTGTTCGCCGCCGCTTTGGCGCGCGGGCTGCTCGCCACGTGCTTCGCGCTTCTCCTGCCGGTCGCGGCCGGAAGCCTGCTTCGGCCGCTCCGGCTCTGCTTCCTCGCTCTTGGGCGCCGCCGTTTCGCCCTCGCTTTGCTCGGGCCGGCGGGTAGGAGCGGCTACACCTTGAATCTCGCGCGCAAGCGCCTCCTCCAGCCGGTCGGCGAGGTCGCCGAGTGTGGCGGACGAATCGACGACGACCTTGGCGGGCTCGCGCGTCGGCGCGGAGCCGGCTGCGCGCGGCGGCTCGAAGCGCAGCGCCTGGACGATCTCGTCCTCGATCGAGTTGGGGTCCGGCCAGGGCACGTGCGCGCTCGGCAGGGCGTTGTTCTCCTCGGAGCGTCCGGTCCGTGCGCTCGGTCGCTGCGGCTCGATCGGCCGGCCGATCTGCGGTAACGGCGGCTGCGCCGCGGCGCGGCGCGACGGGGTGCTCTCGCGTCTGCCGGCATCGCTCCCCGACGAGCGCTGCCCGCCGCGTGCCGTGCTCTCGCTCCGCTGCCGCGGCGATACCTCGCCGTTGGAACGGTTTGACGACGCGGCGGCGACGGCCGCGAGGCCCGGACGCGGCTGCTGGAGCGGGGACCGTGGTTCGGTGGAGCGCCCCGTGGAACGTGTTTCCGATCCCTTTGGCGCGGCTGCGGCGATCGCCGCATCGAGCGACGCGCCCATTGCCGCTGGCACGCGCGCCGGGCTTACAGCGGGAAGCGCGGCCTGCGACGGCGTTGCCTGCGCGGGGCGCTGTGTCGGGGCCGGCGCGGTTGCGGGCCCGCGCGCCTTCTTCACGTCGTTCTCCACGACGAGATCGGCGGGTCCGCCGATCACGATCAGATGCTCGACGTCGTCGCAGCGGATCAGGACGAGCTTTCGATCCTCGTCGATGACGGTCGTCTCCAGCACCTCAACGCGCGTGCCCGAAAAGGCGGCGCGCGCGTGCCGCCGCGCCTTACCGTGGCGGAACAATGTCAGCCTCAGGACCAGCGCCAGGAGGCCGATCAGGACAACCGCGACCACCGCGATCAAGGCAAGGCCGACTGGGCCGGACCAATTCATTAACTTCTCCCTGCTCGCGGCGCGGCGCGAGACCTGCGGACAATAGACGCAACCGGCTTGGCGTTCAAATTCCAGCTCCGTCAAGGGCCCCGGCGTAACGTTGAAAAGCGAATCGCGAGCATACAAGGTGCGGCCGGGCCCGGCTGAGCGAATTGGATAGATTGTCCCGGGGGTCGGTGGATATGCGGCAGGACGGGACTGGGGAGGCGGACGGCAAGCGATCCGGGCGCGCACGCTTTGCGCTCGTGGTTGTGCTCGTGGCCGTGCTGCTCCTGGCCGCCGGCGGCTACCTTTTCTTGCCGCAGGAGGCCGCCGCGCTGCTCGTTCTCGCTGTCGTCGGCGTTCTTTCCACCGTCGGCGTCGTCGCCCTTCTCGCCGGCGCGGTCGGCATCCTTGGATGGCAAAATCCGCCGGAGGCACCCGCGGCGGAGGGCGGCGCCGCGCAGGCGCTCTTGGAGAACATGGCGGAGGGCGTCCTGATGGCGGCGGCCGATGGCACGCCGGTCTGGGCGAATGAGGCCTATCTGAAGCTGACCGGCGCGGCAGGCGACGGCGAACTGCATTCGATTGAGCGACTTTTCTCCGGCAGCCCGGACGCCGCGGAGGCGGTGCACCGGCTCGCCGTCGCCGCCGATCGCGGCCGCCGCGCCGCGGAGGAGATCCGCATGCCCGGCGGCATTGGCGGCAGGGTGAGCGGGGCGCGGTGGTATCGCGTGCGCGTCAGCCCTGCCGGCGGCCCGGAAGCGCGGATCGGCTGGCTCGTCGCCGACATCACGCGCGAGCGCGAGCACCAGGAGAACATCTTCCAGGAACTGCAGAACGCCATCGACTATCTCGACCATGCGCCGGCCGGTTTCTTCTCGCTCGAGCCCGACGGGCGCATCCGCTACATGAACGCCACGCTGGCGGAATGGATCGGCATCGACCTGGCGGAGTTCGAGCCGGGCGCCGCCCAGATACGCGACATCGTGACCGTCGAGGGGCTCTCCGTGCTGCAGGCGGCTAATCCCAATCCGCTGGAATCGAAGATGCTCGACGTCGATCTCGTCCGCACTGACGGGACGCGGCTTCCGGTCCGGCTGATCCATCGCGTGCCGGTGGCGCCCGACGGCACGATCGGCGCCTCGCGAACGCTCGTCCTCGACACGCGCTCCGGCGACGACCGCGCCGCCGGTCGGCTCGCCGAGATGCGCTTCGCTCGTTTCTTCAACAACACGCCGATGGCGATCGCCTCCGTCGACAGGGAAGGGCGGATCGCGCTCACCAACGCACGCTTCGTGATGCTGTTCGGCAAGAAGGGCGCGGCCGGACGCAAGCTCTCCGAGCTGGTGCAGGAAAGCGACCGCGCCGCGCTTTCCGCCGCGATCTCCGCCGCGACCGCCGGCCAGAGCGCCATCCCCGCCGTCGACGCAGCACTGGCCGATCACCCCGACCAGAGCGCGCGCTTCTTCGTCTCGCCTATCCTGGAGAGCGACGAGAGCGAGGACGCCGCCGTCATCTACACCCTCGATACGACCGAGCAGCGCACGCTGGAATCGCAGTTCGCCCAGAGCCAGAAGATGCAGGCGGTCGGCCAGCTCGCTGGCGGCATCGCGCACGACTTCAACAACATGCTGACCGCGATCATCGGCTTCTCCGACCTGCTCCTGACGTCGCATCGGCCGACCGATCCGTCCTTCCAGGACATCATGAACATCAAGCAGAATGCCAATCGCGCGGCGGGCCTCGTCCGCCAGCTGTTGGCGTTCTCGCGGCGGCAGACGCTCAGGCCGACCGTCATCGACCTCGACGAGGCGCTCTCCGACATCTCGGTGCTCTTGGCGCGCCTCCTCGGCGAGACGATCGAGCTGGAGGTCAGCCACGGCCGCGACGTCTGGCCGATCAAGGCCGATCTGAACCAGCTTGAGCAGGTCATCGTGAACCTCGCCGTCAATGCACGCGACGCCATGCTTGACGGGGGCAAGCTGAAAATCCGCACCGCCAACGTCTCCGCGGCGGAGAGCGCGAAGTTCAAGGAACAGGGCTTCAGGCCCGGCGAATACGTGCTGCTTGAGGTCGCCGATACCGGCACCGGCATGACGGCGGAGGTGAAGGAGAAGATCTTCGAGCCCTTCTTCACCACCAAGGGCGTGGGGCAGGGGACCGGTCTCGGCCTCTCCACCGTCTATGGCATCGTCAAGCAGACCGGCGGCTACATCTACGTCGATTCCAAGCCGGGGGCGGGAACGACCTTCCGCATCCTGCTTCCCCGCCACGACGCGCAGCCGGAGGAAGAGGCGAGGAGCAAGAGCAAGGCTGCCGGCCCGTCCGATCTCACCGGCAGCGCGAGCATCCTCCTGGTGGAAGACGAGGAGGCGGTGCGCGCCTTTGCCGGGCGGGCGCTTGAGGCGCGCGGCTACACCGTGCACCAGGCCGCGTCCGGTCAGGAGGCGCTCGATCTGATCGCCGGCCTCGCCGAACCGGTGGACCTCGTCATCTCCGACGTGGTGATGCCGGGAATGGACGGGCCGACGCTCATGCGCGAGCTGCGCCGCACCCAGCCCGACCTGAAGATCATCTTCGTCTCCGGCTACGCGGAGGACGCCTTCGAGCGCCATTTGCCGAAGGACGAGAAGAGCTTCCAGTTCCTGCCAAAGCCCTTTTCTCTCAAAGAGCTGGCGACGACGGTGAAGGCGACGCTCGAGGCATAGGCTCGGCCACCGGACCGCTCCCCCGGCCACCGTTAACACTTGCTTTGCGCCATCGGTGGATTGTGGGCGCTCTCGAGCTTTGAGGTGGGATACGTGGGTTTGGACGCTGGCACGTTGATGACGGCGCTGGTCGTTGTCTGCGCCGTTCTCTGCGGCCTCCTTGTCCTGACCTGGATGCAGAACCGCGGCGTGCCGGCGCTCGGCATATGGACGCTTTGCTTCGCGTTGTTCGCCGCCGCCGCCGTCATCGTTGGCGCGCGCGATCGGCTTCCCGGTCTCCTCGCCCTCGACATCGCGAACGGGTTTCGCATGCTGGCCTTCGGGCTGGCGTGGCAGGCCGCGCGCTATTTCACCAACCAAAAGGGAAATTGGCCGCTGGCGCTCGCGCCTACGATGCTTTGGCTGGCGGCCTGGGCGCTGGTTTTTTCAGACGGTGATGTGCGCCAGCGGATTTTGGTCGCTGCCCCGTTAGTTGCCGCCTACACGTTCGCTATCGCGGGGGAGCTTTGGCGGGCAGCGCCGGAGCGGCGCTGGGGGATCACGCGCTTGGCGGCGATTGTCGCGGCGCTGCATGGCGCGGTGCTCGTCGGCCGCTTCTTCGCCGCGCTGCTTGTGTCGGAATCCTCCCTCGAGGCCGAGATCGGGATTGCCGCGCCGCTCAATCCGCTCAGCATCCTTGAGACGCTTGTCGCCGCTGTCGCGCTCGCCTTTCTACTCCTCTCCGTCACCCGGGAGGCGATCGGCCTGCGGGACCGGGAAGCCGCGCTTCTCGATCCGCTGACCGGGGTCTGCAATCGCCGCGGATTCGTCGACGAGGTGGGCAGGATGCTTGCGCGCGCCGGTCGCACCGGCTCCTGGACGGCGCTCATCGCGATCGATCTCGACCGGTTCAAGGCCGTCAACGACGGTTGGGGGCATCTCGCCGGCGACCGCCTCCTGCAGGCGCTCGCCGCGGCGACCGAGAGCGTCGTTCGACCGGGCGACGTTGTCGGGCGGCTCGGCGGCGACGAATTCGCGGTGGCGCTCGCCGACAGCCGGATCGATCAGGCCCTGGTGCTGGCGGAGCGCATCAGGCGCGCGGTGGCGGCGATGCGGATCGAGAATGAAGGCGAGGAGATACGCTTCACGGTGAGCGTTGGCGTCGCCAGCATGCGGGAGACGCCGACGCTCGATCCTCTGTTCGGCGAGGCGGACGCGGCGCTTTACCGGGCGAAGGCGCGTGGCGGCAACCGAGTCGAATTTTCGGTCGACCGGCGTGCGGCCAACGAGCGTGACGTGCCCGCCGAAAGCGAGCAGGTATCCCGCATTGGCGAGAAGCCGCGCCGCGTCGCATGAGGCCCGCCTCCGGGGGCGGGGAGGGAGACGCGCTCTTCAGTGCATCGCGCCACTAGTTCCCACTTTGTTCTTGACATTCGCGAGAACAAAGTGAATACATCCCACCACACGGCGGCTCGCGGCCGCCACCTTCCGAAGTCGAATGGGGGATGCCATGGTAGCGCCGCTGCGAGTTCGTCGAAAACAAGGACATCATGGACAAGACGAAGGCGCTCGATGCCGCGCTCTCCCAGATTGAGCGGGCATTCGGCAAGGGCTCCATCATGCGGCTTGGGCAGGACGGAAAGGTGGTGGAGATCGCCACCATCCCCACCGGCTCGCTCGGCCTCGATCTCGCGCTCGGCGTTGGCGGCCTGCCGCGCGGCCGCATCGTGGAGATTTATGGGCCGGAATCCTCCGGCAAGACGACGCTCGCTCTGCATGCGGTGGCCGAGGCGCAGAAGCGCGGCGGCATCTGCGCCTTCGTCGACGCGGAGCATGCGCTCGACCCCGCCTATGCCAGGAAGCTCGGCGTCAAACTCGACGACCTCCTGATCTCGCAGCCCGACACCGGCGAACAGGCGCTTGAGATCGCCGACACGCTGGTCCGCTCAGGCGCCGTCGACATCCTCGTCGTCGATTCCGTCGCCGCGCTGACGCCGCGCGCGGAACTTGAGGGCGAGATGGGCGACCAGCTCCCCGGTCTGCAGGCGCGGCTGATGAGCCAGGCGCTCAGGAAGCTCACCGGCTCCATTTCCCGCTCCAACACGATGGTCGTCTTCATCAACCAGATCCGCATGAAGATCGGCGTCATGTTCGGCAGTCCGGAGACGACGACCGGCGGCAACGCACTGAAATTCTACGCCTCCGTGCGCCTCGACATCCGCCGCATCGGACAGATCAAGGAGCGCGACGAGGTGGTCGGCAACCAGACGCGCGTGAAAGTGGTCAAGAACAAGCTGGCGCCGCCCTTCAAGCAGGTCGAGTTCGACATCATGTACGGCGAGGGCATCTCCAAGAATGGCGAGTTGATCGACCTCGGCGTCAAGGCCGGGATCGTGGAGAAGTCCGGCGCCTGGTTCTCTTACGACAGCCAGCGCCTCGGTCAGGGACGCGAGAACGCCAAGCAGTTTCTGAAGGAAAACCCCGACATGGCGGCGACGATCGAGCTTGCGATCCGCCAGAATGCCGGTCTTGTCGCGAGCAAGCTCGAAGGCGATCCCGACGAAAGCGCGGACGACGCGGAGGCGGCGGAAGGGTAGGGCGCTCGGCTTTAAGGCTTCGCGCGCGCCGTCAGATATCCTTGCCGTTGCCCTTCGGCTCGTCGATCAGCATCGAGCGTTCGGCGAGAAACGGGTTGATTTCCACGGCCTTGCGCAGGATCGACTGCGCCGTATCGAAGCGGCCGTGTCGCATCAGGATCAGCACCTGGCCGGCCATCGCGCCGAAGTGCTTCGGCTCCAGCTGGAGCACGCGCTCGATGTCGGCGAGAGAGCCTTCATAATCTTCCAACAGGAAGCGCAGCGTCGCGCGCTGGTTCCAGGCCTCCGCCCAGTCGGGGGTCGTCAAGCGACGAGCCTGTCGAGAATTTCAACGGCGCCTGAGAGGTCGTAGGCGCGCCGCCGCTCCATCGCCTCGCTCATGAGCTTGCCGGATTGCGCGTCCGGCGGACGGAACCAGAAGAGCCAGATCTGGTCGGCGGCCGATTTCGCCTCCGCCTCGTTGCGCGCCGCCGCCAGCGTCGCGAAGAGGCGCTCGCGTTCCGCGGCGCGCGCGGCCGGATCGGCCTGAAGGACCATCCCGTTATCCGCATTGCCCGGATTCGTGTCTTCGGCCCGTGCCGGCGTTGCGAGCGGCGTTGCGATCGCTGGCGCCAGGAGGAGGGGCGCGAGCAGGGCGAAGAAGACAGTCTTTCCGCAAAGAGCGGTCATGGCGCGCTCCGTTCCGATTGCGTTCCGGGCCGAGGCTAGCGCGGATGGCGGCGCCGGGACATTGGTGTCGGCCTCGCGGCGTTTCAAAGCTCCGTCATTGCTCCTGGCGCGGCCGGGAGGCGGTGCAACCGCGGCCTTGCCCGGCTTCGCGCCTGCGCGGGCCTGCTTTCCCGGGGCCCTTGCTGGACAGCCCACCGAACCCCAGTCTAAATGCCGCCTCTTTCGCCGCCTCCCGCGGCAGGATCCAAGCGTTTTTGAAGATGGCGAGCGTCAACGAAATCCGCACTCAGTTTCTGGACTACTTCGCCCGCGAGGGGCACGAGCGCGTGCGGTCCAGCCCGCTCGTCCCGCGCAACGACCCCACGCTGATGTTCACCAACGCTGGGATGGTGCAGTTCAAGGACTATTTCACCGGAAAGTCGAAGCCGCCTTATCCGCGTGCGACGACGGTGCAGAAGGTCGTCCGCGCCGGCGGCAAGCACAACGATCTCGACAATGTCGGCTACACGGCGCGCCACCACACGTTCTTCGAGATGCCCGGCAATTTCTCGTTCGGCGACTACTTCAAGGAGCGTGCGATCGAGCTTGCCTGGAATTTTGTCACCAAGGAATTCGGATTTGCCGAGGACCGGATTTGGGTCACTGTCCATCCAACTGACGACACTGCGCGTGGCTTGTGGCGCAAGATAGCGAATTTGTCCGATGCGCGGATTGTCAGTCACCCGGACAATCTGTGGGCGATGGGGCCGACCGGCCCCTGCGGCTATAATTCCGAGCTGTTCTATGATCAGGGCGATCAAGTCTTCGGCGGTCCACCGGGATCCGCTGAGGAGGACGGCGACCGGTTCCTCGAGTTCTGGAATCTTGTCTTCATGCAGTTCGAGCAGGTGGATGAAAATACCCGCGTCGACCTGCCGCGCCCGTCGATCGACACCGGCATGGGCCTTGAACGCGCGGCCGCCATCCTTCAGGGGGTCCTTAGCAACTACGACATCGATCTTTTCAAGACGCTGATCGCTGCCGTCCACGAGCATGTCGGCCACCCGAGCGGCGCGGTGAACCAGGCGAGCCCGCGCGTCATCGCCGATCATCTGCGCGCCACGAGCTTCCTGATCGCCGACGGCGTGCTGCCGTCGAACGAGGGGCGCGGCTATGTGCTCCGCCGCATCATGCGCCGCGCCATGCGCCACGCGCATCTGCTCGGCGCTTCGGAGCCGGCGGTCTTCAGTCTCGTACCGACGCTCGTCCACGAGATGGGCCAGGCCTACCCGGAGCTCGGGCGCGCCGAAGGGCTCATCACCGAGACGCTCCGGCTTGAGGAGGGGCGGTTCCTGAAAACGCTCGCGCGTGGCCTGACGCTTCTGGAAGAGGCTTCCGGCGGCCTGGGGAAGGGCGACATCCTCGACGGCGAGACGGCTTTCAAGCTTTACGACACGTATGGCTTCCCGCTCGATCTGACGCAGGATGCGCTGCGTCCGCGCGGCATCGGCGTGGACCTGACGAGCTTCACCGACGCTATGGAACGCCAGCGCGCGGAGGCGCGGAAGAGCTGGGCGGGTTCCGGCGAGGCGGCGACGGAGGGCGTGTGGCTCTCACTCCGCGACCAGCACGGCGCGACGGAATTCCTCGGCTACGACGCCGACACGGCGGAGGCGCAGGTGCTGGCGCTTGTGCGCGACGGTGCGGAAGTGGATCAGCTCGGCGAGGGCGAGGAGGGCGCGATCGTCGTCAACCAGACGCCCTTCTACGGCGAGTCCGGCGGCCAGGTCGGCGATACCGGCATGATCGTTTCGGAGAACGGCGCGCGCTTCCGCGTCGCCGATACGCAGAAGAAGGCCGACGGCCTTTTCGTGCATCTGGGCAAGGTCGAGCACGGCGGCTTCGTGCCCGGCCAGGCCGTGAAGCTTGAGATCGACGCCGCGCGGCGGACCGCGATCCGCGCCAACCACTCCGCCACGCACCTGCTGCATGCGGCGCTGCGCGAGACGCTTGGGTTCCATGTCGCGCAGAAGGGTTCGCTCGTTGCGCCCGACCGGCTGCGCTTCGACTTCTCGCATCCGAAGCCGATGTCGGATGAGGAGATGGCGGCGGTGGAGGATATGGCGAATGCGGTCGTCCTGCAGGACGCGCCGGTCTCCACGCGCTTGATGGACCGCGACGGCGCCATCCAGTCCGGCGCGATGGCGCTCTTCGGCGAGAAATACGGCGACGAGGTGCGCGTCGTGACGATGGGCAAGGCGGGGGACAAGGCCGGCAAGGACTATTCGGTGGAGCTTTGCGGCGGCACGCATGTCGGCCGCACCGGCGAGATCGGGCTCGTGACGCTTGTGGGCGAGGCGGCGGTCGCGGCCGGGGTGCGCCGCGTCGAGGCGCTGACCGGAGCGGCGGCGCGGCATTATCTTGCCGAGCAGGACAAGCGCGTGCGCGACATCGCCGGCCGGCTGAAGGTCAGGCCGGAAGAGACCGTCGCGCGCGTCGACGCGCTCGTGGAGGAGCGGAGGCGGCTTGAGCGCGAGCTCGCCGATGCCAAAAAGAAGCTCGCCATGGGCGGCGGTGGCGCGGCCGAGCCGGCGATGAAGCAGATCGGCACGATCAACGTTCTCGCCCGCGCGGTGGAAGGCGTTGCGCCGAAGGACCTCCGCGGCCTTGTCGATCAGGGCAAGCGCCAGGTCGGCTCAGGCGTCGTCGCCATCGTCGGCGTCAATGACGGCAAGGCGGGTCTGGTTGTCGGCGTCACCGACGATCTGACGGACAGGATCAGCGCGGTCGACCTTGCGCGCGTCGGCTCCGCTGCACTTGGCGGGACGGGCGGCGGCGGGCGGCCGGACCTTGCGCAAGCCGGCGGCCCGAACGCGAGCGCGGCAGAAGCCGCGCTGACGGCCATTACCGGCCGTATCGCGGAAGTCGCGGCTTAGGAAAAGGAAAGACGCAGTGGGATCGCGCGCGGCTAGATCGGGCCTTGCGCGGTCGGCTTCGGCGCGCCGAGGCAATCGCGATGCGGTACGGCGGCTGGCTCTTCCATTGATCGCGGCTTGCTGACCGCCGCCAGCCGCCCGCTCTCGTCGAAGAGAAGCGTGATCGTCTCGCTGGCGTTGCCGGGATTTTCGATCGCCACTTCGAAGTCCTGGCCGTCGGGGCCGAGCGCGACGGCGACGATGCGCATCCTCGCCCGCTCATGTTCCGCTGCCGGTGCACCACGGAAAAGCGAAGCGGCGGCGCAGGCCTCGCCATCGAAGCGCGCCGGCTCAAGGCGCGGCTGGTCCGCCCCTGCAACGATCATCGGCGTGCCCTGCAGGCCGGTCACGAGGTCCGGCCCGGCAAATGCCGCGACGAGCCCGAGGCCGACAATCGGCAGCGCTGAGCCGAGGAGAAGGCGAATCATCCAAACACCCCGCTTTGGAGCCATGCCGCAAGACTAGCGGAAAAAGCGGCGTCTGTATGACATTCCTGTAATCACCTCAGGCCATTGCCTTTTTCAGGTTCGCATCGACCTTGTCGAGGAACCCGGTCGTGGAGAGCCAGGGCTGGTCCGGCCCGACGAGGAGCGCCAGGTCCTTGGTCATGAAGCCGCTTTCGATCGTTCCGACCGTCACCGTCTCCAGCGTCTCGGCGAAACGGATCAGCTCCTCGTTGCCGTCGAGTTTGCCGCGATGCGCGAGCCCGCGCGTCCAGGCGAAGATCGAGGCCGCGGAGTTGGTGGAGGTCTCCTTGCCTTGCTCGTGCAGGCGGTAATGGCGCGTCACCGTGCCGTGCGCGGCCTCCGCCTCCACGGTCCTGCCGTCCGGCGACATCAGGACGGAGGTCATCAGCCCGAGCGACCCGAAGCCCTGCGCCACGGTGTCGGATTGCACGTCGCCGTCATAGTTCTTGCAGGCCCAGACATAGCCGCCCGACCATTTCAGCGCCGAGGCCACCATGTCGTCGATCAGGCGATGCTCGTAGGTGAGCTTTCGCTTGTCGTATTCCGCTTTGAACTCCGCCTCGAAGATCTCCTGGAAGAGATCCTTGAAGCGCCCGTCATAGGCCTTGAGGATGGTGTTCTTGGTGGAGAGGTAGACCGGGAAGTTGCGCGCCAGCCCGTAGTTCAGCGAGGCACGGGCGAAATCGCGGATGGAATCGTCGAGGTTGTACATCGCCATCGCAACGCCGGAGCCGGGCGACTTGAACACCTCGCGCTCGATCGTCTTCCCGTCCTCGCCGACGAACTTCAAGGTGAGCGTTCCCTTGCCGGGGAACAGGAAGTCGGTGGCGCGGTACTGGTCGCCGTAGGCGTGGCGGCCGATGACGATCGGCTTGGTCCAGCCCGGCACGAGGCGCGGCACGTTGCGGCAGATGATGGGCTCGCGGAAGATGACGCCGCCGAGGATATTGCGGATCGTGCCGTTCGGCGACTTCCACATCTCCTTCAAGCCGAATTCCTTCACCCGCGCCTCGTCGGGCGTGATCGTGGCGCATTTCACGCCGACTCCGACGCGCTTGATGGCGTTCGCCGCGTCGACCGTCACCTGGTCGTTGGTGGCGTCGCGGTTCTCCACGCCGAGGTCGAAGTAGAGGAGCTCCACGTCGAGATAGGGGTGGATGAGCTTGTCCTTGATGAACTGCCAGATGATGCGGGTCATCTCGTCGCCGTCGAGCTCGACGACCGGGTTGGCGACCTTGATTTTCGGCATCAACGAAAGCCTTTCATCATTGGAAAAGGAGCGCGGTTCGCGCGGGGCAGGAAAGTCACCGCCCTATAGCAAAGCCCGGGCCGCCGCGCCAACCGGCGGGGGCGTGACGCCTTGGTCAGATTTCAGCTGGCGCCTCGCGCGTCTGCGCCGGGGGAGGGAAGGGCGGCTGCCCTCAAGCGATGAGCGCGGTGAGGAGGCCCACCACGACCCACTGCACCGCCGTGAAGGCGGTCTCGATCGTCACGTAGTCGCGGATCGAGGTCATCCTGCTCTTCGCGGCGACGGCGAGCGTCGTGAAGCTCCACGAGAAGATCGCTCCGAAAGCCGCATAGGCGACCGCCGCCGTGAGCCATCCGGCCATCGGGGCGAAGAAGCGCGTCGTAGACGAGGGCGAAGCAGACGCCCTGGATGACCATCGAGCCGAGCCCGAAAAGCGGCAGGACGTCGTCGCGGTAGATTCCGAGCGCCTTATAGCGCGCGCCGAAGACTTTCAGGTGCCAGACATAGGCGATGGCGAAGGTCGCGATGACGTAGACGAGGAACGGAACGACGAGCGCGGTCATGACGCCCGCCGCTTCGCCGGCTTCTTAGGGGAGGCGGGTTTCGCGACCTTGGGCGGCAACGTCTCGACGAAGGCCAATGCGCGCCCGACCCAGGTCTTCAGGTCTTTTGCCGTGCGCGTGCCCTCCGGGCCGACGAAGACGTAGCCTTGCATCGTCCGGCCGCCCATCTCCATCGGGCTCGCATGCGGGAGCGCGGCCGCCTTTGCGTGCGCGTCTTTCCCGACCCGCACGAGCAGTCCCCGCTTCGACGTCCCGACCAGCATATTGCCGGAGAGCATGAAGCACGTGCCGCCGAACATCCGCTGCTCGCGGATCGGCATCCCGTCCAGCGCCGCCCTCAGCCGTTCGACCATCGGCGCATCCGCCGTCCGCACTTCCGCCATCCGCCTCTCCACCGGCTCGCGGTTTGAAAGCGAGCGGCGCGAAGCATACACCCCGCATAAGCAGGACGAAACGCGCCGCGATGCGCTAGAGAGCATCCTGGGCGCGGAGTGCGCCCGTGAGAGAGTTCATGCCAGAGGGCGAAGCGAACCGGACTGGAAAGCCGCCGGCGATCATCCTCGTCGAACCGCAGATGGGCGAGAACATCGGCGCGGCGGCGCGCGCGATGGCGAATTTCCGCCTGAGCGATCTCCGCCTCGTCAATCCGCGTGACGGCTGGCCGAACCCGAAGGCCGAGGCCGCAGCGAGCGGCGCACCCGGCATCATCGAGGCGGTGAGCGTCTTCGACAGCGCCGAAGCGGCGATTGCCGACCTGAGCTTCGTCTACGCCACGACGGCGCGCGTGCGCGATCTGCCGAAGGCCGTCGTCGGCCCTCGTGAGGCGGTGGCGACGCTTTCCGCGCGCGCCGCCGCGGGGGAGGCGACCGGCGTCTTCTTCGGGCGCGAGCGCTGGGGCCTTACCAACGAGGAGGTGGCGCTCGCCGACGAGATCGTCACCTTCCCCGTCAATCCGGCCTTTGCCTCGCTCAACATCGCGCAGGCGGTCCTGCTCGTCGCCTATGAATGGATGACGGCCGGGCTTGACGGCGCGCTCCCCGGCCGCGGACCGCTCCCGGAGCTCGATTTCACGCCGGCTTCGAAGGCGCATCTCCTCGGCCTGATGACGCACCTTGAGACGGCGCTCCAGCCGACCGGCTATTTCCGCACCGACGACATGAAGCCGACCATGGTGCAGAACCTCCGCGCCATCCTGCAGCGCGCCGGGCTGACGCGCGACGAGATCGACACCCTCCACGGGGTGATCGGCGCGTTGGAGCGCGGACAGCGAAAATCGGAAGGCTCGGATGCGTGAGAGCGGGCCTGTCCTGATCTTCGATTCCGGCATTGGCGGGCTGTCGGTGCTGCGCGCCATTCGCGCGGCGATGCCCGACATCAGCGTCGTCTATGTCGCCGACGACGCGGCCTTCCCCTACGGCGCGTGGGAAGAGCAGGCGCTCTCCGACCACATCGTCGCGCTGATGGGCAACTTGATCGAAGAGCACGCGCCGGCGGCGGTGGTGATCGCCTGCAATACCGCTTCGACCCTCGTGCTGCCGCCGCTGCGGGAGCGCTTCGACATTCCCTTCGTCGGAACCGTGCCGGCGGTAAAGCCGGCGGCGGAGCAGACGAAGAGCGGCGTGGTCGCGGTGCTCGCGACGCCCGGCACGATGAAGCGGGACTATACGCGCGAGCTCATCAAGAGCTTCGGGCAGGCCTGCCACGTCCGGCTCGTCGGCGCGCCGGCGCTTGCCGCGATCGCCGAGGCGAGGATGCGCGGTGAGCCCTTCGAGCCCGACGAGATCGCCGAGCAGATCGCGCCGTGCTTTGAGGAGATCGACGGGAAGCGCACCGATATCGTCGTCCTCGCCTGCACCCATTATCCCTTCCTGATGGACGTGATGGCGGAGATCGCGCCGTGGCCGGTTACCTGGCTCGATCCGGCGCCCGCCATCGCACGGCGGCTGAAAAACGTGCTGGAGGGGCGGGCGGTCGCCGCCGGAGGGGAGAGTTTCTCGGTTTTTACCCGCGGCGGCGAGCCAGGATCCGCCCTGAAACGGCTCTTGGAGGAGCACGGCGTCCCGCCGCGGACTGCGGTCCGCCCGGTCCGGGCGGGCGCCGGGATTTGACAGTTCGCCGCAAAAACCCTAGGTGGACGGCGCGCTGCGGGTTTCCTGCGGCGACGCACCCGTGGGGTCTTCCGAAAATTTCCGGAAATGGCGCGCTCCGCCAACCCCTGTCGGCCGTGAGCCAAAAGCACGCGGCAGAGGATGGGCGCGTTTCGTGAACCGCGAAACGGTAAGGACAACGAATGAGCAAACGCAGCTCGGCGAAATACAAGCTCGATCGCCGCATGGGCGAGAACGTCTGGGGCCGCCCGAAGAGCCCCGTCAATAAGCGCGAATACGGCCCCGGCCAGCACGGCCAGCGCCGCAAGCAAAAGCTCTCCGATTTCGGCACGCAGCTCAAGGCGAAGCAGAAGCTGAAGGGCTACTACGCCAACATCTCCGAGAAGCAGTTCCGCAAGACCTACGAAGAGGCTGCGCGGATGAAAGGCGATACGTCGGAGAACCTGATCGGACTCCTGGAATCGCGGCTCGACGCGCTGGTCTATCGCGCCAAGTTCGTGCCGACGCCCTTCGCCGCGCGGCAGTTCGTCAATCACGGCCATATCCGTGTCAACGGCAAGCGCGTGAACATCTCGAGCTACCGCTGCAAGGTCGGCGACGTGATCGAGGTGCGCGAGAAGTCGAAGCAGCTCGGGCTGGTGCTGGAATCGGTCGAACTCGCCGAGCGCGACGTGCCGGACTACGTCGAGGTCGACCACGGCAAGATGACGGCGCGCTATCTGCGCCAGCCGGCCTTCGCCGACGTGCCCTATCCGGTCATCATGGAACCGAACCAGGTCATCGAATTCTATTCGCGCTGACGCCGCGGTTCCGCCGCAGGTTTACCAAACACCCGCCTCGTTAGGCGGGTGTTTTCGTTTGTGCGCTATGATGCCGGACACATGATCACACGGCGGCACTTCATCACGGGACTTCTGAGCGGTATTGCGCTCACGAGCGGCTTCGGCAGCTATGCCTTCGCCTTTGAGCCGCGCTTCCGCCTGGTCGTCACCGAATGGGATGTCGAGACGCCGCGCTGGACTTACGAGCGGCCGCTGCGGATCGTCATGGTCGCCGACATTCACGCCTGCCGCCCATGGATGCCGCCGGAACGTATCCGTGAGATCGTCGCGACGGCGAACGGCCTTGGCGGCGACGTCATCGTTGTGCTCGGCGATTTCGTGTCAGGCATCAGCCGGCGCTTTCACAGCACCCGCGTTGCGTCAGCGGAATGGGGTCCGCCTCTCGCAGCGCTGCGGGCCCCGCTCGGCGTCCACGCGATTCTCGGCAACCACGATTGGTGGTCGGGCCCTGAGATCGTAAAGGCGGCTCTGAAGGCGGCCGGCATCCCCGTCTACCAGAACCGCGCCGTGAAGCTCGGCGGGGAAACGCCCTTCTGGCTCTGCGGAACCGACAGCATCGTCGCGCACCCGATCGGCCGCGGAGAGTTTCGCGGAGAGGACGACCTGACGGGAACGCTCATGCAGATCACCGACGATGCGCCGGCGGTGCTGATGGCGCACGAGCCCGACATCTTCGTCGACGTGCCGGATCGTTTCGCGGTCACGCTCTCCGGTCATACCCACGGCGGACAGGTGCTGCTGCCATTCTTCGGACGGCCGATCGTGCCTTCCGCCTATGGCGAGCGCTTTGCCTATGGGCACATCCGAGAGGAGGGCCGCGATCTCGTCGTCTCCGCCGGGCTCGGCTGTTCGGTCGCGCCGGTGCGCTTCGGCGTTCCGCCGGAAATCACGGTCGTGACCTTGAGAAAGGCGCGCCCGGAGGCTTCCGTCTGACCGCGCGCGGGTCTTGCGTCGTTTCGTTGCTATTCCGCCGGCACTTCCTGACGGCCGAAAAGCCGTCGCCGCTCCGTCAGGGCGATGACGACGAAGCTTGAAAGCGACATCAGCAGGAAGCCGAGGCTGAGCGGCAGCACGGTGCCGTCGTAGGCAAGCCCGACAAGCGCCCCGAGAACGCCGCCGAGAAATGTCTGCACCGAGCTTAGGACCGACGACGCCGTCCCCGCGACATGGCCGAGCGGGTCCATGGCAAGAGCATTGAAGTTCGTGCCGATGAAGGCGAAGAGGCCGAACGTCAGAAGGGTCGCGCCATAGAAGACCCAGAACGGCACATGGCCCTCGTCGAAGATCGCGATCAGGCAAAGCAGTGCGGAGATCGCAGCGAAGGCGGCCAAGGCGCTGTGCGAGAGGAGCCGCATGCCGAGCCGCTCCACGATGCGGGAATTCGTGAAGGACCCGACGGCGATGAGCACTGCGCCGCTTGAGAATACGAGCGGGAAGAACGGCCCCAGCCCGTATTCGTTCTGGAAGATCTGCTGTGCGGAATTCAGGTAGGCGAAGAGACAGCCGAAAATGAGCCCCGCGCCCAGCGCATAGCCGGCAGCCACGCGGTTCGAGACCACGATGCGGAACGCCTCGACGATCGGGCCGAGGCGCAGCTCCCGCTTATCCTCGGGGGCAAGCGTCTCCGGGAGCCGCAAGTAGCACCAGACGGTCATCAACAGGCCGAACAGCGCGATGAAGCCGAGGATCGCGCGCCATCCCGAAACCATCAGAACGATCTGCCCGAGACCCGGCGCGATGATGGGCACCGCCATGAACACCATCATGGCCAGCGACATCACGCTCGCCATGCGCCGTCCGCCGAACGTGTCGCGGATGACGGCGATGGCGATGACACGCGTGGCGCCGGCGCCGATACCTTGCAGCGCGCGGGTCGCGAGAAGCATGGTGAAGCTGCCGGCGAACGCCGAGCCCGTGCATCCGATGACATAGACGATGAGGCCGGCGATCAGTATCGGCCGCCGCCCGAAACGGTCGGAAAGCGTTCCATAGACGAGCTGCGACAGCCCGAACGAGACGATGTAGGCGGTGAGCGGCAATTGCCGCGTGTTCTCGTCGGCGACGTTGAGGCTCTCGCCCATCTGCTGCAGCGCCGGGAGGATCACGTCGATGGCCATGGCATTGAGCGCCATCAGGAGCGCGACGATGGCGACGAACTCCCAATAGGGCAGGCGCGCGGCAGGCGGCGAGGCCGGGCTCTGGCTCATCTCTTTCCTGTCTCGCGGACGCGGAAGCGCGCCACCGATCGGGCCGAGAGGGCCAGACCACAAGAGCGCGCAAGGTAGGATCGGAGGCTTCGGTTACGCTTAAATGAACGCGTCGTCCACCGGCAGCCCGGCCGATTGCCAGTCCTGCAGGCCGCCGAGGTTGAAAACGGTGCGGTAGCCGAACTCCAGAAGCTTGTTCCCGGCGAACTCGGAGCGTTTCCCGGAGGCGCAATAGAGGATGACCGTCTTCTCCGGCTCAAGCGACGCTTCGCGTTCGGCGGAGCTTGGATCGGTCCTCGCGAGAAATTCGGCGAGCGGAATGTTGATCGCGCCGGGTACGATGCCGCTTGCCATCACCTCGGACGGCTCGCGCACGTCGATCACCACCGCCTCGCCGCGGTCGATCAAGGCCTTCGCCTCGTCGGCGTCGATACGCAGGACAGTTGTTGACATGAACGCCGGCGGCGGCCTGCGGCTCAGGCCGTGGCGAGCACGCCCTTCTCCTCAAGCAGCCCCTTCAGCTCGCCCTGCTGGAACATCTCGCGGATGATGTCGGCGCCGCCGACGAATTCGCCCTTCACGTAAAGTTGCGGGATGGTCGGCCAGTCGGAGAAGGCTTTGATCCCCTGCCGCAGCTCGTCGGATTCAAGCACGTTGACGCCGGAATAGGGGATCCCGAGATAGTCGAGAATCTGCACGACCTGGCCTGAGAACCCGCACTGCGGAAAGGTCGGCGTGCCCTTCATGAAGAGCACGACGTCATTCGACTTCACCTGGTCGCTGATCCAGTCGTGAACTGCATCCATCGTCAAAATCCTCTTCAAAGCCACGGTCGGCGCCCGAAACCGGCGCCGGACACAAGGTTCTGGGCGAAGGTAATCCTCTCCGCGGCGCTTTTCCAGGTCCCGTCTTGCGGCAGGATTAAGCCGAAAACCCGGCCGGCCGGGCGGAAACGCTAGTCCGGCGCGCTCGTCTGCAGGGCCAAGGCGTGCAATGCGCCGCCCATATTCCCCTTTAGCGCCTCGTAGACCATCTGGTGCTGCTGCACGCGGCTCTTGCCGCGGAACTGCTCGGAAACCACCTCCGCCGCGTAGTGATCGCCGTCCGCCGCCAGTTCGCGGATGGAGATGCGAGCGTCCGGTAGGGACGCCTTTATCAGGTGCTCGATATCGCTCGCTCTCATCGGCATGGCTGCTCGTCTCCCGGACGGGAATCGGTCTCCGCCGCAGCCTCCAATTTGGGCACGCGGGCGGAGCGGGTCAATGCGTCTACCCGGGGGCAATGCAAAGTTGATGCCAGCGATCGTGCCGGACAGGGGCTAAAGCTCAGCCTGCATGTAGCGCGGAAACCATCCCTCGTGCCGCTCCCGGAGTGCCGAAACCGCGACCTCGCGCGCATCGCCGAGCTTGAGCGAAGCGCCGCCGGTGCTGCCGATCCCCGGCAGGAAGATCGCCGCTCGCTCGGCCCGCTCCTGGAGCGCATTTTGCCGATCCGCCGTGCACGTCACCAGATAGCGGCCCTGGTCCTCGCCGAAAAACAGAGCCGCCGGATCGACTTCGGGCGGCGCGTTCACCGTCGCGCCGATGCCCGACGCCATCGCCATCTCCGCGAGGGCCACGGCGAGGCCGCCGTCCGAAAGGTCGTGCACCGCCGTGACGAGACTGTCCGTGATGAGAGCGCGAACGAAGTCGCCGACGCGCTTTTCATGCGCCAGATCGACCGGCGGCGGGGCGCCTTCCTCGCGCCCGAAGATCTCCCTGAGATAGATCGATTGGCCGAGATGCGTGCCCCAGGCCTGCGGTGCGCCGGCGAGCAGGATCGCTTCGCCTTCCGCCTTGAAAGCGAGCGTTGCGCTCTTCCGCCAGTCCGCGATGAGCCCGACGCCGCCGATCGTCGGCGTCGGCAATATCGCCTCGCCGTGGGTCTCGTTGTAGAGCGAGACATTGCCCGAGACGATCGGGAAGTTCAGTGCGCGGCAGGCTGCGCTGAGCCCTTCGATCGCGCGCACGAACTGGCCCATCACGGCGTGCTTTTCCGGATTGCCGAAGTTCAGATTGTCGGTGGCGGCGAGCGGAGCCGCGCCGACCGCGGAAAGGTTGCGCCAGCATTCCGCCACCGCCTGCTTCGCGCCCTCGAACGGGTCGGCGTCCACGTAGCGGGGGGTGACGTCGAGCGTGAGCGCGAGCGCACGGTCGCTGCCGTCGAGCCTGACGACCGCCGCGTCGCCGCCCGGCCGCTGCACGGTGTTGCCCTGGACCAGGTGGTCGTACTGCTCCCACACCCAGCGCCGCGAGGAGAGGTCGGGCGAACCGACAAGCGTGAGGAGTGCATCGGCGATATCGCAGGGCGGCAGGCTCGCGGCGTCGAAAGGGGCAGGGGGTTCCGGCGGCGCTCGGGGCCGGTCGTATTCCGGCGCCTCGTCGCCGAGGTCCTTGATCGGCAGGTCGGCGACCTCCTCGCCGAAGCGGCGCACGCGGAAACGAAGATCGCTGGTGGTGCGGCCGACATCGGCGAAATCGAGCCCCCATTTCTTGAAGATCGCCTCCGCTTCGGCGTGCTTCTCGGGGCGGAGCACCATCAGCATGCGCTCCTGGCTCTCCGACAGCATCATCTCGTAGGCGGTCATTCCGGTCTCGCGCGTCGGCACCTTGTCGAGGTCGAGCGCGATGCCGAGGTCGCCCTTGGCGCCCATCTCCACCGCCGAGCAGGTGAGGCCGGCCGCGCCCATGTCCTGGATGGCGACGACGGCGCCCGACGCCATCAGCTCAAGACAGGCTTCAAGCAGCCGCTTCTCGGTGAACGGGTCGCCGACCTGCACGGTCGGGCGTTTCTCCTCGATGCGGTGATCGAACTCCGCCGACGCCATGGTCGCGCCGCCGACGCCGTCGCGGCCGGTCTTGGCGCCGAGATAGACGACCGGGAGCCCGACCCCTTCCGCCTTGGAATAGAAGACGGCGTCCTTGCTCGCGATCCCGAGCGCGAAGGCGTTGACGAGGCAATTGCCGTTGTAGCGGCGGTGGAAGTTCACCTCGCCGCCGACCGTCGGCACGCCGAAGGAATTGCCGTAGCCGCCGATGCCGGCGACGACGCCCGATACGAGATGCCGGGTGCGCGGATGCTCCGGATCGCCGAAGCGCAGCGCATTCAGCGCCGCGACCGGGCGCGCGCCCATCGTGAAAACGTCGCGCAGGATGCCGCCGACGCCGGTCGCGGCACCCTGATAGGGCTCGATATAGGAGGGGTGGTTGTGGCTCTCCATCTTGAAGATCGCGACGAGGCCCTCGCCGATATCGACGACGCCGGCGTTCTCGCCCGGCCCCTGGATCACCACGTCGCCCTTTGTCGGCAGCGTTCGGAGCCACTTCTTCGAGCTCTTATAGGAGCAGTGCTCGTTCCACATAGCGGAGAAGATGCCGAGCTCGGTGATCGTCGGCTCGCGCCCGATCAGGTCGAGGATGCGCCGGTATTCGTCGGGGGTGAGCCCGTGATCGGCGACAAGCTCGGACGTGATGGTGGGCTCGTTGCGTTGGTCCATGGGCTCCGCCTGCGGCATGCAGTTTATCGGTCGCTTCCTAGCGCGTTGCGGCGGCGCAACATACCGTCGGTGTGGGAGTTATCCGCAGCGCCGTTGCCGGCGGATGCGGGTCGTCGCGGCAAAGGTCAATTGTAGGTGTCGTAGGCCGCCGTGCCGTGATCGACGAGCCGGCGGAGCGTGCGGAACCCGGCGGCGACCTTCTCCGTATCCGGCACGCTGGAAAAGCCGATCCGCACGCCGTGGTAGACGGTGCCTGAGCGCACCGGCTTGTACTCGTCCTCATCGTCGATGAGGATGTTCTCCCCCGCCGCGGCCGCCTTGAAGGTGCTGGAAAGCCAGGGCTCCGGCAGGATGAGCCACAGGAACGGCACCCGCTCGTTGAGGCGCACATCGAGCCCGGCGAAGATCTCGCGGGCGAGCGCCACGCGTTTCGCGATCTCGGCGAGCGCCTTCTGTTTGGCCTCGCCGGCGTGCCCGGACAGGACCATCCGCGCGGCGATTTCCGACATCAGGAACGGACTTCCGCCCGTCACCATCCTATGGGCGGTGGAGACGCGACTTGCGAGATTTGGCGGGCAGGCGATCCACCCGCCGCGCAAGCCCGCGGCAACGGCCTTCGACAGGCCGCCGATGTGGAAGACGCGGTCCGGCGCCAGCGTTGCGAGGGTGGTCAGGTCGTCGCCGAAAAGAGCGCCGTAGACCGCGTCCTCGATGATCCAGACCTGGTATTTTCTCGCAATTTCGGCGACCGCGCGTCGGCGTGCTTCAGACATGATTGCGACGGTGGGGTTCTGAGGCGCCGGCATGAGGAACAGCATCTTGGGATGCTGCTGGGCGCAGAGGCGCTCCAGATCGTCCGGCAGTATCCCGTCGCGGTCGGAAGCGACAACGGTCGCGCGTCGTCCCATGAGCGCCGCGCTGCGGGCCACCGACGCGTAGGTCAGATCCTCGAAGACGATCCGGTCGCCCGGCGCGGTGACGGCTGCGATTGCCGCCATGATGGCCGCATGCGCGCCAAGCGCGGGGACGATGTCGTCCGGCGACGGCCGCCAGTCGCTGCGCGTCAGCCACTCGGCGCCGGCCTCCAGCCAATGGCGGGGAATGGCGCGGACATAGGTCGAGACGGCGTTCGGATGCTCCCGACAGACCTCCGCGGCGATGCGCTCGACCAGGCTCGCCACCCCAAGCTCCGGCGCCGCCGTCGTGTCGAATCGAAGAAGGCCCGCCGTGTGCAGATCGTCGGAAACGCCGGCCGTAATCTGCGGGAGAGGAGAGGGAGACGCACTCGGCTCGGCGTCGCGCCGCGACAGGACATAGGTCCCGCGCCCGACCTCGCCGCTGATCAGCCCTCGCTGGCGCGCCAGGGCATAGGCGCGGCCGACCGTGCCGATCGTCACCCCGACGTCGAAGGCGAGATCCCGCTGCGGCGGCAGCTTTGCGCCAGCCTGAAGCCCGCCGCTCTCGATACTGTTTTCGAGCTGATCCGCGAGGCGCACGTAAAGCGGGCCTTCGCCTTTGGAGAGGTCAGGGAGCCAACTTGTCATCGTGACAATATTCCCTCTTGCCCGATTGAACCCATCCGCTAGGACGGCATTGTCACCCAAATAGAAGTTACGACAATGGATACAATCGAGTCAATCAGGCAGCGGCTGGCGCAAGCCTTCGCTGAAACATCATCCGCCGATTCCGCCGATGCGGCCCGCATTCCTCATCCCTGGATGGTCTTCCGCGGGATGGCGCTGTTTCATGGACGGCTGGTGGAGCGCTGGCGCAGCCGCCGCGCGCTTGAAAGGCTCGACGACCACGGCCTGCGCGATATCGGGATTACGCGCGCGCAGGCACGGCGCGAGGCTGCAAGGCCCTTCTGGGACTAAGCCGGCCCCTCGGGGATCGCGCGCGGCGGCGTCTCAGCAGTCGCGCGCGCCGCCCGTCCAGCGCATCACGTCGTGGCGGATAGACTCGGCGCTGCCCGTCTGCATCAGCGGGCCGAAGAGCCTGACGTCGGTGCCGTGCTTCGCCTTGCGGACGTCGATGATCAGCGCCGGCAGACCGTGCGGCGCGTCCTTGGGCACGATCAGGATGCGCGTGGAAGACGCGCCGGCCTCCGGCGCATAGGAGTAGTCGTTGAACGCGGCCTGCTTCCCTTCGAACCAGCAGGCGCGCACCTTGTCGGTGAGATGCCCCGCGATCGTGTCCTCGTCCAGGCCGGCGTGGAACTGGATGTAGTTCTGCGGCGTCGACTGGCAGGCGGCGAGGGCGAGCGTCGTCGCCGCCAGGATGGCAAGCTTTCGACTCACGCGGCCTTCTCCACGAAGCCGGCCGCGAGGCCCTCGAAGAGAGGCAGCCCGTCCGTGCCGCCATGCGCGGCCTCGGTCAGGTCTTCCGGATGCGGCATCATTCCGAGCACGTTGCCCCTCTCGTTCAGGATTCCGGCAATGTCGCGGCGCGATCCGTTCGGATTCGTGCCCTCTGCGTAGCGGAAAACGATTCGCCCCTGATCTTCCAATTGGTCGAGCGTCGCGTCGTCGGCGAAGTAGTTGCCGTCGGCATGCGCGACCGGGCAGCGGACGATCTGGCGCGGCGCGTAATTGCGGGTGAAGGGCGTCTGTGTGTTCAGAACCTCCAGCTTCACCTCGCGGCAGACGAACTTGAGCGAGGCGTTGCGCATCAGCACGCCGGGCAGGAGCCCCACCTCGCACAGCGTCTGGAAGCCGTTGCACACCCCGAGCACGAGCACGCCGTCATGCGCGCGCTTCACGACTTCCGGCATGATCGGCGAGCGCGCCGCGATGGCGCCGGAACGCAGATAGTCGCCGAAGGAGAAACCGCCGGGGAGCACGATCAGATCGGTGTGCGGGAGGCTCGTCTCGCCGTGCCAGACGATCTCCGGCTCGCCACCGGTGGCGCGCCGCAACGCCGCGGCCATGTCGCGCTCGCGGTTGGTGCCTGGAAAGAGGATGATCGTGGACTTCATGCGGCCCTGGATTTTGCAGGCGGACGACAAAACGCGGGCCGGCCGGGCACGAATTGGAGCCCACGAATTGATACGAAGTCCCCGGCGAAGTTGCAATCCCGTCGCGTCAGCCGGACCGCGTCACGAGACCTTTGAGATCGAATAGTTCTCGATCACCGTGTTGGCGAGGAGCTTCTCGCACATGTCCTTGAGCCGCGCTTCGGCGTCGGCGGAATTGGCGAGCTCCCCATCCGATAATTCGATGTCGAAGACCTTGCCCTGGCGCACGGCGGAGACGCCGGCGAAGCCGAGCGCGCCGAGCGCGCCCTGGATGGCCAGTCCCTGCGGGTCGAGAACGCCTTCCTTCAGCGTGACGAAGACGCGCGCTTTCATGAGCTCCAAATCCGCGCGGAGAGCTACTTGACGAGGACGGGTCCGCCCTTCGGAAGGCGGTCGTTCTCGTTCAGGATGCCGAGCCGGCGCGCCACGTCCTGATAGGCTTCGAGCATTCCGCCCATGTCGCGGCGGAAGCGGTCCTTGTCGAGCTTCTCGTTGGTGTTGATGTCCCACAGCCGGCACGAATTGGGCGAGATCTCGTCGGCGACGACGATGCGCATCATCTCGTTCTCCCACAGCCGTCCGCATTCCATCTTGAAGTCGATCAGGCGGATGCCGACGCCGAGGAAGAGACCGGAGAGGAAATCGTTGACGCGGATCGCGAGCGACATCACGTCGTCGATCTCCTGCGGGCTCGCCCAGCCGAACGCGGTGATGTGCTCCTCCGACACCATCGGGTCGTTGAGCTTGTCGTTCTTGTAGTAGAACTCGATGATGGAACGCGGCAGCGCCGTGCCTTCTTCGAGCCCCAGCCGCTCGGCAAGCGAGCCGGCCGCGACGTTGCGGACCACGACCTCCAGCGGAATGATCTCCACTTCCCGGATGAGCTGCTCGCGCATGTTGAGCGAACGGATGAAGTGGGTGGGGATACCCATCGCGTTCAGATGGTTGAAGATGTATTCGGAGATGCGGTTGTTGAGCACCCCCTTGCCGTCCACGATCTCGTGCTTCTTGGCGTTGAAGGCGGTGGCGTCATCCTTGAAGTGCTGGATCAGCGTACCGGGTTCCGGACCCTCATAGAGGATCTTGGCCTTGCCCTCGTAAATGCGGCGGCGACGGTTCATGGCTCTCATGGATCAAGCTTTGTGGACGCTTGCGGCGGGACCGGCAAGGGCGAAATCGTTACATGCCCGGCTGCGGCGCGGAACCTAGCGGAAAGGCCGGGAAGACACAATGCGGCCTGAGGCGTGAGCCCGGGCGCGGGAGGCGCGCCTCCGGGCCGCCGGCAGGGCGCGAAGGATCGTTGCGCCTTCCTTTCCGCGCCGCTAGGGAAGGCGAGGCTGTGAGGAGGAAGGTGGATGACGACGTTCGACAAGCGCAAGGAAGGGTTTGAGAACAAGTTCGCGCACGACGAAGAGCTGAAATTCAAGGCCACGGCGCGCCGCAACCGGCTGCTTGGCCTGTGGGCGGCGGAAAAGCTCGGCAAAAGCGGTGACGATGCTGAGGCGTATGCGCGCGAGGTCGTGCGCTCCGATATGCAGGAAGCCGGCGACGAGGACGTTTTCCGCAAGGTGCGGGCCGATTTCGATGCCGCCAGCGTGGAGCAGTCCGACCACCAGATCCGTCGCACCATGGAAGAGCTTCTGATCGAGGCGGCCACCCAGATCGAAGCCGGAAATTAGGACCAAGCGCTTGTCACAGATCGATCTCCGCGCGCGGCTGGACGCCGGCGAAACCCTCTTTACCGCCTGGTCGGCAATCCCCGACCCGCTCGTCGCCGAGTTCCTGGCGCGCTCGAGCTTCGATGCCGTGACGCTCGACATGCAGCATGGCTGCCATTCGACCGATAGCGTCATGCGCGGCGTGGCGGCGGTCATGCTGGCCGGCAAGCCGGCGATCGTGCGCGTCCCCGTCGGCCGCTTCGAGATGGCCAGTCGCGCGCTCGATTTCGGTGCGGCGGCCGTCATCGCGCCGATGGTCAACTCCGTCGCCGATGCCAAGGCTTTTGCCGCGGCGATGAAGTTTCCGCCGGTGGGGGAGCGGTCATGGGGCCCGACTCGCGTCCTGGGGCTTCTGGGTCAATCCAATCCGCAGGAATATCTCGAGACCGCCAACCGCAACACGCTCGCCATCGCCATGATCGAGACGCGGGCGGCCCAGGCCATCACCGACGAGATCCTCGCCGTCGACGGAATCGACGGTGTGTTTGTCGGTCCGTCGGATTTTTCGATCGCGCTCTCGAACGGTGCTCAGATAGCGCCCAACGATCCCGAAATGCTGGCGGCCGCCGCCGAGATCGCGGCGAAGGCCGAACGCGCCGGCAAGATTGCCTGCACGCTCGGCGCCAATGCCGAGGCCGGCCGGCGCGCACGCGAGCAGGGCTTCCGCCTGATCGCGTTGGGCAATGATTTCCTCTATCTCGGAGCCGGCGCGAACGCCCTGGTCTCGGGCTCCAAGGCCTAGTTCGCGGGAGGAGGGTTGGTCTCCTCCTGGAGTGCCGCGGGGGGCAACGTGTGGCGAGGCGCGAAATCGCCCCATAGGACACGCATCCCGATCAAGAGCACGAAGACAGTCAGGGCAATGGCGATGGCGAGCGTGTAATTGCGCCGCGGGGCGGGCAGCTTCTCGCCGTTTTCACTCCATGCCTCCGGATGTCTCCGCCACGAATCACGTGGCAGCGAACGATACTTGTCCTTCGCGTCGCTGCCGCGCTCGCTCATGGCTCTCTACCGATCCCTTGCCGGCGCTACTGCAGGTGGAACCTGCAACAAGAGCAGGCGCTCCGCCAGCGCCGGGCGGCGCTGGCGTTTGTCGATTATGAATGCGCCTGCCTACTGGGCTGGCGTCGTATCCGGTGCCGGCTCGGGCGCCATAGCAGGAGCAGGTTCGGGCGCCATGGCAGGCTCATCCGCTGGCGGCTCGGGCGCCATGGCGGGTTCCTCCGCCGGCGGTTCGGGCGCCATGGCGGGCTCCTCCGCCGCAGGCTCAGGCGCCATAGCCGGCTCTTCGGCCGCCGGCGCGGGCGCCATGGCCGGCTCCTCAGTCGCCGCGGGCTCCGGCGGCGGGGCTTCGTTCCGCCCATAGACGAACCAGCCGATGATCAGAACGGCGATGATGAGCGCGCCGACGATGAAATAGAGGGTGCTGTTTGAAGACTCACCCTTTTGATTGGCAGCCATGCCGAAATCCTTTCCCACGAAAGCAGCTTCGCCCGTGAACGTGTGGGTCAGCGCCGCGTTCCACGAATCCTAACGAATTCGTAATGCGGCGAAGCACTACCCCCGCCAATTGCCGGGAACAAGGGGAGAGCGGTCAGGAATTTCTACCTAGAGATTGAGCAAAATCTAGGCAGCCCGGGCGTTGGGGCGCCTATTCGCCGAAGACCCGGCGGAAAATCGTGTCCACATGTTTCGTGTGGTAGCCGAGATCGAAGATCGCGCGGACCGCGCTCGCGTCGAGCGCCGCTGTGACATCCTTGTCGGCGAGAAGCGCGTTGGCGAAGTCGGCGCCGCTTTCCCAGGCCTTCATGGCGTTCCGCTGCACGATCGCGTAGGCGGCCTCGCGCGAGAGCCCGGCATCGACCAGCGCCAGAAGCACCCGCTGCGAATGGACAAGACCGCCGAGGCTGTCGAGGTTCTTCCGCATGCGCTCCGGGTAGACAACGAGCCTGTCGATGACGCCGGCAAGACGCGCGAGCGCGAAATCGAGCGTGACGGTCGCGTCCGGGCCGATCATGCGTTCCACCGACGAATGCGAGATGTCGCGCTCGTGCCAGAGCGCCACGTTCTCCATCGCGGGGAGGGCATAGGCGCGCACCATGCGTGCCAGCCCGACGAGGTTCTCGGAGAGCACCGGGTTGCGCTTGTGCGGCATCGCCGAGGAGCCCTTCTGACCCGGCGAGAAATATTCCTCGACCTCCAGAACCTCGGTGCGCTGCAGGTGACGGATCTCGGTGGCAAGGCGTTCCACCGACGAGGCGACGACGCCGAGCGTTGCGAAGAACATCGCGTGCCGGTCGCGGGGGATGACCTGCGTGGAGATCGGCTCGGGCGCGAGGCCGAGCGCCTTGGCGACATGCGCCTCGACGCGCGGATCGATGTTGGCGAAGGTGCCGACGGCGCCCGAGATCGCCGTCGTCGCGATCTCCTCGCGCGCGCTTTTCAGCCGCGCGTGGGCGCGGTCGAACTCCGCATAGGCGAAAGCAAGCTTCAGCCCGAACGTTGTGGGCTCGGCGTGGATGCCGTGCGAGCGGCCGATCGTGAGCGTGTCCTTGTGCTCCAAGGCGCGCCGCTTCAGCGCCGCCTTCAGCGCCTCCACATCGGCGATCAGAAGGTCCGCGGCGCGCTTGAGCTGCAGGTTGAAGCAGGTGTCGAGCACGTCGGAGGAGGTCAGCCCCATATGAACGAAGCGCGCTTCCGGCCCGACGATCTCGCCGAGATGCGTCAGAAACGCGATGACGTCGTGCTTCACCTCCCGCTCGATGGCGTCGATGCGATCCACGTCGAAAGTGGCGTCGCGGCCCTTCTCCCAGACCTTGGCGGCCGCCTCCTTCGGAACGACGCCGAGCTCGGCCATGGCGTCGAGCGCGTGCGCCTCGATCTCGAACCAGATGCGGAATTTCGTGGCGGGCGACCAGATATCGGCCATTTCCGGGCGGCTGTAGCGCGGGATCATCCGGAGCTCCGTTCTTGCCGGGACGGCATAGCAGAGCGCCCGGATTCTTCAACGCGGGGCGGGCGCGCGATGAGGACCGCGAACACCGCGACGGCCGGCAGACCGAGCGGAAGGGTGAGAGGGGCGGCGGCGGAGAGCACGGTGTAAAGCTCGCCCGCCGTGGAAAGGGCCACGACCAGGAAGGCGATCTTGAGCGGAATCTCGCTCAGATGGTGATGGCGCAGGATGAGTTGTGCCGCCATCGCGGCCGTCGCGACGCCGACGGTTCCGGCGAAAAGGATGACCAGAGTGGCTGCAAGCCGCGCGGTCCACGGCCGGCGGCGAAGCAGCCACACGGCGATGAGCGCGACCGCTGCCGAAAACATCGCCGCGATGCCGAAGGAGAGGCTTGCCGCCAGCGTCCGCGAATCCCAGGCCCGGCCGAGGGCGAGCCAGGGAAGCGCGTAGGCGAGTGCTATGGCGACGCCGAAAGCCGGGGCGAGAGCCGCGCGCGCGAGCGCCTTCAGCCCCCGAGCCCTCCGCGCGCGCGCAGGTCGCGCCGTTCGACGTTCATGCCCACTCGCCGCTCATCGTTCCCGCGGCCTTGCGGATCGCGGCGATGTTTTGAGCGTAGCCCGCGGCGCCGCCCTTGAAGATGGCCGCGCCGGCGACGAGCACATTGGCGCCGGCGGAGACCACCGCTCCCGCCGTGTCCGGCCCGATTCCGCCGTCGACGGAGATGTCGATGTCGCGCCCGGCGGTGAGCGCTTTCACCTGGGCGATCTTGTCGAGCATCGCCGGAATGAAGGCCTGTCCGCCGAAGCCGGGATTGACGGTCATGACGAGGACGAGGTCGAGCCGGTCGAGCACGTTCTCGATCATGTCGGCCGGTGTTGCGGGGTTGAGCGCGACGCCGGCGCGCTTGCCGAGCGCCCGGATCGTTTGCAGCGACCGGTCGAGATGCGGGCCGGCCTCCGCGTGGACAATAATCTGGTCGACGCCGGCTTCCGCGAAGTCGGCGAGATAGGGATCGGCCGGGGCGATCATCAGATGCGTGTCGAAGGGCTTTTTCGTGCGGCTGCGCACGTGGCGGATGACCGGCGCGCCGAAAGTGATGTTGGGCACGAAATGGCCGTCCATCACGTCGAGATGGATCCAATCGGCGCCGCCGGTGTCGACGGCGGCAATCTCCTCCCCGAGGCGGCTGAAATCGGAAGAGAGGACGGACGCGGCGATGATGAGCGGTCGAGCCATGACGTGGCGGCCCTAGCATGCGAACGCGTCGCGCGTCGATGGGCGAGGCGGGCATCGACTAACGCGTACCGTATCGCTCCTGCCAGGTCGGGAAGCGGTCGTTGGCCGCGGGGGTCGCGGCGAAGACGCCGCGGGCGATGGCGCGAGCGAGCGTTGCGGGCGCGGCGGCACTAAGCGCTGCGAGCGCCTCCCGGCTGCCGGAGAACTCCCGCTCGCCGGTGGCAAGCACGAAGACCGTGTCGCCGTCGAAAGGCGTGTGGGCGGGATAGATGGCGAGCGCGATCCCGTCATGGGCGACGATCGCGAGGCGTTTTGCTTCCGAGCGCGACAGCGCGCAATCGGTGGCGATGACCGCGAGCGTGGTATTCGCGCGAGGTGTCGTCGGAAGCTTGGTGACGACCGCGCCGGCATCGGGCGGCAGCGTCGCCGGGAGGCCGAGGCCGCCAAACTCCGCCGCCTGCTCGAACGGTGCGGCGCGGAAATGCGGAGCCGTGCCGAGCGTCACGCGGCCGACCGCGTTGACGGCAACGAACGCCGCCAGGCGGCTTCCATCGGCGAGCACCGTCTCCGCCGCACCGAAACCGCCCTTCAGGTCGGCCGTGGTGGCGCCCGTGCCCGCGCCAACCGAACCAAGGACGATGTCTTCCGCCGCCGCCTCGCAGGCGGCAGCGCCCAATGCGCGATAGGCGGAGCCGAGATCGGCCGGTTTCGCGCCGCCATTGATCAGGTCGAAGAGCGACGCAGCGGGGACGATCGGCACGCGGACAGAACCAACGGCGAAGCCGCGTCCATGCGCGGCGAGCCATTGCATGGCGCCATCGGCCGCCGCGAGGCCGAAGGCGGAACCGCCGGAAAGCACCAGCGCGTCGACGCGCTCCACGGTGTTTTCCGGACGAAGCAGCTCGGTCTCGCGGCTCGCCGGAGCGCCGCCGGCAACATGGACGGCGGCGATTGCCGGCTGGTCCGGCAGGAAGACGGTGACGCCGGATTTCAGCTCGTTGTCGGTCGCATGGCCGACGCGAAGCCCGTGCGGCATCTTCATCCGAACGCGTTCGGGAAGAGGCCGAGAACGCCGATCAGGATCAGATAGAGGGCCACGATGTAGTTCAGCACCCTGGGAGCGATCAGGATCAGGATACCTGCCGCGATCGCGATGATCGACTGCAGCATGAGGGGCGTGAGCGTGATGTCTTGCATGGGAGCCTCCTGTTCGCGGCCGCTTCTGCGGGTGCCGCTTCGCGGGAGGAGGATTGCGCGGCCGCGGCCGAGAAGAAAGCGGGCAGGTGCTGCAAAGTTGTCAAAAAACCCCCGGCGCTGGGCGCCGGGGGTCTGAAATGTCTGCGCGGCCTCGCCGAAAGCGAAGCCGGCAGGCGGCCTTACATGGCCGACATTTCGTCGTACTTGCCGTCCTTCCACTCGTAGAAGACGTAGCCGGGCAGCGAGACGTCGCCCTTGTCGTCGAAGTTCAGCGTGCCGAGGACCGTGTCGAACGTGCCGTCGTTGAGCGCGCCGACCACCGCGTCGAAATCGGTCGAGCCGGCGGTCTTCACGGCGTCCGCCCATGCCTGGATGGCGGCATAGGTGTAAAGCACGTAGCCTTCAGGCTCGATGCCCTTGGCGCGGAACTTCTCCACGAGAGCCTGCGCGCCCGGCGCCTTGCGGGGATCCGGCGAGAACGTCATCAGGGTGCCGTTGCCGGCGTCGCCGGTGATCGCCCAGTACTCGTCGGTCACGAGCGCGTCGCCGGAGACGAGGATCGTGTCCATGCCCTGCTCGACCATCTGCCGCTTCATGAGGCCGGCTTCCGTGTGGTAGCCGCCGACATAGAGCACGCCGATGCCCGCCTGCTTCAGCTTGGAGACGAGAGCGGTGTAGTCCTTCTCGCCCGCGGTGTAGGACTCGACCATGTCGGCCTTCTTGCCGGCCGCTTCCATGGACTTCTGCGTCTCGTCGGCGAGGCCCTTACCGTAGGCCGTCTTGTCGTTGATGATGGCGATCTTCTTGTCGCCGAAGTGGTCGGCCAGATACTTGCCGGCAACCGCGCCCTGCTGATCGTCACGGCCGCAGACGCGGAAGATGCCCGGACCCGGACGCTCGTCGGTGAACTTCGGGTTGGTCGAAGCCGGCGAGATCTGGATGATGCCCTCGTCGTTGTAGACCGCGGAAGCCGGGATCGACGACCCGGAGCAGAAATGCCCGGCGACGAAGACCACGCCCTCGCCGGCGAACTGGTTGGCAACGGCCACGGCCTGCTTCGGATCGCAGGCGTCGTCGCCGATCGACAGCGTCAGCATCTCGCCGTTGACGCCGCCCGCGGCATTGATGTCCTCGACCGCCTGTTCGGCGCCCGCCTTCATCTGCGCGCCGAACGACGCGTATTGCCCGGTCATCGGACCTGCGGTGGCGATCTTGATCTCGGCCGAGGCCGAGCCGGTCATCGCCAGGGCCAGAGCAGCGCCGGCAATCAGAAGTCTTTTCATGATGTCTCCCTTATACTCTCAAGGACATGTCGCAATGACGATGTCGCAGTGGGACAAGACGATGTCTTGCTAGGGCCAAAACGCCCTACATGGGGGGCATTTAGCCCGATTATTCCGGGAAAGGAAAGGGTCAGACGCGGCTGCGCCGATGAATCCTAGGGTCGCTCGCGCCAGGCCACGGGGCCGGCGCGCTCATAAAGAAAATGATATTGCGTGCTCATCTGGTAAGCGCGGGTGATCCGGCGGCCAAGCGTCGCGGCGATCATCAGGATGACGAAATCGATGATGCCGAAATAAAGCGCCGTGCCGAAGGTCGCGAGGGGCAGGAAGAACGATCCGTGGAACAGGCTGAAATGGATAAAGCGGGTCGCGATGGTCACCAGGACAATATAGGCGACGAGGGTTGACCACGACGTCCAGGTCAGCGCCGTGGCGCGCCCGGTCAGCCAGGCGGCGCCGCCGCCGAGGAACACGGTCACCAGCAAGAAGTCGACCAGTGAAACTTCCCAGATTCCCATCAAGAATCCCTCAGTGTCGCCCACCTTCGAGATAGGCGGCGCGGACCTCTTCCTTGGCCAGAAGCTCCGCCCCTGTCCCGCTCATCGTGATCTGCCCGTTCACCATGACATAGGCCTGGTCGGCAAGACGCAGCGAATGGAAAGCGTTCTGCTCGACCAGGAACACGGTCAGCCCCTCCTGCTTGTTCAACTCGCGGATCACCTCGAAAATCTGCTTCACGATGAGCGGCGCCAGTCCGAGCGAGGGCTCGTCGAGAAGGAGGAGGCGAGGGCGGCTCATCAGCGCGCGGGCGATGGCGAGCATCTGCTGCTCGCCGCCCGAAAGCGTGCCGCCGCGCTGGTTCTGCCGCTCCTTGAGACGCGGAAAGAGCTCGTAGACGCGGCGCAAATCCTCGTCGAGCGTGACGAACTTGGTGATCGCCGCGCCCATCTGCAGGTTCTCCAGCACCGTCATACGCGGGAAGATGCGCCGTCCCTCCGGCGACTGCGCGATCGAGCGCTCCATGATGAGGTGCGTGGGAAGCCTGGTGATGTCCTCGCCGGCATAGACGATCGTGCCCTCGCGCGCCTGCGGGTTGCCGCAGATCGTCATCATCAATGTGGACTTGCCGGCGCCGTTGGCGCCGATCAGCGCCACGATCTTCCCCTCGTGCACGTCGAGGTCGACCCCGCGGAGCGCGATGATCTTGCCGTAGTAGGTCTTGACGCCGCGCACGGCGAGGAGCGGCGCGGCGCCGTTGCCGGCGCTCATCCTTTTGCCCCCTCTATGTGGCTCTCAACCTCTTCATCCTCGACGCCGAGATAGGCGGCAATGACCTTGGGGTCGTTGCGCACCTCGGCGGCCGAGCCGTCGGAGATCTTCACGCCGTAGTCGAGCACCACGATGTGGTCGGAAATCTCCATGACGACGCCCATGTCATGCTCGATCAGAAGCACCGAGACGCCGTGCTCGTCGCGCACGAAGCGGATCAGCTGGTTGAGCTCGGCGGATTCATGCGCGTTGAGGCCGGCCGCGGGTTCATCGAGGCAGAGAAGATGCGGTTCGGAGCAGAGCGAGCGGGCAATCTCCAGCCTCCGCTGCGCGCCGTAGGGAAGGTCGGCTGCCGGGTCGTCGGCGCGGTCGAGAAGGTCGATCTGCTTCAGCCAGTAGACGCAACGCTCGATCGCCGCTTCGCGTGCGCGGCGGTAGCCGGGGAGGTTGAAGATTCCGCCGATCGTGTAGTTCGAGGCGATCATCAGCTTGTTGTGCTGCGCCACAAGCAGGTTCTCCAGAACCGTCATGCCGCCGAAGAGCCGGATGTTCTGGAAGGTGCGCGCCACCTTCGCGTGCCAGGCGATCTCATGGTCCGGCATGCGCTCCAGCAGGAACTCGGCGTTTTCGCCCTGCACGTCCCATTGGCGGCCGGAAGCGGTGAGCCGGCCCACGGCCTCCGGCCCGAGACCTTGGCCGTGGCGGAGCACGATGCGCCCCTCCGTCGGTTTGTAGAAGCCGGTGATGCAGTTGAAGACGGTCGTCTTGCCGGCGCCGTTCGGGCCGATGAGGGCGGTGATGTCGCCGCGTCCGACATTGAGAGAGAGGTCGCCGATAGCGACCAGGCCGCCGAAGCGCATGGTCAGGTGCTCGACCGTCAGGATCGGGTCGGCGTCCCAGCGCTGCAGGGCCTTCTCGTCGGCCATCAATGACCCTCGCCCTGGGCGACCATGTCGGCGCCGATGCGCTTCTTTTCCTTGAGCACGGCCGATGGATCGCGGCTCGTCACCAGACCTCGCGGCTTCCACACCATGATCAGCACCATGGCGAGGCCGAAGATCAGCATGCGGTAATGCGTCGGCTCGAATGACTGCCCGAAGATCTCCTTCAGGAAGTTGAGATTGCGCAGCATCTCGATGCCGCCGATCATGGCGATGGCCGCGAAGACCACGCCGATCTGCGAGCCGAGGCCGCCAAGCACGACGATCGCCAGGATGATGGCGGACTCGATGAAGGTGAAGCTCTCCGGCGAGATGAACCCCTGCCGCGTGGCGAAGAACGATCCCGCGAAGCCGCCGAACATGGCGCCCATGGCGAAGGCGGTGAGCTTGGTGTTGCGCGTGTTGATGCCGAGCGAGCGGCAGGCGATCTCGTCCTCCCTCAACGCCTCCCAGGCGCGCCCGATCGGCAGACGGCGCAGCCGGTGCGTGACGAAGTTGGTGAGAAGCGCGAGCGCCAGGATGATGTAGTAGAGCCAGACGAAGCGGTGGAGGCTCGAATACGGGATGCCGAAGAAGTCGGCGAAGCCGCCCGCGCCGCGGCTGAACTCAAGCCCGAAGAAGCTCGGCTTCGGAATGCCCGAAATGCCGTCCGGCCCGTTGGTGAAGTCGTACCAGTTGAGCAGGATGATGCGGATGATCTCGCCGAAGGCGAGAGTGACGATGGCGAGGTAGTCGCCGCGCAGCCTGAGCACCGGAAAGCCCAGAATAAGCCCCCAGCAGGCGGCGAGAAGCCCGGCAAACGGGAGGCAGAACCAGAAACCGAGCCCGGTGTGCTCGGCAAGGAGCGCGAACGAGTAGGCGCCGACCGCGTAGAAGGCGACGTAACCGAGGTCGAGCAGGCCGGCGAGGCCGACCACGATGTTCAGGCCCCATCCGAGCATGATGTAGGTGAGGATCAGGATCGAGAGGTCGATGAACTGGCGTGCGCGGCCGCCTGCGAATTCCAG
Source organism: uncultured Alphaproteobacteria bacterium (assembly GCA_963814905.1). GTDB lineage: Bacteria > Pseudomonadota > Alphaproteobacteria > Rhizobiales > Afifellaceae > DASWJZ01. The sequence goes on along the minus strand of CAWFEM010000013.1, from coordinate 222,566 downwards.
GAGCAGGAAGGGAAGCGCAAGCGCGACGATGAGCAGAAGCGGAGCGACGACCCGGCCGATCATGGAAAGCGCGCCGGCGGACGGCGCGAGGCTTCCGAGTCCCGCCGTGATCGGTCGGCCGGTCTTGAACACCAGGAGATTGAGCACCAGCCGTCCGGCGAAGACGATCAGGATGGCGGTGATCAGGACGTTCCACCGCGTCGTCATCTCCAGTTGGCCGACGCCGATCTCGGTCCTGAGGCCAAGGAAGAAGAAGCCGAGCGCGGCGGCCACGAGCGCAACGAGAACGGCGTCCTTCAGCGAATCCGTCAGGAGATTGCCGCGGTGCGGGGTTGCGTGCGCCGGCGGCTCGCCGGCCGCCGCCGATTTCCAGGCTTCGACGTCGCGCTGCTCGCCCAGCGCGGAGGTGGTGGATACGCTGCCGGCAGCGTCGTCCGCCATTGTCAGACCTTCTCCACGTCCGGCCGGCCAAGCAGGCCGGACGGCAGGAAGATCAGCACGATGGCAAGGATCGAGAACGCCGCCACGTCCTTGTATTCGACGGTGAAATAGCCCGACCAGAAAGTCTCGATCAGGCCGATAAGCAAGCCGCCGAGCATGGCGCCGGGAAGCGAGCCGATGCCACCCAGCACAGCGGCGGTGAAGGCTTTCACGCCGGCCAGGAAGCCGATGTAGAAATCGATGACGCCGTAATAAAGCAGGAACATGAGCCCGGCGACGGCGGCGAGCGCGGCGCCCATCACGAAGGTCAGCGAGATGGTGCGATCGACGTTGATACCGAGCAGCGCCGCCATCTTCTGATCCTGCTCGCACGCGCGCTGCGCGCGCCCGAGCGGCGTCTTGGCGATGAGGATCGAGAAGCCCACCATCAGCACGAACGTCGTCACGATGATGATGAGCTGCATGTAGGAGAGCTGCACGGTGACCTGCGCCGGGCCGCTTCCTTCGGCGATCGCGAACCCGCCGCTGATGATCGGCTGCAGCGGCTTCACGCGCGCGCCCTGCGACACCTGCACGAAGTTTTGCAGGACGATCGACATGCCGATCGCGGTGATGAGCGGCGCCAGACGGAACGAGCCGCGCAGTGGCCGGTAGGCGAGGCGCTCGACCGTCCACCCCCACACCGCGGTGAAGGCCATCGCGACGACGAGCACGATGAAGAGCGCGAGAAGCATGAAGGCAAGGCCGGCGGAGGCCGTCAGCCCGAGCGCCAGGATCATCATCAGCGCGATGAAGGCGCCCACCATGAAGATGTCGCCATGCGCGAAATTGATCATGCCGATGATGCCGTAGACCATCGTGTAGCCGATGGCGATCAGTCCGTAGATCGATCCGAGCGTCAGCCCGTTGATGAGCTGCTGGAGGAAATACTCCATCCGCCTCTACCCCCCTGGCGGTGCGACGCCGTGCCCGCTCCGCCCCCGGCCGGCAGGCTTCCGGGGACTTTGCACGGTAGCAAGGCCGCACATGCGACACAACCGAAACGCCGGGACCGGCGCCGGTTGTGACGATTGTGTGTCATGCAAAGCGCGTACCGCGCGGACGGATCAGTCGCCGCGCGGCTCCAGCGGACGCTCCAGCCGCCCCCGATCCCAGCCGCCATATTCGGCCGCCGCGTCGTAGGTGGATTGCAGGAACTCCGCGACGGCAGCCTCCGGATCGGAGAGCTTCCGCACTGCGTCGTAAGGAAGCACGTATTCCCTGAGAGTCGCATCGTAGGACGCGGCCTCCGGCGCGATCTTGGCGGACGAAAAGCCAGCCGGCTCAGGATAGGCATAGGCGTAGAAGGCAGGACGCTCAAAGCCGCCGGCCGTTCCCGGCCAGAAGCCGGCGCTCCACACTTCGTGCGAATAGGCTTCGCGCGTCACTCGGTCGGCAAGGTTCGGGATGCCGCCCGGATGCACCGGAGCGGGACGTCCGGAAAAGCGTGTCATCGCGAGATCGAAGCTTCCCCAGAAGAAATGCGAAGGGCTCGACTTGCCGAGGAACTCGGCGCGAAAGCGCTTCAGCGCCATGTCGGCGATCAAGAGGATGCGCCACAGGCTCTCCGCCACCTCCGGCGCGTATTCGCAAGGTTCGGTGTTCTCCTTGAACGGCACGGCGGTCGGAACCTCGACGGGCACCGGCCAGATCGCGGCGTCGATCTTGAGAGCGGCAAGCCGGCTTACGAATGCGTCGTAGAATTCCGCCACCGATTTCGCGTCGAGCGGCATCGTCTCGCGCTGTCCGTCGCTCGTGGCGATGACGAGCGCATGATCGATGAAGTCGAAATCGATCTGGAAGGCGCCGCCCTTTCCGTCCGGCATCGGCGAGGTCGTGAGCCCGCGCGCCGTCAGATAGAGCGCGACGTGCCACCAATGGTTCTCGCGCGGGGCGCGGGCGAGCCGCACCTTGCCGACGATCTGCGACCACATCTGCAGTGTGGCCGCGGTCTTCAGCCAGCCCTTCGTCGGCGCGGCCGGCCATTTCACGCGCGTGCTCATGCCTTTGCTCCGCCGCCGCGTTCGGCGATGATCGCCGCGGCCTCCTTGAAGGCGTGGTTCGCCGAAGGCACGCCGCAATAGATGGCGGATTGCAGGATGACTTCCTTGATCTCCGCTTCGCCGAGCCCGTTGTTGAAGGCGGCGTTTACGTGCATGCGGAACTCGTCCCAGTGGCGCAGCGCGATCATGGTGGAAAGCACCATGCAGGAGCGCGTCTTGCGGTCGAGGCCCGGCCGTGTCCAGATCTCGCCCCAGGCGTAGCGGGTGATGAGCTCCTGGAACTCGCGGTTCAAGTCGGTGACCCCCGCGGCCGCGCGGTCGACATGCGCGTCGCCGAGGACTTCGCGGCGCACCTTCATGCCGCGATCATAGGTGTCGCTCACACGTGGCCTCCTTTCAGAAAGCCGAGCACGACCCGGTTGAAGTCGTCGCATCGCTCGATGTTGGAGAGGTGGGCGCTATCCAGCACCGCCGTCTGCGCGCCGGGGATATGCGCCACGATGAACTTGCCGGCCTCCGGCGTCGTCGCCGGGTCGTGCGCCCCGATGACGACGAGCACCGACAGCTCGATCGTGCCGAGAAAATCGCGCTCGTCCATGTCGCGGATCGCGGTACAGCAGCCGACATAGCCGTCGGCCGGGGTGGACAGGATCTGCGCGCGGATGCGGTCGACCTCGGCCGGATCTGCGGCGCGGAATTCCGGCGTAAACCAGCGCTCCACGATGCTTTCGGAGATTGCCGCCATGCCCCCTTCATTCACCGTCTTGATGCGCGTCGCCCACATGTCGCGCGGCGGCATGAAGGTGGCGGTGTTGCACAGGGCAAGTCGTGAGAATCGCTGCGGATGCGACTTGGCAAGCCGTATCGCCGTCATGCCGCCCATCGACAGGCCGCAAAAAGCGGTTCTCTCGATCTTCAGAGCGTCGAGGAGATCGATCACGTCGTCGGCGAGGCGGGCGAGCGTGTAGTCGCCCTTCGGCACGTCGGACTTGCCATGGCCGCGCTGGTCGTAGCGGATGACACGGAAGCCGAGGCCAATCGCCTCCTTCGCCTGCGCGTCCCACATGTGGAGGTTCGTGCCGAGCGAATTGGAGAAGACGAGGGGAGGACCGTCGTCGCGCCCTTCGATCTCATAGTGGATGCGGGTGCCGTCGCCGGTCGTGACTTCTGCCATCAGCTCCTCTCCGTCCCGCGCCGCGCGGCTTCCAACGCCGCGTCGATCATTTCGTTGGCGCTGCCGAGATAGCGTCCCGGATCGAGCGCGAGGTCGATCTCCTCCGGCGAGATGTTGCCGGCGATGGCCGGCTCCGCCTTCGCCACCTCGGCGAGCGGGCGGTTCGAGGCAAGCGCCAGCTTCGACGCCGCCTCGACGCGATGATGCGCCTCCATGCGGCCGATCTTGCGCGCGAGCGCCATCATCAGGCTTTCGGCAAGCGGCAGGCCGAGCGTCGCATCGAGGTTGGCGCGCATGCGTGCCGGATCGACCTCCAGGCCTGAGAGCATTTCACGCAGGCGCTCTAAGCTCCCCGCCGTCAGCACGAAGAGCTCACGCAGCGTCTCCCATTCCGCCGCCCATGCGCCCGCGCCGCGCTCATGCTCGTGTTCAAGCGCCATGGTGATCGCAACGAGCATCCCCGCGATGCGGCGGTGATTGGCGCGGATCGCCGCGGCGCCGACGGGATTGCGCTTGTGGGGGAGGGTGGAGGAGCCGCCTTTTCCCGGCGCCGCCGGCTCGAAGGCTTCCGCCGACCTCCGTCTGCATGAGGAGGAGCACGTCCGTCGCGATCTTCGTCGCCGCGCCGGAAAGACCGGCGAGCGCCGTGGCGATGTCGAAGAAGCGCCCACGCTCCACGTGCCAGGTGATCGCGGGCTCGGAGAGATCGAGATGCGCGGCAAGCGCCTTGCGCACCTTCGCGCCGTCCGCGCCAAGGGCTGCGAGCGTTCCGGCTGCGCCTCCGAACTGCAGCGTGAGCGCGGTCGCCTGCGCATGCCGCAGGCGGGCGGCGGCGGCCGTCAGACCCGAGAGCCAGACCGCCGCCTTGAAGGCGAAGGTGATCGGCAGCGCCTGCTGCATCAGCGTGCGGCCGGGCATGACGGTGTCGCGGTGTCTGGCGATCAGCGCTTCGAGCGCCGTCATGGTCGCGGCGAGGTCAGCCTGCATCGTCGCAAGCGCGCGCTTGCCGCAGAGCACGAAGCCGGTGTCGATCACGTCCTGGCTCGTCGCGCCCCAATGCACGTAGCCGCGCGCTTTCTCGTTCACCTTGGCGGTCAGCGCCTTGACGAGCGGGATCGCGACATTGCCGGCAAGCGCCGCGGCCTTGCCGATCTCGGCGATGTCGTAGAGGCCCGCGTCGCAGGCGGAGCGGATCGGCGCAACCGCCGTCGCCGGGACGATCCCGACCTCCGCCTCAGCCGCCGTCAGCGCCGCCTCGAAATCGAGCATCGCCTGGACGAGTGCGCGGTCGGAGAAGATTTCGCCGACGGCGGCCGAGGCAAAGATCGGAGAGAAGAGGGGTGAGGAATTGGGCATTGCGGGCTGAGGACTACCGCATTTCGCGGAAGTGGGCAGCCCCGATCATGACCCGAGCTGGAATTGCTCGAACCTGTGCAGCTCCTCTTCGATCCGCCGCTTGTGCCGCCGCGGCGCGCCGCTTCCGACCCATGTCCATTTCTGCACGAGGAGCTTGCCCTTCGCCCGGTCGGCCTTCAGGTCGAGCGCCGCCACGATCTCGTCGCCGACGAGCACCGGCAGCGCGAAATAGCCAAGCACGCGCTTCTCCTTCGGCACATAGGCCTCGAAGAGATGGTCGTAGCCGAAGAAGAGCTTCAGCCGCTTGCGCTGGATGATCAGCGGGTCGAAGGGCGAAAGGATATGGACAAGCTCCGAAGCCGCCGGCGTTTCCGCGAGCGCTTCCGCGCTCGCCCAGTGTTGCGTTTTGCCGGCACCTTCGATCGCGAGCGGCACGAGCTCGCCGCGGCGCACGCGCCGCTCGATCAACGTCCGCATCGCGGGCTTTCGCGGCGCATCCATGTAGCAGGCTGAATTGAGGCTCACGACACCCTGCGCCCTGAGCGCGCGGTCGAGCAGGTATTCCGTCACCTGGCGCTCGGTCGCAGGGCGCGGCCGTTTCTCCCACGCGAAATGCCGATCCATCAGCTCGTAGGTCTTGAGCATGCCGGACCGCTCGCTGACCGTGACGAGCCCCATGTAGAAGGCGAGTTGCAAGGCACGTTTCGACGGCTTGCGGCTCGCCCAGGCATGATCCTTCTCCACCAGCACGTCGTCGTCGATGTCGCGGATCGTGAGCGGCCCGTTGTTGCGCAGGAGCCGCATGACTTTCCGCATATCGGCTTTGGACACCCGGCCGAACCAACGGTTCTGCTCCAGCCGATGCGCCTTCATCGCGCGCATGAAGAAGTGGAAATCCCGCGTTGGAATGTAGGCAAGCGCGTGCGCCCAATATTCGAAGACGGACTTGTCGACGCTCTGCGCATGCCGGAGGTCCGTGCGGCGGTAGTCGGGAATGCGCGTGTAGAGGATGTGATGGTGCGAGCGCTCGATCACGTGGATCGTGTCGATCTGCACGTATCCGAGATGCTCGACCGCGTCGCGCGTCGCCCCCGGCCCGCTGCCGAAGGGCGCGGCGGTGTCGAGCCGCTGGGCGCGGAGCCAGAGTTGTCGGGCGTCGGACAGCGGGAGAGGCTTGGGCTTAACGATGCGGGCCATTCCGGGACATGCGGCGAGATTCGACCGTGCGGCGGGCGGATTCCTGCCCTATATAGCGACCGTTCTCCTGCTTTTGCCGAGTCCCCATGCCGTCCATCCCCACCTCTATCGACGCAACGCTGAGCCTTCTTTCCCAAGCCGGCTATATCGCCGACCGGTCGCTCGCGACCGTGCTCTTCCTCTCCTTGAAGATGGGCCGCCCGCTGTTCCTGGAAGGCGAGGCGGGTGTCGGCAAGACCGAGATCGCCAAGGTCCTGGCCGAGACGCTGGGCCGCAAGCTGATCCGCCTTCAATGCTACGAGGGGCTCGACGTCGCATCCGCCGTCTATGAGTGGAACTATGCCGCGCAGATGGTGGAGATACGCTTGGCGGAGGCCGCGGGCGATGTCGACCGGGACACGCTGTCGAAGGACATCTTCACCGACCGCTTCCTGATCAAGCGGCCGATCCTGCAGGCGCTTGAGCCTGATATCGCCGGGCCGCCGATCCTCCTGATCGACGAGCTCGACCGTGCCGACGAGGCGTTCGAGGCGTTCCTGCTGGAAGTGCTTGCCGACAACCAGGTGACGGTGCCGGAGGTCGGGACGATCCGCGCCGAGCACCCGCCGATCGTCGTCGTCACCACCAACCTGTACGCGCGAGATCCACGACGCGCTGAAGCGCCGCTGTTTCTACCACTGGGTCGACTACCCCGACGCCGTGCGCGAGCTTGAGATCGTGACGACGCGCATCCCCGGCATCCGCGAGCGTCTCGCCGCGGAGGTCGTCGGATTCGTGCAGCGGCTTCGGCGGGAGGATCTCTTCAAGCGGCCGGGTGTCGCGGAGACGATCGACTGGGCCGGCGCGCTGACGGAACTCGACCAGGTGGCGCTCGACGCCGCCGTCGTCTCCGACACGCTCGGCGTGCTCCTGAAATACCAGGACGACATCGCCCGTATCGAGAAGAGCCAGACCAAGGCGATGCTCGACGAGGTGAAGGCCGAGCTCGCCGCGGCGGAGTAGCGATGAAGCGAGCGATGCCCCCAAGAACTGTCGTCATGCCCGGACTTCGATCCGGGCATCCATTCCGTGGCGCTTCCGCCAATCGCGACCGGTACGGAATGGATTGCCGGGTCAAGCGCGGCAATGACGACGAGCTTTGATGGCTGACGAGATTATGGAACCGGGCAGAGCATCACCCCAGTCCGGCGGGCGCATCGCCGACAACATCGTCTATTTTGCTCGTGCGCTCAGGAAGACGGGCATCCCCGTCGGGCCGGCGGCGGTGATCGACGCGATCCGCGCGGTGGAGACCGCCGGGATCACCTCGCGCGAGGACTTCTACTGGACGCTCCATTCGACCTTCGTGAAGAAGCGCGAGCACCGCGTCATCTTCCACGAGGCGTTCGAGCTTTTCTGGCGCGAGCGCGGGCTGATCGAGAAGATGCTGGCGCTGTTCTCGCCGGTCGCGCCGGCAGGCCCCCGCAAGGAGAAGCCGCGCGCCGCGGAGACGCGCGTGCGCGAGGCGCTCGGCACCGACGCGCGGCGCGAAGAGAAGCGGGAGGAGGTGGAGATCGAGGCGAAGCTCACCGTCTCCGCCCGCGAAGTGCTGCAGCGGAAGGACTTCGCGCAGATGACGAACGCGGAGATCGCAGAGGCGAAACGCGCGCTCGCCGCGCTCTTTCTCCCTGAGGATAGGCTGAAGATGCGTCGGCTGAAGCGCGCCGCACATGGCCGCATCGATCCGCGCCGCACCATGCGCGCGTCGCTCAAGGTCGGCGGCGACATCATCATTCCCGCTTTCCGCGCCCGCGCCGAGCTTCGGCCGCCGATCGTAGCGCTTTGCGACATTTCCGGCTCGATGACGCAATATTCGCGGCTGATGCTTCACTTCCTGCACGCGCTCTCCGAGCGGCGGCGGGTGCAGACCTTCGTTTTCGGCACGCGGCTCACCAACGTCACCCGCCAGCTCCGCCGGAAGGACCCGGACGAGGCGCTCGAAAGCTGCTCCGACGCGGTGAAGGACTGGTCGGGCGGCACGCGCATCGCCTCCGCGCTGCGCGCTTTCAACCGCGACTGGTCGCGCCGCGTTCTGGGGCAGGGGGCGACGGTGCTTCTGATCACCGACGGCCTTGAGCGCGAGGACAAGGGCGAATCCGGCGTCGATCTCACCAAGGAGATGGACCGGCTGCACCGCTCCTGCCGGCGGCTGATCTGGCTGAACCCGCTGCTCCGCTACGAGGGATTCGCGGCGAAGGCGCGCGGCGTGCGGCTGATGCTGCCCTATGTGGACGAGTTCCGCCCGGTCCACTCGCTCGACGCGATCGGCGACCTCGTCAAGGCGCTCTCCGCCGGCGGCAAACGCGCCGACGACCCGCGCCGCTGGCTCGACGCGGCCTGATGAACGCGCGCCTGGAAGGCGAATTTTCGGATCGGAAACCAGTTTTCCGTCATGATGGCGCGATAGAGGTGCGTTCAGGTACGGTTCTTGCGACAATCGTTCCGTCGCGAGGGCGTCTTGCCGGGAACGGAGCGCAGACCATGAAGATCGTCAGCCGATGACAGCACGCGAGGCGCTTGAGTTCTCCGCCGAGGCGGTCAGGCGGCGCTTCCACCGCTGGGAGATCGGCGTCGACGGCGCCGTTCACGGCGTTGCCATCGTCTGCGGGCTGATCGGCGCGGTCGCGCTTCTGATGATCGCCGCGCGCCACGGCGCACCCGCGGGCGACGTCGCCGCGGTCTGCATCTATTCGGCCGGGCTGCTCGCCATGCTCGGCTGTTCCTTCGCCTACAATCTCGGCCGCTTCGGCCGCCACAAGGAATGGCTGAAACGCCTCGACCACTCCGCGATTTTCCTGATGATCGCCGGGACCTACACGCCGTTTACCGTGATCGACCTGACGGGGGCGTGGAGCTGGAGCTTCACCAGCGTCGTCTGGGCGGTCGCCGTCACCGGGGTGCTCCTGCGACTCTTTCATGGCGATCTCTTCGACCGTGTCTCGCTCGGGTTCTATCTGGCGCTCGGCTGGATCGGGATCGTGGCGTTGCCGCCGCTCATCGGCGCGCTCGACACGCCGGCGCTCGTGCTTCTCGCCGTCGGCGGCGTGCTCTATACGGGCGGCGTCATCTTCCACATGTGGGAGCGGCTGCCGTTCCAGCGGGCGATCTGGCACGGCTTCGTCGTCGCCGCAGCCGCGACGCACTTCGCCGCCATCGTGATCTCAGTCGCGGGAGCCGGCGCGCCCGCCTAACCAAGCTCAGGCGAGCATCCTCAAGTGCCGGATCGGCTTGCCGGCGGCGATGGTCTCCGCCGCGGCGAGGATGCCGTCCGCGTCGATGCCGTAATGGCGATAGAGGTCGCCGACCGATCCCGACTGGCCGAAATGCTCCACGCCGAGCGCGCGCGTGCGGTGGCCGTGCACCGCGCCGAGCCAGCCGAGCGTTGCCGGATGCCCGTCGATGACGGTGATAAGCGCCGTGCTTCGCGGCAGGGACGCAAGCAGCCGCTCGATATGGCTTTGCGCATGCACGAGCCCGCGCTCGCGCTGCCGCTGCGCCGCCGTCCAGCCGGCATTGAGCCGGTCGGCGGAGGTGATCGCGAGGAGCCCGACATCGCGCCGGTCCTCCGCCATCAGCCCGATCGCGGCGATCGCCTCCGGCGCGACGGTTCCCTGATAGGCAACCACGATCTCCGGGCTCGGCCCGGGCTCGCGCAGCCAGTAGGCGCCGTCGACGATGGCGCGCTTCAGCTCCGCATCGAGCGTGCGTGACGGCTGCTCGAGCGGACGCGTGGAAAGTCGGAGATAGACGGAGCCGCCGGTCTCGTCGCGCAGCCAGTTGCGCTCGTCGGGCTGGCCCTCGCCGTCGCGCTGCATATAGTCGAACGACCAGGTGAGGATCGTGGCAAGCTCGTCCACGAAAGCCGGCTCGAAAGCGGCGATGCCGTCCTGGCTTATGCCGATCAGCGGCGTGCCGATCGACTGGTGCGCGCCGCCCTCCGGCGCGAGGCTCACCCCTGAAGGCGTGGCCGCCAGGATGAAGCGGGCGTCCTGGTAGGTGGCGTAATTCAGCGCGTCGAGCCCGCGCGCGATGAAGGGATCGTAGAGCGTGCCGACGGGAAATAGCCGCTCGCCGAAGAGCGAATGCGAGAGCCCGAGCGCGGAGAGAAGCAGGAAGAGATTGTTCTCCGCGATGCCGAGCTCGAAATGCTGGCCCTGCGGCGAGACCTCCCACGCAAAGGTGGAGGGGATGCGCTCCTTCTTGAAGACGTCGGCGATCGCCTCGCGGCCGAATATCCCGCGCCGGTTCACCCACGGTCCGAGGTTGGTGGAGACGGTGACGTCCGGCGAGGTCGTGACGATGCGCTCCGCGAGTGCCGAACCGCTGCGTGCGATCTCGTTCAGGATCTGGCCGAACCCCTGCTGCGTGGAGGCGATCGGCTGCGCCGGCGCGGCGAGTGTGACCGGCGTTTCCACGTGGGCGGAGGTGAAACGGCGGGCGCCGTCTTTGCCGAAGGCGACGCCGTCGAGGAAGGCGCGGATGTCGCCGGAATCGACGCCGAGCCCTTCGAAGGCGTCCCATTCGTGGCCGGGGCGGATGTTCATCGCCTGCCGGAAGGTCTCCATCTGCGCCTCGGTCATGAGGCCGGCATGGTTGTCCTTGTGGCCGGCGAGCGGCAGGCCGAATCCCTTGACCGTATAGGCGAGGAAGCACACCGGCCTTTCGTGGTCGATGCTCTCGAAGGCCTCGATCAGCGTGGCGAGATCGTGCCCCGCGAGATTAGTCATCAGCCGCGCGAGCTCGTCGTCGTCGCGCGATTTCAGGAGCGCCGCGACGCCGGGCTTGTCGCCGATATCCGCTTCAAGCCGCCGCCGCCAGGCCGCGCCGCCCTGGAAGACGAGACCGGAATATTCGGTGTTCGGACAGGTGTCGATCCAGTCGCGCAACGCCGCGCCGCCGGGCTCCGCGAAGGCCGCTTCAAGCAGCCGGCCGTATTTCAGGACGACCACCTCCCAGCCGAGCGAGCGGAAGATCTCGACGAAGCGCTCGTAGAGCCCCTCGCTCACCACCGCATCGAGGCTCTGGCGGTTGTAGTCGATCACCCACCAGGTGTTTCGCAGCCCCTTCTTCCATCCTTCGAAAAGCGCCTCGAAGACGTTGCCCTCGTCGAGCTCCGCGTCGCCGACGAGCGCGATCATGCGTCCCGCGGAGCGCTCGCCCGCCCAGCCATGCGCCTTCACGTAGTCCTGGACGAGGCTCGCGAAGATGGTCTGCGCCACGCCGAGGCCGACCGAGCCGGTGGAGAAATCGACGTCGTCGGCATCCTTGGTGCGCGAGGGATAGGACTGCGCGCCGCCGAAAGCGCGGAAATCCTCAAGCTTCTCGCGGGACTGGCGGCCGAGCAGGTACTGGATGGCATGGAAGACCGGGCTCGCATGCGGCTTCACCGCGACACGGTCCTCCGGCCGGAGCACCGCGAAATAGAGCGCCGTCATGATCGTGGCGAGCGAGGCGGAGGAGGCCTGGTGCCCGCCGACCTTCACGCCGTCGCCATTGTCGCGAAGGTGATTGGCGTTGTGGATCATCCAGGTCGCGAGCCAGAGCACCTTGCGCTCAACCTCGGCGATGAGGCTCAGGCGGTCGGACGGGATCGGCATGGCGTATTGTTCCTACGGCATTGCGTGGGCGTCTTTTATCGCAAGATCGCCCCGCAGCCGAACCGAAAAGAAGGCGCCCCTGCAAGATTGTATCAGCGCCCCAAGGGTTTCCGGTTGGCAGACAGATTCGGCCATGCAATCATTCGGCGAACGGCGACAATTGCCCGGATACCAACGCGCGGATGCGCAAGGATACGTGGGGAACAAGAGGAATGGCACCGGTAGCGCTTCGCGAAATCCGCAAATCCTTCGGGCAGGTTGAAGTTATCCATGGCGTGAATGTCGACATTACCGACGGCGAATTCGTCATCCTCGTCGGGCCTTCCGGCTGCGGAAAATCGACCTTGCTTCGGATGATCGCCGGGCTTGAGCAGATATCCCGCGGCGACATCCTGATCGGCGAGCGCGTCGTCAACAACGTGCCGCCGAAAGAGCGCGACATCGCGATGGTGTTCCAGAATTACGCGCTCTATCCGCACATGACGGTCGCGGACAATATGGGCTTCTCGCTGAAGCTCAGGCGCACGGAAAAGAAGGTCATCGAGGAGCGCGTCGCCAAGGCGGCGGACATCCTCGGTCTGCAGCCTTACCTCTCGCGCTATCCGCGTCAGCTCTCCGGCGGCCAGCGGCAGCGCGTCGCCATGGGCAGGGCGATCGTGCGCGATCCGCAGGTCTTCCTCTTCGACGAGCCGCTTTCGAACCTCGACGCCAAGCTGCGCGTCGCCATGCGCACGGAGATCAAGGAGCTGCATCAGCGGCTGGGCACCACCATCGTCTACGTCACACATGACCAGATCGAGGCCATGACCATGGCCGACAAGATCGTCGTCATGCACGACGGTGTGGTGGAGCAGATCGGCGCTCCGCTCGACCTCTACGACAGGCCGCGCAACATCTTCGTCGCCGGCTTCATCGGCTCTCCTGCGATGAATTTCCTGGAAGGCCGCATTACACGCAATTCTGGCGTCTGGTTCGAGACCGCGAACGGTCGCCATCTGCCGGTTCCGCCCGACACCGCCGCGAAGGAGGGACAGGCGGTCGTCTACGGCATCCGCCCGGAGCATCTGAGCGTTAGCGATAGCGGCGCCGAGGTGGAGGTGGTGGTGGTCGAGCCGACCGGCGCGGAGGTGCAGATATTCGCACGCCTCGACGGTCAGCAGATCACGGCTGTCCTGCGCGAGCGGCTGATGCTGAAGCACGGTGCAAAGGTCAAGCTGGCGCCCGACGTGGAGTCCGTCCACGTTTTTGACAAAGAGAGCGGTCAGCGACTCTAATTTCTACGGTCCGCGAGAGACCGAGGAAGAAGCGGTTCGGCAAACGATCCGCGACAGCAAAAGCAGGGAGGAAATGATGGGAATTTCAAGACGCGATCTTCTGCGTACAAGTGCCGGGCTCGCCGTAGGCGCGGCCGGCGCGCGGCTTCTGCGCGGCACGCCTGCCCACGCGCAGGACATGAGCTTCACGCCGGAGGACGGCGCCCAGCTTCGCGTGCTGCGCTGGTCGAAATTCGTGCAGGGCGACGAGGACCTGTGGAACGCCAACACGGCGAAGTTCACCGAGGTGACCGGCGTGCCGGTCAAGATTGAGGCGGAATCCTGGGAAGACATCCGGCCGAAAGCGGCTGTCGCGGCGAATGTCGGTTCCGGGCCTGACGTCATCTTCGGCTGGTTCGACGACCCGCATCAATATCCCGACAAGCTCGTTCCGGTAACCGACCTTGCCGAATATCTGGGCGGCAAATACGGCGGCTGGTACGATGCGCCGCAGCGCTACGGCATGAAGGACGGCGAGTGGATCGGCCTGCCGTTCGGCGCCGCCGGGGCGTGCATGGTCTACCGCAAGTCCTGGGTGAACGAGGCTGGCTACGACACCTTCCCGAACGACACCGCCGGCGTGCTGGAATGCGCCAAGAAACTGCACGCCAACGGCCACCCGATGGGCATGGCCCTCGGCCATGCGGTCGGCGATGGCAACAGCTGGGCGCACACGCTTCTGTGGGGCTTCGGCGGCAAGATGGTGGACGACGACAACAATGTCGTCATCAACAGCCCCGAGACGATCGCCGCGCTGGAATACGTCAAGGAGCTCTACCAGTATTTCATCCCTGGCACGCTCTCCTGGCTCGATTCCAACAACAACAAGGCGTTCCTCGCCGGCGAGCTTGGCGCCACCAATAACGGCATCTCGATCTATTACGCCGCCTTGAAGTCCGACGACCCGAAGGTGCACGCGCTGGCGGAGGACATCCAGCACGTCAACCTGCCGATCGGCCCGGTCGGGCATCCGACGGAGCTGCATCTCTTCACGCAGGCGATGCTGTTCAAGTACTCGAAGTATCCGAACGCGGCGAAGGAATATCTCCGCTTCATGTTCGAGAAGCCGCAATACGAAGCCTGGCAGAACGCCTCGCTCGGCTACGTCTCGCATCCGGTCGACGCCTACAAGGACAACGCCGTGTGGCACGACGATCCGAAGGCGGTGCCTTACCGCGATTGCGTGAAGAACATGCTCTATAACGGTTATTCCGGGCAGCTCGGCTATTCGTCGGCGGCGGCGATGGCGGACTACATCGTCATCGATATGTTCGCGCAGGTCTGCGCCGGCGACATGAGCGCGCAGGAAGCCGCGGAGCGCGCGGAGAAACGCTCTAACCGCTTCTATCGCGTCTGATGGAATCTCGCGGGCGCCGCCCTGATGGGCGACGCCCGCGAGCGCTCACCTCTACCGAGGAGCAATGACCGTGGCCGTCGAGAGCCAGGCGATCCCGGCCCCCTATGTGGGGGAGCGGACTTTCTTGACGCGTCTGATCGCCAGCCGGAACTTCGCCGGGTTCTGGTTCATGGTGCCGGCGGCGGCGATCCTGATCGTCTTCCTTGCCTATCCGCTCGGCCTCGGCGTCTGGCTGTCGATGACCGACACGCGCATCGGGCGCGCCGGGGTCTTCATCGGCCTGGAGAATTTCGAGTACCTTTGGGACGACAGCGTCTTCTGGCTGTCGGTCTACAACACCTTCCTCTACACGATCGTCGCTTCGATCGGGAAGTTCGCGCTCGGCCTGTGGCTCGCGCTGCTTCTCAATCGCCGCCTGCCGTTCAAGGCGCTTCTGCGCGCCATCGTGCTGCTCCCCTGGATCGTGCCGACCGTACTGTCCGCGATCGCGTTCTGGTGGATCTACGACAGCCAGTTCTCGATCATCTCCTGGACGCTTGAGCGCCTCGGTCTGATCGATCAGTACATCAACTTTCTCGGCGATCCGAACAATGCCCGCGCCAGCGTCATTGCGGCGAACATCTGGCGCGGCATTCCGTTCGTTGCGATCACGCTGCTCGCCGGCCTGCAGACCATTCCGCAGTCGCTCTACGAGGCGGCGGTGATCGACGGCGCGTCCGGCTGGCAGCGCTTCCGCTACGTGACCTTTCCGATGCTGACGCCGATCATCGCGGTGGTGATGACCTTCTCGGTGCTGTTCACTTTCACCGACTTCCAGCTCATCTACGTGATCACGCGCGGCGGGCCGCTCAACGCCACGCATCTGATGGCGACGCTTTCCTTCCAGCGCGCCATTCCCGGCGGCGACCTCGGCACCGGGGCCGCGATCGCGGTCGCCATGATCCCGTTCCTGCTCGGCGCGATTCTGTTCAGCTATTTTGGCCTGCAGCGGCGCCGCTGGCAGCAGGGTGGAGGCGACTGATGCGCGCGCGAAGGAGCCGGCGATGAGCGTCACCCTTGAAGACGCCCGCGACGAGGTGGAGGCCCGCGAGCTTTCCTGGCGCCGCAAGAAGCCGGACGATTCCGGTGGCATGGACTATCTGGAATCGATCCCGCGCCGGATCGTCACCCTCTATCTGCCGCTCGGCGTCTTCCTCTTCGTGCTGCTCTTCCCGTTCTATTGGATGGCGATCACCACCTTCAAATCCAACGCGGAGCTCTACGACTTCAGGACCTTCAGCCCCTACTGGGTGACCAACCCGACGCTCGCCCACGTCAAGAAGCTCTTCTTCGACACCGATTATCCGCAGTGGCTGTGGAACACCATGCTGATCTCGGTCACGGCGACGTTCATTTCGCTCTTCTGCGCCGTCTGCGCCGCCTATGCGATCGAACGCATCCGCTTCGCCGGCGCGCGCACCACCGGCATGGTGATCTTCCTCGCCTACCTCGTGCCGCCCTCGATCCTGTTCATTCCGCTCGCCACGATGGTCTTCAGATACGGGCTCTTCGATTCGCCCCTCGCGCTGATCCTGACCTATCCGACGTTTCTGATCCCGTTCTGCACCTGGCTCCTGATGGGCTACTTCCGCTCCATCCCCTACGAGCTTGAGGAATGCGCGCTGATGGACGGCGCCTCGCGCCTGCAGATCCTCGTGCGCATCCTCCTGCCGCTTTCCGTACCGGGACTGATCTCCGCCGGCATCTTCGCCTTCACGCTCTCGTGGAACGAGTTCATCTACGCGCTGACCTTCATCTCCTCCACAGAGAACAAGACGGTGCCGGTCGGCGTGCTGACGGAGCTGGTGGAAGGCGACGTCTACCATTGGGGCTCGCTCATGGCCGGTGCGCTGATGGGCTCGCTTCCGGTCGCGATCCTCTATTCCTTCTTCGTCGAGCACTACGTTTCTTCGATGACCGGCGCGGTGAAGGAATAGGCTCACTCCGCACCGCGTTCCGCGATCTCCCTCAGCTTGGCCGGCTTCTTGACGGCGATCCTCTCTCGGCCGCCGCCGACGAGGCCCTGCTGCTCCCAGACCGACAATACGCGGCTTACCGTGTAGAGCGTGGTGCCGGTCATCTCGGCCACGTCCTGGCGCGTGATCGGAAAGGCCACCTCCGCCTCCTCGTCGGGCTTGCGGCCGGATACCTTGACGATGCGAAGCAGGAGGTGCGCGACGCGGCGCTCTACTTCCTCGGTGGAGAACTCGCGGATCCGCGTATGCGCCTCCTGGATGCGCTGCCCGATCGTCCGCAGCGCATTGACCGCGAGCGCCGGCGCGCGCTCTACAAGGCCCGCCCACGCCGACGACGGCCAGACGAGCGTGATGCTCTCCTCCATTGCCACGGCAGTTCCGGGATAATCGGATCGCCCGAGCGCGACGGCGACGCCATAAAGCTCGCCGGGCTCGACAATGCGCACGATGATCTGCTGGCCGTCGGCGGTGGTCTGCACAACCTTCAGGTGACCGTGCAGCAGCACGAAGAACTCGGTGGCCGTCTGGCCCTGTTCGAAGACAGGGGTCTTCCTGGGTATCCGCCGAGTCTGCGCCGCGTCCAGGACGGCGCGCAGTTCGTCGTCCGCGAGGTTCTTGAAGAGGGCCAAATCCCTGACCAGGGATGGGTCCGGTGCCGGCATTCCCCAATCTCCTGACGCTCGAGCGCATCCGTACAATTACGGAGGGAAAAAGTCATCTTTGTTTGCGCTCGCGCAATGAGCGTCGGCCACCGCCCACGTAAATAGGGCTTGTTCGAAGGAAAGGACAAGACGATGAAAATGCTCAGCGACAGAAACGATCGCAAGCTGCTTGGGGCTGCTGGCGTTCTGCTGAGCGTCGGCCTCGCGGTGGGGGCGGGCATCGCCCTGACCGGCGAACGCTCGCATCTGATGGCGAGCACGGCGCATGCGGCGGTGACTGCGGCGCAGGATACAGCGGCGCCGCTGGCACATACCGTGCATGCGGAGCTTCCGGCCTCGATCGTGCGTTCACCGTCCGATCTGCCCCCGACGATCGGCGATCGTGCGCCCGAGACCGTGCGCGTCGCACTTGAGACGATCGAGCGGATGGGTGAGCTCGCAGATGGCACGACCTATCGCTACTGGACCTTCAACGGCCAGGTGCCCGGTCCGTTCGTGCGCGTGCGTGTCGGCGATACGGTCGAGGTCAGCCTGAAGAACCACGAAGACAGCTGGATGCAGCACAACGTGGACTTTCACGCGGTGACCGGCCCGGGCGGCGGCGGCGTCGCGACCGTGACGGATCCCGGCGCGACCAAGGGCTTTGCCTTCAAGGCGATGAAGCCGGGGCTCTTCGTCTACCACTGTGCCGTCCCGATGGCCGCGCAGCACATCGCGAACGGCATGTACGGGCTGATCCTGGTCGAGCCGGAAGGCGGCCTGCCCAAGGTCGATCACGAGTTCTACGTCATGCAGGGCGAGATCTATACGAACGAGGCGTTCGGCACGACCGGCGAACTCAGCGAGAGCTATGACAAGCTCATGAACGAGATGCCGGAATATTACGTCTTCAACGGCGCTGCGAACGCGCTCGCCGAGGGCAACGCGCTGCATGCCAAGACCGGCGAGACGGTCCGCATCTACTTCGGCGTGGGTGGCCCGAACAAGACCTCGAGCTTCCACGTGATTGGCGAGATCTTCGACCACGTCTACAATCTCGGTTCGCTGACGGCCGCGCCGCTGACCGACGTGCAGACGACGGTTGTTCCGCCGGGCGGCGCCGTGGCGGTCGATTTCAAGGTGGAGGTCCCGGGGACCTATCTGCTTGTCGACCACGCACTGTCTCGCGCGGCGCGCGGTCTGATCGGCCAGCTCGTTGTTGAAGGCGAAGAGCGGCCGGAGATATTCAAGCCGAACGAGGCTCCGGAACAAACGGGCATGAACCACTAATCCGGGCTCAGGAGCGGGGCTCGCGTCGGCGGGCTTCCGCTTCAGATTTGCCATTAGGCATCGACGGTGACGCTGTCCGATCCTCCCAATTCTCGGCCAGACCTTCCGCCGCGCGACCGCTCGGTTCCGCGCGCGCGGGTGAACGCCGGGGATCGTTCGATCGATCGGCGCGGCCGCGTCCGCAATGCGCCGGCCTTTCTGAGCTACGCCTTCCGGCCCTTCTTTCTGCTCGGCTCAATCTATGCGGCGCTCGCCGTTCCGCTTTGGCTGCTTGTCTATTTCGGGTATGCCAGCCTGTCAGGCTCGTTCGCGGGCCTCGCCTGGCACGCGCACGAGATGATCTTCGGTTATCTTGGCGCGGTGATAGCGGGCTTCATCCTGACGGCCGTCCCAAACTGGACTGGCCGCCTGCCGTTGAGCGGCGCTCCACTCGCAGTTTTGGTCGCACTTTGGCTCCTTGGGCGCGTGGCGCTCTTCTTCGATCCGGAGCCGCTATCCGCGGCGATCCTTGACCTCGCATTTCCGGTCGTGCTCGCGGCATCGATCTGGCGGGAGATCGTCGCCGGCCGCAACGTCCGCAACGCGCCTATTGCAGTTCTCCTCTCGCTGTTTGCCCTTGCCAATCTCGTGGATCACGCTGCGACACAGTTTGCTGCTCTCGATGGCGTCGGTATCCGTCTCGCGCTTGGCGTCACGGCGCTCCTCATGGCGCTCGTCGGAGGTCGCGTCACGCCAAGCTTCACACGGAACTGGTTGGCGCGCGTGAAAGGTCCACCGCTTCCGGCACCGATGGATTATCTCGACAAGCTCGGCCTGGCCGCGACCGGCGTTGGCATGGCCGGCTGGGTCGCAGCGCCCGACGCGTCATGGGTGGGAAGCTGTCTCTTGGGGGCCGCCGCGCTTCTGATTGCAAGACTGCTGCGCTGGCAGGGTCATCGGACGCTCGGTGAGCCGATCGTGCTTATCCTCCATCTCGGGCAGTTTTGGCTTGCCGCTGCGCTTCTTCTGATGGGGCTCGCCGCGCTTGTTCCTTCCGCTGTGCCGGTGAGCAGTGCCGTCCATGCGTTGACGGCCGGTGCGGTCGGCACGATGACGCTGGCCGTGATGACGCGGGCGAGCCGTGGGCATGCCGGGCGGCCGATCACCGCTGGCGCGGCAACGATTGCGATCTATGTTCTTGTGACGCTCGGGGCGGCGCTGCGCGTTATCGCACCGTTCATGAGCGCACATTACGCCACGGTTCTGATCACAGGCGGCGTCCTTTGGTCCGCTTCGTTCGGGCTCTTCGCGCTGAGCTATGGCCCGATGCTCCTGACAAAACGCGCCGCCGCCTGACGGTGCTGTTGTCGATTCGCACGATGGCGCCCAACGTCGTGTATGCGCTTTGGCCTGCGTGCGCCCTCAGGCCGCATGGCGCGCCGCCCGATCGGTGGTAGAGGGCGCTTGCCGCTATTCGGACGTCCGACCGACGCCGCAATAGGCCTGCAACGGGATCGACGGCTTGAGATATCGCAACACGATCATTCTCTGCGCGGTGCTGCTGGCGCTGCCGACGGCGGGCGTGATCTATTCGCCGACGCTCTACCGGCTTTTCTGCGCCGCCACGGGCTATGGCGGCACGACGCGCCGCGCAATCATAACGTCGGCCCCGACGAGCGTCGTCGAGAACGAGAAGGTGACGGTCAGTTTCGACGCCAACGTCGCGAACGGCCTTGCCTGGTATTTTTATCCGGAAGAGCCGCAGGTCACGGTGGCGATCGGGGAACCGACGACGATCTACTACATCGCGAAAAATGTCTCCGACAAACCGGTCGTGGCGCATGCGGTGTTCAACGTGACGCCGTTTCAGGTGGCGCCGTATTTCTTCAAGATCCAGTGCTTCTGCTTCAGCGACGAGAAGCTCGCGCCCGGCGAGACGGCGCGCATGCCGGTCGTGTTCTATCTCGACAAGAGCATATTGGACGACAAGCAGGCGATGGCGCTCCGTCGCGTGACGCTTTCCTACACGTTCTATCGTGAAGGCGACGATCCGGATCAGATTGCCGAGGCCCGCGATCTCCGCGCCGGCTCGGCGGAAGAATCGGCGGCCGCCGCGAAGGGCGTCACCTCCGGCTTCGTCAACGACGCCCCCCGCAATTAGAGAGCCATAGAGCGCGACTAGCCGGGGGAGGGCTCTGCCGTCGGGACCGGCGGCGCTTCGTCCTCGCGGATGCGAAACCAGACGACATAAAGCGCCGGCAGGAAGATCAGCGTCAGCGCGGTCGCGACCGCGAGCCCGCCCATGATCGCGACCGCCATGGGTCCCCAGAATACCGTCGGCGCGATCGGGATCATGCCGAGAATCGCCGCGGCGGCGGTCAGCAGGATCGGGCGGAAGCGGTGCATCGTCGCCAGCACCACCGCATCCCAGCGCGGATGTCCGTGGGCGATCTCCGTGTCGATCTGATCGACCAGGATCACCGAGTTGCGCACGATCATGCCGATCAGCGCGATCACGCCAAGGATCGCGATGAAGCCAAGCGGCCGGCCAGAGAGAAGCAGCGCCGCGACGACGCCGATCAGCCCGAGCGGCGCGACGCTCAAGACGAGCGCCAGCCGCGAGAAGCTCTGAAGCTGAATCATCAGGATGATGAGCATGACGAAGACCATCAGCGGCGCCGCGGCCAAGACCGATCGCTGCGACTTCGCGCTCGCTTCCGCCGTGCCGCCAACCGCCACGTGATAGCCGGCGGGAAGCTCGGCGTTGATCGCGGCGATATCGGCGACGAGCGCGGCGTCGACGGTCGCCGGCTGAATGCCGTGCGCGACGTCGGCCTGCACCGTCAGCGTCGGCACGCGGTCGCGCCGCCAGATGAGCGGAAGCTCCTGCGCATACTCGACGGTCGCAAGCTGCAGGAGCGGCACCGTCTTTCCGTTGGCGAGCGGTATCTGAAGCGTGCTGATGGTTGACGGCGAGGCGCGGTCCTCCGCCCGCGCGCGCGCCACGACGTCGATCAGGTAGATGCCGTCGCGGATCTGGGTGACGGTGGCTCCGGTGATCGTCGTGTTCAGCGACTGTGCGAGCGATTCGGAGCTGACGCCGAGGAGACGCGCCTGATCCTGGTCGACGCGGATGCGCAGCATCCGTGACGGCTCGATCCAGTCGAAACTCACCTGCCGCGTATACGGGTTCTTTCCGACGGCGTCGGCGACCTGTGTACGCGATGCCGCGGATCTTGTCCGGATCGGGACCGCTCACGCGGTACTGTATCGGCCAGCCGACCGGCGGCCCGAGCTCAAGCGGCGCGACGCGCGCGACGGCCTCCGGCAATGCGTCCGCGATCTCGCCCTCAAGCCTTGCCTGCACGCGCATGCGCGCCTCGAGGTCCTTCGTGACGATGACAACCTGCGCGATGAAGTCGTTTGAGAGCTTCGGGTCGAGCGGCAGGTAAAAACGCACCGCGCCGGAGCCGACATAAGTGCTCCAGTGGTCGATGTCGTCGTCTTCGGCGAGCAAAGCCTCCAGCTTCGCGGTAGCGCGGCCGGTCGCCTCGATCGAAGCGCTTTCCGGAAGCTGCAGATCGACCAGAAGCTCCGGCCGGTCGGAGGAGGGGAAGAACTGCTGCGGCACGAGGCCCATGCCGACGAGCGAGACGATGAAGAGCGCAAGCGTCGCGCCGATCGTCGCGAAGCGCCAGCGCATCGCCAGAAGCAGGACTTTACGGAATGCCGTCATCACGCGCCCGGGCTCGGCATCGTGCGCGTGGCCTTTCGGTTTCTTCAGGATCGAGACCCCGATCAGCGGCGCGAAGACGACCGCGACGATCCAGGAGATGATGAGCGCGATGCCGACCACGGCGAAGAGCGAGAAGGTGTACTCGCCGGCCGAGCTCTTGGCGAAGCCGATCGGAATGAAGCCGGCGACGGTGACAAGCGTCCCGGTCAGCATCGGAAACGCGGTCGAGGTATAGGCGAAGGTCGCCGCCTCGAACCTGCTCAAACCCTCTTCGAGCTTGGTGACCATCATCTCCACCGTGATCATCGCGTCGTCGACGAGAAGGCCGAGCGCGATGATGAGCGCGCCGAGCGAGACGCGCTGAAGATCGATGGAGAAGTAGTCCATGGCGACGAAGGTCGCCGCGAGCACCAGCGGTATTGAGAAGGCGACGACCGCCCCGGCGCGCAGCCCAAGGCTGATGAAGCTCACCGCGAGCACGATCGCGATCGCCTCCCAAAGCGCCTTGGTGAACTCGCTGATCGATTCTTCCACCACGTGCGGCTGCTCCGCGACGAGCACCGGCTCGATCCCGATCGGAAGGTCCGCCGTGATCTCCGCCATCTTCTCCTCGATGGCCTTGCCGAGCGCGAGAAGGTCGCCGCCGGACTGCATGGAGATGGCGAGCGCGATCGCCGGCTTGCCGTTGACGCGGAACATCGGGTCGGGCGGATCGACATAGCCGCGCTTGACCGTCGCGATGTCGGTCAGCCGGAACAGCTTTCCGTTCACGGCAAAATTCACGCGCCGAAGATCGGCCTCCGATTGGAAGGCGCCGGTGACGCGGACCTGGATCTTCTGGTCGGCTGTCTCGACGATACCCGCGGGCGTGATGGCGTTCTGTGCAGCAAGCGCGTTGATGAGCGCCATCCGGTCGACGCCGAGACCGGCGAGCTGCTGCACGGAGAACTCGATGTAGATTTTCTCGTCCTGCACCCCGACCGATTCGATCTTGGCGACGTTTTCCACAGAAAGGAGCTCTGAGCGGACGCCCTCCACGTAGTCGCGAAGCTCGCGATGCGTGAAGCCGTCGGCGGTGAAGGCGTAGATGATGCCGAACGTCTCGCCGAACTCGTCGTCGAAGAACGGGCCGAGCACGCCGCTCGGGAAGGTGCTTTGGATATCGGCGACCTTCTTGCGCACCTGGTACCAGAGGTCCGGGATTTGGGCGGCGCGCGTCGTGTCCTTGAGGTTTACGAAGACGATGGTGCGTCCGGCCGAGGTATAGCTCTTGAGAAAATCGATATGCGGCACCTCCTGGAGCTTCTTCTCCAGCCGGTCGGTCACCTGTTCGAGCATGTCTTCGATCGGCGCGCCGGGCCACACCGCCTGCACGACCATCGTCTTGATGGTGAAGGGCGGGTCTTCGTTGCGGCCGAGGCCGATGTAGGCGTTGATCCCCGCCGCCACGATCAGGATCAGCGCGAACCAGACGAGGACGCGATGGCGAAGCGCCCATTCGGAAAGGTTGAAGCCCCGGTTCATTGCGTTTCGCCGAGGAGCTTCACCTTCTGGCCGGGTCTCAGCGCCTGGACCCCGGCCGTGACCACGATATCGCCGTCGTTTAGGCCGTCGCCGACGATCGCGGAATCCAACTCGTAGCGCGTAATGACGATCGGTTTCAGCGCGACGGTGTTTTCGGCCGGATCGACGACCCAGACCGCCGGCTTATCGCCCTCCTGCATGAGCGCGGTCGCTGGGATCTCGATCGCCGGCTCCGATTCAAGCACGATCTCGCCGATCACCGTGGCGCCGAGTTGCATCGCCGGCGGCGGATTGTCGAGCGCGACCTTCACCTCGTAGGTCCGGGTCGCCGGATCGGCCTGCGGCGCGACCTCGCGCACGTGGCCTGTCGCCGTAGCGCTCGGGTCGTCGGCGAGCGTGACATTCACCTTCGGGTCGCGCGGCGCGGTGCGCAGAAGCTGTGCGGGAACGTTGAAGACGGCGTCGCGCGCGCCTTCGCGCGCCACCGTCACGATCGTCTGGCCAGCCGAGACGACCTCGCCGGCCTCCGCGCCGGTGGCGGTGACCCTGCCGGCGCCGTCCGCATGAAGCTCCGAATAGCTGGCCTTGTCGCGCGCCGACTTGGCGCGCGCATTCGCCGCTTCGACCTGCGAGCGCGCGGTGTCGAGCGCCTGTACGGCCTGATCGTAGCGCGCCTGCGCGATCACGCGTTTCTTCAGAAGCTCCGCCTGCCGCTTCTCGTCGGCTTCGGCCTGGACGAGCGTGGCCTTCGCGGCCGCGAGATCGGCCTCCGCGGCGCGCAGCTCGCTATCGACGTCCTGCGTGTCGAGGCGGGCGACGACCTCGCCGGCCGTGACCTGATCGTCGACGGAGACCAGGCGTTCGGTCAGCTTGCCGCCGATCCGAAAGCTGAGGTTCACCGATTCCGCCGCCTCAACCTGCCCCGAGAGGGCCACCGGCTCGCCGATCGTGCGATGCTCCACGGTGACGGTCCTGACCGGGCGAATCGGCTCCGGTGGCGGCTTCTCTTTGCTGCAGGCTGTTAGGCCGAGGAGCGCTGCTCCCGCCGCGATCGCCAGTGTCGGTCGCATGATTTCTCCCCACCGCACTTCAGCGAGTCGACCAGAAGATTTGAGCCGACGCAATATTTCCCGGCGAGTTGTGGTTGCATAGACTTTCGGCATGGCTTGCAGCTTGGCCCCCGCGCGCCTACGTCCCTGAAGGGCGCTTTCGCGCCGTGGAGAACGACGATGAGCGATGCCGCGATCGATCCGCATCTCGATGTTCTTTCCGCCGCCGAGCGCTGGCGCGGGGAGGGGCGCGACCTGGCGCTTGCGACGGTGGTGGAGACCTGGGGCTCCGCCCCGCGCCCCGTCGGCAGTCATCTCGTCGTCGACGCGGAGGGGAACTTCGAGGGCTCCGTCTCAGGCGGTTGCGTGGAAGGCGCGGTCGTCGGCGAGGCGCTCGACGTGATCGAGTCCGGCAAGCCGAAGATGCTCGAATTCGGCGTCGCCGACGAGACAGCCTGGCGCGTCGGCCTCTCCTGCGGCGGCAGGATCAAGGTGTTTGTCGAGAAGGTCGAGTAGCGCCGAGAAGGTCGACGAGCGCCCATTGGGCGTCGTCTGCTCCTATCACCGTTGCCCGGATCAAGTCCGGGCATGACGACAATTATGAAGTGATGTGCCTGGCTGTTGTGGGCGGCGGTGAGAGCCCTGGCGTCACTCCGGATAGACACGCTCCGGCGCGCGGATGCGTCCCGCGTTGCCGAGCTCGATCATGTAGCCGAAGTCCTTCACCGTATCGAGATAGTAGTGCTCGTCCTCGTCGATCTTGCCCTGCTGGATAACGGGGTAGCCGCGCTTGGCATATTCGGCGACCGCCTTGGCGCAGTCGGGATAGTAGAGCTTCACGTGATGGAAGCTTTCGCCGTGCTTCTCCAGATGCTCGTCGTAGATGGAGTAGCCTGAGATCGGTTGCATGAACTCCACCTGGCAGCCGAGGCCTTCGCCCATCGGCGTCACCGCGATCCAGCAGGTGTGATCCGCCGGTTTGCCGCGATAGATGTAGTTCTCGATCTTGCCGGGCTCGAATTTGTAGATGTGGAACGGCCCGACATTGGCGACCTCCATGTGCCGCTTCATCGCGGCTTCCAGGTCGCGCACCACATAGGCGACCTGGATCACCCCGCCTTCCTTCATGTTCATCGTTTCCTCCGCGTCTCGTCTGGTTCGTTGGGGGAAAGATGCGGCCTCGTCCGCCGCGCGGCAAGCGCGCCGTACGCGAACTTGGAACATCCTTGTCGGCAGGCGGTGGCGGAACGCCGCCGCGGGGTCTATTTAGGGACCGTGATATCCGAACGGGAATGGCGGTCCGATGAAGCTCGACATCCTGAAGGCGCTGAACGAGGCGCGCGGCGCGCGCCGGGCCGCGATCCTGGTGACCGACACGGCGACGGGGGCGGAGCGCCTCGTCCCTAGAGAATCGGCGGGCGGCGACCCGCTCGCGGCGGAGCTTGAGAAGCGGCTTCGCTCCGGCCGCTCCGGCATGCTGGAGGACGGCCACACCTTCCTCACCGTGCACGTTCCGCCGCCGCGCCTGGTCGTGATCGGCGCGGTTCATATCAGCCAGGCGCTCGCGCCGATGGCGCGGCTTGCCGGCTTCGATCTCGCCATCATCGACCCGCGCACCGCCTTCGCGACGCCGGAGCGCTTCCCCGACGTGCCGCTCTTCGCCGAGTGGCCGGAGGAGGCGCTGAAGACCGTGCCGCTCGACGCCTTCACCGGGCTCGTCGCGCTCACCCACGACCCGAAGATCGACGATCACCCGATCCTCGCGGCGCTTGCCGCCGAGTGCTTCTATGTGGGCGCGCTCGGCAGCCGCAAGACGCACGGCAAGCGCGTCGAGCGTCTGATGGAGCAGGGCGCTTCGGCGCAATCGCTGGAGACGATCCACGCGCCGATCGGCGTCGACATCGGTGCGCAATCGCCGGCCGAGATTGCCGTCGCCATTCTCGCCGAGGTGATCGCGGCCTTGCGGCGCGGCCGTCGGGCGGAACGGATCGCCGCCTGATCCCAATGAAGCGCGTCGCGCCCTCATGAAATTCGGACCGATCCCTCTCGACGAAGCCGAAGGCGCGATCGCCGCGCATTCGGTCCGCCATCGCTCCGGCGTGGTCAGGAAGGGCACGCGCCTCACCCGCGAGCTCGTGGATCGCCTTCTCACCGAGGGCATCGGCGAGGTCGTCGCGGCGCGGCTTGAGCCCGGAGACGTGCATGAGGACGAGGCGGCGCGGCGCGTCGCCGAGACGCTGCGCGGGGAGAATATCCGCCTCGACGAAGCGGGCACCGGCCGCTGCAATCTCTATGCGGAACACGCCGGGCTCCTGGTCGTCGACCGCGCGGCGGTCGACACGCTGAACCGCCTCGATCCCGGTTTGACCGTTGCGACGCTGCCGGAATTCGCGGCCGTGGAGGCGGGGCGCATGGTGGCGACGGTGAAGATCATTCCCTTCGCCTTGCCCGGCGCGGTGATCGACGCGGCCGGCGCGCACACCGCGACGCCGATCCTTTCGGTCGCGGCGTGGAAAGGGTTGAAGGTCGGCCTTGCCGCGACAACGCTCCCAGGGCTGAAGCCGTCCGTGATGGACAAGACGCGGCGTGTGTTGGAGGAGCGGCTCAGGCCCGCGAACGCAACGCTTCTCGGCGAGACGCGCGTACC
This sequence comes from uncultured Alphaproteobacteria bacterium, assembly GCA_963814905.1. Lineage (GTDB taxonomy): Bacteria > Pseudomonadota > Alphaproteobacteria > Rhizobiales > Afifellaceae > DASWJZ01. The sequence goes on along the minus strand of CAWFEM010000013.1, from coordinate 195,169 downwards.
GCACGACGCCGCCGCGCTCGCCGCCGCGCTCACGAAGCTGAAAGGCGAGGGGGCGGAGCTGCTGATCGCCTTCGGCGCTTCCGCGATCACCGACCGGGCCGACGTGATCCCCGCCGCGATCGAACTGGCCGGGGGCCGCGTGCGCCATTTCGGCATGCCGGTCGATCCCGGCAATCTGCTCCTGATCGGCGAGCTCGACGGTCGTCCGGTCCTCGGCGCGCCGGGCTGCGCGCGCTCGCCTGTCGAGAACGGCTTCGACTGGGTTTTGAACCGGCTCCTCGCCGGCCTCGACGTTGAGGAGGACGACATTACCGGCATGGGCGTCGGCGGCCTCCTGATGGAGATCGTCTCGCGTCCGCAGCCGCGCGAGCCGCTGGCGGAGACGCGTGCCGGCGTCGCCGCGATCGTCCTCGCCGCCGGGCAGTCGCGCCGCATGGGCGGCCCGAACAAGCTCTTGGCGCGCTTCGACGGCGCGCCGCTGATCCGCCGCATCGCGGAGAATGCGCTCGCCTCCAAGGCCGGTCCGGTCATCGTCGTCACCGGGCATCGCGCCGACGACATCGCAGCGGCGCTGCAGGGGCTCGACGTCAGCCTCGTCCACAATCCGGATTTCGCCGAAGGCCTCGCCACGTCGTTGAGAGCGGGTCTCTCCGCCGTCCCCGACGAAGTAGGAGGCGCGCTCGTCCTTCTCGCCGACATGCCGGGGATCACGCCCGCGATCATCGACCGGCTGATCGACACCTTCGCGACGAAAAGCGCGCCGGCGATCGTTCTTCCGACCGTTGCCGGCAAGCGCGGGAACCCCGTCCTTTGGGCGCGCGCTTTCTTCCCCGAATTGATGACGGTCACCGGCGACACCGGGGCGCGGCACATTATCGCGCGCCACGAGGAGGCGCTCGAACGGGTCGAGATCGGGGCAGCCGCTGCCGTCGATGTGGACACGCCCGAGGCCCTGGCCGAAGCCGGCGGCATTCTTGTCGATTAGAATTTAGGCACGGGCGGATTGTTAGCACTTCCGGGCGAAGGCTGCTAAACCCCTGTAATCATTTGTTAATCATGGAACCTGAAGCTATCCTTCCCATTGGAATCGCGCGCTGACGCGCAGCTATCAAGGGGAAGAGAATGCGCGAGCTCGACTTTCGCACCGTGTTCCTGGGCGACGATGCCGGCTACGGCCTCGCCACCGCCAACATCCTCTATCACATGCCGGAGCGTCCCAAGCTCCTGCAGACCTTCATCTGGCAGTTCTACGACGTAGCCCCGGACTACCCGCGCCTTTTGAAGTTCCTTGATTTCTGGGTGGCCGAGATCGACGGCATCATCCATTCCGTCGAGGTCGCGCACAAACAGCTCGCGACCGCCGCCGAAATCCGCAACGCCCGCTTCCACGGGCAATTGCACTAAGGGGCTTGATCCGCGCGTACGACGGTGCCCGCCCCTCAGGCGTGGGCGCGATGGTGGTGCATCATTGAGCGCAAGCGCGCTCGGTCGACCGGTCCGCCCACGAAGAAGAGCGCGACAAGGAGCCCGCAGACGGCCAGACCGGCGTCGACGGTAAAGGCTCGGTGGATGCCCTCGACAAGCGATGGAGCGGTCACGACGATAGCCGTGTTCAGGCCGAGGCCGATTGCTCCTCCGGCGATCTGGGCCATGTAGATGATGGCGCCGGCAAGGCTCGATCGTGAGGGATCGAGCGCGGTGATCCCCGACGTGGTCACCGACGAATAGAACAGCCCAACGCCGGCTCCCATTACGGCCATGCCCGGAATGAGGTGAGCATAGGGCGTGGTCGTCTCGACAAACGACAGGATGAAGATGCCGGCGGCCAGGCACGCGGCGCCCACCGACACGATCAGTTTCGGCCCCAAGCGCGCGTAGAGCGGGCCCGCCACAAAGGACGTCACGGCGAATACGCCCATCATCGGAAGCAGGCCGGCGCCGGCGCCGATGGCCGAGAAGCCGAGTTGTTTGGACATGAACTGCGGCAGGTAGAGCAATGCGGAGAAGAAGAGCGCCGACATGAGAAGTGTTGCCAGGCTGGCGGCTGCGAAGCCGCGGTTGCGCAGAACGTCGCTCGGGATGAGCGCGCCGGCGCCGGCGCGACGCTCCGCGAACGCGAAGCCCGCGAGGCATGCCGCGGAGAGCGCGAGCAGTCCCAGGATCAGCGGGTCGGTCCAGCCGAGGTCCGTTCCCATGTCCAACGACAGCAACAGCGCAAAAAGCCCGACGGAGACGGTCGCCACGCCGACATAGTCGATGCGGCGGGAAGTGGCGTCGATCTTTTCGATCGGAATGATGTACCAGGTGACGACCATGGCCACCGCGGCGATCGGCAGGTTCAGATAGAATATCCATCGCCAGCTCAGGAGATCGGTCAGCGCCCCGCCTAGCAGCGGACCGACTGCATTGCCGAATCCGGCGGCGCCGATAATCAGGCCGCCGGCGAGACCGGCCTTGCTTGAAGGAAGCAGTCCGTAGGTCATCCCCAGGATCGCCGGCCACATCATGGCGCCGCCGATGCCCATTGCGCCGCGTGCGGCCAACATCACGAAGATGTTGGGCGCGACGCCGCCAACCAGCGAGAAGAATGCGAAGATCACCGAGCCGAGAAAGAACACCTTGCGGCGGCCGAACATGTCGGCAAGGCGTCCGCCCGTCACGATGAGGACGCCGAAGACCAGCGCATAGCCGTTGATGGCCCATTGGACGGTGGTGACGTCCGCCTTGTAGGTCGCTTCGATCGCAGGGAGCGCCACCGAAAGGGCGACGAAGTCGTTGGCGAGAACCAGGACCGCCATGGCCATGGCGCCCAATCCCAGATATTCCGCCCGCCCCAGCGCGCGCTCGGCCTCTTGCGTCACGAACCTGTCCTTCGCGTGCTGCGGCGTCATCATTGCACAGGGCCTGCCGCAATTCGCCCCTGGGCTCGATACATTCACAGCCCTCGGCGCACGCGCCAAGTCTAGACGGCTGTCGGCGGCATGCTCCAGGGGAGGTTGCGACAGCGTTGTAAGCATTTCGTAAATTGGGAACCTCACGCGACTGTCCGATTTGGGCAAATTGCGGAGCTCGTCGATTTCCGGGTGGCCGAGTTCGACGGCATCATCCATTCTGTGGAGGTGGCAAGAGGGCGCCCTTCGCGTGTCGTATGAAATCCTCTTTGCGCTCTGCGCGGTTCACGGGTCTGACTCGCCATGCGCCTGACGCCTGAGCTCGTCGCGCTGGTGGCTGGCGCGGGCGGGGGCAATGCCGATCCGGGCACTCCGCCGGAAATGACCACGGCGACCAAAGCCGAGCTGCGCGCCGACATCGAAGCGTTGCTCGCGACAGCGCCGGCAAACGGCGAGATCTGGCTCTTCGCCTATGGGTCGCTTCTCTGGAGGCCGGATCACGACTTCGTCGAGCAGCGGACGGGCGTGGTGCGCGGCTGGCATCGCTCCTTCTGCCTCGGCTGGGACCGCTGGTTCCGCGGCCACCCCGAGCAGCCCGGTCTCATGCTGTCGCTCGACCGCGGCGGCCAGGCGAAAGGCGTCGCTTACCGGCTGCCGTCCGATGCCATCGAAGAGAATATGATGCGGCTCTTCCACCGCGAGATGCGCTTCCGTCCGGCGCCGCACAAGCCGCGCTGGGTGAATGTCGCGACAGCGAATGGGACGATCCGCGCCTTCACCTTCATCATCGACCGAAAGAGCAGCCGCTACGTTGGCGGACTGACCGACGAGGTGGTCGCCGATGCGCTCGCCACTGCGGTCGGGCATCGCGGCTCGATGGCGGAGTACCTGCACAGCACGGTGGAGCACCTGGAGGCGCTCGGCCTGCGCGACCGGCATCTTTGGAAATTGCAGGAGATGGTGGCGGAAAGGATCGAAGCCGCCAACGGCAAGGCGCGTCGCTCGCCGTGACGTTGGCGCCGCGCCCGCGATGCTGCCGCTATGCGGCGGGGCTTCGCACGAGCCGCGTCCCCATGACGAACCCCGCGCCGGCCGGGACATCCTGATTCACGCTCTGCGGCAGCTTCATGCCGACCGCCGCCGCCGCTTCGTAGATCGCGGCCAGCAGGTCCGGCTCGATATGCGGCGAGGCGAGGCGCAATGTATCGGCGATCTCCGTGTCGTCGAGGCCGTCCCGGCACAGATCGATCAGGACCGTCGCCGCGGCCGGCCCCTCGGGGTCCACCGTCGTGACGCGGTGCTGAAGCAGCGAAGCGATCGTGGCATCCCGGATCATTTCCGGTTCAATGCCAAAGCCGGCGCGGGCATTCCTTGAGGCAGGTCAAACGGATCGCAGCGAAAGGTCGCCGCGATCCGCCAGTATGCAGCCCGTATTCAGCTTGCCTTCGAGGCGACGTTCACCAACACCGGGTTTTGCCGGTAGATCTCCGGGAAGAGCACGCGCAGGTTCTCGATCTTCGGCAGATCGTTGATGGCGATGTAGGCGCTCTCGGGGTGAATCGTCGCGTAGTCCTGATGGTAGTCCTCCGCGGCGTAGAACGCGTTGAGCGGCGACACCTCGGTCACGATCGGCTTATCGAAAACATGCGCCTGGTCGAGCTGGGCGATGTAGTCCTTCGCGATCGCCGCCTGCGCCGCGTTGGCCGTGAAGATCGCCGAGCGGTACTGGGTCCCGTGGTCCGGACCCTGGCGGTCCTTCTGCGTGGGGTCATGAGCGACAGAGAAGTAGATCTGGAGGATCTTCCCGTAGGTGACCTGGCTCGGGTCGTAGGTGATCTCGACCGACTCGGCGTGGCCGGTCGCGCCGGTGCCAACGATCCGGTAATGCGCTGTGTCGGCATCGCCGCCGGAATAGCCGGAGACGGCCATCGTCACGCCTTTCACGTGCTGGAACACGCCCTGTACGCCCCAGAAGCACCCGCCGGCGACGACGGCGGTCTCCGTTCCGGGCGTTGAGGCGAGCGCCGCGTCATGCGCGGGCGGCGGCACGACATGCGCCGGCTCGGCGGAAGCATTCCTGAACATGCCGCTCATCGCCACCAGGGCGGCGACCGCGAGGACCGCGAGGGCGGGATCGACATAGGGCCTGATCGAAAACGGTTTGCGAATGGGCATCGTTGGGCTCCCGGCAATGGTTTGGCCCCTTGGATCACGCCACGCGGCGGCTGCAAAGCGCCTCGCCGCGGAATCACCCGCTGTTGATCGCCGGTGTACGGGCGTCAGGCGTAGCGCTCGGCAGCGCGGGCGCGGGCCTTGAGCGCCTCAACCTCGCGGTCCTTCGGCGGGCTTGTGGTCTCAAGCGAGTCGATGAGCCGGCGCGCGGCGGCGCTGACCTCGTCGACCGCACGGTAGAACGCCGCTTCGTTCGCTTTTGAGGGCCGCTGGAAGCCGGAGAGCTTGCGGACGAATTGCAGCGCCGAAGCGCGGATTTCGTCCTGTGTCGCCGGCGGCTCGAAATTGAAGAGTGTGCGGATGTTGCGGCACATCGGGGCCTCCATGAGCGGGAGACGACGCGCGTCGTACTCTGGACGGCAAATAGAGCCGCGTCGCCGCCATCGCAAGCGGCGGGGCCTGGCTGCCTACCAGCGATAATTGATGGAAGCGCGTCCCGCCTGGATGTGCCGCACGTCGAAATCCTGCGCGACCGGGCCGATCGAGCTCGTGCCTTGCGGCTGCAGGTCGTCGTTCAGATGGATGAAGCGGTATTCGGCGCCGACGCTCCAACGATTGTTGAACGCATATTCCGCGCCCGCCCCGAGGAACCAGCCGAAGAGGATATCCTGCTCGCTTGCCGAGGCCGTCGTCGGTCCACACGGCGCCGCGGTGCAGGAATCCGTCGTCTTCGCCTCGGCGTTCACGTACATGACCCCGACGCGGCCGTAACCGAGGAGGCGCTCATAGGCGAGGCCGCCGCGCACCGACATGCCGCCGTACCAGTCGGACGAGAACGTCGTCGACGTATCGCCGCCGGGCGAAGCCGGATCGGTCGCCGAGCCGTCGAGACCCAAATAGCCCACCTCGCCGGAAAGCCCGAGCACCACCCAGCCCCACTGCCAGTCCACCCCGATCTCGCCGCCGGCGAAGGGCCCGTCGCTGTCGAGACTGTAGGTGTTCGCGGCGTTGTAAGGCACGCCGCCCGGCGTCGTGGCGAGCCCGGACACGTCGAAATTGTTGCCCATACCCCAGCCGCCGAAGGCGCCGACATGGAATCCGGTCCAGAAGGCCTCTCCGGCCGCCGCGATCTGCGCCACCGGCGCGTCGCCCGCGAAGGCATAAGGCGCGAAGCTTCCACCGTCGACCGCAAGCGGGATGGTGAAGCCGAACATGAAATCGTGGATGTTGAAGTCGTTGTAGCGGACCTTCGATCCGTCCGGGAAAGTGCCGGAATCGACGTCGCCAACCCAGCGGAAGCGATAGGCGATATGCGGGATCACCCGCCGCGAGAAGCCGGTGAAGGCGATGCCCGCCTCAAAGGACGGCGACGCCTTCCACGTCGCGTTCACGACGGAGGTCGGCGTGTGCTCGAACTCCACCTCGGTGCGCACGCGCGCCGCTCCGATGCCGCCGCCGACATAGAAGCGGCCCCAGCCGAGATCGAGCACGTCGGCAAGCAGGCTCAAGCGCAGATCGACGGTCTGCAAATTGCCGTGATAGTTGGGCGCGCCGGCGGGGAGGGGAGCGACGTCGGTGTCGTGGCGGAAATTCAGGCTGCCGTCGACGACGGCGCTGAACGGGATACCCCAGGCGGAGAAGTGGTAGCCGAGTCCGGCGCCTGCGCCGAAATATTCCTGCGGCTGGTAGGAGGTCTGGTCACTGCCGGTGGCGCCCGGCGGCAGGGTCGCGAAGTCGCCCGGCGCGCTTGAGACGCTGCCAAGGAAACGCGTCTGCACGAACCAGTCGGTCAGGTCGAGCGCCGGGGCGGAGCCCGGCAGGAAAGCCGCCAACAACGGCGCGAACGCCCAAATTCTCTTCAACAACGCACCCCCCGGGAAGGCTCGCTAGCGAAGCCCCACCGGGCCGGGAAAGCAACCCTAAACCCACCGATCGGCGCTCTGCGCGCGCAATGTTGCGGATGAAGCACAGCCAACTCACCATCTAAGCGGCACCGCAGCGGCCTTTGGGATTTCGTGCGGACCTTTATCGGCCTACGAGATGTGTCTGGTTCTTCTTGAGATTCGCCGGTGATCGCAGCCTCATCCGCCTTTCTCCGCTACGTCGAGCGCGCCCGTGAAGGGCGGACGGGACTTTGGCGCTTGGCGGTGGGCATCGTCCTGATCGTCGTCCTCTGGGCGGCCTCTACGCTCATCGCCTTCTTCGCCGGCGTCTTCATGGGCGGCTTCGTCGTAGAAGGAGGGACAGGCGATCCGTGGGCGGTCGTCAACGCCTTCTTCGTTTCCCCGCCCGGTGTGGCGACCGCGCTTGCGACCTTCGTGGGGCTCGCGGGCGGCGTTCTTCTCGTCGTCAAGCTCGTTCACCGCCGGCCGAGCGGCAGTGTGCTCGGCGCGAGCGGGCGGCTTTCCTGGCGCGATCTATCGCGCGGCTTCGCCGCTTCGCTCATCGCCACCGGGCTCGCCGAGATCGCCTCCGCCTTCATGGATCCTTCGTTCCACCGCAGCGAGATCGGGATCGGCGCGTGGCTCCTCTGGGTTGTGCCGCTGACGCTCTTCCTCTTCGTGCAGGTCGCGGCGGAGGAACTGGCCTTCCGCGGCTACCTCCTGCAGTCGCTTGCCGCGCGCTTCAGGAGCCCGCTTGTCTGGGCGCTCCTGCCCATCCTTCTTTTCACGGCGCTGCACTGGGACGCGCAGTCCGCCCCGGCGATCAAGGCGGCCATTCTTGTGAGCATCGCCGCTTTCGCGGTGACCGCTACGATCCTCGTCGTCAGGACGGGCAACCTTGGCGCGGGGCTCGGCGTGCATCTCGGCCTGAACATGTTCGGGATCCTCTTCGTCTCGCATATGAGCTGGCTTTCCGGTGCGGCGCTCTTCGCCAGCCAGCCGCTCGACACCGGAAACTGGTCGCCGCTCGACGCGGTGCTGATCGCCGCCTCCGGCATCGCGAGCTTCGCGCTGGTGCTTCTCCTGCTTCTTTACCCGCGCTCGCCGCTCAGGGTCGGGGAGGCTTGACCTTCCCGTCGCTGGAACCATCTGCTTCGGGTAGGCAGATCAGGAGCGATGCGATGAATATCGGCGCGGCTGCGAAGTTGAGCGGGCTCCCCGCCAAGACCATCCGCTATTACGAGGATATCGGCCTCGTCAGCGCGGACCGGCGCGGCAACAACTATCGCGACTATTCCGACACCGCGCTTCACAATCTGCGCTTTCTGCGGCGGGCGCGGGCGCTCGGCTTTTCCATCGAGGACTGCCGCCAGCTTCTCTCGCTTTATGTCGACAAGCGCCGCGCCAGCGCCGACGTCCGTCGGCTCGCCGAATCCCATATCGTGGAGATCGACGCCAAGCTCGCCGAGCTGAAGGCGATGCGGAAGACGCTCTCCACGCTCGTCGAGGCGTGCCACGGCGACGATCGTCCGGACTGTCCGATCCTGGAAGACCTCGCCGGCCGCAAGCGCGCGTGACGCGCGGGCGTCGGGAGCAGCGCGATGCGCAGACGAACCGTCGTCGTGAACGACACGATGCAGCAGGGCTACCGCTACGAGCTGACGGAGCCTGCGGGGGAGAACTTCGACCCGGAATTCCGGCCGGAGCTGTCGCCGTCGGACATGCTGAAGCTCGGCGTCTTCTGCGGAAAATACATGACCGACTGCCGCGACGAATTCCCCGCCGCATGGTTCAAGGGCGCGAAGCTTTCCCCCGACGGCCGCGACTGCACGCTTAACTTCTTTGGCGTCGACGCCAGCCAGCCGCTATCGGAATGGCGTCGCAAGGGGTGGATTCACGAGGACGATCCGCGCGGCTGGTTCCAATGGTACTGCCGCTACACCATGGGCCGGCGCATGGCCGGCGAGGATGCGCGGCAGATCAAGCGCTGGAAGGCGTTCCGCCGCCACGTCGCGCAGATCAGGAAGAACTGCGAGCCTGGCGATATCCATTGCCGGCGCCGGCAGCGCCAGGCGCTCCTCCACTGGGCCTACGACAGCCGCAGGATCTAAGGGGTCGGGGCAGGGCTACTCGGCCGCTACACAGCCTCAGTCCCGCGTACCAGCGACTTTGAAACTTTCTTCTTTTCGTTGCGCGCGCCGCTGGCCTTCGCCCGGTAGGCCGCCAGGAACACGGCGACGGCGCTCTTGACCGTGCGGTCGATCGTCTCCGGCGAGACCTTGGCCTGCGTGCCATAAAGCAGCGGCTTGATGATTCCGGACTGCGCGAGGTCAAGGAACTGGTGCGCCGCCAGCTCGCAATCGTCGATCGACAGCACGCCGGCGCGGACCTGCGCTCTGAGATAGCGAGTGAGATCGGCAACGCAGAGGGTAGGGCCGTCGCGATAGAAGTCGGCGGCAACGTCCGGCATCCGTCCGATAATGGCCATGACGGAGCGTTTCGCCCGAATCACGTGCGGGGCGGAGAGGAAGGTGACGAACTCCCGGCCGAGCCGCGTGAGAACGGCCGCGACGTCATGGTCGGCGGGGTCGGCAGCGAAATTCTGCGCCGAGCGCTCGTCGTGCATCAGGGCCGTGAAGAGCCGTTCCTTGTTCTCGAAATAGACATAGAGCGTGCCTTTCGACACGCCGGCGACGCGCGCGATGTCGTTCATGCTTGCCGCGTCGAAGCCGTGCTTCAGGAATACCTTGCGGGCGCCCGCCAGGATTTGGCGCCGTTTTCGCGGATCCTGACCGGCGCCGCTTTCCTCAGGCTTTGACGTCGTCAATGCGTCTGGCGCCAAGATCTCCGTCATTGCTGCATTTCCTCGTTGCGGGGCCGAAGTCCCGATTATTCTTCAGCCGGTCTCCCAAGAATCGTCTTCGAGAAACATCACCGAAACGGTCCCGAAACACACATCAATATTTTTTGTGACCGAACCGTTCGGTTCGATCTTGAAATAGATCGGAACATGGTCCATTTCAAGCGCCCTGACCGAACCGTTCGGTTCGATCCCTAGCTGACGATGAATGGAGGGGCCTGTGACCAAGGTTCGTGCGACGGCCCAGGAAAGTGGCTCCGGCGAGGAAGTCGCCGACTCGCTTCCCAAGAATATCCAGATCGAGCGCCCCACGAGAGGAGCTCCGACGTTGCGGGCGATTCCCGGAGCGGAACTGCGCGCCGAAGCGCCGGCCGCGCCATCGGCTGTCGACGCGACCGTGGCAGCGCCGCCGCCGGCGCCGTCGAAGCGCAGGGGGCGGCAATTGGCGGTGATTGGCGCGCTCGTCGCCCTGATCGGTATCGGCGCCTATTTCGGCCACGACTGGTGGACGCGCGGGCGCTTCATGGTCTCCACCGACGACGCCTATGTCGGCGCGGATACGGCCGTGATCGCGCCGAAGATCGCCGGCTATGTGAAGTCCGTTCCGGTCGATAACAATTCACGTGTCACGGCGGGGACGCCGCTCGTCCTCCTCGACGATTCCGACTACCGGATCGCGCTTCAGCAAGCTCAGGCGCAGGCGGCCGTGCAGGACGCGGCGATCGCCCGCATTGGGCAGCAGGTCGCCGCCGGCGAGGCGCAGGTCACGCAGGCGCGCGCCGAGCTTGCGTCCGCGCAGGCTGCGGCCGCGAACGCCAAGCTTGAATACGACCGCGCGGCGGCGCTTGCCGGCAAGTCGTTCGGGACGCAGCAGGCGGTGGATTCCGCAAAGGCGGCGCTCCAGCAAGCCGACGCCGCCGTTGACGCGGCGCGGGCGGGTCTTGCGACGGCGGAGGCCAACGTCGCGGTCGCGACGGCGCAGAAGCTTGAGGCCGCACGCGTCCTCGACCAGTACAAGCTCGCCGCCGAGAAGGCACAGCTCGATCTCGACCACAGCGTCGTTCGCGCGCCGTTCGACGGTGTCGTGGGCAACAAGGCCGCCGAGCCCGGCGAATATGTGCAACCCGGCACGCGGCTGATGGCGCTCGTGCCGCTGCAGGACGTCTATATCGACGCGAACTTCAAGGAGACGCAGCTTTCCGATCTGCAACCCGGTCAGACGGCCAACATCTCCGTCGATGCGTTTCCGGACCACGACATCAAGGGCACGGTCGCGAGCATCGCGCCGGCTTCCGGTTCCGTGTTCAGCCTGCTGCCGCCCGACAATGCGACCGGCAACTTCACCAAGGTCGTGCAGCGGCTGGCCGTGCGTATCCGCGTGCCGGCAAGCGTTGCCGCCGAGGATCTGATCCGCCCGGGCATGTCGGTCGTCGTCGCCGTCGACACCCGCACCGGCACGACCGGCGTGGCGTCGCGCTGAGGACGCGACAAGGAGAGCCGCCATGGCCGACCTGCCCGCGACCGTAACAGCCGATCCGCCGGTCCCGCCGCGGCAGATCGCGGCGTTCATCGCGCTCTCCGTCGGCATGTTCATGGCGATCCTGGACATCCAGATCGTCGCGTCTTCGCTTGCCGAGATTCAGGCCGGGCTTTCTGCAAGCGCTGACGAAATTCCTTGGGTGCAGACATCCTACCTCGTCGCCGAGATCGTCATGATCCCGCTGACCGGCTTCCTCGGCCGGGCGCTCTCGACGCGCTATCTCTTCGCCACAGCCGCCGGCGGCTTCACGCTCGCGAGCATCGGCTGCGCCACCGCCACGTCGATCGACCAGATGATCGTCTGGCGCGCGCTGCAGGGCTTCATCGGCGGCGCCATGATCCCGTCCGTCTTCGCCGCCGCCTACACGATCTTCCCGCGCAGCCGCCAGGGCATGATCTCCGCGATCGTCGGGCTCATCGCGACGATGGCGCCGACAGTCGGCCCGACCGTCGGCGGCTACCTCACCAACGTCTTCTCCTGGCACTGGCTGTTCCTGGTGAACGTCTTCCCGGGTATCGCGGTGACGGTCGCGACGCTGCTCCTTGTCGATTTCGATAAGCCGAACCTGAAGATCCTGAGGAACTTCGATTATGTCGGCGTCGCGACTCTCGCCGTCTTTCTCGGCAGCCTCGAATACGTGCTGGAGGAGGGCTCTTCGAAAGGCTGGTTCCAGGACAGCACGATCGCCGCCTTCGCGGTCGTCTCCGCCGTCGCCGGCGTCGCCTTCTTCATGCGCGCGCTGACGGCGGAGAATCCGATCGTCGATCTCAAGGCCTATCTCGACCGAAATTTCGCGACCGGCTCGCTCTTCATCTTCGTGCTCGGCATCGGGCTCTACGGCCTCGTCTACCTCTATCCGGTCTATCTCGCGCGCGTGCGCGGCTACGATTCCATGCAGATCGGCGAGACGGTGTTCGTGACCGGCATCTTCATGATGCTCACCGCGCCGATCAGCGGGCGCATCGCGCAGCGCGCCGATCCGCGCATCATGATCGCGGTGGGCATGGGCCTCGTTGCGATCTCCTGCCTCGAGCTTGTGCCGATCACGCGCGACTGGGCCTTCGGCGAGCTCTTCATCCCGCAGGCGATGCGCGGCGTCGGCTTGATGGTGGCGATGATCCCGGTCTCGATGCTGGCGCTCGGCACGCTTCCGCCGGCGAGACTTCAGAACGCCTCGGGACTCTTCAACCTGATGCGCAATCTCGGCGGCGCCGTCGGGCTCGCGGTCATCACCACGATCCTGAACGACCGCTGGGACCTGCACATTGCGCGCCTGCACGAGGCGGTGACCTGGAGCCGGCCGGCGGCGACGGAGCGGCTCGCATCGATCGCCGCGCGCGTCTCCTCCGCGCTCGGTTCCGACGCCGACATGGCGGCGCTGAAGCTTCTGGCGAACCGCGTCCGCGGCGAGGCGCTGGTGATGGCCTTCTCCGACATCTTCCTGATCCTCGCGGTGCTCTTCTTCGCGGTGGTGCTTTTCGTGCCGCTTGCGAAGCGGCCGATGGCGCGCGCCGCCGCCGGGCACTGATGCGGCCCGGCGCTAACCAACCGCGCTAACCAGGCTCTTTCACTACACGCACAGCAAACGGATGCGGGCCGCCGCAATCATGGCTACGACGCCCATGGTGCAACCATCGGTTAACCATGCGGCACGTGGCAGCACTCGACGGGATACGCGGCATCGCGGTCCTCACCGTCTTCGCCCAGCACGCGGGCGTGCCCGGCACGCTCGGCGGCGGCGCGGCGGTCGACGTCTTCTTCGTGCTCTCAGGTTTCCTGATCACCGGCCTTTTGCTCGATGAATATGCGCGCCGCGGCCGCATCGACATCCCTCGATTCTATGGCCGGCGTTTCCTCCGCCTGACGCCGCCGCTGGTGCTCCTGGCGCTCGCCTACATGCTCGTCGCGCCGGGCGACATCGGTTCGGCCATGCTGAGCCTCTTCTACCTGACCGATTATGGCAGCGCGTTTCTGGTCGATGCGGGGCCGCTCTCCCACACCTGGTCGCTGGCGGTTGAGGAGCATTTCTATCTGCTCTGGCCGCTGGCGTTGCTCGTGCTTTGCCGCCTGCCTCACCGTTTGCTCATTCCGCTCCTGCTGGCGCTCTATTGCGTCGCCACCGCGCATCGCTGCGGCGTCTTCTGGACGGAGGGCTACGACGCCACCTATTTCCGCTTCGACACGCGCCTTTCCGGGCTGATCCTCGGCAGCCTGCTCGCGGTGCTGATCAGGAGCGACTGGAACCGCGACGCGGTGACGCTCGGCGGCATTGCGCTTGGGCTCGGCATCGCCGGCGTCTTCGCCTTCGAAAGCGGCGAGCTCTCCGTGACGCTCGGCATCGCCATCGCCGAGGCGCGGCGCTCCGCGTGATCCTGACCGCAACGGAGGAGACGGAGCCCTCGGCGCTGACGCGCTTCCTGTCCCTGCCGGCGCTCGTCTATGTCGGCCGCATCTCCTACGGGCTCTACCTCTTCCACCACCCGCTCACCTGGGCGCTCAACGGCACGATGCATTGGACGGTGGTGGTAGCTGTGGCGCTGCCGGCGAGCCTCGCGCTCGCGGCGCTCTCCTATCATCTCGTGGAGCGCCCGATCCTCGACCGCGGACGCAAGGCGCTCCGCGTGAAGACGGCCGCGAACACGCCGCCGCTCGGTGCGACCGCGGCGCAACCCGCCTAGTCGCGAAGGGCAGGGGCTAGCGCCGCTCCTTGTCGCCGGCGGTGAGCGTGAAGCATTGCGGCCCCACCCCGTGCGTCCACACGGCGTCGCGCAGCACGTCCTCGGAAGCACGCGCGAAGTCCGCGCAAAGCTCGAAGCGCTTCCCGTCGCCGGGCCGGTAGTCGTAGGGCGCGCCGCTTTCCGGGTCGTTCGTCGAAAGCGTCGTCTCGAGCGCCGCGGTGAGCGCGGAGAGGCTCTCCGGCAAGGCGGCGTTCCGCTCGAAATAGAGGTCGACGCCGCGTGCAAGCGAACGCAGATCCTGGAGACGCCGGTCGTCGATGCGGCGCGCCGCCTGTTCCGACGGCGGCCCCATCATCCATACGCCCGACCCAACCGCGGCGCCCCAGGCGAGGATCGCGACGACGATGAGCGCGGCGGCGACCGCCGGCCGCCGCGCGCTCTCGCTCTCGCGCAGGTCCCACAGATAGTAGCCGAGGATAACGCCGGCCACGACCGCCACCACGGCGACCTTCAGGAGAAACCGCGCCGTCGTTTCTCCTGAAAGCACGTATGCGACGAGCGTCACGAAATCGCCGATGATGACGGTGACCGCCAGGAACATCGCGACATAAGTGAGCCAGCGGCGGATCGGCGAGGTGCGCTCCGCCGGATCGCGCTTCAGCCCCCGCGCCACCCAATAGGACGCGAAGAGGAAGACCGGGAAGGCGATCACCGCCCGCGCGACCGACCAGCGCACGCCCGGGACCCACGCGTCGCGATTGATCGGGATCGTCGATGCAGGGTCGTAGAACACGAACTCGATCAGCGTGAAGAAGAGCTCCACCACGGAGAAGACGCTCGCGCCGAGCGCCGTGAAGAGCACGAGGTAGAGGAAGGCCTCGCCGGCGGAGACATGCGGCACCGGCCGCGGCACGGGGAGGGGGAACGCCACCTCAGCGAAGGTGGCGAGCGCCTTCTTCACCTGCTCCGGATGCCAGCCGGCCTCAAGCAGCGCGCGCTCGATCTCCGGGCGCGGGATGCCGCGCTCCAGCGCGTCGCGCAGGAACCGGTTCAATTCGTCAAGCCGAGCGGCCATGGGGGACATCTACCACGCCGCGCCGGCGCGGTGGAGCGGTTGTCGCCGCGGCGCCCGCTGTGCAATAGGAGGGCGGGTCGAAAATCGCACCAGCCGCAAAGGTGTTCGCGCATGGCAGGCGACAGCGCATCGGGCGTTCAAACTGAGCTAAATGAGGTGAAGGGCGGGCTCGACCTTCTCTTCACGCTGCGGGAGGAGTTCGCGCAGTGGGTTGAGGAGGCGGAGGACGATTCCAAGCGGGAGGCGCTGGAAAACGTGCTCGGCCATATCGAGGGGCTGGAGCGCGAATACCGCCGCCGCCAGGAAGAGTTGCAGAAGAAGTAGAACCCTGTCTGACCGCGCGGTTCCCTCTCGGGAGCTGCGCCAGCCCATGAACGGCAAACCGCCGGCTTCCCTTTGCCTCGCATGTCGCACTGCGGTATGGCTATCCGCCATGGCTGAGACTCACTTGAATCCGGCGCGTTCGCGTCCGCTTTCGCCGCATCTTTCGATCTTCCGCCCGCTGATCACGATGGTCATGTCCATCGTGCATCGCATCACCGGCGGCGCGCTCTATTTCGGCATGGCGTTCCTCGCCTGGTGGCTGATCGCGGCGGCGAGCGGCCCCGACGCCTTCGCGATCGGCGAACGCCTTCTTCGGCTCCTTCCTCGGGCGGCTCATCCTCTTCGGCTTCACCTGGGCGCTGATCCACCACATGCTGGGCGGCATCCGCCATCTCGTCTGGGACGCCGGCATCGGCTTCGAGCCGCGCGTCGCCACCCTTACCGCGTGGGCGACGCTCGCCGGCTCCGTCGTGCTGACCTTCGTCGTCTGGATCATCGGATACGCCGTCAGATGAAATCGATCCGCACGCCGCTTGCCGAAGTCCGCGGCCTCGGCTCCGCCAAGAAGGGGACGGGCGATTTCATCGTGCAGCGGCTGACCTCTGTCGCGCTCGTTATCCTCCTGACGCTCTTCTTGATCATTGTCGTGGCGCTGAACGGCGAGCCCTACGGGACGGTCGTCGCGTGGCTCGCCTCGCCGCTCGTGGCGTTGATCATGCTCGCTGGCATTCTCGTCACCACGATCCATATGCGCATCGGCATGCAGGTCATCATCGAGGACTACGTGCACGACGAGACGCTGAAGATCGCGGCACTCGTCGGCAACTGGCTCTTCGCCTGGGGCGTCGGGCTGACCGCCGCCTTCGCCGTCCTGAAGATCGCGTTCGGAGGCGTTTGAGAATGGCGGCGAACGCGGCGAACGGCGGCGCGGCTCCGGCGGTCAACGGGCGCGCCTATCCGGTGGTGGAGCATGAGTTCGATGTCGTCGTCGTCGGCGCCGGCGGATCGGGTCTGCGCGCCGTCGTCGGCGCCAGCGAAGCGGGGCTGAAGACCGCCTGCATCACCAAGGTCTTCCCGACGCGCTCCCACACCGTCGCCGCGCAGGGCGGCATCGCCGCCTCGCTTGGCAATATGGGCGAAGATGACTGGCGCTGGCACATGTACGACACCGTCAAGGGGTCGGACTGGCTCGGCGACCAAGACGCCATCGAATACCTCTGCCGCAACGCGCCGCAGGCGGTCTACGAGCTTGAGCATTGGGGTGTTCCGTTTTCCCGGACAGAGGCGGGCACCATCTACCAGCGGCCCTTCGGCGGCATGACCACGCATTACGGCAAGGGCACCGCGCAGCGCACCGCCGCCGCCGCCGACCGCACCGGCCACGCGATGCTGCACACCATGTATGGGCAGTCGCTGCGCCACTCGGCGGAGTTCTTCATCGAATATTTCGCCATCGACCTTCTGATGGAAGACGGCGCCTGCCGCGGCGTCGTGGCGTGGTGCCTCGACGACGGCACGATACACCGCTTCCGCGCCCACAAGACGATCATCGCCACCGGCGGCTACGGCCGCATCTATTTCACCTGCACCGGCGCCCACTCGCAGACCGGCGACGGCAACGCCATGGTGCTGCGCGCCGGCCTGCCGCTGCAGGACATGGAGTTCGTGCAGTTCCACCCGACCGGCATCTACGGCGCCGGCATGCTGATTACCGAGGGCGCGCGCGGCGAGGGCGGCTACCTGTCAAATTCCGAAGGCGAGCGCTTCATGGAGCGCTATGCCCCGTCGGCGAAGGACCTCGCCTCGCGCGACGTCGTCTCGCGCGCCATGACGGTGGAGATCCGCGAGGGCAGGGGCGTCGGCAAGGAAAAGGATCATATCCACCTGCACCTGGAGCATCTCGATCCGGCGGTGCTGCATGAGCGGCTGCCCGGCATCTCGGAATCGGCAAGGATCTTCGCCGGCGTCGACGTGACACGTGAGCCGATCCCGGTGCTGCCGACCGTGCACTACAACATGGGCGGCATCCCCACGAACTATCACGGCGAGGCGCTGACCAAGGCGAACGGCGACCCCGATGCGGTCGTGCCCGGCCTGATGGCGGTGGGCGAGGCGGCATGCGTCTCCGTGCACGGCGCCAACCGGCTCGGCTCCAACTCGCTCGTCGACCTCGTCGTCTTCGGGCGCGCCGCCGGCACGCGCTGCGCCGAGACGGTGACCTCGGGCGAGCGTCATCCGGAGCTGCCGAAAGACGCCACCGACAAGGCGCTCGCGCGCCTCGATGCGGCGCGCTACGCAAACGGCGCCACACCGACGGCGGAGCTCAGGAGCCGCATGCAGAAGGTCATGCAGGAGAACTGCGCCGTCTTCCGCACCGGCGAAGTGCTTGATGAGGGACGCGCGCGGATCGGCGACGTGTGGCGGGCTTCCGTCGATGTCCGCACCAGCGACCGCGGCCTCATCTGGAACACCGACCTGGTCGAGACGCTCGAGTTCGACAACCTCGTCGCGCAGGCCGTCGTGACGATGGAATCGGCGGCGAACCGCACCGAGAGCCGCGGCGCGCATGCGCGCGAGGATTTTCCCGACCGCGACGACGTGAACTGGATGAAGCACACGCTCGCCTTCGCCGATGTCGAGCAGAAGGCCGTCCGCCTCGATGACCGGCCGGTACACACCTACACGCTCTCCAACGACATCAACTATATCGAGCCGAAGGCGCGGGTCTATTGAGCGTCGCCGCGACAAGGAGGATGGCAATGCGGCCTGTCTTCGGATTGGCGCTCGGCGTCGTGATGACGCTTTCCTCTGCCGCCCTTGCCTCCGACCGTGACAGCATCATCGAATCCTGCACGACCCGTCTCAAGGCTCCGGACCGTACCTGCGCCTGCATCGCCGACAAGGCGATCGCGGAATTCAACGAGCGAGAGCTGACCTTCTTCGTCGCCATGGTGGCGCGCGGGGTGGCGGGTGCGATGTCGGCGGTGCCGAGCGGTATGACGAACGAAGAAATGACTCATGTCGCAGGCCGCATGCAGGTGATGCCCGCTGAATGCGTGAACGGATAGGTCGCAGCCGAGATGTCCCTCGCTCCGGCCGGATATTCGACGAAGTCGCTTCCCGACAAGCTCGGCTACAAGGCAGGGCAGCGGGCGGTCTTCATCGCGCTTCCCGCGGAGCTTGGTGAGCTGGCGAGTGCTGTCGCCTTCAAGACGTTGGCGCGAAAGTCGCGTTGGGGTGCGAAGTTGTCGTTTGGCGCCTACGATCTGATCCATGCCTTCACGACGAAGAAGGCCGAGCTCGACGCCAATCTTCCGGCCTTGCAGGGTGCGCTGAAACCAGATGGCATGATCTGGGTTTCCTGGCCGAAGAAGGCGGCGAAGGTCGCGACCGACATGACGGAGGATCGCGTACGCGAGGCGGCGCTCAAGCTCGATCTCGTCGACGTCAAGGTCGCTGCGGTCGACGAGGTCTGGTCGGGGCTGAAGCTCGTCATCCGCAAGGACCGGCGGTAGCGGGGCACAAGGAAACGTAGGAATGGTTGCTCTCACGCTCCCCAAGAACTCCCGCATCACCGACGGCAAGACCTGGCCGAAGCCCGGCGCCGGCGCGCATATGCGCGAGTTCCGCGTTTATCGCTACGATCCGGACGACGGGAAGAACCCGCGCATGGATACGTTCTTCGTCGATACCGACGACTGCGGCCCGATGGTTCTCGACGCGCTCATCTGGATCAAGAACAAGGTCGATCCGACCTTCACATTCCGACGCTCCTGCCGCGAAGGCATCTGCGGTTCTTGCGCCATGAACATCGACGGCATGAACACGCTCGCCTGCACCAAGGGCTACGGTGAGATCGACGGGACGGTAAAGGTCTATCCGCTGCCGCACTTGCCGGTCGTCAAAGACCTCGTTCCGGACCTTACGCGCTTTTATGCACAACATGCTTTCATAGAGCCCTGGTTGCAGACGGTCTCGCCGACGCCGCAGAAGGAACGGCTGCAGAGTCACGACGACCGCGAGAAACTTGACGGCCTTTACGAATGCATTCTCTGTGCCTGCTGCTCCACGTCATGTCCGAGCTATTGGTGGAACGGCGATCGTTATCTCGGACCGGCGGCGCTGCTGCAGGCCTACCGCTGGCTGATCGATTCCCGCGACGAGGCGACCGGCGAGCGGCTCGACGATCTTGAAGACCCGTTTCGGCTCTATCGCTGCCATACGATCATGAACTGCGCGCAGACCTGCCCCAAGGGGCTCAACCCGGCGAAGGCGATCGCCGAAATCAAGAAGATGATGGTCGCGCGTCAGGTCTGACGCCACGTCATGCCGCATGCATCGACGCCCGGACTCATACGGGTGCATGCAACCGCCATGAAGCCGGTAATGGAGCCTGCATGCAACTGCAGAATGTTGAATTGGGAGAAGGACAACAATTACTTAAAGATGCGAAATACGGTGTTGCCCAGACTTATATGACAACACTCGTATTTCAGACACACACGTGAATAGTTGCCATCATAAACTATCCTGATAATGTCATTAGACGAGCCGGCCTGTCGTTAGGGGGCGGGAGCATCATGAACGTCATCGACCACCTGGGGCTTCGGGTCAGCGACTATCCGCGTGCGCTCCGCTTCTACAGTCTCGCGCTGAAGCCGCTCGGCATTTCAGTTGTCATGCAGGTCACGAGGGAAGAGACCGGCGGATATGAAGGCGCCGGGTTCGGTCGCGATGGCAAGCCGTCGTTCTGGATCGGCGACGGCGGCAGGACGTCCCCCGGAATCCATGTGGCATTCGTCGCCGACGACCGCGCATCCGTGGACCGGTTCTTCGAAGCCGCGCTCGCCGCCGGCGGCGCCGATAACGGCGCGCCCGGAATTCGCGCCCATTACCACCCGGACTATTACGGCGCCTTCGTCATCGATCTCGATGGCCACAACATCGAGGCCGTCTGTCACGCGCCGGTCTAACCGCCGCCGTTTCCAGTTCGGTTTCCTCTTGACCGACGCCCCCTTGCCTGAAGCGGGGAGGGCGGCTCACAAAGCCGCATGATCTTTCTCGGCATCGATCTCGGCACCTCGGCCCTGAAAGCGGTCCTGGTCGACGAGGCGCAGGCGGTCCTCGCTGAAGCATCGGCTCCGCTCACGACACATGCGCCGCACGCCGGCTGGTCGGAGCAGAATCCGGACGACTGGCTGAAGGCGCTGGGTACGGCGATCGCCGCGCTGCGCGCCACGCATGCCGATGCGCTGCGCGACGTGCGCGCGCTGGGGCTTTCCGGCCAGATGCACGGCGCCGTTCTGCTCGACGACGCGGGCAAGCCGATCCGGCCGACGATCCTTTGGAACGATGCACGAGCGTTCGCCGAATGCGCCGCGCTTGAGGCCGCCGTCCCGGAGCTTGGAAGGATCGCCGGCGTCCGCGCCATGCCGGGCTTCACCGCGCCCAAGCTCCTCTGGCTGAAAGCGCACGAACCGAAGAATTTCGCGCGGATTGCGAAGGTGGTCCTGCCGAAGGACTACCTCAGGCTCGAGCTGACAGGCGAGCTTGCGACGGACATGTCCGACGCCGCCGGAACGCTTTGGCTCGACCAGGCGGCACGTGACTGGTCGGATGCGATCCTGGCGGCGTCGGGGCTCGATCGCAGCGCGATGCCGACGCTGAAGGAGGGGCCGGAGCCGACCGGGCTTGTGCGTTCGTCGATCCTGAAGGCATGGGGGATCGACGGGCCGGCGGTGGTTGCGGCAGGCGCGGGAGACGCGGCCGCAGCGGCCATCGGCATCGGTGCGGTGGAAGACGGCGACGCCTTCATCTCGCTCGGCACCTCCGCGCAGTTCTTCGTCACCGACGCGCGCTACCGCCCCAAACCGGAAGCGCTGCTGCATGCCTTCGCGCACGCTTTGCCGGCGCGCTGGTTCCGCATGGCCGCGATGCTGAACGGCGCAACCTGCCTCGACTTCGTGGCGCGCACGGTCGGTGACGATATCGGTGCGCTCCTCGATAAGGTCGAAGCGCACTATCGCGGCCCGTCGCGGATACTCTTTCTTCCTTACCTTTCCGGCGAGCGCACCCCGCATAACGATCCTTTTGCGCGCGGCGTCTTTGCCGGGCTCGATCTCGATGCCAGGTCGTCCGACCTCATGCAGGCGGCATTGGAAGGCGTTGCCTTCTCGCTTCTGGAAGCACGCCAACTCATCGAGGATGCCGGGGTGCGCCTCGACAAGATTGGCGCCGTCGGCGGCGGCGCGCGCAGCCGTTTCTGGATGCAGGTGATCGCCCACGTTCTGGGGCTGCCGGTCGTTCGCTATCGCGGCAGTGGCACCGGGCCGGCTTTCGGCGCGGCGCGTCTGGCGCGCCTCGCTTTGACAGGGGAAGAGCCCAAGGCGGTCTGCTTCAAGCCGCCCGTCCTCGACGTCCTTGAGCCCGATCCAGCCCTGACGGCCGCCTACGCCGAGCGTTTCAAGGCGTTCGGTCGACTCTATCAGGCGCTGAGGCCGCTGTTTCGGCCCTCATAGCCGGTCCTTGAACAGCACTTCGCGGTCGCGCGTGAAGTTCGCGAGGAGCGGCAGGCAGGCGGCCCCGATGGCGCGCGCGTTGATGCCGACCGTGCCTTCCGCGATGGAGACCGGCGAAAGGCCCTGGCGGTCGAAGGTTTCCACCGCCTCCGTCGTGGCCGCGACGATCCTGCGGCGCACCTCCGCGGGGAAGGCGCCGTCGATGATCACCGTCTCGAAATCGATGACGGAGATCGCTGCGACCGTCGCAGCCGCAAGCCCGGCCGCCGCCTCGACGATCCATGCTTCGAGCTCGGGCCCGACGGTGCCCCAGTCCTCGGGAGAGCGGGAGAGAACGGCGGGGTCGCGACCGGCGGCGATCATCGCCTTCTCCAGCACGTAAATGGAGGCGCTGCGGATGAGCTGCTGCGCCGGCCCGCCGCTTCCGGCGTTCGCAGGCACCGGCAGCGAACCGAGCGCCCCGGAATTGCCGCTCCGCCCGGGATAGAGGCTGCCGTTCAGCACCACGCCGCCGCCGATGAAGGAGCCGATGAAGAAGTAGAGGAAGTCGAGCGATTGGTTGGGATTGCCGAGCACGAGCTCCGCACCGCAGGCAGCCGTCGCGTCGTTGCAGAAATAGATCGGCCAGTCGCAGATCCGCGCAATCTCCTGCCGGATGTCGAAATTGCGCCACGAGTTCGAGCACCGCGCGCGGCGCGCCGATCTGCTCCTCCCAGTTCCAAAGCTCGAACGGCGCGGCGATGCCGAGGCCGGAGATGCGGGCGAGGCTTCGCCGTGGCAGCGCCTTGCCGACGGTCGCAAGCGCGTCCTGGACGAAGCCCAGAACAGTCTTCGGCGTCGGATAGCGGCACGGCTCGCGCAGACTCGTGATCGGGCGCCCGAGAAAGTCGAGAAGCACGAGATCGCTTGAGCGGCGTCCGATCTTGAGGCCGAGGAAGTAGGCGCCCTGAGGATTGAGCGAGAACGGCACCGACGGCTGCCCGATCTTGCCGCGCAGCGGCTTCTCCTTGACGACCAGGCCGTCGGATTCGAGCTGCCGCAGAATGACGGTGATCGTCTGCGCGGAAAGCCCCGTCAGCCGCGCGATCTCCGCTTTGGCCAGGCTGCCGTGGCGGCGAATGAGCGAGAGCGCGAGGCGTTCATTGTAGAGGCGGACGCCGCTCTGATTGGTGCCGCGGCTTGGGTCGACCGACGGCCGCCTCGCGGCATCGGCGGCCGCGCTCTGCGGCTTCAAGGCGTCCACGTCCCCTCCGGCTTTTTCGGTCTGCTTCGCGTGGGCGCGCACGATGTGCTCCACGCTTCGGCGGTGTCAACGACTAAATCATTTGGATTGATCTATTGACTCCGCAGAGCCTTGGTATGAGGTTGGTGCGATGCGGGATTGCCGGCTGCGGGTTCGTATGCCTGCGGCGGAAAAGAAGAAGCATCCCGTCGACAAAGTGATCCAAGGGAGGAACACGTGAACAGAAAGCTTCGCCTACTCAGCATTGCGAGCGCGCTCGCCTTCGGCCTCGCCGGCACGGCGTCCGCTGACGATATCGTCGGCCTGATCACCAAGACCGAGAACAATCCGTTCTTCGTCAAGATGCGCGAAGGCGCGCAGGAAAAGGCGAAGGAGCTCGGACTGGAGCTTCGCACCTTCGCCGGCAAGTATGACGGCGACAACGACAGCCAGGTGGCGGCGGTGGAGAGCCTGATTGCGGCCGGCGCCAAGGGCTTCGCCATCGTGCCGAGCGACTCCTCGGCGATGGTGCCGACAATTCAGAAGGCGCGCGATGCGGGCCTGCTCGTGATCGTGCTCGACACGCCGCTCGATCCGATCGACGCGGCCGACTACACCTTCGCGACCGACAACTTCAAGGCCGGCGAGCTGATCGGCCAGTGGGCGAAGGGCACGCTCGGCGACGCGGCGGCCAATGCCAAGATCGCGTTCCTCGACCTCGCGGCCAACCAGCCGACCGTCGACTACCTGCGTGATCAGGGCTTCATGAAGGGTTTCGGCATCGATATCAAAGACCCGAAGCACTATGGCGACGAGGACGACGCCCGCATCTGCGGCCATGACGTTACCGGCGGTAACGAGGAAGGCGGCCGCAAGGCGATGGAGAACCTTATCCAGAAGTGCCCCGACGTGAACGTGATGTACACGATCAACGAGCCCGCGGCGGCCGGCGGATACGAGGCGATCAAGGCGGCCGGCATGGACGGCAAGATCCTGGTCGTGTCGATCGATGGCGGCTGCCCCGGCGTGAAGAACGTCCAGGCGGGCATCATCGGTGCCACCTCGCAGCAGTACCCGCACAAGATGGCGTCCATGGCGCTGGAGACGATCGCCGAATACGCCAAGACCGGCGAGAAGCCCATGATGATGACCGAAGGTCTCGATTTCTTCGACACGGGCGCGACGCTGATCACCGACAAGCCGGTCGATGGCGTGCCTTCGATCGACACGGCGGAAGGCCTGAAGCTCTGCTGGGGCTGATTACTTTCGTCGGCAATTCGGCATAAGCTGACTTCCTAACAAAGAAGGAGAGCGACCGGCGACGGTTGCTCTCCTCGCTTTCCGACGATTGGGGGGACGGTCGGGAAATGACTGCGAGCGAAACGACCAAATCCGGGCCGGCCGAGTACGAATCCGTCATCGCCGGCGACGCGAGCGTTGCGGTCTTCGAGGAAGAGGGCAAGACGCCCCTCCGCCACGTCCAGCAATTCCTTCATTCCTACCCGACGACGGTGCCTTTCATCGTCCTCTTGCTCGGGCTGGCGGTGTTCACGGTGCTGGTCGGCAGCCGGTTCTTCGCGCCGTTCAACATGTCGCTGATCCTGCAGCAGGTGACGATCATCGCCATCGTCGGAACCGCGCAGACCCTCGTCATTCTGACCGCCGGCATCGACCTTTCGGTCGGCGCGATCATGATCTTTTCCTCCGTCGTGATGGGCCGCATGGCGGTGCTGAACGGGGTTCCGATCTTCCTGGCGTTTCCGATGGGCATGCTGGTCGGAATCGCCTGCGGATCCGTGAACGGCATGCTTGTGACCTATTTGCGCCTGCCGCCGTTCATCGTGACGCTCGGCACCTGGAGCATCTTCGGCGCGCTCAACATCGCCTATTCGCACAGCGAGACCATCCGCCAGCAGGAGATCGCCGAGGTGGCGCCGTTCCTGCAGTTCACCGGGCGGGTCATCAAGCTTGAATCGCTCGGCGGCGCGGTGATCACCTACGGCACCATCCTGACGGTGATCATCGCCATCGTCGTCTGGTACGTGCTGAACCGTACCGCTTTCGGCCGCCACGTCTACGCCACCGGCGACGACCCCGATTCCGCGCGTCTTGCCGGCATCAGCACCAACCGCACGCTGATCGCCGTCTATGCACTGGCGGGCGGCATCTGCTGGATCGCGGGCTGGGTGCTGATCGGCCGCATCGGCGCGGTGAGCGCCATCGCCGGCCAAACCTCCAACCTCGACTCCATCACCGCCGTCGTGATCGGCGGCACCAGCCTTTTCGGCGGGCGCGGCTCGATCGTCGGCACGCTGATCGGTGCGCTCATCGTGGGCGTGTTCCGCAACGGGCTCGCCCTCTACGGCCTCGATGTCGTCTGGCAGGAGTTCACCGTCGGAGTCCTGATCATCGTCGCCGTTACGCTCGACCAGTGGATCAGGAGGATCGCTGCATGAGCGATTCCCCAACCCCGGTCCTCGAAGCCCGAGGCCTTGTGAAGCGGTTTGGCCGCGTCGTCGCACTCGACCACGCCGACTTCGAGCTTCAGCCCGACGAAATCCTCGCCGTCATCGGCGACAACGGCGCCGGCAAATCGACCCTGATCAAGGTGCTCGCCGGCGCCATCATCCCCGATGCCGGCGAAGTGCTGATGGACGGCAAGCAGGTGCATTTCAGGACACCGATGGAGGCGCGAGCGGTCGGCATCGAGACCGTCTACCAGAATCTTGCCCTCTCGCCGGCGCTGTCGATTGCGGAGAACATGTATCTCGGCCGCGAGATCAGGAAGCCCGGCCCGCTCGGACAATGGCTGCGGCTTCTCGACCGCGCCGCCATGCGCCGCGCGGCGCGCGAGCATCTGTCGATGCTCGGGCTGATGACCATCCAGAACATCAACCAGCAGGTTGAGACGCTCTCCGGAGGTCAGCGCCAGGGCGTCGCCGTCGTCCGCGCCACCGCCTTCGGCAGCCGCGTTGTCATTATGGACGAGCCGACGGCTGCGCTTGGCGTGAAGGAATTGCGGCGTGTCCTGGAACTGATGCTCGACGTGAAGCGGCGCGGCCTACCGATCGTCCTCATCAGCCACAACATGCCGCACGTCTTCGAGGTCGCCGACCGCATCCACATCCATCGCCTCGGCCGGCGCATCGCCGTCATCAACCCGAAGGACTATTCGATGTCCGACGCGGTCGCGATCATGACCGGTGCCATGGAGCCGCCGGAGAAGATGGCGGCGTAGCGGCATTGCCGGGCTTGATCCTTCTGCCCGTTCCGCGACGATAGCGCCGCTGCAACCGTTCCGGAATGGATGCCATGGTCAAGCCATGGCATGACGACATACTGAATTGGCAAGACGGCTTCACGTCCATGCGCGGCGTGGCCCTGAAGAGGAAAGACTTCAATGCGCGCACTCGTTCTTGAGCGCCAAAAAGAGCTCTCACTCCGCGACATCGATCTCCCGCTTGCGGTCGGCGACGACGATGTGAAGGTGAAGATTCACACGGTCGGCGTCTGCGGCAGCGACGTGCATTACTACACCCACGGGCGGATCGGTCCGTTCGTGGTCAAGGCGCCGATGGTGCTCGGGCACGAAGCGGCGGGGACCATCACCGAGGTCGGGCGCAACGTCAAAAGGCTGAAGGTCGGAGACCGCGTCTGCATGGAGCCCGGGATCCCCGATCCGAACTCCCACGCCAGCCGGCTCGGCATGTACAACGTCGATCCGGCGGTGCGCTTCTGGGCGACGCCGCCGGTCCACGGCGTGCTCACGCCCTATGTCGTGCATCCCGCCAACTACACCTTCAAGCTCCCCGACAATGTCAGCTTCGCGGAAGGGGCGATGGTTGAGCCCTTCGCCGTCGGCATGCAGGCGGCGACCAAGGCGAGGATAACGCCGGGCGACACCGCGGTCGTCATCGGCGCCGGTCCGATCGGGACGATGGTGGCGATCGCGGCGCTCGCTGGCGGCTGCGCCCGCGCCATCGTCGCCGACCTGGCGCAGCCGAAGCTCGACATCGCGGCGCGCTACACCGGTGTCATCCCGGTCAATATCCGCGAGAAGGACCTCGCCGCCGAGGTCATGCGCGTCACCGACGATTGGGGCGCCGATGTCGTGTTCGAGTGCTCAGGCTCTCCCAAGGCGTGGGACAACATCACCGCGCTGCCACGGCCGAGCGGCGCGATCGTGGTGGTCGGTCTTCCGGTCGACCCGATCGCTTTCGACATATCCGGGCTCTCCACCAAGGAGATTCGCATCGAGTCGGTCTTCCGCTACGCGCACCAATACGATCGCTCCGTCGCGTTGATCGGGTCGGGGAAGGTCGACCTGAAGCCGCTCATCACCGAGACGTTTCCCTTCGAGAAGAGCATCGCGGCCTTCGAACGCGCCGCGGAAGGCAGGCCCGCCGACGTGAAGCTGCAGATCCTGATGGACGACTAACGGGACAGGGCCACGGGCGTTGCTGTCTCGCGCCGCTCATCAGAAATGTCGTCATTGCCGGGCTTGACCCGGCAATCCATTCCGTGACGTTCGCGGCTGTCTCCGTCGCAACGGAATAGATGCCCGGATCAAGTCCGGGCATGACGACGATGAGGTAGGGGTAAAGTGGAGGGGGAACATGAACCTGGGTCTCAAGGACAAGGTCGCCGTCATCACCGGCGGGAGCGTCGGCATCGGGCTCGCGGTCGCCGAAGGCCTGGCGGCGGAGGGCGCGCATGTCGTGCTTGCGGCGCGCGGCGAGGAGCGCGTCAAGAGGGCGGCGCGCCACATCGCCAAGGAGCACGGCGTGAAGACCCTTGGCGTTGCCTGCGATGTCGCGACGGCCGAAGGCTGCGACGCGCTCGTCGCCGCGACGCTGAAGAAGTTCAAGGGCGCCGATATCCTCGTCAACAATGCCGGCACCGGCTCCAACGAGACGATCATGGAGGCGCCGGACGACAAGTGGCAGGCTTATTGGGACCTGCATGTCATGGCGGCGGTCAGGCTCGCGCGCGGCCTTGTGCCCGCGATGAAGAAGCGCGGCGGCGGCGTTGTGCTGCACAACGCCTCCATCTGCGCCGCGCAGCCGCTCTGGTACGAGCCGATCTACAACGTCACGAAGTCGGCGTTGATGATGTTTTCCAAGACGCTCGCCTCCGAGGTCGTGAAGGACAACATCCGCGTGAACTGCATCAATCCCGGCCTGGTGCTGACGCCGGACTGGATCAAGACCGCGAAGCAGCTCACCGCGGAGACCGGCGGCGACTGGGAGGGCTATCTCCAGTCGGTCGCCGACGAGCACGCGACGATCAAGCGCTTCGCGAGCGCGGAAGAGCTCGCGCACTTCTTCGTGTTCTTGTGCTCCGACAAGGCGACCTACTCCGTCGGCTCGACCTATTTCGTCGACGGCGGAATGCTGAAGACGGTGATGTGAGGGGAGGGGCGCCTTAGCCTTCCGATTGGGACAAGGTGGCCGCGCAGCAGCCGGATGCGGGCCGCCCTCTAGCTAGAAGGCAGCGTTCGGATCGGCGGCGAGGCGGTCGACGACGTGCCCCTGCAGGCGCTGCGTCATCTCCATCGCGTCGCCCTCTGCGATGCGCTCCGGCGGGATGGGCGGCCCGACGCGGATGCGGAAGGTCTTGCCGCGCTTGTTCAGGAGCTCGTGGAACACCGTCATGTCGCGAAGCTCGGTATTCCAGTTGCCGAACCAGTAGAAGAGGCCGGAGTTCCGTGACTGCACGTTGATCGGCACGATCGGAACACCCTGCTTGCGCGCCAGCGAGATCGCGGAACTGAGCCAGGGGCGTTCGTTAAGCCGGCCGTCCTTCCAGAATGCAATGCGGCCCGACGGGAAAAGCACGACGGCCTTCCCCTCGCGGAAGGCGCGCGAGGAAAGCACGAGTGTCTCGCGCATCTTCTGGCGGTCGCGAAAGGCCTCGCGCCACTCGACCGGGATGAGGAATTCCGAAAGACGCGGATTGATCCTCAGAGCGTCGCGGTTGGTGAAGATGGCGATGTCCGGCCGCACCCGCGTGATGGCGTCGTAGACGGCGACGCCGTCGGCGATTCCGGTGGGATGATTCGCCGCCACGATCACCGCGCCGTTTGGCGGAATGCGGTCGAGGCCGGCCACGTCGAGGTCGATGGAAAGGAGATCGCTCACATACTTCATCGCCTGGGCGGCGGGCAGCGGACCGATCTCGTCGGCCATGCGGACGGCTTCTTCGTAGTGCAGAATCTTGTAGAGAAGCGGCCTGAGAAGCGGCCAAAAGCGGCTATTGACGAGCTTTGCGCCGCGTTCCGCGATAAGAACGTCGGCTATATGCTCGTTGCGGGCCGCCGTCATCTTTAGCGTAGGGGACCGCACTTCCCCCACATTTCTAAGGTCAGACATCTGCAGCGATCCGCCGTTGATGACAATGGGCGTAGGACGTGCAAGTAAGGCGGTCAAGCCCGCGGGATTTGGGGGAAAATCTTGGTGGCCAGTTCTGCCGCCGGCCAGGATACGGGAAGACCATGGCAGTTCGCATTCGCACTTTTTTGACAATGGGGATCACAGCGGCGCTCGTCGCCGGCTGCAGCATGAATCTGAATCCGTTCGGCCGAGGCGAGGCGCGCAGCACCCTTGCGCCCCCGCCGCAGCCGCTTGCCGCCGCGCCGGCCGGCACTGTGACCGGTGCACCGTTGCCGCCGCCGGACGGCGCTCCCGGCGAGCAGGGCTCACCGTCTCCCTCCGGCCTCGCCGCGCTCGATCCCTCGCTGCAGACGGGCGCGTTGCAGCCGCCACCGCCTCCACCGATGGATAGCAGCCAGCTCGGCCGCACCGACCTCCTTGGCGGCTGGACGATCACGACGCCCGCCGACAACTGCCAGCTCTTCATGACGCTCACGACCTGGGCCGGCGGCTACCGTGCCTCGACGCGCAATTGCGCCAGCCCCGGCCTGCAGACGGTCTCCGCCTGGAATATGGAAGGCACGCAGGTGCAGCTCCTGAACGACTCGGGCATCACCGTCGCGCGGCTCTATTCGTCTTCCAGGACCCAGTTCACCGGGCAGACGGAAGGCGGCGGGCCGATCACCGTGTCGCGCTGAGCGTGCGCTTGCGAGCTCGTCGCCGCACCAGCCCGCACGACGCATCCGATCCTTAAGCCCTAAGACGCCCATGTCGGACACCGTGCGGCGGCGTTACGAAGCGATGGCGCGCTCCGGCGACCTCATGCCGGACGCTGCCCAGTTTGCGCTCGCCGACGCGCTCGACGCGCTGGCCGAGGGGCTTCGAGCGAAGCCACGCAAGACACGCGGCGGTCTGCTGGGCTGGCTGCGCGGAAGCGCAAAAGCCGAACCGCCGCGCGGCCTCTATATCTGGGGCAGCGTCGGGCGCGGGAAGACGCTGCTCATGGACCTCTTCTTCGAGGCTGCGCCGGTGAAGGCGAAACGGCGCGCCCACTTCCACGAGTTCATGGCCGATGTGCACGACCGAATTGCCGCCGCCCGCTCCGCGCCCCACCTCGGTTCCATCTCTGGCGCGAACACAAGATCGAAGAGCGGCGGGAAGAATGGCGAGCCGATCGCAATCGTCGCCGAGGCACTTGCCGCAGAGATGACGCTTCTCTGCTTCGACGAGTTCGCCGTCTACGATATCGCCGACGCGATGATCCTCGGTCGTCTTTTCGAGAAGCTCTTCGCGCGGAACGTGGTCGTGGTCGCCACGACCAACGTCGCTCCGGACGATCTCTACAAGGACGGTTTGAATCGCGCTCTCTTTCTCCCCTTCATCGCGCTGCTGAAGGCGCACATGAAGATCTTCCATCTCGACGCGCCGCGCGACTATCGGCTCGACGCCGCCGGCAGCGAGCCGCGCTACGTATCGCCGCTCGGACCGGCAGCCGACGCCTGCCTCGATGCGCATTTTCGTCGCCTCAGCGGAGGCTCGGACGGCACTCCGCGGGAGCTCCAAAACAGGGGCCGGACGATCCTCGTGCCGGCGGCGGCGGGCTCGGTGGCCCGATTTTCTTTTGATGATCTCTGTGGACGACCGCTCGGGGCGGGGGATTATCGGACGGTCGCCGACACTTTTTCGGTCCTCATCGTGGCCGACATACCGATTCTCTCCGCGGCGCGTCGCAACGAGGTGAAGCGGCTCATCAATCTCATCGACACGCTCTACGACAAGGGCGTGCGCTTGATCGTTTCCGCCGAAGCGGAGCCGCATTTGCTATGGCAAGGAACGGATGGGGCGGAGACGTTCGAGTTCGCGCGCACGGCATCGCGACTGATCGAGATGCGATCGGATTCTTATTGGGAGGGAGCGGGTGTCGCGGCTGCTGCGAGGGCGCTGAAGGCTGGCGCGGGCGCGTCCGAAAAATGAAGAAGGCCCAGGCGGTTAGGCCTGGGCCTTTGAAGTGAGCGAATTGGAAGGCGCTACTTCTTCTTCGCGGCCTTCTTCTTTTTCGCCGCCTTCTTCACGGTCTTCTTGGCGGGCTTCTTCGCCGCCTTCTTCACTGTCTTCTTCGCAGCCTTCTTCGCAGGCTTCTTCGCTTTCTTCGCAGTGGCCTTCTTGGCCGCTACGGTTCTGCGCTTCGGCGTGCCAGAAGATTTTCTGCGCGTCGTTGCTTTGGCCATAGTGGTCTCCCCTAATGGCCGACTCATCAATCGGCCAGACGCAACGGTAGCAAAGACGCAATCAATGCGTAAGTGCTGAGTCGCATGAGCCCTAAGATTTCTACAACCGCGTCATGCTTGCCTGAGTCGGTCAATCGCGGTAGTCACCCGCGCGCATCCACACATTTTTTCAGCGACGTCATGGAAGGCATGTCATGGGGCGGAAGAAAATCGCGCTCATCGGCGCCGGTCAGATTGGTGGGACGCTTGCTCATCTCATCGGACTGAAAGAACTCGCAGACGTCGTCCTCTTCGACATTCAAGAGGGCATACCCGACGGCAAGGCGCTCGACATCGCGCAGTCGTCTCCCGTCGACGGTTACGATGTACGTTACGCCGGCGCGCAATCCTACGAAGCGATCAAAGGCGCCGACGTCGTCGTGGTGACGGCGGGCGTGCCGCGCAAGCCGGGCATGAGCCGCGACGATCTTCTCGAGATCAATTTGAAGGTCATGGAGCAGGTCGGCGCAGGCATCCGCAAATATGCCGGCGAGGCTTTCGTCATCTGCGTCACCAACCCGCTCGACGCGATGGTGTGGGCGCTGCAGAAGTTCTCCGGTCTGCCGCCCTCCATGGTGGTCGGCATGGCGGGCGTGCTCGACTCTTCCCGCTTCCGCTACTTCCTCGCGCAAGAGTTCAACGTCTCCGTGGAAGACGTGACGGCTTTTGTGCTGGGCGGGCACGGCGACACCATGGTGCCCTTGGTGCGCTATTCCGCAGTCGCCGGTATCCCGTTGCCCGACCTCGTAAAAATGGGCTGGATCACGGAGAAGCGTTTGGATGCGATCGTGCAGCGCACGCGCGACGGGGGTGCCGAGATCGTCGGCCTCCTGAAGACCGGGTCCGCTTTCTACGCGCCTGCCGCCTCGGTCATCGCGATGGCGGAATCCTATCTCAAGGACAAGAAGCGGGTGCTTCCCTGTGCGGCGCGGCTGCAGGGCCAGTACGGTCTCGACAATCTCTATGTCGGCGTCCCGAGCGTCATCGGCGCCGGCGGCGTGGAGCGCATCATCGAGATCGATCTCGACCGCAGCGAACGGGCCATGTTCGACAAGTCGGTGGAGGCGGTGCAGACGTTGTGCCAGGCGTGCACGCGCATCCAGCCCGCTCTAGCCTAGACGTCCTCCCACCTTCGGCGGTCCTGCGATGAACATTCACGAGTACCAGGCCAAGGCGATCCTCAAGGCCTACGGCGCACCCGTGGCCGAGGGCGTGATGATCACCGATGCGAATGAGGCGCGTGCCGCGGCCTCGAAGCTTCCCGGACCGGTCTACGTCGTCAAGACGCAGATCCATGCTGGCGGACGCGGCAAAGGACGCTTCAAGGAGCTCGGGCCGGACGCGAAAGGCGGCGTGCGCATCGCCAAAAGCGTCGACGAGGTGGTCGCCGCCGCCAAGGAAATGCTCGGTAACACCTTGGTCACCAAGCAGACAGGTCCCTCCGGCAAGCGCGTCAACCGGCTCTACGTCGAAGACGGCGCCGACATTGCGCGCGAGCTTTATCTCTCGCTGCTTGTCGATCGCTCCGTCGGCCGTGTCGCCTTTGTCGCCTCCACTGAAGGCGGTGTCGACATCGAGACAGTCGCGGCGGCGACGCCGGAGCGCATCGTCACCGTGGCGATCGATCCGGAGACGGGTGTCACCGAGAAGGATGCCGACAATCTCGCCAAAGCGCTGAAGCTCGAAGGCCCCGCGGTGGACGAGGCGAAGGCGCTCTTCACGGCGCTCTACAAGGCCTTCGTCGAGAAGGACATGAGCCTGCTTGAGATCAACCCGCTCATCGTCATGAAGGACGGGCATGTGCGGGTGCTCGATGCCAAGGTCTCCTTCGACAACAACGCGCTCTTCCGGCATCCCGACATCCAGTCGCTGCGCGACGAGACGGAGGAGGACCCGAAGGAGATCGAGGCCTCTAAATACGACCTCTCCTACGTGGCGCTCGACGGGGCGATCGGCTGCATGGTGAACGGTGCGGGCCTCGCCATGGCCACCATGGACATTATTAAGTTGTACGGCAGCGAGCCGGCGAACTTCCTCGACGTCGGCGGCGGCGCCTCGAAGGACAAGGTGACGGCGGCCTTCAAGATCATCACCGCCGATCCGAACGTGAAGGGCATCCTGGTCAACATCTTCGGCGGCATCATGCGCTGCGACGTGATCGCGGAAGGGGTGGTGGCCGCGGTGAAGGAGGTCGGGCTCAAGGTGCCGCTCGTGGTGCGGCTCGAAGGCACGAACGTCGATGCGGGCAAGCGCATCCTGAACGACAGCGGACTGGACGTTATGGCGGCGAACGATCTCGACGACGCCGCGCAAAAGATCGTGAAGGCCGTCGGGGGTGCTCGCTGATGTCCATCCTCGTCGACAAGAACACCAAAGTCATCGTCCAGGGTCTGACCGGCAAGACCGGCACGTTTCATACCGAGCAGGCTCTCGCCTATTACGGCACCAAGATGGTCGCCGGCACGCACCCGAAGAAGGGCGGCGAGGAATGGATCGGCAATGCGGGCGGCCGCGAGGTGAAGCTTCCGATCTTTACCTCCGTCACCGAGGCCAGGGAGCGGACGGGGGCGGACGCCTCCGTGATCTATGTGCCGCCGGCGGGCGCCGCGGCCGCGATCGAAGAGGCGATCGAGGCGGAGATGCCGCTCATCGTCTGCATCACCGAGGGCATCCCCGTGCTCGACATGGTGCGGGTCAAGGCCAAGCTCGACGGCTCGAAGTCGCGCCTCGTCGGGCCGAACTGCCCCGGCATCCTGACCCCTGAGGAGTGCAAGATCGGCATCATGCCCGGCTCGATCTTCAAGAAAGGGTCAGTGGGCGTTGTCTCGCGCTCCGGGACACTTACTTATGAAGCAGTGTTCCAAACCTCCAATGCCGGGCTCGGCCAGACCACCGCGGTCGGGATCGGCGGCGACCCCGTGAAGGGGACCGAGTTTACCGACGTGCTTGAAATGTTCCTGGCCGACGACGCGACCAAGTCGATCATCATGATCGGCGAGATCGGCGGTTCGGCCGAGGAGGAGGCTGCCCAATTCTTGGCGGATTCCAGGAAGAAAGGGCGCTGGAAACCGGTCGTCGGCTTTATCGCTGGGCGGACGGCGCCTCCTGGCCGCACGATGGGCCATGCTGGCGCGGTCATTTCCGGCGGCCGGGGAGGGGCGGAAGACAAGATCGCGGCTCTTGAAGCTGCTGGCATTCGGGTGTCACCTTCGCCTGCGAAGCTCGGCGAGACGCTGGCAGCGCTGCTGAAGGGCTGACGATCCGACCGGCCGGGCCGCCGGCCGGTCTGATGGCGCGGCGCTTGCAAGGCCGCGACGGAAAGGACGGGGCAGGGTGCTGCCCCGAGTGACGTGATGGCACGACGCGAAGAGAATGACGCTTTCCAACGCTCCTCCTTCCTCTATGGCGGCAACGCCGGCTACCTCGAGGATCTCTACGCGCGCTATCAGGAGCACCCGGGCTCCGTCGACGCCGAGTGGCGGAGCTTCTTCTCGACGCTGAAGGACCCGAGCGATGCGGCCGGTGCCGAGGCGCGCGGACCGAAATGGCAGCGCACCGACTGGCCGATCCTGGCGAACGGCGAGATCGTCGCCGCCTTCGACACCAACTGGATTCCTGTCGAGCAGCGCCTCGGCGACAAGATCAAGGCCGGCGCTCAGACCCGCGGCGTGGAAGTCTCCGACGAGAAGGTGTTCCAGGCGACGCGCAATTCGCTGCGCGCGCTGATGATGATCCGTGCCTACCGCATGCGCGGCCACCTGCACGCCAATCTCGATCCGCTCGGGCTCGCGGGCCTGCGCGACGAGCATCACGAGCTCGATCCGGAGACCTACGGCTTCATGCCGGACGATTTCGAGCGGCCGGTCTTCCTCGACAATGTGCTCGGCCTTGAATTCGCGACGGTTCGCGAGATGCTCGACATCCTGCGCCGCACATACTGCTCCACGCTTGGCGTGGAGTTCATGCACATCTCCGATCCGGATGAGAAATCCTGGATGCAGGAGCGCATCGAGGGGCCGGACAAGGGCATCGCCTTCACCCGCGAAGGCAAGCGCGCGATTTTCAACAAGCTGATCGAGGCGGAAGGCTTCGAGAAGTTCATCGATGTCAAATACACCGGCACCAAGCGCTTCGGCCTGGACGGCGCGGAATCCGTGATCCCGGCGCTCGAGCAGATCATCAAGCGCGGCGGCGCCCTCGGCGTGCGAGGCATCGTGCTCGGCATGGCGCATCGCGGGCGGCTCAACGTGCTCGCCCAGGTCATGGGCAAGCCGCATCGCGCAATCTTCCACGAGTTCAAGGGCGGCTCCTACGCGCCTGACGACGTGGAGGGCTCCGGCGACGTGAAATACCATCTCGGCGCATCGTCGGACCGCGAGTTCGACGGCAACAGGGTGCACCTGTCGCTGACCGCGAACCCCTCGCACCTGGAGATCGTCGACCCCGTCGTGCTCGGCAAGGTGCGCGCCAAGCAGGACCAGCTTGGCGACCGGGATCGCGAGATGGTGATGCCGCTGCTCCTCCACGGTGACGCGGCCTTCGCCGGCCAGGGGGTGGTGGCGGAGTGTTTCGGCCTATCTGGTCTGCGCGGCCATCGCACCGGCGGCGCGGTGCACGTCATCGTCAACAACCAGATCGGCTTCACCACCAATCCGCGCTACGCGCGCACCTCGCCCTATCCCTCCGACGTCGCCAAGATGATCGAAGCGCCGATCTTCCATGCCAACGGCGACGATCCGGAAGCCGTGGTCTACGCCGCCAAGGTCGCCACCGAGTTCCGCCAGCGCTTCCATAAGCCGGTGGTGATCGACATGTTCTGCTATCGCCGCTATGGCCACAACGAGGGCGACGAGCCGGCGTTCACGCAGCCGCTCATGTACAAGGCCATCGCCAACCATCCGACGACGTTGGAAATCTACGGCAAGAAGCTCGCCGAGGAAGGTGTCTTTCCCGCCGACGAGATCGAGGCGGCGAAAGCGAGCTGGCGCGCGCATCTGGATTCGGAGTTCGAGGTCGGCCAGGCCTACCGTCCGAACAAGGCCGACTGGCTTGACGGCGCCTGGTCGGGGCTTGCTACGCCGCAGGCGAGCGACGAGCGTCGCGTCGGCGCGACGGGGGTCAAGCTCAACACGCTGAAGTCGCTCGGCGAACGTCTGGCCACGGTGCCGAAGGACTTCAATATCCACCGCACCATCAAGCGGTTCATGGACAACCGTCTCAAGGTGGCGGAGACCGGCAAGGGCGTCGACTGGGCCTTCGCCGAGGCGCTCGCTTTCGCGACGCTCCTGAAGGAGGGCTACAAGGTCCGTCTCTCCGGCCAGGACGTGGAGCGCGGCACCTTCTCGCAACGCCATTCCGTGCTCTTCGACCAGAAGACCGAGGAGCGCTACACGCCCTTGAACGAGCTCGGCGGCGAGCAGGCGGTCTTTGAGGTCGTCAACTCCATGCTCTCCGAGGAAGCGGTGCTCGGCTTCGAATACGGCTATTCGCTTGCCGAGCCGAAGGCGCTGACGCTTTGGGAGGCGCAGTTCGGCGATTTCGTCAACGGCGCGCAGGTCGTGATCGACCAGTTCATCGCATCCGGCGAGCGCAAATGGCTCCGGATGTCCGGGCTCGTCATGCTGCTGCCGCACGGTTACGAAGGGCAGGGGCCGGAGCATTCCTCCGCTCGGCCTGAGCGCTTCCTGCAGGCCTGCGCGGAAGACAACATGCAGGTCGCGAACTGCACGACGCCGTCGAACTACTTCCACATCCTGCGCCGGCAGATGCACCGGAACTTCCGCAAGCCGTTGATCCTGATGACGCCGAAGTCGCTTCTCCGTCATAAGCGCGCGGTCTCACGGCTCGACGAGATGGCCGAGGGTTCGACCTTCCACCGGCTGCTCTACGATGACGCGGAGATGCACGAGGGCGAGAGGATCAAGCTTGCGCCCGACAACAAGGTCCGACGCGTCGTCGCGTGCTCCGGCAAGGTCTATTTCGATCTCTACGAGGCGCGCGAGGAGCGCGGCGTCGACGACATCTATCTTCTGCGCGTCGAGCAGCTTTATCCGTTCCCGCTTAAGGCCATGGGCGACCTGCTTTCGCGCTTCCCCGAGGCGGAAGTCGTCTGGTGCCAGGAGGAACCGCAGAACATGGGCTACTGGAGCTTCGTCGAGCCGCGCCTTTGCGCCGTCCTCGACGGGCTGAAGGCGGCGGGCAAGCGCACACCGCGCTATGCCGGGCGCGCCGCATCGGCCTCGCCTGCGACCGGCCTCATGTCTAAGCATATGGCGCAGCGGGACCAGTTTATCGAAGAGGCTCTCGGCTGAGCGGTTTCACCGGGACCCAAGCGACGGGCCCACGCGACGGGAAAGACTGATGGCGCTTGAAATCAAGGTTCCGACCCTCGGGGAGTCGGTCACGGAGGCGACTGTCGGCCAGTGGCTGAAGAAGGAGGGCGACGCCGTCGCGCTCGACGAGCCGCTGGTGGAGCTGGAGACCGACAAGGTCACGCTCGAGGTACCCGCGCCCGCCGCCGGGCGGCTCGACAAGATCGCGGTCAAGGACGGCGAGACCGTCGAGGTCGGTGCGCTTCTGGGAATGATTGCAGAGGGCGAAGCCGGCAAGGCCGCCCCCGCCGAAGCCAAGCCGGAGGCCGCCAAGGAAGAGCCGGCGAAGAAGGGCAACGGCGGCGAGCCGGCCAAGCCGGAAGGCGGCGGCATGCCGCCGGCGCCAGCCGCCGCGAAGCTCATGGCGGAGAAGGGCGTTTCGGCCAACGACGTCAGCGGCAGCGGCAAGCGCGGCCAGGTGCTGAAGGGCGACGTCCTGGAGGCGCTCGAGCGGATCGCGAAGACCCCGGCGGAAGCGCGGCCCTCGGCGCCGCGTGCGCCGAGCCCCGCCGACGACGCGTCGCGCGAGGAGCGGGTGAAGATGACCCGCCTTCGCCAGACCATCGCGCGCCGCCTGAAGGATGCGCAGAACACCGCCGCCATGCTCACCACGTTCAACGACGTGGACATGGGCGCGGTCATGGACCTCAGGAAGACCTACCGCGAAATCTTCGAGAAGAAGCACGGCGTCAGGCTCGGCTTCATGGGCTTCTTCGTGAAGGCCTGCGTGCAGGCGCTGATCGACATTCCGGCGGTCAACGCGGAGATCGACGGCGACGAGCTCGTCTACAAGAATTACTACCATATCGGCGTCGCGGTCGGCACCGAGAAGGGCCTCGTGGTACCGGTCGTGCGCGACGCCCAGGACCTGTCGATCGCCGGCGTTGAAAAGTCGATCAACGATTTAGGCAAGCGCGCCCGCGACGGGCAGCTCAAGATCGAAGAGATGCAGGGCGGCACCTTCACGATCACCAATGGCGGCGTTTACGGCTCGCTGATGTCGACGCCGATCCTGAACGCGCCGCAATCGGGCATTCTCGGCATGCACCGGATCGAGGAGCGGCCGGTGGTCAGGAATGGCCAGGTGGTGGTGCGCCCGATGATGTATCTTGCCCTTTCCTACGACCACCGGATCGTCGACGGCCGCGAGGCGGTGACGTTCCTGGTGCGCGTGAAGGAGGCCATCGAGGACCCGCAGCGGCTGGTGCTCGATCTATAGGCTGCCGCCGACCCATGCGGCAGCCGTAACGGGGGAGGTGCTGCCATGGATACCCTTGCCACATTGCCGACGGAGATCGTCCTTCTCGGCTGGGGCGTCATTCTGCTTCTCGTACAACTCGTGCTTCAGGCGACCGCCGGGGTCCTCGAATTCGGGCTCGGCTATGCCTTCAGCCCGCGCGACGCGCGGAAGCAGCTGACGAACGTTCACGCCGCCCGCCTTGCCCGCGCCTTCTACAATCTCCTGGAGACCTTCCCGGCTTTCGTGGCGCTGGCGCTCGCTCTCGCCGTCACCGGCAGGACCGGCGGGCTCGGCGCGATCGGCGCGCAACTCTGGTTCTGGTCGCGCGTCGTCTACGTGCCTATCTATGTTGCCGGCATCCCGGTTCTGCGCACGCTCGTCTGGTTCGCGTCGGTGATCGGGCTCATCCTGATGCTCGTCGCGCTCTTCTGATCGTCGCGGGCCGAATTCAACCAAGCACCGGGCTCGCCGGGCCTGGCGCAGTGAACGCTTGTCTGCGACGAGCCGGAGAAAGGATCTCATGGCCCAATACGATCTGACCGTCATCGGCGCCGGGCCGGGCGGCTATGTCTGCGCCATTCGCGCCGCCCAGCTCGGACTGAAGGTGGCCGTTGTCGACAAGCGCGAGACCTGGGGCGGGACCTGCCTGAATGTCGGCTGCATCCCGTCGAAGGCGATGCTCTACGCCTCGGAGATGTTTGAGGAGGCGGGACACGGCTTCGGCAAGCTCGGCATCAAGGTTGAGCCCAAGCTCGATCTCGATGCGATGCTGGCGCACAAGGACGCCACCGTGAAGGCCAATGTCGACGGCGTCGCCTTCCTCTTCAAGAAGAACAAGATCGACGGCTTCCATGGAGCCGCGCGCATCGCCGCGCCCGGCAAGGTCGAGGTCAAGGGCGAGAAGGGCACGGAGACGATCGAGACGAAGGCGATCGTGATCGCCACCGGCTCTGAATCGACGCCGCTTCCCGGTGTCGAGATCGACGAGAAGAGCGTGGTCACCTCCACCGGATCGCTGGAGCTGAAGAGCGTGCCGAAGCGCATGGTCGTCGTCGGCGCCGGCGTGATCGGGCTTGAGATCGGCTCCGTGTGGCGGCGGCTCGGTTCCGAGGTGACGGTGGTGGAGTTCCTCGACCGCATCCTCCCGGGCTTCGACGGCGAGGTCTCGAAGCAGAGCCAGCGTATCCTGCAGAAGCAGGGCTTCACCTTCCGCCTCGGCTCCAAGGTGACGGGCGTTGAGAAGAAGGGCGCAGCCCTTGCCGTCAGCGTCGCTCCGGCCAAGGGCGACGGCAAGGCGGAGACCATCGAGGCGGATTGCGTGCTCGTCGCGATCGGCCGGCGGCCCTATGTCGAAGGGCTCGGGCTGAAGGAGATTGGCGTCGCGCTCGACGAGCGCGGGCGCGTCGAGACCGACGGCCATTACAAGACCAGCGTCGACGGCGTCTACGCGATCGGAGACGCGATCGTGGGGCCGATGCTAGCGCACAAGGCGGAGGATGAGGGAAGCGCGGTCGCTGAGATCCTCGCCGGTCAGGCCGGCCACGTGAATTACGGCGTGATCCCGAGCGTCGTCTACACGATGCCGGAAATCGCCTTCGTCGGGCGCGGCGAGGAGGAGCTGAAGGACGCCGGCATCGAATATTCGGTGGGCAAGTTTCCGTTCACCGCGAACGGCCGCGCCCGCGCCATGAACCACACCGACGGCTTCGTGAAGGTCATCGCCGACAAGAAGACCGACCGCGTGCTCGGCGTCCATATCGTCGGCGCGGCGGCCGGCGAGATGATCCACGAAGGCGCCGTTCTGATGGAGTTCGGCGGTTCGGCGGAGGATCTCGCGCGCACCTGCCACGCCCACCCGACCTTGTCGGAGGCCGTGCGCGAGGCAGCGATGGCGGCCTGGTTCAAACCGATCCATATTTGAGCGATGGCCGCACGCATCGATATGGAGGCCCGTCCCGCGCCATCGAACGCCGCGGGTCTGCTGCGTCTCTCAAGCCACGTCGGCCTTCTCGCCGTGACCGGCGCGCTCATCGCCTGGAGCCGCGGCAGCCTGTTCCTTCCGCTCGCGCTCGTCGCGCATGGCGTCGTGCTCGCCTTCCTCTTCGCGCCGCTGCATGAATCGGTGCACCGGACGGCCTTCCGCTCGCGGCGTCTGAACGACGCGGTCGCCTGGATCGCCGGCCTCGCGCTCCTCCTGCCGCCGAAATGGTTCCGCGCCTTTCACTTCGCGCATCACCGCTATACGCAGATTGAGGGCCGCGACCCGGAGCTTGAGGCGAAGCGGGTCGAGACCTGGCCGGATTATCTCGTGCACCTCAGCGGCTGGCGTTACTGGAAGGGCGAGGTGGAACTCCTGATCCGCAACGCGTCCGGGCACGCGGCGGCGCCGTTCGCCCCAAAGCACCTGGAGCCGCGGCTCGTGCGGGAAGCACGGATCATGCTGGCGATCTACGCGGCGATCGCCTTGCTGTCGTTCGCTTTCCGCTCGGATGCTGCGCTCCTCTACTGGGTGCTGCCGGCAATCCTCGGGCAGCCGTTTCTCCGCGCCTACCTCCTGGCCGAGCACACGGGGCTGCCGTTCGTGGAGGATTTCTGGGAGAATACGCGTACCACGCTGACCGGCCTTCCCGTGCGCTTCCTCGCCTGGAACATGCCCTTCCACGCCGAGCACCACGCCAACCCCGCCGTGCCGTTTCATGCTCTGCCGGAGATGCATCGGCGCGAGCGCGCGAAGCTCAAGTCGGTCTCGCCGGGTTATGTCGCCTTTCACCGCGAGTGGCAGCAGCGGCTCGGGGCGCTTGCCGCGCTCGATAAGGCGCCAGCGAGCCGGCGTCCGGAGGCCCGATCTTGAGCGGTTCTGGGGGCACTTCAGCTCCGGCGCTGGTGATGATGGGCGTCTCCGGCAGCGGCAAGTCGACCGTCGGCGAGGCGGTTGCGAAGCGGCTTGGCGTGCCCTTCCGCGACGCCGACGAGTTCCATCCGAAAGCCAATGTGGAGAAGATGTCGGCCGGGATCCCGCTCACCGACGAAGACCGCTGGCCGTGGCTCGACGCGATCGGCGCGGCCATCCGCGATACGCCGGCGGGGCAGGGGATCGTCGTCAGCTGCTCGGCGCTGAAGAGGATCTATCGCGAGCGCATCGAAAAGGCCGCCGTCCGCCCGGTCACGTTCGTGCATCTTGACGGCCCGAGGGCCCTGCTCGCCAAGCGGATCGGCGACCGCAAGGGCCATTTCTTCCCGGCAAGCCTGCTCGACAGCCAGCTCAAGACGCTT
Source organism: uncultured Alphaproteobacteria bacterium (assembly GCA_963814905.1). Lineage (GTDB taxonomy): Bacteria > Pseudomonadota > Alphaproteobacteria > Rhizobiales > Afifellaceae > DASWJZ01. The sequence goes on along the minus strand of CAWFEM010000013.1, from coordinate 152,484 downwards.
GAGCCGCTTGCGCCCGACGAGCCGGCCATCCGTGTTTCGATCGACCAGAGCGTGGATCAGATCGTGGCAGAAATCGTGGAGCGGCTGCACCTGGCGGTGTAGCCCGGATGGAGCGAAGCGCAATCCGGGGCCATCCTCCCCCCGCATCGCGCCCCCGGATTACGCGCCTCTCGGCGCTCCATCCGGGCTACGTCGTTTTCCGCTCCCCGAGGGTGAACCAGCCGACGCCGGCCAGCACGAGCACGGTTCCCGCCGCGTCGAGCCATGTGAAAGCCTCGCCGAGGATCACGACGGCAAGCAGGATGGTGACGACGGGACTGAGCGTGCCGATCGTCGCATTGGCCTGTGCTGAGATGCGGTGCAGCGCGGCGTTCAGGAGGAACGACGGCAGCACCGTTGCGCCGATCGCGATCAGGAGCCCGTAGAAAAGCATGTGTTGCGAGACGATCAGGCTCTGAAGCGGCTGCGTCAGCACGAAGGTCAGGAGCACGGCGACCGCGGCGCCGCTCATCGCGATGCAGGTGAAGAGCCGCGGCCCGATCGCGCCGATCAGGTTCTTGGCGAAGAGCTGGTAGAGCGCGAAGGCCAGAGCCGCCGCGAGCACCAGGCTCGCGCCCTTCGCCACGTCGGCGCCGAGCGTGCTGAGCTTGGTGGCGAAGATGACCGCGAGGCCGCCATAGCTGACCGCGATCCCGACGACCGTCCGCCGGCGGATCGGTTGCGCGAAGAAAAGCGCTCCGAGAAGGACGACGAAGGCCGGGTAGGTGAAAAGGATCAGCCGCTCGAATTGCGCCGAGATGTAAACGAGGCCGAGGAAATCCGTATAGCTCGCAAACCAATAGCCGAGAGCGCCGACGAGGGCAGCCTTCATGACGAGCGCGCGCTGCGGCAGCGGACGCCCGGTGCTCTGCCGCTCGCGCACGGAGACGAAGCCGATCGCCGCGTAGAACGGAAGCGCCAGCACCATGCGAAGCGCGAGCAGCGTCTCCGCGTTGATGCCCTCCGCATAGGCGAGCTTGATGATGATCGCCTTGGTGGAGAAAAGCACGGCGCCGAGCGCGGCGAAGAGATAACCGAGCATGAGGCCCTGCGCGGGCGTCGCGTCAGCCGCGAGAGCGGCCGTCGGTGGCTCGGCGATGACTTCGGTGCTTTGGTCTTTGTTCATGCGGCTCACTCGTTTCGGGAAGGCGAAGCGAGCGAGAGGTGACGTGCCGGCCCGCGTCGCTGACGCGTCCGGCGGGTCGGATCAGATGCCGCCTCGGACGCGCTTGGCGTCGAGAATCCAAAGTCGAGCGGTGTGGCGGAACCCGATCATGCGGGTCTCATAGCAGTGCCGCACCGGATCGACCAGCCATCCTTTGGCGGGCGCGAAAAAACGAACGCCGGCCCGAGGGCCGGCGTCCGCCGCAACATCAGAACACGGAGGAGAATTAATTACTGGCCGGCGCGCAATTCGCATCGCCCGCGGGGCAATCGGTCTTGGCCTCCGCCTTCATCGCTTCCGTGGCGATGACGACAGGGGTCTTTGCCTCGTCGACGGTGCTCATGGCGACGACTTCTTCGGCCGGGACGCTGGCCGTCACATGCGTTGCATGAAAATCGCAAGCTTGGCCGGCGGAGGCGAAGAGCACGAGCGCCGACGCCACGGCGGTGCCGGTTAGGAGCTTTTGCATCGAGACCTCCTGGTCGAGTCCGAAGGAGGCAATGCTACGGCTTTTGGTGCGGTGCGGAAAGGCGGCCCGCTTCAAGAAACGGTGAAGGAGAGAATAAGGAGCAAAATCAAGCTCTTGGGTGGGCTTTTCGGTAGACGTCCAGAAGCCGCTCGGCGTCGACGCCGGTATAGATCTGGGTGGTCGACAGGCTGGCGTGGCCGAGGAGCTCCTGGATCGTGCGCAGGTCCCCGCCGCGGCCCAGGAGATGGGTCGCGAAGGAATGGCGCAGCGCATGCGGCGTCACGCTCGCCTCAAGGCCGAGCGCACCGCGCAGACGCGCAATGCCGAGCTGCACGATCCGCGGCGAGAGAGGCCCGCCGCGTGTCCCACGGAAGAGCGGCCTGTCCGGCTCAAGCACGAACGGCACAAGCCCGATATAAGTCTCGACGGCGCGCCTCACCGCCGGCAGCACGGGGACGACGCGCTCGCGGCCGCCTTTGCCGACAACGCGGATCGCATCCGTCGTGCCGACGGGCGCCTCTTCGCGCTTCAGGCCGAGCGCCTCGGAGATGCGCAGGCCGCAGCCGTAGAGCAGTGTCAGCACCGCCATGTCGCGCGCTGCGATCCAGGGCTCTTCGGTCAGCGTCTCGGCCATCTCGATCAGCGCGGCGCTGTCGCCGATGGAAAGCGCCTTCGGCAGGCTTTTGGGCTGCTTCGGCGGGCGGACGCTGGAAAACGCCGTCGTCGTCGCGATCCCGCGCCGCTCGCAGAAGCGGGCGAAGGAGCGCAGTGCCGCGACCTGCCGCCCGAGCGTGCGTGGGCCCGCGCCTCCCGTGCGGCGCGCGGCCATGAAGGCGCGAACGTCCGCCGGGCGAAGCGCGGAGATCGCAGCGGGTGAGGGGGGCTCGCCGAGATGCCCCGTCAGGAAGCGGAGAAACTGCTCGAGGTCGCGCCCGTAAGATTCCAGCGTCTTTGGCGAAAGCCGGCGCTCGCGGCCGAGATGCTCGGCCCAGTCGAGCGCCGCCTGCCTGAGACCGGGAGCGGCCGTGACGAGAAGCCGGTCGTCGTGTGCTGTGGCAGCCATCGCCGTGCGCGTGTCCCGTTTGGAGGAAGCGCATCATCGCCGATTCGGCTTTAATTTCGGTGAGTGCCCGATTGCGATCGAAACCGACCTCCGCCGTCGTCATGCCGTGGCTTGACCATGGCATCCATTCCGTGACCCCGCCGAAGAGCGCAACCGCGCCGGAATGGGTTGCCGGGTCAAGCCCGGCAATGACGACAGTGATGGGATGCAAGCCCGCCTAGGCGATCTTCTGCCCGGTCTTCTTCCAGTCGGCGAGGAACGCATCGAGCCCCTTGTCGGTCAGCGGGTGCTTGACGAGCGACTTCAGCACCGCCGCGGGAACCGTGGCGACGTCGGCGCCGGCAAGCGCCGCCTCCTTCACGTGGTTCGGCGTGCGGATCGAGGCGGCGAGGATCTGCGTGTCGTAGTCGTAATTGTCGTAGATCGTGCGGATGTCCTCGACGAGTTCCATGCCGTTGAGGTTGATGTCGTCGAGCCGGCCGATGAAGGGCGAGATGAAGGTCGCGCCGGCTTTCGCGGCGAGCAGCGCCTGGTTGGCGCTGAAGCAGAGCGTCACGTTGACCTTGTGGCCGAGCTGGCGGAGCGCCCGGCAGGCCTTGAGCCCGTCCCAGGTGAGCGGAACCTTCACCGCCACATTGTCGGCGATCGCGGCGAGCTTCTTGCCCTCCGTCATCATGGTGTCGAAGTCGGTGCCGGCGACCTCCGCGGAGACCTCGCCCTCCACGATGTCGCAAATCTCCTTGATCACTTCGAGCATCGGCCGCCCGGACTTCATGATCAGCGAGGGATTGGTGGTGACCCCGTCGAGGAGGCCGGTTTCGGCGAGATCGCGGATTTCCGCGACGTCTGCCGTGTCGACGAAGAATTTCATGGCGTTTCCGAGGGTGACCTACATTGCAGGGAGATATTGTTCGCGCTTCCTTCTAGTTCAAATGAGTCGCCCCCGTCAGCCCATTCCTTCTCCCGCCCGCGCGTGCGCGCCGTCCGGGGGCACTTCAACCCCCACTACCCGGCGGTTGCGACTTCCGTGACCGCGCACCTCCTCTCCGTGCTCGTGCCTGTGGCTGTCGACGGTCCCTACACCTACGCCTCGGACCGCGATCTCGTTCCCGGAACGATTGTCGCGGTGCCGCTCGGCACGCGGATCGTGCTTGGCGCCGTCTGGGCCTCCGCGCCCGACGCGGTCCCCCCGAAGAAACTCCGCGAGATCGAGCACATTTTCGACGCGCCGCCGCTCCCCGACGCGTTGATCCGTTTCGTCGACTGGGTGGCGGATTACACGCTGACCCCGCGCGGCATGGTCTTGAGGATGGTGCTCCGCGCCCCGCAGGCGCTGGAGCCGGAGAAGCCCATGATCGGCGTGCGCCTTGACGGTGCGCCGCCCGAACGCCTGACGGCGGCACGCAAGCGTGTCCTCGACACCGCAGCCGACGGCCTCGCCTGGTCGAAATCCGGCCTCGCCGCCGCCGCCGGTGTGTCGCCCGGCGTCATCGACGGGCTGCTGGACGGCGGCACGCTCGCCCGCGTCGCGATCCCGCCGCGCCCGATCGCCGCCGACCTCGATCCCGACCATGCGCGCCCGGATCTTTCGGGAGAGCAGGAAGCCGCGGCGGCGATGCTGCGGGAAAGTGCCCGCGACGCCTTCTCCGTATCGCTCCTCGACGGGGTCACCGGAGCCGGCAAGACGGAGGTCTATTTCGAGGCTGTCGCCGAGACGCTCCGGCGCGGCAAGCAGGCGCTGATCCTTCTGCCGGAAATCGCGCTGACCGGCGCCTTCCTCGACCGCTTCGCGGCGCGCTTCGGATCTCGCCCGGCCGAATGGCATTCGGAGGTCGGCGTGAAGACGCGCACGCGCGTCTGGCGCGCGGTCGCGCATGGCGAGGTCAGGGCGCTGGTCGGCGCCCGTTCCGCGCTGTTTCTGCCTTTCGCGAACCTCGGGCTGATCGTCGTCGATGAGGAGCACGACCAGGCCTACAAGCAGGAGGAGGGGGTCACCTACCACGCCCGCGACATGGCGGTGGTGCGCGGCAATCTCTCCGGCTTCCCGGTCGTGCTCTCCTCCGCGACGCCGTCGGTTGAGACGCGCGTCAACGCCGATCGCGGGCGCTATCGGCACATCCGGCTGCCGGCGCGCTTCGGCGTCGCGATCGCGCCCGAAATCGCCGCGATCGACCTGAAGCGCCATCCGCCGGAGCGCGGACGCTGGCTCTCCCCGCCGCTCGTCGCGGCGGTGACGGAAACGATCGACAGAAACGAGCAGGCGCTGCTCTTCCTGAATCGTCGCGGCTATGCGCCGCTGACGCTCTGCCGCACCTGCGGACATCGCTTCGCCTGTCCGAATTGCTCCACCTGGCTGGTCGAGCACCGCTTCCGCAACCGCCTAGTCTGCCATCATTGCGGCCACGAGGAGCGGCGGCCGGAGGCCTGCCCGAGCTGCGGCGCGGCGGAGAGCCTCGTCGCCATCGGCCCGGGCGTGGAGCGCCTGCAGGAGGAGGTGCTCGACCGCTTCCCGAACGCCCGCACGCTCGTCATGTCGAGCGACATGCTCGGCGGCTGGGAGCGGGTTCGCGCCGAACTCGGCGCCATCGAGCGCGGCGAGGTCGACATCGTCGTCGGCACGCAGCTTGTCGCCAAGGGTCACAATTTTCCCGGCCTGTCGCTGGTCGGCGTGGTCGACGCGGATCTGGGCTTGAGCCATGGCGATCCGCGCGCGGCGGAGCGCACCTGGCAGCTCCTGACCCAGGTGACCGGCCGCGCCGGCCGCGTCGGACAGGCAAGCCGCGGCCTGATCCAGACCTATTCTCCCGATCATCCCGTGGTGCAGGCGCTCGTCTCCGGCGACCGCGAGGCCTTCTACGCAAGCGAGATCGAGACCCGTCGGCGCGGGCACCTGCCGCCCTTCGGGCGGCTTGCGTCGATCATCGTTTCCGCCGCCGACCGGCATAGTGCAGAAGCGCATGCCAAGGCGATGGCGATGGCGGCGCCGCAGGAGGAGGGGGTGCGGCTCCTAGGTCCGGCCGAGCCGCCCTTCGCGGTGCTGCGCGGCCGCCACCGGTTCCGGCTCCTGGCGCAATCCGACAGCGCGGGCCGCCTGCACGACTGGCTGCACGCCTGGCTCAGGAAGGCGCCGAAGGCGCGCGGCTCGATCAAGGTCGCGATCGACATCGACCCGATCAGCTTCCTCTGAAGGGCAGGAAAAAGACGCCGGCCGATCAGAAAGGCGGCCGCGACGTCGCGCTTCTTGCGTTCATGGCTTTTTCGTCTTACGTAAGACCGTAAGATTGTAAGATCGAAAGAAAGGAGCGTGGCTGTGAATGCGCAGTCCAAGGTGACCAGCAAGTTCCAGACTGTCATCCCGAGGCCGGTGCGGGAGAAGCTCGGGCTGAAGACCGGCGACAGCATCCGCTTCCGGTTTGACGAGGCCGGTCTGGTGACGGTTGAGAAGGTCGTGCCGTCGGAAGAAGATCCCTTCGCGAGCTTCGAGGAATGGCGGTCGGAGGAAGACGAGCGGCTCTATCGTGATCTCTGACCGCCCGCTTCGGGCGTGGGATGTCGTCGTCGTCCCGTTTCCGTATAGCGAGCGGCTGGCCGAGAAGCGTCGGCCGGCCGTCATCGTCTCGAACGAACGGCTTCAAAAGCAAGGCTATCTTTGGATTGCCATGATCACCGGCGCGGGAAAATCGCCGCGCGCGGGCGATATCGATATTCGCGATCAGAAGCGCGCCGGTCTTCCGGGCGCTTCGATCGTGAGGACCTCGAAGCTTGCGACCGTCGAACCCGAGCGTGTCATTCGCGCAGTCGGCTCACTCGGGAAGACCGAGAGGGATGCGGTGCGACAGGCGGTTTCAGGTTTTCTTGCAGGATAGCGGCTGAGAAGAGCCGGCCCGAAGGCCGGCTCTCCTGACACTCTTCCATGAACGTGCGACTACAGCCGGCAGTAATGGTACTGGCCGTCATAGCCCATGAACTGGTCGGTGCGGCGGTCGTAAGACCGGTAGTGTGCCTCGCAGGCCGCGACGTGCGAGCTGCTCGCCGCGCCGGTGAGGGCGCCCGTCGCTGCACCGGCCACGAAGCCGAAGAGAGCGGCGGCGGCGTCCCCAGGCCCGAACTCGTGGCGGTGGCTGCGATACCAGCGATTGTAGTGCGCGTCGTCCCAGCTATTGCGGTGCCTGTTCCAGTCGCGGCAATCGCGATCGCCGGGATGATGGGCGCAGTAATTGCTGACATACGCGTCCCTGTCGCGATGCATGTTCCGCGGGGCGGCGGAAGCGGCCGACGGAACCATGCTCGTTGCGATCAGCAGGGAGGCAAGTGCTGCACTGACGGCATTTTTCATAGTGTGCTCCTGACGTTCTGTGCGCGCTGGACTGTGAAATCCGCACGCATTTCGGCTCGTGCCCCTTCGCGGCAACAAACGGGTGGCTTCCGAAAACGGTTCCGGGATTGCCGATAAGTAATTTAGGCGCCGCAGGATTTGTGCGTCCAACTCGGAGGATCGACGGTCTCAGCCGTCGCGCCGGCGCGGCCCGCTTCGACGCGGCGTGCGATTTCAGGACCGGAATGGGGCGGGTCCGTGTTGCGCCGCCAAATACCCCATGCTAGACGACGCCGCGCGTGGCCTGGAGCTGCCGGATCGCGCTGCCGATCCTTTGCCAAAGAGCCCCTAGCCCGCTGCTCCGGGCCGATTGACAGGGAAGAGACCCGCGCGTGTCGGATCAGACATCCTCCGTTTCCGGCGTTGCCGAACGTTACGCCTCAGCTCTTTTCGATCTTGCCCGTGACGAATCCTCGATCGATCGCATCGAGGGGGAGCTTGTGAGCATTGAAAAGATGCTCGACGAGAGCGCCGATCTTCGCCGGCTCGTGGAAAGTCCGGTCTTCTCTGCCGAGGATCAGGAACGCGCCATCGCCGCGGTCGCCGACAAGGCGGGAATCGGCGGGCTCACCGGCAATCTCCTGCGCCTCGTCGCCCGCAACCGGCGGCTCTTCGCGCTCGCCGGCATGATCACGGCGTTCCGCGAGATGGCGGCGCGCTATCGCGGCGAGGTGACCGCCGAGGTGACCTCGGCGCATCGCTTGAGCGACGCGCAAGCCGCGGCGCTGAAAGAAGCTTTGAAGGAGAAGCTCGGAAAGGACGTGACGCTTGCGGCGCGCGTCAATCCGGCGCTTCTCGGCGGACTTGTCGTGAAGGTCGGCTCACGCATGATCGACACGTCGCTTCGCACCAGATTGATGACCGTCAAAACACAGCTCAAAGAGGTCGGCTGATGGATATCCGGGCCGCGGAAATCTCCTCTATCCTGCGGGAGCAGATCAAGAATTTCGGCGAGGAGGCGGAAGTCTCCGAAGTTGGGCAGGTGCTTTCGGTCGGCGACGGCATCGCACGCGTCTATGGCCTCGACAACGTCCAGGCCGGCGAGATGGTCGCCTTCGAGAATGGCATCCGCGGCATGGCGCTGAACCTCGAGGTCGACAATGTCGGCGTCGTGATTTTCGGCCCCGACCGCGAGATCAAAGAAGGCGACACCGTCAAGCGCACCGGCGCCATCGTCGAGGTGCCGGTGGGCACGGGCCTGCTCGGCCGCGTCGTCGACGGTCTCGGCAATCCCATCGACGGCAAGGGGCCGATCGAATCCTCGGAGCGCCGCCGCGTCGACGTGAAGGCGCCCGGCATCATCCCGCGCAAGTCCGTGCACGAGCCGATGGCGACGGGCCTGAAAGCCATCGACGCGCTGATCCCGATCGGCCGCGGCCAGCGCGAGCTCATCATCGGCGACCGCCAGACCGGCAAGTCGGCGATCATCCTCGACACGATCCTGAACCAGAAGCCCGCCTTCGACGCCAACGACGAGAAGAAGAAGCTCTACTGCATCTACGTCGCGGTCGGGCAGAAGCGCTCCACCGTCGTGCAGTTCGCCAAGACGCTGGAGGATCGCGGCGCGCTCGACTACTCGATCATCGTCGCGGCGACCGCGTCCGATCCGGCGCCGATGCAGTTCCTGGCGCCGTTCTCCGGCTGCGCCATGGGCGAGTATTTCCGCGACAACGGCATGCACGCCGTGATCGCCTATGACGACCTTTCCAAGCAGGCCGTCGCCTATCGGCAGATGTCGCTGCTGCTGCGCCGCCCGCCGGGACGCGAGGCCTATCCGGGCGACGTCTTCTACCTGCATTCGCGTCTGCTTGAGCGCGCCGCCAAGATGAACGACGAGATGGGCGCCGGCTCGCTGACGGCGCTTCCCGTCATCGAGACGCAGGCGAACGACGTGTCGGCCTATATTCCGACCAACGTCATCTCCATCACCGACGGCCAGATCTTCCTGGAGACGGACCTTTTCTACCAGGGCATCCGCCCGGCGGTGAATGTCGGCCTCTCCGTGTCGCGCGTCGGCTCCGCCGCGCAGATCAAGGCGATGAAACAGGTCGCGGGCCGCATCAAGGGCGAGCTTGCGCAGTACCGCGAGATGGCGGCCTTCGCGCAGTTCGGCTCCGACCTCGATCAGGCGACGCAGCGCCTCCTGAACCGCGGCGCGAAGCTGACCGAGCTGTTGAAGCAGCCGCAATTCTCGCCGCTCAAGGTCGAGGAACAGGTCGTGGTGATCTATGCCGGCACGTCCGGTCTGCTCGATCCGCTTCCGCTCGGCAGCGTGCGCGAGTTCGAAAGCGGGCTCCTGACCTTGATGCGCAACGAGCACAAGGACGTCCTCGATGAGATCCGCGACAAGGCCGAGCTCAGCGACGAGCTGACCGCGAAGCTCAAGTCGATTCTCGAGGCTTACGCGAAGAACTTCGCGTAAGCGCGGCTCGGGACGAAGGAAACGCTCGATGGCGAGCCTCAAGGATCTGCGCAATCGTATCGCCTCCGTGAAGGCGACGCAGAAGATCACCAAGGCGATGCAGATGGTCGCCGCGGCGAAGCTGCGTCGCGCGCAGGAGGCGGCGGAGGCCTCGCGCCCCTACGCGGAGCGCATGACCAACGTGCTCGCCAACATCGCGAGCGCCACCGCCGGTCATCCGGGCGCACCGGCCCTGATCGCGGGAACCGGGCGCGAGGACGTGCATCTTCTCCTCGTGGCGACGGGGGAGCGCGGTCTCGCGGGCGCCTTCAACAGCGCTATCGCTCGCCTGGCGCGCGACGATGCACGCCGGCTGATCGCGGACGGCAAGACGGTGAAGATGTTCGTGGTCGGCCGCAAGGGGCACGACATTTTGCGCCGCCAGTTCCCCGACAAGATCGTCGAGCACGTCAGCTTCCGCAACGTGAAGCGGATATCCTTCGCCGAGGCGAGGCAGGTCGCCGATCGTCTCCTCGCGATGTTCGACGAGGGGGCGTTCGACGTGGCGACCCTCTATTATTCGCGTTTCCGCTCCGTCATCAGCCAGATTCCGACGGCTCAGCGCATCGTGCCCGCCGAGGTGCCGGCGGACATGGAGCCGCCGTCCCTTGAAGGCGCGATCTACGACTACGAGCCCGACGAGGAGGAGATCCTCGCGGAGCTGTTGCCGCGCAACGTCGCCATCCAGATATACAAGGCGCTGCTTGAAAACGCCGCGTCCTTCTACGGCTCGCAGATGAGCGCGATGGACAACGCCACGCGCAATGCGGGCGACATGATCGACCGCCTGTCGCTCTCCTACAATCGCCAGCGGCAGGCGCAGATCACCAAGGAACTGATCGAAATCATTTCGGGCGCAGAGGCCGCCGTTTAGGCCCGCGCCGGACAAGTAAACGAGGACCATCATGGCAAGCGAGAAAAGCACGGGGACAGTCGCGCAGGTGACGGGCGCGGTCGTGGACGTCCATTTCATCGGCGAGCTGCCGGCGATCCTGAATGCGCTGGAGACCGACAATCACGGCACGCGGCTGGTGCTTGAGGTCGCGCAGCATCTCGGCGAGAACATGGTCCGCACCATCGCTATGGACATCACCGAGGGGTTGGTGCGCGGTCAGCCGGTGCGCGACACGGGCGAGCCGATCGAGGTCCCGGTCGGCGAAGAGACGCTCGGCCGCATCATGAACGTGATCGGCGAGCCGGTCGACGAGGCGGGCCCGGTGAAGACGGCGCAGAAACGCCCGATCCATGCTGAAGCGCCGTCCTATGTCGACCAGGCCACCGAGGCGCAGATTCTCGTCACCGGCATCAAGGTCGTCGACCTGCTCGCGCCCTACGCGCGAGGCGGCAAGATCGGCCTCTTCGGCGGCGCCGGCGTCGGCAAGACGGTGCTCATCCAGGAGCTCATCAACAATGTCGCCAAGGCGCATGGCGGCTATTCTGTGTTCGCCGGCGTTGGCGAACGCACCCGCGAGGGCAACGATCTCTATCACGAGATGATCGAGTCCGGCGTGAACAAGGACCCGCACGAGAACAACGGCTCGACCGAGGGCTCCAAGTGCGCGCTGATCTTCGGTCAGATGAACGAGCCGCCGGGCGCCCGCGCGCGTGTCGGCCTGACCGGCCTGACCGTGGCGGAATATTTCCGCGACCAGGGGCAGGACGTGCTGTTCTTCGTCGACAACATCTTCCGCTTCACGCAGGCCGGCTCCGAGGTGTCGGCGCTTCTCGGCCGCATCCCGAGCGCGGTGGGCTACCAGCCGACGCTTGCCACCGACATGGGCGCATTGCAGGAGCGCATCACCACCACCACCAAGGGCTCCATCACTTCGGTGCAGGCGATCTACGTGCCGGCCGACGACCTGACCGATCCGGCGCCGGCGACCTCCTTCGCGCATCTCGATGCGACGACTACGCTCAGCCGCTCCATCGCCGAGAAGGGCATCTACCCCGCCGTCGACCCGCTCGATTCCACCTCGCGCATGCTCGACCCGCGCGTCGTTGGCGACGAGCACTACGCGGTCGCTCGCTCGGTGCAGGAGACGCTGCAGCGCTATAAGTCGCTGCAGGACATCATCGCGATCCTGGGCATGGACGAGCTTTCCGAAGAGGACAAATTGACGGTCGCGCGCGCCCGCAAGATCGAGCGCTTCATGTCGCAGCCCTTCCATGTGGCCGAGGTCTTCACCGGCTCGCCGGGCGTGTTCGTCGACCTGGAAGACACGATCAAGGGCTTCAAGGGTCTCGTCGCCGGCGAGTTCGACCATCTTCCGGAGCAGGCCTTCTACATGGTGGGCACGATGGATGCCGCCATCGAGAAGGCGCAGAAGCTCGCCGAGGCGGCCTGAGGCACGGGGGGCGAGCCTGCGAAAGGTGAAGCATGGCTGATCCGCTGAAATTCGATCTGGTGTCGCCGGACCGCCTGCTCCTCTCCGAGCAAGTGGAGTCCGTCGTCGTTCCCGGTGCGGAGGGCTACTTCCAGGTCTTTGCCCAGCACGCACCGCTCATGAGCACGATGAAGCCCGGGCAGATCGAAGTGAGGGCTCTCTCCGGCGATGTCCGGAGGTTCTTCGTGCGCGGCGGGTTCGCCGACGTGACGCCGGGTGGGCTGACGATCCTCGCCGATCAGGCGATCCCGCTCGAAGACGTCGATGCGGCATTTCTGGCGCAGGAGGTCAGGAACGCCGAGGAGGATCTCGCCGATGCGGGCGAGGATGAAATGAAGCGCCGGAGCGCCGAAAACCGGCTGAACGAACTTAAAGACGTGCAGCGCTGGATCATCCCGGCGTAGTAGACCCAGACAGGGGCATGCTTGTCGTCGTGAAGGGCACCCGGGGATAGCCCTGGCCTATGCTGCGCGGACCTTTTCGAGCCCCATTGTTTTGGCTGCCTTCACGAAGTCGCGGTCGAAGGTCGTAATGGCCTCACAACCTTCGGCGCGTCCCAGATGGAGCGCGTCAGCGAAGTCCATCCCGCCTTCGATGCACTTAAGCGCAAATTCGGCGAGTGTCGGATCTTCGACCGATACGGTCGGAAGCCCCGCAAATTCGATAAGAGCAGCGGCGACCTCGCGTGGCGCATATCCGTAGGCGCTTCTGAGCATCCATTCCGCTTCCAGAAGGACGGTCGTGCTCACAAAGACGACGTCGCCATCGACAATCCCGCGCGCACGCTTCGATTGACTGGGGTGATCCTCGGTGAGGTAGCGAACCACAATATTGGTATCAATCGCGAGCATGACGCCGTCTGGCCTCGGCTGCGACGGCGGCTTCCATCTCTTTGATCGTCTTGGGTTTGCCGCGATAGCGTAACATCCCGAAGACCTGCGAGGCCTTCGTTGGGGCGAACGGCGACCTCGCCTTGAGCAAGACCCCATTTCCAGTGTTCTCGACGACAAGCTCGGTGCCGGCCTCCCACCGGAGTGCTTGCCGGATGGGCTTAGGCAGGATGACCTGTCCCTTGGTCGAAACGACGGTCGTCAGTCGGTCCATGGCGGAGGCCTTTCGGAAAGTAAGACGAAGGTAAGATAGGCCTTGCCCCCGCCGGCCGCGAGCCCACAAACAAAAACGCCGCCCTAGGGGCGGCGTTCGATCCTTCGGATGGGGCAGGGGATCAGGCGGCTGCCTTACTCTGCCCTTCCTCTTCCATCTGCGCGGCCCGCTTGCGCTTTGGGCTCGCCTCGATGGACTTCTCGATCTTGGTGACCGCCTCGCTCTCGGTGATCTTCTCCACCACCGCGACTTCGCGCGACATGCGGTCGATCGCCTGCTCGTAAAGCTGACGCTCCGAATAGGACGGCTCAGGCTGCGCCTGCGAGCGGTAGAGGTCGCGCACAACCTCGGAAATGGCGATCAGATCGCCGGAATTGATCTTGGCTTCGTATTCCTGCGCGCGCCGGCTCCACATGGTGCGCTTCACACGGGCGCGTCCGCGCACCGTCGTGAACGCCCTGCCCACGGTCTCTTCGTCGGCGAGCTTGCGCATCCCGACGGACGTGGCCTTGGCGACGGGGACGCGCAGCGTCATCTTGTCCTTCTGGAAGGTGATGACGAAAAGCTCCAGCTTCATGCCGGCGACGACCTGCTCTTCGATCTCGAGGATCTTACCGACGCCGTGGGCGGGGTAGACGATGCTTTCGCCGGTCCGGAACCCCTGACGCTGGACAATTTTCTTAGACATGACGCGCCAAACTCCCGCTCCGTTCCAGGCGACCGCCGCTCCCAGAGCGGCCCCGACCGAAATCGGTGCTTCCTAGATGCAAGTTTATAGTCACGGATTGCCGCGCCACAGCATAAGCGCAGCGCACGCCCCCCAAAATCCGTTGGTGTCCGATTGTTCCCGCTGCCGGGCTTTTCCTGACGACGCAATAGATAGCGCAAAAACGGCCAGAAATCAAGGAATTGTTCGACCAGCCCTATGATGCGGTTGAGAATTCCTTGGAAAATTGCCTTAGCGGGCGAGTTTTCAAGCGCTGAAAACCCATGCAGTTTGTGCCTGTTTCAGCCTTAACCATGCGGCCGTCCGCGCAGTGCTCGCCGCTAACCGTGCGTTAGGCCGGATACGCCCGGATTCGACCGTCTATTGCGTCCTTTAGTCGCCCTGACCGGGAGCATCGGAGAAATACTTCTCGAACTTGCCTTCGGTCGTCTCGAAATCGTGGGCGTCGGCGGGAGGATCGCGTTTGATGGTGATGTTGGGCCACTTGTCCGCATAATCCGCGTTCAAGACCAGCCACTGGTCGAGGCCGGGCTCGGTATCGGGGCGGATCGCATCGACCGGGCATTCGGGCTCGCACACACCGCAGTCGATACATTCGTCTGGGTGGATGATGAGCATGTTCTCGCCTTCATAGAAGCAGTCGACGGGGCAGACCTCGACGCAATCCATGAACTTGCAGCGAATACATTTCTCGGTGACCACGTAGGTCATGCGACGCTCCGGACAGGCTTAGTTTCCTGCGGCGTATCGGCTTTCCGGAATTCCTGCAAGACCCGCAACGCCGCGCTCGGCGCTTCGATTGGAAAGGCGTTCTACGCCGGCGGCTCGTCGCGCGAACGCCGTCGTGACCCCGCCTCCTCTCCGGGCTGCGTGGTGGCGCCGCCGGCCATTCCTTCGCTTGGCTGCGTTGCCTCCTCGTAGAGCTGCCGTGCCAGCTCGAAGCTGTTGCGCCGCTCCGCGATGCCGAGAATGCGAATGACCCGAACGCCGCGCCTGAGATTCAGCGTCAGGACGTCGCCGGTGCGCACCAGACGGCTCGCATCGCGCACTTTCTCGCGGTTGAGGCGTATGTGGCCGGAGCGGGCGAGCTGCTGGGCGGCGCCGCGCGTCGGGGCGAAGCGGGCATGCCATAGCCACTTGTCGATGCGCTGGGCCGCCGGCCCCGTCACACCCGGATCCGTCATTCGCGGCCGCTCTTCTCCAGCTCTTTCTTGAGCGCCTGCAGCGCGGCGAAGGGATTGTCGGGATCGATCGCCCTTTCCCGCTGCGGCCGCGGTTTTGCCTGGTAGCCGCCTTTGGCGCGCCCGTCTTCGCGGTCGCCGCGCTCATTGCGGTCGCGCCGGCCCTTGCCGCCGCCGCCTCGCGCTTTCGCCCCGAAGCCGCGCTTCTCCTCGCCGTCAGCCTGGGGCGGCCCGTCACGCCGCTGGCCGCGCCGCCCGCCGCGCTTTTCGCGTTGCTCGCCCTGCTGTTCCCCGCCTTGTTCGTCACGCTGACGGGCGCCGCCGCGCGGGCGCCGCGCGTCGCGGCCCGGCCTGCCCAAGCGCCAGACCTCGATCATGTCAGGCCCGGCCGGCGTCTCGGTCGCCTCCGAGGGCGCCTCGGCGGGCGTCTCCGCTGCCTCCGACGCTTCCGCGGCGGGCGGCGTCTCCGCCGAAATTGCTTCGCCAGGCTTCTCTTCGGGTGCCTCGACCGGCGTCTCCGGAGCCGGCGGCTCAGTGGCAACTGGCTCGGCCGTTTGCTCGGACGCTTGCTCGGCCGGCGGCTCAGCGGCGAGAGCGGCCGTTGGCTCCTCCGCGGGTACCGCCTCGGCGGCCGGCGCGGATGTGACATCCGTTGCGGGCGCAGCTTCAGCTACGGCTTCTCCGCTCTCAGCAGGTATTTCGGCAGCGTCGGCAGAAGCCTCAGCGGCTTCAGCGGGGGCCTCCGCGCTATCGGCGGGCGCCTCCGCGTTCTCCGTGGCGGGCGTTTCCGCGGTGGTCTCCGGCTGGACATCCTCCGGCGGCTTCGGGCGGTGCTCCATCCGGTAGCCGAGCCCGCGCAGGACCACGGAGAAATCCTCGCCCGACGCGCCGAGCAGCGAGGTCATGGCCGGTGTCACGGTAAAGCCGCCGCCGTCGGGCAGCGCGCCTGCCGGGCGCTCCCCGGAAGTGCCGGACCGCCATGCAAGCGCCGGGCGGATCAGGTCGGCGAGGCGCTCCAGAATATCGATGCGGATGGCGCGGTTGCCGTAGAGGCGGAAGCCGAAGCGCCGATAGACGTCCGCGTCGATCGCCGGGTCGAGCGCGGCGGAGGTGCGGCCGGAGCCGGAGACGCCCTGCATCTCCCCCAGGCCGGGGATGGTGAGGTCCTTGTTCTTCAGCGCCCATAGGAGTGCCGCGAGCGTGGAAGGCGCCGGCTTCAGGAGCGCCGGGATGTAGATATGATAGGCGCCGAAGCGGACCCCGTGGCGGCGCAGCCCCGCGCGGTCCTCCTGGCTCAAGCCCCGCACCTCCTCAAGCACCGTGCGGCGCTCCAGGATGCCGAGGTTCTCCACGAGCTGGAACGCGATGCCGCGCGCCATGCCGGCGATCGCCTGGTCGTTGGAAAGATCGAGGAGCGGCTTCAGAAGCGTCGCGACGTGGTTTGTGAGCCAGGCGGTGAGCCGCGTCTCCACCTGCTCGCGCGGCAGGCCGGAAAGCTGTTCGTCGGCGAGGATGACAAGGCGCGGCTTCAGGACGTCGTCGCCGGGAAGGAGCCGCGCAACCGGCTCGCCCTGCCAGCGCAGATGCCCGTCGAGCGAGAGCACGATCTCGCGGTCGCCGGCGCGCGAAAGCTGGGCGGCGCGCTCCGCGATGGCTGTCGCGAGCGCCTTCTGCGCCGCGCCGCGCAGCGCCTGCGCCTCCGCGCCCTCCGCCTGCGGGTCGGGCGTGAAGCGGAAACCCTGTAGCACGCCGACGTGATGGCCCTCGACCATGACGTCACCTGAGGGCGTGATCTCAGCCTCCAGCATCGTGTTCTCCTTGAGCCGCCGCATCAGCACGCTCGTGCGGCGGTCGACGAAGCGCTTGATCAGTCGCTCATGCAATGCGTCCGAAAGCGTGTCTTCCACCGCTTTCGTCTCTTCGCGCCAGGTCGCCGGGTCGGCAACCCAGTCTGGCTGGTTGGCGACGAAGGTCCAGGTGCGAATCTGGGCAATCCGCGCCGAGAGCGCATCGATGTCGCCTTCCGCGACATTCGCCGCGCGGATCTGCTCGGCGATCCAATCGTCCGGCACGACGCCGTCGACGATGAAGCCAAAAATCTGGCCGACGATCTCCGCATGCTGCGCCGGCGCGATCTTGCGGTAGTCCGGAAGCCGGGAGGCCTCCCACAGGCGTTGCACCGCTTCCGGCCGCGTCGCTCTGTCGGCAATCGCCTCGTCGCGCGCCAGCATCTCCAGCGCCGTCTGGTCGTCGGCGGGCGGAGCCTTGGTCAGCCCCGCGATCCCCGGCGGCTCGTCAAGGCTCGCTTTGAGCGCGGCGATCGATGAAAAGTCGAGCGCGTCGTTGCGCCACTGGATCGTGCGCACCGGCTCGAAGCGGTGCGTCTCCAGCGCCTCCACCAGCGGATCTGGGAAGGGGTCGACCCGCGCCGTCACGCCGAACGTGCCGTCACGCATGTGCCGCCCGGCGCGGCCGGCGATCTGGCCGAGCTCCGCGGCGGTGAGCTCGCGATATTGGTAGCCGTCGTATTTGCGGTTGGAGGCGAAGGCGACGTGGTCGAGATCGAGATTGAGCCCCATGCCGATGGCGTCGGTGGCGACGAGGAAGTCGACGTCGCCGTTCTGGTAGATCTCGACCTGCTTGTTGCGCGTGCGCGGCGACAGAGCGCCGAGCACCACCGCCGCGCCGCCGCGCTGCCGCCGGATCAATTCGCCGACGGCATAGACCTCGTCGGCGGAGAAGGCGACGATCGCCGAGCGCTGCGGCAGCCGCGTCAGCTTCTTCTGGCCGGCATAGGCGAGCACCGACATGCGCGGGCGCGTCACGATGTGGACGCCCGGGAGAAGCTGCTCCACGATGCCGCGCATGGTCGCCGCGCCGAGGAGGAGCGTCTCCTGGCTGCCGCGCAGATTTAAAATGCGGTCGGTGAAGACGTGCCCGCGTTCCAGGTCGCCGGCGATCTGGATCTCGTCGATGGCGACGAAGGCGGCGTCCGTCTCGCGCGGCATCGCCTCCACGGTCGACACCCAATAGCGCGGGTTGGCGGGGACGATCTTCTCCTCGCCGGTGATGAGCGCCACCTGCTCGGCGCCGGCGCGCTGGGCGACCCGGCCATAGACCTCGCGCGCGAGCAGCCGCAGCGGCAGGCCGATGACCCCGCTCTCGTGACCGAGCATCCGCTCGATGGCGAGGTGGGTCTTGCCGGTGTTTGTCGGGCCGAGCACGGCCGTGACGTTCCGAGCGCTGAAGCGCCGCGGGGGAGGGGTTACATTCATGCTTGGATCGGAAATAGCTCAGGCGCTGAGGCGATTTTCCAGGGTAGGGGAACAGTTAGCACGCCTTACAGGCCGAAATGTGAAAATTCCCTCGATTCCTCACCTAAGGCAGCAACGCAGAGGTAGGGTTGATCGTCGGAACGGGCCCCGAACAAAGGAGGGGCGAATTGGTGACTCCGAAAATACCCGCGCCAACGGGAATGCGTCCGTCAAGGTTGACCGGATGCAACCGAACAAGCGCCCTGATTGCGCATCCGTGAGCGGATCGTAAATGCCGGGACGGTTGCCGCCCGCCGCTGCGTTCACAATCGGACCGGTCCCGGAACAAAGCATCGACGAATTGGCCTTGTCCGCTCCTACCGCCTTCGTTCTCCACCACATCTGGGGGGTGTCGCCCCCGCGCGTGCCACGTCGGAGCCGGCGTGGCACGCGCGCGGAGCCGTTTCGTTCAGACCTCTGTGCCAGTACGGCACGAATGGTTCGGGGGGTCACTGAGCCTGGATTTTCGTCGCGACGAACACGATGCGGCCGATGCGCGTGTTGACCTGGATGCGGGCAGGCGTCGCGAAGCCGGTTCCGGTCGGGGTCATCCAGACCTCCATGCCGTCGCCGCCGGTAATTGTTTCCTTGCCTTTTCCGTCGATGCGGTGGCCGGCCACCTTCTCGTAGCGGAAGCTGCACACGACGGCGCGCCGCCGGAACGACCGGTCGGCGGTGACAAAATCCTCAAAGCGGCTGAACTTCAGCGCGATGTCGAAGCGGCGCCTTCCGTCCGTCAAGGGAAGCTTGCGGGAGCAGATATCGCGGGTGACCCCGGCGGAGGCGAGCCACACCGACGCGCTGACCATGTCGGAAACATCGACCTTATCGGCGTCGGTGATCGGCGCGTAGCGCTCCGGGTGCTTCTCCACCGGCTGAAGCGCGATGTCGTCAAGACGCCGCCCCGAGAAGTGCATGTCGATCGTCTCGCTGTCCTCGTTCTCCGTCCAGCGGTGGCTGTATTTCGTCGGCACCAGCCGGTCTTCGCCGACCTCGCCGACAACCTTGGCGGAGGTCTTCGCGTCGGAGAAAAGGCGCGCCAACCCCGTCAGTTTGCCCGACAGGCTGATCGAATAGCGGCCGTCGGTGAATTCCGCCCGGAGGTCGGCCTGGCCGACCGGAAAGCCGCGGACGCGCACCGAATATTCGGTAAAGAGCGTGCCGGCGGCGGCGCTGTCGGCGGCGGCGAAATGGAGGAAGGAGAGGGCGAGAAAAAGCAGCGCAAGGCTACGCATCCGCTGTCGCATGTGTGGTGTCCCGGCCCCGACACAGAACGGCTAGGCATGCTTTTGGTCGAAACTGCGGCCCTTCCCTTGCCGCGCGCAGCTTTTTCCGGCACGAAAGGCCCGCCGGAGGCGGCGTTTTGCGCCGGTCTCGCGCTTGACCCGGCCCCGCCGCGACACTATAGGAAGCCGCTTCCGGAACAGCTGGGTTCGGCTCTTGCTTTCCGTGCGGATCGCGCGGGCGAGCGCGTTTGAGCCGACCGACTACGATAAGAGGTTTTTCCAATGGCGCGCCGCTGTGAACTGACCGGCAAGGCCGTGCTCGTTGGCAATAATGTCAGCCACGCCAACAACAAGTCCAAACGCCGCTTCCTGCCCAATCTGAAGCAGGTGTCGCTCTTGAGCGACGTGCTCGGGCGAACGGTGAAGCTGCGCATCTCCACCTCCGCGCTGCGCAGCGTGGAGCATCGCGGCGGCCTCGACGCCTTCCTCGTGAAAGCGCGCGAGGACGAGCTGTCGCCGCGGGCGCGCGACCTGCGCAAGGACGTCATCGCCAAGCGTGCGGAGAAGGCGGCCGAAGAGGTCGCGGCCTAGCGCACGGACAAAGGCGCTAACCTCGCGTGATCGCCGCCGGCCTGTACTCTCGGGATCGTCGTTGCGGTCGCCTGCATGGCGGCCGTGGTGGTGCTCTCCAACGTCCTTGTGCAGCACCCCTTCCAGGTGACGCTCGGGCGGATCGATCTCGCCGACCTTCTGACCTGGGGCGCGTTCAGCTATCCGCTCGCTTTCCTGGTCACCGACACCACGAACCGGCTCCTCGGCGCCCCGGTCGCGCGACGTGTCGTCTACCTTGGCTTCGCCTTCGCCGTCGTCCTGTCGATCTGGTTCGCAACACCGCGCATCGCCATTGCCTCCGGCATGGCATTCCTGGTGGGACAGCTTCTCGACATCGGGGTCTTCAATCGTCTGCGCGAACGCGCATGGTGGAAGGCGCCGTCCTTCTCCAGTCTCGCCGGCTCTGCGGCCGACACACTGGTCTTCTTCACGCTCGCCTTCGCGCCCGCCTTCGTTCTGCTCGGCGCGAACGACGACTTCGCGGTCGGTTCCGCGCCGCTCTTCGGCCTTTTCGCGTTCGAGGCGCCGCGCTGGGTGTCCTGGGCGCTCGGCGATTTCTCCGTGAAGCTCCTGATGGCGGCCTTCGCGCTGATCCCCTACCGGCTGATCGTCGGCTTCTTCGTGCCGCTTAGGCCGGCGGCGACCTGACGCCGCACGCGTTGGTCGCTGCGGCGTTTGATCGGGCTTGCCATCCAGATAACGCTTCGTGCGCCACCTCCCGCATGTGCGCCGATTCTGATCTGCTCGACATGAAATCCGGACGCGCGGAGCCGATCGGTGAAAGGCTTGTTGGGGGTCGACGACCAGACGGCCAGAATCCCGTCCGGCTTCAGCGCGGCCAAAGCGCACCGCAGGCCTTGCAGGTCATAGAGCCGATCGTTCGCCTTGCGCGTCAATCCCTCGGGGCCGTTGTCGACATCGAGCAGGATCGCATCGTGGATCGGTTTGCTGGAGGCGATCAGCCGCCCGACGTCGCCCTCGTAGATTTTCACCCGCGGATCGTCGAGAGCGCCCTCGAACAAACCGGCCATCGGACCGCGCGCCCATGCCACAACCGCCGGCACAAGCTCCGCGACCGTGATCCTGGCGTCGGGTCCCAATACGGTGAGGGCGGCGCGGAGCGTAAAGCCCATCCCCAACCCCCCGATGAGGATATGGGGACGCTTGCGGCCGCGCAGCCGATCGCACGAGAGGGTCGCGAGCGCGACCTCCGAGCCGGCGCTGCGGCTGCTCATCAGTTGGATCGTTCCGAGCTTGATCGAGAACTCCGCTCCCCGCTGCATCAGGCGCAATTCGCCTCCGCCGGGGATCTCTGCCCGGTCGAGAAGAGTCCAGGGGATCATCTGAATACTGTCCCGCGCGTTCGCGATCGCCGCGGTGCCTGTTGCCGGGTTTGGCGTCTGTTCACGACCGGAGAATGCTTGCGTGGTTGGGTGGCGGTCGGCGGCAAGCCCGATGCCGGAGGAGTCACAGCCTAGTCTCCAGCAAGCGCGAATTGCAGGATCAGTGTGCGCTGCAGGACGCTGTAGTTGTCGTCGGAGACGAGCGTCAGGATGATGCGGCCCGCTTCATCCTCGCTGACAGCAAGTCCTTCCATGTTGTCGATCTGACTCGTCATTCCCGCGTCGAGGAGAACCTCGCCGTCAACCGTCGCGCCGACGGCGATGGTGTCGCCGGGGATGCGGCGGATGCGCATGGCGATGCCCCAGGCCGGCGCGAAGCGGCGCTCAAGCAAGAGGAGATCGCCGTTCGGCAGGAAGCGTGCGCTTGAGATGTCGAACGCGTCACGCCGCTTGATCTTGAAGGCGCCGACGCCGGCGATCCAGGCCGGATTGTCCGTCTCGCCCGCCGGCGGATGCTCCGCGATGGTGACGATCTCCCCGGCAATCGGCGAGGCGGCTGGTGCATAGGCCACGCTTTCCAGGCCGCGGTTGGACGTCAGGATACGGTTGTCGGCTCCTACGAACTTCGGCTGGAAATTCACCGGCCGCCCGCCCTCGAGATCGAAGGTGAGCATGGCGTTCGCCTGGCGCTCGCGCACGATCACGCCGTGCCGGCGATCGCTTGGGTCGAGCGCGACGTCCTCCGCGTCGCCGATCTCCTTCTCCATGTTGCCGTCGGGGAAAAGGCTGTCGATCGATGCGTCGGCGAGGCCGACGAGCCGTCCGTTCTCATGCACGAGCCGCGCACGCACGAAGACGCCCGCATCGGAGATGATCAACGCCGTATCGGGGTCGATCATGTCGATGCCGGAGAGGCCGCCGAAGAGCTTGTCCTTCGAGCTGACGCTGATGCCGCCGAGGAATGCGAGCGGCGCCTGCGGGTCGTCGTCCTCCGTCAGCGAGAAGGAGTTGATCGGGCTTGCCGTCACCGCGAGCGGCGTCGCTGCGCCCGGAGCGATCGATAGCGCGAAGAAAAAAGCAGAAAGCGCGAGCCGGCTCACGCGGCGCGCCGCCGCCTCGGGACGCCTCGCATGGGCTTGGGCGGCGCCTCGTCGAAAAGCTCGGCGAGCTTCTCCATCATCGCGCCGGCGAGTTCTTCCGCGTCGACGATGGTGACGGCGCGCGTGTAATAACGCGTCACGTCATGACCGATGCCGATGGCGATCAGCTCCACCGGCGAGCGCTGCTCGATCTCTTCGATCATGTAGCGAAGATGCCGCTCCAAGTAATTGCCGCTATTGACGGAAAGCGTCGCGTCGTCGACCGGTGCGCCGTCGGAGATCACCATCAGGATCTTGCGCTGCTCGGGCCGGCCGAGGAGCCGCCGATGCGCCCAGTCCAGCGCCTCGCCGTCGATGTTCTCCTTCAGCAGGCCCTCGCGCATCATCAGCGCGAGATTGCGCCGCACCCGCCGCCACGGCGCGTCGGCGGGCTTGTAGATGATGTGGCGGAGATCGTTGAGCCGGCCAGGGTGAGGAGGCTTGCCGGCCCTCAGCCATTCTTCACGCGACTGGCCGCCCTTCCACGCCCGCGTGGTGAAGCCGAGAATCTCGACCTTCACACCACAGCGTTCGAGCGTGCGCGCCAGGATGTCGGCGCAGGTCGCCGCCACCGTGATCGGGCGGCCGCGCATGGAGCCGGAATTGTCGAGGAGCAGCGTCACCACGGTGTCGCGGAACGCGGTGTCGCGCTCCTGCTTGAAGGAGAGCGGCGACATCGGGTCGATGACGACGCGCGAAAGCCGCGCCGGATCGAGGATGCCCTCTTCGAGGTCGAAGTCCCAGGCGCGGTTCTGCTGCGCGAGCAGCCGCCGCTGCAGCCGGTTGGCGAGACGCGAGACGGCGCCGTGCAGGCTGGCGAGCTGCTTGTCGAGGAAGGCGCGCAGCCGGTCGAGCTCCTCCGGCGGGCAGAGGTCCTCCGCGCTCACGATCTCGTCGTGCCGCGTGGAGAAGATCTTGTAGTCGATCTGCGGCTCGTTGCGGCCGCCGAAATCGGGGCGGCGCGCCTCGCCCGAAGGCTCGCGGTCGGCGGCGCTGTCGTCTTCGGTGAAATCCTCCGACGTCGCGTCCGCATCCTCCGACTCGCCGACCTCCTCCTCTTCGCTCGAGGTTTCCGACTGCTCGTCGGCGGAATCCTGCTGGTCCTGATCCGCCTCGCCGCGCGGCGCTTCGTTGTTCTCGCCGGTGTTCTCCGACTCGTCGCTGTCTTCGTCCTCGTCGTCGGTCTCCGGCCCAAGCTCCTCGCCCATGTCGAGCGAGACGAGCAGGTCGCGCACGACTTCCGCGAAGGCATTCTGGTCCTCCGCCATCGTGCCGAGGCGGTCGAGCTCCTGGCCAGCCTTCGTCTCGATCGTCTCGCGCCAGAGCTCCACGACCTTCTGCGCGCTTTTTGGCGGCTGCGTACCGGTCAGCCGCTCGCGCACCATCAGCGCGACGGCATCCTCCATCGGCGCTTCCGATTGTTCGCTGATCTCGTCGAGATTGGCGCGGTGGTAGCGGTCCTGCAGCATGGCGTTCAGGTTGGACCGCACGCCGTCCATGCGGCGCGAGCCGAGCGCCTCGCAACGCGCCTGCTCGACGGCGTCGAAGATCGCGCGCGCCTGCCGACCCTCCGGCGAGAAGCGCCGGTGCACCTTGTTGTCGTGGCAGGCGAGACGCAGCGCCATGGCGTCGCCGATGCCGCGCGTGACCGCCGCGTCCTGCGCCGTCAGGCGGCGAGGCGGCTCCGGCAGCCGCACCTTCTCCGCAAGAAGCAGCGGCCGGTCGGCGGCGAAGGTGACGTCGAGGTCGCGCTTGCCGGCGACCGCGCGCACACAGCCCGCCACCGCCCGCTTGAACGGCTCGGTCGGCGCCTCGCGCTTCTTGTTCGGCATCGCTTGCTTAGCTCAAGACGACGTTGGCGGACGATTCCGGCAGCTCCACGCCGAGCGCGCGCTGATAGAACTCCGCCACCAGCGGCCGCTCCAGCTCGTCGCATTTGTTCAGGAACGTGACGCGGAAGGCGTAGCCGAGGTCGCCGAAAATCTGGGCGTTCTCCCCCCAGGTGATGACCGTGCGCGGGCTCATCACCGTGGAGATGTCGCCGTTGATGAAGGCGTTGCGGGTGAGGTCGGCGACGCGCACCATGCGGCTCACCTGCTCACGTCCCTTCGGCGTCCTGAGCGCCTTGACCTTGGCGAGCACGATGTCGACCTCCGCATCGTGCGGCAGGTAGTTGAGCGTCGTCACGATCGACCAGCGGTCCATCTGTCCCTGGTTGATCTGCTGCGTGCCGTGATAGAGGCCTGACGTGTCGCCGAGGCCGACCGTGTTCGCCGTGGCGAAGAGACGGAACGCCGGGTGCGGACGGATCACGCGGTTCTGGTCGAGCAGCGTCAGCCGTCCGGAGACCTCCAGCACGCGCTGGATGACGAACATCACGTCGGGCCGCCCGGCATCGTACTCGTCGAAACAGAGCGCCACGTTGTGCTGCAGCGCCCAGGGCAGGATCCCGTCGCGGAACTCCGTCACCTGATGGTCGTCCTTGATGACGATGGCGTCCTTGCCGACCAGGTCGATGCGGCTGATATGGCTGTCGAGGTTGACGCGCACGCACGGCCAGTTGAGCCGCGCCGCCACCTGCTCGATATGCGTCGACTTGCCGGTGCCGTGATAGCCGGTGACGATCACGCGGCGGTTGAAGGCGAAGCCGGCGAGGATCGCCATAGTCGTGTCGCGGTCGAAGAGGTAGTCCTCGTCGAAGTCGGGCACGTACTCGTTAGGCTCCGAGAAGGCCGGCACCTCGAGATCGGAATCGATCCCGAACACCTGCCTGGCGGAAACCGTCATATCGGGAACCGCGAGCAATTGTTCGGCGGTTGCAGTCATCGCGAAAACCTCTTGGACGATCCGGTCCGGTGCCTTGAATTGGGGTTCGGGAGCTGGGCTCCGAACGAACCGGAAGTGACTAACAGAAACCGACGCTCTTCAGATAGCTATAGGCCTGGATGATCTCGCGCAGGCGGTCCTCCAGGGAACGGTCGCCGCCATTCGCGTCGGGGTGGTGGCGTTTGACCAGGAGCTTATAGCGCGCCTTGACCTCGGCGGAAGTGGCCGTGACATCGAGTCCGAGGGTCTTCAGCGAGCGCGCCTCCATATTGTGCACCTTGCGGCGCTCCGGCTCCGGCCCGCGCGCGGAGAAGCCGTCGCCGAAGAAGCGGAAGGGGTCCTTCGCGCGGCCCGACCAGTTGAAGCCCCCGGGCCGCGAGGTGGCGGGCGTCTCCTCGACCTTGGCGTTCACTCCCATCTGCCAGGTCGGGCGGTGGCCGATGGTGGCCTCGCGCTGGTAGGCCTGGACGGCGGCGTCGGTCATCCCGGAGAAGTAGTTGTAGGATTTGTTGTATTGGCGCACGTGATCGAGGCAGAACCAGAAATATTCGCCCTCCTGATGGCGTCCTTTCGGCGCCCGATGCGTGCCGGAATCCGCGCAGCCGGCCATGTCGCAGGCGCGCGTCTTCGGCTCCGGGCGCCGCGGCTTATTGCCCGCGTCGATCCGGATCTTGTTGAAATACGCCGAGTTCGAGCTTCATCTCGGGAATATGCCCTTCGAAGGCGCGCCCCTCAAGGCGCGTGATCGTGTCTGAAAAGGATTGCGGCATCGTGTCTGTCAAAGCCAGGATCGAGGAAAAGCTGAAGGAAGCCTTCGCCCCCGAAGACCTTCACGTCGTTGATGAATTGCACCTCCATGCCGGCCATTCCGGCAGCCGCCCGGAGGGCGAGACGCATTTCAGGGTCGCGCTCATCTCCACTGCCTTCGCGGGAAAGAGCCGGATCGAACGGCACAGGATGGTGAATACGGTACTTTCGGAGGAACTCGCCGGCCCCGTGCACGCCCTTGCCGTCAAGCCGAGCGCGCCGGGAGAGGGGACCCAAAGCTGAACCTTATTTCGGTGCTGCGCGCCTGCGATGCAAGGGCGCGGGCGCGTGAGAGACATTCTCCCTCAATCGGGTAGGGGTGCCAGCTTCGGGGTCGCGGCCTGCCCATCGAGAAACGCCAGCACCTTTTCCGGCGGCACGTCGTCGGCGATGAACGCCTTGCCGATGCCGTGCGTCAGGATGAAGGTCGAGCCGGCCGCGCTTCACCTTCTTGTCCTGGGCGATGTGGCGCATCAGCTCCTCCGCCGAGATCGCCGGGCCGGGAACCGCGCCGAGTGAGACGGGAAGGCCGACCGCCTGAAGGTGCGCGCGCGCCCGCGCTGCGTCTTCCGCCGGGGCCAGTCCTTCCGCGACGGAGAAATCGTGCGCGAGCACGACGCCGATCGAAACGGCCTCGCCATGCACGAGGCGCTTGGCGTCGAAGCCGCAGGCGGCCTCGATCGCGTGCGCGAATGTATGGCCGAGATTGAGGAGCGCGCGCTCGCCGGTCTCGCGCTCGTCGGCGGCGACTTTGCGGGCCTTGAAGCGCACGCTCTCCGCGATCGCACGGATGCGCGCCGGCCCGCCCGCGAAGACTTTGGTATGGTTCTCCTCCAGCCAGGCGAAGAAGGCCGCGTCCCCGATCAGGCCCGCTTTCGCCATCTCCGCATAGCCGGCGCGGAACTCGCGCGCCGGAAGCGTGTCGAGCGTGTCGGTGTCGGCGAGCACGAGGTCGGGCTGCAGGAAAGCCCCGACGAGGTTCTTGCCAAGGCGCGCATTGATCCCGGTCTTGCCGCCGACGCTGGAATCGACCTGCGCCAGGAGCGATGTCGGGATCTGCACGAAATGCATCCCGCGCCGCGCCACCGCCGCCGCGAAGCCGGCGAGGTCCCCGACCACGCCGCCGCCGAGCGCGACGATTGCGTCGCCGCGTTCAAGCCGCGCCTCCAGGATCGCCTCCACCACGCTCTGCAGGCGCTCGAAGCTCTTCGACGTCTCGCCGGGCGGCACGACGATCTCCGCCGCGTCGATGCCTGCCGTCTCCAGCGAGTCCCTGAGCGCCGGCAAATGCCGTGTTGCGACGTGCTCGTCGGTGACGATCGCGACCCGGCGGCCGGGGAGGGCGGCTCCGATCCGCGCGCCCGCCTCGCCAATCAGCCCGGGGCCGATCGCCACGTCGTAGCTGCGCTTGCCAAGCTCGACGCGCACGCTTTCGGCGCTCATGGCCGTTTCCTTCTGCTGAGGGCGTCGTCGAGCGCGGCGATCAGCTCCGCGATCACTGTCTGGTGCGGCCCGTCGCGCGAAGCGATGACGATGTCGGCGAGTCGATAGATCGGCTCGCGCTCGGTAAGAAGCCGCCGCAAGACCGCCTCCGGATCGGGATTGTTGAGGAGCGGCCGGTTCGCCTTCTTGCGCACGCGCTCCAAGAGCACCGGCACGTCGGCGCGGAGCCACACGGTAACGCCGTTCTCGCGGCAGGCCGCGCGCGTCGCCTCGCTCATGAACGCACCGCCGCCGGTCGCGATCACGGCCGGCCCGCCGGCCAGAAGCCGCGCCACGACGCGCTCCTCGCCCTCGCGGAAATGCGCCTCGCCATATTGTGCGAAAATCTCCGGGATTGTCAGGTTGGCAGCCTTCTCGATCTCCGCATCCGCGTCGAGGAACGGCATGTGCAGGAGGTTTGCGAGGCGCCTGCCGATCGAGGTCTTGCCCGCGCCCATCATGCCGACGAGCACGATGCAGCGTTTGCCCAGATTCTTGGCGATCCGGTCTATTTGTTCGCCGTCGATCACGGCGCTGCGGGCGTCCATTTGAAACCTCCGCCGCCGTCGTCTCCGCGCCTTGCGCCAAAGTCAAGCCGAGCTTGGCCGCGCCCCCGCACCCGCTTCCCTTGCTATCCGCCGGCCGAACGGGCTAGACGGGGCGCGGCGAAGATGCGGATCGATGCCTAGCCTAATTCGACTACTTGTCGTGCTCGGGCTCATTGTTGCGATGGTCTACGGCGCCATGATCGGCTTGGTGGTTTCGGTAGAGCCGAAGCAGCGCGAGATGAGCGTGCGCGTCCCGAATGATCGATTGCAGCCGTGAGCGGACTGCGCTCCGCGCCTAGCGGCGGGACGCGCGACGCCGCGCTTGTGGAGGCGTTCCTGGAAATGCTGGCGGCGGAGCGCGGTGCGGCTGCGAACACGCTTGCCGCCTATCGCCGCGATCTCGACGACTTTGGCGAGAATTGCGGCAAGGTCGCCGACGCCTCCGCCGAGGAGATCCGCCGCTATCTCGGGGCGCTTGCCAGGCGCGGCCTCGCGGCAAGCTCGCAGGCGCGACGGCTCTCCGCGCTCCGCCAGTTCTTCAAGTTCCTCCTGGCAGAAGGCATCCGCGACGACGATCCGACTGCGACCGCGGAGCGGCCGAAGCCGCGCCGGCATCTTCCGAAAGTGCTTTCCGTGGCGGACGTGGACGGGCTGCTCGAGGCGGCGCGCGGTGCGGCCGCCGAACCGGATTTGACGCCGCAACGCCGGCTGGCGGCGCTTCGCATGCTGGCGCTGCTTGAGCTTCTCTACGCGACGGGAATGCGCGTATCGGAGCTTGTGTCGTTGCCGGCGACCGCCGGCCGTGCCGGCCGTCCCTTTATTGCCGTGACGGGGAAGGGCGGGCGCGAACGACTGGTGCCGCTCAACCTCGCCGCCCATGCCGCGCTCGATCTTTATCGCGGCGAGCGGACGGCGCTCGGCAAGCCGCAATCGAAGTGGCTCTTTCCGGCCGACAGCGCGAGCGGGCACATGACGCGTCAGGCCTTTGCCCGCGACCTGAAAGCGATCGCGGTGCGCGCCGGTCTCGATACGCGCGGGCTCTCGCCGCATGTTCTGAGGCACGCTTTCGCGACGCATCTTCTTTCCGGCGGCGCGGACCTGCGCGTGGTGCAGACGCTGCTCGGCCATGCCGACATCTCCACCACCCAGATATATACCCACGTCCTCGACGAGCGTCTGAAGGAACTTGTCAACAAGCACCACCCGCTTGCCGACGGCTAGTTTGCGGACCGCCACATCAATGCCGCGAAACGCAGCTTGTGAAAGGAAACGAAGGAACGCATAGTTCGGTGGCATGAGGGCGATGAGAGTTGGGTCCGTTCTGTTGAGTCTTCTGAGGGTCTGCCGGAAGATTCGATCTCTATCGTCCGAAGTCCGTCTTGCGTCAGCGCTTGACGCTTGAGACCGTCGAGGCCCTCGTGAGCGACGCTGATGCCCGCGGCGACCGTCTGAAGGTCTTCATTTCGAGTTCGCGCCAGGACGTTGCTGTTGCGGACCGATTGGTCGCTGTTCTCCAGGTTCAGGGATTCGCCGTCACGGTGGATCGTCGCGACCTTGCGCAAAGCGAGGAAACGCGTCGCCTCATTCGCGCGTCGGATACGGTCGTCTGGCTCGTTAGCCAGCAATCGACTCGATCGCGTCGGTGCAGGATGGAACTCGCCGACGCGCAGCGGCTGAACAAACGTGTGATCGCCTTAATGATCGAGGCGGTTGGGCCGGAGGTGTTGCCGGAAGCGCTGGCGCATTCGCAAGTGCTGCCGGGGGAAGGCGTCTTTGCCTTCGAGAAGCACCTCAAAGGCCTGGTGGATGCGCTTAACGTCGATGGTGACTGGCTGAGGGAGCAGACGAGGCTCGCCGAGCTGGGACGGAAGTGGCTGGAGGATGACCGCTGGCGGGCGCACTTGTTGCGCGGGGTTGCCCTTGAGCAGGCCGAAGGCTGGGTCAACGCAAGACCGAGCGGGGCTCCACCCGCCGATGGCGAGGCGCTGCAGCTCATCTGGGCGAGCCGCCGCGCCAAGGGGCGACGCCAGAGCATCGCCATCGCCACGTTGATCGCCGTGGCTCTGGTCGGCGCGGCGCTTGCCGGCACGGCGTTCTGGCAGCGTACCGCGGCCGTTAATCGGCGGGTGCTCGCGGTTCAAAACGAGACCCGCGCCATAGCCGAGCAGCAGGCCGCGGCAGAGCAGGCCTCCGCCGAGCATGCGGCGAGGGAGGAGGCGCAGCGCAATTTCGAAGCCGCACGCCACGCCGTCGGCAGCGTCATCGGCGACGTTGCCGTGGGGCTGCGTGGCGCTGAAGGAGTGCCGGCCGAAGAGATGCGCAAGATCTTCGATCGCATCGAGGGCACGGTCGGCGAATTTGCCCAAGCCTCGTCGGACAAGGACAACGCGGAGCGAACCCGGGCGGAAATGCTCGACAGCTTCGCCGAGACCTATTTCGCCGCCGGCGATACCGGCGCGGCGCTCTCGAGCTACCAGGCGAGCCAAAGAATTCGCGTGCGGCGCAGCGCGGCGGACCGTGAGAACCTGGACCTGCGCAGGGACGTCGTGGCCAGTCACGTCAAGATCGGCGGCGTGCAGGCGGCGCGTGACGACAACGACGCAGCCCTCGTCAGCTACCAAGCCGCGCTTGCCGTCTCCAAGGAGGTCGCCGCCGCCGATTCCGGCAATCCGGAAGCGCAGCGCGATCTCGCCGACGCCTATGACCGGATCGGCGACCTTCTGGTGAAGAAGGGGACGCTGGCGGAAGCGCTCGACAGCTACGGGGAGAGCCTTCGCCTCCGCGAGGGGCTCGCCTACAGCGACTCGAACAATGCCGATTGGCAGCACGACGTCTCGGTCAGCTACGGCCTGATCGGTGACGTGCAGTTGAAGCGAGGCGAACTCGACGCCGCGCGCACCAGCTACGAGGCAAGTCTCGCGATCGGCGAGAGCCTCGCCGCCGCCGACCGCGACAATGCGCGGTGGCAGCGCGACCTGCTCTTCGCGCACGAGCGGATCGGCGCCGTGCAGAGGGCGGATGGAGATCAGCCGGGCAGCCTTGAGAGCTACGAGGCGGTTCGCCGCATTGCCGAGCACCTCGTCGAGGTCGACCCCGACAACGAGCAATGGCGCCGGACGCTTGCGACGGATCTCTCGCGGATCGGAGAAATCCAGATGGCGCGGGAGTATTTCGACGCGGCGCTCGAGAGCTATCAGGGAAGCCTCGCACTCAGCAAGGCGCTTGCCGCCGCCAATCCCGACGATACGCATTTGCAGCGCGAGGTCTCAATGACCCTCGGCGATGTCGGCGATGCTCAGATGGCGCTCGGTAGCCTCGAAGGCGCGCTCGCCACCTACATCGCACGGCGTGTGATCGCTTCGCAGCTTGCGGATGCCGATCCCAATGAACCGGATTTGCAGCGCGATTTGTCGATCAGCTACGACAGGATCGGCGATGCGCAACTCGCGCTCGGATATCGCTACAGCGCGCTTACGAACTATATGGCGAGCGACGAGATCGCGGTGCGGCTTGCGGCTGCCGATCCGGACAACAAGGATCTGCAGCAGGACGTGTCGATCAGCCACGGCAAGGTCGGCGACGTTCAGCTGGCCTTGGGAAATCTCGCCGAAGCGCTGAAAAGCTACGAGGGGAGTCTGGAGATCGCGTTGCGGCTCGCCACCGGCGATCCCGATGACCCGGACGTGCAGTACAATCTTTCGTACAGCCACGCCAAGGTCGGTGACATCAAGGCGGCGCTGGGAAGTTTCTCCGACGCGCTCGCGAGCTACGAGGCGAGCCGCGACATCGCCGAACGCCTTGTGGCGGCCGCTCCCAACAACACTGCACGACAGCGCGATCTTGCGATCCGCTACGCCCGGGTGGGCGACATGCAGCTTGAAGAGAAGGACTATCCCGGCGCGCTTGATAGCTACCGGGCGGGCCGCAACATTATACGCAAGCTCGCGGATGCCGCGCCCAGCGATATCGAGCTGCAGCGCGATCTGTCTATCGGCTACGCCAACATTGGCGATGTTTTGCTGGCGCAAGGAAAACTTGCGGAGGCGGCTGAAAGCTACAAGGCGAACCTCGCGATAGCCGCCCGCTTCGCATCCGCCTTTCCGAACGACACGCAGTGGCAGCGCCATCTCTCCATCAGCTACCGGGTGATGGGGACCGTCCGCAAGGCGCAGGGAAACATTGTGAGCGCGCTTGCCAATTACGAGACGAGCCTCCCGATTGCCGAGCGCCTGGCGGCGCTCGATTCGGCCAATGCACAGTGGCAGTCGGACTTGGCTGCAAGCCTCTACGAGATTGCAGCCGTGGCGACCGGCACGAAACGGGCGGATGCCATCAGCAGGGCGTTGAGTATCGTTGACGAATTGAGGCGGCGGAACAAGCTGCCGCCCGACCAGGAGGAATGGCCGGAGAACCTGAGACAGATGCTCGCCGCCGGACCTGCGCTAACCGGAACGCCCGGTTCGCCTTGACTTGCCTCCGGGCCGCCGCCAGTTTCCGCCGCAATTGGGAATTAAGGCCGCGGGTCGCTTAGGCGGCTCAGGGAGCCCGATGCGGACCTATCTGGATTTCGAAAAGCCGGTCGCCGATCTTGAAGGCCAGATTCAGGAGCTGAAACGCCTGGAGGCCGACGGGCGCGAGGGTGTCTCGGTCGCCGACGAGATCGCGCAGCTTGAGGGGAAGTCGCGCGATTCGCTTGCCAGCATCTACGCCAGACTGACGCCGTGGCAGAAGACGCAGGTCGCCCGCCATCCCGACCGGCCGCACGCCAAGCACTATCTCTCCAAGCTTGTGACCGATTTCGAGCAGCTCGCCGGCGACCGGAAGTTCGGCGAGGACGAGGCGATCATCGCCGGCCTCGGCCGTTTCCGCGGCGATCCGGTCGCGGTGCTGGCGCAGGAAAAGGGCGAGGACACGCAGTCGCGGGTGAAGCACAATTTCGGCATGGCGCGCCCGGAAGGCTACCGCAAGGCGGTCCGCGTCATGGAGCTTGCCCAGCGCTTCGCCATGCCGGTCCTCACGCTGGTCGACACCGCCGGCGCCTATCCCGGCATCGACGCGGAGGCCCGCGGCCAGGCGGAGGCGATCGCCCGCTCCACCGAGGCCTGTCTCAAGCTCGGCACGCCCAATGTCGCCGTAATCATCGGCGAGGGTATGTCCGGTGGCGCGATCGCGATCGCCACGGCAAACCGCGTCTATATGCTCGAACACGCCGTCTACAGCGTCATCTCGCCGGAAGGCGCCGCGTCGATCCTGTGGCGCGATTCCGCCCGCGCGCAAGATGCCGCGACCGCCATGAAGATTACCGCTACCGATCTAATGAACTTGAAAATTATCGACGGGATTGTGGAGGAGCCGCTCGGTGGGGCGCATCGCGATCCCGAGAGGGTGATCGAGCGCACTGGAGATGTGATTGCCGCGGCGCTGGGTGACCTTGCAGGTCTCGATAGAGACGGTATCCTCAAGCAGCGTCGGGAAAAATACCTCGCCATCGGTAAGGCGATTCAGTAGAAATCCCCGTGCGAACGGGGGCCGTCCGGAAGGGGTGCGCATGGCTGGACGCGGGCGCGATAACGAATCAGTAACCCTGGGGCAGCCACTGTCCCTGGCGGGGTGCCGGTCCCCGGTCCGGTACGCGTGTTAGGGTAAACAGGATGGTTGGTTTCACTTGGATCGGTCGCGCTGGCGCGATTTTGGCGGCTGGTCTGGTCGCGATGACGCTTGCCGCGTGCTCTGACTACACCGGCTCGCTGCCCAAGCACATGCGCCCGCTCGACTCCAAGACGCGCACGCTCGTGGAGCGCAAGGGCATGGAGCTGCGCTCTCCGATCCTGATCCGTATCTTCAAGGAGGAATCGGAGCTGGAGGTCTGGAAACTGCAAAAGTCGACGGGCCGCTACGCCTTCCTGAAGAACTATGAGGTCTGTGCCTGGTCCGGCGTGCTCGGACCGAAGGTCAAGGAAGGCGACCGTCAGGCCCCGGAGGGCTTCTATACGATCCGGCCGGCGCAGATGAATCCGGATTCCAACTATTATCTCGCCTTCAACATGGGCTACCCGAACGAGTTCGACCGCTCGCTCGGGCGCACCGGCTCGGAGCTGATGGTGCACGGCGCCTGCTCCTCGCGCGGCTGCTACTCGATGACCGACGAGAACATCCAGGAGATCTACACGCTTGGCCGCCTTGCCTTCCAGGGCGGCCAGCGGGACTTCCAGGTGCAGGCCTTCCCCTTCCGCATGACGGCGGAGAACCTCGCGCGGCATCGCAACGACCCGAACATGCCGTTCTGGCTGATGCTGAAGGAAGGCTACGACCACTTCGAGATCACGGGGCAGCCGCCCAAGGTCGACGTGTGCGACCATCGCTACGTGTTCAATTCCGTGCCGGCCAATGGGCTGAGCTTCAACGCTTCCGCGGCATGTCCGCCAATGTCGATGCCGGAGCCGATCCGCGTCGCGCTCGCCGACAAGCAGGCGAAGGACCAGGCGAAGATGCTCGCCATCGCCGAGCGGCTCGACCGCCGCGAGGGCCAGAACGGGGTCGCCGCGCTCCGCCTCGCTTTCTTGACGCCATCCTCCGTCGACCGTGCCGCACCGCTGCCGATGTCGGTGGCCGAGGCGCCGGTTTCCCTGGAGCCGGCAACGACGGCAAGTGTCCTGCCGGCGCGGCAGGCATCTGTCCCGATTGCCGCGGCGCCTGCCCCCGCGCCTGTGCCGGCACCGGCGCCGGCGCCTGCGCCGCGTCCGGCTGCGGTCGCCTCCGCCGCGCCAGCACCGGCGCCGAAGCCCGCTGCGAAAGCGGGTTTCCTGCCGGTCCCCGAGTTGCGCAGCGCCGTGCACGACACTCCGCCGCCGCCGGCGCCCGCTGCCGCACCGCCGACCGGCGGCGATGCGGCGACCCTGGAAGAGCGCATGCTTGCCGGCAGCACACCCGCCGATTCCAGCGTGGCCAATTCCTACGCCTCGGCGACGCCTGAAGATGACGGCCTGACCGGGATGGTCCTGCAGCTGATCCGCAAGGAGCAGGACGACGAAGCGGCCGGGACGAACTAGGGCTCAAACCAAAAAGGCCGCACCGAAGCGCGGCCTTCCCCGAGAATCTGGTCGATTGTGACCGTCCGACTTAGGCGGTCACCATGCCGTGGCACTGCTTGTATTTCTTGCCCGAACCGCAGGGGCAGGGCTCGTTGCGGCCGACCTTGCCCCAGGTCGAGGGATTCGCCGCGTCGCGCTTCGGCTTCGCTCCGGACGATCTTGCCACGGCCGGGGCGGCGGCGATCGCCGCCATCTCGTCTTCGCCGGTCGAGGCGTTGATGTGGTGCTCTTCGCCTTCCGGGATCGGCGGCGGCTCCGGTGGACGCTGCTGGATTTCCACATGCGCGAGCTGCCCGGTGACGGCGCGGCGCAAGCCGGCGAGCAGCGACTGGAAGAGCTCGAAGCTCTCCGTCTTGTATTCGTTGAGCGGATCGCGCTGCGCGTAGCCGCGGAAGCCGATGACCGAGCGAAGATGGTCGAGCGTCGCCAGATGCTCACGCCATAGATGGTCGAGCGTCTGCAGGAGCACCTGCTTTTCCACCGCGCGCATGAGCTCCGGGCCGAAGCGCGCTACCTTGCGCGCCATCAGCTCGTCGCTTGCCTTGGAGACGCGCTCCCGGATCTCGTCGTCGGCGATGCCTTCCTCCGCCGCCCAGTCCTTGATCGGCAGGTCGAGGGCGAGCTGCTGCTTCACCGCTTCCGACAGGCCGTCGACGTCCCACTGCTCCGCATAGGCGCGTTCCGGGATGAACTTGTCGACCAGCTCGTCGATCACCTCGCGGCGCATGTCGCGCACCGTGTCGCCGGCCTGCTCGTCGGTCATCAGCTCGATGCGCTGCTCGAAGATGACCTTACGCTGGTCGTTCATCACGTCGTCGAACTTCAAGAGGTTCTTGCGGATGTCGAAATTGTGCCCCTCGACCTTCGCCTGCGCACGCTCCAGCGCCTTGTTGATCCACGGATGGACGATCGCCTCGCCCTCCTGGAGGCCGAGCTTCTGCAGCATCCCGTCCATGCGGTCGGAGCCGAAGATGCGCATCAGGTCGTCCTGCAGCGACAGGAAGAACTTCGAGCGACCCGGGTCGCCCTGGCGCCCGGAGCGGCCGCGCAGCTGGTTGTCGATGCGGCGGCTTTCGTGCCGCTCCGTGCCGATGATGCAAAGGCCGCCCGCGGCCGGATCGAGCGCCAGCGCCTTGAGCCGCTCCACCTCGACGCGGATCTTTTTCTCGCGCTCTTCGCGCTCCGGCCCTTCCGGAACCTCGGCGAGCTCGTGCATGACGCGCATGTCGGCGTTGCCGCCGAGCTGGATGTCGGTGCCGCGGCCGGCCATGTTGGTGGCGATCGTCACGGCGCCCGGAACGCCGGCCTGCGCGACGATATAGGCTTCCTGCTCGTGATAGCGTGCGTTCAGGATGGTGAAGACCTTGCTCTTCATCGGATCGTCGCTGAACAGCGTTGCAAGCGCCTTGGGATCGGAGAAATCGCGCTGCTGCCATCCGCGCTTGCGCAGGAGCGCGGCGAGTAATTCCGACTTCTCGATGGAGGTCGTGCCGACCAGCACCGGCTGTCCGCGCGACTTGCAGTCCTCGATCAGCTCGAGGATCGCCTTGTACTTCTCCTCCACCGTCCGATAGACCTCGTCGTGCTCGTCGATGCGGACCATCGGCTTGTTGGTCGGCACCTCGACGACGTCGAGGTTGTAGATGTTCAAGAACTCCTCCGCCTCGGTGGCGGCGGTGCCGGTCATGCCGGCGAGTTTCTCGTAGAGGCGGAAGTAGTTCTGGAAGGTGATGGAGGCGAGCGTCTGGTTCTCCGGCTGGATCTTGACGTGCTCCTTGGCTTCCAACGCCTGATGCAGGCCGTCGGAATAGCGGCGGCCCTCCATCATGCGGCCGGTGAACTCGTCGATGATGATGACCTGGCCGTTCTTGACGATGTAGTCGCGGTCGCGCTGGAAGAGCTTGTGGGCGCGCAGCGCATTATTCACGTGGTGAACGATCGCGACATTCTCCACGTCGTAGAGCGACTCGCCTTTCAGCATGTCCTGCGACGTGAGCATGTTCTCGATCTTCTCCGTGCCCTCCTCGGTGAAGCTCGCGGACTTCATTTTCTCGTCGATCTCGTAGTCGCCTTCCTCAAGATGCGGGATGAGGCTGTCGATCGTGATGTAGAGCTCGGAGCGGTCCTCCGTTGGGCCGGAAATGATGAGCGGCGTGCGCGCCTCGTCGACCAGGATGGAATCCACTTCGTCGACGATCGCGAAATAGTGCCCGCGCTGCACCATGTTCTGGAGGTTGTACTCCATGTTGTCGCGCAGGTAGTCGAAGCCGAACTCGTTGTTGGTGCCGTAGGTGACGTCGGCGGCGTAGGCGGTGCGCCGCTCAGCCGGCGAGAGACCGTGCACGATGACGCCGACCGTCAGGCCGAGAAATTCGTAGACGCGCCCCATCCATTCCGCGTCGCGGCTGGCCAGGTAGTCGTTGACGGTGACGACGTGGACGCCGCGCCCGGTCAGCGCGTTGAGATAGACGGGGAGGGTGGCGACCAGCGTCTTGCCCTCGCCGGTCTTCATCTCCGCGATGGAGCCCTCGTTCAGGACCATGCCGCCGACGAGCTGCACGTCGAAATGGCGTTGGCCGAGTGTCCGCTTGGCGGCTTCGCGCACGGTCGCGAAAGCGTGAGGCAGGATCTTCTCAAGCGGCGTGCCGTCGGCGATCTGCCGGCGGAACTCGTCCGACTTCGCCTTGAGGTCGGCGTCGCTCAGGCTCGAATATTCGGGCTCCAGGGCGTTGATAGCGTCCACCCCGGGCTGGTAGCGCTTTACGCGCCGATCGTTTGCCGATCCGAAGACCTTACGGCCCAGATTGCCCAAGCCAAGCATGCGCACCCTTTCCGATCAGCGGTACGGCCGCCGGACCCGGGGCCGACGTGTCCGTTTGAAGAAGCTCGCCTTTTCGCAAGCTTGTATTGAGGTCTAAGGGCGGCTAATGCCGCTCGACGAACACAGCCCGGCAGCGAATTGCGGGCGTGCGCGACAGATAAGAACGGGCCAAAGCTCTGTCAACGCTGGCGCTTCGGCGGATTGCCGCGCATCTGCCCCCGGAAGGAGCACGAATGTCGAATATCTTGAAGTCGCTGGCCGCGGTGTTTGCGGCCCTATTGATATCCGCTGCCTGCGGTCTCGCCGCAAGCGCCGAGGAGGCCGCGCCCGCCGCCGCCCCCGCCGCGGAAGCGCGCGACCCCGATGCGGCGGTGGCTAAGGTCGGCGACGCGACGATCAGGGAGCGTGACCTGACGCTTGCCCATGACGCCTTCGCCGGCGAGCTCGCCAACGTCCCCGCCGGGCAGCAGCGTTCCGTCCTGATCGACGCGGTCGTCAGCCTGGAGCTTCTGGCCCAGGCGGCGCGCGATGCGGGTATGGCGGAAGGCCCCCAGTTCGAGGCGGAGCTTGCCTTCCTGAAGCTGCAGGCGCTGCGCAACGCCTATGTCGAGAAATCGATCGTGAACGGCCTGACCGACGCGGAGTTGCAGGAGGGCTACCAGAAACTCGTGGTCTCGCAGCACAAGCCGGAAGAACAGGTCCACGCCCGCCATATCCTGGTCGACAGCAAGGAAGAGGCTGAAAAGATCATCGAGGAATTGAAGGGCGGCGCCT
This sequence comes from uncultured Alphaproteobacteria bacterium, assembly GCA_963814905.1. GTDB lineage: Bacteria > Pseudomonadota > Alphaproteobacteria > Rhizobiales > Afifellaceae > DASWJZ01. The sequence continues at coordinate 113,533 of CAWFEM010000013.1, read as the reverse complement.
CCTTCGAAGAGCTCGCCAAAAAGTCCAAGGACCCGAGCGGCCAGAATGGCGGCGACCTCGGCTTCTTCGGCAAGGGTCAGATGGTGCCGGAATTCGAGAAAGCCGCCTTCGCGCTCGAGCCCGGCACCTTCACGCAGGAGCCCGTGCAGTCGCAATTCGGCTGGCACGTCATCAAGGTCGAGGAGAAGCGCATGAGCGAGCCGCCTTCCTTCTCCGAGATCGAAGGCCAGCTTCGCACCTACCTGCTGCGGCAGAAGTTCGAGACTGTGCTGGCGTCGCTGCGCGAGAAGTATCCCGTGGAGATCATCGACCAGCCGGCTGGCCCCGCCGCCGCGCCCGCTGACGCGGCTCCCGCTGAAGGCGCCGCGCCCGCCGATGCCGCGCCCGCCGACGCCACGACGCCGGAAGAGCAGCCGAAGCCCTGATTGGGAGTCCTGCGGGAGAGGCTGGGACAAAAGCATGGGGGGATATGTCTCGCCTTTCGCGCCCGTCGTCTTCGCGGACGCGCCGGCGCTTGAAGGCGTCCGCCTCGCGACCGCCGAGGCGGGCATTCGCTACAAGGGGCGGACGGACCTGCTGCTCGTCCGTTTCGATCCGAGGGCGACCGTCGCCGGCGTGTTCACAAAGTCGCGCTGCGCGTCCGCGCCGGTCGATTGGGATCGCGAGCACCTGATGGGGGGCAGGGCGCGGGCGCTGGTGGTTAATTCCGGCAATGCCAACGCATTCACCGGCATGAAAGGGCGTCAGGCGGTGGAAGCGACGGCGGACGCCGCCGCCGAAGCCGTCGGCTGCGGCCGCGACGAAATCTTCCTCGCCTCTACCGGGGTCATCGGAGAGCCGCTCGATCCAAAACCCTTCGCCGACAATCTCGGCAAGCTTGCGGCCAAGGCGCGGCGCGGCGCCTTCCTTGACGCCGCCCGCGCCATCATGACGACCGACACCTTTCCGAAGCTCGCGACCCGGACCGTGCGCATCGGGCGCGGCGAGGTCACGATCAACGGCATCGCGAAGGGCTCTGGCATGATCGCGCCGGACATGGCGACGATGCTCGCCTTCATCTTCACCGATGCCCCGATCGGGCCGGAAGCGTTGCAGGCGTGCCTGAACGACGCCGTCGAGGGCAGCTTCAATGCAATCACGGTCGACGGCGACACCTCGACCTCCGACACGGTACTTGCCTTCGCCACGGGCACCGCCGCGGGGCGCGGCGTGCCGAACCTCGACGCGGAGAGCGATGCGCTTCAGCACTTCGGCGCGGCCCTCTCCGACCTCTGCCGCGAGCTGGCGCAGCTTGTGGTGCGCGACGGCGAGGGCGTGACGAAATTCGTGGAAGTCCAGGTGAGCGGCGCTGAATCGGACGCCTCCGCCAAGCGCATCGCGCTTTCGATCGGCAACTCGCCGCTGGTCAAGACGGCGATCGCCGGCGAGGACGCGAATTGGGGCCGCGTGGTGATGGCCGTCGGCAAGGCCGGCGAGCCGGCCGACCGCGACCGGCTGTCGATATGGTTCGGCGAGCATCGCGTCGCCCATGCCGGGGAGCGCGACCCCTCCTATTCGGAGGAGGCGGCTTCCGCCTACATGAAGAACGGCGACCTTGTGCTGCGCGTCGATCTTGGCCTCGGCGCGGGCCGGGCGACGATCTGGACCTGCGATCTCACCGCGGAATACATCGCCATCAATGCCGACTACCGGAGCTGATTTGCCGGCCGCCGGAAGCGAGGCGGAAAAGCCGCTCCTTCTCGTCGCCGCCTGCGCGCTGATCGATGCCGATAAGCGCGTCCTCATCGCCAGACGGCCTGAGGGCCGGGCGCTTGCCGGACTGTGGGAGTTTCCGGGCGGGAAGATCGAGCCGGGCGAGACCCCGGAGGACACCGTGATCCGCGAGCTTTACGAGGAGCTTTCCGTAAGGATTACGAAACCCTGCCTTGCACCCCTGACTTTTAGCACCTTCGATTATCCAGAATTTCATATTTTGTTGTCACTTTTCGTGTGCCGTAGGTGGGAAGGAACGCCCGTGCCCCGCGAAGCGCAGGCAATCAGATGGGTCAAGGCGAACCGCTTGCGGGATTTTCCGATGCCGCCGGCCGACGAACCCTTGATCAGCCATCTGGCCGATCTCCTCTAGAGGATGCACCGAGTTGCGGAACATCTTTCCCATCGCGCGCTTCCTCGCCGATCAGCGTGGAGCCACCGCGATCGAATACGGCATCATCTGCGGAATGATCGCCGTCGTCGTGCTCGGGATTGCCGCGACCGGTGGCGCGGTGGACGCGCTTTATCAGAAGATGGCGGCGATCGCGTCCAATCTCGCGAGCGGCGGTGGTGGTGACGGCGGCTGACGTGCCTACGCCGGCCTAGGACTCCGTATCGTCTGAGCCAAGCAGCTTCGCGAGACTGACTGTTCCCGACCCGCGCGCCGCCGGTTGCTGCTGGCTCTCATGCGGCGCCCAGCCTGATAGCGAGATGATCTCGAACGTCGCGCGGATGCGCCCATCGGCGTCGCTGAATCGCTCGGCATAAATCTCCGCCCCGCGCAGGAAGAGCCTTCTCAGGCTCATATGCCGTTCACGCGCCGGCGAAGCATTCGCCGCGCCCATCGCGCGCAAATCCCGGAACAGGTCGAAAGCGGAATCGTAGCGTACGGTAAGCGTGTCGCGGTCGGTGACCGGAAGCGCGAAGCCGGCGCGTTGGAGGAGGGCGCCGAGGTCGCGCACGTCCGCCGTCGGCATGACGCGCGGGCTGACGCCGCCGCGGATTTCGCTCTCCGCAACCGCGAGCGCCTCGCGCAGCTCCGCGAGCGTGCGCCCGCCCGTCATCGCCGCGAGCAGAAGCCCGTCGGGTTTCAGCGCGGTGCGTATCTGCACCAGCGCGCCGGGAAGGTCGTTGCTCCATTGCAGGGCAAGAGCGGAGACGAATAGGTCGATCGTCGCCGGCCCGAACGGAAGCGCCTCCTCGTCGCCGACGACCCCCGGCGCCCGTCCGGGCAGGAAGGCGGCTTCGGTCGCCTCGAGTCGCACCACGTGCTCCACCTTGCCGGAAACCTTGAGCGCATCCGCGAGCGCGGCGGTCTGCCCGCCATGCGCCACGGCAATGGAAAAATGCCGCTCGATCGCTTCGAGGCGCTCACCGAGGTCGGCGGTGACATGCTCCACGAGGAATCCGGTGCGCCCGTCGCCGCGGGCGTGCGCGCGGCCCAGGCGGCGGCGGAGAAGGCGCTTATCCGTGACCTCGGCGACCATGCGTGACCCCGCTTCCGCGTCGCGTTAGCATGGCGGCATGCTGGCGCTCAAACGCTCCGACCTTTCCGCCGGTCTCGGCCGGCTGGCTGCGCTCGCCGCCGACCTGGTGCTTCCGCCGACCTGCCCGGGATGCGGCGGCGCGGTCAAGGACAGCGACGCACTCTGCGCCGCATGCTGGTCGACCATCCGCTTCATCGCGCCGCCGCTCTGCCCCGTCTACGGCACGCCCTTCGCCTACGATCTCGGCGAGGGGATCGTCTCCGCGGAGGCCTTCGCCGACCCGCCGCCCTTTCGCCGGGCGCGGGCCGCGGCCGTCTACGGCGACGTGGCGCGGCGGCTCGTGCATCAGATGAAATATTACGACCGGCCGCATCTGGCCGAGACGATGGCGCAGTCGATGCGGCGCGCCGGCGCGGAGCTTCTCGCCGAGTGCGGGCTCATCGTTCCCGTGCCGCTTTACTATTGGAGGCTGTGGAGCCGCCGCTTCAACCAGGCGGCTCTGCTCGCCGCCTGCCTCTCGCGGCAGAGCGGCGTGCCGCACGATCCGTTCGTGCTCGAGCGCGTGAAGGCGACGCGCCAGCAGGTGGGCCTGAGCGCGACTCAGCGCGCCGACAACGTGCGCGGCGCCTTCCGCGTCCCCGACGCGGCGCGAGCCAGGATCGCAGGCCGCGACGTCCTCCTGGTCGATGACGTCTACACGTCCGGCGCCACGGCAAAGGCCGCCACCCGGGCGCTTATCCGCGCCGGGGCGGCGTCCGTCGACGTCCTCACCTTCGCCAGAGTGTCGCGGTGAACCGTTCTTTTGCAAATGTCATCTAAGATTCTATATATCTGAGCAGGAACGGCTTTTCCGCGAGCCCGGCATGCCCCGCATCACAATCTACACCCGACGGTTTTGCGGCTATTGCACCGCCGCGAAGAACCTTCTCGCCCGCAAAGGCGTCGCCTACGAGGAGATCGACGCGACCGGCGCCCCGGAAAAGCGCCAAGAGATGATCGCGCGGTCCGGGCGTTTCACTTTTCCGCAAATCTTCATCGGCGACCGGCATGTCGGCGGCTGCGACGACCTGCACGCATTGCAGGCGCGCGGCGAGCTCGATGCGCTTCTCGCGGAGGAGGCGGCGGCATGACCTCCGGCGCGAAATTCGGCGGCACGTTCACAGCGGCCTGCGTACAGCTCTGCTCCACGACCGACGTTGCCGAGAACATCGCGACCGTCGAACGGCTGGTGCGCGAGGCCGTCTCCGCCGGTGCCGACTACGTGCAGACCCCGGAGATGACCAACATCGTGCAGCGCAAGCGCGCGGCCCTTGCCGAGGCGATCGCGCCGGAGGAGTCCGATCCTGCCGTGAAGCGCTTCGCGGCGCTCGCAAACGAGCTTGGCATCGTGCTCCACATCGGCTCGCTCGCGCTCAAGGCCGATGACGGGAAGATCGCCAACCGCGCGCTCGTTTTCGGGCCGGACGGCGGGGTGCTCGCGCGCTACGACAAGATCCATCTCTTCGACGTCGATCTGCCGAACGGCGAGAGCTGGCGAGAATCGGCTGTTTATCACCCGGGCGACCGTGCGGTCGTGGTGGCGCTGCCGTGGCTCCTGCTCGGCGTCTCGATCTGCTACGACATCCGCTTCCCGCAGCTTTACCGCGCCGAGGCGCATGCCGGCGCCGTGGCGCTGAGCGCGCCGGCCGCCTTCACACGCCAGACCGGCGAGGCGCATTGGCATGTTCTGCAACGGGCGCGCGCCATCGAAAACGGCGCCTTCGTGATTTCAGCCGCGCAGGCGGGCCGTCACGCCGACGGGCGCGAGACCTTCGGCCATTCGATGATCGTCGCCCCCTGGGGCGAAGTGCTGGCGGAAGGCGGCGGCGAGGGGCCGGAGGTCATTCTCGCCGAGATCGATCCCGCGGCTTCGGAGGCTGCGCGCCAGCGCATTCCCTCGCTCCAGAACGAGCGGCCGTTCGCGTTGCCGAATATTGGCGAGCGCCCGGCGCTTGCAACGGCGCAGCGGCCTACGCGGAGGACCGCCTCTTGATCCGCTATTCGCTCGCCTGCGTCGACGGCCATGAATTCGAAGCATGGTTCGCCGGCTCAGAAGCTTACGAGGCGCAGCGTGCGAAAGGCGTGGTGACTTGCCCGGTCTGCGGCTCCGCGTCGGTGGAGAAGGCGCTGATGGCGCCGTCGGTCGCGACGTCGCGGCAGAAAGATTCAGTGCGCCTCGCCGCCAATGTGCCGACGGAGCAGGAAGCCGTCGCCATGCTGCGCAAGCTTCGCAAGCACCTGACCGACAACGCCGACTATGTCGGTCCGCGCTTCGCGGAGGAGGCGCGGCGCATCCACTACAACGAATCGGAAAAGCGCGGCATCTACGGGGAGGCGACGCACGACGACGCCAGGGCGCTGGCGGAGGAGGGGATTGAGTTTCATCCGCTCCCTCTGCTTCCCGAAGAGCACAATTGACGCCCGACACTCGCCTCGGGAACGGCGGAAATCAGGCCTCGCGGCGCTTCACGTTCGCGTAAGGGGTCTTGCCGCACTGCGGACGCACGCCGATTGTCGCGCCTCAAGTTTCATTTGGAGACGGACGGATGCGATACGTCACGATGTTGGCGGCGATAATTCTCGCGGGAGCGGCACTTGTGGGCAATCCCGCCGCGGCGGCGCAGAAATCGGCGGTGTTCGCGGGCGGCTGCTTCTGGTGCATGGAGGAGGCGTTCGACAAGGTCCCGGGCGTCACCGCGACGACCTCCGGCTATACGGGCGGAAAGCTCGACAATCCGACCTACAAGCAGGTTTCGGCCGGCGGCACCGGGCATTTCGAGGCGGTCAAGGTCGACTACAATTCCGACAAGGTGACCTATGCGCAGCTACTCGACACGTATTGGCACAACATCGACCCCTTCGATGCGCGCGGCCAGTTCTGCGACAAGGGCAGCCAGTATATGAGCGCAATCTTCGTCGCCGGTCCGGAGGAGAAGGCGGCGGCGGAGGCGAGCAAGGAAAAAGTCGCCGCGCGGTTCCACAAGCCGATCGCCACGCGGATTTTGCCCGCGACGGCCTTCTATCCGGCGGAGGCCTATCACCAGAATTTCCACGTGACGAACGCCGCCCGCTACAAATTCTACAAATTCGGGTGCGGCCGGCCGCAGCGTCTGGAGGAAATCTGGGGCAAACCGGCGGCTTAGCAGGGGCGTCAGGCGGGCGTGGCACCGCTGCAACGCTTTGGTCCCGTGCGATTCTGCGGGAACGCGTCGAATTGCCATACCCCCCCATTGGCCGTAACATTGCCGGGCCGCGACGTGTGTGGTCGTTGGCCATGACCCGGAGACGCAGGTGATCGACAGACGGTATTTTCTCGCCGGCGCCGCGAGCGCATTGCTCGGCGCCTGCACCGCGATTCCGGCCTCCGGGCCGCTGGCCTATGCGCCGGGCGAGGGGTCTGGCCTTCTCGTTCCCGCGGGCAACGAGCCGTATCGCGTGCCCCCGGTCAACCTCAGCACCATCCCGGCGCAGTTCCACCGCCAGATCGTGCGCGACCCGACCGGCGAGGAGCCGGGGACGATCGTCGTCGATCCGGGACAGAAGTATCTCTACCTGGTCGAGGCGAACGGCAAAGCGCGCCGTTACGGAATCGGCGTCGGGCGCGAAGGCTTCGGCTGGAACGGCACGGCGACCATCCAGATGAAGCGCGAATGGCCGAAATGGTATCCGCCGGTCGAAATGCAGGCACGCGACGAGCGCGCCAAGAAATTCGCCAGCGGCATGGACGGCGGCACTGACAATCCGCTCGGCGCCCGCGCCATGTATCTTTTCCAGAACGGCAAGGACACGCTCTACCGCATCCACGGCACCAACGAGCCGCGCTCGATCGGCCAGGCCGTCTCTTCCGGCTGCATCCGCATGCTGAACGCCGACGTGATCGATCTCTACAACCGCGTTCCGATCGGCACGAAGGTCGTGGTGCTTCCTTCGATGAGCCCGCTGGCGCGGCTCGGGCACTCGCTCGGCGATCCGGATGCCGACTGGCGCCAGAACGTGAAGCGGCTCGCCGGCGGCCCGATCTGATCCTCTGTAAGGGCGTCTGGGTGTGAGCGGCCGCCGATCGGCGGCCGCGCGCGTTATCGCTGACAGTCCTCGTCGCCGGCGTCCCGCTCAAACCGCGTGCCGGTCCATGTCAGCCCCATGTCGCGGAGGAGGTGGTCGTCCAGGCCCCGCAGCTTGTGCGTCATCTCGGCATGCGCCTTGGCTTCTGCGAGCGCTTTTGCCCAGCCCGCGACCCACGCTCCAAACCGCTCCGTTAAGCTCGGTCTCCGCCTTTGTGTCGACGAAACGTACGTCATGACTGTGCTCCCTGTCTTGCCGAGCAGAGATACGATTCGATACCTGCCAACTCGATGTCATGTTTGATCAGGTGTATTTGGCCTGAAACAAAGAGTGATCGGCGTGGGAGAATCGTATGAATCCGCTGGAGCGCGTGCTCGCGATCCTGCTGCTGCTGACGCGGCGACGATTGTTCCCGGCGTCAGAGCTCGCGGCGCGATTCGGAGTGTCCGTCCGCACCATCTACAGGGACATCGACAGGCTTATCGCGCTCGGCATCCCGGTCGAGGCAACACGCGGCGCGGAAGGAGGATTCCGCCTTTCCGGCGACTATCTCTCGCCCCCGATCGCGCTCAACAAGGTCGAGACGACGGCGCTTCTGGTCGCGCTCACGCTGGCGCGAGGCCTGCAGACCACGCCTTTAAAAGGCGACCTCGAGGCGGCGGAGGCGAAGCTCCTCGCCGCGCTTCCGAAAGCCGCGCGCGAGATGCTGGCGCGCGGGCCGAGCATTGTCGGGATAGAACGCCCGCCCGATGACATATTTCACGGTCGTCGGCCGGCGGAACGCCCGGACGAGCATCAGTCCGCCGTCGACGCGTTTCTTGAGGGGATATTGACGCAGCGCCGCGTCGAGATGATCCACCGCAACCCCTACCGCCCGAGCGAGCGCGTGCACGAGATCGAGCCGCACGGCCTCCTGTGGGATCGCGATCTTTGGTACCTGGTCGGAAGGTCGCTCGAAGCCGGCGAGATCCGGATGTGGCGCGCCGATCGCGTCCTTTCCATCACCGTCACCGGCATGGCGTTCCGCCCGCTCTCCGGCTTCGACGTGCGCACCCTTCTGGGCAGGCAATGGCTCGAACGCGCCATGCGGACATGGGAGAACGAGAAGGCGGCAAGCCGCATCCGGATGAGCGCGGAGGCGGCGACGAAGCTGCGCCGCGACTGGTATTATCGGCACGCCGCCTATTTCGAGAACGGCGATGGCCGGGTCGTGATGTCGATCCCCGACACCGATCCCGATACGGTGCTTCCGCTCGTCCGCTGGCTCGGGGCGGGCGCGGAGATTCTGGAGCCGGCAAGCCTGCGCGAGCAATTGCGGAGCGAACTTGAAGCGATTCGCCTTGTCTATGGATGATGCAGGGACAGCGGCTCCGCCCCGACGTGCGGCGCGGCTCCTCGCTGTGGCCCTTGCCGCGGCTCTGATCGGTGCGGCGCCGGCAAGGGCCGACACAAGCTGCCGCAACGAGAGCTTCGCGGCGTGGCTCGGCGGCGTCAAAAAGGAGGCCGCGAAGGCCGGCATCTCGGAGCGCACGCTCGCTGCGCTGAACGGCCTCAGGCGCGACGAGCGGGTGCTCAAGGTCGATCGCACCCAGGCCGGCCTTTCGAAGAGCTTCCTCGACTACGCCTCCGGCGTCGTCACCGGCGGCCGGCTGAAACAGGGGCGTGCAATGCTCCAGAAATACAGCCGCACGCTGGCGCGGATCGAGCGCGAGTACGGCGTGCCCGCTCCGGTCATCGTCGCGTTTTGGGGGCTTGAGACGGATTTCGGCGGCTATATGGGCAACGCGCCGCTTCTTACCTCGCTCGCGACGCTCGCCTACGATTGCCGCCGGCCAGAGGCGTTCCGCGCCGAGCTGATCAACGCGCTTCTGCTGCTTGAGCGCGGCGACCTGACGCTTGCCGAGATGAAGGGCTCTTGGGCGGGCGCCGTCGGGCAGGTGCAATTCACCCCGACGAACTACCTGAAATACGCCGTCGACTATGACGGCGACGGCCGCCGCGATCTTGTCGGCAGCGTGCCCGACGCGCTTGCCTCAAGCGCCAACTACCTGCGGTCGATCGGATGGCGCGCCAACGAGCCGTGGCTTGAGGAGGTGCAGGTCAGCGACGCTGTGCCCTGGCGCGAGGCGGCGCGCGAGAATTTGAGGCCGCGCAACTTCTGGGCGGCGGTCGGCGTCACGCGACGCGATGGAAGCGCGCTTCCCGCCGACAAGCTGCCGGCTGCTCTGCTCCTGCCGATGGGCAGGCTGGGGCCGGCCTTTCTCGGCTATTCCAATTTTCTGATCTTCTGGGAATGGAACCAGAGCTCGAACTATTCGCTCGCCGCCGCGTATTTCGCCACGCGCCTTGCCGGCGCCCCGCGGCTCGACGCGGGGAAAGCGCCGGCGATCCTGAGCAGCGCGGAAATGCGCGAGGTGCAGGAGCGGCTGAACGCGCTCGGCCACGCGGCCGGCGAGCCCGACGGCCGGCTCGGCGAGATCACCCGCTCCGGGGTCAAGGCCGCGCAGCTCGCCTACGGGCTTCCGGCCGACGGTTACCCGACGAAGGAACTCTTGCAGCTTTTGCGCAAAGCGCCCTGACGGCAAGCGCGGAGCGAGGACCAAGGGCTTCCGGATTAGGCCGAGCCTCGGATTAATGTTGCCCCACGACTGCGAATTGGCTACTCGGTTGGGTGGCAACGCAGCTTCGCGACATCCAAAAGAAGCCGTGCCGAACAGGGAGGAAACGTAATGAGGACGATCAGTCGTCTTGGACTCTCTTTGGCTGTCTCGCTTGCGGCGATGGGTTTCGCCCAGGCGCAGGACAAGCCCGAGATCGCGTTTGTCGTGAACGGTCCATCGGATTTCTGGAAGATCATGGAAGCGGCGGTCGCCAAGGCGCAGACCGAGCTGCCCGACGTTACGCTCAGCTTCAAATATCCGGAGCGCGCCGACGCCGCCGTGCAGAAGCGCATGATGGATGACCTCGTCGCCGCCGGCGTCGATGCCATCTCCGTGTCGGTCGTCGATCCGCCCACGTCCACCGATGCGATCAACACCGTCGCCGCGAAGATTCCGTTCTTTACCTTCGACTCCGACGCAACCCAGTCGAACCGCATCGCCTACATCGGCTCGTCGAACGTCCAGCTCGGCAACATGGCCGGCGAGTTGATGAAGACGGCAATGGCCGGCAAGGAGGGCAAGTGCATCGGATTCGTCGGCCTGCCCGGCGCCGACAACGCCAAGGAACGCATCCAGGGCTACAACGATGCGGTCAAGGGCACCGGCCTTGAGCTGATCGACGTCCGCGGCGACGACATCGACCAGACGCGCGCCCGCGCCAACGTCGACGACGTGCTGGTTGCGCACCCCGAAGTGAACTGCATGGTCGGCTTCTATTCCTACAACACGCCGCGCATGTATGAGGCGCTGAAGGATGCCGGCAAGCTCGGCCAGATCACGGTCGTCGGCTTCGACGAAGACCCGATCACGCTGGGCGGCGTTGCCGAAGGCTCGATCTCGGGCACCGTGGTGCAGCAGCCCTACGAGTGGGGCATCCAGAGCGCGCATATCATCGCCGACTACCTCAAGGGCGACAAATCGAAGATCCCCGCCGACGGGATCATCATCATCCCGGGCCTGACGCTGACCAAGGACAACGTCAAGCAGTTCCAGGAAGACTTCCAGAAGAAGCTTGCTGGCGGCTAGTCCATCTCCAGGATGTCCGCGGCCGGTTTCGCCCGGCCGCGGGCGTTCTCTTCAGGCGATTCCTGTTATGATTTTGGCGCGATGACCGCGTCCGAGACCGCTGCTGCCGTACCGTCGGCCTCCAACCGCCCCTTCATGAAGCTGTCGGGTCTGCGCAAGACCTATCCCGGCGTCGTGGCGCTGACCGATTTCAGTATGGAGGTGCGGCCCGGCGAGGTGATCGGGCTGGTCGGCGAGAACGGCGCCGGCAAATCGACGCTGATGAAGATTCTCGGCGGCGTGATCGAGCCCGACGGGGGCACCATCGAAATCGACGGCGTCGTCCATCCGTCGCTCTCCGTTGCCCAGTCGATGGCGGCCGGCATTGCCTTCGTCCATCAGGAACTCAACCTGTTCGACAACCTGAACGTCGCCGCCAACGTCTACATCGGGCGCGAGCCGAGAAAGTACGGCTTCCTGCAGCTTGTCGACGACGACGCGCTCCAGAAGGCCGTCCAGCCCTACCTCGACCAGCTCGGCGCGACCTTCTCGCCCGCCACGCCCGTGGCGCGGCTCTCGCTCGCCCAGCAGCAGATGGTGGAGATCGCCAAGGCGCTCAGCCTGCAGTCGCGCCTCGTCATTCTCGACGAGCCCACCTCCAGCCTTCCGATCGCCGAAACCGAACGGCTGCTTGAAGTGATCGCCGGTCTCAAGGCCCAGGGCATCTCGGTCATCTTCGTCTCGCACCGCCTGAACGAAGTCGTCCATGCGTCCGATCGCGTCCTGGTTCTGCGCGACGGTCACACCGTCGGCGCGCTCGAAGGTGCCCAGATCGATCACGACACCATGGTCCGTCTGATGGTGGGCCGTGACTTGAAGGTCAATTACGTCTTGCCCAAGGAAAGCAACGGCGCTGCCGTGCTCTCCACCAAGGGACTTCGCACGTCAACGTACCCGGACCGCGAAATCACCATCGACATCCATTCCGGCGAAATCCTGGGGCTCGCCGGCCTCGTTGGCGCCGGGCGCACGGAGTTCGCACGGGTCCTTTTCGGCATCGACCGTCCGGAGGGGGGCAGTGCGCTCCTTGATGGCCAGGAGGTGCGTTTCGCGACCTCCGCGGATGCCGTCCGCGAGGGCGTTTTCCTTGTGCCCGAGGATCGCAAGGCGTCCGGCCTACTCCTCGACTTTTCGATCGCCCAGAACATCACGCTCCCCGGCCTCAGCCACTATTCGCGCAGCCACATCGTGTCGCAGGAGGCCGAGGTCGAACGGGCCGAAAAGAGCCGGTCCGATCTCGACATCCGCACCGCGAACGTCCTGCAGCCCACGTCGTCGTTGTCGGGTGGCAACCAGCAGAAGGTCGTGCTCGCCAAATGGCTGGCGATGAAGCCCAAGGTCATCATCTTCGACGAGCCGACGCGTGGCATCGACGTTGGCGCGAAGGCGGAAATCTATCATCTCATGCGCACCCTGTCGGATTCTGGGGTTGCCGTTCTCATGATCTCTTCGGACATGGAAGAAGTGATCGGCGTGTCGGACCGCGTTGCAGTGATGCACGAAGGGCACATCCAGGGTACGCTTGAGCGAGCCCAGTGCAGTGAGGAGAACATTCTGCGGCTGGCGGTCGGGCGGCCGCTGTAGGAAACGGGGGCGGCGATGCTGAAGAAAGACCTTGGTCTGCTGGTGCTGATCCTCGTCGTTGGGGCGGTGGTCGCGATCATCAACCCGCTTTTCCTTTCGCCGATCAACATCGCCAACACAGCCAACCTGGTCGGCCTGTTCGGCATCTTCTCGATCGGCCAGGGCTTCGTCATCATCACGGGCGGCATCGAGCTGTCGGTCGGATCGATCATCGCGCTGCTGGGCGTCATCTTCGTCGACTTCATCGCCAACAAGGGCGTCTGGTGGCCGCTCGCCGCGCTGCTGGTGCTTGGAATTGGCGCCGTGATGGGGCTGGTCCACGGGCTGCTGGTCACCAAGCTCAAGCTCCAGCCGTTCGTCGTGACGCTCTGCGGCCTGCTGATCTATCGCGGCGTCGCGCGCTTCTACACAAAGGACGCAACGGCGGGCTTTCCGTTCGGCATCAATTTTCCCGATCTTGAGTGGATCACCACCGGGCGCACGGATTTTGCCTCGGTCTTGACCGGCGGTAATGTCCACAGTCTCCTCATGCCTCACTCGTTCATCATCATGCTGGTGATCGCGATCATCATGTGGATCGTGCTGCACCGCTCGGTCTTCGGCCGCTATCTCTACGCGGTTGGCAAGAACGAGGAGGCGGCCCGCTACTCCGGCATTCGCACAACCCGAGTCATTGTAGCCGCCTACATGATCTGCACGACGCTGGCGGCGCTGTCGGCGATTTTCTTTGCCATGTACACGCGCTCGATCCTGCCTTCGGGCCACGGCAACTTCTATGAGCTCTATGCCATCGCGGCGGCGGTGCTCGGCGGGTTCTCGCTGCGCGGCGGCGAGGGCTCGATCGTCGGCGTCGTGCTCGGCACGGTGCTGCTCCAGATCCTCCAGAACCTCGTCAACCTGCTCGGCATTCCGTCGTCGCTGAACTTCGCGGTGATGGGCTCGGTCATCCTGATCGGCGTGATCGCCGACCAGCAGTTCATGCGCTACCGGCAGCGCCATGCCGGAGAGCGCGTGCGCGTGGCCGCGCCGCTGCAGGCGGAAGCCGGGGAATAGGCGCGTCGGCTCGACGCGAGGGCTAGCGCGTCCGCGTCAGCGCCAGCCATAACCCGCCGCCGATCAGCACGCCGCCGCTCACCCGCGACATCAGCTTCACGGCGCGCGCCGAGACGCGCCGTCCGGCGCCGCCGACGAGGATCGCGTAGAGGCCGTCGGAGATCGACGCGACCACGACCGCGGTCGCGCCCATGATCGCGACCTGCAGCGCGTAATCGCCGGTCGGGTCGATGAATTGCGGGATGAAGGCGCCGAAGAAGACCAGCGTCTTCGGATTGCTGAGGGCGACGAGGAAGCCTTGCAGGAAGAAGCCGACACGCGGCTTTGCCGACGCGCGCGCTTCGGCGAGTCCGCCCTTCGCGCGGAGAAGCTTAACGCCGAGATAGACGAGATAGGCGGCGCCTGCGAGCCTCACCACCTCGAACCACCAGCCGAGCGCCTCGATCAGCGAGGCAAGGCCGGCGCCGACCAGCGCGATCATCAGTGCGATGCCGAGCTGCGTCCCCGCGACGTTCTGGAGCCCGGCCCGCGCCCCGTGCGACAGGCTGTTGGCGATGATGAGGGTCACGGTCGGACCCGGCACGACGATGATGACGATCGTCGCGGCGAGATAGGCGAGATAAAGATGCGGCGACATGCCGTGCCTCTACAGCTCCGGCGGAAGACTGCCCATGAAGTCCCGCTTGCCGATCTCGACTCCCTTGTGGCGAAGGATGTCGTAGGCCGTCGTCGCGTGGAAATAGAAGTTGGGAAGGGCGAAATGCAGGAGGTAGGACTGGCCTGCGAAAGTGCGCGGCGTGCCGCCGATCGTGAGCGTGACGGCGCGCGTCTCCGATCCGTCGATTTCAGCCGCGGGCACGCCCCTCACGAAGTCGAGCGTCTTGGCGATCCGCGCCTTGAGCTCATCGAACGTCGATTCGGTGTCCTCGAATTTCGGTACTTCCCGCCCCGAGAGCCGCGCGGTCATGCCCTTGGCGTGATCGGTCGCAAGCTGCACCTGTCGGGAAAACGGGAACATGTCCGACACCAGGCGCGCCGTCGTCAGCGTTTGCGGGTCGACGCCGTTGGCGCGGCAATGGTCGCGCGCCTTGTCGATGACGCCGGAAAGCGCGGTCAGCCCCCGGCCGATTTCCGGCACGAAGATCTGCGACATGGAAAGCGTCATGCGATTACCTCGGAGGAAAAGCCGCCGGCTTATAGCGCCGGCGCGGCGGGGGCGCCAGCGAATGCTCTAGGCTTCGGGTCTCTCGACGAGCCCGCGCTTCTTGAGCAACGCTTCGGGCGCCGGCTGCCGGCCGCGGAACTTCTGGTAGGCCTCCGCCGGCTCATGCAGGTAACCGGCCGAATAGACGAAATCCTTGAGCCGCTCCGCCGTCGCGCGATCGAAAATGTCGCCCGCTTCCTTGAACGCGGCGAAGCCGTCGGCGTCGAGCACCTCCGACCAGAGGTAGGAGTAATAGCCGGCGGCGTAGCCCTCGCCGGAGAAGATATGGGCGAATTGCGTCGGCCGATGGCGCATGACGATCGCCTCCGGCATCCCGATCTTCTTGAGCGAGTCCCGCTCGAACGCCGCCACATCGAGGTCGCCCACCTCCGAAAGCAGGTGAAAGTCGAGATCGACCAGCGCACACGCGACGTATTCGACCGTGGCGAAGCCCTGGTTGAAGGTGCGCGACGCCATCAGCCGCTCCAGCATCGCCTCCGGCATCGGCTCGCCGGTCTGGTAATGGACCGCGAAGCGGCGGAGCACGTCGGGCTCCTCCAGCCAGTGCTCGTAGAGCTGCGAGGGGAACTCCACGAAATCGCGCGCGACGTTCGTCCCCGCGATCGAGCGGTAGGTGACGTCGGAAAGAAGCCCGTGCAGGCCGTGGCCGAATTCATGGAAGAGCGTGCGCGCGTCTTCAAAGCTCAGGAGCGCCGGCGCGCCCGGGGCCGGCTTGGAGAAGTTCGTGACGTTGTAGACGATCGGCCTGATGTCGCCCTTGAGCTTCTCCTGGTTGCGGAAGGTGCTCATCCACGCGCCGCTCCGCTTCGAGGGCCGCGCGAAATAGTCGCCGAGGAAGAGACCGACATGGCGGCCGTCCGCGTCCGTCACTTCCCAGGCGCGGACGTCGGGATGGTAGACCGGAACGTCGGCGCGCGGCGTGAAGCGAATGCCGAAGAGCCTTTCCGCCGTGTCGAAGGCCGCGGCGATCACCTTGTCGAGCTGAAGGTAGGGCTTGATCGCGCCCTCGTCGAAATCGAACTCGGCCTTCCGCCGCTTCTCCGCGTAATAGCGCCAGTCCCACGGCGCGAGCGTGAAGTTCCCGCCCTCCGCCTGGATCAGGCCCTGCATCGCGTCGCTGTCGCGCAGCGCCTGCTCGCGTGCCGGCCGCCACACCGAATGGAGCAGCCCAAGCGCCGCATCGGCGGTCTTCGCCATCGTGTCCTCGAGGCGGAAGGCGGCGTAGTCGGCATAGCCGAGGAGGCGCGCGCGCTCGATCCTGAGCCGAACGGTCTCCGCGATGATCGCGGCATTGTCGGTGGCGCCGCCGTTCTCGCCGCGCGCGATCCACGCCTTGAACGCGGCCTCGCGCAGGTCGCGGCGGCCGGAGAATTGCAGGAAAGGCTCGATGGAGGAGCGCGAGAGCGTGATGACGTGCTTGCCCGCCATGCCACGCGCTTCCGCCGCGGCCGCCTGCCGCCTCGCGCAGCCAGTCGGGAAGTCCGGCGAGATCTGTTTCGCCCTCGAGGACCAGCGCGTAGGCGCGCTCGTCGGCGAGCACGTTCTGGCCGAATTGCGTGCCGAGCGTCGCCAGCCGCTCGGTGATCTCTGCGAGCCGCTTCTTTTTCTCCGGCGGAAGTGCCGCACCGGAGCGCACGAAGGCGAGATGCAGCCGCTCCAGCACGCGCGACTGCTCCGGCGTCAGCCCGAGCTCCGCCTCGTGTGCCTTCAGAGCGTCGACGCGGCGGAAAAGGGCCTCGTTCAGGAAGATCGCCGAGCGGTGCTTGGCGAGGAGCGGCGAGATTTCGCGCTCGATCTTCTCCAACGCTTCGTTCGTGTCAGCGCCCGCGAGTCCTGAGAAGACCGCCCCCACGCGGCGGAGCTTCTCGCCGGCGTTTTCCATGGCCTCGACCGTATTGGCGAAGGTCGGCGCATCGCTGTTGCCGGCGATTGCCGTGATCTCGCCTTCGTGTTCCGCGAGGGCCGCGTCGAAGGCCGGGCGGAAATGCTCAGGCGCGATGGCGCCGAAAGGCGGCGTCTCGAAGGGCGTCTTCCAGTCTTCAAGAAGCGGGTTCTTCGCAATCGGATCGCGCTGACGATCGTCGGTCACGGGGTATCCTTCGTGTCTTGATCCGTATCGGTCGATGCGGCGTCAGCAGCCGTCGCATCGGTCTCCGTCGCGGCCGACACGGGCTCTGCTTCCGCCGGCTCGGGCGGCGGCGCGCCGCCGCCGGCGAAGGTTACGTCCGTGACATCGCGCTCGACACCGTCCGGGCTGACGATCAGCGTCAGTGCGCAGCTTTTCGCCTCCGCCTCCGACAGACAGATCGCCGCGAGCACGGACTGGAGCGCCGCCTCGTTATCCATGCCGCAGAGCACACGCGTCTTTGTCGCGCCGGCAAGCGGGATCGTCATAACGCCGGACCAGCCCGCCGGAAAACACCAGGCGGCCGCGGCGCAATACTCGCCTGGCGCGTCCTCCATGCAATGTTCCAGCGTGCAGGCAAGCCCCTCGAACGCATCTTCATGCCGGCAGAGCCAGGTACCGCCGCTCGCGGTCTGGGCGAAGGCGATTCCGAGCTTCGGGAGGTCGTCCTGGGCCGAGGCAGTGACGGGAAGAATGGCGAGGAGGGCGGCGACGAGGGCCGGTGGTACGATACGCATCGGGGCGATATAAGCCCTTGGTGTGAAAACCCCAAATTCCGCTTTCGCCCCTGCGCAGTTTCTAACGGGCGCGGAACCCGCCATCTACAACCAGGGAGACGCCGTCGATCATGGAGGCGCGCGGGCTCAAGAGATAGAGGATCGTATCGGCAACCTCTTCCGGCTCCACGAAGCGCCCCATCGGGATGCGCGACAGCATCGACGCGGCCTTGTCGGGATCGCTCCAGGCCTTGATGGCCATCGGCGTCAGGGTGACGACGGGGTTCACGCCGTTGACGCGGATTCCGTGCGGACCGAGCTCGCTCGCCATGACGCGGGTCATCGCGTCGAGCGCGCCCTTGGTGGCGCAATAGGCGATGTGGTCCGGCAGGCCCTGAAACGCCGCCATGGAGGAGACATTCACGATGGCGCCCTTGTGGCCGCGCTTGATCATGTCGCGCGCGCATTCCTGGGCGAGGATCATCGGCGCCTTGGCGTTGACGTTCATCAGCCAGTCGAACGTCTCCTCCGTCGCCTCCAGGAAGGATTCAAGCTTCGTTGTGCCGGCATTGTTGACGAGGAGGTCGACGGGCTGCGCGGAGATTGCGGCCTTGCGCGTCGCCGCCGGATCGGCGAGGTCGCAGAGGATCGTGCGGCAGCCGAACTCCGCCTTGAGCGAATCGAGATCGCTCTGCGTGCGCGACAAGGCGATGACCTCCGCGCCTTCGCCCGCGAGCTTCGCCACGACCGCGCGGCCGATCCCCTTGCCCGCGCCGGTGACGAGCACGCGTTGACCCTGAAACTCCATCCCTTTCCCCCTCTAGCTATCCAAACTTTCGGCGAGCCGGCGACGTCACGCAACCCTCACGCGGCTGAGGTTCGGCAGGAACACCGCAAGTAGCCCGATCGCCGGCAGGAAGGCGCAGACGCGGAAGACGAACTCGATGCTGGTCCAGTCGGCAAGCGTGCCGAGCACCGCCGCACCGATGCCGCCCATGCCGAAAGCGACGCCGAAGAAGATGCCCGAGATCATGCCGACACGGCCCGGCATCAGCTCCTGCGCGAACACCACCATCGTGGCGAAGGCGGAGGCGAGGATCACGCCGATCGCCACGGACAGGACACCAGTCCACAACAGGCTCGCATAGGGAAGCACGAGCGTGAACGGCAGCACGCCGAGAATGGAGAACCAGATCACCAGCTTGCGCCCGAAGCGGTCGCCAAGCGGCCCGCCAAAGAAGGTGCCGGCGGCGACGGCGGCGAGGAACACGAAGAGATAGAGCTGCGAGGCCTGTACGGAGACCCCGAACTTATGGATCAGGAAGAACGTGTAGTAGCTCGTCATCGAGGCCATGTAGAAGAACTTCGAGAACGTCAGCACCAGGAGGATGGCGATCGAGGTGAGGACGCGGCGCGAGGAGAGCCCGTGGCTCGCAGCGATCTTCGCCTTGCCGGCGCGCAGGGTGAGCAGGAACTGCTGCTTGTACCAGCGCCCGACGCCGGAGAGGACGATGATGGCGAGAAG
Organism: uncultured Alphaproteobacteria bacterium; assembly: GCA_963814905.1. GTDB lineage: Bacteria > Pseudomonadota > Alphaproteobacteria > Rhizobiales > Afifellaceae > DASWJZ01. Next base: position 94,459 of record CAWFEM010000013.1, on the reverse strand, counting down.
CGCCACCAGCGAGAACCAGGCGATCGAGCCCTGGCCGCCGGGGATGACGATGAAGGCCGCGGCAAGCGGTCCGAGCGCGGTGCCGATATTGCCGCCGACCTGGAAGGTCGACTGGGCAAGCCCGTAGCGGCCGCCCGACGCCATGCGCGCGACGCGCGAGGATTCCGGATGGAAGACCGCGGAGCCGAGCCCGACCAGCGCCGCCGCCAGCAGGATCTCCGCGAATGTCGAGGCGAAGGCGAGAAGGAGCAGGCCGAAGAGCGAGCAGCTCATGCCGATCGCCAGCGAAAAAGGCTTCGGGTGACGGTCTGTGTAGAGCCCCACCATCGGCTGCAGCAGCGACGCCGTCACCTGGAAGGTGAAGGTGATGAGGCCGATCTGCGTATAGGAGAGCGTGAAATGATCGCGCAGGAACGGGTAGATCGCCGGCAGCAGCGACTGGATGGTGTCGTTCAGCATGTGCGAGAACGAGATGGCGAGGAGGATCGCCATCACCGTGCCGGTCGCGGCCCCGGCAGCGCTGCTTTCCTCCACGGTCGTATGCTTGTTCACGCGCGTCCCCGGCCCGAACCGTTCAGGCCGGTTCCTTAGGCCGGTTCGCCCAGCCGCGCCAGCGGTCTCCACGCGGAATCCGCGCCAGCGGCCTCCGCGCAAAGTGCGCGCGCGGCTTCGCGCTAGCCGGAATGTGTGAGCTTCAGCTCGTGCTCGATCGTGGCCGCCGGCTGGCCGGTCAGCTCCTTGTGGAGCTCGCCGATCAGCCGGTTCTTGAGCGTCACGTGATAGTGCTTGCGCATCTCGCCGAGCGCGCGCGGCGGCGCAATGACGATCAGGTGCTCGATCTTGTTGCCGATCGTCTGGTGGTTGAGCCAGGCGACGACGGAGGCGGCGAAGCTGTCCTCGTGCTGCAGGTGCGCCTGATGGTCGGCGCTGCTGGAATGATGCCTCCCGCCGGAATCCACGCCGTGGGCCGAAAGATCGGGCGTGGGGAGCGGCGAGAGCTTCAGATGGGTCTCGTCGCCTTCATTGCGGAAGAGCTCGAGCTTGGCGCCGTCGGCGACAGCGACAAGCGTCGCATGGGGGATCAACATGCAGGTCTCCGGAGGAAATTTCCGCTTCTTTCTGAGATGGACGCAGACCCGCCGCCTTGACGGAGGTCAATGGCGGGAAGCCGGGCGCGCCGCCTGCGTGGCATCCGGTGGCCGCGGATGATCCGTGCCACGGGTCCCCTTCGGGTCCGAGCCGACCCGCCGGAGGCGGAAATGCCGCATTTCTTCCTGAAGCTGGTCCTGTCCGGCGGTTCAGGCCGGCGTCGGCCGCTACGAGATTTTTCCGATACGGCTGCTGCAGAGGGAATGGGCAGGCGCCTCAGACGAAAATGGTCTTCGCCCGTGCGAAGTAATCCTGCGCCTCCTGCAGGCCCTTCAGCTTCGGATTGATGATCCGCCTCACCGCGGCAACGTCTTCGCCGTCCGCGACGGCGTTGATGTTGTGGTCCGTCCAATAGACGAGGGCGGCCCTGAAGCCGGCGTCGGGCGTGCGCAAAGTGTCGGGGTCGTTCTCGTGCCCGCAGGCGCGGAAGTTCGTCCGTCCAGTCGTTTGGATGAAGCCGCTGCCGCGATAGCGCCAGCCGTCGCCCGGCTCGGTATTGCCGAGATTGGCCGCGCCCCACGCGCCGCCATAGACCAGGTTGGCGATCGCCTCCTGTTCGGCCGGATGACCTGGCGAGCGGCCAAGTCTCTGGCAGTCCGCATCCGAGATACGCGCCTTGCTGAAGGTGTTGCGCAGCCCGTCCACGGAGTAGTTGAGGCTTTCGGAGATGGAGCTCAGTCCGCCGGTCTCGACGCCCATCTCCGCGAAGAAGTGCTGAACGCGGCGTGGCGTGCTGATCCCGGCGGCCTCTGCTGCCGGCCAGTTATCGACGATCGCCTTGACCAGGATCGCGCCTGCTTTCGAAGAGAATCGCTTGATGTTCGCCGCGGTAACCGAATCCATGACGACCCCACCGTCGATGTCCGCCGCGGAGATTGCCCAACCACGGAGGAGAATTCAATTACACGTAGAGGGCGCTCGATCTTTCTGCGGGTCGGGAACCTGCCCAGGAAAGAGTGGTCCATTTTCCGGACTTGCCGGGGCAGGGCCGTCCATGTCCGTTGCCGCGCATGATTGAGATCACTGAAGCAACGACCGGCCCACAGCTCGACGCCGTGCGCGTTCTGATAAGGGAATTCCTGGCCTGGCACCGCGAGCGCCACACCGAGGACCTCGCGCTGATCGACCGCTATTTCGACAATTCGGAGTTCGAAGCGGAGCTTGCCGGGCTGCCGGGGAAATACGCGCGGCCGAAAGGCCGGCTGCTGCTCGCCTGCAGGGAGGGCGAGGCGGCGGGCTGCGTCGCGCTTCGCGATCTTGGCGACGGCATCTGCGAGATGAAGCGCATGTTCATCCCGGTGCGCTTCCGCGGAGAGAAGATCGGCCGCGCACTTGCCGACCGCGTTCTGAGCGAGGCGCGGGCGGCCGGCTATCGATCGATGCGGCTCGACACCAGCCACCGGCAGAAAGAGGCGATCGGCCTCTATGAGAGCGTCGGGTTCAAGCGCATCGAGCCGTACTACGAACTGCCGCAGGAAATGCGCGAGTGGCTGGTGTTCATGGAAATGAAGTTGTGAAGCTTCTGACAGACGCGGCGTTTGCGAATGTCTCTCCGTCGCTTGCCGCTGGGGTTGGCGTAGGCCAACATGCCGCGGCGCGGAAGACGCCGGGAAAGAGCGGTTCTCGCGCGATCACCCGCCGCTCTTGCGGCCAGCCGAGAGCGTTTTGTGCCCGTGTTGTTTTCTTCCGATCTCGGCCCCTATGGCGATCTGGTCGACGTCGTCCGGGCACAGGGCCCGCTCTTCCCGGACGCGCCGCTGACACGCGATGCCGCTCGCAAGCTGCTGCGCTTTTCGTTCGGCGAGGAGCAGCCGCTCGATCTTAAATCCGTCCGCTCCTGGGAGCGCGACGGCGTCGCCGGTGAGGCGCTGTCGTGGTCGGTCGGCTTCGGGCCGCGCACCCACGCCTTCCTGCTGAAGCCCGCGGGCGCGCGCGGAAAACTGCCCGGCGTGGTCGCCTGCTACGACCACGGCCATTTCAAGTTCTACGGCAAGGAGAAGATCGCCGACGGAGCGGAGGGGCCGCTCGAAGCCGTGCAGCCGTTTCGCGACACCTATTACAGCGGCCGTGCTTTCGCGAACGCGCTCGCGCGCGAAGGCTTCGTCGTGCTTGCCCACGACACCTTCCTGTGGGGCAGCCGGAAATTCCCGCTCGAGGCGATGCCGGAAGGGGAGCGCGCGCTTGGCGATGCGATCGGGCCGACGCTCGGGCACGGCGCGATCGACGAAGAGGTGCTCGCGTATCACGGCGCGGCCTTCCTGCACGAGCATCAGGTGGCGAAATATCTGAACCTGCTCGGCACGAACATGGCCGCTGTCACGGCCTATGAGGATCGCGTCGCGCTGAACCTCCTCGCCGCGCGCGACGACGTGGATGCGAGCCGGATCGCCGCCATGGGATTCTCAGGCGGCGGCTTGCGCGCGGCGGCGCTCGCCGCGACCGCCGATGGGCTGAGCGCCTGCGTCGTCGCCTGCATGATGGCGACCTACGCGGAGCTCCTCGACCGGCACATCGTGCCGCATACCTGGATGCTCTTCCCGGCCGGCCTCGCCCAGCTCGGCGAGATGCCCGACCTCGCCGCGTGCGCCGCGCCGCGGCCGCTCCTCGTCCAATATGCGCTCGGCGACGAACTCTTCACCGAGAAGGGGATGCGCGACGCGGACGTGCGGATCGGGAGCACCTACGCGCGCGCGAACGCGCCGGACGCCTATCGCGGAGAATTCTATCCCGGCCCGCACCGGTTCGACGCGGAGATGCAGGAGGCGGCGTTCGAATGGCTGAAGAGCGGTGTTGCAAGCGCCGGCGAACGATAGGATCGACGGCACGACATGCTGTATGAATCGCTTTGGGAAGGGGTAGTGGGACAATGACAAAACCGCCCGACCGGACCCGCAGGACGATGGACCCGCGCGAGCGGGCCGAAGCCGCGTTCAAATCCGCCACAACCAAACCGGCGCCCGCCGCGCCGGAGCGACCGGCCTTGCCCGGCGTGAAGGAGATGGTCTCGCTGCGTATCGACCGCGACGTGCTCGACTTCTTTCAGGAAGACGGGCCGGGCTGGCAGGACCGCATCAACGCCGCGCTTCGCAAAGCGGCGGGGAAATAGGGGAGGCGTCAAACCGGAGCGATCAGGGGCTAGCCCATGCGGTCGATCGTCGAGATCGATGTCGAGTCGTCCGCGTTGACCGCCATTGGGTATGACGAGGAGAGCTGCGAGCTCTATGTCCGCTTCCGCGACGGTGGCGCCTACACCTATCTCGCCGTGCCACTCGAGGAGTGGCTCGCGCTTTGCGAGGCGGGGTCGAAGGGCGCCTTCGTCAATCAGGTCATCAAGCGGAAATACGAAGTGCGCGACGGCGCGCCGATTTGAGGGCGCAACGGCGAAGCGATATTGACGCTGTGTGCGAGAGAATTCTGCGTCTCGCCCGGATGCCGTGCTGAACCCTCATCCGGCTGCTCCGCAGCCACCTTCTCCCGGTCTCGGGAGAAGGTTGGGGTTGTGGCCGTTGCACCGAAGCTCTCGACCTTCTCCCAAGCTTGGGAGAAGGTGTCGCCGAAGGCGACGGATGAGGGTTAGTGGTTGTGGCGGACGCCGAGTTCCGAGGTTTCCTTCGTAAGTCGGCCAGAGACATGCGTTCGCACCCGACCGACGTGGAGCGCGATCTTTGGTGGCGGCTGAGGGACAGGAAACTCGGTGGATTGAAGTTCCGCCGCCAGCGGCCGGAAGGCAGTTACATCGCCGACTTCGTCTGCCTCGACGCGAAGCTCATCGTCGAAGTCGATGGCGCGCAGCACGAGGGCAATATCGCCGACCGCCACCGGACCCAGGACCTGATGCGCATGGGGTTCGATGTCGTGCGCTTCTCGAACGAAGAGGTTCGTAAGGATATTGACGCTGTGTGCGAGAGAATTCTGCGTCTCGCCCGGATGCCGCGCTGAACCCTCATCCGGCTGCTTCGCAGCCACCTTCTCCCGGTCTCGGGAGAAGGGCGTTGTGGCTGTGGCGCAGCCGCGCCTAACCTTCTTCCAAGCCCAGCCGAGATTGGCACCCACCGTGCCGCGATCAACCTTCTCCCAAGCTTGGGAGAAGGTGTCGCCGAAGGCGACGGATGAGGGTTAGTCGTTGAGACGGGCGCTGGTTTCGGTGCGATATTGACGCTGTGTGCGAGAGAATTCTGCGTCTCGCCCGGATGCCGCGCTGAACCCTCATCCGGCTGCTCCGCAGCCACCTTCTCCCGGTCTCGGGAGAAGGTTGAGCGCGGCCATGCACTAACTACACCCGCTCGTCGCCCCGCACGTGTCGCACTTGAGGCAGGTGCCGTTCCTGACCATCGTGAAATTCCCGCATTCGCCGCAGGCTTCGCCTACGTAGCCCTTCATGCGCGCTTCGGCCGCCTTCTGCGCCTTGTCGGCTGACGGGCGCGTTTTGCGATTCCGCGTGCTCGTGCGTGTGCGGGGCGTTGGCGGCATAACCCGCGGGCTCGTTGGAGACCTCCGGCTGCGCTTCGCGTTTCAGCGCGGTCGCCGTGCCGCTTCCCGAAGCGCTGGCGCTTGAGCCGCCGCTTGCGAGCGTCTTCGCAGACGAGATCGCCGCCACGAGGCCCGATTGCGCCAGCTTGGCAGGGGAGGTGTGCGCACCGCCCTGCGTCCCCTGGCCGCCGCCGCCCCCTTGGCGTGAGTCACCGCGCTCGCCGCGCGGCTCGTTTTCAAGCACGCGGAACTTCGAGCCCTGGCCGCGCACGAAGCCGTTCGACACCGGCGCCGGCGTCGGCTTCTCCGCCTCAACGCCGCGGCCGATCGTGGTGGAGGCGATGTCCTCCGGCTGCACATGCGCGAGGTCGTGGCGCGCGAGGTAGGAGACGGCAAGCTCGCGGAACACGTAGTCGAGGATCGAGGTGGCGTTCTTGATCGCCTCGTTGCCCATGACCACGCCCGCCGGCTCGAAGCGCGTGAAGGTGAACGCCTCCACGTATTCCTCAAGCGGCACGCCGTATTGCAGGCCGAGCGAGATGGCGATGGCGAAGTTGTTCATCATCGCGCGGAAGGCGGCGCCTTCCTTGTGCATGTCGATGAAGATCTCGCCGATCCGCCCGTCGTCATATTCGCCGGTGCGGAGATAGACCTTGTGGCCGCCGACGATCGCCTTTTGCGTATAGCCCTTGCGCCGGCCGGGAAGCTTCTCGCGCCCGCGCACCTCGCGTTCCACGATGCGCTCCACGATGCGCTCCGCCATCGCCGTCGCGCGGGCAGGGGCGGTCGATGCGATCAGCGTCTCCAGCGCCTCTTCCTCGTCCTCCTCGTCATCGGCGATGAGCGAGGCGTTCAAGGGCTGCGAGAGCTTGGAGCCGTCGCGGTAGAGCGCGTTCGCCTTCAAGGCCAGCTTCCACGACAGCATGTAGGCGTCCTTGCACTCCTCCACCGTCGCCGAGTTCGGCATGTTGATGGTCTTGGAGATCGCGCCGGAGATGAACGGCTGCGCCGCCGCCATCATGCGGATGTGGCTCTCCCATGTAAGCGAGCGCTTGCCGAGCCGCCCGCAGGGGCTGGCGCAGTCGAACACCGGGTAGTGCTCGGCTTTGAGATGCGGCGCGCCTTCCAGCGTCATCGCTCCGCACACGAAGACGTTGGCGGCTTCCACGTCCTTCCGTGAGAAACCGATCGCGGCGAGCAGGTCGAGCTGCGGGTCGGCGAGCTGCTCCGGCGAAAGCTCCAGCACCTCGCGGCAGAACTCCTCGCCGAGCGACCACTTGTTGAAGGCGAACTTGATGTCGAAGGCGGAGGCGAGGCCGGCCTCCATCTGCTCAAGCTTCTCCTCGGTGAAGCCCTTGGCCTTCAGCGTGTCGTGGTTCACGCCCGGCGCGCCCTTCAGCGTGCCGCGGCCCACCGCGTAGGTGACGATCGCCTCGATCTCGGGAAGCCCGTAGCCGAGCGTCGCCAGCGCCTCCGGCACCGCCTGGTTGATGATCTTGAAGTAGCCGCCGCCGGCAAGCTTCTTGAACTTCACCAGCGCGAAATCGGGCTCGATCCCCGTCGTGTCGCAATCCATGACGAGGCCGATCGTGCCGGTCGGCGCGATCACCGTCGCCTGGGCGTTGCGGTAGCCATGCTCTTCGCCGAGCATCACCGCGCGCTCCCACGCGGCGACGGCGCGCTCCGCCAGGTTCTTGCCGCTCTCGCCGAGCTTGACGCAGTTCGCGTGGTCGAGCGGCACCGGGGCGATCGCGAGCTGCTCGTAGCCGTGGCCCTGGCCGCGGGCGGCGCGGGCGTGGTTGCGCATGACGCGCAGCATCACGTCGCGGTTCCGCTCAAACGCCGGGAAGGCGCCGAGCTCGCCCGCCATCTCCGCGGAGGTCGCGTAGGCGACGCCGGTCATGATCGCCGACAGGGCGCCGCATATCGCGCGGCCCTCCGGCGAATCGTAGGGGATGCCGGAGGTCATCAGGAGCCCGCCGATATTGGCGTAGCCGAGACCGAGCGTGCGGTAGTCGTAGGAGCGCAGCGCGATCTCCTTCGACGGGAACTGCGCCATCACCACGGAGACCTCGAGCACGACCGTCCACAGCCGGACCGCATGCTCGTAGGCGACGGTGTCGAACGTCCCGTCCTCGCGACGGAACTGCAGGAGGTTCAGCGAAGCGAGATTGCACGCCGTGTCGTCGAGGAACATGTACTCCGAGCAAGGGTTGGAGGCGATGATCTCCCCGTCCGCCCGGCAGGTGTGCCAGTCGTTGATGGTCGTGTGGTACTGGATGCCCGGATCGGCGGATTGCCACGCGGCCTCGCCGATCGTCTCCCACAGGTCGCGCGCCGGCAGCGTCTTCGCCACCTTGCCGGTGATGCGGAAAGTGAGGTCCCAGTTCTTGCCGTCCTCGACCGCCTTCAGGAACGCGTCGGTGACGCGCACCGAGTTGTTGGAGTTCTGGCCGGAGACGGTGAGGTAGGCCTCAAAATCCCAGTCGAGGTCGAAGATCGGGAACTCGATCTTGGCATAGCCCTGCTTGGCGAACTGGATCACGCGCTTGATGTAGTTCTCCGGCACGTTCGCCTTCTTGGCGGCGCGGATCTCGCGCTTCAGCGCCGGGTTCTTCTGCGGATCGAAGCAGTCGTCGCCCGGCCCCTCGCAGTTCACGCAGGCGCGCATGATGGAGGAGAGGTGCTTGGCGCAGGCCTTCGAGCCGGCGACGAGGGCGGCGACCTTCTGCTCCTCGCTCACCTTCCAATTGACGTATTTCTCGATGTCGGGGTGGTCGACGTCGACCACCACCATCTTCGCCGCGCGCCGTGTGGTGCCGCCCGACTTGATGGCGCCCGCCGCGCGGTCGCCGATCTTCAGGAAGCTCATCAGGCCGGACGACTTGCCGCCGCCGGAAAGCCGCTCGCCCTCGCCGCGCAGCCGCGAGAAGTTGGAGCCGGTGCCGGAGCCGTATTTGAAGAGGCGCGCCTCGCGCACCCACAGATCCATGATGCCCCCGTCATTGACGAGGTCGTCCGACACGGACTGGATGAAGCAGGCGTGCGGCTGCGGGTGCTCGTAGGCCGTCTCCGACTTCACCAGCTCCTTCGTCCAGTGGTCGACGTAATAGTGTCCCTGGCTCGGCCCATCGATGCCGTAGGCCCAGTGCAAACCGGTGTTGAACCATTGCGGCGAGTTCGGCGCCGCCTTCTGCGTGGCGAGCATGAAGCGGAGCTCGTCGTAGAACGCCTCCGCGTCCTCCTCCGAGGAGAAGTAGCCGCCCTTCCAGCCCCAATAGGTCCAGGTTCCGGCGAGCCGATCGAAGACCTGCCGCGCATCCGTCTCCGAGCCGGACCGCTCCGCCTCGGGAAGCTCCGCGAGCGCGGCCTCGTCGGCAACCGAGCGCCACAGGAAGGAGGGGACGGAATTCTCCTCCACCTTCTTCAGCCGCTGCGGCACGCCGGCCTTGCGGAAATATTTCTGTGCAAGCACGTCGGTCGCGACCTGACTCCAGGCCGCGGGCACGTCCATCGCGTCCAGACGGAACACGATGGAGCCGTCCGGATTGCGGATCTCGCTCGTCGCAGTACGGAACTCGACCGTTTCGTAAGGCGACTGACCCTTTGTCGTGTAGTGGCGTTCGATCCGCATTCTGCCCCGCTCCATTTCAACAACCGGGCCGAGCATTGCGCCCGGCCACTTTAACACCGGAGGCCGCCCCCGGGCGCCCTCAATTTGCGTGGTTCACCACCCGATTCCGGACTGTGCCCCCACCAGCCCAACTCTCTACATATAGAGATTAACGAAGCGTTACGCACCACATTTTGTGTCGCAGGGGCGAAAATTTCCCCAGCCGGCCGATCGCTCGGTCAGCACCCCTACACCTACGAACGCTGGATTTTCCGCCGCACGTCGACACGACTCTCAGCGACGATCACGAGGCTAAGGTCGACCCGCGGAGAGGGTCAAGTCTTGACAATATTCGGGGGTGACATTCAGGCCGCCGACGAGATCGACGGGTGCACAAGGAGGAAAGTGGGGAAAACCGTGGTCTCCGGAACCGCTCGCTCAGGCGACTCACCCGCTCGCGCAGAAACGCCTCCACACTCATGCACCTCTTTTTTTGCAATCGCGTGACGGGCGGCTTTGCTCCGGGTCCAAACAGCCTATAAAACGAGCGCGGCCGCCGGAGGCCGGATTCCCAGAAAATCAAGTCCGCCGATGGCGCCAACGATCCATATCCTGAACGGCCCGAACCTCAATCGCCTCGGCACGCGCGAGTCGCAGATCTATGGCGTGGGCACGCTTGCCGACATCGAGGCGAAAGCGCGCGAGCGGGCGACCGCGAAAGGCTTTGAGACGGTCTTCCGCCAGACAAACCACGAGGGGACGCTGGTCGAGTGGCTGCACGAGGCCGACGAATCGGCTGGCGTTGTCTTGAACGCCGGGGCCTATACGCACACATCCGTCGCACTCCACGACGCGATCCGCGCGATCCAGCCCCCGGTGATCGAGGTGCATCTTTCCAACGTCTTCGCTCGTGAAGCCTTTCGCCACCACTCGATGATCTCCCCGGTTGCAAAAGGCGTGATCTGCGGCTTCGGTGCGGATTCTTATCTGCTGGCGATCGACGGCCTGGCTGGATTGTGGGCCGTCGCGCAGGGCGCGCTGGAGCGGACGTGACCGATGGGTGAGAAGAAGCCGGGAATCGACAAGGAGCTGATCCGCGACCTCGCTGCGCTGCTCAAGGAGACGGAGCTCGCCGAGATCGAGATCGAGCAGGAGGGTTTTCGCATCCGCGTCTCGCGCGGCGCGCCCGCGCCCGCCCATGTCGCCTATCGCGAGCCTGCCCAAGGCGAGCCGGCGTATCGCGAGGCGAAGGAGGAGCCCAAGACGCCGGCCGATCCGGCGCGGCACCCGGGCGCCGTTCCCTCGCCCATGGTCGGCACCGTCTATCGTTCGCCGGATCCGACCAGCAAGCCTTTCGTGGAAGTCGGCGACGTGGTGAAGGCGGGCCAGACGATTCTGATCGTCGAAGCGATGAAGCACATGAACGAGGTCGCCGCGCCGCGAGCCGGCCGCGTCGCGGACGTCCTCGTCGAGGACGGCCAGCCGGTGGAATTCGGCCAGCCGCTCATGATCATCGAGTAGGGCATGCGCCTCGTTCCCCCACTTGACTGCGCTCCTTCCCTGGTCGTCGTTGCCGGGCTTGACCCGGCAATCCATTCCGTAACGCTAGCGATCGGCGGAAGCGCCGCGGAATGGATGCCCCGCTCAAGTCCGGGCATGACGACATCTGGAGGAAGGTTCCGCACGGCCTCCGGCGCTTAGATGTTCTCCAAGGTCCTGATCGCCAATCGCGGCGAGATCGCGCTGCGCATCCTGCGGGCCTGCAAGGAGCTCGGCGTGGAGACCGTGGCGGTGCATTCGACCGCCGACGCCGACGCCATGCACGTGCGGCTCGCCGATGAGAGCGTCTGCATCGGTCCGCCGCCCGCCTCGGAGAGCTACCTGAACATCCCGAGCATCGTCTCCGCCTGTGAGATCACCGGGGCCGACGCCGTTCATCCGGGCTACGGCTTCCTGTCGGAGAACGCCAAGTTCGCCGACATCCTGGCCGCGCACGACATCGCCTTCATCGGCCCCTCCGGCGAGCATATCCGCATGATGGGCGACAAGATCCGCGCCAAGGAGACGGCCGCGCGGCTCGGCATCCCGGTCGTCCCCGGCTCGCCCGGCCCGGTCCACGACGAAGCGGAGGCGGCGCGCATCGCCGCCGATGTCGGCTATCCGGTGCTGATCAAGGCCGTCTCGGGCGGCGGCGGGCGCGGCATGAAGGTCGCCGAACGGGCCGCCGATCTGCCGCGCGCGATGGCCATGGCCCGCTCCGAGGCCGGCAAGGCCTTCGGCGACGACGCCGTCTATATCGAGAAATACCTGGCGCGCCCGCGCCACATCGAGGTGCAGGTGCTGGGCGACGGCAAGGGGGCGGCCGTGCATCTCGGCGAGCGCGACTGCTCGCTTCAGCGCCGCCACCAGAAGGTCTGGGAGGAGGCCCTGTCGCCGGCGCTGAACGACGCGGAGCGCGCCCGGATCGGAAAGACGGTCGCCGACGCAATCGCCGATCTCGGCTATTCGGGCGCCGGCACGGTGGAATTCCTCTACGAAGACGGCGAGTTCCATTTCATCGAGATGAACACGCGCCTGCAGGTCGAACATCCGATCACCGAGGCGATCACCGGCATCGACATCGTGGTCGAGCAACTTCGGATCGCCTCAGGCTCGCCGCTCTCCGTGAAGCAGGAGAACATCGCGTTTTCCGGCCATGCGATCGAATGCCGGATCAATGCCGAGCACCCCGCCACCTTCGCGCCGTCGCCGGGAACGATCACCTATTTCCATCCGCCCGGCGGGCTCGGCGTGCGCGTCGATTCGGCCGTCTATCAGGGCTATTCGGTGCCGCCTTACTACGACAGCCTGATCGGCAAGCTGATCGTGCACGGGAGGAACCGCGTGGAATGCCTGATGCGGCTCAGGCGCGCGCTCGACGAGTTCGTGGTCGACGGCGTCCGCACCACGATCCCGCTTTTCCAGGGGCTGGTGCGCGAGCAGGCGATCCTTGACGGCGCCTACGACATCCGATGGCTGGAGGAATACCTGGCGGTGCCCTCCGAAACGCCGGACTGACGCCGATGACGCGGCCCTCTCCCAACAAGGACCAGGACCTCGTTACGCCTTCGCTGCTCTTGCGCGCCTATGCCTGCGGCATCTTCCCGATGGCCGATTCAGCCGAGGACCCAACGCTCTATTGGGTCGAGCCGGAGCTGCGCGGCGTCATTCCGCTCGATTCCTTCCACGTGCCGCGGCGGCTTGCACGGACGGTGCGCGCCGACGCATTCGAGGTGCGCGTCGACTGCGACTTCGAGGCGGTGATCGCGGGCTGCGCCGCGCCGGGGGAGGGCAGACGCGCGACCTGGATCAACGCGCCGATCCGCCGGCTTTACGGCGCGCTCTTCCGCGCCGGTCACGTCCATACCGTGGAGACCTGGCGCGACGGGCGGCTTGTCGGCGGCCTCTATGGCGTGAAGCTCGGCGCGGCCTTCTTCGGCGAGAGCATGTTCGCCGCGGAACGCGACGCCTCCAAGGTGGCGCTGGTGCATCTGGTGGCACGGCTCAAGTGCAACGGCTTCATGCTCCTCGACGCGCAGTTCCAGACGGCGCATCTGGCGCAGTTCGGCGCGATCGAAGTCGCCCGCGACGACTATGTCGAGATGCTCGACGCGGCGCTGAGACAGGAGGCGGAATTTCCGGTCGGAGAAGCGCCGCTCACCGGCGCGGAGGCGCTGGCGGCGCTCGAAGAAGGCTAGATGGCGGAAAGCAGCGTCTCGATTGGCAAGAGCAGGGTCCGTGACCCGGTCGGGAATTCGCCGAATCCGTATCTGGAATAGAAATCCTGCGCCTTTTGGTCGACCGCGTGGACGAGGACCGCGCGGCAACCGATAATCTCCGACGCTTGCAAGATTCGTCTGAAGGCGTCCTGGAGCATGCCGCTCCCGATTCCTCGCCTCTCGAACTCCTTCGTTACTGCCAGCCGGCCGATGAGCATGACTGGGATCGGCTCTGGCGCGTTGCGTCGAATCTTGGAGGGCGCGTCCGCTCGCGCCACTGCGCCTGTGGCAAGACAATAGTAGCCAACCACGACGTTCTCCGAGCACACCACGTAGGTGCGTGCGGTTCTACCCTCCGCTCGGAGCGCCTTATGCGCCAGCCAGTCGTTGAGCGAGGTGTGGTCGCAGGAGAACCTTGAAGTATCGTGCGCCGCCTGAATCGCGCTCGGGCGGGTCAGCACGGCGCTGCCTCCTCTAGGCTATTCGCCCCACGGCGCCTTCTTCGCCATGAGCTTCTTGAGCCGATCGTTCGGCAGGGGAGGATTGTCGAGTGCGCGGTTGAACGCGCCCCATTGCTTGTCGCCTAGCTCAAAGAGCCGCTGGTCGAGCAGCACATCGACCGCCTGCTGCGTCGCGCTCTCAATGACGAACTCAGTTCGCGTCTTTCCGGTCGCGGCGGCGGCTGTGTCGATCAGGTTCCGGACCTTCGCAGGCAGCCGCAGATTGATCGTCGCATCACGCCGTGCGCGGGCACTTTCAGCCTCCCTCGTCGGTGCGATCGACATATCTCAAACTCCATTGTCCGGGGCAGCACATAGGTTTTTGTGCGTACATTGTCAATACAAGGGGTAGTGTGTGTTTCCAAAAGGGCCGCGCCCTCAATCCTCCGGAAGCTCGTCCGGGTCCGGCAGCTCCGGTTCCGGCGCCGGCGCGGCCTCGGGCGCCGCCGGCTCCTGGCCCATCTGCACTTTGCAGTCGACGAGCCACACGTCGTAGACGGGGTGCTCCACTGCGTGCAGCCCCGGGCTCGCCGCGAACATCCACCCGGTGAAGAGCCGCTGGATCTTGTTCGCCAGCGTGATCTCATCGACCTCCACGAATGCCGTCGTCTGTGCCGGCTCCGTCGGTGGGCGCGTATGGCAGACGCGCGGCGTCACTTGCAGCGCGCCGAACTGCACCGTCTCGTCGATCATCACGTCGAAGGTGATGGTGCGGCCGGTGATCTTGTCGAGCCCGGTGAACTCCGCGACCGGATTGCTGATCGGCGCGGCGGAGGCAGGGGAGGCGAGAACGCCGATAAAAAGGGCAAGGCGGAGCCGCCGAAAAGCCGGCCGGACAATCGTCCTCACGCGGGCGTCCACGGCTCGTAGTCGCCGGTGACCGCGGGTCGCTTTTCCGGGCTCAGGATCGACCCTGGCGGCCGGTAGGCGGCTGCGGTGCCGGTCAGGTTCGGGATGTGCGGCTTTTCCCATTCGCGCGGCTTGTAGTTGTCCTCCGTCGGCGGCACGTCGGTACGGTAGTGCATCCAGCCGTGCCAGGCGGCCGGAATGCGGCTCGCCTCGGCCTCGCCGTTGTAGAGGACCCAGCGGCGCTTGCTGTCGGCCGTCCTGTAGTAGCTGTTGCCGAACTCGTCCTCGCCGACGGGGATGCCCTTGCGCCACGTATAGAAGCGGGTGCCGAGCGTGGCGCCGTTCCACCAGGTGAAGAACTCGATCAGGAACTTTTTCATCGACACCCCGTCTTCAGCACCAAGTCTTCAGTGCCCCGTCTTCAGCACACCGTCGCGCCGCACTGGCGGATCGCGCTCACTTTCGCCTGCAGGCCGTCATAGCCGATCGCGCCCGGCACGATCTCCTGTCCGATCACGTAGGAGGGCGTGCCGCTGATGCCGAGATCGGTGGCGAGCTGGTGCACCTCCTGCAGGCCCGCCGTCACGTCCTGGGCTTTCGCAGCGATCCGCAACGCATCGGTGTCGAGACCGAGATCGGTGGCGATCTCCAACGCCTTGGTGGCGCTCGCCTGTCCGGGACGCGAGAAGAGCTCGCGGTGGAAATCGAGATATTTGTCGGGCGCCAGTTCCTTGACCGCAACCGAGATGCGGGCCGCCTCCACCGAGCCTTCCGAAAGGATCGGGAATTCCTTCATCACGACGCGCAGATCGGGATTGGCGTCCAGCAGCGCCGACATGTCGGAAACGGCGCGCCGGCAATAGGTGCAATTGTAATCGAAGAACTCCACCAGCGTGATCGCGCCGTCGGGGTTGCCGAGCACCATCTGGTTCTTCGAATTGAAGATGGTGCTGGCTTTTTCCTCGATCGCCTTCTGCTGCGCACTGGCCAGTTCCTTGTCGCGCTTCTCCTGAAGGGCCTGGGCGGCCTCGTCGAGGATTTCCGGGTGCGCCAGGATGTACTCGTGGATGATCTGGCCGATCTCCTCCTTCTGCGCGGCGTCCATCTCCGCCCGGCTCGGGCTGGAAACGAGCGCCAACGCCAGGGCGGCGGCCATGCCGAGAAGCTTCATGTTCATCCTTTACCTTCCTTCGCCCATTTCGGGACCCTGTCTCGTCGCCGCGCCGCCCCTCATCCTTTCGGCGATTCGTAGCTGATAATATCGTCCGCCTTAAGCCATCCGGGCGATCCGGTGGCAAATTTCGCCTGTGCGCGGCGGGCGAAGACCTTTGCCGACTTCACGTCGCCGGCGATCAACAAGCCCTCGGCGGTCGCGAGCTGGGCATCGGGAAGCTTGCCCTGCTTCTCATAGGCGATGGCGAGCTGACGGTAGCCATCCGAAGAAAGCGGCTCTTCCCTGAGCCCCACAATCAGGTCCCTGACTGCCGCGGAAAGCTGGCTCTTGTCGCCGCTCGACAGCTCCGCGGCGCCGAGCATGATGCGGATCAGCCCCGGTGCAGGCGCCAGCGCCACCGCCCGACGCAGCGGCGCGATAGCCTCGCGCCCGTGGCCAGCCTCGAACAGCGTCTGGCCCTTGAGCTCGTAGAAATAGGGGTAGTCCGGCGCGCTCGCGATCAGCGCGTCGGCGGCACGTACGGCGTCGCGCGTGCTCCCGGTCCGGTAGGCGACGATCGCGCGGGCATATCGCGCCGGCAGGCTCGTGTCGCTTCGCGGATAGCGCCGCGACACCGCCATCGGCCCCTGGACGAAGGCCGTGAGCTTGGCGCGCATCATGTCGTGCCGGAACTGCAGCGCCTCGCTGTCGGTGGCGTCCCAGTAGGGGCTTTCGCGCGCCTTCTTCTCCAGAAGCGCCAGGCGGTCGCGCGCTATCGGATGTGTCAGCGCGTACGGATCGGCGTATTGCGCCGAGACGAGCTGCTGGTCGGCGAAGCGCTGGAACGTGGTCACCATGCCCTTGGCGGATTGATGCGTCGCGTTGAGATAGGTGAGAGCGGCGCGGTCGGCGGCGAGTTCCTGGGCGCGCCGGTAACTTAGAAGCGTCCGCTCCGCGACGTTCGGCCCCGCGGTCATGGCCGCCGTGCCCGCACGCGCGGTGCCTCCGGAACCGGTCGCCGCGCCCGCCGCCATTCCCGCGACGCCGAGCAGACCGATGACGGCTCCGATGGCGCGCGCGCGCGCGATCTCGTTATGCAGGCCTTCCAGATGTGCGCCGGCGAGGTGGCCGGTCTCGTGTGCGATGACTCCGATCAGCTCGTTCGGCGTCTTCGATTGCAGCAACGTGCCGGTGTTGATGACCATGCGCCGGCCGCTGGCCACGAAGGCGTTGAAGTCGTTGTCCTGGACGATGACGATCTCCGCGTCGCGCGAGCCGACTCCGGCGGCCCCGAAGATGGGCTTGGCGTAGTCGCGCAGGAGCGTTTCGATCTCCGAGTCACGGACGATGGTCTGGCGGCGACCCTGCGCCTCAGTCACCGGCATCGCGGCGAGCGAGGCGGCAAGGAAAAGCGAAAGCGCCTTTGCCGGTCGCGATGCGAAAATGCTGGACGTCACGCGCGATATCCGATTTTCGAGTGGCAGTCGGGACTTGGCAGGCAGCGACTGGGCCGGCCCTTTGCCGATTGCCTAGCGAAACGGCGCGTCGAAAGAAAGGCAAGTTATGTTGAACAGGCCATGTTGAGCGCCTCGCGGCGCAGCGCCGTCGAGCCCTTCCTGGCGATGGACGTGCTCGCCGCGGCTGCCGCATTGGAGGCGGCCGGGCGCAAGGTCATCCATATGGAGGTCGGGCAGCCCGGTGCGCCGGCGCCGGGGCCGGTCCTCGCGGCGGCCGCCGAGGCGCTGAAAGGCGGCCGCCTCGGCTACACCGAAGCGCTCGGCATCGCGCCGCTGCGCGCCCGGATCGCCCGCCACTACCGCGACGCCTACGGCGTCGATCTGTCGCCCTCCCGGGTGATGGTGACGACCGGATCGTCGGGGGGCTTTAACCTTCTTTTCCTCGGCGCCTTCGATCCGGGCGACCGCATCGCCATGGCCTCGCCCGGCTATCCGGCCTATCGCAACATCCTGAAGGCGCTCGGCCTCGTCGCGGTCGAGATCGAGGTCGGGCCGGACACGCGCTGGGCGCTGACCGCTGAGCACGTGGAGCGCGCCCACGCCCAGGCGCCGCTTGCCGGCGTGCTTGTCGCAAGCCCCGCCAATCCCACCGGCACGATGACCTCGCCGGAAGAGCTGAAGCGGCTGGTGGAGCTCTGCGACGCCGCCGAGATGCGTTTCATCTCCGATGAGATCTATCACGGCCTCGTCTATGCCGGCCGCGCGGAGACGGCGCTCCGCCTCGGCGGCGAGGCGATCGTCGTCAATTCCTTCTCCAAATATTATTGCATGACCGGTTGGCGCGTCGGCTGGCTGGTGCTCCCCGAAAACCTGGTGCGGCCGTTCGAACGGCTCGCGCAATCGCTCTTCATCTCCGTGCCGGAGCTTTCGCAGCGTGCCGCGGTGGCCGCCTTCGATTCCACCGCCGAGCTTGAGGCGGTGAAGGCCGGCTACGCGCGCAACCGCGCGACGCTCCTGCAGCGCCTGCCGGCGCTCGGCTTCGACGAGCTCCTGCCCGTCGACGGCGCGTTCTATGTCTACGCCTCCGTCGCCCGCTTCACCAACGACGCGCACGATTTCGCAAGCCGCATGCTGAACGAGGCAGGCGTCGCGGCGACGCCCGGTCCCGACTTCGACCACACGCGCGGTCATCGCTATATCCGCTTCTCCTTCGCCGGGACGGAGCAAGCGATCGAAGAGGGGATCGAGCGGCTCTCCGCCTGGCTCAAATGACGGCGCTCGCGGCGGCGCTGAACGGCTTCCTCCTCGGCGGCAGCCTGATCGTCGCGATCGGCGCGCAGAATGCCTTCGTGCTCCGGCAGGGGCTCAGGCGAAAGTTCGTCTTTGCAATCTGCCTTGTCTGCGCTCTCGCCGACGCGGCACTGATCGCCGCCGGCATCGCCGGCCTCGGCACGCTGGTGGCGCGCTCCGAAGTGCTGCTGACCGTCGTGACGGCAGGCGGGGCGCTCTTTCTTTTCGCCTACGGCATTCGCAGCTTCTGGCGCGCTTGGCGGCCGGAAGCGCTGCGCGCGGGGGGAGACGACACCGAGCGGCTTGGAACGGCGATCCTCGCCTGTCTCGCCTTCACGTTCCTGAACCCGCATGTCTATCTCGACACGGTGCTTCTGATCGGCAGTCTTTCCGGTCGCTACGAAGGCGTGGCGCGCGTCACCTACGGAATTGGCGCGAGCGCGGCGTCTTTCATATGGTTCTTCGGGCTTGGCTACGGCGCCGCGTTGCTTGCGCCGATCTTCGCCGATAGGCGCGCCTGGCGCGTGCTCGACATCCTGATCGGGATCGTGATGTGGGCGATCGCCGCGCGACTGGCGGTCGGGCTTATTTGAAGGCGCTCAGCCGGTCGCGGCGAGAGGCTCGCGAATGGTGGCTGTCGGTCGACAGTCGTTGGAAGACGTCGACGGAGGCGCGAGCAAGCGCAAGCAGTGCCGCGTCCATCTGCGTCTCGTCCGCCGTGCGGAATCCGTCGCCGGTATTGGTGATCTGCAGGAAAGAGTGCCTGCCGTCCTCCAGCAGCCTGACGACGGCCGTGACGCCTTTGCCCGACGGCACCGGCAGCATGAAGAGGAGATCGGCGCCGACCGATGCGGCGGCTTCGCGAACGGTTTCAGCGGGCAGACGGCCGAGGCTGCCGAGATCGAGCGCGAGCTCGAACTGAAGGCGCTGCATGCTGCGGCCGTTGACCTCTTCAGCCGCGGGACCCGCAGAGAAATGCCCCGGCTTGTGGCTTTGCTCCGACATGGCCGCCATCCTGTCGGAACAAAGGCCGATCCGCGCGGATATGCGATTTTAACGTAAACGCGCGCCTTGCCAGGTGGCTGCCGAAAAGGGAAGCTCCCGCGCAAAAACCGGGAGGAAACAATGCGCGGACTGATGCAGGAGTGGCCGCTCCTTTGCCATAAGCTGATCGACCACGCCGCCCTCTATCACGGTGACCGCGAGATCGTGTCGCGCTCGGTGGAAGGCCCGATCCATCGCACCAACTACCGGGCGGTTCACTCGCGCGCCCGGCGGGTGGCGAAGCGGCTCGACAATGACCGCTTCCGGCTCGGCGACCGCGGCGCGACGCTCGCCTGGAACACGTGGCGGCATTTCGAGGTCTGGTACGGCCTGCTCGGCCTCGGCGGCGTCTATCACACGGTCAACCCGCGGCTCTTTCCCGAACAGATCGCCTGGATCATCAATCACGCCGAGGACAAGGTGCTCTTCGTCGACCTGACGTTCCTGCCGCTGGTGGAAAAGCTTCGCGATCAATTGAAGTCGCTGGAGAAGATCGTCGTGCTGACCGACGCGGCGCATTTGCCGGAAACGCCGCTCGACGTTGAGCCTTACGAAGAATGGCTCGCTCCCGACGACGATTTCGCTTGGCGCGACTTCGACGAGAACACCGCCGCCGGCATGTGCTACACGTCCGGCACGACGGGCAACCCGAAGGGCGTCGTCTATTCGCACCGTTCCAACGTGCTCCACTCCTTCATCTCCAACTTGCCGGACACGATCGGGATGTCGAGCAGCGATCGCATCATGCCGGTCGTGCCGATGTTCCATGCCAATTGCTGGGGGATCGCCTTCAGCGCGCCGATGGCCGGCGCGGCGCTCGTCATGCCGGGCGCGAAGCTCGACGGCGCGTCTCTGCTGGAGCTCCTGAATGCCGAGCGCGTCACCTGCACCGCCGCCGTGCCGACGCTCTGGCTCGGTCTCCTTCAGCATCTCGACGCGAACAAGGCCGAGCTCCCATATCTGAAACGCGTGGTGATCGGCGGGGCGGCCTGCCCGCGTGCGCTGATCGAGGGTTTTGAGGAGCGCTACGGCGTGCGCGTGCTCCACGCCTGGGGCATGACCGAGATGAGCCCGCTTGGAACCGTCTGCACGTTCAAGCCGGAGGTTTCGGAGCTTGAGCGGGAGGCGCGTTTGGACCTGCAGGAGAAGCAGGGGCATCCGCCGTTCGGCGTGGAGCTCAAGATCGCCGACGACGAAGGCCAGGCGCGTCCCTGGGACGGCAAGACCTTCGGGCGCCTCAAGGTGCGCGGCCCGGCGGTCGCGCGCGCCTATTTTCGCGACGAGGCGGAGGTGCTCGATTCGGAAGGCTGGTTTGAGACCGGCGACGTCGCCCACATGGACGCCCATGGCTACATGCGCATCACCGACCGCTCGAAGGACGTCATCAAGTCGGGCGGGGAATGGATATCCTCCATCGATCTGGAGAATTTGGCGGTCGGCCATCCGGACGTCGCCGAGGCGGCGGTAATCGGCGTCCGCCATGCGAAGTGGGACGAGCGGCCGCTGCTGATCGTGGTGGCGAAGAGCGGCGCTTCGCCGACCAAGGAGTCGCTGATCGACTTCCTGCGCACGAAGGTCGCCAAATGGTGGCTGCCCGACGACGTGATCTTCGTCGACGAAATCCCGCATACCGCCACCGGCAAGATCAAGAAAACGGAATTGCGCGAACGTTTCGGCGACTATCGCTTGCCGGACTCCTAGGCGCGGGGATATTCAGCCGCATCGGAGTAGGCCATGCCGCTGATACGGCGAAACATCACGATCCGGCGGTCGCGTGCCGCGGACTGGGCGCGCATAGCGGGCGGACTGGCGCTGCCGGTGCTGGTGATCGGCGTCGTCGGCGTGCGCGCCGGGATCGTCCCGCAGGTCGCGCTGCAGCCCGTGCTCGTCGCCGGCTTTGCCCTCGGCATCGCGGCAATCGGCCTTGCGCTGTTTGCGCTGGCCGATATCTGGATGTCCGGTGTCGACGGCGCAGGCTCGGCTTTCATGGCCCTGTTCTATGCGTCGCCCGTCCTCGTCGTGCTCGGCCTGGTCACGGCCGCCGTGATCGTCTATCCGCGCCTTTCCGACGTCACGACCGACGTCGACGACCCGCCGCTCTTCGTGGAGGGCGGTGCGGCGCACAAGCTCCCCGGCCCCGAAAGCGTGGCGCGTCAGGTCGCCGCCTATCCGCAGATCGTTCCGCGCGTCTATCCGCTGCCGCTCGGCGACGTCTTCGTCGCGGCGCGAAAGATCATGGAATTGGACGGCTGGACGATCACACGCGAAGAGCGGCCCGAGGCCTTGCCGATGGCGACCTCGCGCGAGAACCCGAAGGTGGAGATCGCCGAGGATGACGAATTGGCGCTGGCGCTCGCGGCGAAGAGCGTGATGACGCAATCGCGCGCGGGACTGGCGACGGAGACCCTGCCCGATGGCGACCTGCCGACGGAGGCGGATTTGCCGGAAGTGCAGGTGCCGGAGCCAAAGCCGACCAACGTCGCGACGCTTGAGGCAACCGCACCGACGCTGGTGTTCGGCTTCATCGACGACGTGGTGGTCCGTATGACCATCACGGAAGACGGCTCGACGCGTGTCGATATGCGCTCTGCCTCCCGGGTCGGGGCGCACGACCTCGGCGAGAATTCCCGCCGCATCAAATCCTTCTTTGCAGCGCTCGACGCCGTCCTTCAGCCGGAGCCCGGGGCAGCGGGCAGCGGGGTCGCATCGGCCAGCCGGTAGCGTGCCTGAAGCGCCGGTCCGTCGTCCGGGACGACGATGCCGCGCTCCGCCAGGTCTTCCAGATGCGCGAGCGTTGAGAGCGCCGCCGCGCCGACAAGCATGGGATCGAGGCCGGCATAGACGCGCGCCACGATTTCACCAATCGTGCCGTCGCCCCGTCTCAGGCTCTCCAGGATCGCCGCCTCGCGCATCTTGCGATGCGTGCGCAGCGCACGGGCGAAGCCTGGCCCGTCCTCGATCGCGTCTCCGTGGGCCGGAAGGTAGCGGCGCTCCGGGCGCCCGGCGAGCTTGTCGAGCGAGGCCATGTAGTCGCTCATCGCGCCGTCCGGCGGAGCGACGACGGTCGTGGACCAGCCCATGACGTGGTCGCCGGTGAAGATCAGCCCCGCATCCGGCCACGCGAATGCGAGGTGGTTCGCCGTGTGCCCGGGTGTCGCCACGGCCTCGAGGCGATAGCCGTCGCCGCCGATCGTCGCGCCGTCGGCGAGCGTCTCGTCGGGGGCGAAATCGCGATCCGCGCCGATATCGAGCTGGATTTCGTCGGCACTGCGAAGCGGCCGTGCTGGCCGGTGCGGCCCTGCCGCGAGGACCGGCGCGCCGGACCGCTCCTTCAGAAGTGCGGCGCCCGGCGAATGATCGCGATGCGAGTGCGAGACGAGGATATGCGCGACGTGCGCGCCGCCGATCGCGTGCATGAGCGCGTCGATATGGGCGGGATCGTCCGGTCCGGGATCGAGCACGGCGAGCGAGCCTTCGCCGATCAGGAAGGTGTTCGTGCCGCGGAAGGTGAAGGGTCCGGCATTTCCGGCCGTCACGCGCCTGACGCCCGGCGCGACGGTCACGGGCTCGCCGATAGGTGGAGCGAATTCCCTGTTGAACTGGAGCGACATAGGGTGGCCGGCTTCTTGCTGCTTCCCGAAGCGCTGTCTATAGGGGACGAGGGACGCGCGGAAGGGCGGTGAAAATGAGTGCCATAGCTGTGAAGGGGCCGCTGGTCGGCCGATTCATCCCGGAAGACAGTGCGGGTCGGATTGCAGCGCTCGCCGGCTTTGCCATCGTCGGCAGCCTGATCCTGTGGGCCTCCGCCAAGGTTCACGTGCCGTTCTGGCCGGTTCCGATGACGCTGCAGACCGGCGCCGTTGCGCTGATCGCCGCGGCCTATGGCTGGCGGCTCGGCTTAGCCACCGTGGTGCTCTACCTCCTGGAAGGCGCGGTCGGAATGCCGGTCTTCTCCGGCACGCCGGAGCAGGGGATCGGTCTTGCCTATATGGTCGGCCCGACCGGTGGCTATCTGCTCGGCTTCGCTGGTGGAGGTTGTCATCATCGGATGGCTCGCCGAGCGGGGGGGCGATCGCAACCCGATCAAGCTCTACGGAATCATGCTTCTCGGAGACGCCGTCGTCTTCGTCATCGGCCTTGCCTATCTCGGCTCGGTGATCGGATGGGACAAGCCGCTGCTCTCGCTCGGCTTCTATCCGTTCGTGCTCGGCGATCTGGTGAAGCTCGCGCTCGCGGCGGCGCTCGTTTCCGCCGGCGCCCGACTTGTCAGGCGCTGAGGAGCTGCTCTTCCTGCTCCTCCTGCGGAACCCAGCCCTCGGCAACGCCGAAGCAGGCGTGCAGGCTCTCGCCTGAGCGCATCAGCTCCGGCAACTCGCTGACGCAGGTTGGCTCGCGCTTGAACGGGCAGCGCGGATGGAATGTGCAGCCGTTCGGCGGATCGAAAGGCGAGGGGAGCTCGCCTTCGAGCTTCATCTTGTGGCGCCGGCGTTCCGGATCGGCGACCGGCGTCGCGGAAAGGAGCGCCCGCGTATAGGGATGCAGCGGGCGGCGGAAGATTTCCGCGACCGGCGCGATTTCAACCGGGCGCCCGAGATACATCACCATCACCTCGTCGGCCACGAAGCGAACGACCGAAAGATCGTGGCTGATGAAGATATAGGTCAGGCCGAACTGATCCTGCAGGTCGGCGAGAAGATTGAGGATCTGTGCCTGGATCGACACGTCGAGCGCGGAGACCGGCTCGTCGAGCACGACGATCTTCGGCTCCAGCATCAGTGCGCGGGCGATGGCGATGCGCTGCCGCTGACCGCCGGAGAACATATGCGGATAGCGTCCGTAATGCTCCGGCCTGAGGCCCACGCGCGTCAAAATGTCGAGCGCCTTCACCCGCCGCTCCGCGGCGCTGAGCGCGGTGTTGATGACGAGCGGCTCCTCCAGGATGGACCCCACCTTCTGGCGCGGATTGAGCGATCCGTAGGGGTTCTGGAAGACGATCTGCACGGTGCTGCGGAGTTTCTTCAGCGCGTGGCGGTTGGCGGCACCGATGTCGACGCCGTCGATGGCGAGCGTCCCGCCGCTCGGCGGCTCGATCATGGTGATGAGGCGCGCCAGCGTGGACTTGCCACAACCCGACTCGCCGACCACCGCAAGCGTCTTTCCGCGCTCGACGGAGAACGTGGCGCCCGCGAGCGCGCGCACGACGGCCGGCTCGCGGAACGCCCCGCGGCTGACCGAGTAGCTGCGCGCCAGGTCGACTGCCTCGACAACCGCGCTCATGCCGCCTCCTGCGTGGCGTGGCGTGGGTAGTGGCAAAGGGCTGCGCCGAGCGCGTCCGGCTGCACGGGTGGCCGCACCTTGCGGCACATCTCGGTCGCGAAATGGCAGCGCGGGTTGAAGAGGCAGCCGCCCGGCCGGTCACCCTGGCCCGGGACGACGCCGGGGATGGCCGGCAGCCGGTCTCCGGTCGCGCGGTCGGGGAGCGCGTCGAGCAGCGCCACCGTGTAGGGGTGATGCGGCGTGCCGAAGAGCCCGCGCACCGGCTGCCGCTCCACCTGCTGCCCGGCATATTGGACGACCACGCGATGCGCCGTCTCCGCCACCACGCCCATCGAATGCGTGATGAGCACGAGGCCCATGCCGGTCTCCGTCTGGAGCGACAGAAGAAGATCCAGGATCTGCGCCTGGATGGTGACGTCGAGCGCGGTGGTCGGCTCGTCGGCGATCAGCAGCTTCGGACGACAGGCAATCGCGATCGCGATCATCACCCGCTGGCTCATGCCGCCGGAGAGCTGGTGCGGGAACGCGCTGAGCCGCCGCTCCGGCTCGGGGATTCCGACTTCCTGCAGGAGCTCGATTGAGCGGTGCCGTTGTGCGGCGCGATCCATGCCGAGATGAGTCTTCAGCGACTCGCCAATCTGGAACCCCACCGAGAAGCACGGGTTGAGGCTCGACATCGGCTCCTGGAAGATCATCGCCATGTCCTTGCCGATCAGCGCGCGCCTGCGGCGAGGAGAGACTGCAAAGAGGTCCTCGCCCCCGAAGGCGAGGCGGTCGGCGGTGACCGTCGCCGTCTTCGGCAGGAGGCCCATGACGGCGAGCATGGCGACCGACTTGCCGGAGCCCGACTCCCCGACGATCGCCACCACCTCGCCCGGATCGACGTCGAGATCGACGCCGTCGACGGCCTTGAACGGCCCCACGGCGGTGGCGAAAGAAACGGTGAGATTGCGGATTTCGAGAAGGGACAAGTGCGCCTCAGCTCCGCTTCAGCTTCGGGTCGAGCGCGTCGCGCAGGCCGTCGCCGACGAGGTTGATGGCGAGCACCGTGACGAGGATGGCGATGCCGGGGAAAGTCACCACCCACCAGGCGCGCAGGATGAACTCGCGCGCCTCCGCGAGCATGGTGCCCCATTCCGGCGTCGGCGGCTGCGCGCCCATGCCGAGGAAGCCGAGCGCGGCGGCGTCGAGGATCGCGGTGGAGAAGGAGAGCGTCGCCTGCACGATGAGTGGCGCCAGGCAGTTGGGCAGGATGGTCTTGAGCATGAGCCGGATCGGCCCGGCGCCGGCGACGCGCGCGGAGACCACGTAGTCCTTGCCTCTCTCCGACATCACCGATGCGCGCGTGAGGCGCACGAAATGCGGCTGATAGACGAGCGCGATGGCGATCATGGCGTTCAAGAGACCGGGGCCGAGAACGGCGACCAGAACGAGCGCCAGAAGCAGCGACGGAAACGCCAGGATGATGTCCATCAGGCGCATGATCACGATATCGATCCAGCCGCGGAAATAGCCTGCGATCAGGCCGATGACGATGCCGCTGGTCAGCGCCACCGCTACCACCACGACGCCGACGAAGAGCGAAAGCCGTGAGCCGAAGATGAGTCGCGAGAGGATGTCGCGCCCGATCGGGTCGGTCCCGAGGAGGAATTCCGCTCGCCCGCCGCTTTCCCATACGGGCGGCACGAGCTGCGCGTCGGTGAAGGTGGTTGTCATGCCGTGCGGCGCGATCCACGGCGCGAAGATGGCGGTAAGAACCAGCAGGATGAAGAAGACCAGGCCGATCAGCGCGCCGCGGTTCTCCGCGAAATAGAACCAGAACTCGGCCAGCATGGCACGCCGGGCGCTGCGGACGGATTGGACGAGATCGGGGGCCGTGATGTCTGCCATGGCGTCAGTGGTACCGGATGCGTGGGTTGATCAGGCCATAGAGCAGATCGACCCCGAGATTTACCATCATGATGATCGCGGCGATGATCAGCAGGCCGCTCTGAATGACCGGATAGTCACGACGGAAGACGGAATCGACCATCCATTTGCCGACGCCCGGCCAGGAGAAGATGGTCTCCGTCAAAATGGCGCCCGCCATCAGAACGCCGACCTGCAGCCCGATCGTGGTGACGACGGGAATGAGAGCGTTGCGGAGCGTGTGCAGCCCGATGACGCGCCACGGCGAGAGCCCTTTCGCGCGCGCCGTGCGCACGTAATCCTCGCCAAGCACTTCCAGCATGGCGGAGCGGGTCTGCCGCGCGATCACGGCAAGCGGGATCGTGCCGAGCACGATCGTGGGCAGAATCAGATGGCTTACCGCCGACTTGAAAGCGCCGGGCTGACCGGAAAGCAGCGAGTTGATCAGCATGAATCCGGTGACCGGCGGGAAGTAATAGAGGAGCGAGATGCGGCCGGAGACCGGTGTCCACCCAAGCATGCCGGAGAAGAGGATGATGAGGAGGAGCCCCCACCAGAAGATCGGCATGGAATAGCCGATCAAGGCCGTGCCCATCACCGCCTGATCGAGGAACGTGCCGCGTTTCACTCCCGCAATTACGCCCGCGGGAACGCCGAGGACCACGGCGAAGATGATGGCGCAGATTGAGAGCTCGAGCGTAGCCGGGAAAAGCGTCAGGAACTCCTGCAGGACCGGACGCTTGGTCACGACGGAGTTGCCGAAGTCTCCGACCAGGATATTGCCGAGGTAGTCGAAGTATTGAACGAAGAGCGGCCGATCGTAGCCGAGCTCGTGCATGATCTGCGCGTGCCGCTCCGGCGACATCACCCGCTCGCCCGACATCAGCATGACGGGATCGCCCGGCAGGAGCCGAATGAACGAAAACGCGATGAGAGAGACCCCGAGGAAAGTCGGGACCAGAACTGCGACACGTCCGAGTAGGAACCGCAGCATGCCGTGTCGCTATTCGGTCATGACCGACATGCCGCTCCCCCAAGCGTGGAGCGCCCCCGGAAGGGGGCGCTCCGGATCAACGAGAATATATTACTCGGTTATATCGACGCCGTCGAACCGATGATAGCCGAGCGGGTCCTGAACGAAGCCGGTGACCTTCTTGCTCATCGGCATGAAGACGAGCGAGTGGTCGAGCGTGTCCCAAGGCGCCTGCTCCTTGAAGACCACCTGCGCCTGCTCGTAGAGCTTCGTGCGCTCGGCCTGATCGGAGGTCTCTTTCGCCTTGGTGACGAGGTCATCGAACTCCTTATTGCACCACTGGGCACGGTTGTTGCCGCCGACCGCGTCGCAGCCGAGCAGCGTGTCGAGGAAGTTGTCCGGGTCGCCGTTGTCGCCGGTCCAACCGAGCATCGCCGCCCCATCGCGGTCCACCGCCTTTGAGAGCTTCAGATACTCCGCCCACTCGTAGGTGACGATCTCGACCTTGACGCCGATCTTGGCAAGATCCGCCTGCATGAGCTCAGCTGCGCGCCGCGCGTTGAGCATGTAGGGGCGTGCGACCGGCATGGCCCAGATCTTCATCGAGAGATCGGTGACGCCGGCGTCCGCCAGCATCTTCTTCGCTGCTTCCGGATCGTACGGATCGTCCTTGATGGAGTTGTTGTAGGACCACATCGTGGGCGGGATCGGGTTCTTCGCAGGCGTCGCAGCACCCTGGAAGACGGCGTCGACGATCGCCTGCTTGTTGATCGCCATGTTGAGCGCCTTGCGTACATTCACATTGTCGAACGGCGCCTGCTGGGTGTTGTAGGCGAGATAGGCGACGTTCAACCCTTCCTGCTGCATGACCTGCAGGTTCGGATCGGCTTTCAGTCCGTCAACATCGGCCGCGTTCGGATACGGCATGATCTGGCACTCGCCCGCCTTCAGCTTCTGGGCACGCACCGAAGCGTCGGTGGTGATGGCGAAGACGAGATCGTCGATCGGTTGCTTGCCGTCCCAGTAGTCGGGGTTTGCCTTGTAGCGGATCACCGCATCCGGCTGGTAGGCGACGAACTGGAAAGGACCGGTGCCGAGCGGCTGCTGGTTCATCTGCTCAACCTTGCCGTCGGCTTCCAGCTTGTCGGCGTATTCCTTCGACATGATCGAGGCGAAGTCCATCGCGAGATCGGCGAGGAAGGGCGCCTCGGGACGGTTAAGGGTGAACTTCACCGTCAGGTCGTCGACCTTCTCGACGCCCTTGATGAGGTCGGGGAACCCCATGCCGTCGGAGTATTCCCAGGCGGCGCCGGCGACATACTTGTTCCAGGAATTGTCGCCGTTGAGCTGCCGGTCGAATGAGAACACCACGTCGTCGGCATTGAAATCGCGGCTCGGGCTGAAGAAGTCGGTGGTCTGGAACTTCACGCCCGGACGGAGATGGAAGGTGTATTCCAGCCCGTCGTCGGAGACGTCGTAGCTTTCCGCCAGCCCCGGTACAAGCTCGGTGCTGCCGTGCTTGAATTCGAGCAACCGGTTGTAAACCGTGCGCCCCGAGGCGTCGAAGGTCGTTCCGGCGGTATAGAGAGCGGGATCGAACCCTTCCGGGCTCGCCTCGGAGCAATAGACCAGCGTCTTTGCCGAAGCGCCCGTGGCGAAGGCCGCGAGGCTGGCGCCGACGAGCGTCGCCTTCGCGATTTGTTTGAGATGCATGAAGACCTCCCGTTGAGAAAAACAGGGTCGGACGCACCGTCCGCCCCCAACTGAGCGCTAGGTAAGGACGGATTGCGGGCGGAAATCAACTCCGACGCCGCCTCAAGAAGGTCGGCAAAGGCGTGGGATGTCGGTTTCACGCGATCAATGGTCGCTTCCCCGATCTTACGAAGAATATGCCGAACCGCCGCCCCATCGCCCCCGGCGACCTTGCGGCGTCTGGGGGCAGCGGCTATATCCGCCGGCCTTGGCGGAGCGTAGCGCAGCCTGGTAGCGCACCTGCTTCGGGAGCAGGGGGTCGCAGGTTCGAATCCTGCCGCTCCGACCACTCGCGTCGGGTCCGTCGCCGCGGCGGCCCATCGATGAAGGGTCGCCGCCGAAATTCCGCCGCGCGACGTTGGGGCGTAGCCAAGCGGTAAGGCAACGGGTTTTGATCCCGTCATTCCCAGGTTCGAATCCTGGCGCCCCAGCCAATTTCCCGTTCGTTCCGCGCCGCGTGGCACCCTTGCCCCTTTTCCTGCGCGCCGTGACGGGCGAAACTCCGCCCGAATCCGTCAGGAGCCCGGAACATGGCCGATG
The DNA here is from genome assembly GCA_963814905.1 of uncultured Alphaproteobacteria bacterium. GTDB lineage: Bacteria > Pseudomonadota > Alphaproteobacteria > Rhizobiales > Afifellaceae > DASWJZ01. The sequence goes on along the minus strand of CAWFEM010000013.1, from coordinate 64,726 downwards.
AGGCCGATTTCGTAACGTTGATCGACGACGAGCCCGCGCCGCCGGCGCCGGCCGCGCAGCCGCGTTGGAAGGTGGCGATCGTCGACGACGACCAGGGCGTGCACACGGGCACGCGCTTCGTTCTACAGGATTTCACGCTGCACGGGCGCGGGCTGGAGCTGCATTCGGCGCGCTCCGCGGCCGAAGCCCGGGAGCTGTTCCGAACCCACCCGGACATGGCGGTCATTCTCCTCGACGTGGTGATGGAGACGGAAGGGGCGGGGTTGGAGCTCGTGGATTTCGTCCGCAACGAGCTGAAGAACGAGACCGTCCGCATCATCCTGAGAACCGGCCAGCCGGGACAGGCGCCGGAGCGGCGCGTCATCGTCGATTATGACATCAACGACTACAAGGCGAAGACCGAGCTTACCGCCGACAAGCTCTTCACCACGCTGACCGCGGCGCTTCGGAGCTTCGAGCAGCTTCTGAAGCTGGTGCAGACGCGGCGCGGGCTGGAGATCATCATCGACGCCGCCGCGACGCTCTTCGACCAGCGCTCGCTGCAACGCCTCGCGGAGGGCGTGCTGACGCAGCTCTCGTCGCTGATGGCGGTCGATTGCGCCGGCATCCTCGTCCTGCGCGAGGCCGATGGCGGCGAGCATGGCCTGACCGTGCTCGCCGGATCGGGGAGCTACCGCGACTATGCCGTGCCTGACAGCAACCGGACGCTTGAGCCGGATCTCGCGAAGCTCATACACACTGCATTCGAGGGCCGTTGCCACGATTTCTCCCGCGGCCGCTACTTTCTCTATATCGGCACCGGCAGCGGCCGCGAGCTGATCGCGATGATGGATGCCGACAAGGAGCTCTCCGATACCGACAAGGCGCTCGTGGAGGTGTTCTGTAGTCGTCTCGCCGCCGCCTTCGACAACGTGACGCTCTACGAGCGGCTCGAGCGCGCCAATCTGCGGCTTGAGGAAAAGGTGGCCAAGCGCACCGCGCAGCTCGTCGCGGCAAAGGAGCGGCTGGAGAATCAAAGCGAGCGGCTGAAGCGCGCCAACGCCTTCAAGGGCGAGGTGCTCGGGACTGTCGCGCACGATCTCAAGAATCCGCTCGGCGTCATCCTCGGACGCACCGAGATTCTGAACGAGCTCCTGACGAGCGCGGACCTTCCCCAGAAGCAGGTGCAGGACCAGCTCCAGCACATCCGCCAATCGGCGCGCCGCCTGACCGCGATGGTGGAGGATTTGATCGCCGACGCGCGCGCCGATGCGATCGACATCTCCGTCAACGCCTACATTCTCGATCTCGGCGTGCTTGTGTCGGAGGTGGCTGAGGCGAACCGCAAGCTCGCGCTCGGCAAGGAACAGGATATCCGCGTCAGCGCCGAGCCGGGCCTGCGCGTCCGGGGCGACACGGAGCGCTTGCGCGAGGCGGTCGACAATCTGATCTCCAACGCGGTCAAATACACCCCCTTGGGCGGGGCCATCGAGGTCAGCCTGGCGGCGGAGGACGAGGAGGCCGTGATCCGTGTCGCCGACGAGGGGCCGGGCCTCTCGCCGGAGGATAACGACCGTGTTTTCGGGCGTTTTCAGCGGCTTTCAGCCAAACCGACAGGCGGGGAAAGCTCCACCGGGCTCGGCCTTTCCATTGCCAAGCGCATCATCGACCTTCACAACGGCCGCATCTTCGTGGAGAGTCGCGGCGCGTCCGGCGGAGCCGTGTTCACGATAGCCTTACCATTGCTGCGCGAAATGGAATCGGGATGAGCCAGCAGCAGAACATTTTCGTGGTCGACGACGAGGCCGCCGCCCGCGACATGATCGGCGACTATCTGAAGATGCACGGCTTCGACGTGACGCTGTGCGACGGCGGCCCGACGCTCCGCGCCGAGGTCGAGAAGGCGCGGCCGGATCTCGTCGTGCTCGACCTGAACATGCCGGAGGAGGACGGGCTGTCGCTGGTCCGCTTCCTGAAGCAGCAGGGGAACGTTCCGGTCATCATGCTGACGGCGACCGCGAGCCCGATCGACCGGGTGGTGGGTCTGGAGCTCGGCGCCGACGATTATCTCGCCAAGCCGTGCGAGATGCGCGAGCTTCTGGCGCGCGTGCGCTCCGTGCTTCGCCGCAGCACCGCCGCGCCGCCGGGCGCGACCGGGGAGCCGAACCGCACCGTCAAGATGGGGACGAAGTGGCTCGACCTCGACGCGCGCACGCTGCGCGACGAGGAGGGGAACGAGCATCCGCTGACCGCTTCGGAGTTCGGCCTGCTCAAGGCCTTCGCCGAGAACCCGAAGCGGGTTCTGACCCGGGAGCGGCTGCTCGATCTGGCCCAGGCGCGCGATTCTGAGGCATTCGACCGCGCCATCGACGTCAGAATCACCCGGATCCGCCGCAAGATCGAGCCGGATCCCGCACATCCGCGCGTGATCAAGACCGTGCGCGGCGCCGGCTACGTGTTCTCGCCGGAGGGCGGCGCGGACGGCTGAACGCGCCGGCAAGGCGAAAACCGCCGATTTAGGCATCGGCAGCCCGGATTGTTTCGTCCCGGGCGCCTGGCAAGAAACAATCGCCCACCGACGAAACACCTTTTCGCCACCCGCGAAAACAGGCCGAAAAGGGCGACGATTACATCCCTCACGCAACGGGGAGCCCACGCAGGGCTTCGGAGGGATCAAGATGATCGAGTCACGCAAATTCGTCGCCGCCGCGATCTTGTTCGGGCTGGCACTCATTTTCGCCGGTTTGATGCTCACGCCGTCGAACGGCGCCCGCGCCGCCGGCCAGGCCGACTTCGACGTCGCCGCCGCACGCATTGGCGGTGCTTTCGCAGTCATCTCCAACGCCTCCAACGATCCGACGCTTGCGGTCGCCGCGAAGGGCGATCTGAAGGCGCCTGCCGACTGCGCCGCCGAGACCTGGCCCAATATCGACGCCACGTGCCTCTCCACGGCCGACGGCCGCCCGGCGCCGCATGTCCGCGCCGTCACTGTCGGCTATCAGGTCGGCCAGTCCACCACCGTTCTCTTGCGCATTCCCTCCAACGAGGTCGCGCAGCGCTAGAAACCGCCAACCTGCGACACGCCCCGTGAACGCGCGAGCCGCAGTAACCGACCCCCCGCCCGGTGCTTCGACCGCATCTCGCCCCCCTCCGCCCCCCTCTGGTAAGATCGGTGGGCGCCGGGCGTGGGGACCCGGCCCAAATGGCGGCCGGGTCGGTCGCCGAGGCGGTGGAATGCGCATCACCTACAAGGTCTTTCTGGTCGGCGGCATTCCGATCACAATCGCGGCAGCCATCGCGCTCGCCGCTTTCATGCTTTTGAACGAAGCCGACCGCGCCCGTTCGGGCGCCGTCCTCGCCGGCACGATCTATCGCAATCTCCTCTCCGCCAGCGCCTCGCGCGACGATTTCCTGGATACGTCGCGCGACAAGCGCACGGGCCATTACGAGCTGTTCCTGACCTACGCCGAGCAGGCGCGTTTCGACCTGATGCGGCTTTCCGGCGTCGTGCGCGACGCCGCGAGCGTCGACGCGGCGAAACAGGCATTGGATGCGCTTCAGCGCTATCGCGAGAACATGCGCCGCCTGGTCGACGTCACGGTCCGCAATGACGGGCTGGTGGCGGAAATGGCGGAACGTGCGAACACGCTGGTCAAGCTGACCGACGAGGCGCGCGAGCGCCAGCACAGCTCCAACGCCAACATCGTGGAATCGCTCGCCTCGAGCGATCGCAAGCTGCGCCTTGAACGCGACATCGTCGACAGGGGCAACGAGTTCACCTCGGCGATTGCGGCGGTCGCCCTCCTGCGCGCGCGGCCCGAGCCGCCCAATGCCACGGCCGCCGCGGCGCGGACCGGAGCGCTCTCCTTCGAGGTGGGCCGGCTCAAGGGGGCCGCGGACCGCCTCACCGAAGCGTTGAACGCCGCTGCGTTGAACCAGGGAGCGGAGGAGTTCGGACGGCTTTTCGATGCTTACGAGAAAAGCATCGCCGCCGCGCCGGAGCTTGGGCACGTGGTGGAAGACGACGACGACCCGCGCACCGCCGTGAGCAGATGGGCGGAGCGCCTCCTGAAGGTGCACTCCACCGAGATGGGCGCGCTGCATGACGAAGTGGCGGAGCTTCTGACCTACTCGGTGCAGTCGGCGGAGACCGAGCGTGCCACGCAGGATATCGCGATCGAGACCTTGAAGCTCTCAAATCGCACCGCGGCGGCTTTGGCCGCGCGCGACACCGAGGAGATCACGCAGATCCATGACGCCAGCGTCGGCCTCAGCAAGACGATGTCGACGATGCCGATCTCTCCGCTCATTCAGTCGGAGATGATCGATGCGCTCGACCAATGGCGGCAAGGCCTCGCCACGACGCTCGAGGGGCTCGAGGCGCAAAGCCAGATACTCGACGAGATGGACTCCACGACGCGCCGCATGATCGACGGCGCGCGCTTCCTGAACGAGAGTCTGACCCGGAACGCCGAGCAGATCGGCGCGCTCGTCCGCAACATCCTGATCTTCGGCGCGGCGATCGGCCTGCTCCTCGGCTCGGCAACCGGGATCGCGGTGGCGCGCTCGATCACGCGGCCGCTGCGGCTCCTTCAGACACGAATGACGGAGCTGGCCGAAAACGCCCGCGCCGGCCCAATCGCCGATTTCAACCGCCGCGACGAGCTCGGCGACATGGCGCGCGCCACCAACGTGTTCATCACCGAGATCGGCCGCCGCGAGCAGGCGCTGCGAAAATCCAAGGACCGCGCCGACGCCGCGCTTTCCGAGCTTCGAAAGACGCAGACCGATCTCATCCAGGCGGAGAAGCTTGCCTCGCTCGGCCAGTTGGTCGCGGGCGTAGCGCACGAGATCAACACGCCGCTCGGCATTGCGCTCACTACCGCGACGCTTCTCGGCGACGAGGCGAAGCGCTTCGGCGAGGTCGCGGCGAGCGGAAAGCTGCAGCGTTCGGTCCTGGAGAAATTTGTGGAACGCATGCGCGAGGGAACGCAGCTTCTCTTCGGCAACCTCTCACGCGCCGCCGATCTCGTTCACAGCTTCAAGCAGGTGGCCGCCGATCAGGCGAGTGGCGAGCGGCGCCCTTTCCTGATGGACGCCTGGCTGCAGGACCTCCTGACGAGCCTCCGCCCGATGCTGCGCAAGACGAAGCACGAGGTGCAGATCGAATGCAGCCCCGGGCTCATGGTCGACACCTATCCGGGCGCGCTCGGCCAGGTGCTCACCAATCTCATCACCAACGCAATCGCCCATGGCTACGCCCCGGATCAGGCCGGACGGCTCTCGATCCGCGTGAGCGAGCCGCGCCTCGACACGGTCCGCATCGTCTTCTCCGACGACGGCAAGGGCATTCCGCCGGAGAATATCGGCAAGGTCTTCGATCCCTTCTTCACCACCGGTCGCTCAGGCGGCAATACGGGTCTCGGGCTCCACATCGTCTACAATCTTGTCACCAGCCGCCTGCAGGGCCACGTCAACCTCTACAGCAAGGTCGGCCGCGGGACGCGCTTCACCATCGACATCCCGAAGGTCGTCGGCGATGCGGCATTCGATACGGCGCCGGAGAAACGCCGTCTGCTCGAGGGAGCCTGAAATCATGCGCATTGCGACAGCCGCGGTGGCCCTGGCCGTCGCGGCTTCCCTTAACGGCGCCTCCGCGAAGACGCTTGTCTTCTGCTCTGAGGGCAATCCGGAATCGCTCAATCCGCAGACCATGACGACGACCACCGGGATCAGCGCCGGCCGGCCCTTCTTCAACAACATGGTGGAATTCGCGCCCGGCTCCACGGAGATCGCGCCCTCGCTGGCGGAATCCTGGGACGTTTCGGACGACGGGACGGAATACACCTTCCATCTGCGCCACGGCGTGCGCTTCCAATCCAACGAGCTCTTCACACCAAGCCGTGAGATGAACGCCGACGACGTCCTCTTTTCGCTGGAGCGGCAGTGGCGCGATGACAATCCGTACCACGACATCGGCGGCGCCACCTACGACTACTTCAAAGACATGGGCATGCCGGACCTGCTGAAGTCGGTGGAGAAGCTTGACGACTACACCGTTCGCATCCGTCTGACGCGGCCGGAGGCGCCGTTCCTTGCCGACCTCGCGATGCCCTTCAACATCGTGCAATCCGCGGAATACGCCGACCGGCTTCTCAAGGCAGGCACGCCGGAGAAATTCGACACCCAACCGATCGGAACGGGGCCGTTCGAGTTCGTCGATTTCCAGCCCGAGCTCGTCGTGCGCTACCGCGCCTTCCCCGACTATTGGGCAGGACGGCAGCCGCTCGATGCCCTGATCTTCTCCATCACCCCGAACGCGGCGGTTCGCCTGACCAAGCTCAAGGCCGGCGAGTGCCAGGTCATCGCCTTCCCGAGCCCGAGCGACCGCGCGGCGATCGAGGCCGACCCGGAGCTGAGCTTCCTCGAGCAGGAGGGGTTCAATATCGGCTATCTCGCGATGAACACGACGAAGCCGCCATTCCAGGACGTGCGCGTCCGCCGCGCCGTCAACATGGCGATCGACAAGGCGGCGATCATCGAAGCGGTCTATCAGGGCGCGGGCGTCGTCGCCAAGAACCCGGTGCCGCCGACGCTCTGGGCCTATAACGACGACATCGAGGACTATCCCTACGATCCCGCCGCGGCGCAGGAGCTGATGATCGACGCCGGGCTGGCGGAGGGTTTCGACGTCGACCTTTGGTACATCCCGGTAAGCCGGCCCTACAATCCGAATGGCAAGCGTGTCGCCGAGCTCATCCAGTACGACCTTGCCAAGATCGGTATCCGCGTAAGCCTGCAATCGGAGGATTGGACCGCCTATCGCGAGCGGCTGCAGAACGGCGACATGGAGATGGCGCTCTACGGCTGGACCGGCGACAACGGCGACCCCGACAATTTTCTGAACGTGCTGCTTGGCTGCACGTCGGCGCGCAAGGGCGGCAACAACATCGCCAAATGGTGCAACCCCGCCTATGACGATCTCGTCTCACAGGCGAAGCGCATCACCGACCGCGCGGAGCGTGAGAAGCTCTATCGGCAGGCTCAGGTGATCTTCCACGAAGACGCCCCCTGGGTGCCGCTCGCCCATTCCGTGGTTTTCATGGCAACGCGCGCCAACGTCACCGGGTTCAAGATGGACCCGCTCGGCCGCCACGCCTTCGAGGGCGTGGACATCAAGGAATAGCCTGATCCGGCGCCGAGCTTAGGCCGCCGAAAGAGACCGCCGCCGCTTCTCGCCCAGGTAAAACTCGCGCTTTGCCTTGTACATTTCGGCGTCGGCCCGCTTGGCGACGGCCTCCAGCCGCTCACCCGGCGCACTGGTCGCCGCCCCGAGCGACAGGTTGATCTGGGCGTTGGAGTGGAACTGGTTGTTGAGCTCGACCAGGTATTGAATGCTCTCCACGACCGACGCGGCCTGCCGCTCGTCTGTGGCGGGCATCAGGAGTGCGAACTCGTCGCCGCCGATGCGGGCCGCATGGCTGGGCTTGTCGATCGCCTTGTTCAGCACTTCGCCGACGCGCCGCAGCAAGGCGTCGCCGGCGGCGTGCCCGAGCCGATCGTTGATGGCCTTCAGCCCGTTCAGATCCGCCACGATGATCGAGACGGGGTAGGGGACCTTCCGCTCCAGCCGATTCATCTCGTCGACATAGAAGGAGCGGTTGTAGAGCTTGGTCAGGACGTCGTGCTTGCCGAGATATTCCAGATAGGCCTCTGCCTTCTTGCGCGCGGTGATGTCGGTCAGCGCGACCTGGACCAGCGACCAGTCGTTCTCGTGGCCGGGAAGCACCGAGAACTGCAGGTGGAGGTGAAGCTGGCTGCCGTCGAGCGTGTAGTTCACCACCTCGCGCAGCTGGAAGAGCTTGCCCTCCCATAGGTCGATGAGCTGCTCGCGGAAGTGGCTCTCCATGTCGTCGCGGAACACTTCGGTGAGCCGGTTGAGCAGCGTCTCCTTGTTGGGAGCACCGAACATTTCGAGCGTGTGGCGGTTCACGTCGAGCACGCGGATTTCGCTCAGGCAGCGCTGCACGAATTCCGGATGCACGTCGGTGAAGACGCGGAAATCGGTAATGCCTTGCTCGCGCACTTCGTCGAGAAGCCGCCGAATGCCGGAGAAGTCCTCCACCCACAGCGATACCGGCGAGTGCTGGAAGAGCCCGCGGGCGTAGCTCTCGCTGGCCGCGAGCCGCCGCCGCGCGCCTTCCCGTTCCGTCATATCCTCCACGGCGATCAGGATGCGCCCCCAATCCTGCTCATAGCCCGGCAGGACGCTGCCCTTGACCTGCACGTCGAGCCGCCGGCCCGAAAGCGCGTAGTTGACCGTGTGGCTCAGAAATTCGGTCTTGCCTTCCCAGAGCTGCGTGAGCTCGGAGACATGATGCTCGAGCATCTCGTCGCGGAACACGCCGTCGATGTTGTCGATCAGGTGTGGAAGGTCACGCGCCGCGAACAGGCTGAGCGTCGCCCGGTTGACCTTGATGACGCGGATCAGGCTCGAGCAGACCTTGATGCGCGAGGGGTCGGCGAGGAGGTAGTCGCGAAGCGACGTGACGCCGGCGCCACGCCAGACCTCGAAGAGGTTCTTGACCGCGCTGAAGTCCTCAAGCCACAGCGACACCGGCGCGAGATGGAACATCTCCGCGTCGTCGCGGAGGTCATTTCGAAGTCGCTCGAAGGTGTCGAATTCGTCAGTGCGTTGTTGAGCTTGCGTCATTGGCCGTCCCCACAAGGAGGGAGGCGTAAGCTTGCCGAAGCGGAGTTAAGAATGCCGAAACGCGCATGGCGTGTATCCGCCGCTCGCGGCTTGCGTTCGGAGAGACTTGCCGGCGCCCACCTTCGCGGATTAGCTGTGGCCGTGCCGCGCGGACAATCCCGTGAAGCCCCCTGAAACCCACGCCATGAAGCCCACGAACTCCATCTATACCGGCCTGCCGATGACCATCTTCGAGGAGATGAGCCGGCTCGCGATCGCCCACGAAGCGGTCAATCTGGGGCAGGGATTTCCGGACGTGGACGGCCCGGAGGACATCCGCGGGAAGGCCGCCGAGGCGCTGATCGAGGGGCCGAACCAGTATCCCCCGATGATGGGCATCGCCGCGCTTCGCGAGGCGGTGGCCGCGAATTGGAAGCGCTTTCAGGGCCTTGAGGTCGATCCGGCGCGCGAGGTGCTCGTGACCTCCGGCGCCACCGAGGCGCTGTCCGATGCCATCAACGCCATCGTCGAGCCGGGCGACGAGGTCGTCCTGATCGAGCCGCTCTACGACTGCTATCTGCCTCTCGTGAAAAGGGCCGGGGGTATCCCGAAGCTGGTCCGCGTCACGCCGCCCGACTGGCGCCTCGACGAGGACGCGCTCAAGAAGGCCTTCTCGCCGCGCACCAAGGCCGTGCTCCTGAACAATCCGCAGAACCCCGCGGCCAAGGTCTTCTCGCACGAGGAGCTGCGGCTGATCGCCGACCTCGTCATCCGCCACGACGCCTATGTCATCGCCGACGAGGTTTACGAGCACATCGTCTTCGACGGCGCCAAGCATGTCTCCATGCTCGCGGTTGAAGGGATGCGCGAGCGGACCGTCGCAATCGGCTCGGCGGGGAAGAGCTTTTCCCTGACCGGCTGGAAGGTCGGCTATGTCACCGCGGCGCCGGCGCTGCTCGACCCGGTCGTCAAGGCGCACCAGTTCACGACCTTCACGACGCCGCCGAACCTGCAGAAGGCGGTCGCCTACGGACTCGCCAAGGATGACAGCTATTTCAACGAGTTGGCAGGCGATCTTCAGGCGAAGCGCGATCGCTTGGCCGATGCCTGCGCAGCACTCGGCGCGACGGTCATTCCCTGCCGCGGCACCTATTTCCTCACCCTCGACATGCGTCCGCTGGGGCTCGACGCTGACGACGCTGCGCTCTCAAAGCGCATGACGGTGGAAGCCGGCGTCGCCTCTGTCCCGGTCTCCGCCTTCTATGTTTCGGATGCGCCGAAGAGCTTCATCCGCCTCTGCTTCTCCAAGCGCGACTCCGTGCTCGACGAGGCGGTGGAGCGAATGCGGGGCTGGCTGAAGACGGCGCGCCGCACGGCCGCCTGAGCACCGAGCCAAGGACTTAAGGAACGAAGCGATGACGATACGGGCTCTCGTCTGGGGCGAGAACATCCACGAGCGCGAGAATGCGGCGGTGCGGGAGATCTATCCCGATGGCATGCACGAGACGATCGCCGCGGCGCTGCGCGAGGATTCGGCAATCACGGCGGAAACCGCGACGCTGCAAGAGCCGGAGCACGGCCTGCCGGCCGACCGGCTCGACCGCACCGACGTGCTCCTCTGGTGGGGGCACAAGGCGCATGGCGACGTCAGCGACGCGGTCGTGGAGCGCGTCGCCGGCCGCGTCTGGGAGGGGATGGGGCTGATCGTCCTCCATTCCGGGCATTTCTCCAAGATATTCAAGCGCCTGATGGGAACGCCGTGCAGCCTGAAATGGCGCGAGGCGGGTGAGCGCGAGCGGCTGTGGGTGATCAACCGCGCGCATCCGATCGCCGCGGGCTTGGGCGACTGCGTCGAGGTGCCGATGACGGAGATGTACGGCGAGCCCTTCACCGTGCCGGAGCCGGACGAGACGGTCTTCATCTCCTGGTACGAGGGCGGCGAGGTGTTCCGCTCCGGCATGACCTGGCGCCGCGGCGCGGGCCGCATCTTCTACCTTTCGCCCGGTCACGAGACCTATCCGATCTACCGCCAGCCGGAGATCGCCAGGATCCTCAGGAACGCCGTCGGCTTGGGCGCACAATCCTCTGCCGCGCTGGAAGAACATCGACGACGCGCCGAACGTGCCGGTGGAGAAGGCGCCGGAGAAAATCGAAAGCCGCGGGCCGCATCTGCATGCGCCGGGCGAGGCGGGTTTCCGATGAAGCCCGTACGCATCCTCATCCTCGGCACCGGCGCGATGGCCGAGCGGCACGTGCACTTCTTCAACCAGGTCCCCGGCTGCACGATCGCCGCCGGCGTCGACGTATCGGAGGCGCGCGCCAAAGCCTTCTCCGACAAGCACGGGATTCCGCATTTCTTCGCCGATCTCGATAAGGCGATGGCCTGGGGCGGCTTCGACGCCGTCTCCAACGTCACCCCGGACGCCATCCACTATTCGACGACCATGAAGCTGATCGCGGCCGGCCTGCCGATCCTCTGCGAGAAGCCGCTCGCGCCGACCTATCCCGAAGCGCTCGCCATGACCGAGGCGGCGGAGCGCGCCGGCGTCGTCAACATGGTCAACCTGCGCTACCGCGGCCTGCCGGTCATGCAGACGGCGCGGATGCTGGTGGAGGACGGGACGATCGGCGAGGTCCGCCACATCGACGCGGCGTTCCTGCATTCCTGGCTCGTCGGCAACCATTGGGGTGACTGGCGCACCTTGGAGACCTGGCTCTGGCGGCTTTCAAGTGCCCACGGATCGAAGGGCGTGCTCGGCGACCTCGGCATCCACATCCTCGATTTCGCCGCATACGTCGCCGACCAGATGCCGGTCTCCGTCCACTGCCGGCTGAAGACATTCTCCAAGGCGCCCGGCGAGCGCATCGGCGACTACACGCTCGACGCCAACGACAGTTTTATCATGTCGCTCGAATTCGACGGCGGCGCGCTCGGCGTCGTGCATGCCTCGCGCTGGGCGCCGGGCTACGCCAACGCGCAGAAGGTTGGCGTCTACGGCACCAAGGGCGGGCTGGAGATCTGGTTCGAAAGCGAAAAAATGGGCCTGCGCGTTTGCGCCGGGGAAGACGTGCACACGCAGACCTGGCGCGAGGTCGAATGCCCGGCCGTCCCGAACACCTACGACACGTTCGTCGATGCCGTTCGCAAGGGCGAGACCTTCGAGCCGAGCTTCCGCCGCGCCGCGGAACTGCAGCACGTGCTCGACCTGGCGTTCGAATCGGATCGGCTCGGCGCGGCACTGCCGGTCAACGCACCGGCGGCGAAGATCGTGGCGGCGGAGTAGCGCGCGCTATGCCGACTTGAGCAGAACCGGCTCGTAGTCGGCGAAGTGCTGCGGCGGCGGGGGCTCGGCCGGCATCTCGGAGAACGTGACGGTCGCCACGAAGCGCTCGCTGTTCTCGCCCTCGCGCACGCGGATGCTCCTGATCTTGAGCGGCCCGTGTGCTCTGAAGTCCCCGAGCCACGTGGAAACGGCCTGACGCGCCTCGCCGGGCGATGAGGCTAGGAACGATTTGCGCTTTTTCTCCATGAGCGCCCTCGCGCCGATAGCGGGTCGGCGCGCCTCCGATCGAACTGCTTCGCGGGAGGATGATCGGCGGGAAGGGTTTATCTTTTGTTAAGGACGGGCGGGGATCCGGCGGCGGCTCAGATCAGCCGGTCGCGCAGGCGCCAGGCCGCCGCTTCCGCGTAGCCCGCGTCGATCTCCACCCCAATGCCGCGGCAGCCGAGCCGCTGCGCGGCGAGGAGTGTCGCGCCGACGCCGAGGAAGGGGTCGAGCACGACCGCGCCCTCCTTGCCGTGCAGCTTGATGCAGCGCTCCGGCAGCGCCACGGGGAAGGGGCTCGGATGATGGTCGCGCTGCGACTTTGAGCGGATCGTCTCGTAGGGGATGAACCACACGTCGCCGGCGCAGCGGCGGTCGTTCGCGTGGCCCCAGCGCGCGATGTTGGACTTGTCCTTGAACGGTACGCCGACCGCCAGCCGGTCGAGCGGCGTCTTGCCCTCCTTGGTGAAGTGGAAGACGTGCTCGTGCGTGTGGTTCAGGTAGCGCGGCGAGTTCACCGGCTTGAAATGCCCGAACGTGTCGTCGCCGATGGAGAGCGACTTCACCCAGACGATGGCGTTCTGCAGGCGGAACGTCTCGCGCATCGCGGCCGCCGCGTCGGGTGCGATCCACGGGTCGGAGCAGGTGCCGGCGATATTTAAAAAGAACGAGCCGTCGTCCTTCAGAACGCGTGTGAGGAGCCGCCCGATCTCGCCGAGCCAGCCGAGATAGGCGCCGCGGTCGCCGCCATCGTCGTAGGAGCGGTATTTCAGCCCGATATTGTAGGGCGGCGAGGTGACGACGACGTCGACGGACCGCTCGGGCAGGGCGGCGAGCACAGCTACGCAATCGCCGACATGGATCGTCTGCTCGCCGATCTCGATCACGCGCTCCTTGGCGCTTGCGCGAGAGATGACGTCGTCCTGGGCTTCGATCCGGTTTAGCAAGGGCGTGCCTCCGCGCCCGGTTTCTTCAGCCCAATCTGCCGCATCCGGGCGGGCTCCGCACGTCCCGCACGGGCTTAATCCAGTGGAATCTCCGCGAATGCGGCCGCTAATCCCCGCTATTCGTGCCGGAGCGCGTCGATCGGGTCGAGGCGCGCGGCGCGGCGCGCCGGGAAAAAGCCGAAACAGACGCCGACGGCGGCCGAAAACACGAAGGCGAGCGCCACGATCGTCGGATCGAGCACGAACGGCACGCCGAGCCCGAGCGACGCGGCGCCGGAGAGCCCGAGCCCGAGCGCGATCCCGATCAGCCCGCCGAACAGCGACAGCACGACGGCCTCCACCAGGAACTGCATCAGGACCTGGCTTTCCTCAGCGCCGATGGCGAGGCGGATGCCGATCTCGCGCGTGCGCTCCGTCACCGAGACGAGCATGATGTTCATGATGCCGATGCCGCCGACGAGCAGGCTGACGGCGGCGACGGCGGCGAGGAGTCCGGTCAGCACCTTCGTCGTGCTCGTCATCGTCGCAACCATCTCCGCCATGTCGTTGACGCGGAAATTGTCGTCCTTGTCGGCGGTGATGTTGCGACGCTCGCGCATCAGGAAGGTGACGTCGCGCTTGATCTTGGCGGTGTCGACGCCGTCTTTCGCCGACAGGAAGATGGAGGGGACATCCGTCTTCCCCGTAAAGCGCCGCTGCACGGTGCGGATCGGCATCAGCACGGTGTCGTCCTGATCCTGTCCGAAGCTCGACTGGCCTTTTTCCTCCAGCACCCCGATGACGTCGCACGAAACGGTATTGAGCCGGATGCTTTCGCCGAGCGGATCGCTGTTCCCGAAGAGCTCCTTGCGCACCGTCTTGCCGATGATGCAGACGGCCTTTCCGGAGCGAAGCTCGCTGTCGAGGAACGTCCGCCCCTCCACCAGCCCCCAGTCGCGCGCGACGAAGAAGTCGTTCGTCGTGCCGGTGATGGAGGTGCTCCAGTTCTGGTTTCCGTAGACGGCCTTGGCACTGCTCGTGGTGCTCGGCGCGACCGCCTGCAGGCCGCCGATCTGGTCCTGGACCGCGTTGGCGTCGGCGATCGTGAAGTTCGGAGCATCCGTCTGGCGTGGGCCGAAACCCTGCCCCGGCCGCAGGAACAGCAGGTTCGTGCCGAGCGCCGAAATCTCGTTTTGCACCTGCGCCGTGGTGCCGTTGCCGATCGTCACCATGGCGATCACGGCGCCCACGCCGATCACCACGCCGAGCACGGTCAGAAAGGACCTGAGCGTGTTTCGCAGGATCGCCTGGAGCGCGAGCCGGACAGTCTCCCACAGCATCAGGCGGCCGCCCGTTTGCGATCGTCGGACGCCACGCGCCCATCGATGAAGTGGACGACGCGCGAGGCATATTCGGCCATCTCCAGCTCGTGCGTGACCATGACGATGGTGATGCCTTCGCGCTGGTTGAGGTCGGTCAGGAGCCGCATGATCTCGTGGCTCCTGGCGGTGTCGAGGTTGCCGGTCGGCTCGTCGGCGAGAAGCAGAGCGGGCTTGGTGACGATCGCGCGGGCGATGGCGACGCGCTGCTGCTGGCCGCCGGAAAGCTGGCTCGGATCGTGCCCCTCCCAGCCCTTCAGGCCCACCTCGGCAAGCGCCGCTAAAGCCATCTCGCGCCGCTCCCGTGCCGGCGTTCCGCGATAGATCAGCGGCAGCTCGACATTCTCCAAGGCCGAGGTGCGCGCCAAAAGATTGAACCCCTGGAACACGAAGCCGAGATAGTGACGGCGCAGCAGCGCACGCTGGTTGCGGGAAAGCGCGCCGACGTCGACGCCGCGGAAGGAGTAGACGCCGTCGGTCGGCGCATCGAGACAGCCGATGATGTTCATCGCCGTCGATTTCCCCGATCCGCTCGGGCCCATGATGGCGACGAACTCGCCTTCGCCGACACGGAGGTCGACGCCGGCAAGCGCCCGGACGGCAGCCTCACCCGTCCCATAGGTGCGGCTGACGCCGGCAAACGCGATGAGCGGCGGCGTCTCGTGCTGCCCTAAGGTTTGCCCCGAGGTCGTCCCTAAGGTGGGAATACCGGCCACGGCCGTCAGCTTCCCGTCTTGGAGTCGACGATGACGGCGGCGCCGGCCTTAAGCGGCCCGTCGGTCACTTCGGTCCACGTTCCGTCGGTCGCGCCGACATGGACGGTGATCTTCCGAGGCGCACCGTTCTCCAGCACGTAGATGGCGCGCCCGCCGTCCGCCGTCTCTTCGACCTTGGCGACACTCGCTTCGCGTGGCGGCCGCGGCATGAGCATGCGCAGGAGCCCGCCGCTGCTGCTTCCCTTGGTCTTCGTTGCCTCGGGCAGCGAGAAGCGAAGCGCCGCGTTCGGGATGAGCAGCGCGTCGTCGACCTTCTTGGTGACGATCTCCGCCGTCGCCGTCATGCCGGGGCGAAGCAGAAGCTCGCTGTTATCGAGGGTCAGCACGGTCGTATAGGTCACGACATTGTTGATGGTCTCAGGAGCGACGCGGACGGTGGATACCTCGGCCGGAAAGGTGCGGTCGCGAAACGCATCCACCGTGAAGGTCGCGCCCTGCCCGGGCTTCACCTGACCGACGTCGGCCTCGTCGACGTCGACCTCAAGCTGCATGGAAGCGAGGTTCTCCGCGATGGTGAAGAGCTGCGGCGCCTGCAAAGATGCGGCGACGGTCTGGCCGGGCTCCACCTCGCGCGTGAGCACCACCCCGTCGATCGGTGAGCGGATGGTCGCTTTCTTGAGATTGGTCTCGTCGGCGAGAAGGTCCGCCTCCGCGACGGCGACGTTGGCCTTGGCGACCGCGACGCCCGCGACGGCGCGCTGATAGGTGGCCTCGGCGGAATCGCGCGCGGCCGTCGAGGCGTAGTTCTTCTCCGTCAGCGTATTCGTCCTGTCGTAGCTCTGCTTCGCCTCCGCCAGGGTCGCCTCGGCATCCTGAACCTGCGCGTTTCGCATCGCCAATTCGGCACGGGAATGACTGACCTCCGCCGTCAGCTTGTCGGTATCGAGCACCGCCAGGATCTGCCCAGCTTTGACCTGGTCGTTGAAGTCGGCGAGCACCTCTTTCATGGTGCCGGAAAGCTCGCTGGAGACCGCGACCTGATTGGTCGGCTCGACCGTTCCGGTCGCCGTTACGGTCTCGACGATCGGACCCTGCTTCGCAGGCGTGGTGACGTAGGTGAGGGAGCTCGACGATTCGCCACCGAACGCGAAGAAGTACAGCGCAAGGAGCGCCGCCGCCAAAAGACCGGCAAGCACCAGGTTCCGCCGCGACAGCCAACGCCGCGTGCGCTTGGCGTCGAGCCCAAGCTTTTCGGCCATGTCGGCGGGCGGAGCGATTTTCTGCTGCATGTTCATGTTCGGTACTTCACATGGAAATGTCTCAGAAGTTTGCCAGCTGCGGGTTGGAACAAGGTTGACGCAAGTCAACCGGGCACGCCGGATTCCGCTTGCTTTGGCGCCTTCGGTTGCGCAACGGGTGAGCGGATGGAGAACCCGGTTCTGGTCGAGGTCACCCGCGGCGGGCGGGTCGAAAGCCGCCATCGCGGCGCGGTTGCGGTCGTCGACGCAAAGGGCAGACCGCTGCTGGCGCTGGGAGACGTGGCGGCGCCGGTCTATCCGCGCTCGGCGGTGAAGGCGCTTCAGGCGCTGCCGCTGGTCGAAAGCGGTGCGGCGGACGCCTTCGGTTTCAAGGATCGCGAGCTGGCGCTGGCGCAGGCCTCGCACGGCGGCGAGCCGGAGCACGTCGCCGGCGTCGCCGCCATGCTCGCCGCCATCGGCGTCGACGACACCGCGCTCGAATGCGGCACGCATTGGCCGACGCACACCAAATCCGCGGCCGCGCTCGCGCAGCGCGGGGAGGAGCCGGGGCCGCTCCACAACAATTGCTCCGGCAAGCATGCGAACTTCATCGCATATGCACGGCATCTCGGGATCGACCACCGCGGCTACGTTGCGCCCGATCACCCGGTTCAGAAGGCCGTGGGTGCGGTGCTCGCGGATCTCACGGGCGCGCCGCACGGCCATGACAATTGCGGCGTCGACGGGTGCTCGATCCCGACCTACGCCGTGCCGCTCACGAGCCTTGCGCGCGGTTTTGCCCGCTTCGCCGCCGGCGCGGGCATGTCGCCGGAGCGCGCTGCTGCGGCCAAGCGTATCTACCGGGCGGCCGTTTCGGAGCCCTTCTATGTCGCCGGCACGGGGCGCTTTTGCACCGAGGTGATGACGCTTCTTGAGGGCGGGGCGCTGGTCAAGACAGGCGCGGAAGGCGTTTTCTGTGCCGCGATTGGCGATCGCGGGCTCGGCATCGCGCTTAAGGTCGAAGACGGCGCGACCCGTGCTTCCGAGGCGATGATGGCCGCCGTGCTGGCGCGGCTTTTCCCCGAGCATGGCGAGGCGCTTTCCGCTCGGGCGAATGCGCCGGTGGTGACGCGGCGCGGCGTGAAGGTCGGCGAGGTCGCGGCAGTCGCACCGGCGTTCACGCTGCTTGGGGAGGGGCGTTGACACCTGCCGCCTCCGCTCGGAAAGTGGCCCCCGCTTGTCAGCAGCACCGCTGCGTAGGGGGTATCGCTATGATTTGGTTGCGGAATCTGCCGAGGTACGTGGTCGCCTTGGCCATGGTATTGCCGCCGCTCGTCGGCTTGGCCTTCGCGCAGGCAACAAAGAGCGAGACCCGCTTCGAGGATTGGGTCGTGGCGTGCGACGATTCCAGCGGCGAGAAGAAATGCAGCCTCTCGCAGACATTCACGAAGGCTGGGACCGGCAAGGTCGTGCTTGCCTTCATCGTGACGAAGGACGCGGAAGGAAAATTCAAGGCGGTGGTTTTCGCGCCGACGCAGGTCCTTCTCGCCCCCGGCCTGACCGTGACCGTCGAGGGCGTCGATCCGGTGAACGCCTCCTACACGTACTGCAGCCCGCAGGCCTGCGTCGCCGAGTTCCCGTTCACGGACGCCTGGGTGGAGGCTTTCCGCAAGCTCACCAGCTTCTCCGTGTCGTTCGAGCCGGTCGGCCAGAAGCCCGCCGCCGTCAACGGCAGCCTCAAGGGCTTCATGGCCGCGCTCGAGTTCTTCGACAAGCAATAGCGGCGGCTTAGGACACGACCGGCGGAAGGCGTGACGCTCAGGCCTTTCGGTTCCCCTGTAGGGTCAGCCCGGGCGGAGCTTCGGCGCCGTCGGCGAGCTCGCCGGTGCCGACCTCCGTCCAGCGCATGCCGAGGATCGCGCCCGTTTCCGATTCCGCGATCAGATTGTTGGCGATGAGCGCGGGCCCGGCGCCTTCCACCACCGACACCGCAATGCCGATCGTCGTGCGCCGGATAACGTTCCCCGTGGCGGTGACGTTTCGGAGATTGGGACCCCAGCCGAGCAGAAGGCCCCAGTCCGCATCCTCCACAACGTTTCCGGTGACGGCAATGTCGGCTTCGACCCCGATGCCTGCACGTGTGCCCGGGTTCCCGTCGGGAAAGGTCGGACCGCCGCGGACGTTCCTGATGACGTTGCCGGAGCAGGTGCCGAGCCGACCGTTATAGGTCTCGAAATTCGTCATCGAGATGCCGCCGTTCCCGCCGTCGATGAAATTGTCGGCGACGACCGCGCCTTCCCACGCAAATTCGACATAGATCGCCATGTCGACGGAATTGGTGGCGACGTTTCCTGTCACCGCGACTGTGTCGGACGCAAAGCAGCGGATGGCGGAGAAGGCGCATCCGTCGACGCGGTTGTCGGCGATGACGACGCCGTTCGCCTTGTCGAGGTTGATGCCGTTGCCGTTCTGCCCGTTGCCGCCGGAATCGGCGCGGATGGCGCTGACGCGGTTGCCGCGTACGATCGTGCCGTCCTCGCTTTCGCTGTCGCGCGCGACGAGGATGCCGGTGTTCCCGCAATTGGAGACGACGTTGCCTTCCACGGTCATGCCGGCCGCCTGGCGGAGATAGACGCCGACGGTGCCAAGATTGTCGAAGCGCGAGTTCTGAACCCGACCCGCGGAGGCGCGCAGCCGGACGCCGGCGGCGCCGCTCGCGAGGAAATCGCAATCGTCGATCCCGATGTCGGCGATGTCGTCCGCGTCGAGAAGCCCTTCGGCGGCAAGCGGCAGCGCGTTTCCGTCAAGCGTCACGCCCTGAAGCCGCAGCCGCTGCGCATGCTCGCCGCGCAGCATGAAGTCGCCGCCGGCGAAGACAAGCCGGCTCTCGCCGGGAACCCCGACGATCTGGGCGCGCTCCGGCAAAATAACATTCGCAACCGCGTAGCGCCCCGGCGGCAGGAAGAGGGGACGTCCGCTCGCGGCTGCCTCGTCCAGCGCCTTCGTTAGCGCGCCGCCTTGATCTTCGACGGCGCCTGGCCGCAAGCCGGTTTCCGTCGCGTCGAGCCCGCCGCGAAGATCGGTCAGCGATGAGGCGGCACGGGCGACTGTCGGGCCAAGCGCGGGAGCGAAGAGCGCGCCAAGTGCGGCACCGGCAAATCTGCGCCGCGTCAGTTCGCTGCTTGGGCCGGACGACATCGCTTCTCTTCGCTTTGAACCTCTGCTCTCCGCGAACTTCTAGGCGAAAGTGCATACCGCGACGTTAAAGGGTGGGTGGGGCGGTCACTCCGCCGCCGGCCGCTGCGCGTAGCCAAGCGTCCGGTTCAGCGTTTCGAGCAGCGTCTCCGCCGCCTCCGCCACGGCGGTGCCGGGCGGGAAGATCGCCGCGACGCCGGCCTCGTTCAGCGCCTCATAGTCCTGCGAGGGCACCACGCCGCCGACCACCACGAGGATGTCGCCGCGGCCCCTTTCCTCAAGTGCGCGCTTCAGCTCCGGCACGTGCGTCAGATGTCCCGCGGCAAGCGTGGAGACGCCGATCACGTGCACGTCGTGCTCGACGGCGCGGTCGGCCGCCTCCTCCGGCGATGCGAAAAGCGGTCCGACATCGACGTCGAAACCAAGGTCGGCGAAGCCCGAGGCGATCACCTTCTGGCCGCGGTCGTGGCCGTCCTGTCCCATTTTGGCGACCAGGATTTTGGGCCGGCGGCCTTCGTTCCGCGCGAACTCCGCCGTCATGGAGAGGACCCGCCGCACGGTCTCGTTCTCACCGTCGATCTCGCGGGTGTAGACGCCGTGCGGCATGCGCGCCTCGGCGACATGCCGGCCGAAGACCTTTTCCAGCGCGCCGCTCATCTCGCCGACCGTGGCGCCGGCGCGCGCCGCCTCGACCGTGGCGGCGAGGAGGTTCGCGCTTCCCCGCGCGGCATCGGACAGGGCCGCGAGCGCCGCCTCGGTCTTCTTCGTATCGCGTTCACGTCTGAGCTTTTCGAGCTTGCCCATCTGCTCGGCGCGGACCGCCTCGTTGTCGACCTTGAGCACCTCGACCTCGGCGGCGTCGGGGTTCCTGTAGCGGTTGACGCCGACAAGGACCTCGCTCCCCGTATCGATGCGCGCCTGCACCCGCGCCGCGGATTCCTCGATCCGCATCTGCGGCAGGCCGGTCTCGATCGCGCGCGCCATGCCGCCAAGCTCTTCGACCTCCTCGACATGGGCGCGGGCGCGGGCAGCGAGGTCGGCCGTCAGCCGCTCCACGAAGAAGGCGCCGCCCCAAGGGTCGATCACCCGTGTCATGCCGGATTCCAGCGCCAGCACGAGCTGCGTGTTCCTGGCGATGCGGGCGGAGAAATCCGTCGGCAGCGCCAGCGCCTCGTCGAGCGCGTTGGTGTGGAGCGATTGCGTGCCGCCGAAGGTCGCCGCCATCGCCTCGATCATGGTGCGGCCGACATTGTTGAAGACGTCCTGCGCGGTGAGCGACCAGCCGGAGGTCTGGCAATGCGTCCGGAGCATCGCCGAGCGCGGATCGGAGGGCTCGAATTTCTCGGTGACGAGTTCGGCCCACAGGAGCCGCGCGGCGCGCAGCTTGGCGACCTCCATGAAGAAGCTCATGCCGATGCCGAAGAAGAAGGAGAGCCGCGGTGCGAAGCGATCGATCGGCAGCCCCGCGGCAAGCCCGGCGCGGAGATAGTCGAGCCCGTCGGCGAGCGTATAGGCAAGCTCCAGGTCGGCGGTCGCGCCGGCTTCCTGCATATGATAGCCGGAGACGGAGATCGGGTTGAACCGAGGCATCTTCTCCGCCGCGTAGGCGAAGATGTCGGCGACGATCCGCATCGAAGGCCGCGGCGGATAGATGTAGGTGTTGCGGACCAGGAACTCCTTCAGGATGTCGTTCTGGATGGTTCCCGCGAGCTCGGCCGGCTTCACGCCCTGTCGCTCCGCCGCGACGATATAGAGCGCCATGATCGGCAGCACCGCGCCGTTCATGGTCATCGACACTGTCATCTGATCGAGCGGGATGCCGGCGAAGAGCTCTTCCATGTCGAGGATGGAATCGATCGCGACGCCCGCCATGCCGACGTCGCCCGCGACGCGTGGATCGTCGGAATCGTAGCCGCGATGCGTCGGCAGATCGAATGCGACCGAGAGGCCCTTCTGCCCGGCGGCGACGTTGCGTCGATAGAAGGCGTTGGAGTCGCGCGCCGTCGAGAAGCCGGCATATTGGCGGACTGTCCATGGCCGCTCGACATACATGGTCGGGTAGGGGCCGCGCAGATAGGGCGGCAGGCCCGGCGCGCCTTCGATGCCGGGCAGGTCCTCGATGTCCGCGGCTTCGTAGGCGGCCTTGACCGCGATTCCCTCCGGCGCGGCCCACGGCGCTTCGGCCGGCCTGTGCGGCCGCTACGGCCGGACGCCGCCATGCCTCGCGCGTGAAATCGGGGACAGGCATCACGCTGCCGCCTCGACCGCGGTCTCAAGGTTGATCGGCGCAAGGCCGGCGAGCGCTACCGGACGCGCCGTCTTCGCTGCGACCGCTCCTTCGTCCGCGGGGGGATGGATCGTCACGCCGACAAGCGGCGCCGTTCCGCTTGCGACCGCTTCGACGAGCGCCGCGCGCGCCTTGGCGATCCGCGCCTGGAACCCACCGGTGCGGAGGCTCTCCACGATGCCGCCCTCCCGCTCGATCGCTTGAAACTCCGCCCAGGCGTGCTCGCAGAGCGCATCGGTCAGCGCTTCGAGCGCGCCGGAGCCGGCGGCAGGGTCGGCGACGACATGAAGATGCGCTTCCTCAAGAAGAAGATGCTGGATGTTGCGGGCGAGCGCCCGCGCGCCGCGGTCTGGAATCCCGAGCGCCGCCGTGTGCGGCACGACGGCGATCGAATCCGCGCCGCCGGCGCAGGCGGCGAATGCGGCGACGGTGTTGCGCAAGAGATTGGTGGGCGGATCGGAGCGCGTCAGCATGCGGCGGCTGGTCTCGGCATGGACGCGAAGCGGAGCGGCAGGGGCATCGCAGAGCTCGCCGAGCCGTGCCCAAAGGAGTTGCAGCGCACGGAGCTTCGCGATGGAGAGAAGCACGTCGCGGTCGACCGCAATCGAAGCGCTGAGGAAGGAGAGGGCGTCTGTGGCAGATGTGCCGGCTTCGGCAAGCGCGCGAAGCCACCACGCCGCGGAGGCAAGAACGCCGGCAAGCTCCTGCGCCTCGCTTGCCCCCGCCTCATGCAGGACCCGCGAGTCGCAGCACGCGAACGGACCGCGGAAATGCGCGTCGCGGAGATAGGAGAGCGTGCCGGCGAACTGCATGGGGTCCAGATCGGATTCCGCAGCGCCCATCGAGAGCGGATCGAGCCCGAAGCTCACCTGCGCGCGCTCCGGCGCCACTCCGCTGGCCAGAATGAAATTCGACAGCCAGACAACGGATCTGAAGGCAGCGGGATGGGGTTCGAGCCTGAGATGCACGGCGGCAGGATCCACGCCGTCCAAGGCAGCGCGGAGCGCTCCGTTCGTTGTCGGCAGGCCTAAGCCGCCCCCCGTCGGCGCGTCCGCAAAGCGCAACGCGAGCCCGGTCGCGCCGCCCGCAAGATCGTCCCGCGCTTGTGCATTGGCGCGTTCCGGATCGGGATCGTCGATCGCCTGAACGATCGCCCAGCGCGGTGTCCCGCGCCAGGGCAGGGGCTCGGCATTGCGCCGCCGCGCATAGAGCGGCTCGATGACGACGCCGTCGCGCGTCTCGCTGCGAAGCACGCCGAAATCGCGTCCTTTCAGCGCTTTCTCGACCAGCGCGCGCCAGTCCGCCATGCCGGACGCGGCGTCGGCCGCCGATTGGCTCAGAGCATCGGCCATGCCGCGTTTGTATGTCCGCGCGGGGAGGGCGGCAAGGCGGCGCGGTTCGGAAGCCTAATAGGCCATTCCCGGTGCGAGTTTCTTCGCCGTGGCGATCCAGCGGACGACGCGTTTCTCGCTCGGCAGGAGCCGCACGTATTTTGAGCGGCGGTTCGCGACTTCCATGCGCGCGACGAGGTTTGCGGCGTTACGGCGGCTCAAGTCGCGGACGGTGTCGACGCCGGCCGCGACGAGGAGCTCCGCATATTCAAGCGCAATACCGGAGACGCGTGTGAGGTCCGCGATGTTTGCCCAGTCGAGGATCAGCGGTATCGGGATTTCGGTGGATTCGGAGAGCGATTTGCGCAGCCTCGGCGTGGCTGCGCACTCCAGGAGCTTGCTCGTCGACCTTATGCCTGCCGCCTTGAGTTTGCTGGCGTAGAACGGCTGGATCGCGCGCATGTCGGCGATCGAATAGGACGCCATTCCGCCGCCTCCAAATCCCAACCGTCTTCCTATGACAGACGCCGTCCAGCTTCCAGCGGGGGCAGGCGTAAGGAGATGCGCGTGGCAAAAATGTCGCTCTCAGACGAACTGGCTGAGCCCCGGGATCGAGGAAACGATCTCGTTGACGATCTCCTCGCCAGCCGTCTCGCGCGCGAAGTCCACCGTCTCCTTTGTGACGCCCTGGATCTGCCCCATGCCGAGACCGAGCGCCTGCAGCTTGGCGAGCGCCTCCATGGTGCCGCCGCCCATCAGCCCGCCGAGCCCGCCGAGCGTCGCGGCGGAATTCTCGTCGTTGGTCGCGACATATTCGGCCGCGCCCGGAATTTTCTGTGCGAGCGCCGTCACCTTCTGGCTGTCACCCTGTTCAAAGAGAAAGGTGAAGATGACGCGGACGGCCGCACGCGCAGTTTCATCGTCGAGGCCGACCTTGGTGACGATCCGAGTAATCAATTCTTCCATCGGGAACTCCCCTAAAGGGCCCATTTAACTGGCCGTCTGCGCGCGGATTGGCAAGGGCGGCGGGGCAGATTGTCGGCAGGCGGCCCCGCCACTATAAGGACCGCTCCACGCGAGGAGAGGTCCGTTGCTGAAAGACGGCTCGATCTATCTGGGCACCAGCCGGCACCCCGACGAAAGCCTTGGCGATCCGCAATATCTCGAGCTGAAACTGGCTAACCGGCACGGGCTCGTCACCGGTGCGACCGGTACCGGCAAGACAGTCTCGCTGCAGATCATGGCGGAGGGCTTTTCCCGCGCCGGGGTTCCGGTCTTTACCGCCGACGTGAAGGGCGACCTGGCCGGCATCGCGGCGACAGGCGAGGCCAAGGATTTCCTTCAGAAGCGCGCCTCCGACATCGGCTTTGCCGAGGAATACGCGCTCGCCGCGACGCCCGCGGTCTTCTGGGACCTCTTCGGCGAGAAGGGTCATCGCATCCGCGCGACGGTCTCGGAGATGGGGCCGCTCCTCCTTTCCCGCCTGATGGACCTCAATCCGACGCAGGAAGGCGTGCTCAACATCGCCTTCAAGCTCGCCGACGAGGAGCACCTTCTTCTCCTCGACCTGAAGGATTTGCAGGCGCTTCTCGCCAATATGGCGGAGCGCGCGCAGGATCTTTCCGGCGAATACGGCAACGTCACGAAGGCCTCCGTTGGCGCGATCCAGCGGCAGCTCCTGGTGCTTGAGCAGCAGGGCGGCGAGGAATTCTTCGGCGAGCCGGCGCTGGAGATCGCCGATCTGATGCGCACGACGCCGGACGGGCGCGGCGTGGTCGGCGTGCTCGCCGCCGACAAGCTGATGCAGTCGCCGCGGCTCTATGCGACGTTCCTGCTGTGGCTCCTGTCGGAGCTTTTCGAGGTGCTGCCCGAGGTCGGCGACCCGGAGAAGCCGCGGCTCGTCTTCTTCTTCGACGAAGCGCACCTTCTCTTCGCCGAGGCGCCGAAAGCTCTGATCGAGAAGGTCGAGCAGGTGGTGAAGCTCATCCGCTCCAAGGGCGTCGGCGTCTACCTGGTGACGCAGAACCCGATCGACATTCCCGAGAACGTGCTCGCCCAGCTCGGCAATCGCGTGCAGCATGCGCTCCGCGCCTATACGCCCCGCGAGCAGCGCGCGGTTGAGGCCGCCGCCGACACCTTCCGCGCCAACCCGGAGTTCAAGGTGTCGGACGCCATCACGCAGCTCGGCGTCGGCGAAGCGCTCGTCTCGACGCTTGGCAAGGGCGGCGTGCCGAGCGTGGTGGAGCGCACGCTGATCCGTCCTCCGTCGTCGCGTCTCGGGACGATCTCCGACGGCGAGCGAAGCGCACTGATCCAGGCGAGCCCCGTCGGCGTCAAATACGACAAGGCGCTCGACCGCGAATCCGCCTTCGAGGTGCTGAAGGAACGCGCCGCGAAAGCGGCGCCGCCGCCGTCGCGCGAAGAGGAAGAGCCGGAGGCGGACGACGAGGATGACGCGCGCCGCACGCGGCGGAAATCCTCGTCGCGGCAGTCTTCCCGCAGCAGAAACGAGCGGGAAGAGAGCAGCGGGGGCGGTCTGCTTGGCGAAATCCTCGGAGTTGGCGGCGGACGCCGCTCCAATCGCCAAAGCGTGGCTGAAGCGGCGGTGAAGTCCGTGGTGCGCTCGGTCGGAAGCTCGCTTGGTCGCGCCTTGGTGCGCGGCGTTCTCGGTTCGTTGAAACGGTAGGCATATGGCCCAGACAGACAAGATCCTTGCGCGCGTCGACGCGGAGCTCGACAACAGCCTGGCGCGCCTGTTCGCGCTCCTTCGCATCAAGTCGATCTCCGCCGACCCGCACTACAAGACGGATTGCCGCGAGGCCGCGGAATGGTGCGCCCGCATGTTCTCGGAGATCGGCATCGAAGCGAGCGTGCGCGAGACGATCGGCCATCCGATGGTCGTCGGCCATTATCGCGGCGCGGGCGACGGCGCTCCGCACGTGCTCTTCTACGGCCATTACGACGTGCAGCCCGTCGATCCGGTGTCTCTGTGGGAGCGCGATCCGTTCGAGCCCGCTTTGGTCGAGATCGACGGCGAGAAGCGCATCGTCGCGCGCGGCGCCGACGACGACAAGGGCCAGTTCATGACCTTTGTGGAGGCGGCACGCGCCTGGATGGCGGTGGAAGGCCGGCTGCCGGTCAACTTGACCGTGCTCCTGGAAGGCGAGGAGGAATTGGCGAGCCCGAGCATGGTCCCGTTCCTGACCGAGAACGTGGCGGAGCTGAAGGCCGATATCGCGCTCGTCTGCGATACCAATATGTGGGACCGCAAGACGCCGGCGATCTCCACCATGCTGCGCGGGCTCCTCTATGAGGAGGTCATTCTCCAGGCCGCGAGCCACGATCTCCATTCCGGCTATTACGGCAGCGCGGCGCGCAATCCGATCCACGTATTGGTCGGTATCCTCGACGATCTGCATGACGACGATGGCCGCGTCACCATCCCCGGCTTCTACGACGGCGTGCACGCGGTGTCGGAGGAGCAGAAGCGGCAATGGGCGACGCTTGGTTTCGACGAAAAGAAGTTCCTCGGTGATATCGGGCTGAAGGAGGCGGCGGGCGAGAAGGGCTATTCCGCGCTTGAGCATGTCTGGGCGCGACCGACGGCGGAGGTGAACGGCATCGTCGGCGGCTATACCGGGGAGGGCGCCAAGACCGTGATCCCCGCGAAAGCCTCCGCCAAGGTGTCGTTCCGCCTCGTCGGCGACCAGGATCCCGATGTGATCAGCGAGAACTTTCGCGCGTTCGTGAAGGCGCGCGTGCCGGCCGACTGCAAGTTGGAGTTCCTCAATCACGGCGGCGACCGCGGGATCACGCAGCCAAGCGACAGCCCCTGGGTGAAGAAGGCGCAGCGCGCGCTTTCGCAGGAATGGGGGCGCGAGGCGGTGCTGATCGCGATGGGTGGCTCGATCCCGATCGTATCGCAGTTCAAGCGCATCCTCGGGATGGATTCCGTCCTCGTCGGCTTCGGGCTCGAAGACGACCGCATCCATTCCCCGAACGAGAAGTACAACCTCTCGAGCTTCCACGGCGGGACGCGCTCCTGGGCGCGCATCCTGGCGGCAATCGCGGAGTAGAACGATGCAGATCGCGCAGATGAACGTGGGTACGGCGCTTTACGATCTCGACGATCCGCGCATGGCGGATTTCATGAACAACCTCGACCGTGTGAACGCGCTCGCCGAGGCGTCGCCCGGTTTCGTGTGGCGGCTGACGGGCGACGGCAACAACGCCACCGACATCAAGCCGTCGGACGACCCGCGCTTCATCGTCAATATGAGCGTGTGGGCTTCGGTCGCCGCACTCTTCGACTACGTTTACCGCTCCGATCATCGCGGCATCATGGTGCGCCGGCGCGAATGGTTCGCGAAGCCGGAAGGGCCGTACCACGTGCTTTGGCGGGTGCCGGAGGGGCACGTGCCGACGGTGGAGGAGGGGCTTACCCGCCTCCGCCACCTTGCCGAGCATGGACCGACGCCGACGGCCTTCACCTTCAAGACGGTCTTCCCGGAAACCGCGAACGCGCCGATCGATCTTGAGCCGGAGCCCTATTGCGTCGGCTGGGCCTGAGAAGCGGCCAGAAGCGACGAATGCAGACCGTCTGCGTCTTCTGCGGCTCGAATTTCGGAGCGCGGGAAGCCTACGGCGAAGCCGCGCGCGACGTCGGGCGCGCGATCGCCGGCAGGGGGCTCAGGATCGTTTATGGCGGCGCGTCGGTCGGGCTGATGGGCGCGCTGGCCGATGCCGCGCTCGCCGCCGGCGGCGAAGTCGTGGGCGTGATGCCCAAGGCTTTGGTGGAGCGCGAGATCGAGCACAAGAAGCTGACCGCGCTGCACGAGGTCGCCTCGATGCACGAGCGCAAGGCCTTGATGGCCGACCTCTCCGACGCCTTCCTCGCACTCCCCGGTGGTGCGGGCACGATGGAGGAGCTCTTCGAGGTGTGGACGTGGGGTCAGCTCGGCCACCACAAGAAGCCCGTCGGGCTCCTGAACGTGGAAGGCTATTTCAACCGCCTGATCGCCTTCCTCGACCATCAGGAGCATGAGCGCTTCATGCGTCGCGAGCATCGCGACATGCTGATCGCGGAGAGCGATCCGGCCGCGCTCCTCGACCGCTTCGCCAGTTATGAGCCGCCGGCCGTCGCGAAGTGGATCGCCCCGAAAGAGCGGTAGGTATGATCCCGAAAAGTGGGAACCGGTTTTCGGACGAGATCATACTCAGGCAAAGACTCACCCGAGCCGCAGCAGCCCTTCCAGCGAGGGAAGCACGGCGGCAGGCGAGGTGTCCGGATATTCGTCCGGCACGCCGCTGCGGTTGATCCACACGGTCCTGAAGCCGAAGGCCGTGGCGCCGGCAATGTCCCAGCGGTTGGAGGATTGGAACGACACCGCCGTCGGATAGACGCGGAAATGCGTCGTGACGAGGTCGTAGACGCGCCGGTCGGGCTTGTAGATGCCAAGCGGGTCGACGGAGAGGACGGCATCGAACGAGCCCTCCAGGCCCGCCGCGGCGACCGCCGCCTCGAGCATGGCCGGGCTGCCGTTGGAGAGGATCGCCAGTTGCCTCCCCTGGCGCTTCAGCGTGCGGATAAGCTCCGGAACTTCCGGATAACAGTCGAGGTTGCGGTAGGCGTCGAGAAGCTTTTCCCGCAAGCCCCGATCGGCGGAAGGGAACGCCGCGAAGCAGTAGTCGAGCGCATCTTCCGTCAGCGACCAGAAATCGCGATAGCGCTCCGCCATCGAGCGCACCCAGGAATATTCGAGCTGCTTGGCGCGCCACGTCTCAGAAAAGCGCGCCGCGTCAGGCCCGAGCGCCGCCGCGTGCCGACGCACCGCCGCGTGCACGTCGAAAAGCGTGCCGTAGGCGTCGAAAACAAAGACCGAAAGCGTCAAATCCCTGTTCCTCCCGCGCCGCCGCGCTCGACCCGCGCCTTCAGATCGTCCAGCTCTCCGGGTTCGGCACCGGCTTTTCCGCGCCGGCCCATTGCAGGCCCTTGGCGCAGCGGATGATTGCCCAGACCGCCACGACGATCAGCAAGACGAAGCCGACCCCGACGACCATCAGCACGGCCGATATGACCGAATAGAGCACGCCGATCCAGAAGGTCCGGATCTGGTAGGTGTAATGGCTTTCCGCCCAGCTCCCCGCAACCTCGCTGCGATTCATGTAGGCGATGACGAGCCCGATGAGGACCGTCAGACCGACCACGACGCTCGCCAGATAGAGGATATAGACCAGCTTCACATTGTCGCCACCGGGCGCGAAATAGCGCGAAATGGCGTCTTCGGAGCTCTCCGGCATGGCTTCCTCCTCGTGGACTCACCGCCGCCCAGACTCTATCAGATGCGCGGGTTGAGGAGACACACCGATGAGCGACTGGTCCCAAACCTGGACCTTTCTCGACGGAGATTGGCTGGAAGGCAACGTCCCGGTCATGGGTCCGCGCACCCATGCGGCCTGGCTCGGCTCCAGCGTCTTCGACGGCGCCCGCGCCTTCGAGGGCGTGACGCCCGACCTCGACCGCCATTGCACCCGCGTCAACGCCTCGGCGACCGCGCTGGGCCTGCGGCCTACCGTCGACGTCGACACGATGCTCGGCCTGGTCCGCGACGGCATCGAGAAATTCCCGTCCGATGCGGCGCTCTATATCCGCCCGATGTATTGGGCGGAGCAGGGCGGCTACCTCTCGGTGCCGGCCAACCCGGATTCCACGCGCTTCCTGCTTACCATCTATGAGACGCCGATGCCGCCGCCGGCCGGTTTCTCCGTCTCCGTCTCGCCCTTCCGGCGGCCGACCATCGAGACGATGCCGACCGACGCCAAGGCGGGCTGCCTTTACCCCAACAACGGCCGCGCCATCATGGAGGCGCGCGCCCGCGGCTTCGACAACGCGTTGGTGCTCGATATGCTCGGCAATGTCGCTGAGACCGGCACCTCGAATATCTTCATGGCGAAGGACGGTGTGGTGATGACGCCGGCGTCGAACAGGTCATTTCTGAGCGGGATCACACGCCAGCGGGCGATCGTCTTGCTCAGGGAGGCCGGTGTTGAAGTGCTGGAGACGATGCTGACGGTGGCGGATTTCCTCGACGCTGACGAAATCTTCTCAACTGGCAACTATTCCAAGGTCGTGCCCATTACGCGCATTGAGGATCGCACGCTGCAGCCCGGGCCGCTGCACGCGAAGGCGCGGGAGCTTTACTGGGACTGGGCCCATCAATGACGCCGCGGGGGCGAAGTGCAGCCAGGGCATCGGACCGAAAAGTGGGAACCGGTTTTCGGGATGCTTAAGCAAAGACATGTAGCATCATGCCGATTCCAGGTGCGCGCACGATGACGGAGAACTGAAATGCGTAGGACCGTACTGAGCCTGCTGTTTTTCCTCGCCGTGACCGGCGCGAGTGCCGCCGATCCGTTCCATGACTTCTGGTACTACGAATTGCCGAAGCCGCCCGTTTCTGGAGATTGCGAAGGGATCGCCGCCGCGGTCGGGGCGCATTCGACCTGGTATGGCGAATTCGGCGGCAGCCGCGTCGATCCCGTCACGGAGCACTATGGCCCCTATGCCGCGCGCGGCTGCTTCCGCAGCGCCTATGCCTGCGAGGCCTGGAAGCAGCAGGCGATCACGTATCTCGGGGCCGGCGGCATTCTCTACGCCCGCTGCCGTCCTTTTAACGAGCGCTGATCAGTTGGCAGCTTTGTCGTCCTTGACCGCGTCGGGAAGCGCCGGGATCGCCTTCAGATAGGCAGCGATCGCGCGAAGATCCTCGTCGGGCAGGTGTGCGAGGTTCTCCTGCACGTCGCCCATGCTTGCGCCGAGCGTGTCGAAATCCGGCTTGAAGCCGGTCTTGAACGCGTCGACGATCTCGTCTTCCGACCAGGTGAGGCCGTCGGGATCGGGGGTGATGTTGGGAATTATTCCGCGACCCTCGGGATTGGGCGCGCCGGCAAGCCACAGCGAGGTCTTCAGCCCGCCCAGGAGATCGCGCGGCGTATGGCATTCGCCGCAATGCCCCGGTCCTTCGGCGAGGTACTGGCCGCGTCGCACGCTGTCGTCCGCGCCGTTAAGCGAGACAACCGGCGCGGTGGACAGATAGAGCCGTTTCCAAAGCCCGATCCCGCGTCGGATGTTGAACGGGAAGCGGAGGTCGTGACCGCCGACGGAATTCGACACCGCCGGCAGCGTGTCCATGAACGCCTTCAGGTCGATCACGTCCTCGACGTGCATGCGGGCGTAGGAGGTATAGGGGAAGGCCGGATAGAGGTTGGCCGCCGGTGGGCGACACGCCGCGCAGGAGGGCATTGGCGAAGTCGAGAGTCGACCAGCCGCCGATGCCGGTCTCCGGGTCGGGCGAGATGTTCGGGACGCGAAACGTGCCGAAATCCGTCTTCAGCTCGAGCCCACCGGCAAGCTTGAGCTTGTCCTCGCCCTTCGCGCCGGGCGCCGCGTGACACGACGTGCAGCCCCCGGCGTAGAAGATGCGCTCGCCGTTGGCGAGGTCGGGCGCGTGCGCGGGAAGCGCCGAAGCGGAAAGCGGCTGCGGCGCCGTCAGATACCAGGCGAGGGCGGCGCCGGCGACGAGGAGTATCGCGACACCGATCGCCGCCCGGCGCAGCATCTGCGCGTTCTACGGAAGCTTGTAGGCGTCGTGGCACGCCTTGCAGTTGGACGCCATCTGGCCGAAGGCGGCCTTGAAGGAATCGAGATCCTCCGGTTTGGCGGCGACCGCGGCGTCCGTGTCCTTCTGGAATTTCGCCAGCGCTGCCGCGAAGCCGGCCGCGTCCTCCCAGATCTTCGGGCTCGCCTTGGTATCGCCGGTATCGGAACCGGCCGGGAAATAGTCACCGTAGGAATAGGCGACGGCGTGCATCGTCATGATGACGGACTTCGCCACGGCCGCGCTGAAGGGCGTTTCCTCCTTGAGCATGGCGGCGCCCGCGCCGGCGGCCGCGCCGTTCGCGTCCATCAATGACTTCCGGGTGAAAATAGGGTCCTCAGCGGCAAAAGCGCTGATGCCGACGGTGGCGACTGCGAGACCGGCAAGACCGACAATCAAACGACGCATATTTCCACCTCCAGTAATCTTCCATCGCTGCTCACGGACTCCTGCGAAGAATCCACGGCATCTCTGAGTAACAAATCGAAGATGGACGCGTCATGACCGAGATGTCGCGGCTCAAACACGCGTGAACACATTCACGCGAGTGCGGCGACAGTGGTGGTCAAGGCGCCGCGAGCCCGTTTGGCCGGGTCCGCAGCGCCTCGAAGGTCAGGCGCCGTAGAGCTCGGCGACGTAGTCCCAGTTGACGAGGTTGTCGAACCAGGTCTCGAGGTATTTCGGCCGCGCGTTGCGGTAGTCGATGTAATAGGAGTGCTCCCATACGTCGACGCCGAGAAGCGGCGTGCCACCGTGGACGAGCGGGTTCTCGCCGTTCGGCGTGTTCATGACGACGAGCTTATCGCCCTTCAGCGCCAGCCACGCCCAGCCCGATCCGAACTGTGTCTTGCCGGCGTCGATGAACTTGGTGCGGAACTCGTCGAGGGAGCCGAGATCCTTCTTGATCTGCTCTTCGAGCTTGCCCGGCAGCTTCTTGCCGCCGCCGCCCGGCTTCATCCACTTCCAGAAATGGACGTGGTTATAAAACTGCCCCGCCTGGTTGAAGAGCTTCGGATTGTCCGAATAGCTCTTCTTGACGATGTCCTCCAGCGACATGGAGGCATAGGGCGTGCCTTCGATCATCGGCGTCATCGCGTCGAGATAGGCTTTGTGGTGCTTGTCGTGGTGAAACTCCAGCGTCTCCTTCGACATATGCGGCGCAAGCGCGTCGTAGGCATACGGGAGGTCGGGCAGCGTGAAAGCCATTTTCGTCTCCTCTTCTGAGAATTCCGTGTGGGGAACGGATGCGGGGTGAGGGCGTTCCTCGACCCCCTTTCTAGTCCAGTTGTTTTTGCGGGCAACCGGCGGGCGAGCCGAATTGCGGCGATTCCGCGCGCAAGCTTGCCTCGGAAGTCCTTTGTGGAACCATCGGTTTCTCCGACCGGAGGGGGCGCCGTCAAGCCCTCCCCGCCGGCTTGCGCTTGGAATATCCCACGACCTTGAGCGCGAAAGCGATCTCGATCGCCGTCTCCTTCAGGGCGTCGAAGCGGCCGGCGGCGCCCCCGTGTCCCGCCTCCATGTTGGTGCGCAGGAGAAGCAGGTTGTCGTCCGTCTTGAGCGCGCGAAGCTGCGCCACCCACTTCGCCGGCTCCCAATAGGTGACGCGCGGATCGGTCAGACCGGCGAGCGCCAGGATCGCCGGATAGGGCTTGGCGCGCACATTGTCGGTGGGCGAATAGGCGAGGATGGTCCGGTAGTCCTCCGCAGACGCGATCGGGTTGCCCCATTCCGGCCATTCCGGCGGCGTCAGCGGCAGCGTGTCGTCGAGCATGGTGTTCAGCACGTCGACGAAAGGCACCGTCGCGATGAAGCCGCCGAAAAGATCGGTGGTCATGTTGGTGACGGCGCCGATCAGCATTCCGCCGGCGGAGCGGCCTTCTGCGACGATCTTGCCGCGCGACGTGAAGCGCTCGGCTGCGAGGTACTCCGCGGCCGCGATGAAATCGGTGAAGGTGTTCTTCTTCGCTGCGCGCCGGCCGGCTTCGTACCAGCCGTAGCCTTTTTCCTTGCCGCCGCGAATGTGCGCGATCGCATAGACGAAGCCGCGATCGACGAGCGACAGCCGCGTCGTGGAGAACCCCGCGGGTATCGCGATGCCGTAGGCGCCGTAGCCGTAGAGGAGGGCAGGGGCGGAGCCGTCGAGCGGCGTGTCCTTGCGGTAGAGAAGCGAGACGGGAACCAGCTCCCCGTCCGGCGCCGGCGCCATGACGCGTCGCGTCACGTATTGCGAGGGATCGTGTCCCGACGGGACTTCCTGCTCCTTGCGCAGCACTCGTTCGCGGCTCTCCATGTCGTAGTCGTAGACACGCGCGGGCGTCGCCATCGACGAATAGTTGAAGCGCAGCGCGTCGGTATCGAACTCATAGCCGCCGAGAAGGCCGAGCGCATAAGCCTCCTCCTCGAACGCGATCTCATGCTCTGCCCCGTCTGCGAGGCGGCGGACGACGATGCGCGGCAAGCCGTCGCGCCGCTCCAGCCGCACCATGTGCCGCGCCGTGAGGTCGTGTGTGATGACGAGGCGCCCCGGCTCGTGCGCGACGAGATCGCGCCAGTTCTCCCGCCCAGGCCGCTCGACCGGCGCGGTGGCGATCTTGAAGTCCTTGGCGCCGTCGGCGTTGGTCAGGATGTAGAAAGTGCCGTGCGCCTCGTCGAGATGGTACTCGAGCCCCTTTTCACGCGGTGCGATCATGATCGGCGCGCTGTCGGGAGCGTCGGCGGGGATTACCCGGATCTCGGAGGTTTCGTGGTCATGGGTGCTGATCAGGACGAAACGCTTCGACTGCGTTTTGTCGACGTGGACGAAGAATCCCGGATCGGGCTCCTCGTAGACGAGCACGTCGTCTTCCGCGCGCGTGCCGAGCGTGTGACGGAAGACGCGAGAGGGGCGGTGGTTGGCGTCAAGCCGCACGTAGAAGACGGTGCGCGCGTCCGCCGACCAGACCCCGCCGCTGCTCGTATCGGGGATCGTCTCCGGCAGGTCTTCGCCCGTCTCCAGGTCGCGCAGCGACAATGTGCAGAACTCCGACCCGGCGTCGTCGTGCGCCCAGGCGAGCCAGCGATGGTCGGGCGAATGCGAGGCACCGACGATGCGGAAATAGGCGCGACCCTCGGCAAGCGCATTGCCGTCGAGGAGGATCTCCTCGCCGCCGCCCTCGCGCTTCTCGCGTACAAAGAGCGGATGCTGGCCGCCCTCCACCGTGCGCATCGCATAGGCCCAGGGCCCGTCGGGGGTGGGGACGGTGGAATCGTCCTCCTTGATGCGCCCGCGCATCTCGTTGAAGAGCGTCTCCTGCAGCGCCTCCGTATCGGCCATCGCATCGGCGAAATAGGCGTTCTCAGCATCGAGATAGCTGCGAATCTCCGGCGACAGCACCGCCGGATCGCGCATCACGTCCTGCCAGTTGTCGGCGCGAAGCCAGGCGTAGGCGTCGCTACGGGTGTGCCCGTGGCGGGTGACGGTGACGGGCCGGCGCGCGGCGCGGGGAGGAGTGAGGGATTTCTGCATCGCTTCGCCGACGTAGGGGCGTTCCGCCGCCGAAGCAAGGGCCGCCCGGACGGCTGCTTTCAGAAGTATGAGAGGATCAGGTACATGGCGAGGACGACGGTGGTCCAGAACGCCATGGAGCCGGTCGGCCAGGTCCGTGCCAGCGCGCTCTCCGGCCCGTAGTGGCGGTAGAGGCGGCCGAGCGTGCGCTGCAGCCAGCGTCCGCCGCCGCCGACGAGGCTCTCGCGCGCGTGCCGTCCCAGTGCCAGAGCGGCGCGGCCGAGGACGGGAAGGGCTTTGCGGTAGACCCACTCCGCGTCGATGTTCACGCCCGGCACCTCCGGCGGATAGAGTTTTGTCAGCATCAGCGCCGTCACCGACACGGTGGCGAAGAGGAGGAGCTGAATTTGCGTCAGCACGTGGCCGCTCTCGAACGGCGCGTAGTCGACCGGGAACGGCAGCAGGTCGTAGAGCACCCACGGATAGCTGCCGTTGAAGATGCAGACCGCCGCGGCGAGCCCCATGGCGATCAGCATGTTCCGCGGCGCTTCCTGCGTACGGATACCGGAATCGTGCGCGAAGAAGGCGAAGAACGGGATCTTGATGCCCGCGTGCTCCAGCACGCCGGCGGAGGCGAAGAGGAGGACCAGCCAGACGAGCGGATGACCCTGGCCGATCGCCGCCGTCATCACCATCGATTTCGACACGAAGCCGGAGAAGAGCGGGAAGGCGGAGATCGACGCCGCGCCGACCATGCAGAAGCCCGCGGTCCACGGCATCGATTTATAAAGTCCGCCAAGCTCGGAGGCCTTCGCCGTGCCGGTGCGGAAGAGCACCGCGCCCATCGACATGAACAACAGGCCCTTGAAGATCACGTCGTTGAAGGCGTGCGCCACGGCGCCGTTGATCGCCAGCTCCGAGCCGAGCCCGATGCCGCAGACCATGAAGCCGATCTGGTTGATCATCGAATAGGAGAGGACACGTCTCAGGTCGTTCTCGATGACGGCGTAGAAGATCGGGAAGAGCGTCATCGCCGCGCCGATATAGATGAGCACGTCCGCGCCGGGAAACGTCCGCGCCAGCGCATAGACCCCGACCTTCGTGGTGAAGGCGCTCAGGAAGGCGGTTCCGGTCGGCGTCGCCTCCGGATAGCTGTCGGTGATCCAGTTGTGGACGAGCGGGAAGCCGCACTTGATGCCGATCGCCGCGAAGATCAGCCAGCTTCCGAGCCCGTCGAGGTTGATCGCGCGAACCGCGATCGATCCCGTCTCATTGGCGAGCGCCAGGATCCCGGCAAGCAGAATGACACCGGAAAGAACCTGGACGAGCAGATAGCGGATCGCGGCGCGGGTGGCGCCCTCCGTGTCGCGTGCGAGGATCAGGAAGACGGAAGTGAGCGCCAGAAGCTCCCAGAAGACGAAGAGCGTGATCAGGTCTCCGGCGAAGACGGCGCCGAGCGCCGATCCGGCATAGAGCAGCCCCGAGACGTGCTGGCGGGTGTCGTCGATGTGGAGCGAGAAGACGATCGATATGAACGCCGCGAGCGCGAAGAGGTAGCCGAAGAGAAGGCTCAGCTTGTCGACCCGCATCAGCGTCAGCGAATAGTCGAAGAGCGCGAACTCGCCGAAGCTGCCATGGGTGAGGCGGAGGAGGATGAAGCCGGCGATCACCGGCGCGGCCAGCATGATGACGGCGCGCAGGCGGCCGCGCGTGATCGCGGCGAGCGCCGCCGCCACGAAGAAGACGATGAAAGGCGGCAGCTCAGTCATCGTAATAGTCTTCCGGGCGCCGAACGAGCTTCCTGAGCTCCTTGGCGGCGAGGACCAGGATGACGATCCCGACGAAGCCGTAGACCGGGTAGAAGCCGAAAAGGCCCTCCCACCAATTCTCGGCATGCCGGTGCACGAAGAGCTCGGCGACGACGGAGAGCGCGCAGGCGGCGTAGAGAGCGTAGATGACGCGCTTCACGTTCTTCGGATTGTCGAAGATGTGGCGCTTCTCGCCGGGATGTTCTGCGGGCTCGCGGGCCATGGGTCGGCTCCTATCTCACCGGGATCGCGCTTACGAGCGCGTAAAGCGGCTCGGCGAAGAAGAACAGAAGCACGCATCCCGCGGCGGTCGCGCAAAGCGCGATCAGGCAGGGGAGCGGCGCCTCCTGGATGCCGCCTTTCGCGGCGCCGCCGGGCGGCTTGCCGAAGAAACCCTTGAACGGGATCGGCAGGAGATAGGCGATGTTGAGGAGCGAGGAGAGCATCAGCACCGCGACGATCACAAGCTGGTGCGCCTGAAGCGCGCCAAGCGTCAGGAACCACTTGCTCCACATGCCGCCGAAGGGGGGAAGGCCGATGATCGACAGCGCGCCGATCAGGAACGCGCCGAAGGTGATCGGCATGCTCCGCCCGAGACCGGAAAGCTCGCTCACCTCCGTCTTGTGAGCGGTTACCATGATCGCGCCGGCGCAGAAGAAGAGCGTGATCTTGCCGACGGCATGCATCGCGATCTGCAGGCTGCCGCCGACGATTCCGAGCTGGCTCGCAAGCAGCGCCCCGGCAACCACGTAGGAGAGCTGCGAGACGGTCGAATAGGCGAGCCGGCGCTTCAAATTGTCCTGCGCCATCGCCACGAGCGAGGCGGCGACCACCGTGAACGCCGCGACATAGAGCAGGACGTCGCTCATGGCGGTCCGCCGCAGGAGGTCGATCCCGAAGACATAGACCATGACCTTCATGACGGTGAAGACGCCGGCCTTCACCACCGCCACGGCATGCAGGAGCGCGGAGACCGGCGTCGGGGCGACCATCGCCGCCGGCAGCCAGTAATGCCCCGGCATCACCGCCGCCTTGCCGATGCCGAAGACGTAGAGGACGAGTAGCGCGGCGATCGTGGCGTCGCCCGCCTTGCCCGCGAGAATGCCGCCGGGCGTGAAATCGAGCGTCCCGGCGAAGACCCAGGTCGCGATGATCGCCGGCAGAAGCAGCACCATCGACGTTCCAAGCAGCATCACGAGATAGATACGGCCGGACCGCGTCGCCTCCGCGTCGCGGTTGTGCGTGACGAGCGGATAGGTGGAAAGCGTCAGCGCCTCGTAGAAGAGGAAGAGCGTGAAGAGGTTCTGGGCGAAGGCGACGCCGATCGTGCTGCCGAGCGCGATCGCGAAGCAGACATAATAGCCCGTCTGCCGCGGCTCCTCATGCGCACGCATGTAGCCGATCGAATAGAGCGAGTTGACGATCCACAGCGCCGCCGCGACGAGCGCGAAGAGCATGCCGAGCGGTTCTACGCGGAAGGCAAAGGCGATCCCCGGCAGAACCTCGACGCCGGTGACCTGCGGGCGGGCGCCGTCGAAGACCGCGCTCGCGATCCCGCCCACGGCGAGCAGGAGCAGGGTGGCGGTGACCAGCGTGACGGCCTCGCGCAGGTTGGGCTGGGCGTGGAACAGCGGGATGAGCAGCGCGCCGACATAGGGGATGATGAGCGCGGCAACCAACAGATGCTCGGGGGAAGCAAACGCCGTCATCTGAGGCCGCCGATCAGCGTCCGGGCGACCTCGCTTGCAAGACCGGCCGTCAGTCGCGTGTCGAAGCCGAAATAGATGATGGCCGCCGCGAGCACGATGAGCGGCACGAGCATCGAGGGCGGCGGATCGGAGGCGGCGATACAGGCTTTGGAGGTCGGCTCGCGGAACCAGACGGCCTCCAGGACCCGGCCGACATAGACGGCCGATACGAGCGAGCTTGCGACGATCAGGAAGACGAGGAGCCAGGAATTGTCTTCGAGCGCACCGAGCGCGAGATACCATTTGGAGACGAAGCCGGCGGTTCCGGGAACGCCGATCAGCCCGAGCGCGGCGATCGTGAAGGCAGTCATGGTGATCGGCATTCGGCGGCCAAGCCCGGCAACGCCGTTAAGCGAGACCGAGCCGACGCGCAGGAAGACCGCGCCGAGCGCGGCGAAGAGCGTCGCCTTCATCACCGCGTGGTTGAAGAGGTGCACGAGACCGCCGGTCAGCCCGGCCTGATTGGCAAGTCCGATGCCGAGGGTGATGTAGCCGATCTGCGCCACCGACGAATAAGCGAGCATGCGCTTCAGATTGCTTTCGAAGATGGCGACGGCGGAGGCGAAGAACATCGCGGCGACGGAAAGCGCGATCATCACCTCGCGGATCGGCAGCGTCGCGAAGTCGAGCGCCTGGCCGAACACCGAATAATAGAGACGGATCAGGAGATAGACGGCGACCTTGGTCGCCGTGGCGGCGAGGAACGCGGTCGCGAATGAGGGCGCGTAGGCGTAGGCGTTCGGAAGCCAGGCGTGGAGCGGAAAGAGCGCCAGCTTGAGGCCGACGCCGACGCTGATGAAGGCGAGCGCCGCCACGATCGCGTTGAACTGCTCGGGGCCGACATTCTGCAGCCGCGCCGCCATGTCGACGAAGTTCAAGGTGCCGGTAAGGAGATAGAGGAAGCCGATCCCGATCACGTAGAAGGTGGCGCCTATCGTTCCCATCACCAGGTACTGGAACGAGGCGAGGAGCGCCCGCCGGTCGAGCCCGGTGGCGATCATCACGTAGGCCGACAGCGAGGATATCTCCAGGAACACGAAGGCGTTGAACGCGTCGCCCGTCACCGTGATGCCGAGGAGCCCGGTCAGGCAGAGCAGGTACATGCAGTAGAACCAGGCCTCGCGGCCTTCATCGAGCTCCAGCGTCACGGAGACGCGCGCGAAGGGAATGAGGACCGCGGCGACGGATGAGACGAGCGCCAGCACGAAAGCGTTGAGCAGATCGACGCGGTACTCGATGCCCCAGGGCGGCGCCCACCCGCCCATGGCGTAGGAGATCGGCCCGCCCGTCAGGACTTGCCACAACAGCGTGCCGGCGATCACCGGCATGAGCCATGTGACGGCGAGCGCCAGGGCGAAGGCTATCGAGCCGCGCCGCAGGAAGCCGGCGACAATCGCGCCGAGGAGGGGAACGACGACCTGCAGGGCCGGCAAATGCGGCAGGACCGCATTCATGCCTCGCCGTCCTGCTGAAAGATCTCGTCCTCCTCGATTGTTCCATACGCCTCATTGATGCGCACCGCGAGCGCAAGGCCGAGCGCC
The DNA here is from genome assembly GCA_963814905.1 of uncultured Alphaproteobacteria bacterium. GTDB lineage: Bacteria > Pseudomonadota > Alphaproteobacteria > Rhizobiales > Afifellaceae > DASWJZ01. The sequence goes on along the minus strand of CAWFEM010000013.1, from coordinate 24,200 downwards.
TGCGTGGCGACGCCGACCACGATTGCCGTCAGGATCAGGACGTGGGGAAGGGGGTTGGAGTAGACCGTGTGTGTCGCGTCGATGATCGGTGCGGTACCGCCGATGATCTTCGCCGGCTCGATGAAGAGGAGGTAGACTGAGGTCTGGAAGATCGCCAGGCCGACGAGCTTCTTCACCATGTTGCCGCGCGCGATGACGATGTAGAGGCCGGCGACCATCAGGAAGATGGTGACGGCATAATTGTAGTGGCCGGAAAGCCCCCTGATGAGATCCATCAGCGCCCTCTTTCGACGAAGGCGTAGAAGAGCGCGATCATCGTGCTCGACACGGTGACGAGAACGCCGAGCTCGACCAGGAAGATGCCCCATTCATGCCCGTGCACCGGGTCGTGCGAGAGCACCGAGTAGTCGAGGAAATTCGCGCCGAGAAGCAGGCCGACGACGCCGGTGCCGGCATAGATCAGCACGCCGAGCGGCACCATGCGCACCACGAGTTCCCGCGGCGCGATCCGCTGCGCGCTCCTGAGGCCGAACGTGATGCCGAAAAGGATCACCGCGCCGGCGGTGATGACGCCGGCCTGGAAGCCGCCGCCCGGCCCGTAGTCGCCGTGGAACTGTACATAGAGCGCGAAGAGCTGGATGAACGGCAGGATCAGCTTCGTGCCGACGCGCAGGATGAGGTCGAGGCTCATTTGCGCGGCCCCTTGCCGTTATCGCGTCGGCGGAAGCCGCCGAGGAGCAGCATCACGCCGATACCGGCGGTGAAGATCACCGTCGTCTCCCCCAGCGTGTCGTAACCGCGATAGTCGGCGAGCACCGAGGTGACGACATTGGGGACGCCGGTCTCCTCGACCGACTGGGCGAGATAGCGCGGCGCCACATGCGAGTGGATCGGGGAATCGGCGGTGCCGAACGGCGGCAGGACGAGCGTGCCCCAGACGATCAGGCCGGCCACGACGACTGAGAGTGCAAGCGACAGCAGGTTCGTGCGCGCGGGCCGAATCGTGGTCGTCTTCGTCAGATAGAGCGTGGCGAGCAGCAGCACGGTCGAGATGCCGGCGCCGACCGAGGCCTCCGTCATCGCGACGTCGACGGCGTCGAGCACGATCAGCACGCTCGCCATGAGGAAGCTGTAGACGCTGGAGAGGATGACGACGGCGAACAGGCTGCGCTGCGGGATGATGGCGAGCGTGACGACGGCGAGCAGCGTCAGCAGCGCTACATTGACGATGGATTCTATTGCCGCCTCCCCGACGCGCCGGTGGCGGGGCGCCGATCCTCGGCAAGCTGCGGGTCGATCTCCTCATGCAACGCAGCCTGCGCCAAGGCGTGGGTGACGACGGGGCCGGAGAAGAAGAAGAGGATCGCGATGAAGAGGAGCTTGAGCGTCACCAGGTCGAAACCCGATTGCAGCATCATGCCGAGGATCAGGAACCCCGCGCCCAAAGTGTCGATCACGCTGCCGGCATGCATGCGCGTGAACAGTTCCGGCATGCGCAGCAGCCCGATCGCGCCCACGAGGACGAAGAACGCGCCGGCCAGGATCAGCGCCCAACTCGCGATGTTGACGAGGGTCAGGATCAGGATTCGCCTCCCTCTTCGCGCGCGTCGTAAGCGAGGTCTCCGTGTCGGAAGAACTTCAGGACGGCGAGCGTGCCGATCAGGTTGAGGAGGCCGTAGGTCAGGCCGATGTCGAGGAATTCCGGGCGGCCGGAGAGGAACCCGACGACTGCGAGAAGCAGGATGGCGAGCGTTCCCGCCGAGTTGCCGGCGAGCACGCGGTCGAAGACCGACGGCCCGCGGATGGCGCGCACCACGACGAGGGCGAAGGCAACGAGAATCGCGGCGGCGCCTGCGGCAAACATCATGCGCCTCCCTCGAAGCGCCGCGCCCGCGCGTCCATGCCGCCGGCCTCAAGATCGAGCGCGCCCTCGCGGACAAGCGCGTGCACGGTCAGGTCGTTGCCGTTCACGCCGACGGTTATCGTGCCCGGCGTCAGCGTGATCGAGTTGGCGTAGCTCGCGATGCCGGCGGCCGTGCGCTGGCTCGCCTTCACGACCGTCATGGTCGGTGAGATCGGCAGGCGCGGATGCAGGATGATCCTGGTCACGCCCCACGCGGACTTGGCGATTTCCCAACCGAGCCACGGAAGATAGGTGAATGCGCCGACGATGAGCTGGACGGGGTGGCCCTCATCGTCGGCCACGCCCATGCGGCGCGCCGCAAGCGCGGTCGCCACCGCGCTCAGGATGCCCATTGCGACCAGCCAGAGCGTAAAGTGCCCCGACAGCGCCAGCCAAAACAGCAGCAGAAAACCCGCCAGGCTCGCGGTTCGCATGCGTGTCCTCCCACCGACTTTCTTTAGCGGAAGTCGCTCGGAGACTCCAACACATGCGCCGAGTTGCGCACCCGTATCGGGCTTCCTCGATGCGCGTCGTCCGAAGCCCGCGTGGAGAGAATTGCGCGCAATGGCCGAAAGTTTCGAAAAAAAGCTTGGCCCAAATGCTGCTTGGAATCCCGCAAATGGGTCGGGCTATGATGTCGACAAGAAATTCCTTTGCATACGTATTTCGCATGCAATGCGGCGCCCAATTGCAAAAACTCTAGATTGTTACTAAAGCTCGCCTCGGCGGAGTAACGAGACAGCTGGCGCAGCACGAGGAGTAGTCATGGCCGGTAGCATACAGCAGGACACTCTCATCGAGCTGACCGCGGAGATCGTGTCCGCCTACGTGAGCAGCAATAGCGTCGCGTCCGCCGATCTCTTGAGTTTGATCAGTGAAGTCCATGCCGCGCTGCATCGAACCGCGACGGGCGCCGTGGAGCCCGCGGCGGAGCTGCTGAAGCCGGCGGTGTCGGTCAAGAAATCGCTCACGCCGGACTACATCGTCTGCCTCGAGGACGGGCTGCGATTCAAGTCGCTGAAACGGCATCTGCGCACCCACTACGACCTGACGCCCGAGGCGTATCGCGAGAAGTGGGGCCTGCCCACCGACTACCCGATGGTCGCGCCGAATTACGCCAAGGCGCGCTCAAATCTCGCCAAGCAGATGGGCCTCGGCCGGAAGCGAACCCGCTAGCCGGAATCCCCGTTTCGCAAGGCTGCGAGCCGTTCCGACTCGGCGCGATGCGCCTGCCTGAGCGCGATGTGGCGGTTCAGATCGTAGGTCCAATGACCTGAGCGCGCGCGGTTTCGTTCCGCACGGAGCGCGCGTTCAAGCCGCGCCACGATCGCCGCTAAATTCTCCGGCGTGTCGGCGAGGCCCGTGGACGGATCGACGCGCGCGAGTTTTGGAAGATCGCGCGCCCGGTCATAGCGCTCCGCTCCTGCCCTGATCGTCTCGTCAAGTGCGCGGGCGGCCGCACCGCCGATCCGTTCACGCCAATCCCTTCCTTCGGTTCCAGATACCCGTCGCTCCGACATCGGCGCCTCCATTCGAGAGGCGACATCCTGTTGGCGCCGAGGTTGGCGGGGATTGCTTTTTTGTTGTGCCCGTTCCGCTCCCGCCGTCCCGCGCGGTGCGCCCCCGCGTCACTTATCCCCGCTTGCTCCCGTTGGATTATAGGAAAACAATCCTAGTTTGCGGGAGGCCAAAATGACAAGCAAGAGTTGCGAGCGTATCTGGTCGGGGAAGAGAGCGGCGAGCTCCGACCGGATCGGCGGAGGGGATTGCGAAAGCGCGTGCCGCTTTATCGAGGGGCTGGTGTCGGGGGCGCTCGGCATATCGCTTGCGGAGCTGCGCGCGGCGAAGCGCGGACGCGCGGCAGCGGCGTTCGCGCGGCAGACGGCGATGTATCTGGCGCACGTCCATCTCGGGCTGAGCCTGTCGGCGGTCGGCAGGACGTTCGGCCGCGACCGCACCACTGTGGCGCATGCCTGCGCCTGTGTGGAAGACAGCCGCGACGATCCGCGCTTCGATCGCGTGCTCTCCTGCCTGGAGACCGCGCTCGACCGCTGGCATGGCGAGTTCCTGGCGCTTGGGGCTGCCTGATGGCGCGGAAGCCGGACGCAGCGGGCGCAGCGTTGATGGCGTTCTTGGCGGGCGACTCGACCGCCCGCCTCGTCGCCGTCGGCGACGGCCGCTTCGCGCTTCGCGTCGGTGGGCGCGGCCGCGCAGGACAGTTGCCGGAGGCGGCGGTGAAGCGCCACGCCGCCGCCGGGCTTCTGGCCGAGGTCGAGCCGGGCGTCTACGCCGCGACGTCCGCCGCCGCGGCGTGGCTGAAGCGGCGGACGCTGCCCGATATGCCGTTCCGCGCCCAGCACGGCACGGTCGTCGGCCAAAGATCGAAGTCGGGACCGAAGTCCGACGGGGCCGAGGCCCTCGTGAACCTCGACGAGAGCCCCGTCGCGACGCTCGCGCGGCGCGTCGGCAAGGGCGGTGAGCCATGGCTAAAGCCGCACGCGCTGGAAGCGGCCGAGCGGCTCAGGCGCGATTTTGAGATTGGCCGCCTGCAGCCGCGCGTCACCGCCAACTGGTCGGCGAGCGTCAGCACAGGCCGGCGCGCCGGTGATGGCGGTCTGAGCGACCTGACGGATATGGCGCTTGCCGCGCGGCTTCGCGTCGACCGCGCGACGGCGGCCGTCGGACCGGAGCTTTCCGGCGTGCTCGTCGACGTCTGCTGCTTCCTGAAGGGACTGGAGACGGTGGAGCGCGAGCACCAATGGCCGGCGCGCTCCGCCAAGCTCGTGCTTCGGATCGCGCTGGAAAGCCTGGCGCGGCACTACGGGCTGACGGCGACCGCGACTGGCAGGCCGGGATCCGGCAAGCTGCGCCACTGGGGCGCGGACGATTATCGGCCGGAAATAGCGTGAGCGCCGGAAAGCGCGGCCTCGGCGTCGCGCCGGATACGCGCCACCATTGACGACAGCCCGTTGGAGCGCTGCGACGTCAGATGATCGCGCAGGCCGATCTCCGCGAAGACGGCCTCCGGATCGGTCTCCACGATCTCGCGCGCGGTGCGGCCGGAAAAGAGCGCCAGCAGGATGGCGATCAGTCCGCGCACGATATGTGCGTCGCTGTCGCCGCGGAACGTCAGCCGCGCTTCGCCGTTACGGGCAACCTCGCTGACGAGCCAGACCTGGCTCGCGCAGCCGCGCACCTTGTTCGTCTCGCTGTGCTCGGCCTCCGATAGCGGCGGCAGGCCGCGCCCGAGCTCGATCACATAGCGGTAGCGGTCCTCCCAGTCGTCGAGGAAGCCGAAATTCTCGATGAGCTCGTCGATTGAGGATTCTGCTGCGTTCATGCCGGCCACCTTACCACAGGTGGGAAGCTTGCCGACCCGCGCAAGCCGGATAATTCCGCCGGGGAGGGCGCGTTTGGGCCGTTGCGGCGTCGCCTGGTTCGACGCCGCGCTGGCGCAGGACGCCGCGATCGTCGAGGCGGCCCTCGGCATCGAAGGCAGGTTCAGCTGGAAGTTCCAAATGGCGAACGCCAGACATCGTTCCTCGCCGGAGGTGTCGAGCCGACATGCCCCGCGCCGGGCGCATTTCAGAAGTCAATCTAAGTGTCGACCACGTCCGAGTTCAGACTCCTATGGGACTCAACGGTGACGGCCGCCGACTTCGTTTCTTGACCCAAGGCGGACACTCAAGTTTGGCCAAAGCGTCCCACAGTGCAAAGTGCAAGCGCGCCGGCCGTGACTTCGTGCCGGAGCGTGATCTGCGCATCAGGTCGCCCTCATTCTGAGGATGAAGCGGTCGAGCTGATTTACGGGCATCGGGACTTCACATGGAGTCCGATGGGCCGACCACCAGGCGCTACGCTGCTTGGAAGTCACCTACGACCGAAGCCAAGGCTTCGAGTAAGATAGCCAATCAGCATGGATGAACAATTCCCCACGTAACACAAACATGAGGCACCGGGGTCGGCTGTGTTTGTGGATTAGGGATAGGACCGGGGAGAGGCACATCGGGCACCCAGCCGAACTCCGGAAGGTGGGCCTTTTTGCCTAAGTCGGACAGTGTATCGATCAGCATCTTTTGAGCATCGTTTGAGTTAGCAATGGCATCAAAGACTACAAGGTCGCCAATGGCTCTTATGTTCTCAGTGGTAACCCTTGGATCAACCGTTGTGACCGCTTTCCATACGCGGTTAGCGATCTGTTGTTGTGTCTTTAGTTCGCGCTGAACGGCGGCTGTAACCCGCATGATGTCGAGCACTCGAATGCCGCCGACGTCAAACGCCACCTCAATGTCCTTTGAGCACTCTAGCTTAGGTACTGCGTCTTTCAAATCTGCCAGCAGTTTCTGGGCAGAGTCGGTCTCTTCCTGCGTCGGCGGATCATCTCGCTGAGTGACAGCGACGTTCGCTTTGACCACAAGACCGTCTACGCTCGTCGCCGATCCCTGCGAGGATAGGGTGACGGATAGGTATCTTGACGGAAAAACCACGACCGTGCGGTCTGGATCCTTTTCGACGACCCCACCGTCGACCGCAATTCGGTTTCCGGTTGGCACGATTTCGGGTAAGTCAGAAATGAGAAGTGTTGGCGCTAGCGCACCACCTCCAATTGCCGCCACGACCTGCAGATGTGTCGGAGACGTCTGAAAATAGATGTCGGTGATGGAGGTGTCGGGAGCACCCTGCAGCTCGAGCGTGAGAGGTGCGCAATCTAAGACTGGCTGAAACGTGACCGCTTTCACGGCTCCTACCGTCACCTCTTGAAGCTTGCCGCTCGCGTGCAATCGCGCCTCGGCATCAGCGTGGAGATCCACATCCTTTCCGATACCACCCCTATGCCGGTGTCGAAATGAACATTGACCTTGACGTCCGCTTTCGCCGTTACATCTGCCTGAATAGACAGACCATCTTTAGTCCATGCGACCTGCCGCTTCTTCACGACGCCCGATGCCGTTCCGAACGGATCAGTCGTTGGCCGGACCACAACGCCATAGGTGCCCAGAACGTCGTCCTTCAACTCCGCGCTGGTAATGTTCCCGTTCGTGTTCTGCGTTGCCGCCGAAACCTCGATTGCATCCCCAAGGATTTTCTCTCCAAACCCGACGATCACGCTCTTATCGATGGCCGCGACAAGTTCAGCATCTGAGGCTACGAACGGAACAAGTCTTTCGGCCAACGACGCCCGCTGAACGTCTGGGCTTCCGGGTAAGTTAGCGGCCGGCGTCGCTGGGGGTTTTCCTCCAAGCAGCCAGACACCCGAACGCGATATAAGCCACCGATCGATCTTCGCTCCCAGAGACACCGGATCGCGATGGATGACCGTGGCAATCTGCGTGCTCCCACCTCCCCCGAGTTTTCTTTCAGTTATCGACGGCTTTGAAAGATCGACCTCTGGGTCAAACGGAAGCGGGTCGACCAGGAAGGAGAGTTGATCGCCGAGGCCAATCGTTGTCAGGTTAGCCACAAATCGCGCTGTGAGCTCCTTCGCTCCCCAATCGAACCACCCTACCTTAATTCCTATCGAGTTCAGAATGATCTGGAAGCGCGTTCCGCTTTTTCCATTTTGATCGGCTGCGATGCCTTGAGGGAGTGCTATGGCTTCGATGGTCACCTCTGCCGTGGCATTTGCCCACCACGGGCTGTCCTTGTCGGCCAGGTACCTCGCTTTTGTAGCTAACCGGAGTTGGAGTTTGGCGTCGTCAGGTATAAGGGTCACCTCAGCAATGGAAGCTTCGACATACCCGCCCACATGGCCAGTTCCGTCGTTCTTGCCGAGTGGAAGGACGATCTTCGCTCCTTTTAATGTCTGCGTGTACTTGCTAATCGCCGACGTCGACACAAATACTCGAAGTGGCCAATCATTCGGAGTTGGCCCTTCTCGAAGGACCGCACTTTCGGCGGCAATCGCTTTCTTTTCTGTCTCCTCGGCGAGATTACTCGCTGCGACTTGAGCTATGGAACCGGTGGCAAGCAAAGCGCCATAAAGAATTGCGCCCAGCAGAGCGATTGCGCCAACTACTATGGCAACGAGCCTCTGCATCCTCGCCCCCCAAAGAAATAGGATCCAAATTCTACGCAGAGTGGCATTTCGGCTTGCACCAGTCTAGCGGCAAATAGAAACGCCGGGCGACGAGACAGTTCGAATTCACACGCGAACGCTTCTGGCGCTTCTCGGACGTCCTTAGGCGCACGGGCGATGTCGGCGTTGCTGTGAAGCTTGGACGTGACGGCGAGGGTTCGCCTCAATCTGAGAGCGAGGCCTAGTTCGCAGCCACCGACCAGCCAAGCGAGAGGTCCTCGCTGGTCAGCGTGCCGTGATCGATATTCTCGGCGCCGCCGTTCTCGTCCTTGCCGCGGCTGGCGGCGATGCCGGCGGAGACGATTTCCGCGCCGGTCTCGATCTTGCGGGTGAGCAGCGTGAGCGCCTCGCGGCTGGCCGTGCAGGCGTCCGGATTACGCTCGCAGATTCCGGAGAGGTCGTGCAGGAGATCGCGCGCCGCATAGGCCGTATGGATAAAGTTCACGCGCGGCGGCGGTTCCTTTCCGTCCGGCGAGGCAGGAAGGATCATCACAACGGCCGACAGCCAGAAAAGCGAACGCAGTACAAACATGCCTTGCCCTGAGGCCTTCGTCTTCTTCTAGCGCAGCATGCAAACATTTCGACATGAAAGTTGCTGCTAAATGCAAGCTGACCCGGCCGCGTTTTTCGCAAACGCGCTTAACGCTTCGTGAGCGGCGGCGGATCGGCACGGCGCTCGCAAGCATCCCTTAACCCTGACGCGATCTTTCGCACGCTTGGACGCGGTTCCGCGCCTCTGCGGCGCGGTCATTTCAGCCTTCCTTAAAATCGCATCGTGAATGTGCAAGGCGAAGTTTACGCCGGGAAAAGGCTACTGAATGCCTTCGATAGAAGGGCAATCATTGGCGGGCGCGCTCCGCCTCGATTTTGGGACGCTCGTCGCCGCTGCTGTTCCACCGCTCCGTGCATCGGACGGGCCGTCGGGCGATGCGCTCGCGGCGCGGGCGATGGCGAGCGTTGGGCTCGCGGCGATTCTTTGCCTGCCGGTTCTGCTTCTTGCGTCCCTGGTGCTGGCCGCGCCGCTCGCCGTGCCGGCGGCGATCGCGTCTTTCTACCTGGCGATCTCGCATGCGCTCGCCTCAAAGCGGCCGCAGCGCGCCGCTTTGATCAGCGCAATCGTGCTTGCGGCGCTGGTCGGCTGGGTCGTCGCCTATCTCGTTGCCGGCGAAGCGCCGTTTTCGCGCACCGGCATCGCCGCCGTCCTCCTGGCGCCGCTCTTCGCCGCAGCGCCCGCCATGGCGCGATCGATCATCGCACCGCGCCCTCCGTCCGTGAACCAGGCCGGTGCGTCGTCGCGCGACGCTGCGCAAAAGAGCACTGATTGCCTCGACGCTTTGGCGCCGTCGGAGGCGGTTCTGATCGTCGACCGCGAGGGGTGTGTGCTCGCGGCGACGCGCGCGGCGCGGAAGCGGCTGCGCCTCTTTCCCGATGCGTTCGACACGCCGGTCACGAGCCTTTTCGATCCCGCGGACATGGGACGCCTCGCCGATGCGTTTCAGGATTGCCGCGTGCGCGGCGAGCCCGTCGCCTTCGAGGCTGAAACACCGGGCGAGGCGGGGGAGGGGCGCGAGCAATGGGTTCTGTCGCCCGGCGAAGGCGGCGCGGTCTCCCTCCGGCGCGCAGGCTGCGCCCCCGTCGCGCGGGCGGAGCCCGACGGTGCGAAAGCCGCGTCCGAACCGGAGAACATGGCACACAGTGCCCCCGTCGTTGCGCCATGCTGCGACTTGGGCGAGGCGCTGGTCTTTGCGCTGCGTCATGCGTCCGCGCGCGCCGAGATGCGGGCGACGACTCTTACAAGCGAATGCGATCCCGACCTTCACGTCGCTTGCGACCGGCCGCTTGGACGGCGGATCGCGCATCTTGCGATCGAAAGCGCGCTTGGCGAAACGGAGGGCGGCGTGATCCGCGTTGACGCGCGGCGCCTTCGGGGTATCGTCTTGCTGCGCGTCGCGGTGGAATACGCGCGTGACAGGGACCTCGCGGCGGTCGGCGAGGACGATCCGTCCAAGCTTGCGACGCTGAAGGCCCTGGTGGAGGACGCCGGTGGCACGCTGATCGTCGACGGCCGGACCGGCGGCCGCACGCTGAGCATCCGGCTCGCTCGAACTGAACTCGAAACGATGAAGAGGCGAACGAAGGAACGTGCCGAAGCTGACTGATGTCTGCGCGGTTCTATACGCGCTTTTGAAACGCCGCGACACGATGGCCGTCGCGGTCTTCCTGGCGCTCAGCCTTTCGATCGCGGCGAATGCGCTGTTCTTCCAGCCGCGCCACCATCCCTCGCCGCTGTTCGACCGGCATGGCGGTGTCGCGCAGGAGCCCATCGCTCCGAAGCCCGACGAGATGGTGCGCGCCATCCAGAAGGTTCTGGCCCAGCAGGGGCTCTATGCTGGCGCAGTAGACGGCCTGACGGGACCGCAGACGGAGGCGGCAATCCGCTCTTTCGAGGCGGCGAGCGGCCGCACCCCCACCGGCACCCCAAGCGTTGCGCTGCTGACGGCGATCCTCACGTCGCCGCAGTCGACACCGGCCGACGTTGCAGAGCCGTCCGCCGGCGCCGCTGCGATGGAATCGTCCGCCGACATCGCGGCTGCAGATCAGGAACAGGATATCGACAGCATCGGAGATCTCGCTCGCCTCAGTAGCCCGGAAGCGCCTTCCACGCCCTCGACGGATTTGGTCGCGTCAGAACCCGCGGCCAGCGATCCGCTTGTCGCGGCCGTCCAGAATGCGCTCGCGGTCTCAGCCTACGGTCCGATCACCGCGGACGGTGTCGTCGGCCCGCAAACGCGCGAAGCGATCATGCGCTTCCAGCGGGACCATGGTCTCCCGGAAACGGGCGAAATCAACGACGGCCTGGTCGTCGAGCTGCGCGCGGCCGGCGCCTTGCAAGGCGGATAATGGGCGCGCGCCTCAAGACCGACTTCTGGGTGGCGGCGCTCAGACGGCGCGCGGAGGCGGCCGGTGCGTTTATTTCGATCGCGCGGCGCGGTGCGGAGGAGGCCGGCACGGTTTTCGTCGTCGTCGACCGTCGCGACGGCAATTTCGACCTCTATGGTCCCGCGCCGCAGAGCGTGTTTGACGACGAGCGCCCGAGCGAGCGTCTTTTCTCGCTCCTCGGCAAGGACATGTCGGAGGAAGCGACGCGCAAGCGCATGGATCAGGAAAGCCGGTTCGACCCGGATCTCTGGCAGGTCGACATTGAGGACAGGGAAGGGCGCGCGTTCGTCGACCTCCTCGAGGAGGAGCGGTCCGGTCGGGAGTTCACCACCCGTTAACCATGATGCTGCCAGATCGTGTGATCCGGCGAATACGGAAGCAACATGGCTGAGATCTTGCCGTTTGCCATCACAGAGCCAAGGCGCACGCGGCAGCGTCGCGAATGCGGTGGAGAGGTCGTGATTTTCCCCGGCATAAGGGTGGAATACCACGAGCCTCTTCCGACTCCGCCGCCGAATGGACAGCGCGGTGGCAAACGAAGCTCGACGAAGGGCGCGCTAACCGCCTGACGTCGTCCTGAGAAGGATGGAGGTCTCGGGGAGACACTCCGCCGAGGCCAGGATGCGGCGCGCGTCTTCGCGCGCGGTTCGGGTCGGCGCGAAGAGCCGCACAAGCGCGATCAGATCGTTGGACGGGCTCTCCGTCACGATGGTGGTCTCGATCTCGACCGTCGGCGATTTCTTCAGCTTCTCGTTTTGCTCGGCGTTGACGACGATCATGTCGAGGCTGCCTTCGACCGCGGTCCTGTCGTTCAGGCTGAACACGATCACGCCCTTTGGATCGTAGAGCGCCACAGACCAGAAACGATCGCTGGCGTCGACCGTGATGCTGGCGGGCGCGTCATTGAGGTTGATGCGGCAAGCGGCGTTTACAAAGAGCGGATCGAGGCCGGCGACGCCGCCCGCGCCCGACATGCCGGTTTCCGGAATCTCCGTGAAAGCATCGTCTCCGGCATAAGGCGCGAGCCGCGACCACCCATCCGACTTGGCGAGCACGGGTACAAGCAGGATCGCGCAAATATGGATCGCGCCGGCGAGAAGCGCCACGCCGACGACGAAGGTCAGCAATCCGCCGAGGCGGAGGCGCGGCCAGTCGATGCCGTGGTTCAGCACGAGCCCACTCACGCGCATCCGTCCCGTGCGATGCGCGGCATGAAGAGCGTGGTGAGCTCCGTACCCGTTCGCGCCGTCGTGTCGTAGAGGCGCACCGCGACACGGAAATGCTTCGCGTCCTTGGTCGAAATCCAATTTCCGGTCTGCGGCGTGGGCGAAAGGACGATCTGGAACGAGCCGTCCGGTGCGCGAAGCAGCGTGTCGCTGCCGAGCGCGGCGGCGCCGTTGTCGCCCTCGATCACGTGGCCGTCCGGATCCTCCACCGCCACCGTCCAAAGTCGCGCCGGCGGGGTCTGCCCGACGACGCGGTATTCGCACGACGTCGTCAGCGGCGCGCCGGAATCGTCGGTGAGGGCGAGAAGCACCAGGCCTTCGCCCGAGCCGAGCGGTATTTCACCGGTTCGCGCCAGCCTGGCGCGCGAATAGGGGTCGGCCTCCGCCGTGCCGGCGTTCGGCCAGGCCTGCCAGGCGCCGAGCTCGATCGTGTCGACGGGCGCGGGCGAGCGCACCGCGAGCCAAGCGCTCCACAGGCCGAGCGCGGCCGCGCTGGCGATCCCGATGAGGAGGACGGCGACCGTTCTCACGCGCGTCTGCTAATTGGCCGCCGCCTCGCCCACGCCGAGCGCGGCCTGGCGGAGCGGCGCGCCACCAGTCGCGCCGGGCGCGAGCCGACCGTCGAGCGCCGCGTCGCGCGGCGGGGTCTCCGCCGCCTTCTTGAAGCGCTGCTCCAGGCGTCCGAGCGCGTTCGCCGTGCGCTGCGTCAGCCGCCCAGACGCGCCGGGACCGAGCAGGCCATCCCCGTCCGTCGTGGCGACGAGCTTCTCGCCTGCGTCCGGCGGCGGCGGCAGGCCGGGAAGCGGGATCGGCGTCTCGTAGGCCATGGCGACGCGCATGTATTTCGCCCAGGTCGCCGCCGGCAGCACGCCGCCGGTCAGGCGGCGGGTCGGCTCGTAATTGTCGTTGCCGAACCATATGGCGGTGGTGAAGTTGCCCGTGTAGCCGACGAACCAGGCGTCGCGGTAGGCGTTGGTCGTGCCGGTCTTGCCGGCGACGTTGATGCCGGGCAGGCGGGCGCGCCGCCCGGTGCCGGCCTCCACCACGGTGTGCATCATGTCGATCATGCCGAGCACGGTGGATTCCTTGAGCACGCGCTCGCGCGGGCGCGGGTTGGCGTTCGCGTCGTAGACGACCTTGCCGCTGGTGGTTCTGATGTCGACGAGCCCGCGCGGGTCAATCCGATAGCCGCCATTGGCAAAAGCCGAGTAGCCGGTCGCCTGGTCGAGCACGGTGACTTCCGACGAGCCGAGCGCCATGGAGCGGGTGACCTTGAGCGGCGTGGAAACGCCCATGCGCGCGGCGAGGTCGGCGATCGGCTGCCGGCCGGTGGCGACGGAGAGGCGCACCGCGACCGTGTTCAGCGACTGCCGCAGGGCGTTGCGAAGCGTCAGCCGCCCTTTGTAGGAGCGGCCGTAATTCTGCGGGGTCCAGTTGCCGATCGAGATCGGCGCGTCGACCACCATCGTATCTGGCGTGAATTTCCCCGTCTCGAGCGCCGTCGCGTAGACGTAGGGCTTGAACGAAGAGCCCGGCTGGCGGAGAGCATTGACGGCGCGGTTGAAGGTGGAAACGCCGTAATCCCGCCCACCTACCATCGCACGGATGGCGCCGTCGTCCGGCTCAAGCGACACGAGCGCTGCCTGCCGCACATTGTAGGCTTCGCCGGATTCCCTGAGCGTCGACTCGATCGCCGCCTCCGCCGCCTTCTGCAGCCGCATGTCGAGCGTGGTGCGCGCGATCAGCACCTTGTCCTTGCCGTCGACGTGGCTTTTCACCTGCTCGAACGCCCAGTCGAGGAAGTAGTCGGCGGAGGCGGTCTGCGAGCGCTCCACGGCGGTCGCCGGATGGCGCCGCGCGCCGATCACCTGGCCCTCCGTCATGAAGCCCGCCTGCACCATGTTGGACAGCACCTCGTTGGCGCGGCCGCGCGCGGCGGGGAGGTTGATGTGCGGGGCGTATTTCGTCGGCGCCTTGAAGAGGCCGGCGAGCATGGCGCATTCGGCGAGGTCGAGGTCCTGCGCCTTCTTGCCGAAATAGAACTCCGCCGCGGCCCCGACGCCGAACGTGCCGCCGCCCATATAGGCGCGGTCGAGATAAAGCTTCAGGATCTCGCGCTTGGTGAGGTTCGCCTCAAGCCACAGCGCCAGATAGGCCTCCTTGATCTTGCGCTGCAGCGTTCGCTCGTTGGAAAGGAAGAGGTTCTTGGCGAGCTGCTGGGTGATCGACGAGCCGCCCTGCACCACGCCGCCGGCGCGCGCGTTTTCCACGAGCGCGCGGAAGGTGCCCATGAAGTCGATGCCGAAATGCTGGAAGAAGCGGCGGTCCTCGGTGGCGAGCACGGCCTTGATCAGGTTGTCGGGCAGGTCCTCCAGCTCCACCGTGTCGTCCTGCAGGATGCCGCGGCGGCCGATGACGTTGCCGTAGCGGTCGAGGAAGGTGACGGCGAAATCCGACTGGGTGCGCCAGTCCTTGCCGATCTCGTCGAAGGCGGGGATGGCGAAGGCGAGGAGGACGAGGGCGCCGACGACGCCGAGGGAGTAGCTTTCGGAGAGGAACTCGAAGACCCAGCGGCGGATGCCCTCCGCCTTGAAGCGGTGCATGAAGATGCACAGGCGCTCGTAGCCGTCCACGAGGCCGTGCCCGGCCTCGTGCAGCGAGGAATTGATCCACGAATCGACGCCGAGAAGACGCTGGCGCCAGTTTGTACGCTCGCCGCCCGAAAACGGATCGTTCATCCAGGCCACCTTTACCCGCCTCCTTTCCCGAGAAAGGAGATTCGGTCAATCCTCCTCTCGGCGCAAGGGAAAGAGGGCGCGAGAGCGCCCTGATTCGCGAAAAGTGTGGCGGAAGAGGGGTGAAGGGGGCGTGAAGGGGGGGAATTGGCGGTGGGCTATTTGGGACGCCCCTTGCAGGGGTCGAAACCTCAAGCGACAACCCACGGATGGCCGGGAAGTTTGACCAATATCTAAAGAAGCTCCGTGAAACGCCACTCGACGAGCACACGGAGCACACCGGCCGTTCTGCGCTCGAAGCTCTGTTAAACCAGTTCGCCCGGGAAGCGCTGGCCCCAGGCATTCTGGTTCAGCACGAGCCGAAGCGGGTCGCCAACAAAGGTGCGCCCGACTTCAAAATCAAGCGTCAGGGCATGATCCTTGGCTATGTCGAAGTGAAGGAAATCGGGGCCAATCTCGACAGGGTACTGAAGTCGGGTCAGATCGCAAAATACCGGAAGCTCTCCGACAACATTGTCCTCACCGACTATCTCCAGTTCATTCGGATCGACTCCGCCGGCAAGGTGCTGGATCGGCAGTCGCTCGCTTTCCCGAGCGACCTCGAGGGCCGCACGATCCGGGTCAGTCCCGAGAAGGCCGCTGACACCGACAAGCTGCTTTCCGCTTTCTTCTCCGCGCCGCCGCAGGGATTGCAGCGCGCACAGCAATTGGCGTTGGCGCTCGCGACGCGCTCGAAACTGCTACGGGACTATCTGGTAGAGGAATTGATCCGACAGGAGAAAGCGAAGACGAAAGGGCGATTGCACGCGCTCTATGACGTTTTCCGCGAGCAGGTATTTCACGAGCTCACGGTAAAGGAATTTGCCGACGCTTTCGCGCAGATGCTGGCCTACGGACTGTTCCTGGCCAAACTGAACGCCGGTGACGACGACATAATCGCGCTCGACAATGTACGGAAATTCATCCCGGGTTCGTTCAGGCTCATCCGCGAGCTGGTCCGCTTCCTGGAGGAGATGCAGGAAGCGGAATACGACGAGGCGAAATGGGTTATCGACGAGATACTGTCGATTGTGAATGGCCTCGCCATCGATGAATATTCGTGATGATCTGTCGTTCCGCCAACGCAAGGCGATCAGCCGCAAGGTGCGCGCGGGCGACGAGGAGGAGCACAGGCTCTTCGAGCGCGACCCGTTCATCTATTTCTACGAGGATTTCCTGAAGGCATACGACAAGGAGACGCGCAAGAGCCGAGGCGTCTACTACACGCCGCCGCCGGTCGTAAACTTTATCGTGCGGGCCGTCGACGATTTACTGAAAGACACATTCAAGATCCATGAAGGGCTGGCCTACCCACCAGGTTACAGTGCTCGATTTCGCCGACCGGTACCGGCACCTTCCTGTTGGAAGTCATTTGCAGCGCATCTTCGACAACATTGGCGGACCGGAGGTCGGAAAGGCGGACGCGGTCGTGCGCGAGCACATGCTGAAGAACCTCTACGGCTTCGAATATCTCATTGCGCCCTACACGATCGCGCACCTGAAGCTGTCGCAGTACCTCAAGGACAAGGACCACCCGCTGGCGGGGGACGAGCGGCTGCAGGTCTACCTGACGAACACGCTGGAGCCGGTCGAGCCGCAGAAGAACGCGTTCCTGCCGCAGCTCGCAGCGGAAGTCGAAGCCGCGCAGCAGGTGAAAGAGAGGCCGATCCTGGTGATCCTCGGCAATCCGCCTTACTCGGGCCATTCCAAGAACAAGGGCAAATGGATCACTCGGGCAATCGACGGCTACAAATATACTGTCGAGCAGGTCCCCACAGAAAGTGATGCGGGCGGGAACCCTGCGTTCCGCGATATCGAGAAGCCATTGGGCGAGAGAAACCCAAAGTGGCTGAACGACGATTACGTGAAGTTCATCCGTTTCGCTCAACTGAAAATGGATGCGGTCGAGGAGGGCGTTGTTGGGATCATTACCAACCATTCCTGGCTGGACAATCCGACCTTCCGGGGCATGCGCCAGAGCCTGATGAGGAGCTTTGGTGGGAGGAGTATGGGCAGTGGTGGCAGATTGCGGACAGCCTCAATGCCGCGCCGGAGAAGAGGCAGATGTTCCAGTTGAACGTCCTCGGCTTCCAGACGCATCGCGATCGATTTTCCGTCGCGATAGAGCGCGACGACATTGTAAATCGTGTCCGCGACATGCGTGACGTAGAGCTGTCAACTGAACTGCTGCGCGAGCGGTACTCACTGAAGGACAACCGGGACTGGAGCTTGCGTAATGCAAGAAGCGTCCTTCAGAATATAGACGATCCGGAGCGCCACATTATCAAGTGCGACTTTAGGCCGTTTGACACAAGATTTTGCTATTTTGGCTCCGAGTTCATGGATTACCCACGCAGGGAATTGATTGATCATGTAGCTGGACGAGATAATCTGCAACTGCTCGTTTCGCGCCAAATCGGAACGGGCAGTTGGCGACATAGTTTTGTCGCTGCTTATCCTCCTGAAAGTTGTTTGATTTCGGATGGCTCAACGGAGCAAAATTACTGCTTTCCGCTCAGATTATATAAAGAGAACGGCGAGGAGAGTGAGAATTTGTCTTCCAATTTCCGAGCTTTCATAGACACACATTATGATCACCATTACGCCCCCGAAGAGGTTCTCGGCTACGTCTATGCCGCTCTGTATGCGCGGACTTACCGCGAGCGTTATGTCGAGTTCCTACGCATCGACTTTCCACGCGTGCCTTTTCCCAAGCATTCCGCGGACTTCGACACGTTGTCCGCTCTTGGCTCGACACTCATAGAAGCCCACCTTCTTCGTGAGGTGCCCCGACGAGATTTCGCGCTGTACCATGGGCGCGGGGACAACCTCGTGGAATTCATCCGCTACTCGGAGCGGGACCAAGCGATAGCCATCAACACGACGCAGACTTTCCGCCCCGTGCCGCGGGACGTCTGGGAATTGCATATCGGCGGCTACCAGGTGCTCGACAAATACCTGAAGTCGCGGAAAGGCCGCGCGCTGTCGCTCGATGAAATAAACCACATCGGGGAGGTGGCCGACAACCTGGCCTTTACGATCGGCCAGATGGCGCGGATCGACGAGGCTTACCGGGAGGCGTTTCCTGACGTGGATAAGTCAGACCCTGGGCCGACGCTTCAGTGAACGGCCGGGCCGAGGATGCTAGCGTCCGTCCATGGAGAGTCACAAATCACAGAGAAGAGCGTCCGCCGACAAGGGGGGGTGCCCGCCGAACCGGCTCAGGCGGACATGTTTGGCACGCCCGCTCCACAGGCCTACGTCCCTGATCCGCAGCACGTACAAAACCGGCTGGAAGCCCTGCTTGCGCAGCTCAAATCGGCGAGGAGCTGGCCGTGGGAACCGGTAATCGTGCGGCTTCATCGCGACCGCAATATTCCCTATCTCTGCAACCTTCTGAGAGACCGTGAGGAGGCCGCCCGCTGGCGCGCCGCGTTTGCTGCCGAGATGTCGCGGCTGGAAAAATCTGAGGCGGCGTGAGCGTGGCGTGATGAAGGGCACTCGAAAGAGCGGCGCGGGCAGGACCTCTCCTGTGACGTTAACGATCGGTCGCGGGGCTTTCGCCAAAATCAGCGCCGTGGAGGGCGTTGTGTTGAGTGATGAAGCAAATTGCTGAATTTGATCGGCAGGAGCTGTCGCATGAGGAGCGACGGCGAGCCATCGTCGCCAAATTCAAGAGCGCGACCGCGGAGTAGGGGCGTCACCCTTCATCCGCCTTTTGGCGTGCCAAACCGACCTCTCCCGCAAGGCGAGGAAAATTTGTGCCGAGCGCGGCGTGGTTTCCCCCTCTACCGACCTTCGGCCAAGGGCGAAGGCCACCCTCTCCCGACCCTCCGACAAGTCGGAGGGCCACCCTCTCCCGCCAGGGGAGAGGGCGGGTCGCGGCCCGGCATCGCCAACCCCTCATCCGCCGTTTGGCCGAGCCAAACGGCACCTTCTCCCACAAGGGGAGAAGGTTGGCGTAGCCGCGGCCAACATGGATCTCCCCTCTCAGCCCTTTCGCAAACCAAAGGGGCACCCTCTCCCACCGGGGAGAAGGCTGACGCGTTGGCGCGTCGCGTGCCGGAAGCCAGAACCACCTGATGCGAGGATCGTCTGTTTTGATCGGCTCGGCATGCTTTTCGGTACCGAAGAACCATAAATTCAGCTTTGTTCAATCGAGCGGTTTTTTTCGAAATCTCCAAGCGCGGCCGGGCGCTGAGAGAATTGCTTCAGCTTGAACATCGCCGGCGCTTTTGTCCTATATGTCTCCGATGGACGACGTTCCTTTCTGGCGGCGGAAGTCGCTTGAGGAGATGACCGGCGCGGAGTGGGAATTGCTCTGCGACGGCTGCGGGCGCTGCTGTTTGAACAAGCTGGAGGATATCGACAGCGGCGCGATCGCCTGGACCGACGTCGCCTGCCGGCTCCTCGACGGCGAAAGCTGCCGCTGCCGCAACTACAAGAACCGCTTCCGCCACGTGCCCGACTGCGTGGAGCTGACGCCGGAAAGTGTGCGGAGCCTCTCCTGGCTGCCGCCGACCTGCGGCTATCGCCTCGTGGCGGAGGGGCGCGACCTCTACTGGTGGCATCCGCTCCTCTCCGGCGATCCGGCGAGCGTGCGCGCGGCGGGGATTTCCGTCAGCGGCCGCACCGTCAGCGAGAGCGACCATCCGGTGGAGACGCTGGAGGATCACGTCGTCGCCTGGCCCGGCCGCACGCCGCGCGGGGCGAAGAAGCCCCCGCGCGGATGACGCACCCCGGGCGGCGCGAAGAAGCCGCCACGCGGATGACGCCTCAACGCCCGCGCGCCCCCGCGGGCGATCGCCGCCGGGCTAAATCTTTGATGTGGCTAAGCGTCTGCCACCGCCTCGCCGCCGCGCGTCGAATCGGATTTACTCGCACGATCGGTCGATGACTGTCCGGTGACCGGATCGACAGCCTCCCGCCGGGTCTCCGGTGGCGGCGAGCCCCTCGTCGTTAACGAAGGGTTAACCCCGTTCCGGCTCGAATGAGACGAAGTCGAATCGCAACGCGGGCTAGGTCAATTGGATGGACGCGCATCGCACAGACTTCCTCGTCTCCATGATCGATATCCTCGAGCGGCTGCATCAGACGTGCATCGATCGCGGCGAGCCGCTGCTCGCGTCCGTGCTCGCCATCGCCAAGGGCGAGGCGGAGGACGCGCAGCGTCACTCCGAGCAGCTCGCGGCGCTGAACGGCATGCGCGAGAAGATGTCGAGCCAGAATACCTGGCGCGCCGAGCGCGAGCCGCATGAAGCGGTGATGGAAAGCGCGGAGCTTGAGCGCGCGGAGTTTGAAGGCGCGGCGCTTGAGGGCGCGGCGCTGGAAGGCGCGGCGCTGGAAGGCGCCGAATTGGAACGCGCCGAGCTGGAACGCGACGAGGCGGCGCTGATCGCCGCGCTCGACGCCGACGCGGAGCTCGACCGGGCCATCGCCGCCGCTGCCGCCTCCGCCCGCCGCGCGGTGGAAGCGCGCTACGACCCCGCCGACGCGCACGCGCGCGAGGCGGACGAGATCGCCGCTTAAGGAGTCAGCGCGTGGCGAAGAGCCCGCGCCGCGGCAGGTAGGCCTCGATCAGCGCGGCGACATGGCCGTTTCGCGCCGAGCCGGTCTTCTCGCCCATGACGACGACGATGATGCGCTTGTCGCCGCGCTTCGCCGAGGCGACAAGGTTATAGCCCGACATGCGGATATAGCCGGTCTTCATCCCGTCGACGCCGGGAAGCGCGCCGAGGAGCTGGTTGGTGCTCTTCAGCTTGCGACCCTTCCAGGTGAACCCCTCGGTGCCGAAGTACTTGTAATATTGAGGGAATCTGGTCTGGAGGGCGCGGGCTAGGAGCGCCATGTCGCGCGCGGTGGTGACCTGCTGGCGGTCGGGGAGGCCGGTGGCGTTGTCGAAATGCGTGGCGCCCATGCCGAGCGCGCGCGCCTCAGCGTTCATCCGCGCCGCGAACGCGCCCTCCGAGCCGGCGATCGCCTCCGCCACCACCACCGCCACGTCGTTCGCCGAGCGCACGCAGATGGCGGTGATCGCGTCGCGCGCGGTGATCGACTGCCCCGGCTTCAGGCCAAGCTTGGAGGCCGGCATGCGCGCCGCATGCGTTGAAACGTTCAGCGGCGTCGCCATCGACATCCGCCCCGCCTCGATCTCCGAGAACAGCAGATAGAGCGTCATCATCTTGGTGAGCGAGGCCGGGTGGCGGCGCGAATCCGCGTCCTCCGCGTAAAGGACGGCGCCGGAGCCGGCGTCGACCACGATGCCGGCATAGCGCGGATCCGCCTGCGCCCGCGCCTCCGCGTGCGCCAGCGACGGCACGTCCATCTTCACGCCGCCGGACGACGCGCAGGCGCCGAGGAGAAGAGGGAGGGCGAGGAAGGCGAGGAGGGGCGCGAGGCGGCGCGGGAAGGACAGCATGCGCGCCAACCTAACGGCGACGGCGCGAGATGCAAATTCAAGAAGGAGTGGGATAGGCGGAGCCTCGACGATGCGCTTAACCGAGCCGGCTAAACGGCCGTCGCCGACCAGTCGGGCGTTCCCGTCCAGCTGATCAGCCAGCACGGGCCCGGCGTCACGTCCTGAACGACGTTGGGCTGAAAGGCGACGAGGCAGGTGCCGCCGGAATTGCGCGCGGACGGGTAGACGAGGCCGCGCGCGCCCTTCTCCCGCAGCTCTCCGGCAAGCTCTTGTCCCTGCGGATAGCCGACGTCGGGGTCGGGATCGAGACAGCCGGGCGCGGGCGCGACGCTGCGCAGATCGTGGAAGCGTCCGATGAAGGATGTCAACGCCGGAACAAATATGCATCGGCGGGCCGGAGCAATAATGCATCAGGCGAAGGCGTCAGATGGCGGCGCTGGGGATGCCTTGCGGCGGTTGGCGATCAGGCTTGGGGGGTATCGTCCGGCTGAGTTTCGGCGACGGCTTGGCGAGCACGCCGCTTGCTCTGTTTGAGCCGGTAGCTGTCGCCGTTCATCTCGAGGATGTGGACGTGGTGGGTCAGCCTGTCGAGGAGCGCGCCGGTCAGGCGCTCGGAGGCGAACACGCCGGTCCATTCGTCGAACGGCAGGTTTGATGTGACGATGGTGGAGCCGCGCTCGTAGCGCTGGGAGAACACCTCGAACAGCAGCTCGGCGCCGGTCTGGGAGAGCGGCACGTAGCCGAGTTCGTCGATGATCAGCAGCTTGTAGCCGGCGAACTGGCGCTGCAGGCGGAGCAGCCGCTTCTCGTCGCGGGCCTCGATCAGCTCGTGGACCAGGGCGGCGGCGGTGATGAAGCCGACCGAGAGACCCTTCTGGCAGGCGGCCAGTCCCAATCCGAGGGCAATGTGCGTCTTGCCGGTGCCGCTGTTGCCGACCGCGATGATGTTCTCGCGGCGGGCGACGTACTCCGAGCGGGCAAGCTCCAGCACCAGGGCCTTGTTGAGTGACGGCAGGGCCAGGAAGTCGAAGCTGTCGAGGCTTTTGACCGCCGGGAACTTGGCCTCCTTGATCCGCCGCTCGACCATCCGCCGTTCCCGCTCGATCAGCTCCAGTTCGGCAAGGCGCAGCAGGTAACGGACATGGTCGACGCCCTCGGCGGCGCACTGCCGGGCGAGCTTGTCGTACTCGCGCAGGAAGGTCGGCAGCTTGAGCGCCTTGAGGTGATGGGCGAGCAGAAGCTGGGGCGTGTCGGTCATGACGCCACCCCGGTGAGCAGGTCCAGGTAGGTCCTGGCCGAGGTCGTCGCCACGGTCGCCCGCGGCAGGTAGGGATAGACCGTCAGATCGAGCCGCGGCGGTCGCCGTTCGATCCGGCACAGCACCAGGTGCTTGACCGCATCGAAGCCGATCGTGCCGCGGGCCATCGCCTCCTTGATCCCGGCCACCACGTCGTCGCGGCGGAAGGTCTCCAGAAGGCGCAGGACCTGGACGAACTCCCGTTTGCCGCGCTTGCCCATGCGCGCTTCGAGGAGCCGGCGGAAGGTGGCGAACTCTTCGGGCAGATCCCAGCCGACCAGCGGCGCCGCCTGATCGAGGGCGCCGGTCTTCTGCTCGAGCAGCGCCAGATAATGCAGCGGCTCGAAGACGAAGTCCTCACGCTCGTAGGAGCGGGCATGCCGGGCGATGATGTCGGCTGCCGCAGGAGATCACCACCTCGTCGACATAGCCGCGGATCAGAACCTCGCGGTGGCCGTAGGCGGTCGGCACCGAGTAGTCGGTGCCGCGATAGCGCACCAGCGACAGCGAGCTGACCCGGCCCGGCCTTCTTCTCGCAGGCGTCGTAGGGCGTCGCCGGCAGAGATTGGAAGGCCGCGAGGTCGCGCACCAGACGTTCGCCGATCGTCTCGGCGTGACCGCGCAGCCGATCGCCGAGCCGCCGACGGCAGTCGTCGATCAGCTTCGCGTTCAGCGCCTCGAAGCTCGCCGCCCGCGGCATCGGCACCAGGTAGTTCCGCCGGATCCAGCCGACCAGTCCCTCGACCTTGCCCTTGTCGTTGCCCTTGCCGGGGCGGCCGAACCGATCTTCGAACAGGTAGTGCGACTGCAGCTCGCTGAACACCCGCGTCCGCTGCCGCGTTCCGTCGCCCAGAATCCGGGCTACGGCGATCCTGGTGTTATCGTAGAGGATCGAGTTCGGCACTCTGCCGAAGAAGCCGAACGCCGCGGTGTGGCCCGCACAGAACGCCTCCGTCGTCTCCGCCGGATAGGCCTGCACGAAGCTGGCGTCGCTGTGCGGCAGGTCCATGGCGAAGAAGTGGATCTTCTGTTCCACCCCGCCGATCTCCGCCAGCGCCTCGCCAAAGTCGACCTGCGCGTGACCCGGATCATGGCGCAGCGGCACAAACACCTCGCGTTGCCGCAGCCGGCGCTCGTGCACGTAGTCCTTCACGATCGTCAGCCCGCCGGCGAAGCCGTGCTCGTCCCGCAGCCGCTCGAAGATCCGCTTCGAGGTGTGCCGCTGCTTCGTCGGACGCCGCTTATCCTCCTCCAGGATCCGGTCGATGATCCCGATGAACGGGTCCAGCTTCGGTCGCGCCGGCGGCTTCTTCCGCCGGTACCCGGGCGGCACCGAGAACACCATCATCTTGGCGACCGTCCGCGGGTCGATCCCGAACCGCCGCGCCGCCTCGCGACGGCTCAATCCCTCGATCTGGACCGCATAGCGAACCCGTCCGTAGAGCTCCACGCCCTTCATCCCCCGCCCTCTGCCAATCCGCAAAGAGCTATCTGCTGCCGGATTTTTGCTCCGGCGCAACCGGACATACCCGGCCGCTTCACTGAGGGATTTTGTCTCCGGCGCTT